>DEZI01000028.1:76888-223887 GCA_002364755.1 Stenotrophomonas maltophilia
GCGTGGGCTCACACCCAGTCGCGCGGCACCAGGTAATCGGCCAGGCGCGCCTCGGCGCTGCCGGCTTCGGGGCTGAACCCATATTCCCAGCGCACCCGCGGCGGCAGGCTCATCAGGATGCTCTCGCTGCGGCCGCCACTCTGCAGGCCGAACAGCGTGCCGCGGTCGTAGACGAGGTTGAACTCCACGTAGCGGCCGCGACGGTACAGCTGGAACTCGCGCTCGCGTTCGCCATGCGCGGTGTCCTTGCGCTGCTGCACGATCGGCAGGTAGGCCTCGAGGAAGCCGTCGCCGACCGCGCGCAGGTACTCGAAATCCCGCTCGAAATCGCCGTGCAGGTCATCGAAGAACAGGCCGCCGACGCCGCGCGTTTCATTGCGGTGGCGCAGGAAGAAGTACTCGTCGCACCAGCGCTTGTGCGCGGCGTAGCGTTCCTCGCCGAACGGCGCGCACAGGTCATGGGCCACCTGGTGCCAGTGCTGCACGTCCTCGTCGAAGGGATAGAACGGGGTCAGGTCGAAGCCACCGCCGAACCAGCTGGCCACCACTTCGCCATCGCGCTGCGCCTGGAAGAAGCGCACGTTGGCATGGGTGGTCGGCACGTAGGGGTTGAGCGGGTGGAACACCAGCGACAGACCGGTGGCGCGCCAGGAGGCGCCGGCCAGCTCGGGCCGGTTGGCCGAGGCCGACGGCGGCAGGCGGCTGCCGGACACATCGGAAAAGCCGATGCCGGCCTGCTCGAACACCGCACCGTCGCGCAGCACGCGGGTACGCCCGCCACCGCCCTCGGCGCGCTGCCACAGGTCTTCCTGGAATCGGGCCTGGCCCTCAAGGGCCTCGATGGCCGCGCAGATGCGGTCCTGCAGGTCGGTGAGGTAGGCGCGGACGCGCTCGAAATCGTTCATGGCGCGTACTTTACCGCAGCCGGCGCGCCCTTCAGCGGAACCGCGCGCGGATGTCCGGGCGCAGCAGGCGCCAGCCCAGCCAGCCCTGCAGGCCGGCGAACAGCACCGAGGTGCCCAGCAGCGTGAGCGTCATCAGCAGGCGCTGCACCTGCAGCTGCTGATGCAGCTCGGCATCGTTGGCGGCCAGCCCGATGAACTGCAGCATCACCCCATCCAGCCACCAGGTGATGACGAAGTTGGCCAGTGCGCTCAGGCCCAGCGCCCACACGAAGGCCCACAGGCCCCAGCGGCGCTCGCGCCACAGGCCCCAGCTGGCCAGGGTGGAGCCCAAGCACAGCAGCGCAGCGATCAAGGACGTCGCCACCGGGTGCGCGAGCATCCACAGCAGGCTGCCATCCAGCTGGTTTTCCCAGGCCAGCTTCACCAGCGCCTGCCAGAGCGCGGTCGGCGCCAGAACGGCCGCCACCACGGCCTGGCCGAGGAAGTAGACCACCACCAGCAGGCACAGCCAGAACGAGCCCTGTGCCAGCGGTTTGACCCAGCTGTTGCCGGGGGCCGCGGCCGGCGAGGGAAGGTCGGGAATGGAGGGAGACATCCGGTGTCCTTGCGCTTCGATGGCGCCCGCCAAGTCAGCGGGCCGTCGCCAGGGCGGCGACCGCCGGCAGGATATGGTGTTCGCTCAGGGGTGCCAAGCACAGGCCGTGCGGCGGCCGCAGCGGCACCCAGGCCAGTTCGGCGATCTCGGCGCGTGCGGTCGGTGTGCCCGCGACCTGTATCCACCAGGCCTGCGCTTGCACGCGGTGGCCGGGTTCGTTCACCGCCCAGTCCTCGAAACAGCCCAGGGCGACCGCGCTGGCGGCATCGAGCTGCACGCCCAGTTCCTCGTCCAGCTCGCGGGCCAGCGCCTGCAGCGGCGCTTCCCCCGCCTCGGGCTTGCCGCCGGGCTGGATGAAGCGGTCGGCGCCGTGCTTGCGCACCACCAGCGCCCGGCCGCGGTCATCCAGGATGACCGCGGCCACGATCTGGATCGTGGCCGCGGCATTCCTCACTTCAGGTTCTGCTCGAACAGCTTGAGGATGCGCTTGTACTGGTCCAGCCAGGAATCGGCACGGATGTAACCGTGGCGTTCCAGCGGGTAAGGTGCGATCGACCAGTTGTCCTTGTGCAGCTCGATCAGGCGCTGGGTCAGGTGCACCGAGTCCTGGAAGAACACGTTGTCATCCATCATGCCGTGGGCGATCAGCAGGTTGTCCTGCAGGTTCTGCGCGTACTCGATGGGCGAGGACGTGCGGTACGCCTCCGGGTCGATGTCCGGGGTGTTGAGGATGTTGCTGGTGTAGGCGTGGTTGTAGTTCTGCCAATCCAGCACCGGGCGCAGCGCGGCGCCGGCCTTGAACGTACCCGGCGAACGGAACAGCGCCATGAAGGTCATGAAGCCGCCGTAGGAACCGCCGTAGATGCCGGCGTGGTCGCGGTCACCCTGCTGGGTGTCGACCAGCCAGTCCAGGCCGTCCTTGTAGTCTTCCAGTTCCGGGTGGCCCATGTTGCGGTAGATCGCCGTGCGCCAGTCGCGGCCGTAGCCCTCGCTGCCGCGGTAATCCATGTCCAGCACGATGTAGCCCTTTTCCACCAGCAGGTTGTGGAACATCTGCTCGCGGAAGTACGCCGGGTAGCGCTGGTGCACGTTCTGCAGGTAGCCGGCACCGTGCACGAACATCACGATCGGGTACTTCTTGCCCGGTTCCTTGTGCTCGGGCTCGTAGTACTTGGCCCAGACCACGCCGGCGCCGTGCTTGGACGGCACCGCCACCAGCTTCGGCTGGATCCACTCACGCGCCTTGTACTCGGCGGTGCGGGTGTCGGTCAGCATGCGTGCTTGGCCACCGGTGCTCGGTACCACGGCCAGCTGGGTCGGCAGGTAGGCGGCCGAGTAGCGCACCAGCAGCTGCTGGCCATCGGGCGACAGCGAGAAGTCTTCCACGCCGTTGAGGCTGGTCAGCTCGCGCACCTGGCGGTTGCCGGTGTCGACCGCGCAGACTTCATAGTCGTGCGGCGCCTGCTGGTTGCACAGGAAGTAGAAGCCCTTGCCGTCGGCCGACAGCACTGGCGCGGAGGTTTCCCACTTGCCGCTGGTCAGCGCCTGTGGCTTGGCCGAACCGGCCTGGGTGTACAGGTGCGAGTAGCCCGATTCCTCGGACAGCAGCCACAGGGTGCGGCCATCGGCCATCCAGCCGAAATCGTTGAAGCCCCAGTTGATCCAGGCGTTGTCGGTCAGGCGGTGGCGGTTCTGTACGCGGCCGTCGCTGCCGATGCTGACGATCCAGCGGTCCTTGTTGTCGTTGGCGCGCAGCATCACCGCGGCCTGCTGACCATCGGCGCTCCAGCGCATGCCGCCGCCCATGAAGTCGCTCATCACCTGCACGCTGCGGTCGCCCTTCAGCGGGTCCTTGCCGGCCTTGCGGCGCAGCTCGGCCAGCGGGTCGGTGCCGATGCCCGGCAGGCCCGACAGCGAGAGCTTCTCGGCCTTGCCGGTGTGCACATCCACGTACCACAGGGTGTGCGGCTCGAAGCCGTTGCGGCCGACGCGGGTGCGGGTGTCCTCGCTTTCCTCGTAGCCGGATTCGGTCACGTACAGCGGCATCTTGCTGGTGCGGCCGTCGTCGAAGTCCTTCGGCTTGGTCACCACGATCAGGTGGCCCAGGTCCGGCGACAGCAGGCTGTCGGCGATCTCCACGTCGGCGCCCAGGTAGATCGGGGCCGCCGCGCGGGTCGGGTCGGCCTGGCGCCAGCGCTGGTCCTGGTCCTTCAGCGCTTCACGCTGGTCGCGGTCGCGGCGCAGGGTTTCCAGGGTACGCAGCTGCTGGTCGCGCAGCAGGTCGTCCTTGGGCTTGCTGGCCGGGTCTTTCTCGGCCTTAAGGCTGGCCACCTGCTGCACGCCGCCGGCGGCGGTCCAGTGGAACCAGTTCTGGCCCACGCGCCAGATCACGCCGTTGTCGGCCGCAAAGTTCACGCCGGCGGCGCGCTCGTTGCTGCGGGTCAGCTGGGTCAGCGCGCCGCTGCGCAGGTCGCGCACGAACACATCGCCGTTGCGGACGAAGGCGCTGCGGCTGCGGCTGCGGTCGTAGACCGGCTCGGCCACGTCCAGTGTGCCGCGCTGGTCATCGGCCACCTGTGCGGCGGCGCCACCGGCCAGCGGCTGGCGGAAGGTGTCGCGCACCGGGCTGCCGCTGCGCTTGAGCTGGTACTCGACCTGCTGGCTGTTCCAGGACCACCAGGCTTTCTCGACCGGCGGACCGATCCAGTCCGGGTCGGCCATGGCCTGTTCGATGGTGATCGGCGTCGGCGCAGCATGCGCGGCCGGTGCGGCCAGCACGGCCGACAGCAGGAGGGACAGGGGCAGCACTCGGGACATGGGCTCACGGCACCAGATGAGGAAACCGGGCAAGGGTAGCAGCCGCCCGGGCCGGGGGAGGGGGCCACAGGTCATGGCGTACGTCTGGCCACACTTGGCAATGTTTCAGCTGTTTGACAACTGATTCATTAGCCGTTAATCATCGGTTGTCGGCTGAGTCCGACGGCAGTCGCAGGAAGCGCTTGCCGAAGTATGGAAGTAGCCCTGCTGCTTTACCTTCATCTCCAGAAAGGAAGTCACTGCATGTCCAAGAAGATCGACAAGAAGGTTCTCCTCTCCCCGGTGCTGGCCGCCATGCTGGGCGTTGCCGGTGCCGCTGGCGCGGCCGAAATCCAGACCAGCGAAGCCGCACCGCACGTTTGATGGCGCCCATGTGGGAACCGGTACGCTGCTCCAAGGCATTGCCGATGCCCTACAGCGTGAGCGCAACGTTGCCATGGTTCGCGCTGGCCAGCCACCGCTGTGCGATGAAGAACGGATCGACAGCCCGCTGGGTGATGTCATTGCCGTGCGCAACGCCGGACACTGGCAACTTCGCCAGCGCCCGCAGATTGCGGACGTGATAACACTGGATATCAACAGCCGACTGTCGCTGCGGCATGAGCCGGATAGTGGAACTTTCTGCCGCGAGCGGCTGGAGGTCGACGCAGCCGAAGAGCAGATCATCCTGGACAAGCTCGAAAAGGCGATGGCACTTATCGATGCATCCACACCCATGTTCGGCCTGATGATCAAAACGTTTACCCGGCGGATTCTGGTGCGCAAGTCAGTCGAGCTTTCTGACGTCGTGGATCGCGTGCCGCTGGGTTCCGAGTATCGCCCCATTCACACCGGCTGCATCCGCATCCTGAACGTGCACCGGCCGGAAATGACCGTTGCGCTCTGTGCCGAAGCGATCCTGCACGAATCCACCCACAGCTTTCTTTCGGCCTACGAGTCGATCCATGGGAAATTCATGTCGTCGGAGATCCGCTATCGGCCGGTATCACCGTGGTCGGGAAATTACATCCCGAACCACTCGCTTGCCCATGCCATCTTCGTCTACTACGCGCTGCACGAACTGTTTGATCGCGCGATCGGCGACGACGTGGCAATGGATTCATCCACCCTGGCGTCCGTCCGCCGCCGCAGATTGGATGTGGCGGTCGGCTTCTGCGTGGACCGCAGCCTGTCAAGCCTGTTCTTCCTTGAAACAGATGCCGCGACCGGGTTCCTTCCCATCGTTGATCGCATGCAGGCCGATATCGCATCGCGATATATGGCAGACGCTGCGCAGCAGCGGAGGGCCGCCGCATGAGTCGTCCGATCATAGTGCTCTACAACAATCCGGCTGACGGCATTGCCAATGCGCTGCGCGGACGACCGGGCGTTACCTGCCTTCATCTTGATGAAATCAGTACGCACTGGAAGCTGGAAGATAACCTGCCGCCAACGGTGGTCGAGTACCCCGCCGCGCTGTACGACTGCTTCAGCGGTGCCTATGTCATCAACCGCATCTTCGACTTCAACCACTCGGAAGCGGGGCCGCGCCTGCACGCTGCCGGGCTGCACGGGCTGTGGGGCTATGTGGCATTGTCTCCCCTGCTGCAGCAAGCGGCCGTACTGGCCCACGAGAACGGTGCCCGCGGTGTCAGCCGGTCGATGCTGCCGTTGAATGCGCAGTGGTTCAGTCTTGGCAGTGTCTGCACCGATATCACATTCCCTGCCTTCGAGTTCGGTTTCGGCAAGGTTGATCCGGATCTGTCCCGGCTGCACGATGCCATGCAGAAGTCGGTGTGGTCCTATTTCGCCTGGAAGACCGAGAGCAACCTCGATGATGAAGAGCGCGACTGGCACCGCTTCTATGTAGACCGTCCGTCAGGGACGCCGGTCGTCTGCATCTACCATCGGGATTCGTTCGAGCTGATGTTTCCCAAGGGGCCCGCGAAGGTGGACACCGCGCTGTATGCCAAGGCCGCAGCGGGCGCTCGACAGGTATTTGCGAGCGAGATGGGCGAACTGCTGTTCTATGAACGAGACGATGCGCCTCCCATGTTCTGCGCATTCAGTCCCTACATGGCCAACGCTACCCGCAATCCGGCCTTCGGCGACGCGTTGGCCAGCGCAGGGGGCGTCTGATCCACGTGCAGTACACAGAAGCCGTCTGATCGGCGAAATACATGCAACCGATGTTCCGGTTCGTGCATCTATCCAAGTAACACCAACCGGAGCACCACCATGCAGGAACTGATTCCGATCACGCTGTTTGTCTGTATCGCGTACGCCATCCAGGCGCTGGCCGATGCGCGCGCCAGAAGCAAACTGGTCGCCCCGCACGTGCCTGAGGAAGTCATCCGTGCATTGGCGGGGCTTGAAGAGGCGCGCCGACGCATGGCCGGCCTGCGCTGGGGTATCAGCCTGATGAGCCTGGCCGTCGCATTGGCGGTTCTGGAGGCAATGGGGGCGCGCGATCTGAGTTTCGGCGCCGCAGCGGCACTGGTCGGCAGCGCCGGTATCGGCCAACTTGTGGCCTACGCTTTCACGCGACGCATCGCTGCCGTGCCGACTGACGCGACTCCGCACTGATTCTGCAGGTCCACTTCTTCAAGGGACGAAGATGATTGCCTACTACCTGCGACTTGCGATCCGCCGCCTGAAGGGAAACGCAACTGCCTATGCTGTGGTTGCACTCGTGCTGGGTGCCGGGGTCGGCTGCACCATGGTGATGGGTTCGATCGTACGCCAGATCAATCACGATCCCGCCCCTGGCCGCAGCAGCCAACTCTACCGGCCCGTGATCGATGCCAGGCCTGAGGCGCAACGTCGGGCTGGCGGTGAAGGCGGGGCAAATCTGACCTGGCCAGATGCGCAACAGCTCATGCGCCAAGGGGCACGCTGGCCGCAGGTGGCGCTGGCGGGGGGCAGGGTCGTGGCCAAGGATGCCGCCGATCAAGCGTTCAATGTGCGCGCACGCTATGCCACCGAACAGATCTTCCAGGTGCTGGGTGTGGAGCTTGCTTCCGGGCGCGGGTGGAGCAAGGCTGAAGGTGACGCAGCGCAACGCTTGGTCGTGGTGTCCTCCACATTGGCCGAGCGCCTGTGTGCCGAGAAGACCTGCCGTGGTGCGACCGTGGATCTCGACGGACACGCGTACCGAGTGATCGGGGTGGCAGCGCCTTGGCACCCGGTGCCGATGTATCACGCAGATCTGCCGGGTGCAGCCTTCGCTGAGGCAGACCAGTTGTTTCTCCCGCTGGCCGCTGCCGTGGCGGACGATATGATCGTCGATGGCAGCGTGTCGGTATGGGGAGAGAGTGGGGAGAAGCCGCGGCTGGGTGGATCGATGGCCTGGCTGCAGTTGTGGGCCCTGTTGCCACACGCTGAGGACCTCGACCCGTACCGGCAGATGGTTGTCGCCCATGCGAGGTCGCGCGGGCTGTCTGCTGAGCACGACATCGTGTGGGCAATGCCTGATTGGCTGCGACAACAGGGGCTGGTCGCGCAGGACACGCGGGTACAGTTGTGGCTCTGCTATCTGTTGCTGGCGGTCTGTGTGACCAACGCTGGCGCAATGCTGTACCTCACGCTGGACCGCAGGCGCCATGAAATGGCGATCCGTCGCGCGGTCGGGGCCCGAAGGATTGATGTCCTGGTGCAGATGCTGCTGGAGGCTACCGTGGTCGGCCTGCTGAGCGGCACGATCGCCACGGCGGTCTATCTGGGCGGGTTGCAGTTCGTCCAGTCCAGCAGGCTGGTGGCCGCCGCGCTCACCGCCCCACAGGCATCCACTGCGCTGTTGGCACTGTTGATCGGGCTGGTCGTAGCGCTGGCCTGTGCTGCCATTCCCGCGCTGCGGCTTTGTACCCGCAAGGTTGTGGTGCAGCAGATTGCGGCAAGTCCATGAGGAGTCCCCCATGCTGATGATCAAGGCATTGCGCCATTACCTGCCGGGTGCGCTCCTGCTGGTCACACAGGCAGGATTGGTCTGTGCAGTTTTCATCCTGTCCGTGTCGGTAATCACTGACAGTCAGAAACGGCTGGCGGTGAAGGCGGGCGAGCACCCCGAGCGTGTCGGCGTCATCCATGTCGCCGACCCCCGCAACAGCGAGGTGTCTGCCGAAGGGATCCGCGAAGACCTGGCGGCACTCGCGACGATTCCGGGGATCCGCTCCGTGGCGGTCAGCGATTCCATTCCGTTTGGGGGCCGATCCCGGCGATTCGGCATGTGTAACAGCAGCAAAGCCATGGATGCGGCTGTCGCCGTAGGATCGATCGAGGTGAAGGGCTGCGCGCAATTGCCGCTCATCAAGGCGTCCGAGGATTGGCTGCCATCGATGGGGCTGCACGCGACCCAAGGCAATGGAATGCAGCGCGGTGACGCACTGCAGGAGGCCCGCGTGGTGCTGCTCAGCCAGTCTCTGGCCGATGCGCTATATGGAAGCGGGCGTGCGGTCGGGCAGCAACTGTACCTGGGGCCTGACGATGCACGCACCGTCATCGGGGTGTTCCCGGCCATCGCGGGGCCGTCTCCCGGCGGCGGGGAGGCCGATACGCAGTGGGCTGTCATTCCCGGCTACCCCACAGGCAGCCAGCGCTATTTCAGCCTGGGCAGTGGTGGGGATGACTTTGATCGACGAACCCTCGATGCCGCGATTGCGGCGCTGCATGGCGTCGCGGCGTACCGCATGATCGACCCTGAAAAGGCGCGTTCGCTGCAGGGGTACCGTGACGACTTCCTACGAGTGGATACCTTCAAGACACGGTTGCTGTCCGGCATGACGCTGCTGGTCCTGGTGATCATGATGGTTGGGGTGAGTGGGATGGTAGGGTCATGGGTCAACCGCCGGCGCCGGGCGATTGGCATCCGTCGCGCGCTGGGGGCACGCCGCCACGACATCCTTTTGTACTTCCTGTTGGAAAATCTCGCGTTGTGTCTGCCAGGGGCGTTGTGCGGCCTGCTGCTGGCCGGAACCATCCGCTACACCTCCTCCTACCCGGCGCTTTCGAACTGGAGCTACGGGGTGGCGGTTACTGCAGCGATCGTTGTGGTGGCAACCAATCTGCTGGCCTGCCTCCATCCGTCGCTGCGTGCGGCCAGACAGGAGCCTCTGGAGCTTTTGAGAGCGCGATGACCAGCACCGCACCGTCATCCAACAACCCGCCCGCTGCACCGGGATACCTGGAGGACGAGCGTCGCCTCGTCATCGCGATCATCGACGGTGACCAGCAATCATTTTCGCGCCTGGTGGCCTCCCACCAAGGAATGTGTGCGCGCATCCTGTCGCGCATGGTCGGCGAACGCGACCAGGTGGCCGACCTGCTGCAGGAAACCTTCCTGGCGGTGTTCCGCCAGCTGCACCGCTTCCGCTTTGAATCATCGCTGCGGACCTGGGTTTCGCGGGTGGCCTATACGACGGCACTGCAGCACCTGCGCCGCCGCCGGCTGGAGATGCAGTGGATGGTGGCGGTGGAGGTGCCCGAGGAGCTGGGCATCGGCGACGAGGGCCCCGGCCCGGCCGAGCTGAGCGAAGCGCTGCAGGCCGGGCGCCAGCTCGGTGCGGCGCTGGAACGGCTGACCCCGCCGCAGCGCCTGATCGTGGGCCTGCACTACCTGGAGGATTTCGATCTGGTCGAGATCGAGCAGGTGACCGGGCTGGCGCGCGGTACCATCAAGAGCCACCTGTTCCGCGCGCGGCAGACCCTGAAACAGGAACTGACGCGACGCGCCACCGCCGGAGAGCTGCTGTGAGCGAAGCCAACGAACCCCGTGATGCCGATGCGCGCGCGCTGTCGCAGGCGCTGCGCGAGCAGGAACGGCAGACACCGGTGCCGGATGTGAGCGAGGCACTGCAGCAGCGGCTGCAGGCGGAAACGCGCGACAGTGGCGCGCTGTACATGGTGGTGCAGGTGCTGTTGTTCGGCGCGCTGCTGGCTGCGGCAGCCTGGTATTTCTGGCACTGACAGCTCCCGCCTGGCATGGACCGGCGCTACCGCGGCCGATTCCAGGGTAGTGCCGGTCCATGCCCGGCGGCTTTCACGTCCCACTGCGACAAAGTGAAGCAGCGCGTCACCCGGTCGCATCCCGGCTTAACCAAATCCTCCTAAAGTGGTCCGGTATCCCACCCGTACCTGGCAGGAGGCGTCCCTTGGACGCGTTGTTGTTGTCACGGATCCAGTTCGGATTCGTCATCAGTTTCCACGTGCTGTTCCCCGCCTTCACCATCGGCACGGCCAGCTGGCTGGCCTTCATCGAATGGCGCTGGCTGCGCACGAAACTGCCCGTGTGGCGCGACCTGTACTTCTTCTGGCAGAAGATCTTCGCCGTGTCCTTCGGCATGGGCGTGGTCAGCGGCATCGTCATGGCGTTCCAGTTCGGCACCAACTGGCCGCGGCTGAGCGAAGTGGCCGGCACGGTCATCGGGCCGCTGCTGACCTACGAAGTGCTGACCGCGTTCTTCCTCGAAGCCAGCTTCCTCGGCGTGATGATGTTCGGCTGGGGCCGGGTGTCGCCGCGTCTGCATTTCCTGTCCACCTGCATGGTGGCGCTGGGCACGCTGTTTTCGACCTTCTGGATCCTGTCGTCCAACAGCTGGCTGCATACGCCGGCCGGTTACGAGATGGTCAACGGCATCGTGCACCCGGTGGACTGGTGGCAGGTGGTGTTCAACCCGTCCTTCCCGTATCGGCTGGCGCACATGGCGCTGGGTTCGTTCATCACCACCTGTTTCGTGATCGGTGGCGTGGGCGCGTGGTACCTGCGCAAGGGCACGCACGTCGAAGCGGGCCGGCGCATGCTGGTCGCGGCGGTCGCGTTTGCCGCGCTGACCGTGCCGGTGCAGATCTTTGTCGGCGACATGCATGGCCTGAACACGCTGAAGCACCAGCCGATGAAGATCGCGGCGGTGGAAGCGCACTGGCATGAAAGCAAGGCCGGCGAGGGCGTGCCGCTGGTTGTGTTCGCCCTGCCCAACGAAAAAGAACAGCGCAACGATTTCGAAGTGGCCATCCCGAAGCTGGGCAGCGTGATCCTGACCCATTCGCTGGACGGCACCTTCGATCCGCTCACATCGGTGCCGGCCAGCGAACGGCCACCGGTGACGCCGGTGTTCTTCGCCTTCCGCATCATGGTCGGGCTGGGCACGCTGATGCTGCTGCTGGCCTGGGTCTCGGCGGTGCAGCTGTGGCGGAAGAAGCTGCTCGATTCGCCGTGGCTGCTGCGCGGCTGGAACTGGATGCTGCCCAGCGGTTTCATCGCGCTGGTGTCCGGCTGGTTCGTCACCGAGATGGGGCGCCAGCCGTGGGTGGTCTACGGCGTGCTGCGCACCGCCGATGCGGTGGGCCCGCAGAGTGCGTGGATGACCGCGCTGTCGCTGGCGGTGTACGTGGTCGGCTACGCCTTCGTGTTCGGCTGGGGCATCTGGTACCTGGTGAAGATCCTGCGCCACGGCCCGCAGCCGTATGAAGCGGGGCCCTCGCTGGACCATGGCAGCCACACCCCGGCGCGGCCGCTGTCGGCCGCCGACGAACCGCTGGAGGAGCGCTGACATGGACCTGATGACCTGGCTGCCGGTGGCGTGGTTCGCGGTGATCGGTTTCGGCGTGCTGATGTACGTGGTGCTGGATGGTTTCGTGCTCGGCATCGGCATCCTCGCCCCGTTCGCCGAGGACGAGGAACAGCTGGACCTGATGATGAACACCGCCGCGCCGATCTGGGACGGCAACGAGACCTGGCTGGTGCTGGGCGGTGCCGGCCTGCTGGCCGCGTTCCCCAAGGCCTATGCGGTGCTGCTGTCGGCGCTGTACCTGCCGGTGCTGCTGCTGGTGGTGGCGCTGGTGTTCCGTGGTGTGGCCTTCGAATTCCGCTTCAAGGCGCACCGCTCGCGCCGGCTGTGGAGCGTGGCCTTCGGCCTGGGCTCGCTGTTGGCGACCTTCGCCCAGGGCGTCATCCTGGGCACGCTGGTGCAGGGCATTCCCCTGGTCGATGGCCGCTTCAGCGGCGGCGCGTTCATCTGGTTCAGCCCGTTCGCGATGCTGACCGGTGCGGCGCTGGTGGTCGGCTATGCGCTGCTGGGCAGCACCTGGCTGATCCTGAAGACCGAGGGCCGCGTTCAAGCGCTGGCCCGGCAGATGACCCGGCCGCTGGTGGTGGCGGTGATCGCGGCAATGGGCCTGGTCAGCAGCTGGCTGCCGTTCCTCGATTCGCGGCTGATGGATCGCTGGTTCAGCGACGGCAACTTCTGGTGGCTGTCGCCGGTGCCGCTGTTGACCCTGGCGGTGGCCGCCGCGCTGTGGCGCAGCGCCACCCATCCGCGTCGCGACCTGCCGCCGTTCCTGCTCAGCCTGGCCCTGTTCGTGCTCGGCTTCGCCGGCCTGGTGCTGGGCATGTGGCCCTATCTGCTGCCGCCGTCGATGACGCTGTGGCAGGCCGCAGCGCCGGCCTCGTCGCTGGGCTTTTCCCTGGTGGGCCTGGTGGTGCTGTTGCCGGTCATCCTCGGCTACACCGCCTGGTCGTACCGGGTGTTCCGCGGCAAGGTGCGCGCCGACGCCGGCTACCACTGACGCGGGTGAACGGGGAGCGGCCGGTGACCGCTCCCCGTTTCGGTTTGTGAAACATGTATTCCCTGCGCGGGACGTGCTAGCGTTCGCACCTTTCCGGCCGCCAGGGGGGCTGCCGGCGACGTCCTGGACGGACGCACGGCTGCAGGATTGGGGGGCCGCCGCGCGTCGCCAAGCTGTTGGCCCGTGCCTGTCTTCCGCCCATCCAAACATCACCGGTAATGATCGAATTTTCCGTTGTCGACTGGGCCGCCTGGGCGCCTGGACTGACAGAACGTAGCCAATGGATGGGCTGGGCCGATGCGCCGTTCCTGCCGCAGGGCGAGGGCACGCCGTCGTTGGCCGAAGTGCCGGCCATGCAGCGCCGCCGCATCGAGCGCCTCGGCCGCATGGCCATCCAGGCCGCGTGCTGGTGTGAAGACGCGCAGGGCGCCGACAGCGACGCGCCGCTGGTGTTCGCCAGCCGCCACGGTGACGTGGCCCGTTCGATGGAGCTGCTCGGCTCGCTGATCGCCGCCGAGCCGCTCTCGCCCACCGGGTTCGGCCTGTCGGTGCACAACGCCATCGCTGCCCTGTACTCGATCGCCCGCGGCCACCGCGGCAACTACCTGGCGCTGGCCGCCCGGCAGGCGACCGTGGAAGCGGCCTGCCTGGAAGCCGCCGGCCTGCTGGCCGATGGCGCCAAGGAAGTACGGGTGGTGATGTATGAGTCACCTTTGCCGGACATTTTCAGCGAATTCGCCGACGAACCCGACCCGTTCTTCGCCTGGTGCTGGCGCCTGGCGCCGTCTGGCACGGCCGGCACCGGCCTGCGCCTGGCCTGGGAACCGGCCGCCGATGGGGGCAACACCGCGCCGGGCCTGCTGCCGCATGCGCTGGACCTGCACCGCTTCCTGCTGTCGTCGGTACCCACGCTGGAACACGTGACCCAGGGCCAGCGCTGGCGCTGGAGCCGCCATGGCTGAAGCCCTGCGCCGGCTCGACCACGCCTGGCGGGTATTCGGCACCGGCCTGAGCTTCGCCGCGTTCGGCGTGGGCGGGCTGCTGCTGGGCGTGTTCGTGATGCCGGTGCTGCTGTTGATGCGCGACCCGGTCGCGCGCCAGCGGCGGGCGCGGCGGCTGGTGCAGGCGGCGTTTGCCAGCCACGTGTGGCTGATGTGCCGGCTGGGCTTGATGACCCTGCAGGTGGAGGGCCGCGAGCGCCTGCAGCGTGATGGCCTGCTGGTGCTGGCCAACCACCCGACCCTGATCGACGTGGTATGCCTGATCGCGCTGCTGCCCAACGCTGACTGCGTGGTCAAGCGCGCGGTGGCCTGCAACCCGTTCATGCGCGGCCCGGTACGCGCCGCCGGCTACATCGCCAATGACGATGGCGCCGGCCTGGTCGATGACTGCGTGGCGGCCGTGCGTGCCGGCGGCACCCTGGTCATTTTCCCGGAAGGAACGCGCACTGTGCCGGGGCAGCCGCTGCGGCTCCAGCGCGGCGCCGCCAACATCGCCGTGCGTGGGCGGCTGGACATCACGCCGGTGCGTATCAGCTGCACCCCGGCCACGCTGACCAAGGGCCAGAAGTGGTATCGTGTGCCCTCACGTCGTTTTCACGTTCAGCTGCAGATCGGCGAGGATATCGCCATCGCGCCGTTCCTGGACGAAGATGACGCGTCAAGGGGGGATGCCTTGGCGGCCCGTCGCGTCACCGACCACCTCACTCGTTATTTCGACCTGTCTGGAGATCCGACCCGTGCAAGCACTTGAGCACGAGATCAAGGAATTGATCATTTCCTCGCTTTCCCTGGAGGACATCACGCCGGAGGACATCGATCCGACCGCGCCGCTGTTCGTGGAAGGCCTCGGCCTCGATTCGATCGACGCCCTGGAACTGGGCCTGGCCCTGCAGAAGAAGTACGGTGTCAGCCTCTCGGCCGACTCGGAAGAAACCCGTCGCCATTTCTCCAGCGTGCGCGCGCTCGGCGAGTTCGTCGCCGCCCGCCAGTCGTAAGGCGCCAGGAACTGCCATGACCAAGAATGAACTCTTCGAGCGCATCGTCCGCATCCTGACCGACAGCTTCGAGATCGAACCTGCCCGGATCAGCCCGGAGTCGCGCCTGTATGACGATCTGGACATCGACAGCATCGATGCCGTCGACCTGATCGTGCAGCTCAAGCCGCTGCTGGGCCGCAACCTGCAGCCGGAAGCCTTCAAGGCTGTGCGCACCGTGCAGGACATCGTCGATGTCGTGCATGGCCTGCTGCCTGGCCAGGCAGCCGCCTGACCGCAGCCAGGGAATTCCGACCATGGCACGTGCACGCATGGTCGTGGTGGCAGTGCTTTCGCTCGCCTATCCGGTGCTGGTCTACGTGGCCATGGGCCGCTTCGAGCCGCGCTGGCTGTCGCTGCTGCTGTTCGGCCTGGCCCTGCTGCGTGCGCTGAGCACCCGGCAACCGCTGTGGTGGGCTGCCGCGGCCGGCGCCGGCCTGCTGGCCGGGCTGGCCACCGTGCTCAACCAGGCGCTGCCGCTGAAGCTGTACCCGGCGCTGGTGAACGTGGTGATGCTGGCGGTGTTCGCCACCAGCCTGCGTTTCGGCCCGCCGCTGATCGAGCGCCTGGCGCGCCTGCAGGAGCCGGACCTGCCGGACTTCGCGGTAGCCTATACCCGTCGCGTCACCCAGGTGTGGTGCGGCTTTTTTGTTCTCAACGGTGGCCTGGCCCTGTTCACCGCGCTGTACGCGTCGGACCGGGTCTGGATGCTCTACAACGGATTGTTGGCCTACGTGATGATGGGAGTGTTGTTCGCAGGCGAATGGCTGGTGCGGCGTCGGGTCAAGGCGGCCCATGCCCATGGCTGACTGGATCGCCCTGGACCGGTTGCTGGTCGACGCACAGCCCGGCCGAGACATCGGCCTCTGCGAAGGCGTCGCCCTGGACCACACCGCCTTCCGCCGGCGCGCGCTGGCCTGGCGCGATGCGTTCGCCGCCGCCGAAGGCCGCGACTGGGCGCTGTATTTCGACGATGCGATTGCCTTTGCCGCGGCCCTGTTCGGTGCGTGGCACGCCGGCAAGCGCGTGTTCCTCGCCGCCGACAACCTGCCGGCCACGCTGCAGGCGGTGCAGCCGCAGGTCAGTGGCTTCGCTGGCGATGTCCCGGCCGATTACCGCCCGTTGACGCCGGCCGTGGCGGCCGTGGCGGCCGAGGGTGTGCTGCAGGCGCTGGACGAGCGCGTCTGCGAACTGTGCGTGTTCACCTCCGGCAGCACCGGCCAGCCCAGCGCGATCAACAAGCGCATGGACCAGCTGGCCCGCGAAGTCGATGCGCTGCAGGCCGCCTTCGGCGCCCAGCTCGACGGCGCGCAGGTGCACGGCACGGTCTCGCACCAGCACATCTACGGCCTGCTGTTCCGCGTGCTGTGGCCGCTGGCCGCAGGCCGCCAGATCCAGCCGCGGCGCTTCTTCCATGAAGACCTGGTCGGCACCCTGGCCGGCGCCGACAGCGTGCTGGTGGCGACCCCGGCACACCTGAAGCGCCTGCCCGGACAGCTCGACTGGGCCAGCCTGCACGGCCGCCTGCGTGCGGTGTTCTCCTCCGGCGGCCCGCTGCCGGAAGAGGCCGCGCGGCAGGTTCGGCAGTGGCTGGGCGTGGCCCCCACCGAGGTGTACGGCAGCAGCGAGACCGGCGGCATCGCCTGGCGCCGCTGGGAGACCGACATGCCGCCGTGGCAGCCGCTGCCGGGCGTGCAGTGGCGCATTGATGACGGCTGCCTCGCGGTGGCCTCGGCGCACCTGGACAGCAGTGACTGGTGGCGCACCCAGGACCGCGTGGAAGCGCTGGCCGATGGCCGCTTCCGCCTGCTCGGCCGCGCCGACCGCATCGTCAAGATCGAAGAACGCCGGGTCTCGCTCGACGCGCTGGAACGCGCGCTGCGCGATGACCCGGACGTGGAGGACGTGCGCGTGCTGGTGCTGCCCGGCCAGCGCGAACAGCTGGCGGCGGTGGTGGTGCCGGCCGATCCGGCGCAGGTGACCGCCGGCGATGCCGCGCGCCGTGCCTTTGGCCTGCGCCTCGGTGCGCGCCTGGCGCAGGGCCACGATGCGGTCACCCGCCCGCGTCGCTGGCGACTGGTCGAGGCGCTGCCGATCAATGCGCAGGGCAAAGTCACCCAGGCCGCGCTGGCGGCCCTGTTCCAGCCGCTGATGCCGGTGCCACAGTGGGACCATCGCGGCGCAACGGCCGCGACCCTGCGCGTCACCCTGGATGCATCGCTGCGCGCGTTCCAGGGCCACTTCCCGCAGGCGGCGATCCTGCCTGGCGTGGCCCAGCTGGACTGGGCGGTGCGCTTCGCCCGCCAGGCCTTCGCGCTGCCGCGCGGTTTCGTGCGGATGGAGGCGGTGAAGTTCCAGCACGTGGCCCGCCCCGGCGACGAACTGACCCTGCAGCTGGACTGGGACGCCCAGCGCGGTGTGCTGACGTTCCGCTACACCTCCCTGCATGGCACGCACGCCAGCGGCAAGGTGGTCCTGACCGATGCGTACTGACGCCGTGGTGGACGTTGGCGCCTTCGCGCCGCTGGTGGTCATTCCCGTGTACGACCACGAGCATGCCATCGGCGCGGTGGTGGACGGCGTGCAGGCCGCCGGCCTGCCCTGCCTGCTGGTCGACGATGGCTCGCATGCATCCTGCGCCGCGGTGCTGCAGGCGCTGGCGCAACGCGATGGGGTCGACCTGCTGCGGCTGGAGGTAAACCAGGGCAAGGGTGGGGCGATGCTGGCCGGCTTCGCTGAGGCTGCGCGCCGTGGCCACAGCCACGTGCTGCAGATCGATGCCGACGGCCAGCACGACACCGGCGACCTGCCACGCTTCATCGCTGCCGCACGGGCACGGCCGGACGCGGTCATCTGCGGCATTCCCGCCTACGATGCCAGCGTGCCCAAGGCCCGCCTGTATGGCCGCTATGCCACCCATATCTGGGTCTGGATCAACACGCTGTCGCTGCACCTGCGCGACACCATGTGCGGCTTCCGGGTCTACCCGCTGCCGCCGGTGCTGCGCCTGATCGGCGAGGAAACCATCGGCCGGCGCATGGATTTCGATACCGAGGTGCTGGTGCGCCTGTACTGGCGGCAGGTGCCGGTGGAACACCTGGCCACCCGTGTGACCTATCCGGCCGACGGCGTTTCGCACTTCGATGTGTGGCGCGACAACGTGCGCATCAGCCGCATGCACACCCGCCTGTTCTTCGGCATGCTGCCGCGCGCGCCGCGCCTGCTGTGGCGCCGCCTGCAGGGGCAGGCTTGAGATGAGCCGCGCGCACGACGCACCGCACTGGGCCGACATCGGCGAATCCACCTCGGTGGCCGGCGTGCTGTTCCTGTGCTGGGTGCACCGCGGGTTCGGGCGCTGGCCGTTCCGTCTGTGCGTGTGGCCGGTGGTGGTCTGCCACTGGCTGGGCAACCGGGTCGGCCGCCGCGCCTCGCTGCAGTACCTGCGGCGCCTGCAGGCGCACACCGGCGCGCTCGGCCATGCGCCGGGCTGGCGTGACAGCCTGCGCCATTTCTTCAGCTTCGCCGACACGATGCTGGACAAGATCCTCGGCCTCGGCGGCCGCTACCCGCCCGAGCGCATCCACCTGCAGCGCGACCTGGTGCTGGGCAAGATCGCGCGCCGCGAGGGCGGTCTGATCCTGACCGCGCACATCGGCTGCCTGGAGCTGTGCCAGGTGCTGGCCGAACAGGTGCCCGGGTTCCGCATCACCGTGCTGGTGCACACCGCGCATGCGCAGCGCTTCAACCGCCTGCTGCAGCGGCTGGACCCGCTGGCCGCGGTGGAACTGGTGCAGGTGACCGAAATGGGCCCGGCCACGGCGGTGATGCTGGCCGAGAAAGTCGCCTCCGGCGGCTTCGTCGCCATCGTCGGCGACCGCGTGCCGGTACAGGGCGGGCGCAGCGTGATGGCCGATTTTCTCGGCCACCGTGCACCGTTCCCGATCGGCGCCTATGTGCTGGCCTCCGCGCTGGCGTGCCCGGTCTACACGATGTCCTGCCTGCACGAAGGCGATGGCTATCGCGTGGCCTTCGAACACTTTGCCGACCGCGTGGTGCTGCCGCGTGGTTCGCGCGATGCCGCACTGGCCGAACAGGCGCAGCGCTTCGCACGCTGGCTGGAACTCCAGGTCATCCAGTCCCCGCTGGACTGGTTCAATTTCTTCCCCTTCTGGGACCAGGCTCCTCATGACGATTGACGCCGTACCCGTGTGCCGTTTCGGCGATGCACCGCTGACCATCGAAGACGTGGTTGCCCTGGCCCAGCGCCAGTGCGACGCCGCCCTGAGCGAGGCCCCGGCCTTCCGCGCGCACATCCAGCGCGGCGCCGATTTCCTCGACCGCCTGCTGCGCGAGGACGGCGTGATCTATGGCGTGACCACCGGCTACGGTGATTCCTGCACGGTGAACATTCCGCCGGCGCTGGTGGCCGAGCTGCCGCACCACCTCTACACCTACCATGGCTGCGGCCTGGGCCGTTACCTGGACCCGGCCGAGACCCGCGCCGTGCTGGCCGCGCGCCTGGCCTCGCTGGTGCGTGGCATGTCCGGTGTCAGCGTGCAGCTGCTGGAAGGCCTGGCCACCCTGCTGCAGCACGACGTCCTGCCGCTGATCCCGGCCGAAGGCTCGGTCGGCGCCAGTGGTGACCTGACCCCGCTGTCCTACGTGGCCGCCGTGCTGTGCGGCGAGCGCGAGGTGCTGTTCGAAGGCCAGCTACAGCCGGCCGGCCCGGTGCTGGCGAAGATCGGCATGGTCCCGCTGAAGCTGCGGCCGAAGGAAGGCCTGGCGATCATGAACGGCACGGCGGTGATGACCGGCCTGGCCTGCCTGGCCTGGCAGCGCGCCGATTACCTGGCGCGCATGGCCACCCGCCTGACCGCGTTCAACGTGCTGTCCAGCGACGGCAACGCGCACCACTTCGACGAAACCCTGTTCGCCGCCAAACCGCACCCCGGCCAGGGCCGCATCGCCGCGCGCCTGCGCAGCGACCTGCACAGCGAGCGCCCGCCGCGCAACGAACAGCGCCTGCAGGACCGCTACTCGCTGCGCTGCGCGCCGCACGTGATCGGCGTGCTGGAAGACAGCCTGCCGTTCCTGCGCCAGCTGATCGAAACCGAACTGAACAGCGCCAACGACAATCCGCTGATCGATGCCGACGGCGAGCGCATCCTGCACGGTGGCCACTTCTACGGCGGCCACATCGCACTGGCGATGGACACGCTGAAGAACACCGTGGCCAACGTCGCCGACCTGCTCGACCGGCAGCTGGCGCTGGTGGTCGATGCCCGTTACAACCACGGCCTGCCGGCCAACCTGTCGGCGGCCACCGGCCCGCGCGCGGCCATCAACCATGGCCTGAAGGCGCTGCAGATCAGCGTGTCGGCGTGGACCGCCGAAGCGCTGAAGCAGACCATGCCGGCCAGCGTGTTCTCGCGTTCGACCGAATGCCACAACCAGGACAAGGTCAGCATGGGCACCATTGCCGCACGCGACTGCCTGCGCGTGATCGAACTGACCGAACAGGTGGTGGCCGCGATGCTGATCGCCGCCCGCCAGGGCCTGGCCCTGCGCGAGCGGGTTGGCCTGAACGCGCAGCTGCATGGCAGTCTGGCCGACATGTACGCCGACCTGGGGCAGCGCATCGCCCTGGTCGAAGAAGACCGCGCGCTGGATCGCGAACTGCGGGAACTGCTGGTGGAGATCCGCGCGCAACGCTGGGAGCTGTATGTCGGTGAATGAGGCAATCGAACTGATCGGCGAGATTTCGCTGTCCCCGGCCTTCCATGACTGCGACCCGATGAACGTGGTCTGGCATGGCAACTACTTCAAGTACTTGGAGATCTCACGCTGCGCGCTGCTCAGCCGCTACGACTACGACTACCCGCAGATGCTCGAATCGGGCTACCTGTGGCCGGTGGTCGATGCGCGGGTGAAGTACGTGCGGCCGCTGCTGTTCAACCAGGCGCTGCGCGTGGTCTCGCGCATCGTCGAATGGGAGAACCGGCTGAAGATCGAATACGAAATCCTCGATGCGGAAAGCGGCCAGGTGCTGACCCGCGCGATGACCATCCAGGTCGCGGTGGACGCGGCCAGCAAGGAAATGCTGTACCAGTGCCCGCCGGTGCTGTGGCAGCGTCTTGGAGTGCCTGCCCCGTGAATTCCTTCATAAGCCTCCCGCGCGTGCTGCTGTGCGTGCTGCTGTGCGCGCTGCTGCTCACCGTTGCGCCGCTGGTGCACGCGGCCGATGCCGCCGTCGATGCGATCACCCAGGCGGTGGCGCGGCCCGACGTGCTGCGTGGCCAGTTCACCCAGGAAAAGCAGGTCAGCGGCTTCAGGAACCCGCTGCGCTCGCAGGGCCAGTTCGTGGTCGCACGCCAGCACGGCGTGATCTGGACCACGCTCAAGCCATTCCCGTCCGAAGTGGTGGTCACCGCCGACCGCATCCTCAGCCGCCAGCGTGATGGCAGCACCCGCGTCGAACTGGATGCGCGCCAGCAGCCGGCGATGCGCTCGGTCAACGCCATCATGTTCGCGCTGATGAGCGGCGACGTGCAGGCGCTGTCGAGCCAGTTCAACGTGCAGGCCAGCCGCGAAGGGCAGGGCTGGCGGCTGAAGCTGACCCCGAAGTCGGCGATGCTGGCCAAGGCCTTCGAATCGCTGACCCTGCAGGGCGACCGCTACGTGCGCCAGGTGGAGATCGTGGAGGCCAACAAGGACCGCACGCAGATCCAGTTCAGCGCGCTGAGCGAAGCGCCGGCCAGCCTGTCCGCCGACGAGGCACGCCGTTTTGACTGACATGTCGACTGACGGCGCAGGGAAGGGGTCGGAGCGCCTGCGCCGCTGGTGGCACTGGCTGGGCATTGCCTGGCTGCTGGTGCTGCTGGTGATGGGCGCGCAGCAGTGGCGCCTGTGGAGCCAGGAGTCGCGGATCGACACCGACATCCTCGCCCTGCTGCCGCAGGATGCGCACGACCGCCTGCTGAGTGATGTCACCCGGCGCATCGCCGATGGCAGCTCGCGCCAGGTGGTGGTGCTGCTGGGCAGTACCGATGGCGCCGCCGCCAAGCGCGCGCAGGCCGCCTTCGCCAAGGCCATGGCCAGCGATGCCGACAGCGGGCTGCTGGTACCCAGCGGTTCCATCGAAGGCTGGTTCGACGACGCGCGCGCGTTCTACGCGCCGTATCGCGACCGCCTGCTGACCCCGGCCCAGCGCGAACAGCTGCAGCAGGCCGAACCGGGCGCGCTGGCCGAACAGGCGCTGGGCGCGCTGTATGGCCCGATGGGCGCACCGCGGCTGACCGATTGGCGGCAGGATCCACTGTCGCTGTGGCCGCAGTGGTGGCAGCAGCAGGCCCAGGGCTCCGGCCTGCGCCTGGGCGATGATGGCCTGCTCGAAGCCGAGGGCAAGCACTGGGCCGCGCTGCAGTTCGATACGCCCGGCTCGGCCTTCCAGCTCGACGGCGAGCGCCATATCGACGGCCTGCTTGAACGCGCTGGCCAGGCCGCCAAGGCCGCCGCAGCGGACCTGGAGATCCTGCATGCCGGCGTGCCGCTGCATGCCGAAGCAGCCGCCGTGCAGGCCAACCAGGAAATCAACACGATCGGCTGGGGCTCGCTGGCGGCGGTGCTGCTGCTGGTCTGGCTCGCGTTCCGTTCGCTGCGGCCGATCCTGCTGGTGGCCGCCTCGCTGCTGATCGGCTGCGGCGTGGCGCTGGCGGTGACCGTGCTGGTGTTCGGCAAGGTGCACGTGCTGACCCTGGTGTTCGGCGCGTCGCTGGTCGGCGTGGCCGAGGATTACGGCATCCACTGGTTCGCGTCACGCCAGGCCGAGCCGGTCGACCGCCGCTGGAAGCTGCTCAAGCACCTGCTGCCGGGCCTGTGGCTGGCCCTGGTCACCAGCGCGCTGGCTTATCTGGCACTGGGCCTGGCCCCATTCCCGGGCCTGCGGCAGATGGCGCTGTTCTCGGTGGTCGGCCTCGCCGGTGCCTTCCTGACGGTGATCTTCTGGTTCCCGTGGCTGGACGGTGGCGAGATCCGCCAGACCCGCTTCTCGCAGTGGCTGGGCAACACCCTGGACCGCTTCCCGCGCCTGCATGGCACGCGCCCGGTCACCGTCTTCATCGTCGCCACGCTGGCCCTGTCGGCCATCGGTATCGTGCGCCTGCAGAGCAACGACGACCTGCGCAGCCTGCAGTCCTCGCCGCCGGCGCTGATGGCCCAACAGATCCGCCTCAGCCAGCTGCTGGGCATGCCCAGCCCGGCGCAGTTCTACCTGGTGCAGGGCGCCGATGCGGCGCAGCTGCTGGAGCGCGAAGAAGCGCTGACCGGACGCCTGCGCGCCCTGGCCAGTGAAAAGCGCATCGGTGGCTACCGCGCCATCAGCGACTGGCTGCCGTCGCCGGCGCGCCAGCAGGCCGATGCTGCGTTGACCGCGAAGGTGGAACCGGGCGTGCTGTCGGCGGTCTCCGAAGCGGTGGGCGAGCCGTTGCCGCGGCCGGACTTCGCGGCCTCGCCGCTGACCGCCGAAGCCTTCCTCGCGTCGCCGGCCTCGCAGCCGTTCCGCCACCTGTGGGTGGGCGCAGTGGGGGGGCAGATGATCAGCGTGGTGATGGTCGATGACCTCTCGCGCGCCGATGCGCTGGCCATCCTGCAGGGCGCGGCCGACGGCCTGCCCGGCGTGCGCTGGGTCGACCGCACGGCCGACTTCTCCAAGCTGCTGGGCCACTACCGCAAGCTTATGGGCGGGCTGCTGCTGGTCGGCATCGCGCTGGTGTTCGGCGCGCTGTGGCTGCGCTATCGCCGCCAGGCCTGGCGCGTATTCGCTCCGACCCTCATTGCCGGTGCGCTCACCCTGGGCCTGCTGGGCCTGTTCGGCCAGCCGCTGCAGCTGTTCAACGTGCTGGCGCTGATGCTGCTGCTGGGCATGGGCATCGACTACGGCATCTTCCTGATCGAGCACCGCGGCGATGCCAGTGCCTGGCTGGCGGTGTGCGTGGGCGCGGCGAGCACCTGGCTGTCGTTCGGCCTGCTGGGCCTGTCGCAGACCCCGGCGCTGCGCGCGTTCGGCCTCACCCTGCTGTTCGGCATCGGCCTGGTCTGGCTGATCTCGCCGCTGTTCCGTCCGCCGCCACACGATCTGCCGCCGGCCTGACCGCGCTGTACTGCACCTCCCTTTCCACCTGATCGAGCAACAAGGACGCACCGATGAACATTGCCGTGGATGCAACTGCCCAACCGACCGAGGTTGAGCGAACTGAAATCCTGATCATCGGCGCCGGCCCGGCCGGCTCGGTCGCCGCGGCGATGCTGCGCCAGCAGGGCCGCCAGGTGCTGATGCTGGAGCGCCAGCAGTTCCCGCGCTTCTCGATCGGCGAGAGCCTGCTGCCGCAGAGCATGGAGTACATCGAGGCGGCCGGCCTGCTGCAGGACGTGGTGGAAGCTGGTTTCCAGCACAAGAACGGCGCGGCCTTCGTCCACGGCGAGGCACGCACCGCCTTCGATTTCCGGAAGAAGTTCTCGCCGGGCTGGGGCACCACCTACCAGGTGCAGCGCGCCGACTTCGACAACGTGCTGGCCCGCGGTGCCGAGCGCATGGGCACCACCCTGCGCTTCGGCGATGAAGTGCTGGCGGTGGAGGCCGGCGAGCACCCGGCGGTGAACGTGCGTCGTCCCGACGGCAGCGGGTACCGCATCGAAGCCGACTTCATT
Organism: Stenotrophomonas maltophilia; assembly: GCA_002364755.1. Lineage (GTDB taxonomy): Bacteria > Pseudomonadota > Gammaproteobacteria > Xanthomonadales > Xanthomonadaceae > Stenotrophomonas > Stenotrophomonas maltophilia_AX. The sequence continues at coordinate 101,484 of DEZI01000028.1, forward strand.
CTCGATGCCTCCGGTTTCGCGCGCCTGCTGCCGCGCCTGCTGGACCTGGAATCGCCGTCCAACTTCCCGGTGCGCGGCGCGATCTTCTGCCACGTGCGCGACAACATCCCGGCCGAAGCGGATTTCGACCGCAACAAGATCCTCATCACTACCCACCCCGAGCACATCGACGTCTGGTACTGGACCATCCCGTTCTCCAACGGCTGCTGCTCGCTGGGCGTGGTGGCCGAGCCGTCGTTCTTCGAACGCTACGACGGTGACGACCTGCAGAAGCTGCAGGCCATCGTCGGCGAGGACCCGAACCTGACCGGCCTGCTGGCCAATGCCGAATGGGCCGTGCTGCCGGTGCGCCGCATCACCGGCTATTCGGCCAACGTCAGCTCGCTGTGGGGCCCAGGCTATGCGCTGCTCGGCAACGCCGGTGAATTCCTCGACCCGGTGTTCTCCTCCGGCGTGACCATTGCCTTCAAGTCAGCACAGCTGGCCAGCGAATGCCTGAAGCGCCGCTACGCCGGTGAAACCGTCGACTGGGAAGCCGAGTTCTCCATCCCGCTGCGCGCGGGGGTGAAGACCTTCCGCCGCTTCGTGGAAAGCTGGTACGAAGGCGGTTTCCAGAAGATCATCTACCACCCCGACCAGCAGCCGGACATCCGCGACATGATCTGCTCCATCCTGGCCGGCTACGCCTGGGACACCAACAACCCGTACGTGGCCGATCCCAGCGGCCGCCGCATGCGCGTGCTGGAGCAACTGTGCAGCGCCTGATCGCCCGCTTCGGCGCGGTGCTGCTGTGCCTGTTGCTGGCCGCCTGTGCCAGCCGCATGCCGCGCCCGCTGGTTGAACTGCCGCCGCTGCGCCTGCCGCCAGCCAGCCTGCCGGCGCCGCTGGCGCTGCAGCAGCAGCTGCATTTCCGCTTTGGCAGCCATGAACGCGACCTCGACGCACTGCTGGAAGCGGATGCGCAGCAGGTGCAGCTGGCCGTGCAGGCGATGGGCCAGACCGGCGTGCGCCTGCAGTGGGACGGCCAGCAGCTGACCCAGCAGCGTGCGCCGTGGTTGCCGCCGCAGGTGCGTGCCGAGCGCGTGCTGGATGACCTGCAGTTCGCCCTGTGGCCGACTGAAGCGATTGCCGCCGCGCTGCCGGCCGACTGGCAGGTGGTCGATGACGGCCACCAGCGCAGCCTCTCGCGCGATGGCCAGGTGTGGCTGCAGCTGCAGCGCCTGGACGGTGGCACCGTGCAGCTGGACAACCGCGCCGAGGGCTATGCCCTGCGCATCGAATCTATCGACATGGCCGGGCAGGATAAATGAGCGCAGCGATTTACCTGAACGACCTCGGCGTGGTCTGCGCGCTCGGTGAAGGCCGCGCGGCCGTGGCCGCTGCCCTGTTTGCCGATGCACCGGGCGGCCTCAGCGACAACGACACCCTGCTGCCGGGCCAGACCCTGGCGCTGGGCGAAGTCCGCACGCCGCTGCCGGCGCTGGACGATGTGCCAGTGGCCCTGCGTGGCCGCAACAACGCACTGCTGGATGCGGCGCTGGCGCAGATCGCGCCGTCGGTGCAGGCCGCCATCGCCCGTTACGGTGCGCAGCGGGTAGCGGTGGTGCTGGGCACCAGCACCTCGGGCATCGGTGAATCCGAGCAGGCCCTGCGCACCCGCGCCGAGACCGGTGAGTGGCCGCAGGGCTTCGACTACGCCCAGCAGGAAATGGGCACCGCCGCGCAGTTCGTGCGCCAGCGCAGCGGTGCGCTGGGCCCGGCCTGGACGCTGTCCACTGCCTGTTCTTCCAGCGCCAAGGCGCTGATGTCGGCCGCGCGCCTGCTGCGCGCCGGCATCGTCGATGCGGTCATCGCCGGTGGCGCCGATTCGCTGTGCCGCTTCACCGTGGCCGGCTTCAGTGCGCTCGAGTCCGTGTCGGCACAGCGCTGCAACCCGTTCTCGCAACACCGCTGCGGCATCAACATCGGCGAAGGTGCCGCGCTGTTCCTGCTGACCCGCGCCGCCGGCCCGGTGCAGTTGGCCGGCTGGGGCGAATCGGCCGACGCCCACCACATGTCCGCGCCCGACCCGAAGGGACTGGGTGCGATCGACGCCCTGCAGCAGGCACTGCAGCGTGCCGGCTGGGATGCAGGCGACGTGGATTACGTGAACCTGCACGGCACCGCCACCGGGCACAACGATGCGATGGAAAGCGTGGCCGTGGCCCAGGTGCTGGGCACCTCGGTGCCGGCCAGCTCGACCAAGCCGCTGACCGGCCACACCCTCGGCGCCTCCGGCGCGATCGAGGCGGCCGTGTGCTGGATCCTGCTGGCCGAGAATCCCGGTCACCGGCTGCCGACGCACTGGTGGGATGGCAGCGCGGATCCGGCCCTGCCGGCATTGCCGCTGGTCGCCCCGGGCGCGCGCCTGGACCGGGCGCCGCAGCGGGTGCTGAGCAATTCCTTCGCCTTCGGCGGCAGCAATGCCGTGCTGGCACTGCAGGGGGTGGCCGCATGAGCCTGCCCCTGTTCGCGATCGAAGACGTGGTGCCGCACCGCCAGGACATGTGCCTGCTGGAGCGCATCGTGCGCTGGGACCAGGACAGCATCGAGGCCGAGCTGGTGGTGCCCGCCGCGGGGCTGTTCATCGAGGACGGCGGCGTGCCGGCCTGGATCGGCATCGAATACATGGCGCAGGCCATCGCGGCCTGGGCCGGTTGCCGTGCCCGCGTCGCCGGCAACCCGCCGCAGCTGGGCTTCCTGCTCGGCAGCCGGCGCTACACCAGCCGGCGCAGCAGCTTCCCCAGCGGCAGTGTGCTGCGCGTACACGCGCGCTGCGAGCTGTTGGGTGACAATGGGCTAGGGATGTTCGCCTGCCGGATCCTGGCAGGCGATGAAGAATGGGCGGTCGCCAACGTGTCGGTGTTCGAACCGGCCGACTCGATGGCCTATCTGGAGAGTGGACAGGCATGACAGGGAATCGAAGCGTGCTGGTGACCGGCGCCAGCCGGGGCATCGGCCGGGCCATTGCGCTGCGCATCGCGCGCGACGGCTTCGACGTGGTGGTGCATTGCCGCAGCCGCGTGGAGGAAGCACAGGCCGTAGCGGCCGAGATCCAGGCACTGGGCCAGCAGGCCCGCGTGCTGGCCTTCGACGTGGCCGACCGGGTCGCCGCGCGTGCGGCGCTGGAAGCGGACGTGGAAGCGCATGGCGCCTGTTACGGCGTGGTCTGCAACGCCGGCATCGCCCGCGACGGCGCTTTCCCGGCGCTGTCCGAGGACGACTGGGACCAGGTCATCCACACCAACCTGGATGGCTTCTACAACGTGCTGCACCCGCTGATCATGCCGATGGTGCGGCGGCGCAAGCCGGGCCGCATCGTCACCCTGTCCTCGGTGTCCGGCGTTGCCGGCAACCGCGGCCAGGTCAACTACAGTGCGGCCAAGGCCGGCATCATCGGTGCCACCAAGGCGCTGGCGCTGGAACTGGCCAGCCGCCAGATCACCGTCAACTGCGTGGCCCCGGGCCTGATCGAGACCGACATGCTGAACGAAGAAGTGGTCGACCATGCGCTGAAGCTGATCCCCGCCGGCCGTGTCGGCCGTCCGGAGGAAGTGGCCGCCACCGTCGCCTTCCTGCTGTCCGAGCCGGCCGGCTACATCACCCGCCAGGTGATTTCAGTGAACGGAGGCATGATCTGATGGCTGCCGATCGTCGCGTGGTGGTCACCGGTGCCGCCGCCATCAGTCCGCTCGGCCATGACTGGCCGACCATCGAGGCGCACCTGCGCAGCTGCCGCAATGCGGTGCGCACGATGCCCGAGTGGGATGTCTACGCCGGCCTGAACACCAAGCTGGCTGCACCGGCGCAGGACTATGACCTGCCGCCGAACTACAACCGCAAGACCACCCGCTCGATGGGCAAGGTCGCCATCATGTCGGTGCGCGCCACCGAAGTGGCGCTGCGCGAAGCGGGCCTGTTCGAGCACCCGGTGCTGCGCAGCGGCCGTGCCGGCGTGGCCTACGGCTCGTCCTCGGGCAGTCATGAAGCCACCGGCGAATTCGGCCGCATGCTGCACGAATTCACCACCGACGGCATCAGCGCCACCACCTACCTGAAGATGATGAGCCACACCGCGCCGGTCAACATCGGCGTGTTCTTCGGCCTGTCCGGGCGCGTCTACACCACCTCCAGCGCCTGCACCTCGGGCAGCCAGGGCGTGGGCGCCGGCTACGAAGCCATCCGCAGCGGCAAGCAGACGGTGATGGTGGCCGGCGGTGCCGAACAGCTCGACGCCACCGCCGCGGCGGTGTTCGACACCCTGTTCGCCACCAGCACGCGCAACGATGCACCGCACACCACCCCGCGCCCGTTCGATGCCGGCCGCGATGGCCTGGTGCTGGGCGAGGGCGCCTGCACGCTGATCCTGGAAGACCTGGAACACGCACAGGCCCGCGGCGCGACGATCCTCGCCGAGATCGTCGGCTACGGCACCAACAGCGACGGCCAGCACGTCACCCAGCCCAGCGCCAACACCATGGCCCAGGCCATGCGCCTGGCGCTGGAGGATGCCGGCCTGCAGCCGTCGCAGATCGATTACGTGAACGCCCACGGCACCGCCACCGACCACGGTGACATCGCCGAGACCCAGGCCACCGCCCAGGTCTTCGGCAACCGCATGCCGATCAGCTCGCTGAAGAGCTACGTCGGCCACATGCTGGGGGCCTGCGGCGCGTTCGAAGCCTGGATGAGCATCGAGATGATGCGCGCCGGCTGGTTCGCCCCGACCCTCAACCTGGGCGAGGTCGACCCGCGTTGCGGCCAGCTCGATTTCATCACCGGACAGGGCCGCGAACTGCAGGCCGAGTACGTGATGAGCAACAATTTCGCCTTCGGTGGCATAAACACCTCGCTGGTGTTCCGCCGCTGGAGCGAATGATCCACCGCCCCACACCGCGTTCCACACCGCGCCCCACCCCGCACCCCGAACAAGGAGAAGTTTCGATGCGTCGTACCCTGATGATCGCCACGGCCACCGCACTGCTGGCCCTGACCACCACCGCCTCGGCCCGCGACACCCGCGTCGAGCAGTCCCTGCGCGAGCTGGTCAGCTCGCAGGCCGCCAAGGATGCCGGCATCGACGGCAGCGTGCGCTTCTACCTGGCCGGCCAGCCGGTCAGCGTGCAGCAGCGCCTGGGCGAGGACGTGACCAACAAGAAGACCAACGCCGCCAACAAGAGCGACGAGGAAGCCTGCCGCTGGGTGGCCCTGTCGGCGCTGCGCGCGCTGCAGGATGGCGCCAAGTCGCGCGGCGCCAATGCCGTGGTCGACATCGTCAGCTACTACAAGAAGAACGAGTTCAAGAGCGCGACCAACTACGAATGCTACGCCGGCGCGATTCTGGCGGGCGTGGCGCTGAAGGGCACCTACGCCAAGGTGAAGTAACTGCTGGAGATGGCGGTCCCTGCCTGAACGCCATCGCCACATTGCTGAACCCCATCGGGGAAACGCCGTCGATCGCGCCGCCATCGTCGCGCGACGGCTTTCCCCGGTGTCGGCTTTCCGACACAATCATGGCTCTTCCCGGGTTATCGTCCCGCGGACATGCACGCCTACGTCTATAAAAGCCAACTCAAGCCGGACACCTACGTCTATCTCGCCCGTCGTGATGATTTCAGCGCGCTGCCTGCGCCGCTGGTCACCTCGCTGGGTGCGCTGTCGTTCGTCCTCGAAGTGACCCTGGATGCGCAGCGCCGGCTGGCCCAGGCCGACCCGGACAAGGTCCGCAGCGAGCTGACCGAGCGGGGTTTCTACCTGCAGGTGCCGCCGTCGGTGACCAGCATGATGCGGCGCCACTATGACTGAGCTGTCGCGCCCACGCGCACTGTCGATCGCCTTCGTCCTCGGCGCCGTGCTGGCGCTGGCCTCGGTCGTGGGTGGGCTGCCAGGTGCCGTGCTCGCTGCGCTGGCACAGCCGGCGTTCGCGCTGGGCGTGTCGTGGTGGCGGCGCAGCCGCACGCTGCAGGCTCCGAAGCTGGTCGCGCGGCAGGAGCTGCCGGCGCTGGCGGTGCTGTGGGCCGCGGCCCCGGCAGGCCTGGCGCTGCTGCTGGCGTGGCCGCTGGCCGCGCTGCGTGACAGCGGCAGCCTGGCCGCCGTGCTGGGTCTGAGCGTGCTGGTCAGTGCCGGCCTGCTGGCCGCGTGGCGCACCTGGCCATTGTGGAACGATGTCGAACGCCTCGATGGCAGCCTCGCCCAGCATTGGCACGCCCTGGCCGGGCGTGACCTGACCGCCTGGCGTGGCCTGCTGGTGGCGGCGATCGTGGTCGCCCTGGCCGCGCTGATCGTGCTGCCGGCGTGGCCGGGCCTGTTGCCGGAAGGCGCCGGTTGGCCTGCCGCACTGGCCACGCTCGCGCTGTCGCCGGTGCTGCACCTGCTGCTGCAGCGCGTGGCACCGGCGCCGATGGTCAGCCTGCGCAGCACCGCCCAGGATCTGCCCAGCGGCGATGCCGAAGCGCTGTTCAATGCCGCCGCCGAAAGCACGCCGCTGGAAGCGATGGCACCGCAGGAACTGACCCCGGCCCTGTACGAAGCCGCGCGCCACGGCCGCATCGACCGCGCGCTGCAGCTGCTGCAGGCCGGTGCCGATCCGCACGCGCTGCCGGACCCGAACTGGCGCGACCAGCGCAGCCTGGCGGTGCTCGCAGCGGTGCTGCCCGACCTGCGCCTGCTGCGCGAGCTGATCGGTCGCGGCGTTGACGTCAATGCCCCGCACCGTGGCATGACCCCGCTGCTGGCCGCGACCCGCGACAGCTGGCATGGCCGCCCTGAAGCGGTGATGACCCTGTTGGCCAACGGCGCCGATTCACGCGCGATGGACAGTGATGGCAACACCCCGCTGCACCACGCCGCGCGCAGCTCCGACCCGGGCGTGGCCGCGCTGCTGCGCGATGCAGCCGCCGAAGTGGATGCGCTCAATACCGAGGGCTGGTCGCCGTTGGCGGTGGCCTGCCAGGTCGGCAACTGGCGCCTGGCCCGCTTCCTGCTCGAACGCGGTGCGCGCAGCGAACCCAGCGAAGGCACTCCGGTGCTGCTGGCCGCCGCCGCCACCGAGGACGACGATCCAGCTGGCGTGCAGCTGCTGCTCAAGCACAAGGCGCGCGCCGATGCGCGCGACCGCCAGCGTCGCAGCGCACTGCACGAAGCCGCCCTGGCCGGCCATGTCGAGATCATCGGCGTGCTGCTCGGTGCTGGCGCCAACCTGGAAGCGCGCGATGCGCTGGGCCGCACGCCGTGGCTGGAAGCGGCCCGTGCCGGTCGCGCCGCGGTCATCGAGCACCTGCTGCCGCACAAGCCGGACCTGATGGCGGTCGATGGCGAAGGCCGCAACGCCGTGCTGCTGGCCGCGATGGCCGAGGATGTCTCGCCGCTGCTGGTCAAGCGCCTGGTCGACCTGGGCATCGCTGCCGATGCCAGCGATCCGCTCGGCCGTCGTGCGGTGGACTACGCCGCCGAAGCCGGGCGCTGGGCGATCGTGGCCCTGCTGGACCCGTCCTACCCGCTGCCGGCCGCGGTCAGCGATGGCCTGGCCGAGCGCGGTGAAGCCGAGAGCGCCAGCGGCCTGCTGCCCGACCGTCCGCCGCTGACCCTGCTGCGCGAAGCGCTGGGCTTCGGCAATACCGAAGGCATGGCCGCGCTGGCCAAGCTGTGCCATCCAGATGAGCTGGGCGGCCTGCTGCTGGACCCGGAGCTGGCGCTGGAACCGCGCGCGGTCGACTGGCTGCTGGTCCATGGCGCCGACCCGTACGTGCGCGATGCCTGTGCCGATACCCCCATGTTCGCCCTGCTGTCGCGTGGCATCGACGCAGTGCCGGCGCTGCAGGTGATGCTGCAGCGTGGCCTGTCGCCGGCCGGCCGCGGTGGCCTGGCGCGCTTCCTTGCCGCCTGCGCACAGCACGACCAGGCCGCGCGCGGCCTGGAACAGCTGGCGCTGGAATTGCTTGAACGCGGCGCCGATCCATTTGCCGCTTCGCCGGCCGGTGACCCGCCGCTGTCGCTGGCGGTGCGCCTGGGCTGGCTGCGCCTGCAGCAGGCCCTGCTCAATGCCGGTGTCGATCGCGAAGCCCGCGACAGCCACGGCATGACCGCCCTGCACCTGGCCACTGCGCTGGCCCGCGAAGGCGCGCTGAAGCTGCTGGTGCAGCACGGTGCATCGCCGGAAGCGCGTGCCGCCGATGGCCAGACCCCGCTGGGCGTGGCGCTGTCGATCGGCCGCCGCGACCTGGCCGACTGGCTGGATTGGCGGGTGTGGCCGCTGCCGCGCCGCACCCTGCGCGAAAGCGACCTGCCGGCCGCCGCCATGGCCGGCGACGTGGATGCCGTGCGCCGCTTGAACGACCTCGGCTTTGCCATCGACGCCGTCGATGCGCAGGGCTGCACCGCACTGCTGCGTGCGGCCGGCGGTGGCCATCTGGCGGTGGTCGACCTGCTGCTGGCGCGTGGCGCCGATCCGCAGCACGGCGCCGCCAGTGGCGCGACCCCGCTGTCGGCGGCGGTCAGCATGCGCCAGGTGGATATCGTCTCGGCCCTGCTCGATGCCGGCGCCCAGCTGGAACACCGCCTGCCGGGCGGAGTGACCGTGCTGATGCTGGCCTCGGCGCTGGGCCTGCCGGACATCGTCGCGCGCCTGCTCACCGCCGGTGCCGACGTGCACGCCGGCGATGCGCAGCAGCTGGGCCCGCTGCACTGCGCGGCGCTGTACGGTTTCAGCGCCCGCGACCGTTCGCGCCTGCTGGCTCTGCTGGATACGCTGCTGCTGGCCGGCGCCGAGCCCGACCTGGCTGCGGCCGGTTCGGTCACGCCGTTGCTGCTGCTGCTGGGTGCACGCGCCGAGCCGGGCACTGCCTGCGACGAGCAGGTGGTGATGGCTGCAGTGGAGCGCCTGCTGGATGAGGACGTGAGCCTGGACGTGCGTGACCCGCGCGGCTTCGGCCCGCTGCACCTGGCCGCCCTGCACGGGCTGCCGCTGCTGGTGCAGCGCCTGCTGCGCGCCGGTGCCGATCCGGAAGTACGCGACAGCCTCAACCGCAGCCCGCGCGAGATCGCGGTCATGCGCGGCTTCATCGACGTGGCCGGCGAATTCGAGCCGCGCGTGCCGGGCGTGTCCTCGATGGCCCGGTTCCTGCGCGACAACGGCTGAGGGCCGCCGGGCATGGCCCGGCGCTACCCCTGCGGGTCGCGATGTCCGGTAGCGCCGGGCCATGCCCGGCGGCCTGAAGGTGGGTGCCGACCGTTGGTCGGCACACCTATTTCTTGTCGCTTTCCGCGTCCGCCTCGAACAGGTGCATCAGGTCATTGCGTGCATCGCGCGAGGTCTGGATCACTGCGGCTTCGTCGTCATACACCAGATACTGGTCGCGCAGCAGCTGTTCGTCATGCTCGCGGAAGCGCTGCACATGGCGCTGCGCCACATCCGCGGCCACGCCCAGCGCGGTCAACACGCGCCCGCTCATTTCCAGGCTGGTGCCGAACACCTCGCGGAACGGCTCGGCCGACATGTCCATCAGGCGCCATGCATGCTGGCGGTTGCGCGCACGCGCCAGCACCTTCGCATCCGGGTACAGGCGGCGCACCATGCGTACCGCGCGCAGGTTGGTTTCCGGGTCGTCCACGGTGATCACGAATACGTCGATATGCTCGCCTCCGGCAGCGCGCAGCATCTCCGGCCGGGTCGGGTCGCCGTAGTAGAGCTGGTTGCCGAAGCGGCGCAGGTCGGCCACGGTGTCCGGGTTCGCTTCCAGCGCCACGAACGGCACCTTCTGCGCGGTCAGCAGGCGCGCGATCACCTGGCCGAAGCGGCCCATGCCGGCGATCAGCACCTTGGGCTGGTTGTCCGGCGCCACCTTGTCGGCCGGTGCGGCATCGCGCGGCACCGGCTTTTCCCGGCCCAGCAGCTTCAGCAGCACCAGCATCAGCAGCGGCGTGATCGCCATCGACAGGCCGACGATGGCCACCAGCCGGTCATGGTTGGCGTCGCCCAGCAGGTGCGCGCGCTGCGCTTCGTTGAACACCACGAAGGCGAATTCGCCGCCCAGCCACAGCACACTGCCCAGCAGCAGCGATTGCCTCGACCCGAGCTTGGCGATGCGGCCGATCACGTACAGCAGGCTGAACTTCACCACCAGCAACGCCGCCACGCCGGTGGCGATCAGCCACGGCTCGGCGGTGATGCGGTCGAGGTCGATGCCCATGCCCACGGCGATGAAGAACAGGCCCAGCAGCAGGCCCTTGAACGGCTCGATCTGCGCTTCCAGCTCGTGGCGGAATTCCGAATCGGACAACAGCACGCCGGCCAGGAACGCACCCAGGCTGGGGCTGAGGCCGGCCTCCTGCATGAACCACGCAGTGCCCAGCACCACCAGCAGCGCGGTGGCGGTGAACACTTCCGGGCTGCGGGTGCGGGCGATGATGCCGAACACCTTGCGCAGCACCGGGCGCCCGCACAGGATCACCACCGCCAGCGCACCCAGCGCCACGGCCGCGTCTTCCCAGCGCAGCGTCTCGTTCTTCGCCCCGCCCAGCAACGGGATGGCGGCCAGCAGCGGGATCGCGATCAGGTCCTGGAACAGCAGGATCGCAAAGCCCAGCCGGCCATGGTCGCTGTTGATCGCCTTGTGTTCGGACAGCAGCTGCAGGCCCACCGCGGTGGAGGACAGGGCCAGCGCGATGCCGACCACCAGCGCGCTCTTCCACTGGAAATGATCGAGCAGCAGCAGGCCACCCAGCAGCAGGCCGGACAACGCCACCTGCGCCGCACCCGCGCCGAACACCGAGCGCCGCATCACCTTCAGGCGGGCGGGCGACAGCTCCAGGCCGATGACGAACAGCAGCATCACCACGCCGATCTCCGCCGCGCCGAGGATGCGGTCGGCATCCTGCACGAAGCCCAGCCCGTCCGGGCCCAGCACCACGCCAGCAGCGAGGTAGCCCAGCACTGCGCCGAAGCCGAATTTCTTGAATACCGGCACCGCGATCACCGCGGCCAGCAGCAGCACCAGCGCCAGTTCCAGACCACCGCTATGCATGGGAATTCCTGGTCATCGCGGGGGCCTGTGCTGCGTTGGTTTGGCGGGGGGAGCGTGGCCGTGCAGGCCACCCCGTCATTATGCGCGCCCGGCTGTGCACGGACGACAACGGCCACGGAAGGCCGGGGTCAGATCCCCTTGCGCCGCAAAGGGCTCTGACCCCACGCGCACCTGACTGCGAGCCCGGGCCAGGGTTGACCGGGCGTGCCGGCAGGTCCAGACTGCCCGCCGCTGCCGGTCGCGCCGTTGTCGAGCGTGTCAGGCAGTACACCCATCCGGAGTCCCCAACCCATGTCCAGCGACAGTAGAAGTCGACCTCGTTCGACGCCAGCGGTGGCTACCGCCTGATATCGGGTCGGTTTGCCTGCGGTGGCGTTGCGCGAGGTCGCATCCCCACAAGGCAAGCCCATGAACCAGAAGCAACTGCTGCGCCCGGTGGCCGACGCCGCTGTCCTCGCCGCACCCCTGGCCAACTACAACACCGCCGACGCGGTGGAATTCCTCAACACGCTCGACCTGGAGCGCGCTGCCGAAACGCTGGCCGCGCTGTCGCTGCCGCGCGCGGTGAAGATGCTCGAAGCGCCCGAACTGCACCGCAGTGGCGAGCTGGTGGCCGCGCTGCCGCCGGCCCGCGCCGCCGCGCTGCTGGGGCTGATGGCCGATGACCGCGCCACCGACATCGTCCACGAGCTGGATGAGGAAGAACGCGCGCGGCTGATCCCGCTGCTGGGCAGCGATGCCCGCCAGGCCATCCAGACGCTGCTCAGCTACCCGGCCAACACCGCCGGTGCGCTGATGACCACCGAGTTCGTCGCCGTGCCCGCCACCTGGACCGTGGCCCAGACCCTGCAGCACATCCGCCAGGTCGAGCGCACCCGCGAGACCGTGTACGCGATCTATGTGCTGGACCCGGCCAGCCAGCAGCTGCAGCAGGTGGTGACCATGCGCCGGCTGATCACCGGCCTGCCGGAGGAATCGATCCTCGACGTGGCCCAGGTCAATCCGCCGGTCACCGTTGATGCCCTGCTGGACCAGGAAGAAGTGGCGCGGCTGATCCGCCGCCACGACCTGCTGGCCATTCCGGTGGTGGACGCGCAGCAGCACCTGCTGGGCATCGTCACCGTCGACGACGTGCTCGATGCGCTCATCGAGGAATCTACCGAGGACGCGCACAAGTTCGGCGGCATGGAAGCGCTGGACAAGCCGTACATGCAGATCGGTTTCTTCGAGATGCTGCGCAAGCGCGCCGGCTGGCTGAGCGTGCTGTTCCTCGGCGAGATGCTCACCGCCAGCGCGATGCAGCACTACGAGGACGAGCTGGCACGCGCGGTGGTGCTGACCCTGTTCATTCCGCTCATCATGAGCTCGGGTGGCAACTCCGGTTCGCAGGCCACTTCGCTGCTGATCCGCAGCCTGGCGCTGCGCGAGCTGCGCTTGAGCGACTGGTGGAAGGTAGCGCTGCGCGAAGTACCGACCGGCATGGTGCTGGGCGCCATCCTCGGCTGCCTGGCCATCGTGCGCATCGTCATCTGGCAGCTGGGCGGCCTGCACGACTACGGCGAGCACTGGATCCTGCTGGCGATCACCATCGGCGCCGCGCTGGTGGGCATCGTCACGTTCGGCTCGCTGTCCGGCTCGATGCTGCCCTTCATCCTCAAGCGCCTGGGCTTCGACCCAGCCAGCGCCTCGGCCCCGTTCGTGGCCACCCTCGTGGACGTGACCGGCCTGGTGATCTATTTCAGCATCGCCGCCCTCATCCTGCACGGCACCCTGCTGTAACCGGGCCGTTATCCACGCATGGCGTGGATCTACCGGATCGCCGGGTTATCCACGCATGGCGTGGATCTACCGGATCGCCGGGTCATCCACGCATGGCGTGGATCTACCAGTAGATCCACGCCATGCGTGGATGCGGTGGCAGATTCCTGCGCAGGATCATGCCGCGGCAGCGCCGGTGCGTGTACCGTAGGCGCATGAGTACCTACCACCTGCAGTCCGTGTTCCGTCCGCAGTCGGTCGCGGTGATCGGCGGCAGCCCGCGTGAGCGCTCCGCCGGCCGTGCGGTGATGCGCAACCTGCGTGGCACCGGCTTTCCCGGCAAGGTGGCGTGGATCAACCCGCGCCACGCTGCGATCGACGGCATCCGCACGGTCAAGCGGCTGAACGACCTCGACTGGGTGCCCGACCTGGTGGTCATCACCGCGCCGGCAGCGATCGTCCCGCAGGTGGTGCGTACCGCCGCCGAGCGCGGCGTGCAGGCGGCGATCATCCTCACCGCGCATCTCGGCGAAGGCCCGGGATCGCTGTCCGAACAGGTGGAAACGGTGGCGCGCAAGCACGGCCTGCGCATTCTCGGCCCGCACTGCCTGGGCGTCATCGCGCCGCATGCGCGGCTCAATGCCAGCATCGCCGCGCACTTCCCGCAGGCCGGTGACCTCGCGTTGATCTCCGAATCCTCGGCGATTGCCGCCGCGCTGGTGGAGTGGGGCGTGGCACGTTCGGTGGGCTTCTCTGCGGTGGTTTCGCTGGGCGACACCATGGACGTCGACTTCGGCGACCTGCTCGATTACTTCGCCACCGACTACCGCACCCGCGCCATCCTGCTCTACGTCGAACACATCAAGGACGCGCGCAAGTTCATGTCGGCCGCGCGTGCCGCCGCACGCGCCAAACCCGTGGTGGTGGTCAAATCAGGCCGCGCCGAGCGCGTGCAGCCCGGCAGCGCCGACACCCACGTACAGGCACTGGCGCGCGCCGATGATGTCTACGGCGCGGCCTTCAACCGCGCCGGCCTGCTCCGCGTGAATGCACTGGACGAGCTGTTCACCGCAGCGGAGACCCTCGGCCGGCTCGGTACATTCCCCGGCCGTCGCCTGGCCGTGCTCAGCAATGGCGGTGGCGTCGGCCGCCTGGCGGTGGACCAGCTGGTGGCGCTGCGCGGCACCCTCGCGCAGCTGTCCGACAGCACGGTGGAGACGCTGGACAAAGTGCTGCCGCAGGGCTGGTCGCGCGGCAACCCGGTCGACATCGTGGTCGACGCCGATGGTGATCGCTACGCGGCTGCCATCGAAGCGCTGCTGGCCGACAACGAGAACGATGCGGTGATGGTGGTCAACGTGCCCACCGCGTTCACCTCTTCGGCCGATGCCGCGCAGGCGCTGACCCGCACGCTCGGCCTGCGACCGCGCCACCACCGCGACAAGCCGGTGTTCGCGGTATGGCTGGGCAACGATGACCAGGCCACCGCCACGCTCAACGCGGCGCGCGTGCCGACCTATCCCACCGAGGCCGAAGCCGTGCGTGGCTTCCAGCATCTGGTGCGCTACCGCGAAGCGCAGAACGCGCTGATGGAAACGCCGCCCAGCCTGCCGCAGGATTTCAGCGTGGATACCGCGCGGGCGCGCACCCTCGTCGAGGCCGCACTGGCCAATGGCCAGCAGTGGCTGGACCCGCTGGCCACCCACGATCTACTCAAGGCCTATGGCATTCCGTCGGCGCCGGTGATGCATGCGCGCGACGCGCACGAAGCGATGGACCTGGCGCAGCCGCTGCTCGAGCGCGGTGCCACGGTCGCGCTGAAGATCCTGTCGCCGGACATTCCGCACAAGTCCGAAGTGGATGGCGTGCGCCTGAACCTGGCGACGCTGCCAGCGGTGCAGAGCGCGGCAAACGCCATCCTCGAACGCGCCCGCCAGCGACGCCCGGATGCACGCATCGACGGCCTGCTGGTGCAGCCGACCATCATCCGCCCGAAGGCGCGCGAGATCATCGTCGGCATCGCCGATGACACCACGTTCGGCCCGGTGATCGTGGTCGGCCGCGGCGGCACCGCGGTGGAAGTGATCAATGACAAGGCGCTCGCGCTGCCACCGCTGGACCTGCGCCTGGCCCACGAACTGATCGGCCAGACCCGGGCTTCGCGCATCCTCAAGGCCTATGGCGATGTACCGGCCGCCGACGAGCGTGCGCTGGCGCTTGCGCTGGTGAAACTGGCGCAGCTGGCAGCCGACATTCCCGAAGTGCGAACGCTGGACATCAACCCGCTGCTGGTGGATGGCAAGGGCATCCTCGCCCTCGACGCACGCGTGGCCATCGCGCCATCGCGCATCCTGCACAAGGGCCGTGGCCATCCGCGCTTCTCGGTGTTCCCGTACCCGAAGGAGTGGGAGCGCACCCTCGAGCTGTCCGATGGCGGCCGCGCCTTCGTGCGCCCGGTGCGGCCGGAGGACGATGCACTGTTCCGCGCGTTCTTCGCCCGCGTCAGCGATGAAGACCTGCGCCTGCGCTTCTTCCAGTCGGTGAAGCACTTCAGCCACGAGTTCATCGCGCGGCTGACCCAGCTCGACTACGCGCGCTCGATCGCGCTGGTGGCGATCGACCCGCGCAACGGCGACATGCTGGGTGCGGTGCGCCTGCATGCCGATGCCGATTACCATCGCGGCGAGTACGGCATCCTGATCCGCTCGGACCTGAAGGGCCACGGCATCGGCTGGCGCCTGATGGCGATCATGATCGAGTACGCCAAGTGGCTGGGGCTGGACGTGGTGGAAGGCCAGGTGCTGCGCGAGAACAGCACCATGCTGGCGATGTGCCAGAGCCTGGGCTTCAAGACCCGGCTGGACCCGGACGACCCGACCGTGATGATGGTGACCCTGCCGGTGCAGCAGGTCGAAGTGCCTGCCCCCTCGCCGGCGGCGTGATCGTTACCGCATCGGTAGCGCCGGACCATGTCCGGCGGAACGTCGGATTCATCGTAACGGCTCCACCACCACCGCCGTGCCATAGCACAGCACCTCGGTCAGCCCGGTCATCACATCGGTGGCGTCGTAGCGCATGCCGATGATGGCGTTGGCGCCCAGCTGCCGCGCGTGCTTGACCATGTCGCGGTAGGTTTCCTCGCGCGCCTGTTCGCACAGCTCGGTGTAGATGGTGATGTTGCCGCCGAAGATCGTCTGGATGCCGCCGAGGAAGTTGCCGACGATCGAGCGCGAGCGCACGGTGATGCCGCGCACCACGCCCAGGTTGCGGGCCACGCGGTAGCCGGGCAGCTCGAAGGCGGTGGTGACCAGGGAATCCTCGAAGCGCAGGGCCGGAGGGGAGGGGATGCCGCTGTTGTAGGGGTCTGCCATGCTGCTGCCTTCTGTAGAGTCGAGCCACGCTCGACTGCCCTTTGTAGAGCCGAGCCATGCTCGACTGCCCTTTGTAGAGTCGAGCCATGCTCGACTGGCTGTGGAGCAGGCTCGACTCTACAGCCCAACGACTCGTCACGGCATGGCCGTACCCACCCCGCCGCGCGACAATACCCCCATGACCGATCGCATCCCCCTGCTGCTGCTCCCCGGCCTGCTCAACGACGCCGAGCTGTGGCGCGCGCAGCTGGCCGACCTGGCCGACATTGCCGACTGCACCGTGGGCGACCAGACCCGTGGCCAGACCCTGCAGGCGGTGGCCGACGACGTGCTGGCGCAGGCCCCCGAGCGCTTCGCGCTGGCCGGTTTCTCGCTGGGCGGCTTCGTCGCCCAGCAGATCCTGCGCACCGCGCCCGAGCGCGTGCTGCAGCTGGCGCTGGTCGACACCTCGATCCATGCCGATTCGCCCGAGCGCGCCGAGCAGCGCCGCAGCCAGCGTGCCAGCGTGCGCCTGCCCGGCAAGTTCCATGGTTTTGGTGATGCGCTGATGCGCAGCTACATTGATGCGTCGCGGCTGGACGACTACGTGCTGGTGCAGCGCGTGCGCGACATGACCGCGCGGCTGGGCGCGGAAGTGTTCATGCGCCAGAGCGGGCTGGAACGCCGCGATGGCCATGACGTGCTGGCTGCCTACCGCGATCCGCTGCTGATCGTCTGCGGTGCGAACGACCGCATCACGCCGCTGGCGGTGAGCGAGGAAATGCACGCGCTGGTGCCGCGCTCGCAGCTGGTGGTGGTGCCCGACTGCGGGCACCTGGCGCCGATGGAAAAGCCGGACGACGTAAGCGCGGCGATGCGCGGCTGGTTGTTGCAGGGCTGATGGATCCGCCGGGCATGGCCCGGCGTAGGTTTCCCACGGTAGCGCCGGGCCATGCCCGGCGGCCGTTCCTCAATCCCAGGCCGGGGCGATGCCTTCCGGATTGGCCAGACGCTGGCCGCGATCAAGCGTGGCGATCTGCGCCATGTCGTCGTCGGTCAGGCGGATCGCCGCCGCTTCCAGGTTGCCGGCCAGGTTCTCGCGCTTGGTCGACGACGGGATGACCGCAAAACCCTGCTGCAGCGCCCAGGCCAGTGCGACCTGTGCCGGGGTGGCCTGGTGGCGGCCGGCGATGGCCTGGATCACCGGGTCCTTCAGCACTTCGCCGTAGGCCAGGCTCATGTAGGCGGTGATGGCGATGCCGTTGTCCTGCAGGAACTGCACCAGCAGGCGGTTCTGCAGGTACGGGTGGATCTCGATCTGGTTGGTGGCGATGGCATCGGCACCGAGGATCTCGATCGCCTTGCGGGTCTGGGCGATGGTGAAGTTGGAGATACCGATCTCGCGGGTCAGGCCCTGCGCCTTGGCCTCGGCCAGCGCCGGCAGGTATTCCTCCATCGGCACGTCCACCTGGTCATTCGGCGAGGGCCAGTGGATCAGGGTCAGCTCGACATGGTCGGTGCGCAGCTTTTCCAGGCTGGTGCGCAGGCTGGCCAGCAGCGCATCGCGCTTGAACTCGGTGATCCACACCTTGGTGGTCAGGTAGATGTCGTCGCGCGGTACGCCGGATTCGGCGATGGCCTGGCCGACCTCGGCTTCATTGCCGTAGATCTGCGCGGTATCGATGGCGCGGTAACCGACGTCCAGCGCATTGCGGACGGAATCGATCACGGTCTGGTCTTTCAGGCGGAAGGTGCCAAGACCAAAGGCGGGGACAGTCATGGGAAGCTCCAACGGGGGGAAAGGAGTGAACAGGAAGGGTAGGTCAGGGACCGTGTGCATGCCGGCAACGGTGCATTGCGTTGCCGGTCAGTGGGCGGTCACGGTGATGCCCTCGGCACGCTGGTCGATACCATCGCGGCGATCCAGGCGCCCGCTGAGCACGGTGAGCGCGTAGGCCAGCACGACCACCAGTGCGCCCAGCCACGGCGTGTGCATCAGGCCGATGTGCTCCACCACCAGGCCGCCCAGCGAGGCGCCGAGGGCGATGCCGATGTTGAACGCGGCGATGTTCAGGCCCGACGCCACATCAGTGGCCTGCGGCGCGTGACGCTGCGCCTGCTTGACCACGTACACCTGCAGGCCCGGCACGTTGCCGAACGCCACCGCGCCCAGGGCCAGCACGGTCAGCAGCATCAGCCCGGTGTTGTAGGCGGTGAAGGTGAGCACGAACAGCACGATGGCCAGCAGCGCGAAGATGCGCTTCAGTGCCGGCACCGGGCCAACGCGGTCGGCCAGGCGGCCGCCCCACAGGTTGCCGATCGCCACCGACACGCCGTACACCAGCAGCACCAGGCTGACCGCGTTGGCCGAGAAACCGGTGACGTCCTGCAGGATCGGCGCCAGGTAGGTGAAGGCCAGGAACGTACCGCCATAGCCCAGCGCGGTCATCGCATAGACCAGCAGCAGGCGCGGCTGGGCCAGCACGCCCAGCTGCTGGCGGAAGCTGGCCGGCGCGCTCTGCGGCACGTTGCGCGGCACGAACAGCAGCGCACCCAGCAGGGCCACCACGCCAAGGCCGGCCACGGCCAGGAAGGTCGCACGCCAACCCAGGTGCTGGCCGATGAAGGTGCCCAGCGGCACGCCGGTCACCAGCGCCACGGTCAGGCCGGTGAACATGATGGCGATCGCGCTGGCGGCCTTTTCCTTCGGCACCACCGCGGTGGCGATGATCGAGCCGATGGAGAAGAAGACGCCATGGGCCAGGCCGGTGAGGATGCGGGCGACGATCAGCGAGGTGTAGCCCGGTGCCATCCACGCGATGACGTTGCCGAGGGTGAACATCAGCATCAGCGCGACCAGCAGCTGCTTGCGCGGCACGCGGCCGGTCAGTGCGGTCAGCACCGGCGCGCCGATGGCCACGCCCAGGGCATACAGCGAGACCAGCAGGCCGGCCGAGGGCAGGCTGACGTGCAGGTCGGCGGCGATGGTCGGAATGAGGCCGACGATGACGAATTCAGTGGTGCCGATGGCGAAGGCGCCGAGGGTCAGCGCCAGCAGGGCGAGGGGAATGCCACGGGTCATGGCAGGCTCCGGAGGGAAGGAAGGGGCGCAGTGTGCGCGGCGCACCTTTGCCGAAAAACCGGTCTTCACGCCAATCACTCTTGCCTGCTGGTCAATAATGGCGCCATGAAGACCACTCTCGACGAAATGCAGGCCTTCCTGGCGGTCATCGACAGCGGCTCGATCAGCGCCGCCGCCGAGCAGCTGGGGCACACGCCCTCGGGCGTCAGCCGCGCGCTGGGCCGGCTGGAAGAGAAGCTGGGCACCACCCTGCTGACCCGCACTACCCGCCGCCTGCACCTGACCGCCGAGGGTGAGGCCTACCTGCGCCACGCGAGGGCGATCATCGATGCGGTGGAATCGGCCGAGGAGCAGATGGCCGCCCGCCGCGAGCGCCCGGCCGGGCGGCTGCGCGTGGATGCGGCCATGCCCTTCGTGCTGCACGTGATCGCGCCGCTGGTGGCCAGCTACCGCGCGCGCTACCCGGAAGTGCAGCTGGAACTGAACAGCTCCGAGCGCTACATCGACCTGCTGGAGCGGCGCACCGACCTGGCCATCCGTATCGGCCCGCTGGCCGATTCGACCCTGCACGCGCGTTCGCTGGGGCGCTGCCGGCTGCAGCTGGTGGCCAGCCCGGCCTATCTGGCCGCGCACGGCGAACCGGCCACCGTGGCCGCGCTGGGCCAGCACACGCTGTTGAGTTTCAATGAACCGGAATCCTTGAACCGTTGGCCACTGCCGGGTGATGCTGACGGGCAGCTGCTGGTGCGCCCGGATATCGCTGTCTCCAGCGGCGAGACCCTGCGCCGGCTGGCGGTGGAAGGCGTGGGCATCACCTGCCTGTCCGACTTCGTCACCGACCGTGATCGCGCCGCCGGCACCCTGGTGCCGGTGCTGGCCGCGCAGACGCTGGATGTCTACCAGCCGATCCACGCGGTGTACTACCGCAACACCGCCGTGTCGGCGCGCATCAGCTCGTTCCTGGATCACCTGGCCGAGGGGATGGCGGAGGGCGATTACCTGCGCTGAGGCTGCTGCGCTCGCCGGGCATGGCCCGGCGCTACCGTGATCGCGCGATGGTAGCGCCGGGCCATGCCCGGCGGATCCCTCATGCCGCGCGCGCGAGGGTATCCTTCGTCGTCGCCGCACTCGACAGATCAAACACATCCACTGCCTCGATCAAGCGGTCGGCCTGCTGTTCCAGGCTGCGCGCGGCGGCGCTGGCTTCTTCCACCAGCGCGGCGTTCTGCTGGGTGGTGCCATCCATCTGGATGACGGTCTGGCTGACCTGTTCGATCCCCGCGCTCTGCTCCTGCGAAGCGGCGGAAATCTCGGCCATGATGTCGGTCACCCGCTGCACCGAAGCGACGATCTCGGCCATCGTGTCGCCGGCCTGGCGCACGCGCTGCGCGCCGTGGCCGACCTGTTCCACCGACGCCTCGATCAGCGTCTTGATCTCTTTGGCTGCGGCCGCCGAACGCTGCGCCAGCGTGCGTACCTCGCTGGCGACCACGGCAAAGCCACGGCCCTGTTCACCGGCACGTGCAGCCTCCACCGCCGCGTTCAAGGCCAGGATGTTGGTCTGGAACGCGATGCCGTCGATCACACTGATGATCGCCGCAATCTGCCGCGATGACGCCTCGATCGCGCCCATGGTTTCCACCACCTGGCCGACCACTTCACCGCCCTGCGAGGCCACGCCGTGTGCGCCGATCGCCAGCTGGTTGGCCTGGCGTGCATGCTCGGCATTCTGGCGCACGGTCGAGGTCAGTTCTTCCATCGACGCGGCCGTTTCTTCCAGGTTGGCGGCCTGCTGCTCGGTACGGCGCGACAGGTCGTTGTTGCCGGCCGCAATTTCAGCGGCCGCCGAATGGATGCTGCCCGAGGTGTGCTTGATGTCGGTAACAATCGTCGCCAACTGCGCTGCCGTAGCATTGGCGTCGCCGGCGATGCGCGCGAACACGCCGTGGAAATCGCCATGCATGCGCGCACCCAGGCGACCATCGGCAATCGCCCGCAGCATCGTCGAGACCTCAGCCAGATTGTGGTCGGCAGCGTGCATGAGCTCATTCAACCCATCGACCATCGCGCGGAAATCATGCTCGAAGCTTGCGCTGTCGCCGCGTTGGCTGAAATCGCCTGCCGCCGCTGCCGTGGCCAGACGGCGGATCTCGCCATTGATGGCACCAAGGTTCTGTTTGGCGGTGTGCAGCGTGTCGGTAATGATCGCCTTTTCGCCCGGCAGCGCCTCCATATCCTCGCTCAGGTCGCCCACAGCGTAGCGGCCGATGATGCTGACCGCGCGCATCTTCACCTGGATGTGCGCGTCGACCAGTGCGTTGGTGTCGGCCACCATGCGTCCGTACGCGCCGGGGAAGTCGCCGGCCTGCATGCGGTGGCTGATGGTGCCGGCGTCGTGCGCCTGCGCCATCGCCGCCTGCGCGGCGAGCACGTCGCGCAGCGTGCCCTGCACGGCCTGCATGGCCTGCGCCAAGCGGCCGATCTCATCGCGGCTGCGCACCTGAACCCGATGGTCAAGGTCGCCGGTGGCCACTGCGCGCGCGGCGGCTTCCACCGCCAGCACCGGCTGTACCACCGCACGCCGCAGCCACCAACCCAGGCCGGCCAGCAGCAGCAGCGCCGCGGCGATGGTCAGCACCCCGCACACCACCAGGGTGCGGCGTGCCTGCTGCGAGCGCGCGCTCACCGCGGCCTCGGCCACCGCTGAAGTACGCCTGCCCAATGCATCCAGCGCGGCGGTCACGGGGCGGTCCTTGCCACGCACCAGGCTGTCGCCGGCGGACGGGTCATAGCCGGCCATGGCAAACGCCTGCAGGGCGGCGTGGTAATCCTTCTGCAGCTGCGCATGCAGGCCACTGAATGCCTGCGCCATCTCGCGGGTGCGTGCATCGGGGCTGGCGGCCAGGCCTGTGGCCAGCTCCTCCACCCGCTTTCCTTCGTCATCGAAGGCCTGAAGGTGGCGCTGGCGCAGCGCCTCGTCGTGGCCGCGCAGCAGTACGTTCTTCCATTCCTGCACCTGCCCGCGGAACTCGCGCTGCAGGCGCTCGGCGTCGCGGCTGTGGGCGACCTCTGCAGGGGCTTGCGCAGACAGCTTCAGCCATGCCGATGCCAGGCCGGCGAGGGCGCACAGCAGGACGATGGCCAGACCAACGGATACAGCGCCCAGCAGCTTCGACTGCAGCCGCGGTGCACGGGAGGAGGCGTTCATGGGGCGGACTCTTGGAAGGGGTGCGATGCGGTATCGACCGCGCTTGAGGGCTCTGAAGTGCAAAGCTGGTCACGTTATCGTTGCGTTTAAAGAGGTGAAAGGTGCGTTAGATAGGACAAATGTGTCCAGATGGAACAAATACAGACCCTCGACAGACGGTTTAAATGTAACTATCGTAGTTACATGAAATTCGCAGACCCGCTCTCCGACGCCCTGCACGTGATGGCCCACCTGGTCGGCCAGGTCGGCCCGCGTACCTCCGAACAACTGGCCACCTGCCTGCCGACCCACCCGGTGGTGATCCGCCGCCTGCTGGCGCAGATGCACAAGGCCGGTCTGGTGCGCAGCACGCGCGGGCACGGCGGCGGCAGCCAGCTGGCACGCGATGCAGCGCAGATCAGCCTGCACGACATCTACCTGGCGGTCGGTGCGCCGCCGCTGGTGCAGGTCGGCCAGCGCCACAACGGCGGCGGCTGCCCGATCCAGCAGCTGGTCAACCAGGCCCTGCAGGACGGCGCGCGCGAGGCCCAGCGCCTGCTCGAAGCGCGCCTGCAGGCCGGCACCCTGGACCAGCTGGGCGCCGACTTCGCCCGCCATCTTGCCCACCACCGTTCCCTGGAAGGTCCCCATGAATCCTGATGTCCTCATCGTCGGCGGCAGCTACGCCGGCATTGCCGCCGGCCTGATCCTGGCCCGCGCGCGCCGCCCGGTCACGATCATCGACAGCGGCCTGCCGCGCAATCGCGCCGCCAGCCACTCGCACGGCGTGCTTGGCCAGGACGGCATCAGCGGCGCCGAGCTGCTGAAGAACGCGCGCCAGCAGCTGCTCGATTACCCCACCGTGCGCTGGCTTCAGGGCGAGGTGGTGCACGCGCAGTCCACGGCCGAGGGCGTGGAGGTGCGTACCGCCGATGGCCAGGTGCTGGCCGCGCGCAAGCTGCTGCTGGCCACCGGCATCGCCGACCAGCTGCCCGGGCTGCCGGGCCTGGCCGAACGCTGGGGCAGCACCGTGCTGCACTGCCCGTACTGCCATGGCTACGAAGTCGGCGGCGGTGCCATCGGCCTGCTCGGCGGCCACCCGATGTCGGCGGCCAAGGCAACGCTGTTTGCCGACTGGGGCAACGTCACCTTCTTCAGCCAGGGCCTGCCGATCAGCGATGAAGAGCAGGCTGCCATGCAGCAGCGCGGCGTGCAGATCGAGACCACCCCGGTGGTGGGCGTGCAGGGCGAACAGCCGACGTGGCTGGAAGTGGAACTGGCCGATGGCCGCCGCATCGCCCAGCGTGCGCTGTTCGTGCCGGCCATGCAGCAGATGGCCACGCCGCTGGTGCAGCAGCTCGGCTGTGCGCTGGTGGAAAGCCCGCTGGGCGTGCTGGTCGAGGTCGACATGATGAAGCAGACCTCGGTGGCGAACGTGTACGCCGCAGGCGACGCGACCACGGTCGGCAACATCACCCTGGCCATGGCCGAAGGCGTGCGTGCCGGCGCCGGCGTGCACCACGCGCTGGTGGGTGAGGACAGCGTGCCGCGTTGAAGATCGCGGGGTGCCATCCACGCATGGCGTGGATCTACTGTCGTAGTAGATCCACGCCATGCGTGGATGCGGCAATCAACCCTCGACGCTCGCCGCATCCAGCTGTGCGATGTCCTGCACGCTGAGGCCGACATTGGCCGCCGCCAGCAGGTCGCGCAGCTGCTCGACGCTGGTGGCGCTGACGATCGGCGCGGTGATCGACGGCCGTGCGATCTGCCACGCCAGCGCGATCTGCGCGGCACTGGCGTTGTGCTTGCTGGCCACATCATCCAGTGCCTGCAGGATGCGCAGGCCACGCGGGTTCAGGTAGCGCTTGACCACGTTCCCGCCACGCGCCGGGCTCTTGCTGGCATCGGCCGGGGTGCGGTACTTGCCGCTGAGGAAACCACTGGCCAGCGCGTAGTAACCGATCACGCCGATCTGTTCGCGCTGTACCAGCGGTTCCAGTTCCTTCTCGTAACCAGCGCGGTCGTACAGGTTGTACTCCGGCTGCAGGGTTTCATAGCGCGGCAGCTTGTAATCGGTGGACACCTTCAGCGCATCGGCCAGGCGCGTGGCGCTGTAGTTGGATGCACCGATGGCGCGCACCTTGCCCGCTTCGATCAGCCGGCCGAACGCAGCCAAGGTTGCTTCAAGCGGTGTGGATTCATCGTCCTCGTGGGCCTGGTACAGATCGATCACATCGGTCTGCAGGCGGCGCAGCGAATCTTCCACCGCGGCCTTGATGTTGTCCGGAGTCAGGCCGGGGCGTTCGGCCCATTTGGCCACCTTGGTCGCCAGCACCACCTTGTCGCGCTTGCCGCTGCGTGCAAACCACTTGCCGATCAGCGTTTCCGATTCGCCGCCTTCGTTGCCCGGCACCCAGGCCGAATAGACATCAGCGGTGTCGACCAGGTTGAAGCCGGCATCGACGAAGGCATCGAGCAGGGCGAAGCTGGCCTTCTCATCGGCGCTCCAGCCAAACACGTTGCCGCCGAAGGCGAGCGGACGTACATGCAGGCCGGAACGGCCCAGTTCGCGGGTTGCCGTCATGGGCACGGACTCCTTGGGGGTAGTCCTGCAGCATAGAACGCGCTGTGTGACCGCGCTGCGGCGTCGAATACAAAACAGTGTTCCGTCGCGGAGCGCGTGGCTAACGTTTTGTGAACACCTTGCACGCGGCGGCTGCTAGTCTCGCCGCATCTTCCGCTGGAATCGCCCCGATGATCGCTGCCTCGTCCCTGCGTAGCTGCCGCCTGCTGCTTGCTTCAGCCCTGCTCGTTGCTGTTCCCGCATTCGCTGCACCGGCCACGGTGGCACCGGCGAAGATCCAGGTCTCGCCGGCCATCGACGCCGCGGTGAAGGCATCGACCCGCGACCCCGCCAATGTGAAACGCGACAACTACCGCCATCCGGCGCAGTCGCTGGCCTTCTTCAAGGTCGCACCGGAAAAGACCGTCATCGAGATCACCCCCGGCAACGGCTGGTACTCGGAAATCCTGGCCCCGCTGCTGCGTGACAAGGGCCATTACATCGCCGCCGTGGTCGACCCGGCCGCTGTACCCGAAGGCCGTGGCCGCGATTACCAGCAGCGCAGCCGCGACGGCCTGGAAAAGAAGTTCGCCGGTGCGCCGGCCCAGTTCGACAAGGCCGCCGTGGTCGGCTACGACCCGGCCAAGCCGGTGTTCGGCCCGGCCAATTCGGCCGACGTGGTGCTGACCTTCCGCAACGTGCACAACTGGCGCAAGGCCGGCCAGGCGCAGGGCATGTTCCTGGGCTTCTTCAACGTGCTGAAGCCGGGCGGCGTGCTGGGCGTGGTCGAGCATCGCGCCAAGGCCGACGTCGCCGATGATGACGACACCGGCTATGTCGGCCAGCAGCAGGTGATCGCCATGGCCGAGGCCGCCGGCTTCAAGCTGGATGCGCGCACCGAGGTCAATGCCAACCCGCGTGACACCAAGGACCACCCGAACGGTGTCTGGACCCTGCCGCCGACCAACCAGCACGACAAGGGCGACGACGCCAAGTACCAGGCCATCGGCGAAAGCGACCGCATGACCCTGCGTTTCGTGAAGCCGTAAACCGGTAGCGCCGGGCCCCGGCCGGCAAGCGCGCAGCGCGGCGTGGGACAATGCATCACCCCGCCGCCTGCCGCTTCCGCAATGCTGATCGCCTTCAACAAGCCCTTCAACGTGCTCTGCCAGTTCACCGACCGCAGCGTGCCGCCGCGGCCGACGCTGGCCGGCTTCGGCCTGCCGCCGCGCGTGTACGCCGCTGGCCGGCTCGACCATGACAGCGAGGGCCTTCTGCTGCTGACCGACAACGGCACGCTGGCGCACAAACTGACCGACCCGAAGCACAAGGCCGACAAGACCTACTGGGTGCAGGTGGAAGGCACGCCCAGCGACGAGCAGCTGCAGCAGCTGCGCGACGGCGTGGTCCTGAACGATGGTCCGACGTTACCGGCGAAGATCGAGCGCCTCGATCCGGCGCCGGAGCTGTGGCTGCGCGATCCGCCGGTTCGTTTCCGCAAGACCGTGCCGGACAGCTGGCTGGCGATCACGATCCGTGAAGGCCGCAACCGCCAGGTGCGACGGATGACCGCGGCGGTGAACCTGCCGACCCTGCGCCTGGTGCGCGTGTCGATGGGGCCATACCGGCTGGATGACCTGCCGCCGGGGCACTGGCGGCAGATCGGCTGAGCACGACTGCAGAAACGAAAAGCGTCGGAGCCCTTCCACAGGAAGGGCTCCGACCCTGCATCGGGGTCAGCCCCCTTCCACAGGAAGGGCTCCGACCCGCAGGCCGAACTCAGGCATCGCTGCCGATGTCGCTGTGCTCGTCCACCACGGTGTGGTTGCGGCGGTCACGGGCGTTGATGCGCTTGGCCTGCCCGTTCACCACCTGGCCGTTGGCAGCCTTCTTCTTCTGCTGCTTGCGGTACAGCGCATAGCCGAGCAGGCCCACGCCCACCGCAGCGGCGGTGATGGCCACGGCCGGGTTGCGGCGCACAAGCTTGGTGGCGACCTTGCTGCCGGTCTTCACCGCACCCACGGCGGCGCCGGTCTTGATCCAGTCGCTGGCCTGCGGGCCGAAATGGCGCAGGCTGCCACCAGCGCTCTTCAGGCCGTCGCCGGCGCTGTGCGCCAGTTCCAGGGCGCGCTCCAGGGCGCGGTCGGTGATAACGGTCAGCTTGCTCATGCGTGGGGTCCTTTGCCTCGGGTCGAAGTCCAGTGTGTCGTGCTGCCTGTAAACGGTATGTCAGTCAGGGCAGTCGATGCGGTGACGCTACCCCGTCCATTCAGGATCAGGCAGGAAACCATGGTGGCGCCGGGCCATGCCCGGCGGATCTGTTGCAGCGCCGCCGGGCACGGCCCGGCGCTACCGCAATCCGTCAGGTCCCCCGTGGCTTGGCCCGGTGCGTGGCCGTCGCCGTCCACGGGTCGTCCGGCCACGGATGGCGCGGGTAGCGACCCTTCATTTCCTTCTTCACCTCGGCATAGGTATTTTCCCAGAAATTGCGCAGGTCCTGGGTGACCTGCAGCGGGCGGCCGCCCGGCGACAGCAGGTGCAGGGTCAGCGGCACGCGGCCATCGGCGATGCGCGGGGTGTCGGCCAGGCCGAACAGTTCCTGCAGCTTCACCGCCAGCACCGGCGGCAGCGGCTCGCCGCTCTCGCTGTCCAGCGCGTAGCTGATCGGCCGCTCCAGCCCCGAGGGCACGGTGATGCGGGTCGGCGCATGGCGCTCGATCAGCTGCCGCTGCGACCAGTCCAGCGGTGACTTCAGCGCTTCGCCGAAGCTGCTCTCGTCCAGGGCATCCAGCCGCGTCTTGCCGGCGAATGCCGGCTGCAGCCAGTGCGCGCGCGTGGCCAGCAGGGCGCCGTCGCTGCAGTCGGGCAGACCGAGTTCGGGCATCCAGCGGCGCAGCGATTCCACCCGCGCCTGCCATTGGCGCAGGCCCTCGGTCCACGGCAGGGCGGACAGGCCGAGCTCGGCCACCGCATCGGTCAGTGCCTGCGCGGCGTGCTGCGGGTCGACGCGGCCGGCCGAGCGGCTGTCCAGCACGATGCGATCGAAGCGTGACTCGCGCAGGGCCACCAGGGCGCGGCGCTCGCTGTCCCAGCGCACGGTGTCTTCGGTGACGAAGCGCTGCGGCCATGCCGCGCGCAACGCGTTTTCATCCACCGGCGCGGCGCGCAGCAGCAGGGCATCACGTGCTTCATAGCGCAGCTCGCTGACCACCAGCCACGGCTCGCCGCGCAGGTCGCTCAGTTCATGCAGGCGCGCGCTGCGGCCGTTGGCCAGCAGGTAGCGCAGCGGATCGCTGGGGTGCTGGAAACCGACGCGGTCGGGGAAGGCGTGGGCGAGCAGATCACCCAGCTCATGCGCTTCGATGCTGTTGGGCGGCGTCGCCTCGCAGCGCAGGCGTCGGCGCCACTGCTTGGCGGCCGCATCGATGGCAGCCAGGCCACTGCGATTGGCATCGGACGGCGCGCGACCATTGCGGAACGCGGCCAGCGCACGCCAGCGTGTGGCCAGCGCATCGCCGCCCTGGCGCAGCGGATCGCGTGCTTCCAGCAGCGCGGCCAGATCGGCAGCCAGCGCCTGTGCGCGCGCATCGGGCGCGGCCAGCAGCATCGCTGCCATGCGCGGGTGGGTGCCCAGCGCCAGTACGCGGCGGCCGAGTGCGGTGATCGCGCCGGTGTCCGAAAGTGCCCCCAGGCGCTGCAGCAGTTCGCGTGCGGCGGCCATCGGGCCCGAGGGCGGTGGGTCGAGGAAACGCAGGTCACTGCTGCCCCAGGCGGCCAGTTCCAGTGCCAGCCCGGCCAGTTCCACCTGGTCGATCTCGGCGCGGCGCTGCGGCTCCAGCCGCTGCGACTGCGGCCACAGCCGCCACGCCACGCCCTCGGCCACGCGTCCGGCACGACCGGCGCGCTGGTCGGCCGACGCCTGCGCGATGGCCACCACGTCCAGCCGGGTGAAGCCGCTGTTGGGGTCGTAGCGCGGCTCGCGCGCCTGGCCGCTGTCGATCACCACGCGTACGCCGGGCAGCGTCACCGAGGATTCGGCCACGTTGGTAGCCAGCACCACGCGGCGGCGGCCATCGCTGGCGACCTGCAGCACGCGTGCCTGCTGTTCCACCGGCAGCTCGCCGTGCAGTGCCAGCACCTCGACGCTGCCGTCCAGCGATTCCTGCAGGCCTGCCTGCACGCGCGCGATCTCGCGCTGGCCGGGCAGGAACACCAGCAGGTCGCCTGGGTGCTCGGCCACGGCCTGCTGCACCGCGCGGCGCACCTGCAGCTCCAGCGCCTCATCGCGGCGCGCCGGGAAATGGCTGACCGCCACCGGGTAGCTCCGACCTTCGCTGTTCAGGCGCGGCGCATCGAGGAAGCGGGCAAGCCGCTCGCCGTCCAGCGTGGCCGACATCACCACCAGGCGCAGGTCGTCGCGCAGCTGCGCCTGCACGTCCAGCGCAAGGGCCAGGCCAAGGTCGCCACTGAGATGGCGCTCGTGGAATTCGTCGAACAGGATCGCGCCAACCGTTTCCAGCATCGGATCGTCCTGCAGCATGCGGGTCAGGATGCCTTCGGTGACGACTTCAATGCGGGTACGCGCCGAGACCTTGTTCTCGAAGCGGATACGGTAGCCGACGGTGCCGCCCACCTCTTCGCCCAGCTGCCGCGCCATGAACAACGCGGCGCTGCGTGCGGCCACACGGCGCGGTTCCAGCAGGATGATCCTGCGCCCCTGCAGCCACGGCGCATCGAGCAGGGCCAGCGGCACCTGGGTGGTCTTGCCAGCGCCAGGTGGCGCTTCCAGCACCAATCGAGAGTGCTGTCGAAGTACGTCCAGGACCTGCGGAATCAGCGCGGAGATCGGGAAAACAGGAGGTTTCATGTTCCAAGGATAAGCGTCCCGGCGCCGACGTGGCTTGACCCCGTAAGGTCGGGGTGTTCTGGTAACGCGCCCTGCCTCCAGCCTGCCCATGCGTCCCACCCTCCTGCTTGCCTCACTCCTGCTGCTGCTTACGTGCAACAGTGCCAGCGCCGCGCCGTCCGACACAGCCCACCCGATGGCGCGCCTGCTGGGTGCAGACGTTCAGCAGCGCTACCTGCCGCGGGGCATGAGCGATGAACTGTCGATCCGGCGTGCCTATGAACAGGGCATTCTGCGTTCGCCGGACTTTCCTTCGCTGGAACTCTCCGGCGACCAGGCTTTCATCTTCTTCGCCCAGTTCGCGCGCAGCAGAATGGGACCGACCTTCAATACCCTGACCGTGTGCCACAATCCAGACGGCTTCCGGCTGTTGGTCGGAGGTGGATCGCGCCAGTCCTGCGCAGCACGCCCAGACGCGGGGATGCGGTTCATCCGCCAACCAAATGGCGACCTGGTGTGCGAGCCCTGCGCTGCGCTCAACTTGCCGGAGCGCTGGGAGCGCCACGACCGCCACACGCATTGACCCGCCGCATCACCGCCGAGGCGGGGGCTACAATGTGCACGAATACTGTCCAGTAGCCCCCATGCACCTGATCGATATCGGCGCCAACCTGACCCACGACTCCTTCGACCGCGACCGCGATGCCGTCCTGGACCGCGCACGGCAGGCCGGCGTGGTGCAGATGGTCATCACCGGCGCCAGCCGCGAGCATTCGCCGCTGGCCGTGCAGCTGGCCCAGCAGCACCCCGGTTTCCTGTACGCCACCGCCGGCGTGCACCCGCACCACGCGGTGGAATACACCGAGGAATGCGATGCCGAGATGCGCGCGCTGCATGCCCACCCGGAAGTAGTGGCGGTGGGGGAGTGCGGGCTGGACTACTTCCGCGATTTCTCGCCGCGCCCGGCCCAGCACCGCGCGTTCGAGCGCCAGCTGCAGCTGGCCGCGGACAACGGCAAGCCGCTGTTCCTGCACCAGCGCGATGCGCATGCCGATTTCATGGCGCAGATGAAGAACTTCGAAGGCCGCCTCGGCCCAGCAGTGGTGCACTGCTTCACCGGGGAACGTGACGAGCTGTTCGATTATCTGGACCAGGACTGGTACATCGGCATCACCGGCTGGCTGTGCGACGAGCGGCGTGGCGCGCACCTGCGCGAGCTGGTGAAGAACATCCCGGCCAACCGCCTGATGATCGAGACCGACGCGCCGTACCTGCTGCCGCGCACGCTGAAGCCGATGCCGAAGGACCGCCGCAACGAACCGATGTTCCTTTCGCACATCGTCGAAGAACTGGCCCGCGACCGTGGCGAAGACGTGGCTGTGACTGCAGCCAATGCCACCGCCGCGACGCGCACGTTCTTCCGCCTGCCTGATGCAGGCTGATCCGGTAGAGCCGAGCCTATGCTCGGCTGCCGCAAGCCGAGCATGGGCTCGGCTCTACAAGAGCGGTGGACGCAGGACGGTAGCGCCGGGCCACGCCCGGCGAGCGCAGCGCTGGGAATCAGACGTCGCGCGGTAGCGCCGGGCCATGCGCGGCGAGCGAAGCGGCCAGCGCCTCCAGCCCTTCCCGGTACGTCACGAACGTCGGCGCCCACCCCAGCGCCGCGCGCGTACCGCGGCTGTCGATGCGCTTGCTGCTGGCGTAGAAGCGCCGCAGCGTCGCGCTCACCGCCGGGTCATCCCATGCCACTGCCGGCGGCAGCGTGAACCCACCCAGCCGCGCGGCATAGGCCAGCACATCCTGCGGTGGCGCCGGTTCGTCATCGGCAGGCAGGTACAATCCATCCCGCGTGGGCCGCTGCATTGCCGCGATGACCACCGCCGCCAGATCCTCTACATGCAGTCGGTTGAACACCAGTCCGGGCCGTACGACATGGCGTGCGCGACGCTCGGCCAACTGCAGCAGCGCATTGCGGCCAGGGCCATACAGCCCCGGCAGACGGAACACCGCCGAGGCGATGCCACGCGCTTCGGCCAAGGCCCGCCACTGCGTTTCGGCCAGGCGGCGCTGCACGCCAGCGGTTTCGCTCGCATCGGCCTCGCTGCGTTCGTCTACCCAGCCACCGCCGCGGTCGGCGTAGACCGACGTCGAGGACAGATACCCCACCCACCGCAGCGCCGGGCTGGCCTGCAGCGCGGGCAGCAGCTGGCGCAGTGCAGGATCGCCCTGCGCATCCGGCGGCACGCTGCACAGCACGGCCTGCGCCTGTGCGATGGCCTCCAGCAGCGCCACTGACGGCGAGGCATCGGCGTGCAGGCGGTGGCGCTGCAGTCGATCGCCGGACACTGTCGACGACGGATCGCGCACCGTGCCCGACACCTGCGCGCCACGTGCCCGCAGCTGCGCGGCGAGCACGCGCCCACTCCAGCCCATGCCGAGGATCAGCACCGGCGACGGCAGTGGCTCGGGCGATGCCATCACGCGCTGCGCTGCGCCTGGTAGGCCTGCAGGCTGCTGTAGGCCACCTGCAGCAGCAGTGCTTCCTGCCCGGCCTTGCGTGCGCGCACCAGCATGTCACCGACGATGTGCGCGGCTTCCACCTGCTGGCCAGCTTCCAGGTCGCGCAGCATCGAGGCTTTCAGCGCAGATCCTGCCTGGGTCAGGGTGCCGCGCGCGGTGTCCTGCGCGGCCTGCGGCACCGGCTCACCGGCCGCCTCGGCCACGGCCAGGCACTCGTCGTACAGGCCGCGCACGATCGCCTCGCCATCATCGGTGGCGACAATGGTGCCAATGTCCGCGCGCAGCAGGCAGGTGGCCGCCGCGAGCGCGGTCAGGAAGGTGTACTTGATCCACTGCTCCTGGCCGATCTGCTCGCTGGCCAGGTGGTCCAGGTTGGCCTGCGCGCAGGCAGCGGCGAAGGCACGCACGCGGTCGGAGATCGCACCACCGTCGCGCTCGCCGAAGGTCAGCTTTGCCGGCTTGCCCAGGTGCAGCACCGCGCCATCGGGCGCCTTGGTGGCGCTGATGAAGCACAGTCCGCCGAGCACGGCCTCGCGGCCGAAGCGTGCATCCAGCGCGCCGTAGTGGTGCAGGCCGTTGAGGATGGGCAGCACGCTGGTGCGGGCGCCCACGGCCGGTGCGATGGCATCGATCGAGCTGTCCAGATCGTAGGCCTTGCAGCTGAGGATGACCAGGTCGAAGGGCTGCTGCGCGGCAAGCGCGGGCAGGGCGTCGGCAGTGACGTGCTGCACCGGGAAGCTGGCATCGCCTACGGGGCTGCGGATGACCAGGCCATCGCGGTCCAGCTGGCTGGCGCGGGTCGGGCGGACCAGGAAGGTCACGTCCACGCCGGCCTGCGCGAGGCGGCCGCCGAAGTAACCGCCGGTACCACCGGCGCCGAGAATCAGGATGCGCATTGCACGTTCACCGTTTCCTGGGGGAAGTCTTCCAGCGATTGTGCCGGAGATCGCAGGCAAAAAAAGAGCCGGGCATAGGCTCGGCTCTACAGGATTACGCCTCATCCAGGCATGGCGTGGATCTACTGGCCAACCCGCCAACCCACGGAATGCCAGCAGTTGACGTTGCTCCGGCCTGCAGCGGGTGCAGGGCCGCAGACCCTGCAGGCACCCCTCAGCTGCGCATGCCCACGCCACGGCGCAGCAGCCACAGCGCCAGCGCCGTCAGCACCACCACGAAGCCGAGCATCAACGCATAGGCCACCCACACCGGCACGTCGCTGCTGCCCAGCAGGCCATAGCGGAATGCATTGACCATGTAGAAGATCGGGTTGGCGTGCGTGGCCGCCTCGGCCCAGCCCGGCAGCAGCTTCACCGAATAGAACACGCCGCCCAGGTAGGTCAGCGGGGTCAGGATGAAGGTCGGCACGATCGCCACGTCATCGAACTTCTTGGCGTACACCGCGTTGATGAAGCCGGCCAGCGAGAAGATCGTCGCGCCCAGGATCACCGTGGTCAGCGTCACCAGCGGGTGCGGGATGCGCACCGGGGTGAAGAACATGGCGATGATCAGCACGATCACGCCGACCATCAGGCCGCGCAGCACCGCACCGGCCACATAGCCCCACAGGATCACCCAGTTCGGCATCGGGCTCACCAGCAGTTCCTCCACGTGGCGGCCGAACTTGGCGCCGAAGAACGAGGAGCTGATGTTGCCATAGCTGTTCTGGATCACGCTCATCATCACCAGGCCCGGCACGATGAACTGCATATAGCTGTAGCCACCCATGTCACCCACGCGCGAGCCGATCAGGCCGCCGAAGATGAGGAAGTACAGGGTCATGGTGATCGCTGGCGGCACCAGGGTCTGGCCCCAGATGCGCAGGATGCGCGCCACTTCGCGGCGCACGATGGTCATCAGGGCGATGCGGTTGCGCTGGGCGTCGGTGATCGGCGCAGCGGGCGTGTTCGGGGTGCCGCTCATGCGGAGGTCTCCTGGTTGCCGGTGAGGCGCACGAACAGTTCCTCCAGGCGGTTGCTCTTGGTACGCATCGAACGCACGCGGATGCCGGACTCGTTCAGCGTGGCGAACACGCGGTTGAGGTCCATGGCGCGCGGCATGTCGATGTCGAGAGTGTGCGGGTCCGGCGCGGTGAGGGTCGCACCCTCGATCACCGGCAGCTGCGCGGGCAGGTCACCGTCGATGTCCAGCAGGAAGCCTTCCACATCGAGCTTGGCCAGCAGGGTACGCATCGGGCCCTGGGTGACGATCTGGCCGTGGTTGATGATGGCCAGGTTGCGGCACAGGTACTCGGCCTCTTCCAGGTAGTGGGTGGTGAGGATGATCGTGGTGCCGGCGGCATTGATCTCCTTCAGCACCCGCCACATGTCGCGGCGGATCTCGATGTCCACGCCGGCGGTCGGCTCGTCGAGTATCAGCAGGCGCGGGCGGGTCATCATCGCGCGGGCGATCATCAGGCGGCGCTTCATGCCACCGGACAGGGTGCGGCTCATCACCTGCGCCTTTTCCCACAGGTGCGCGCGCTTCAGTTCCTCTTCGGCGCGCTTCTCCGCTTCCTCGCGGGCCACGCCGTAGAAACCGGCGTAGTTGACCAGGATGTCGAAGGGCTTCTCGAACAGGTTGAAGTTGATTTCCTGCGGCACCAGGCCGATCAGGCGCATGGTGGCGCTGCGGTTGCGCACCAGGTCGCTGCCGAACACTTCCACCTGGCCCTCGCTGAGGTTGACCAGGGAGCTGATGATGCCGATCAGGGTGGACTTGCCGGCGCCGTTGGGGCCGAGCAGGGCGAAGAAATCGCCCGGGGCGACCTCCAGGGAAACCCCTTTCAGGGCCTGGGTGCCGTTGTCATAGGTCTTGCGCAGGTCGCGCACGCGCAGGGCGGGCGCCGTATCGTTCAGGGAAGCCAAGCTTGCAGCCTTCGCGCCCATGGGCTGGCGCTGGAGAGGGGCGGGGAGGGGCTATTATAGAAGACCCCGAGGGCTTGCCCCGGCTACACACTGTCCCGAAAAGTCGTGCCTGTCCAATTCCCCATCAAGCTGGTCGGCCGCCGCATGCTGGCGCCCACCGTCGGCCACTACCAGTTCGTGCGTGATGACGGCCAGCCGCTGGATTTCCAGCCCGGCCAGTTCATCCAGGTCCATTTCAGCTACGCCGATGGCACCGAAACCAAGCGCAGCTACTCGCTGGCGACTATCCATGACCACGCGCTGGGCCCGGGCGAGGCGGTGGATATCGCCGTCAGCTTCGTGCCCGGCGGCGCCGCCACGGCCCTGTTCGAGGCCCTGGACCTCGGCGGCCAGGTCAGTGCGTCCGGCCCGTACGGCCGCTTCTGCCTGCACCCCGGCGACCACAATGCCCGCTACCTGCTGATCGCCACCGGCACCGGCGTCACCCCGTACCGGTCGATGCTGCCGCTGCTGGAGACAGCCATGGCCGAGCGCGGCGTGCAGGTGGTCCTGCTGCAGGGCGCGCGCAGCCCGGGCGAGCTGCTGTACAGCGAAGATTTCTACAGCTTCGCCGAAAAGCACCCGAACTTCCGTTATGTGCCATGCCTGTCGCGCGAACTGCCGGCCGATCCGCACCCGGACGTGCACCACGGCTACGTGCAGCAGGCCCTGGCAGGCTTCACGCCGGACCCGGCCACCGACATCGCCTACCTGTGCGGCAACCCGGACATGGTCGATGCCTGCGCCGAGGCGCTGAAGGAAGCCGGACTCGGCAACCCGCAGATCCGCCGCGAGAAGTACGTCAGCAGCAAGTAAGGGCCCGCCACGGGCGCGGGTGGTGCCGGCCGCTGGCCGGCATCCCCGATTCGACATTTGCCGGCTCAGTACGGAATCCAGGCATCGCGCCAGGCCGAGCCCACGCCAGGCCGGTACGGCTCGGCGTTGACGTTGCACCATGCGCCTTCCGGGAACGGGCGGCAGGCATACAGCAAGCCATCGGTGCCCTTCACCACGGTCTGCCCGGGAATGTAGCTGCCGATGCCCGCCGGATAGATGTAATCGTAGTCGCCCGGCGGCGGGTCCACCGGATCAGGCACCTTGGTGTCCAGCTGGAAGCGATGCCCCGGACGCAGGTACACGCGGTTATCGGTTGCCGAGGCCACGGGCGTGATCACGCCATCGCGCAGAATGCCCACCCGCGCCTGCGCAGCATCGCCATTGACCTTGCGCGCCAGCACCAGCGGCCACTGCGTCGGTGCGGTCTGGCCACTGGCCAGTACCACGTCCACCTGCTCCACATCGTTGCCGGCCGCGTTGAACACGCGCAGCGACACCGTGGTTCCCACCTCCAACGCGCCGCGCGCGGTCACCGCACCGGCATCCTGCCATTGCGGCGGCGGGGTCCCATCACCGCCTTCGAACCGGACATCGGAACAGGTGTAGAACGCCTCCTGTGAATCCGAACGCTGCCACGTGTTGTAGATCACGTGCTGGCCACTGCGCTGCGGCAGCGGGCAGTCAAGCTTGTAAACCCCACCCTCGGACAGCGGCACGTCGCCCAGCGTGCAGAACGCTTCCAGGTCCGACCAGCGCAGGCCGTCGCTGGCCTTCCAGCCATCACGGGTGACGTAGAACTTCCACTCGCGGGTGGCGTGCGGCGCCGGCGCCAGGAACTCGAAGGTGTAGCGCCCATTGGCATCGGCACGGATCGGTGAGGTCGTCCAGTCGCTGCGGTCCAGGTCCAGGCCGCGGTACTTGCTGTTGCCACCGCTGCACAGCTGGCCATCGGGCACCACCGCCTGGTGGTTGCCGTTGGCGTGGGCCTGGTTGATGCCCGCCCAGTCGTAGAACGGCTGGGCTCCGCCCACGGCCTTGGCGGCGGCGCAGGCGGGGTTGGTCGGATTCTCCGGATTGCCCTGGTAACACGCGTAGATGCGGCTCATCGGCTTGGACAGCGTGCC
Source organism: Stenotrophomonas maltophilia (assembly GCA_002364755.1). Taxonomy (GTDB): domain Bacteria; phylum Pseudomonadota; class Gammaproteobacteria; order Xanthomonadales; family Xanthomonadaceae; genus Stenotrophomonas; species Stenotrophomonas maltophilia_AX. The sequence goes on from DEZI01000028.1 coordinate 138,717, forward strand.
GTGCGCCTGTGCGTTGCCCGGCAGGAACAGGCCTGCGGTCAGCGCCGCAGCGACGGCGAGGAGGAGGCGTGTTTGCATGGGGTGCATCCCTGAAGGTGTGGAAGAGCGGGCAGTCTCCACACCGGTGGCAGCCACGACCATGCAACCACTCCTAAAAGTGCGCGAATGCGAACGTGTTAACCGTTTCCATGCGAAGTGCGCCGCAAACTCCGCCCGCTGCGGACATGCGCTCGGCCGCGCTGCGACAGCGGTTTCGCCAGAACGCGCTAGGATGCAGGCATTGCCCGGCACGCACGGACCGCATGTCCCTGGACCTTCCCACCATCGGTGTACTTGGCCTGCTGCTGTGCGCCGGCATCGCAACGGGCTTTTCGCTGCTGCTGGTGGTGTTGCGTGGGCAACCGGTACTGCGCCTGTGGACGGCCAGCCTGTGGCTGCTGACCCTGGGCGTGATCCTGATGGGGCTGCGCCCCTGGCTGCCGCAGGTGCCGGCCATCCTCGGTGGCAATGCAGCCATGGCCGCTTCCAGCGTGCTGATGCTGCTGGGCATGGCCCTGCACCTGGGCCAGCCGATGCCGCTGTGGCGCGCGCTGGGCCTGGTCGCGGCCTTCATGGCCGGCATCTTCCTGTTCCTGGTGCCTTGGCCCAGCCTGGACGTGCGCCTGCACGTGTTCAGCGTCTTCGCGATCATCATCAACAGCTGGATCGCCGCGCTGCTGCTGCGCCATGCACCGCCGGCACAGCGCATCAGCTGCCGGCTGGCGGCGGCGGTGTTCCTCGCCGAAGCGGTGGTCTACGTCGTGCGCCTGTTCCTGCCCGCCGATGCCGATGCGGGCGGGGACATCATGCGTGCGGGCTCGCCGATGTTCCTCACTTACCTGGCCGGAATCATGCTGGAGCTGGCGCGCTGCTTCGCGCTGGTCCTGCTGCTGCTCGAACGCCTGCTGGTGGACCTGCGCCGCGCCGCCCGTACCGATGGCCTCACCGGCCTGCTCAACCGCAGCGCGGTGCTGGCCGACGGGACCGACCAGCTGCAGCAGGTGCGCCGCCTGCAGCGCCCGCTGGCGGTGCTGCTGCTGGACGTGGACCACTTCAAGGCCATCAATGACCGTTGGGGGCATCTGGCCGGCGACCAGGTGCTGCAGCATCTCACCGGCGTGCTGGAGCACTGCGCACGCGGCCACGTGCATCTGCTCAGCCGCTATGGCGGCGAAGAATTCCTGCTGTTGCTGCCTGGTAGCGCCGGCGAAGCGGAGCGCCTGGCCACGCTCATCCGTCATGCGCTGCAGCAACGGCCGGCGCCGCTGGGCACCGGTCCAGTGGCGGTGACCGCCAGCATCGGCCTGGCCATGGATGACGGGCATAGCGATCTGGCCGGGCTGATCGCCCGCGCCGATGCCGCGCTGTACCGGGCCAAGGCCGAAGGCCGCGACCGCCTGGTGTCCGCTGCCGAAACGGCCTGACAGCGTGCATTGGCTGAAAGGAGCTTGATCTATTGCTTACCGGCGATATCGGGGTGCGCTCAACAGCGAAGGGCAAATGAAGATCTGCCGCATGGGAGAAGGTAGGTTGGCCAGCAACGGCACCTTCAAGCAGGGAGGCATGGGTCGGCCCGCCAACTGGCGCCCGACCCGATGCGGTACGTACTTGCCGCCATACAGCGAACCTGCACAACATCCGTCGGGCATGTCGCAGGCAAATGTTGGACCCAGTTACGCGTCTATTCCAAGGTCATCTCATGGACAAGTTGCTTCCCGGTACATTCGATTCTGCAGTTGATTTTGGCCTGGGACTTCTGGATGTGCAGTCTCGGGCAGAGCTGGCTGAGATTGGCTACGTCGATCCCCATACGAAATACCGGGTGGACTACATTGCCCTGATTGGAAGCAATTTGGGGATATGGGACGAATCCAACCAGGTGCTTCTGGAAAGCCTGGCAGCCAGCCAATCGGAATCATTGCATTTCTTTGAGTTGGATGGGGAAAAGGCCACCCCCGATGGAGCTGTCCGGATTATTCTGAAAGAAATGGCAAGGAGGGCATAGAGAGGATCTCCGGCGGAGTGCTTCGCTCGGATTGTTGGAAGCAAGCTCCAGGTCCAATCCAGAACGTGGCATTCCGTTTCAAGGGCGGCCGGGTGTCAGCAAAGGACGCGTGTCGCAACTGCACCATCGCGCGGTGTCTGAGCTGCGCGCGACCTTGTCGGCACAGACAATCCCACCATTCGAAGGGCCGTTCCGACCCTCGCCCATGAGTGCTCCCGGGTCGGCGGCTGCCGCTTGAACCGTAAGTTGCCCGCCCGATCCGGTTCGGCTGCGCCGCATTGCAGCATCTCCTGCCATCGGCGGCCCCATCGCCCTTGTCGCCGCGCCCGTGTAAGTTGACGGCATGAGGGTGACCATTGGGTTGGTCACATCTGCCGCGGCGCTGCGTCGTGGTCGACAGGAACGTCCTCCAGGGGAACCAAGCACGATGCAAAAACACCATTTCCGACTGGCCAGGCGATCGGCCAGCATGCTGTTTGCCGGCGCGATGCTTGCCGGCTGCAGTGCAACCGCTCCCGGTGCCGCCGACGGCAACGACACGCAGAGCCAGCGCTACGGGGCGATCGAGTTCCGCCCGTGCACGCTGACCACGGTCGGCGCCAGCGCCAACGTCGAAGCCCAGTGCGGCACGCTGCAGGTGCCCGAAGACCGCGCCCATCCCGACGGCCGCAGGATCGACCTGCGCATTGCCTGGCTGGAATCGGATGACAGCGGCAACGACCAGCCTGACCCTGTGTTCTTCCTCGCCGGCGGCCCCGGCCAGGCGGCCAGCGAAGTGGCGGTCATCGTCGATACGGCCCTGCGCCAGGTGCGCAAGCAGCGCGATGTGTTCCTGATCGACCAGCGCGGCACCGGCGGCTCCAATCCGCTCAGCTGCCTGGGCGCGGACGGCAAGCCGCTGCAGATGGACGAGGACGCGGCGCCGAGCGAGGCGCTGCTGCGCGACTACGCGCAGCAGTGTGCGGCATCGCTGCAGGGGCGCGCCGATGCGCGCTTCTACACCACCGCCGAGGCCATCGCCGATCTGGACGCGGTGCGCCAGGCGCTGGGCGTGGACAAACTGAACCTGGTCGGCGGCTCCTACGGCACGCGCGTGGCCCAGCGTTACGCGATCGCCTACCCGCAGCACACCCGCAGCCTGGTCATCGACGGCGTCGTGCCCAACGATCTGGTGGTCGGCGGCGAGTTCGCCAACACCTTCGACAACGCCATCACCCTGCAGTCCGCGCAGTGCCGCAAGGATGCCGCCTGCAGCAAGCGCTTCCCGGTCGATACCCGCACCCAGCTGCGCAGCGTGGTCGATACCCTGCGCCGCGCACCGGTCACCGTCGATTACCGTGACCCGGGCACCAACGCACCGCGCCAGGACGTGCTGACCCCGGACAGCGTGGTCGGCGTGGCCTTCGCTTTCTCGTACGTGCCCGAGTATTCCTCGCTGCTGCCGCTGGTGCTGGATGAAGCCGCACAGGGCCGCTACGCGCCGCTGGCTTCGCTGGCACGCGGCGCGACCCGCACCATGGATTTCCAGATCAACCGTGGCATGCAGTGGTCGGTCATCTGCAGCGAGGATGCACCGCGCTACCAGGCGCCGGCCACCAGCGACGATGATCTGTTCGGCCCGGAAGCGGCGCGTGCGTTCTTCGCCCCCTGCCCGGTGTGGCCGCACCAGCCGGCGGCGGACACGCTCACCGCACCGCTGAAGAGCGACCTGCCGGTGCTGCTGCTGTCCGGCGAACTGGATCCGGTGACTCCGCCGCGCTACGCCGAACAGGTGCTCAAGGGCCTGCCCAACGGCCGCGCGCTGGTCGCCCGCGGCCAGGGCCACGGCACCCTCACCGCTGGCTGCATGCCGCGCCTGCTGGGCCAGTTCATCGATGCCAACGATGCCAAGGCGCTCGACGCCAGCTGCCTGGACACGCTGAGCCACGTGCCGGCGTTCACCTCGTTCAACGGATGGACCCCATGATCGTCGCCGACAACCTGCACAAGGCCTTCGACACCCGCACCGGTCGCGTCCAGGCAGTGGCCAACGTCGGCTTCCGCGCCGCCGATGGCCAGATCACCGGACTGCTCGGCCCCAACGGCGCCGGCAAGACCACCACCATGCGCATGCTGTACACGCTGATGACGCCCGACCAGGGCAGCATCACCGTCGATGGCATCGATGCCGCCCGCGATCCGATCGAGGTGCGCCGCCACCTGGGCGTGCTGCCCGATGCACGCGGCGTCTACAAGCGCCTGACCGCGCGCGAGAACATCACCTACTTCGGCGAACTGCACGGCCTGTCGGCGCAGCGCATCCGCGAACGCATCGAGGTGCTGTCGCACGCGCTGGACATGGCCGACATCCTCGACCGCCAGACCGATGGCTTCTCGCAGGGCCAGCGCACCAAGACCGCCATCGCCCGCGCGCTGGTGCATGACCCGCGCAACGTCATCCTCGATGAACCCACCAACGGCCTCGACGTGATGACCACCCGCGCCCTGCGCCGGTTCCTGCTGGGCCTGCGCGAGGAAGGCCGCTGCGTGATCCTGTCCAGCCACATCATGCAGGAGGTGGGTGCGCTGTGTGACCACATCGTCATCATCGCCAAGGGCACCGTGATGGCCGCCGGCAGTGCCGATGAACTACGCGCGCAGGCCGGCGAAACCAACCTGGAAGACGCGTTCGTGAAACTGATCGGCAGCGAAGAGGGCCTGCACGCATGAGCATGATGTCGACCCTGATGACGGTGTTGCGCAAGGAACTGCGCGACCTCTCGCGTGACCGCCGCACCCTGGCGCTGACCCTGCTGTTCGGCCCGCTGCTGTACCCGCTGCTGATTCTGGGCATGGGCAAGCTGTCGGAAAGCCGCTTCCGCACGCAGATCGAACAGCCGCTGGACATCCCCACGATCGGTGCCGAGCACGCCCCGAACCTGGTCCGTTTCCTCGGCGCGCAGGGCCTGAACGCGACTGCGGCACCGAAGGACCTGGCCGAAGCGATCCGCGCCCAGGACATCGACGTGGCGCTGCGCATCAGCGCGGATTTCGGCAAGGACTGGGCCGATGGCAAGCCGGCGCTGGTGGAAGTGATCCGTGACAGCACGCGGCGTGCCGCCGAGGTGCCCACGGCGCGCCTGCAGGCGGCGCTGTCCACCTACAACGGGCAGGTGGGGGCCCTGCGCCTGATGGCCCGTGGCGTCGATGCGCAGGTTGCACGACCGCTGGACATGGCTACCCAGGACATGGCCAGTACCGAAGCCAAGCGCGGCATGATGCTGTCGATGCTGCTGCCGGTGCTGCTGACGCTGACCTCGTTCATCGGTGGCGCGTATCTGGTGATGGACACCACCGCCGGCGAACGTGAGCGGCAGTCGCTGGAGCCGTTGCTGGCCACGCCGGGCTCGCGCAGCGCGATCGTCAGCGGCAAGATCGGCGCCGCCTGCGTGGTCGGGTTCGTGTCGCTGCTGCTGACACTGGTCGCGTTCAAGGTCAGCGCCCAGTTCGCCTCCGGCAACGTCGGCCGGCAGCTCAACATGAACATCCTCTCGATGGTGCAGATGCTGCTGGTGATGCTGCCGATGCTGCTGATCGGCACCTCGCTGCTGACCTACCTGTCGGCTGCGGCCAAGAGCATGAAGGAAGCCCAGAGCCACATGACCTGGCTGGTGCTGCTGCCGATGCTGCCGGGCTACGCGCTGATGGCCTACCCGGTGAAGAGCCAGCTGTGGCAGTACGCCGTGCCGTTCCTGTCGCAGAACCAGATGCTGCTGAAGGTGATCCGCCACGAAGTGATCACCCCGACCATCTGGGCGGTCTACCTGGGCGCCAGCCTCGGCCTGGCCGCGATCCTGTGGTTCGCCGCCGTGCGCCGCTACCACCAGGAGCGCCTGGCCATCTCCGGCTGATCGCGACCGGTAGCGCCGGGCCACGCCCGGCGGATGTGCAGCGAGGCCCGGTCATGCCGGGCCTCGTAGTTTTCCGACCCGCCATGACGAGCTTCACCGTACGCGATAGCGCGCAGGCGTCACCCCCATCTCGCGCTTGAACACTGCAATGAACGCACTGGGCGTGTCATAGCCCATCGACAACGCGACTTCGATGACCGTTTCTCCCGCCAGCAGACGCGGCAGCGCCAGAAGCACCCGAAGGCGCTGCCGCCACTGGCCCAGCGTCATGCCTGTTTCGGCCAGCCAATGGCGGGCCAGGCTGCGGCCGGACAGCGCACTGGCAAGCGCCCAGTCTTCAACGCTGCGGTTGTGATGCGGTGCGCGCGCCAGTGCGGCGGCAATGCGCCGCAAGCGACGGTCGCGAGGTTGTGGCAGCGCAAGCGGCAGGGGAGTGCCGCTGCCAATCTCGTCGGCGATCACGCCCGCCAGCCGCAGCTGCGCATCCTCCAGAGCGCCCTGCGGCCACTGCAGGGCGCGCGTTACAGCCGCCTGCAGCAACACGCTGGGCTGGAATACACACGGCGCAGCTGGCAATGCGCTGCAGGCCGAAGTACTGAAGTAGAGGCTCCAGCCATCGAAGGCACCGATGCTGGCCAGCGCGTGCGGTAGATCAGGCGGTACCCAGGCAACGTGACCGGCCGGCAACAGCCAGTGATGGTTACCCACTTCAATGCGCAGCAGGCCGCGATGTGCACCCAGCAACTGTCCGCGTGCGTGCCGGTGCCGCGCGGTGCGGCGTGGTCCTGTCATTGCCAGCTGCGCGCCCAGCAGCCACTGCCCGCTGCCAGCGTCGGCCAATGCGGGTTCGATCATGGGTGTCGGAGTTGGCTGGTCTGCCATATCAGTTGGCAGTTATACGGCAGAACGGTCGTGCCGCAAGCCTGACACTGGGCGTCCATCCCCAGAGAGCACTTCCCATGAAACCGCAGGACATCCTTCCCGACCAGCAGGACAACGTGCAGGTGAACGGGCTGACCGTGCGCAAGGGCAGCGTCGGCGCGTTCCTCGCCAGCGTCCGCGACTGGCAGGATCCGAGAGGCAGCGATGCCACCCGTGCGGCCGCCGAGACCGATCTGCGCAGCCTGTTACCGGCATTGCACGCGCTCGGCCTCTTCCAGGTGCTGAAGGCGCGTGATCCGGCGCTGCAGCAGCTGATCGACGGCCAGCGCTGAAACAAACAAGGCCCGGATCGCTCCGGGCCTTGTGATGGTGCTCCGCCGGGCATGGCCCGGCGCTACCGGAGCTCTGATCAGCCGCCCGGCGCGAACACCAGGGTGCGGCGGGTGGTGACCGGGGCGCCCACCGGTTCGAAGCGCCAGCGCTTCACCGCGTTCAGCGCTTCGCGGTCGAAGACGCGCGATGGCGTCGCACGCAGCACGCGGGCGTTGGTCACCGAGCCGTCGGTACCGACGGTGATTTCCACCAGCACTTCGCCCGAGGTGCCCGAGCGCAGGGCCTCGGCCGGGTAGCGCGGGGCCGGGGTGCTGACCGGGCGCAGGGTGGGTGCGGCGGTCGCAGCGGCGGCGCGCGCGGCGCTGGCCTGCTGGGCGGCGGCCTGCTGCTGCTTCTGCTCGGCCTCGCGACGCGCGGCGGCCTGGCGTTCGGCGTCCTGGCGCTCGCTGTCGCGGCGGGCCGCGTCCTGCTGGGCGGCAATCTGCTTGGCCGCGTCGGCTTCCTTGGCGCGCTGCTCGGCCAGGCGCTGCTGTTCCACCAGCTGCTTGGCGCGGTCCTCGGCATCCTTCTTGACCTTGGCGGTCTCGTCCTCGGTGCGCTTGGCAGCCACCTGTACGCCCTTGGTCAGGCCTTCCTTCAGGCGCGGCAGGGCCGGCGCGGACGGGTCGACCTTCTCGATCAGGGCCACCAGGCGCTGGGCTTCGCTGAAGTCCTCGCGGCCCAGGTGCTGCTCGGCGGCAATCAAGGTGTAGGGCAGCAGGTCGGTCAGCGCGCTCTTCACCGAGGCGTCGTCCGGCGTCTTGTCGCGCAGGGCCAGGTAGTACTCGATGGCGTTGTCGCCGGCCGGCGCGTACATGCGGTTCTCGGCCAGGGCACGGCTGGCCGAATCGCGCAGCTGTTCGGTGCCCATCGACTGCACCTTCGCCGCCACGGCCGGTGCGGCCGGGGTGGTTGCGGGTGCGGCAGCGCCTTCGGCGGCCGGTGCCGGGGTTTCTTCCTTGCCCGAACAGGCAGCCAGTGCCAGTGCCAGGGCAACCGGCATCCACCGGCGCGCGGCAGCGATCGTTGTGACGTGCGACATCCTGCTCCCCTTTAGAAGACGACGTTACGTTAGCCGTGGATCTGCATGTCCGGGACCGGGGTCCGGGCGTGGCGGCTGGCGTTTCCCGACGCCGCCGCCGGCAACGGCGAGGGTGCAATCTAGCATCCCGCCGGCCCTTGCGTACAAGGGCGGGCCAGAGGCGATGACGACACCAGGTGTCGCCATCGCCTCGTCAGGTCAATGCTCGGCGGTCTTTCCGTGGCTGTCGGCCTTGTCGTGGCCGCCAGACATGACCTTGTCGGTCCAGGCGATGCCGATCGCCGACAGGATGAACACGCAGTGGATGATGGTCTGCCACAGCACGCCGTCGGCGGTCAGCATCGAGCACTTGGAGGCGCCGATGTTGGCGGCTGCGATGTTCATCTGCTCCGGGGTGCACAGCGGGATGCCGCCCAGCGCGCCGGTGGCGATGAACGTCTTCAGCAGGTGGATCGAGGAGATGCCGATGATCGCCATCGCCAGCTTCACCTTCAGCACGCTGGCGTTGACGTGGCTCAGCCATTCCGGCTGGTCCGGGTGGCCTTCCAGGCGCAGGCGCGACACGAAGGTCTCATAACCGCCCACGATCACCATCACCAGCAGATTGGAAATCATCACCACGTCGATCAGGCCCAGCACGATCAGCATGATCTGCTGCTCGCCCATCGAGGCCGAATGCGAAATCAGGTGCCACAGTTCCTTGCCGAACAGGAACACATAGACGCACTGCGCCACGATCAGGCCCAGGTACAGCGGCAGCTGCAGCCAGCGCGAGGCGAAGATCAGGTTGGAGAGCGGGGAGGGCGGCAGGCGGTTTGCACTCATGCGGGGGATGCTGCGTTTCGAGGGAGAGGCGAGGTTACCGGGCCACCATGACGGTGCCAAGCCAACGCACGCACTAGACTTCAGGTTCCTTTCGGACACCCGAGCCGACGCCATGATCGACCTGTATTACTGGCCCACCCCCAACGGCCACAAAGTCACCCTGCTGCTGGAGGAAGCCGGCCTGGAATACCGCATCCACCCGGTCAACATCGGCTCGGGTGACCAGTTCAAGCCGGAATTCCTGGCCATTTCGCCCAACAACAAGATGCCGGCTATCGTCGACCATGCCCCGGCCGATGGCGGCGCCCCGCAGAGCGTGTTCGAGTCCGGCGCGATCCTGCTGTACCTGGCCGAAAAGACCGGCCAGTTCCTGCCCAGCGACCCGCGCGGCCGCGTTACCGCCCTGGAATGGCTGTTCTGGCAGATGGCCGGGCTGGGCCCGATGAGCGGCCAGATGGGCCACTTCAACGTCTACGCGCCGGAAAAAATCCCCTATGCCGTCGAGCGCTATGACAACGAAGTGCGCCGCCTGCACGGGGTGATGGACAAGCGCCTGGCCGATCACGCCTTCCTGGCGGGCGATGAATACACCATCGCCGACATGGCCAGCTACCCGTGGATTGGCGCTTACGACAGGATTCCGGTCGATTTCGCCGCCTTCCCGAACCTGAAGCGTTGGCACGATGCCATTGCCGCGCGCCCGGCCACCCAGCGCGCCTATGCCCTGAGCAAGCAGGTGAACCCCAACGCCGGCAAGCCGATGAGCGAGGAAGAGCGCAAGCACCTGTTCGGCCAGCGCTGAGCAGGTTGCCCCAGGCCGCTGCGCTCGCCGGGCATGGCCCGGCGCTACCCGGCCCGCCATCGGTAGCGCCGGGCCATGCCCGGCGGGCTGTGCCATGGGCAGAAGGTCATGCTGCCTTCGCAGACCGCCTTGGTTAGGATGGGGGCACGACCGCTGCGCGCCTTGGCGCGCGGCGGACCTGCCGTTTGCCGGGACCTTCCATGCGCCATCTGTTCGCCTCGCTCGCCCTCATGCTCGCCACCACCACTGCCGCCCACGCTGAAAAACTCACCCTGGAAGCCATCACCGGCCCGCTGCCGCTGTCCGGCCCGACCCTGATGAAGCCCAAGGTGGCCCCGGACGGCTCGCGTGTCACCTTCCTGCGCGGCAAGGACAGCGACCGCAACCAGCTGGACCTGTGGAGCTACGACATCGGCAGCGGCCAGACCCGCCTGCTGGTGGATTCGAAGGTGGTGCTGCCCGGCACCGAAACCCTCAGCGACGAAGAAAAGGCCCGCCGCGAGCGCCAGCGCATCGCCGCGATGACCGGCATCGTCGATTACCAGTGGTCGCCGGACGCGCAGCGCCTGCTGTTCCCGCTGGGCGGCGAGCTGTACCTGTACGACCTGAAGCAGCAGGGCGCAGCGGCCGTGCGCCAGCTGACCCACGGCGAAGGCTTCGCCACCGACGCCAAGCTGTCGCCCAAGGGGGGCTTCGTCAGCTTCATCCGCGGCCGCAACCTGTGGGTGATCGACCTGGCCAGCGGCAAGCAGCTGCAGCTGACCGCCGACGGCAGCGCGACCATCGGCAACGGCGTGGCCGAGTTCGTCGCCGATGAGGAAATGGATCGCCATACCGGTTACTGGTGGGCACCGGATGATTCGGCCATTGCCTTCGCCCGTATCGACGAAGCGCCGGTGCCCGTACAGAAGCGCTATGAGGTCTACGCCGACCGCACCGACGTGGTCGAACAGCGCTACCCGGCCGCCGGTGATGCCAACGTGCGCGTGCAGCTGGGCGTGATCGCGCCGACTGCCGCCGCTACGCCGCGCTGGATCGACCTGGGCAAGGAACAGGACATCTACCTGGCCCGTGTCGACTGGCGCGATGCACAGCACCTGAGCTTCCAGCGCCAGTCGCGTGACCAGAAGCTGCTGGACCTGGTGGAAGTGGCGCTCGATTCCAACCGCCAGCGCGTGCTCGCCCACGAAACCAGCCCGACCTGGGTGCCGCTGCACAACAGCCTGCGCTTCCTCGATGACGGCAGCGTGCTGTGGTCGTCCGAGCGCACCGGTTTCCAGCATCTGTACCGCATCGATGCCCAGGGCAAGATCACCGCGCTGACCCACGGTGACTGGTCGGTGGACGAACTGCTGGCCGTCGACGAGAAGGCGGGCAAGGCCTACTTCCGTGCCGGCATCGATTCGGCGCGCGAAAGCCAGATCTACGCCGTGTCGCTGCAGGGCGGCCAGCCGCAGCGCCTGTCCAAGGCGCCGGGCATGCACACCGCCAGCTTCGCGCGCAACGCCAGCGTGTACGTGGACACTTGGTCCAACAGCAGCACGCCGCCGCAGATCGAGCTGTTCCAGGCCAACGGTGAGAAGATCGCCACCCTGCTCGAGAACGACCTGGCCGATCCCAGGCACCCGTATGCGCGTTACCGCGATGCGCAGCGCCCGATCGAGTTCGGCACGCTCACCGCTGCCGACGGCAAGACCCCGCTGAACTACAGCATCATCAAGCCGGCTGGCTTCGACCCGTCCAAGCGCTACCCGGTGGCGGTGTACGTTTACGGCGGCCCGGCCAGCCAGACCGTCACCGACAGCTGGCCCGGCCGTGGCGACCACCTGTTCAACCAGTACCTGGCCCAGCAGGGCTATGTGGTGTTCTCGCTGGACAACCGCGGGACCCCGCGCCGTGGCCGTGATTTCGGCGGCGCGCTCTACGGCAAGCAGGGCACGGTGGAAGTGGCTGACCAGCTGCGTGGCGTGGCCTGGCTGAAGCAGCAGCCGTGGGTGGACCCGGCGCGCATCGGCGTGCAGGGCTGGTCCAACGGCGGCTACATGACCCTGATGCTGCTGGCCAAGGCGTCGGACAGCTATGCCTGCGGCGTGGCCGGCGCACCGGTCACCGACTGGGGCCTGTACGACAGCCACTACACCGAACGCTACATGGACCTGCCCAAGCGCAATGATGCCGGCTACCGCGAAGCACGCGTGCTGACCCACATCGAGGGCCTGCGCTCGCCGCTGCTGCTGATCCACGGCATGGCGGACGACAACGTGCTGTTCACCAATTCAACCAGCCTGATGAGCGCGCTGCAGAAGCGTGGCCAGCCGTTTGAACTGATGACCTACCCCGGCGCCAAGCACGGCCTGTCTGGTGCCGATGCACTGCACCGCTACCGCGTCGCCGAGGCCTTCCTGGACCGCTGCCTGAAGCCCTGACAGACCCACGGGAAGGAGCCCGCCGATGCATCTGCCACCGCCGATCCCCGGCCACCGCGCTGCCAGCCCTGGCTGGTGGCGCCGCCACTGGCGCTGGGCCATGCCGCTGTCGGTTGTGCTGTTCCTGGGCGCGCTGTGCGGCATCATCGCCTGGAGCGTGCTGCGCTGGAGCGAGGCCGCACACGAAAGCCCGCCGATGCGCGAGGCGATGCGCCGTGCCGGCTGCAACATCGAACTGGTGCAGGTGCTCGGCGAGCCGCTGCGCGCCGACGCGATGCCACTGGGCAGCATGCAGACGGCCTACGACGGCCGGCGCGATGTCGCCCTAACCGTGGCCCTGGATGGGCCGCAGGGGCAGGGGCGGTTGTTCGTGACCGGCATCCGCCGCGACGACGTGTGGGACTACCCGGTGATGTACGTGCTGGGCGAGGACAAGCAGACCTTCGACCTGACCGCGCTGGATGATGCAGAAGCCGCGGGCGAATGCGCGCTGCAGGCGTGTCGGGAGCGCGGTGGGTGCAGCGAAGGCATGGCGTTGTGACTGCACGACGGCCGGAACCGAGGCTGTCGTGATCCGCCACAGCTGAATTCACTCTTGCCGGCCGGGCCTCGGGTCCGCTCGGCATGTCTTGTGCGGGACCGATTAGTTCCGACACCACACGACGCTTATGAACCGATCTTTTATTGCTGCAGCCTTCAACCTTTACTGCTTCGATAGCTTGGATTGATAGTGTGAACGACGTCCCGGATAGCTACCGCACGCCCCCTCCAATGATTGAGCCGTTGCAGCGCGGATTTGGCTGCAACGACTCATTTCATCCTGGAAGGAGCGTGCAATGCGAACGTATGCAATCAGGAGCGTGATAGCGCTGGCAGTTTTTGCGCTGCATTCGGTCACCCCCGGCATGGCTGCTGAACCTTTCGTGGAGGTAGTCTCGGACGGACCATCGGCAGCAGCAGAACAGCAGCTGCGCAGAGCAGGCGATGATGTGGAGTGGGTGCACCGAGTTCGTGTGAATGAGGTCGCCTTGGCTGCCGATGAGATCACCGTCGATCTCTACGACATGGTTCTTCACCTTGTCCGCGATCCTTCCGAACCCCTGTTCGAAAGCGTCCAGAACGTGATCTACCGGCCTGCGGGTGATGAAGGCGCACAACGGGAGGTGCGCTCTATCCCAGGCATGCAGTGGGTGGGCAGGGTGAAGAGCGTTATGCCGGATGTTGAAGAGAAGCCTGGTCCGTCCCAGTACGTGCGAATCTGGTCGGACGCTTCCGGAGCACATGCGAGATTTAGCCAGGGGTTCTGGCGTTACGCGCTGGATGGCGATCGACTAGTGAAGCGTGATGTGCGCCGGGCACTACGGGACGAGCGTGACGATGTGAGGGATCGGCGACCAGACCGGCCCGCTCCAGACCTCCCTCCGGGAATCGCCGCCGGAGGGAACGGTGAAAGTCCCGATGTGATTCGGGTGGCGTATGGCTTTGCAGCCGGTGCCTTGGCAGATGGGGTGGATCCGGCAATCGAGCAGGTCAGGGCTGCTGTGCTCGAGGCCAATGCCGGTTTTGCAGCAAGTGGTATTGAACTGGAGCTGCAGACGGCGGCCAACGCACTTCCGGGATACCGCGAGACCACGCTTGATCAGACTCTCGATGACATCGCCAAGGGCAGGCAGGGGCCGCTCTGGCTGCTTCACGTGGCTCGGGAAGGCGAGCGCGCTGACGTCATGGTGATGATCATCGACACTGGTACCAATGTAACGACTTGTGGGCTGGCGCAGCAGGTGCTCGCGACCCGGGAAACGGCTTTTCTGGCTTTGGAACGCAGGTGCCTGGACCACCACACCCTTGCGCACGAAATCGGCCATCTGCTGGGCGCAGATCACGACCCTGAGAATGCGACTCTTGATCCGCCGAGATTTGCATACGGACACGGCTATCGTTCCAACAACGAGAAGTTACCTGACTGGCGTACCGTCATGGCTTTGGAGTGCACTGAACGCGCCTGCCCCCGGATCAACCTCTGGTCGTCCCCGTCGGTTCAGCATGAAGGGAGCCCAACGGGCTCCTTTGACCTTCACGACAACGCGCGAGTCCTGCGCGAAACCAAGCGCATCATTTCCGAGTTCTACCCGGATCCGTCCATTCAATGCGCAGATGTCCCGCCCCGGGCCATGACCTCCAGCCGATTGTCGCCATCGCCCTGAGCGCGTAAGTTGCGGACAACCCTTTCCCGGAGTGTCCCATGAAGCCGATCGCGCTCGCCGTTGCCCTGGCCCTGACCGCCGCCCCGTTGCTGTCTGCCCCGCCGGCGCTTGCCGCGCCGGCTGCCAAGGCCGCCACACCGGCCAGCCCGGCTTGGGTCGCCCGCAGCAATGCGCTGGCGCAGATCCTGCTGGATGCGCAGGGCCCGTTCCAGCCGGAAGAGACCGGCTTCTTCGGCGTGCCCGGCTATGACGACAAGGTGGCCGACCTCGGCCCCGACAACGGCAAGCGCTACCGCGCGGCGGTCGCCAAGGCCCGCGATGAGCTGAAGGCGAAGCTGGCTACCGAAAAGGATCCCAACGTCCGCCAGGATCTGGCGATCATGATCCACGCCGCTGACCAGAACATCGAGGGCAGCACGCTCAACGAGAAGTACCTGCTGCCGTGGAGCGATGCGCCGCAGACGGTGTTCAGCGGCCTCAACCTGCTGCTGTCCGACCAGGTGCCGGCCGAGCGCCGGGCCAAGGCGGTCGACCGCCTCAAGGCCTATGCCGGCCTGCAGCCGGGTGGCACCGCGTTCACCACGCTGGCCCGCCAGCGCTACGAAGAGCGCCTGAAGGACAGTGCGCTGCTGCAGCCGACGCAGATCGAAGTGCAGCAGTCGCTGGACAACGTCGAGACCTACATCACCGGCATCGAGTCGCTGCTGAAGAAGTACCAGATTGCCGGTGCCGATGAGGCGATGACGGCTCTGGCCGGGCAGATGAAGGACTACGCCGCCTGGACCCGCAAGGAAGTGCTGCCGAAGGCGCGCACCGATGCACGCCTGCCGGCCCCGCTGTATGCGTTCCAGCTCAAGCAGGTCGGCATCGACATCGACCCGAAGCTGCTGATGCAGCGCGCCCAGCTGGAATTCATGGAAACCCGCTCGGCGATGCAGCAGCTGGCACCGCTGGTGGCGAAGGAGAAGGGCCTGAAGGTCGCCGACCCGAGCGACCCGGTGGCGGTGATCCGCGCGCTGAAGGCCGACAAGATCGCCGACGACCAGCTGGAAGGTCACTACCGCCAGGTGATCGATGCAATCGATCCGCTGATCCGCGAACACGGCATCGTCGACGTGCCCAAGCGCGCCATGCAGATGCGCCTGGGGTCGGCGGCGGAGAGCGCGGCCAGCCCGGCCCCGCACTTCCTGCCGGCGCCGCTGGTCAACAACACCGGGCAGCAGGGCACCTTCGTGCTGCCGCTGGGCAACCCGGCCGCTGGCCCGGGCGCGCAGTACGACGATTTCAACTTCGGCTCGGCGGCGTGGACGCTGAGCGCGCATGAAGGCCGCCCCGGCCACGAGCTGCAGTTCACCGCGATGGTCGAGCGTGGCGTGTCGCTGGCGCGCACCATGTTCGCGTTCAATTCGGTGAACGTGGAAGGCTGGGCGCTGTACGCCGAGGCCGAGATGGTGCCGTACGAGCCGCTGGACGGGCAGATGATCGCGCTGCAGTTCCGCCTGCTGCGCGCGGCCCGCGCCATGCTCGACCCGATGCTCAACCTGGGCCTGACCGACCGTGCCAACGGCGAGCGCGTGCTGATCGAGCAGGTCGGCCTGTCCAAGGCGATGGCTACCCAGGAGCTGGACCGCTACATGGTGCGCATGCCGGGCCAGGCGGGCAGCTACTTCTATGGCTACACCCGCATCCTGGAACTGCGCATGCAGACCGAGCTGGCGCTGGGCGCGACGTTCGACCGCATGGCGTTCAACAACTTCCTGCTCGACCAGGGCCTGCTGCCGCCGGACCAGCTGGCGGAAGCAGTGCAGCAGCAGTTCGTGCCGAAGTACCAGAAGAAGTAAGCGGTAGCGCCGGGCCATGCCCGGCGAGCGCAGCGGAAAAGCCGCCGGGCATGGCCCGGCGCCACCAATGCGTCAGCGCTGCGGCTGCGGGGTAATCGTCTGCGTCGGCAATCGCGCCGGGGCCTCCGGGTTCGGCACCCAGATCGCGACACCGGCCGCGCGCTTCTGCGTGGTCGGAATACCGATGCCCACGCCGCCGCCCACGTGCGAGCCGTAGCTGCCGGCGCCCACCGACATGCCCACCGGGGAGCCGCTGCTGCCCACGCCCATCAGGATCACGCCGTTGGCGCCCAGCGCCGCGGCCTCGCGCTTGAGCCGTGCCACGGCCGCATCGGTCTGGCCCTGGGTACCGAAACCGACCGCCGAGGACGATTCCAGCTGGGCGATTTCCAGCGAACCGGCCGGCGGGGTGGAATAGATCTGCACCTGCGCCGGGTCGATCGGCGCGCGCGCGCGGCCCAGCATCACCTTGGAAGTGCTGGCGCAACCGGCAGCGGCCAGTAGCATGGCGGTCAAAGCGAGCCAACGGATGTTCATGGCGTTTACCCCTGTAGGACAGTTCGGATCATCGGCCGGGCACTCTGAATCGGCGCCAACACCTTCGCCCGGGGCATGGCCGCATGCTGGCACGGCGCGGGTGAGCATGTCGCCAAGGGCGGTAGGCGGCAGCCGCCGGACGGGCTACTGTTGGAGGAGTTACCAACGTGAGGGGAGCTTGGCATGGGCGTGATCAGTCTGTTGTGGGGCATCGTGGCGCTGCTGTGGATGATCCTGGCCCTGATTCCGCTGCTGGGCTGGGGCAACTGGTTCCTGATCCCGTTCGCGGCGGTGGGCGCGGTCATCGCCGCGCTGGGCATCCTCTTCACCCACCCCAGCAAGCGCGGCCGCGCCAAGACCGGGCTGGTCCTGAACGGCATCGTGGTGCTGGTCGGCATCGTCCGCCTGAGCATCGGCGGCGGGGTGATCTGAGCGGCCTGCCCTGAAAAAGCTGCTCCGAGTCGCGCCCATGGGTGCGACCGGGCGTCGCAGCCCCGCGGCCCGGCGCCGGGCAGGGGAGTACAATGCCGGGCTGCGCGAGCCCCCCGCGTGCCTGTAAAACCGCGCCCGGCGCGGCTGACCCCATGATCATTCGTTCCCGTCCCCACGGCTGGCAACTGCTGTACATCCTGCGCGGTTCCATCGTGCCGGCCATCGCGCCGAAGGTGCTGGCCATCCTGGTGCTGTCGATTGCCGTCGCCGCCGTGGTGGAGCTGGCGCCGTCGTTCGGCATCGAACGGGTCTCGGTCACCCCTTTCACCCTGCTCGGCCTGGTCCTGTCGATCTTCCTCAGCTTCCGCAACAGCGCCTGCTACGACCGCTGGTGGGAAGCCCGCAAGCTGTGGGGCCAGCTGATCTACGAATCGCGTTCGCTGGCACGTCAGGTGCACCTGCTGCTGGCCGACGACAGCGGCCGCCGCCGTCGCATCGCCTACCTCACCACCGCCTTCGCCCACGCCCTGGCCGCACGCCTGCGCGGGCGCATCGTTGCCCTGGTGGCGCTGCCGTGGCTGGACAAGCCGCAGCGCGAGCAGCTGGCAGAGCGCGAGAATGTGCCCGACGCGCTGCTGTCGATGATCGCTGCCGAGCTGACGCAGGCGCTGCGCAGCGGCGATCTGGAGCCGATCCTCTACACCCAGCTGGAAGACCGCCTGCACGCGATGTCCTCCATCCAGGCCGGCTGCGAGCGCATCCTCAGCACGCCGCTGCCGTTCGCCTACACCCTGCTGCTGCACCGCTGCGCATGGATGTTCTGCGTGCTGCTGCCGTTCGGCCTGGCCAGTTCGCTGGGCTGGGGCACGCCGGTGCTGTCGGCCGTGCTGGCCTATGCCTTCTTCGGCCTGGACCAGCTGGGCGAGGAGATGGAAGAACCCTTCGGCCTGGAGCCGAACGACCTGCCGCTGGACGCCATGGTGCGCACGATCGAGATCGACCAGCTCGACGCGCTCGGCGAACGCCCCCTGCCCGAACCCCTGCTGCCGCAGGGCTACCTGTTGCAATAGCCACTCCTCGGAGCCTGCCATGCCTCATCCCCATTACCGCCCGCGGCGCATGCGCCATGACGAGTTCTCGCGCCGCCTGATGCGCGAAAACACACTCACCACCGACGATCTGATCTACCCGGTGTTCGTACACGAGCTGGCCGGGCGCACCGCGGTGCCGTCGATGCCTGGCGTGGAGCGGCTGTCGATCGAGGAGCTGCTGAAGGTGGCCGAAGAGGCGCTGGAACTGGGCATCCCGGTGATCGACCTGTTCCCGGTGATCGACAGCGCGCAGAAGTCGCTGGATGCATCAGCGGCGTGGGCCGAGGACGGCCTGGCGCAGCGTGCGATCCGCGCGCTGAAGACGCGCTTCCCGGAACTGGGGGTGATGACCGACGTGGCCCTGGACCCGTACACCACCCACGGCCAGGATGGGATCATCGACGACAAGGGCTACGTGCTCAACGACATCACCGTCGAAGCACTGGTCAAGCAGTCGCTGTCGCATGCCGAAGCCGGCGCCGACATCATTTCGCCCTCGGACATGATGGACGGCCGCATCGGCGCGATCCGCCGTGCGCTGGATGCCGACCACCACCTCAACGTGCGCATCATGGCCTACTCGGCCAAGTACGCCTCGGCGTTCTACGGCCCGTTCCGTGATGCCGTGGGCAGCGCCGGCAGCCTCGGCAAGGCCGACAAGAAGACCTACCAGATGGACCCGGCCAACGGCGACGAGGCCCTGCGCGAGATCGCGCTGGACCTGGAAGAGGGCGCGGACATGGTGATGGTCAAGCCAGGCATGCCCTACCTGGACCTGGTGCGCCGGGTGAAGGAGACGTTCGGCGTGCCGACCTTCGCCTACCAGGTCAGCGGCGAGTACGCGATGATGAAGGCCGCCTTCGCCAACGGCTGGCTGGACGAACGCGCCTGCGTGATGGAATCGCTGCTGGGCTTCAAGCGCGCCGGTGCCGATGGGGTACTGACCTATTTCGCGCCGCAGGTGGCGCGTTGGCTGCGCGAGCGCTGACAATAGCGCTCACGACGGACGGAGGAACACGCGATGGGACCGGAAATGGGATGGATGCAATGGCTGATCTGGGGCACCGGCACGCTGGTGTTCGGCGCCATCATCGTCGGCGTGTTCGTGGCGGCCTGGCGTGCCAGCCGGCGCCCGCCGGAGCAGCTCTCCGCCGCCGCCCACGTGGCCCGTGAGCAGGCCCTGCCGGAAAGCGTGCAGGCCGAGCTGGCCGCGCTGAACCGCCGCAAGGACAACGGCCAGCTGAGCGAGATCGATTACGAGAAGCAGCGCGCCCAGGTGTTGGCGCGCTGACGCCTGCGTCAGGGGACTCATCCACGCGATCCATGGCCCGTTACCCGGCGCACCCGGCCACGGCCGCCACCTTCGGCACCGCCAACCGGTACACGTCCACGCCTCCGGCGCGCGGCGCCCTGGCCGCACTGCTGGCCACCATCATCTCGCCCGGCTTGGCATTGTCGACCACCGGCGCGCCGGTCCAGCCGCCGGTCTGGTTGAACGACAGCCCCAGCGGCTGCAGCGCGGCACCGGTCCAGGCGCAGGCGCTGGTCATCACCTGCGCGGCCTCGCCGTTGCCACGGCTGAACACCACCGCGCCGTCATTGCCCAGCCAATCGCCATCGGTCTCGTCAGCGGCCGTGTTGAGGGCAGTCAGGGCCACGGCGGCACCGCGCACGCCCTGCGCATCCAGCGGCGCCACGAACAGATCCCAGCCCGCGCCACGGCCCTGGTCGCGCGCGAACAGCAGCCGGCGGCCATCGACGCTGAGGGCCGCGCCACGCTCGCCACGGCTGCCGTCCTTGCCGGCCAGCGCCTGCGCCCGGCCCACGCTGCCATCGGCGGCCACCGCTGCGCGGTACAGCGCCCATTTCCCCGCGCGGCCGGCGGCGAACAGCAGCCACTGGCCATCGCGGCTGAAATAAGGGTCCAGTGCCTCACCGGCCACGTCCACCGGCAGGGCCTGGCCCTGCTGCCAGCGGCCGTCCACCACCCGTGCCTGCCACAGCCCCCAGCCCGCCTCGCCACGGCGGGCGAAGACGATGCGCTGGCCGTCGGCACTGATCGTCGCCCGGCCCTCGTCGGCGCGGGTGGAGACCACGCCCATGCCCTCGATGCCGTACTCGTTCAACGCCATCGCCACGGGGGCAGAGAGTAGACTGGCGGCAAGCACCAGCAGGGTCGGGGTGATGCGCATCATCCGGGTCCTTGCACGAAAGTGCACCAGTCTAGCCAGCTTGAGGATTCCATGACCGATCGTTACGCCGTCTTCGGACACCCCGTTGCCCATTCGAAGTCGCCGCTGATCCACGCGACGTTCGGTCGCCAGGAAGGCATCAGCATCGACTACCGCGCGATCGACCTGGCTCCGGACGCCTTCCTGGCCGGGCTGGACGCCTTCGCCGCTGAGGGTGGTGTCGGCGCCAACGTCACCTCGCCGCACAAGGAAGCCGCGTTCTCGGCGTGCACCACGCTGACCGCGCGCGCGCGCCGTGCCGGCTCGGTCAACACCCTGCTGCGCAAGGGCGACCGCTGGCACGGCGACACCACCGATGGCATCGGCCTGGTGCGTGACCTGACCGATCGCCACGGCCTGGACCTGCGCGGCCGCCGCGTGCTGCTGATCGGCGCCGGTGGTTCGGCGCGCAGCGTCGCCCCGGCGCTGCTCGATGCCGGCATCACCGAGCTGGTGGTGGTCAACCGCACGCCGGAACGCGCCGACGAACTGATCGACGCCATGGGCGAGCCGGGCCGCGCGCTCAGCCGCTACTGGGAAGACCTGCGTGATCTGGGCGATTTCGAACTGATCCTCAACGCTACTTCGGCCGGCCGCGACCGCGACGTGGAGTTCAAGCTGCCGCTGTCGCTGGTCAATTCGATGACCACCGCGGTGGACCTGAACTACGGCGAGGCCGCCATCGCCTTCCTGGCCTGGGCGCGCGCGGCCAACTGCCGCAACACCGTCGATGGCCTGGGCATGCTGGTCGAGCAGGCCGCCGAGAGCTTCCTGCAGTGGCATGGCGTGCGCCCGCAGACCGACGAGGTCTACCAGCAGCTGCGTGCCGGTGCCGGCGCGTTTGCCGGCCAGGACTGAGCCATGGACAGCTCCTCGCTGCTGCTGAGCGTGCTGAGCATGATCGGCGTGCGCCTGCCGGTGCTGATCGCGCTGTGCGTCGGCCTGGTCTGGGTGGTGGGTGCGCCGCGTGATGCGGCCCGCAGCGGTGCGCTGGCGGGCCTGGTGCTGCTGCTGGTGGCCAACCTCGGTGGCGTGGTTGCCAACGTGGTGCCGCTGTGGATGGTCAGCAGCGGTGATTTCACTGCCATCTCGGCGATGAGCGCGGTGCTGGGCGGCGTGCAGTTCGTGCTGTCGCTGCTGAGCGCCTTCGGCATCGTGCTGGTGATCTGGGCGCTGGTGCGCGTGCTGCGCCAGCGGCCGCCGCTGCCGTCGGCCGCAGGCCGGTAGCGCCGGGCCATGCCCGGCGGACGTGCCGCATCTGCCCCCGGCCCGGCGCGTCAATGCAACCCATGACCGCCAACCGCCGACGCCGCTGACCCTGTTCAGCGCCCGCGCCTCGGTCCGGGTGGCCGGCCATGCGACAATGGCCGGCCTGATCCAGCCACGGTAGTTCCCGGCGTGACCGAAACCGTCGCCGCCCCGCGCAAGCTCGATGACGCCTTGAAGGACGCGATCCGCAAGGCGTACACGACGCTGCAGGCCAACACCCCCGGCTTCTCCACCCGCCGCTCGCAGAGCCAGATGATCGGCGTGGTGTCGCGTGCGCTGTCCACCAGTGGCGGCGTGGGCGTGGTCGAGGCACCGACCGGCGTCGGCAAGAGTCTGGGCTACCTGACCGCGGGCGTGCCGATCGCCCTGGCCAGCAAGAAGAAGCTGGTCATCAGCACCGGCACCGTGGCCCTGCAGTCGCAGCTGGTCGAGCGCGATATTCCCAATTTCCTCAAGGCCACCGGCCTGGAAGCGACCGTGGCCCTGGCCAAGGGCCGCACCCGCTACCTGTGCACGCGCAATGCCGCCGAAGCGCAGGGCGAGGGCGCGCAGGGCGGCATGTTCGAGGACGAAGCGCCGCTGTACGACCGGCCGCTGGCGCCCATCGAAATGGACATCGCCAAGCGCCTGTCCGATGCCTTCACCAGCGGCACGTGGGACGGTGACATCGACAACGCGCCGGAAACCATCAGTCCCGGCCTGCGCAGCCGCATCACCACGCCCGCCTCGGCCTGTGCCGGGCGCCGCTGCGCGTACTCGGCGCAGTGCGCGGTGCTGCGTTCACGCAACACCGTGCGCGATGCGCAGATCGTGGTGACCAACCACGCGCTGCTGCTGTCGGCGCTGTCCATTGGTGACAGCGACAACGGCCAGCCGATGATCGCCGCGCCGTCGGACATGCTGCTGGTGCTGGACGAAGGCCATCACATCGGCAACGTGGCCATCGACCAGGGCGCGGCCAGCCTGGCCCTGGACGAGATGGCCAAGCGCACCGGCCGCCTGCAGATCCTGATTGCCGGTGCCTACCGCGCGGTCGACAAGGACCGCTTGGGCAACCTGCTGCCGAACGAGGCCATCGACGTGGCCAGCAACGTGGCCAAGCAGCTGCGTGCCTTCCGCGACCACGTTGAAGCGGTGTGGATGCCGGCCCCGGCCGATGAAGACCCGATGTGGCGCGCTGCCAACGGGCGCCTGCCCGAAGCCTGGCGCGAGCCGATCGAAGCGCTGGCCGACGACACCCGCAGCCTCTACAACTGGGCCACCGCCGCCACGGCACAGGTGGCCAAGGGCAAGCCGGACGATGCCGCGCGCGAGCGCCTGCAGCGCAACCTCGGCATGGCGCTGGAGATGATCGAGCAGCAGTACAACCTGTGGCAGGCCTGGCGGCGCGAGGACAAGGACGGTGCGCCGCCCACCGCGCGCTGGGTCACCGCCACCCGCGACGGCGACCTGGTGCTGCACGGCTCGCCGGTGTCGGCCGCGCACGTATTGCGCAAACTGCTGTGGGACCAGGTGGATTCGGTGGTGATGACCTCGGCCACGCTGACCGGCGGCGGTGACTTCCAGTCGCTGGCCATCGACAACGGCATCCCGCCGGAAGCGGAGATGGTCTCGCTGGCGTCGCCCTTCGACCTGCCCAACCAGGCCGAATTGATCGTGCCGAAGTTCCCGGTCACGCCCGATGACCGCGAAGGCCATCCGCGTGAAGTGGCGCGCTACCTCGACCAGGAACTGGACTGGGCCAAGGGCTCGATGGTGCTGTTCACCTCGCGCTGGAAAATGGAGAAGGTGGCCGGCCTGATGTCGGCCGCACGCCGCAAGCAGGTACTGGTGCAGGGCGACATGTCCAAAACCCGGCTGATCGACGAACACCTGCGCCGCGTTGCTGCAGGCGAAGGCTCGGTGCTGTTCGGCCTGAATTCCTTCGGCGAAGGTCTGGACCTGCCCGGCGAAGCCTGTACCACGGTGGTCATCACCCAGGTGCCGTTCGCGGTGCCGACCGACCCGCAGACCGCCACGCTGAGCGAATGGGTGGAGGCGCGCGGCATGAATGCCTTCAACCTGATCGCCATCCCGCACGCGCTGCGCACGCTCACCCAGTTCGCCGGTCGCCTGATCCGCACCTCCACCGACACCGGCCGCGTGGTCATCCTCGACTCGCGGCTGCTGACCCGCCGCTACGGCAAGCGCATCATCGACGCGCTGCCGCCGTTCAAGCGCGTGATCGGCTGACGATCAGAAGGTAGCGCCGGGCCGTGCCCGGCGGAGCACCTCAGCCGCTTACCGGTTTCCTGCAGGCCTGGTCGCCCATCGCAGTGTGGTAGTCGCGTTCAAAACAGCGCAACAACCTGTCGAGGATCTCCAGGTTCGGCGGCCACGGCACATCCACTTCCTGGCCTGCCGGCGTGGTGAAGTGGTACCGCCCGTTCTTGACGGCCTCCGCGAAGACCTCCGGCGTCGGAATCGCAACCAGGGCTGCACGGGTCTTCTCAAGCGCTGCGCGATCGCGCTGCAGGAAGGCGATCGTCCCGTCCACATAGGCGTTCCAGTAACCGGGGTCGGTGTCCTTGGGCTTGTAGGTTCGCTGCATCAGCGCAACTGCCTGCGGGTACTGACCCGCTTCGGCGCGCATCTGGCCTTCATGCCAGAGAATCATGGTGTTGCCTGCAGCCTTGGGCAGTGCAGCGTAGGCGGCGAGCAGATCAGCGGCTTCGCGCTGGCAACCGCGCTCGGCCAGCGGGCGCCAGCCGCCTTCCAGATCCTGGTCGAACGCATCCGGTTCCATCGCCAGCATCGCATCGCGGTCGTAGCTGCAGTCGGGCGCCTTCGGTGGTTCGGGTGCGGCACCCAGCGCAGCGGCCAGGGCAAGCGAAAGCAACGTCATCACAACCTCCGTGTCAGTGAGTACCCATGCACCGTAGCAGATCGCGCGGGTAGTGCCGGCCGCTGGCCGGCAACCTCGAAGTTCGAATTACCATGACGCGACTGCACGCGCGGAGGAAAGCCACATGCACGACTGGACCATCATCGCGACCCACAGTGACTGGATCGCAGCGACGTTTGAACTCGTCCTGCGCGATTCAACCCAAACCGAGCGCCGCCTGCAGTTCGATGCGGTGGAGCACGTGACGCTGGACAGGAGCGAACCCTGGGGACCGAGCGCATCGATCAACGACGTGACGGCCAGCGAGGATCGCGCCGAAGGTCTCATCCGCGTGGTGTTTGAGCTGCAGTCCGGTGGTGCGATCCACATTTCAGCAGGGGCGTGCCGCCTGGATGGCGAGCCGTTCGCGTTCTGACTGCTGTGCTGGGGTCGGAGCCCTCTCTGCGAAAGGGATCCGACCCCAGGGTCACTCAATCGCCGAGCAGGGCGGTGTTGCGGACGGCGCCCTTGTCGGCACTGGTGGCCAGCAGTGCGTAAGCCTTCAATGCGCCGGTGACCTTGCGCGGGCGGGCTTCACGGGGCTTCCAGCCACGCGCGTCGGCGTCGGCGCGGCGCTGGGCCAGGGTGGCCTCGTCCAGCAGCAGGTCGATGCGGCGGGCGGGAATGTCGATGCGGATGCGGTCGCCGTCTTCCACCAGGCCGATGGTGCCGCCGCTGGCGGCTTCCGGCGAGACGTGGCCGATCGACAGGCCCGAGGTGCCGCCGGAGAAACGACCGTCGGTCAGCAGCGCGCACTGCTTGCCCAGCCCCTTCGATTTCAGGTAGCTGGTGGGGTAGAGCATTTCCTGCATGCCCGGGCCGCCCTTCGGGCCTTCGTAGCGGATGACCACCACGTCGCCCGCCTTCACTTCATCGGCCAGGATGCCGGCCACGGCTGCGTCCTGGCTCTCGAACACGCGCGCGCTGCCTTCGAACACGTGGATGGACTCGTCCACGCCGGCGGTCTTCACCACACAGCCATCAACGGCCAGGTTGCCGCGCAGCACGGCCAGGCCGCCTTCGGCCGAGTAGGCGTGCTCGACGCTGCGGATGCAGCCTTCGGCGCGGTCCACGTCCAGCGTGGGCCAGCGCGTGGCCTGGCTGAAAGCCACCTGGGTGGGAATGCCGGCCGGGCCGGCCCGGAAGAAGTCGTGGACGCTGGATTCGTCGCTGACCGCAACGTCCCAGCGCTCGATGGCATCAGCCAGGGTGCGGCTGTGCACGGTCGGCACGCTGGTATCCAGCAGGCCGGCACGCGCCAGTTCGCCGAGGATGCCGTACACGCCGCCCGCGCGGTGCACGTCTTCCATGTGGTACTTGGGCGTGTTCGGTGCCACCTTGCACAGCTGCGGCACGCGCCGCGACAGCGCATCGATGTGGGTCAGGTCGAAGTCCACTTCGGCTTCCTGCGCGGCGGCCAGCAGGTGCAGGATGGTGTTGGTCGAGCCGCCCATGGCGATGTCCAGGGTCATCGCGTTGGCGAACGCGGCCTGGGTGGCGATGCCACGCGGCAGCGCGCTCTCTTCTTCGCCGCCATACCAGCGATGGCACAGTTCGACGATCAGGCGGCCGGCGCGCAGGAACAGCTGCTCGCGGTCGGCGTGGGTGGCCAGGGTCGAGCCGTTGCCGGGCAGCGACAGGCCCAGCGCTTCGGTCAGGCAGTTCATCGAGTTGGCGGTGAACATGCCCGAGCAGGAACCGCAGGTGGGGCATGCGCTGCGCTCGAACTCGGCGACCTTTTCGTCGCTGGCGCTTTCGTCGGCGGCGATGACCATCGCATCGACCAGGTCCAGCTTGTGCTCGGACAGCTTGGTCTTGCCGGCCTCCATCGGGCCGCCGGAGACGAACACCACCGGGATGTTGAGGCGCAGGGCGGCCATCAGCATGCCGGGGGTGATCTTGTCGCAGTTGGAAATGCACACCAGCGCGTCGGCGCAGTGCGCATTGACCATGTACTCGACCGAGTCGGCGATGATCTCGCGGCTGGGCAGCGAGTACAACATGCCGTCGTGGCCCATGGCGATGCCGTCATCGACGGCGATCGTGTTGAATTCCTTGGCGACGCCGCCGACCTTCTCGATCTCGCGCGCGACCAGCTGGCCGAGGTCCTTCAGGTGCACGTGGCCGGGCACGAACTGGGTGAAGGAGTTGGCGATGGCGATGATCGGCTTGTGGAAGTCGCCGTCCTTCATGCCGGTGGCGCGCCACAGGGCGCGGGCGCCGGCCATGTTGCGGCCGGCGGTGGAGGTGCGGGAGCGGTATTCAGGCATGGCTGGCGGAACGGGCGGGCCGTACAACGTGGGGGTCGCCTGATCATGGACAATTTTTTCGGTTGCTGCTGCAACCACCGAAGGTGGCCCGGCAGGGCTTGCAGCCCTGCACCTGCCGAAGCAACGTCAACGTCAACATCAACGGCAAAAGCTGGCTTTCCGTGGGATGGCGGGGTGGGTCCGGTGGCAGGGGACGGCGCAAGTACGTCCGTGTAGCCTCGGTCGCGCCATCCATGGCGCTCACGCCCCTGCCACCGGACCCACCCCGCCTTCGACAGTTGGCCGGGGGCCAGTAGATCCACGCCATGCGTGGATTAAGCTTGGGATCACAACGAAAATGAAATTCCGTTCATCTTTCCCACTTTGCCGATTCCGGTTGTTGGTGCGGATTTGGCATCATTGGGGCAATTGATCCGACTCCGAGGCATGACGCCATGAAGCGTTCCCGCACCACCGCGCTGCTGCTGATGAGCGCTGCACCCCTGCTGTTCACCGCCTGCCAGAAGGAAGAGCAGGTGCAGGTGCAGGAAGGCCTGTACACCTCGGTGCAGGCCTGCACCGAGGCGACGGGCGATCCGTCCGCGTGCCGCAACGCCTTTGCCGAGGCCCAGCAGAAGGCCGCCGACGCGGCGCCGAAGTACGCCAGCAAGGAAGCCTGCGAACAGGACTACAAGCCCGAGCAGTGCGTGCAGCAGCACACCTCGGCGGGTACCTCGTTCATCGGCCCGATGATGATGGGCTTCTTCATGTCGCAGATGCTGAGCAACCGCGGCGGCCTGGCCCCGCAGGCGCCGGCCTCGGCTCCGGCCTACCAGGACAAGAACGCCGGCTGGGCACGCCCGGCCCCGGGCGGCACCGGTGGCATGAACACCGCCAGCGGCATCGGCGCCGGCAAGGCCGGCCTGGCCCCGGTCAGCAGCGAGCCGAACCGCGCCGTCACCGCCAGCCGCAGCGGCTTCGGCAGCACCAGCGCCCGCCGCAGCGGCGGCAGCTTCGGCGGCTGATCGACCCATGCAGCGAATTCGCATTGCCGAGCGCGCCCACTGGCGGGCGCGCGCGGAGGAAGCCGGTTTCCGCTTCCACACCATCGACGGCCAGCCGTACTGGGATGAAAGCGCGTACTACGCCTTCACCCTGCGCCAGATCGAAGTGGACATCGAAGACCCCAGCGCCGAGCTGCACCAGATGGCGCTGGATCTTGTTGGCGATGTGATCGCCAGCGAGCGCCTGATGGACCAGCTGGCGATCCCCACGCACTACCGCGACTGGATTGCCGAGAGCTGGCGACAGCGCCAGCCGCACCTGTACGGGCGCCTGGACCTGGCCTACGACGGCACCGGTCCGGCCAAGCTGTACGAACTGAACTACGACACGCCGACCTCGCTGTTCGAGGCCAGCTTCTTCCAGTGGCAGTGGCTGGAGGACCAGCGCAACGCCGGTCGCCTGCCGCAGCACGCCGACCAGTTCAACGGCATGCACGAGGCCCTGGTCGAGCGCTTCGGAAAACTCGCTGCGCGCCTGCCGCCGCCGCTGTACTTCAGCGCCGTGGGCAGTTCGGACGAGGACCGCGGCACGGTCGACTACCTGCGTGACTGCGCCGCCCAGGCCGGCCTGCAGGGCGAGGCCATCGCCATCGAGGATATCGGCCTGTCCGAGGATGGCCGTTTCACCGCGCTGGATGACACGGTGATCGGCACGCTGTTCAAGCTGTACCCGCTGGAAGACCTGATGGCCGAGGAATTCGGCCGCGCGCTGCCCGGTTCGGGCATCCAGCTGCTGGAGCCGGCGTGGAAGGCGGTGCTGAGCAACAAGGGCATCCTGCCGCTGCTGTGGCAGCGCAACGTCGGCCACCCGAACCTGCTGGAAGCGCACTTCGATGATGGCAGCGCGCTGGCCTCGGGCTGGGTGCGCAAGCCGCTGTTCTCGCGCGAAGGTGCCAACATCGAGATGCATCTGGCCGATGGCAGCACCCAGCGCAGCGACGGCCCGTACGAAGGCCCGGCGATCATCCAGCGTGCGCACCCGCTCACCCGCTTCGAAGGCGGTTACCCGCTGATCGGCAGCTGGGTGATCGGCGACCATGCCTGCGGCATCGGCATCCGCGAGGACGACAGCGCGATCACCCGCGACAGTGCGCGCTTCGTGCCGCACGCGATCGTGGACGAGGCGCCGACGCGGATCTACGTCTGATGGCGGTGCGGCGGCCCTTGGGCCGGCGCGGGCGGACGACGCCGGTGCCGGGGCGGCACTTCGATGATGGCCGCACGCTGCACGCCTTCGCCGGGCGCGTGGCGGTGCGCTGCCATCGCTGTGACACGCCGGGCTGGGTGGTCGCCAGCTGGCAGCCTCACCGCTGGACGGCGCGCTTCCGTTGCACTGCAGCGTGGCGCTGGACAGCGGCGCGTGGGTGGGCGCGGTGCGCATCGATGGCCGCCGACCGTGCGGTTACTGCGGCCACCAGTGGGTGTGCGTGCACCAGCATCGGCCGTCGGCCTCCACGGCCGTGCCCGAGGTGCTGCCGGCCAAGTGCGCGCAGTGCGGGCGCACCAGCGAAGTGAAAGTCAGCGTCTGCCCGCTGCGCGATGCCGAGCCGGCAGATCCGCACTTCGGCCTGCCGCTGCGGTTGCTGGAACCTACCCGCGCGGGCCTGTTGTGGGCCTACAACGCCGAGCACCTGCAGGTGCTGCATGAGTACGCGACATCGGCACTGCGCGAGCACGGTGGCGTGCACAACGCCTCGATGTTCTCGCGCCTGCCGCAGTGGATGAAGCTGGCCCGCAACCGGGTGCTGCTGCAGCGAGCGGTGGAGCGGTTGCAGCGACGGCTGCTGCAGGGGTAGTGCCGGCCGCTGGCCGGCAGCCGAGCATAGGCTCGGCTCTACAGGAATCAGGCCGTCTGTAGAGCCGAGCCCACGCTCGGCTCCCGTCAATCGCAGGGTCAGAGCAGCCCTTCGCGCTTCACTGCCAGGTACCGCTCCACCAGCGCGGCAGGCAGGGCGTCGGCGGTCACGTCCAGCACCATCACCTTCTCGCTGCGCAGCGCTTCGTGCGCTTTCGCGCGCTGCTGCAGGTACAGCGCAGCGGCACCGGCCTGGGCGGCGTCTTCCAGCGTGTGCACCTCGCCTTCCAGCGCGGTATCCAGTTCGCGTTCGCGCAGGCTGGCCACGCACACCAGGTGGCGGCGCTGCAGCAGGCGCACGGCGGCCAGCAGGTCTTCGATGTCCTCGTCGCGCACGTTGCTGACCAGCATCACCAGGGCGCGACGGCGCTGGCGCAGCGAGACTTCGGTGGCGGCCGCCAGGTAGTCGGTGGCCACGGCCTGCGGCTGCAGGTCGTAGCTGGCGCGCAGCAGGTGTTCCACCGTGCCCATGCCGCGCTGCGGCGCCACCCAGCGGCGTTCACCGCCCACCGCGAACAGGCCGGCGGCATCGCCTTGGCGCAGGGCCAGATAGGCCACCACCAGCGACGCGTTCAAGGCATGGTCGAAGTGCGAAAGGCTGCCTTCGCTGGCCAGCATGCGCCGGCCGCTGTCGAGCATCAGCAGCAGCTGCTGGTTCTTCTCGTCCTGGTACTCGCGCGAGATCAGCTTGCGCGCGCGGGCGGTGGCCTTCCAGTCCAGCTGGCGCAGGCTGTCACCGACGCGGTACTCGCGCATCTGGTGGAAATCGGTGCCTTCACCACGGCGGCGCTTCACGTGGGCGCCCACCAGGCGCGAGGCCTGGTCCGCACTGAACAACGCGAACCGGGTGAGCGGCACGAAGTTGGGATAGACCCGCACGTCCAGCACCGGCGGCAGCGTGCGCTGCTGCCACCACAGCCGCCACGGCGAGCGGATGCGCACGTCCACGCCATCGAACTGGAAGCGCCCGCGCTGCTGCGGCTGCACCTGGTAACGCAGGGTGCTGGCGTGGCCGGCGCGCAGCTGCAGGCGCTGCGGCAACGACGCCAGCGGCCAGCCGCCAGGCACGCGATCGAACACCTGCACCTGCATCGGCTGCTCGGCGAACAGGCGCAGGCCGATCTCGCGGCGCACGCCCAGCGCCAGCGCTTCGGGCACCTGGCGCTGTACCTGCGGCGATGCACGTCGCCACTGCCGCCACAGATCGGCCAGTGCCAGCGCAGCCACCAGCGCACCGGCCACGGCCCAGCTCCAGTGCGGCAGCAGGCCGCCCAGCACCGCGCCGCCCAGCGCGGCCCAGGCAGCCAGCAGGACCAGCAGCAGCGGCGCAGGCCTCATCGGCGCGGCGCTTCCACCTTGGCCAGCAGGGCACCGAGCACGTCGTCCGGGCCCTGGCCTTCGATCTGCAGTTCCGGTGCCAGCGCGATGCGGTGGCGCAGTGCCGGCCGGGCGATGTCACGCACGTCGTCGGGGGTGACGAAATCACGACCGGCCAGCACTGCCTGCGCACGCGCGGCACGCACCAGCGCGATGCTGCCGCGCGGGCCTGCACCGACGGCGATGCCCGGCCAGGAACGGGTGGCGGCCACGATGCGCACCGCATAGTCGATCACTTCGTCATCGACGGTGATGGCGGCGGTGGCCTGCTGCAGCGCCAGCAGTTCGCCGGCGCCGAGTACGCGCGGCACCTGGCTGAGATCGAAATCGCTGGCGGCGCGGCCCCGGGTGATGGCCGTGACCATGTGCTTTTCGTCTTCCAGCTGCGGGTAGTCGATCAGCACCTTCAGCAGGAAGCGGTCCAGCTGCGCTTCCGGCAGCGGGTAGGTGCCTTCCTGTTCCAGCGGGTTCTGCGTGGCCAGGGCCATGAACGGCGGCGCCAGGGTGAAGGCCTTGCCTTCGATGGTCACCTGGCCCTCCTGCATCACTTCCAGCAGCGCCGACTGGGTCTTGGCCGGGGCACGATTGATCTCGTCGGCCAGCAGCAGGTTGGTGAACACCGGGCCGCGGCGGATCTTGAAGCTCTCGCTCTTCGGGTCGTACACCGCATGGCCGCTGACGTCGCTGGGCATCAGGTCGGGGGTGAACTGCACGCGCCCGTAGTCCAGCTCCATCGCTTGTGCAAGTGCACGCACCAGCAGGGTCTTGCCCAGCCCGGGCACGCCTTCGATGAGCACGTGGCCGCCGGCCAGCAGCGCCACCATGATCTGGTCGAGTACGTCGGCCTGGCCGATGAAGGCGCGACCGATGGCATCGCGGATGGCATCGACGCGTTCGATCAGGCGGGCGGCAGCGGCCGCCGGAAGCTCAGGGGCATCGGTCATAGCAGGGATCTCATCTGGAGCAGCAAGCGGATGCGCTCGCGCAGGGCGGAGGAATCGTGAGGCGAAGGAGCGGTGAGGGCGGTGGCCACGCGGCTGGCGGGCCACTGCAGCACCTCGGCGATGGCCTGGTCGCGGGCAGCGCCATCCAGCGCGGCCGCCACCGGGGCGCGCAGGCGCAGGCGATGCAGGAACAGCGCCTGCGCTGCGTTGTACAGTTGCGCGCCCTGGCCGAAGCGCAGCAGCAGCTCGCCACTGGCACGCACGTGTTCCAGCAGCGAGCGGCGCTCGACCACCGGCGAAGGCAGCACGCTGCCCAGCCGCTGCGCGCGCGTCCACAGCCAGCCCAGCATGGCCAGCAGCAGCGGAATCCACACCGGCCAGCCCTGCAGCACGATGCGTGCCAGCAGCGTCGGCGGGCGGCTGCCGTACACCAGCCACACCGTGCCGCGCCCGTAGTTGGGGTCCAGCAGGTGGCGGGTCAGGTCGCGGTGGGAAAGATCGTGCAGGCCACCGCGCTGCGGTGTGTCTTTGGCCGTCGCGCCCTTGCGCGGCAGCGGGGTGGCGCCAGCGCCGCGCATGAAATCCAGATCGGCCAGCACGTCGATGCGGCCCTTGCCGTGGCGCAGGCGGGCGAAGGCCAGCCCTTCCTCATTGCCCCAGCGGCGCTCGGCATCGGCGCTGGCCTTGAAGCCGAGACTGAAGCGGCGGCCGTTACAGAACTCGACGTGATTGGGATCATCCACCACATGGAACGGCTGGCAGTCCTTGCCATGGAACAGGCTGTCCACGCCGATGCGGTCCAGCAGCGGGCCCTGCGTGGTGCTGGTCTTGTCCTCGCCCGGCGGCTGCGTACGCAGCAGCAGGTGGCCGCCACGGGCGACCCAGTCCAGCAGTGCCTGCGCGGTGCCCGGCGGCATCTCGCGGGTGTCCTGCAGCAGGACCACGGTATCGGTGTCGGCCAGGGTCATCTTCGCCAGCTGCAGGCGTTCGCGCGACTGCACTTCGATGCCGTCCGCGCGCAGCGCCTGCCCCAGCACGTACAGCGGGTTGTAGCTGGCTTCGCCGCGCGGCGGCAGCACTACGGTCTCGATGACCTTTTCGTGCGTGCGCAGGAACAGGATGGTCAACGGCACGCCCAGCAGTACCAGCAGGCCGAGCAGCAGGGCCCAGAACGCGCGCGGGCTCATGCCTTCCACCCGAACTGCTGGCGTAGGGTTGCGGCCAGGCCATCGAACTCATCGCGCGTAGGCAGGCGGCCGCCGTACGCGGCGTACTGCCACATGCGCACGATGCGGGCGAACAGGTCGCGGTCCGCCGGCTGCGGCATGCGCCGCGAAGCACGCAGGCACTGTGCTTCGGTGGCGCCGGGCGGCAACGCGTTGCCGGTGCGCTCGACCAGGGTGCGCACGCTGGCGCGGTAAAGCAGGGCCAAGGCCTGACGCGGGCGTCCCTGGTCCCACAGCAGGCCGGCCTGGGTGGTCACGTCCGGCGGCAGCACCACCGGCAGTTCCACGGCCTCTTCCTGCACGCGCGGTGCGTCCTTCGGCGTGCGCCGGCCGGCGCCACGCAGCCACGGCCACCACAGGCGCGCGGTCAGCAGCAGCACCAGCACCACGGCGCCGAGCAGCGCCCACAGGCCCCATTCGGCCACCCGCGCCAGCAGCTTCAGACTGCGGTTGCGTTCGCCACGCTTCTGGCCGGCCCTGGCGTCCTTGGTGTCTTTCTTCTCGGCCTTCTTTTCCGCCGTGGTGTCGTCGATCGGCTTCCACTCGGTGACCTGGCGGACCGGCCGCTGCAGCGGATCCTCGTAGGCACGGTTCACCGCTTGGCGGAATCCGGCCGTGTCCACCGGCTGCTCGCCGAAGATGCCGGCAGCGGCATTGGCTGGATCGTTGGCGGCGTTGGGTTCTTCGCCGTCGTCCTCGCCTTCGTCTTCGTTCGCATGGGCCTGTCCGGCCGCCCGGGCATCGTCGGCGACCTGGTGGGCAGTGTCCGCATCGGCGTCCTGCGCGTGGGCCGGGGCCAGCGGCAGCGCCAGGCACAGCAGCAGGGCCAGCGTCGATGCCGCCGGCAGCAGCCGTTCGCGCAGGCGGCGCAGGGCGATCTCCACGTCCCACGCTTCCATCTGCGTGCGCCGGTTGAGGTACAGGCCGAAGCCGGCACCGACATAGAACGGGGCGATCAGGGCAGCGGCCAGCCAGCTCAGCAGGTTCAGCAGCAGGTCCGCCCACGGCGGGGTCTCGACGCTGATCATCGCCCAGGCCGCGCGCCACGAGTCGGGCAGCAGTTCCAGTGGAATGAACATGAAGACCGCCGCGATCGCGCCCAGCAGCAGCACCAGCTCGAAGCCGAAGCAGATCACCGTCAGCAGGATCGCCGGTCCGGCGGCGCCGGCGGCCACCGCGCGCCGGCGTGGGCCCCGCTGTGCGGGTGCGTTGCCTTCCAGCAGGTTGACCGGCAGGCACAGGCTGCGCAGCAGGCTGAAACGGCGCCAGCCGAGGTAGCCCCAGAAGCCGGTGCCGCCCCAGTGCCGTTGCGCGGCCAGGGCCGCGCGCGCGCCGACCGTCTCGCCGAAGATGCCGCGTGAGAGCACGTACAGGGGCGCGCGCTCGAACAGCGGCTTGCACCACCACATCGCCAGCGATGCCCAGGCGAAGCCGTCCAGCCACCACGCCAGCGCGTTGAACAGCACGAACAACGGCGCACTGGCCAGCAGCCAGCTGCCCCACACCGCGCGTGCATGGCGGCGGGCGAGGGCGGTGCCCAGTTCCATCGCTTCCCAGCCGCTGCGCGCACGCAGGGCCACGTCGAGGTGGTCAATCCGCACGTTCACCCCCGCGACCGCCGCGCCACAGCCACAGCAGCACGCCGGCCCACAACACGCCGGCCACGCTGTACTTGGCCCACGCCGGGATGTGCGCGATCGACGACCAGAACGCTTCGACGAAGGCCGCCAGCAGCAGCATGAAGGCCACGCCCAGGCACAACCGGGCGCCGATGCGGCCGCCTTCCACCAGCGCGTCGATGCGGCGGCGGCGCCCGGGCGCCAGCAGTTTCATGCCCAGCTGCAGGCCGGCGCCGCCGGCGATGACGATGCCGGTCAGCTCGAAGGCGGCATGGCCGACCACGAAGCGCCAGAACGGATCGCCATGGCCGATCTGCTGCAGGTGGCCTGCCACCGCACCCATGATGACGCCGTTGAACAGCAGCACCAGCAGCGTGCCCAGCCCGGCCAGCAGGCCGCTGGCGAAGGTGCGCAGGGCGATGCTGATGTTGTTCATGATGTAGTAGCCGAACATCATCCAGTCGGTGCCGCTGTCACGCCCCAGCCGGTCCGCGGCCGGGTCGTACATGCGTTCCATCTCGGCGATCTGGCTGTTGTCCATCAGCAGGTGCACGCTGTCCGGGTACAGCTGGACCACGGCGAAGCAGGCCAGCGCCGGCACCGCGAACATCGCCAGTGCCACCCACATGCTGCGGGCCTGGCTGCGCACCAGCATCGGGAAGTCGGCTACCAGGAATTCCAGCGCCCGCCGCCAGCGCACCGGCGGCGTGCGGTACAGCACGCTGTGGCCCTGCTGCATCAGCTGCTGCAGGCGCTGCACCAGCTGCGGGCTGTAGCCGCGTTCGCGCGCCAGCGCCAGCTGCTGGCACAGGCGGCGGTAGCGCTGGGCGAAGGCGACGTCGCCCGGGTCAGCGGCTTGGGGCCTGCGCCGCCTGCGACGCGAAGCGCCCGCACGCTGCTGCAGCCAGTACTCCAGCTGCTGCCATTCGTGCTGGTGGCGGGCGACGAACTGTTCCTGCTTCATCGGCGGCCCAGCAGCCAGTTGGCCATCGCATACAGGCGCAGCACGCCCACCTGGCCGGATGCACCGGTCAGCGGTTCGGCGATACCCGCCAGTTCCTGCTGGCGGCCCGGCGACAGGCGCGGCGCGCGTTCGGCAAAGGCGAGGACGGCGGCCTGTTCCTGCGGGCGCAGCGGCTGCGACGGCACCAGCACGCTGTCGATGGTGGTCGGTGGCGACAGGTAATGCATCGGCTCGTGCACCACCACGGTGCCGGCCACCAGGTCGCCGAGGCGGCGCCCGTACGGATCGAACAGGCTGCTGAGCAGGCCCAGGGCATAACCGAACGGCAGCATGTCCACGGTGCGCAGCAGATTGCGGGTGATCGAGGCCATCCAGCCCACCGGTGCGCCATCGCGCGACAGCACGCGCAGGCCGAGTGCACGCTTGCCCAGGGTGCGGCCCCACAGCGCCTCGCAGACGATCGGGTAGGCCCACATCAGCAGGAACATCGCGGCCATGTAGATGCCGCGGCCAAACTCATCGAGCAGGGCCAGCGGAATGGACAGCAGCACCAGCGCGCCGAAGCGGATGCCCAGGTCGACCAGCCAGGCCAGCGCACGCGGCATCGGCCCGGCGGTGGGCAACTGCAGCGGCACGCCTTCCGGCGTTACCACCTCGCGGTAGGTATCGAGCATGGGCGCGGTCATCAGTGCGATGGCCGCGTATGTGGGCGCTGGAGTCCTCTCCGG
The DNA here is from genome assembly GCA_002364755.1 of Stenotrophomonas maltophilia. Taxonomy (GTDB): domain Bacteria; phylum Pseudomonadota; class Gammaproteobacteria; order Xanthomonadales; family Xanthomonadaceae; genus Stenotrophomonas; species Stenotrophomonas maltophilia_AX. Next base: position 175,554 of record DEZI01000028.1, read on the forward strand.
CGTGCTGCCACAGGCATGGGGGGTCTCGACGGTTCCTGGTCGGGCCCCGACTTTAGCAGAGCGCAGTGGCCGACGAGGCGGCTCAGCCCAGGTATTCGTCCTTCAGCCGCACGTAGTGGTCGGCCGAATAGTGCAGCGACTCGATCTCCTTGTCGCTGAGCGTGCGTGCCGGACGCGCCGGGTTGCCCACCCACAGCTCGCCCTCGCCGACCACCTTGCCCGGGCCGACCACGGCGCCGGCGCCGACGAAGGCATGGCGCTCGACGCGCGCGCCGTCGAGGATGCAGGCACCCATGCCGATCAGGCTGTAATTGCCGATGGTGCAGGCGTGGATGATGCAGCCGTGGCCGACGGTCACGCCTTCGCCGATCAGGGTCGGGTAGCCGGCTTTGTTGTACGGGCTGTGGTGGCTGACGTGGATGATGGTGCCGTCCTGCACGTTGGTGCGCGCGCCGATGCGGACGAAATTGACGTCGCCGCGGATGACCGTGCCCGGCCAGATGGAGACATCGTCGGCCAGCTCCACGTCACCGATGAGGGTGCAGGCCGGGTCGACGTACACGCGCTGGCCGAGGACGGGCATCTTGTCGCGGAAGGGGCGCAGGGGGTTCATCGCTGTCTCCAGGTGGGGCAAACACGACGATGATACGCGGCGAACGTGTTGGTAGCGCCGGGCCATGCCCGGCGAGCGAAGCGGTGCGTTACGCCACGCGGCCGCGGCGGGCGCGCTCCAGGTGCACCAGCAGCAGCGAGATTGCCGCCGGGGTCATGCCGGGAATGCGCTGTGCCTGGCCGATGGTCTGCGGGCGCACACGTTCCAGCTTCTGCAGCACTTCGGCCGACAACCCACGCACGCTGGCGTAGTCGAAGCCTTCGGCGATCGGCGTCGCTTCGTGGCGCTGCTGGCGTTCAATCTCGTCACGCTGGCGATCCAGGTAGCCGGCGTACTTCACGCCGATCTCGACCTGCTCGGCCACCTTGCCATCGGCCACGGCCGGGCCCAGCGACGGCACCTGCATCAGCTGCGCGTAGTCCAGTTCCGGGCGCTTGATCAGGTCCAGCACGTTGGTTTCGCGGCTGACCGCGACGCCCAGGGTTTCCTGCACTTCGCGGCCCAGCGCATTGGCCGGGGTCGCCCACAGCGCACCCAGGCGCGCGCGCTCGGCGGCCACCGCGGCCTGCTTGGTCTCGAAGGCGCTCCAGCGGCGGTCATCAACGAGGCCCATCTCGCGGCCGGCCGGGGTCAGGCGCTGGTCGGCATTGTCCTCGCGCAGCTGCAGGCGGTACTCGGCGCGGCTGGTGAACATGCGGTACGGCTCGTTGGTGCCGTGGGTGATCAGGTCATCCACCAGCACGCCCAGGTACGCTTCGTCGCGGCGCGGGCACCAGCCGTCCAGCCCGCGCACCTGGCGCGCAGCGTTGAGCCCGGCCAGCAGGCCCTGTGCGGCGGCTTCTTCATAGCCGGTGGTGCCGTTGATCTGGCCGGCGAAGAACAGGCCGTTGACCAGCTTGGTTTCCAGCGAAGCCTTCAGCCCGCGCGGATCGAAGAAGTCGTATTCGATGGCGTAGCCGGGGCGGGTGATGTGCGCGTTCTGGAAGCCGCGGATGCTGCGCACCATCTCCAGCTGCACGTCGAACGGCAGCGAGGTGGAGATGCCGTTGGGATAGATCTCGACGATGCCCAGGCCTTCGGGCTCGACGAAGATCTGGTGGCTGGCCTTTTCGGCAAAGCGCACCACCTTGTCCTCGATGGACGGGCAATAGCGCGGGCCGATGCCCTCGATCTGCCCGCTGTACAGCGGCGAACGGTGCAGGGCGTCGCGGATGATCTGGTGGGTCTGTTCGGTGGTGTGGGTGATCCAGCAGCTGACCTGCTGTGGATGCTCGTCCACCGAGCCGAGGAAGGACATCACCGGGCGCGGCGTGTCGCCGGGCTGCTCGTCCATCACGCTGTAATCCAGCGAGCGGCCATCGATGCGCGGCGGCGTGCCGGTCTTCAGGCGGTCGACCTGGAACGGACGTTCGCGCAGGCGCGCGGCCAGCGTGGTCGCCGGCGGGTCGCCCATGCGGCCGGCGGCGTACTGGGTCGGGCCGACGTGGATCTTGCCGGCCAGGAAGGTACCGGCGGTCAGCACCACGGCCTCGGCGTCGAAGCGCAGGCCGGTCTGGGTGATGACCCCGCGCACGGCGTCGCCTTCGATGACCAGGTCATCGACGGCCGCCTGGAACACGGTCAGGTTGGGCTGGCCTTCGACGATGGCGCGGATCGCCATGCGGTACAGGTTGCGGTCGGCCTGGCAGCGGGTCGCGCGCACGGCCGGGCCCTTGGAGGCGTTGAGCGTGCGCCACTGGATGCCGGCGCGGTCGGCGGCATGCGCCATCGCGCCGCCGAGGGCGTCGATTTCCTTGACCAGGTGGCCCTTGCCGATGCCGCCGATGGCCGGGTTGCAGCTCATCGCGCCCACGGTTTCGATGTTGTGGGTCAGCAGCAGGGTGCGCACGCCGGTACGGGCCGCGGCCAGCGCGGCCTCGGTGCCGGCGTGGCCACCGCCGATGACGATGACGTCGTAACGATGGAAGGACTGGGTCATGGGGGCAGGTCAACAGGGGACGGGCGCGGCCGGGGCGGCGCCGGGGTGGCGATTTTAGCGCCATTCGGAGGGGGGCGACGGGCCCGGATCGGGGCCGGGATGAAATCCGCCCTAAAGTTGGCAGGATTTTTGCAGATAACCCAATAGCACCCATCGTGGCTGGCGCCGTAGGCGCCGTTGACCGGAATTGGAACAGGGGCCGGTACAGGCGCACGGTGGGGAAGCGGGGGGCCGGCAGTCGGGGGACTGTCCGGCCCTGTTTTTTTTGGTTTTCTGCCGGGAGAGGCCCATCCAGGCGCGCCAGTACCAGTAGATCCACGCCATGCGTGGATGCATTGGCGGCCGCATCAAAAACAAACGGCCCCGCATTGCGGGGCCGTCTGCTTTCAGAGGTGCCGACATCCGACAGGGCCGGAACAGGGGGGATCCAGATGTTCCTGTCGGATATCGACGTAGAGCTGTTTGGGACGGGCCCTTAACGTTTTTGTCACTTTATGACGCGGGCCGTCACCACCTGCGTAGAGTGCGGCCTGAATCGCATGAAATGCAAGATGGTCCAGAGCCCAACTGTGCGCTGCGTCGCACGTTTCATGTTTCGCCGCAGGCAACGGTTCATCGTTCCAGGTTCCGCCACGGAGAGCCGCTCGACTTCGGCGCACGCGGTGCCGGTGCCGGACGTGCCTGCGGCGGCGCGGATGGACGAGCCTGGGGCGCAGACGGACGTGCCTGCGGCGGACCCGGCGGGCGGCCAGCCTGCGGCGGGCGACGCATCGAGTCCATGTTCCGCCACGGCGAGCCACCATTGTTCTGGCGCGGCGGCGGCGGCGGACGGTTCTCACCACCGTTGCCCGGACGCGGCGGCGGCGGGCGGTGGTTGTGCGGCGGCCGGTAGACCGGGCGTGAGTAATACGGGTTGCCGTAATAGCCGTAACCACCGCCATAGCCGCCGTACCCACCGTAGTAGGGGTAGCCATAGTTGGACGGATAGCCATACGGGTAGCGGTACTCCGTCGACGGGGCACCGTGGTAGTAACTGCCACCGCTGCCACCGCCGACATAGTCGTAGGTGGAACAGCCGGTGAGGGCCAGCAACAGGCCGCCGGCAAGCAACAGGCGCGTTTTCATGTGGGTCCCCCCAAGGACGGGTGTAGGGCCAGCTTCAGGCGTGGGCATTGAATCGCCCCTTAATTGTGCCGGCCCAGAATGAATGGCGATGAAGGCCTGCATGCTGGCATGGCCGTGTGCGTGGCCGCCAGCGTCGGGGCATACGTTAATCTTGCGTCATGAGCGATTCACTGTTGCCCCGCGCCGAAGATGTCCTGGCCGCCGCCGCGCGGATCGCGCCGCATGCCCTTGTCACGCCGGTCCTGCGCTCGCGCGCGCTGGATGCGCTCGCCGGGGCGCAGCTGGCGTTCAAGGCCGAGCATCTGCAGCGCGGCGGGGCGTTCAAGTTCCGTGGTGCCTGCAACGCTGTGTGGTCGCTGGACGCCGGGCGCGCCGTGGCGGGTGTGGTCACCCATTCCTCGGGCAACCACGGTGCCGCGCTGGCCCTGGCCGCCCGCACCCGCGGCATACCCTGTCACGTCGTGGTGCCCGAAGTGGCGGTGGCCGCCAAGCTGGCCAACATCGCCCGCCATGGCGCCACCCTCTGGCGCTGCCCGCCTACCATCACCGACCGCGAGGCCACCTGCGCCCAGGTCCAGGCCGATACCGGCGCGACCCTGGTGCATCCCTATGCCGACCCGGCGGTGATGGCCGGGCAGGGCACGGCGGCGCTGGAACTGCTGCACAGCGATGGCCCGTTCGATGTACTGGTGGTGCCGGTCGGCGGTGGTGGCCTGGCCACCGGCACTGCACTGGCCCTGCAGCACGCCAGCCCGCAGACCCGCCTGGTGCTGGCCGAGCCGGCCGGTGCCGACGACACCGCGCGTTCGCTGGCTGCCGGCGAGCGCGTGACCGCTTTCACCCCGGACACTTTCTGCGATGGCCTGCGCACGCTGGTCGGCGCGCCGAATTTCCAGCTGCTGCAGGCGACGGGCGCCGAGGTGATCGTGGTCGACGATGACGCCACCCTTGCGGCGATGCGCCTGCTGTGGGAGGTGCTGAAGCAGGTAGTGGAACCGTCCTCGGCCATCGTGCTGGCGGCGGTGCTGGCTCAGCCGGCGCGGTTTGCCGGCCAGCGCGTGGGCCTGGTGCTGTCCGGCGGCAACGTCGATCTGCCAGCGCTGCGCTGGGAGGTGGCGTGAGCCGCGGCCGTCATCGGCCACACACCGGCCTGCTGGGCTGGCTGTGGCGCCTGTTCGTGCTGGTGCTGGCGTGGCTGCTGGGCGTGACCGCCTGGATCGTCTGGGTGGGTGAGCGCGACCAGGCCGCCAAGGCCGACGCGATCATCGTGCTGGGCGCGGCGGCCTACGATGCCAAGCCGTCGCCGGTGTTCGAAGAACGCATCCGCCATGGCCTGGACCTGTACCAGGCCGGTTATGCGCCGCTGCTGATCTTCACCGGTGGCTACGGTGGTGCGGGCGCGCGTTTCTCCGAATCGCAGGTGGCGCGGCGCTATGCGCTGAAGCACGGCGTGCCGGATGACGCGATCCTGATCGAGACCGCCTCACGCAACACCGTGCAGAACCTGGTGGAAGCCAAGCGGCTGATGGAGCAGCGCAAGCTGCACACGGTCATCATCGTCAGCGACCCGTTGCACATGGCACGCGCGCTGCGCCTGAGCCAGGCGCTGGGCATCGAGGCACTGGCCTCGTCCACGCCGAGCACGCGTTTCCGCAGCTTCCACACCAGCTGGCGTTTCCTGGTGCAGGAGATCTATTTCTTCCACCGCGACCTGGTGCGCCCGCCGCTGAGTTCGCCGGCGAATACCTGAGCGTCAGGCGACGCCGTTGGGCTCGCCGGGCATGGCCCGGCGCTACCCCTTCGTGCGCCCGGTAGCGCCGGGCCATGCCCGGCGGCGGTGTTCGATCAGGGCTGCTTGCGGCGGATCGGGATGGCCGACACCGGCACCGACGCGATGTCATGCCCGCCTTCGCGGATCGGTGCGCCCGGGTCCGGCGCCCAGGCGTGGGCGTAGATCACTTCCCAGCTGCTGGGCAGCTTGCCGTCGGCACGGCGCATCGTTTCGTACGCTGCAGCAGCGGCGGCAAAACGACCGCGGCCGGTCAGCGTGTGGCGGCGGTCCACCCGTGCATTGGTCGCGCCCATCGCGCGCAGCTCGCGCATCAGCGCCGGCAGGTCGTCGTAGGTCAGGGTGAACAGGTCGCGGTCCAGCACCGGATCGCGGAAGCCGGCCATCATCAACGCATCACCGAACTGGGCGATCTGCGCGAAGCGGCTGACATGCGGGCGGTCATCGGCGGCAGCGAACGCTTCGTTGAGTTCGACCAGCGTTTCCGGGCCGAAGGTGGAGCACAGCAGCAGGCCACCAGGCTTGAGCACGCGACGGAAACCGGCGAACACCGCCGGCAGGTCGTCCAGCCACTGCAGGCACAGGTTGCTGAAGATCACATCGACGCTGTTGTCGGCCAGCGGCAGCGCGGAGGCGTCACCGCACAGGCACTGGAACGGCTTCCACCAGCCGGCCTGGCGCTTGGCCTGGTCCAGCATCGGCAGGGCCACGTCCATCGCGATTACCTGCGCCTTCGGCCAGCGCTTCTTCATCAGCGCGCTGGCGTGGCCTGTGCCCGCACCGATGTCCAGCACCACCTCGGGCTTGCGCGCTTCCAGGTAGTCCAGCGATTCGATCAGCCGCGACTGCACCTCGCGCTGCAGGGCAGCGGCAGCGTCATAGCTGTTGGCGGCGCGGGCGAACGCGCGGCGGACGTGGCGGGCATCGAAGTGGGACGGCATTGCGGAAGTCTCTTAGAACGTACCGGGGTAGGCGCCGCCGTCGATCAGCAGGTTCTGCCCGGTGAGGTAACCGGCCTGTGCACTGCACAGGAAGGCGCAGGCGGCGCCGAATTCGTCCGGCGTGCCGAAGCGGCCGGCAGGAATCTGCTGGCGGCGGCGGTCGGCCACCGCCTGCACGTCGCCGTCCTGGCCCGCAGCGTGGGCGAAGTTGGCGCGCAGGCGGTCGGTGTCGAACTGGCCGGGCAGCAGGTTGTTGATCGTGACGTTGTGGCCGACCGTGCGCCGCGCCAGCCCGGCGACGAAGCCGGTGAGGCCGCTGCGCGCGCCGTTGGACAGCGCCAGCGTGTCGATCGGCGCCTTCACCGAGGACGAGGTGATGTTGACGATGCGGCCGAAGCCGCGCGCGATCATCGTGTCCACCGTGGCGCGGATCATGGCGATCGGCGCCAGCATGTTGGCATCCAGCGCGGCGATCCAATCGTCGCGCTCGAACGTGCGGAAGTCGCCCGGCGGCGGACCACCGGCGTTGGTCACCAGGATGTCGACCTGGGGGCAGGCGGCCAGCGCCTGCGTGCGCCCGGCCTCGGTGGTGACGTCGGCGGCGACCGTGCGCACCTCGGCGGCACCGGGCAGGGCGCGCAGTTCCTCAGCGGCCGCCTGCAGGGCGGTTTCGCCACGGGCCACGATCACCACGTTCACGCCTTCGGCCACGAGGGCGCGCGCGCAGCCCAGGCCGAGGCCCTTGCTTGCGCCGCAGACCAGTGCCCAGCGGCCGGAAATACCCAGATCCATGCGTCAACCCTGCCGAATGCGGAAAGTGCTCATTGTCCGCCATCGGCCGGTGACAGGCCGGCAACGAACTGTTGCAGGGCAGCGGCCACCTCGTCGGCGTGGCCGAGGAAGGGCGCATGGCCGCCGTGGGCGACGGTCAGCGCCTGCGCGCCCGGGGCCAGCGCGGCGCCGGCCTGCATCGCGGCCGGCGATACCAGGCGGTCGCGTTGGCCGGCGATCCACAGGCTGGGCCTGCCCAGCGTGGGCAGGGCGCCACGCAGGTCGGTGCCTTCCAGCAGGCGCAGGCCTTCCAGCAGGGCGCGTTCGCTGGGGGCACCGCGCTCGACCAGGCGCTGGCGCAGGGTGCGCAGCTCCTCGCGGGCATGCGCCGAACCCATCACGTCCAACGCCAGGAAACGTTCCAGGGTGCCGCCGAAGTCCGTGGCCAGGTCACGCCCGAACTGCTCGAACACCGCTGGTTCCACCGCGTGCGGCCAGTCCTCGCCGCGCACGAAACGCGGCGTGGCGGCGATCATCGCCAGCCCGCGCACCTTCGGCAGGGTGGCCGCCGCGTGCAGCGCGAACAGCCCGCCCAGCGACCAGCCGCACCACACCGCCGGCGGCGTGGCCGCGGCAATGGCGTTGACCACGTGCGGCAGGCGCAGCGGCGTGCTGTCGTCGCGGCTGTGGCCATGGCCGGGCAGGTCGGCCACGTGCAGGGTGAAACGGTCGGCCAGGCGCTGCACCAGGGGCGCGAACACACCGCCCTGCAGGGCCCAGCCGTGGATCAGAACCAGGTCCGGCCCGTGGCCGGTGACGTCGATATGCATGGGGTACGGCGCGCGCGGGTCAGGCCAGCGCGGGCAGGGCAGGCGGCAGCGCTTCGAGCGGCCCGGCAGCGACGCGGTCGCGCGCCTGGGCGATGGCTTCTACCAGCCCGCGCACCTGTTCCGGCGTATGCAGTGCCGACAGGGTGACGCGCAGCCGTGCCTTGCCTTCGGGCACCGTCGGCGGACGGATCGCGCCGACCAGCCAGCCGGCCTGCTCCAGCGCCTGCGACATCGCCACGGCGGTGTGGTCATCGCCACACAGCAGCGGCTGGATCGGGGTTTCCGAGGCCATCAGGTCCAGGCCATGGCGGCGCGCCTCACCGCGGAACAGGGCGATCAGGTCGGCCAGCTTGGCCCGGCGCCAATGGTCGCGGCGGGCCAGGCGCACCGCTTCCAGGGCCGAGGCGGCCAGGGCCGGCGGCAGGGCGGTGGTGTAGATGTAGGGGCGTGCGGTTTCGGAAAGGTGCTCGACCAGATCCTCGCGGCCCAGCACCAGCGCGCCGGAACTGCCCAGCGCCTTGCCGAGGGTGACCAGCTGCAGCGGCACGTCGTCCACGCCCAGGCCGGCGGTGGCGACGGCACCACGGCCATCGCCGAGCACGCCCACGCCATGCGCGTCGTCCACATAGAACAGCGCCTGCTGCAGGCGCGCGACCAGCGACAGCGCACGCAGCGGTGCAAGGTCGCCGTCCATGCTGAAGACACCATCGGTGGCCAGCATCGCCGCACCCTCGGGCGCGTGCTTGAGCTGGCGCATGGCGCCTTCCGGATCCAGGTGCGGGTAGCGGCGCAGGCGCGCACCGGCCAGCCGCGTGGCATCGAGCAGGCTGGCGTGGTTGAGCTTGTCCTGCACGCAGACGTCGGTCTCTTCGCTCAGCAGCGCCTGCTGCACCGCCAGGTTGGCGGCGAAGCCACTGCCGAACAGCAGGGCGCGCGGGTAACCGAGCCAGTCGGCCACTTCGCGTTCCAGCGCATCGTGCAGTGCGTGGTGGCCGCAGACCAGGTGCGAGGCACCGGCACCGGTGCCATCGCGTGCGGCCGCATCCTGCAGCGCGTTGACCACGCTGAACTGCTGGGCCAGGCCCAGATAATCGTTGCTGCAGAACCCGGTCAACCAGCGCCCGTCAATTTCCAGGCGCACGCCATCACGACGGGTGACCGTGCGCCGCGGGCGGCGACGGCCTTGTGCATCGCGCAATGCGCGCTGGGCTTGGAGGCGGGCGGTCAGGTCGGGGCGGGCCATGCTGGCTACAGGCGACGACGGGGCGGCTAGGGTAACGCGTTGCCGCCACGCCTGCTCGACGCCCCGATCACGCGGCGTGTCACGCGGCGTGGGCGCAGCCACAGCCGGGGCCATCGGCGCTGATATCGGCATGCACGGTACCGCCGTGGTCGTGGCCTTCGGCGTCCACCTGCACCGGCATCGGCTGCAGGCCCAGGCGCGCGAACAGGGCAAGGTCGCGCTCGCTTTCCGGGTTGCCGGTGGTCAGCAGTTTTTCGCCATGGAAGATCGAGTTGGCACCGCCCAGGAAGCACAGCGCCTGCAGCTCGTCACTCATGGCTTCGCGGCCAGCCGACAGCCGCACCATCGAACGCGGCATCGCGATGCGTGCCACCGCGATCATCCGCACGAACTCGAACGGGTCCAGTTCCGCGCTGCCATGCAGCGGCGTACCGGCCACCTGCACCAGCGCGTTGATCGGCACCGAATCGGGATGCGCCGGCAGCGTGGCCAGCGCCAGCAGCAGGCCGATGCGCTGCGCACGCGTCTCGCCCATGCCGACGATGCCGCCGCAGCAGGTCTTCAGCCCGGCATCGCGCACGTGGCCCAGCGTATCCAGGCGGTCCTGGTACTGGCGCGTGTGGATGATCGAATCGTAGTAGTCCGGCGCGGTGTCGAGATTGTGGTTGTAGTAGTCCAGCCCGGCGTCCTTCAACGCGCGCGCCTGCCCGCCACTGAGCATGCCGAGGGTGGCGCAGGTTTCCAGCCCGAGCGCCTTCACGCCGGCGATCATCGCAGCCACCTTCGGAATGTCGCGGTCCTTCGGCGAACGCCACGCCGCGCCCATGCAGAAGCGCGATGCACCGGCGGCCTTGGCCTGGCGTGCCTTGGCCAGCACGGCATCGGTATCCATCAGCTTCTGTGCGCTCACGCCCGTGGTGTAGCGCTGCGCCTGCGGGCAATACGCGCAGTCTTCCGGGCAGCCACCGGTCTTCACCGACAGCAGCGTGGACACCTGCACCTGGGCCGGATCGAAATGCGCGCGATGCACGCTGGCGGCGCGGAACAGCAGTTCGGGCAAGGGCAGGTCGAACAGCGCCTGCAGTTCATCGTGCTGCCAATCGTGGCGGGTGGCAGGAGCCATGGCGGGATCTTGGAGGCGCGTGGAGCGAGGGCGGCAGTCTGGGCGGGTAGGCGAGGGCTGTCAACTATGTTCTAATCTCTATAGTTGACAGGATATCTGGCCCTGACCGCACCGCTACACTGGGCCGCCCAGCAGCGGAACTGCCATGGATCTGCCGCGCTTCACCTATCACCCCGATCCGATCGCCACCGGCAACGTGGTGGCCGCCGACACGCCGTGCGTGTGCTGCGGGGAGTCGCGCGGCTACGTCTACGCCGGCCCGGTCTATGCCGAAGAGGAATACGGGCACGAAATCTGCCCGTGGTGCATCGCCGATGGCTCCGCGCACGAGCGCCTCGGCGCAATCTTCAGTGATGAGGAAGGCGTCGGTGGTGGTGGCGAGTGGGATGAGGTCGGTGAGGACATCATCGACGAGATCGCGCAGCGCACCCCGGGCTTCAACGGCTGGCAGCAGGAACAGTGGTGGACCCATTGCGGCGATGCCGCGCAGTTCATCGGCCGTGCCGGTCGCGCCGAACTGGAAGCGCACAGCGACGCGGCGGTGGCGGCGATCCAGGACAGCACCGGGCTGGATGATGGTCCGCAGTGGCAGCACTTCCTTGCGGCCTTGGACAAGGATGGATCACCGACGGCCTACCTGTTCCGCTGCAGGCATTGCGGTGTGGTGGGTGGTTACCAGGATTGCGAATGACGGAAGCGCGCGGGTTGCGGGAGCCTGCGAAGCAAAGGCATCGGCCAGCCGCAATCATCTCCGGCGCGGCCGGACCGACACATGCGGATGGTCCGGTACATGCCAGCGCCAAGGGAAGTCCACCGCGCGACTGATGCCGATGCGTGGCCCTACCACCGGCGACGGCGGTGGCGGCGTGCCATCACAGACTATGACGACACCACGGTCTGCAGTGACCAGGTCTGCGCCATCCAGATCGCGCGTGATGCCAAATGCTTGGGACAGCTTGCCCGGTCCGCTCGCCAGATCGCGATCGCGCTTGGCCGCGGGCCGCGCGGCTTGCATGGCGCCAATGCCGGACACCGGCTCGGCCGCTCTGAGCAGCACGCCCACACCCTCACCCGCCTCGCCACAGACCGCGTTGCTGCCCCAGTGCATGCCGTAGGTGAAATAGACATACAGATGACCCGCCTCACCGAACATGGTGGCATTGCGTGCCGTCTGGCCACGATAGGAGTGCGCGGCGGGATCCTCACTGCCTGCATAGGCCTCAACCTCGACGATGCGCGCGGCGCGGCCATCGTCACGCACGATCAGCTTGTTGAGAAGCTGCGGCGCCACGACGGTTGGATGCCGGCGATAGAACTCACGGGACATCACCGTCCAGCCGCCAGACAACCAGTCGAGGGTGGTGGGTCCGGGGCGCATTGCGTCGATCAGGGTTTGGCCTGTTCGTTCTGGATCTTCTCTGCTTCCTTCTGCAGCCCCGCGTCGTGGGTCTCGCCCTGTTTGACGTACCAGAGCAGGCTGGGCAAGGCCATGGCCAGCAGGCCAACGACCAGCACGATGACAACGATCCGGGTCCGCTTGTTCATGTAGAGTCCGAAGAGGTGATACAGACCGCGCACGCTAGCAGCGGAAATGTGCAGCGGCCGTGTCGAAGCCATTCCCCGGGAAGCGGACAAGCGGCATCCTGACCACAGCATGGGCCGACGTCTGATGCCATCGTGGAGTGGCTGCACGCAGACTCGGCGAATGCTGAAGACGATCTTTCTGTGCACCGTCGCGTCGGGATTGCGCGCGCTGCTGCCACTGCGCTGTCTGGTCTGCGATGACCCTGGCCACGACGGGCTGGATCTGTGTGCCGCCTGTCTGGCCGATATCCCTTGGTCCGGCCGCGCCTGCCTGCGCTGTGCACTGCCATTACCGGACAATGCACTGCCGGTCTGTGGCACCTGCCGCGAGGAGCCGCCGCCACAGGCGGCCACCCATGCCAGCCTGCTGTACCTGCCGCCGGTGGACCAGCTGCTGGTGCGCTACAAATTCCATCAGGACCTGGCCGCTGGCCGACTGCTTGCGCAGTTGATGCAGCGCGGTCCGCCACCGTGGGCGTGCCCGCCACTGGTGCCCGTGCCGCTGCATCTGCGTCGGTTGCGCCAGCGCGGCTATGACCAGGCGGGGGAGCTGTGCCGGTTGCTGCGGCAGCCGGTATGGCGTGGCCTGTACCGGCGCCGGCATACCGCACCGCAGTCGGAGCGCAGCGCCGAGCAGCGCCGCGATAATCTGTTCGACGCCTTCGGTGTGCGTGGTGCAGTGCCACCCCGCCTGACCGTGGTGGACGATGTAATGACCACCGGCAGCACGGTGCTGGAAGTGGCGGAAACGCTGCGGCTGGTGGGGGCGGCAGAGGTGCGCGTATGGGTGTGCGCACGGGTGCCGTGATGCGTTCCGGTGGAGTCGACCGTTGGTCGACTGCCAGCCGATGTGGATAAGGCCAGTCGACCAACGGTCGACTCTACCCAGCCTCTACGATGCGGGCGCTAGGATGGGGCACGGAACCTGATCGAAGGAGTGTTCATGCATTTTCCCGGATCTTCCTCTTCACCGCTGTTGTCGGCCGACGGCCGCCGCGGGTTGGTGCCGGCACTGAATTCGGGGACGCTGGCGTGAGGGCCGCGCTACCGTTGTTGCTGGGCGCGGCGCTGGCCCTGACCGGATGCATGCCGGCGGCAACGCCTGAGGCAATGACGGGTCCGGCGCACGCACCGCGTCCGGGCGTCGACGTACGCCTGAGCGCGGTCGACGCGGCCGGCAAGGGATCGCCCGCGCAGTGGCAGGGCGCGACGCTCACCCTGCGCGAGCCGCCGATCGCCAGCAGCGCCGACATCGCCGATGTGCGCTATGTACTGGACCAGGCCAATCAACCTGGCCTGCAGATCCGCTATCGGCCGGAGGCACGCCAGCGCATCCACGATGGCACGGAGGCTCTGGTCGGCCAGCGTGCAGCCATCAGTGTGGATGGCCGCGTGGTGATGGTGGCGACGGTGGCGGGACCGTTTGGTGAATCGATGATGCTCAGTGGGCTGCCCAGCGTGGCCGAAGCGCAGGCGCTGGAGAAGCACATCACCGGCCATTGATCGGCGCGCCGAAACCCTCGCGGTGCGCACGGAGGTCGACCACGGTCGACCGCTACCGGGCAAACCGCGCTTCGATCTCCTCCAGCGACTTGCCCTTGGTTTCCGGCAGCCACATCGCGGCTACCAGGAAGAACACGAACGTGCAGCCGGCCCAGAACAGGAACATGCTTGCGTAGCCATAGTGGCCGACGGTGGGCAGGAACAGCGCCGCGATGGTGGTGGACACGAACTGGTTGATCAGCAGTGCGATGCTCATGCCGTTGGAGCGGATGCGGTTGGGCATCAGCTCCGACAGCGCCAGCCACACGCAGACACCGGGGCCGACCGCGAAGAACGCCACGAACACCAGGATGCAGGCGGCCACCGCCCAGCCATGGGCCGGCGGCGGCACGGGGCCTATGCGCGCCTGTTCGATGCGCAGCGGTGCCTGCGCGGCGCTGCCCGGGTCGGCGAAGGGGTTCAGGTGCAGGTGGCGGAAGAAGGCACCGATGACGCTGTCCGCCTGCACGGTGCCGGTGCGTTCGATGCGCAGTTCGCGGTCACCCAGGTTGTCGCTGCGCAGGGCGCGCACGTTGGTGAAATCACCATAGGCATAGGACACGGTCAGCTGCAGGGGCCGGCCCTCGCTGTCCGTGCCGCCCGCCAGGCGCTGCCACTGCGCGTCATCCAGCACCAGCTGCAGACCGTCGCCACTGACTGCGGCCTGCAGCTGGTGCTGCACGTCGGCGCGGCCGCGCTCGGCCTGGAAGAACAGCGTGGCGGCGGCCAGCAGGGCCACGCAGATGCCGCCGCTGCCCAGCATCAGCAGGAACTTGCGGCCCTTGCGGTCGACCAGCAGCAGGGCGACCACGGTCATCACCGCGTTGAGCAGCTTGATCGCCACGTCGGCGCCGTTGGCCACCGAGCCGGACAGGCCGGCCTGGTTGAGGATGTTGACCGCGTAAGCCAGCACCGAGTTGATGCCGGTGGCCTGGGTGCAGGCCAGCACCACGCAGGCCAGCAGGAACGGCACCACATAGCGGCGGCTGAGCAGCGGATCGCGGCGACCGTCGCTGCTGCTCGATTCCGGTGCCTGGATCTGCGCCAGCGTGGCCTCCACGTCGGCAGCGGGCAGTACGCGCTGCAGGCTGCGGCGCGCATCCTCCACGCGACCCCGGCGCACCAGCCAGCGGGGTGATTCGGACAGCCAGAAGATGCCGGCACAGAACAGCAGGCCCGGTGCCAGGCAGCTCCAGAAGATGGTGCGCCAGGCGTGGTCCTTCACCACGAACAGTTCCTGCGCCTGCTGCGCCAGCGGCAGCGAACGCACGGCCTCGGCGGCGGCGTCCACGGCATGCGCCTGGTGCAGGCCGATGAGGGCGGCCAGGACCAGGCCGATGGTCAGCAGCAGCTGGAACATGGCGGCGCCGCGTCCGCGTCGTTCGGGGCTGAGCACTTCGGCCAGGTACAGCGGCACCACCACGCCGATCAGGCCGCCACTGACGCCCTGCAGCAGGCGGCCGAGCAGCAGCGGCGTATAGCCCGAGGCCAGCGCCATGATCGGGATGGAGGCGGTGAACAGCAGGCCGGCCAGCAGCATCGCGCTGCGGCGGCCGATCAGGTCGGCCACCATGCCAGCGAACAGCGAGGACAGCACGCTGCCCAGCAGCACCGCGGCGACGACGAAACCGAGCTGCTGGCTGCTGAGCTGCCAGGCGTGGCTGGCAGTGGCTTCGAGGTAGGGCAGGGCGCCGGCGATGATGCCGATGTCGATGCCGTACAGCAGGCCGCCGAGGCCGCCGATGAACAGCAGGTAGCGTACGGGCCAGCGCGGGGCGGTGCGTGCAGTCATCGACAGGTTCCCAGGTAGCGCCAGGCCATGCCCGGCGACGTTTCAATGCGGCGTTCCGGCTGCACGGCGTGCATCAGGCGTGTGCAGCGTTCAGATCGACGACCTGCCCGCCCACCACCACCTGCTGCAGGCGCAGTCCGGCGTCCAGCACCACCAGGTCGGCACGGGCGTCGGGCGCGATGCGGCCGCGATCGTCTAGGCCCAGGTAGGCGGCGGGGAAGGTGGAGACACGTTGCGAGGCATCGGCCAGGTCCAGGCCCACCTGCACCAGGTTGCGCAGTGCCTGGTCCATGGTCAGCGCACTGCCGGCCAGCGAGCCGGTGGCCAGGCGCACGCAGCCGCCGCACTTGTGCACGCGCTGTTCGCCCAGCGCGTATTCGCCATCAGGCATGCCGGTGGCGGACGTGGCATCGGTCACCGCGTACAGGCGCGGGATCGCGCGGGCGGCCAGCCGGATCACGCCGGGGTGGATGTGCTGCAGGTCGGGAATGATCTCGGCGTATTGCGCATGTGCCAGCGCAGCGGCGGCAATGCCCGGGCGGTAGTGGTCGACGCCGGTCATGCCGTTGAACAGATGGGTGAATCCGGACGCACCGGCCTGCAATGCGGCGACGCCTTCTTCGTAGGTGCCGGCACTGTGGCCCAGCTGCACGCGGATGCCCATCGCCGCCAGCGCGGGAATCAGCGCGGTGTGCTCGCCGATTTCCGGTGCCAGGGTCATCACCCGGATCGGTGCCAGCGCGTGCAGCTGCTGCACCAGCGCCAGCGTCGCCTCGATCGTGCGGTTGGGCTGTGCGCCCAGCCGCTGCGGGCTGATGAAGGGGCCTTCCAGATGCACGCCGACGATGCTGGCCGCCTCGGCATCGGGGGATGCCATCGTCGCGGCCACGCCCTGCAGCGCATGCTCGATCTCGTCCAGGCCGGCGGTCATGGTGGTCGCCAGCAGGGTGGTGGTGCCGAAGCGCAGGTGGGTGCGGGCGATGGTGCGGGCCACGTCGCCGCCCTGCATCAGGTCCACGCCGGCCGCGCCGTGCACGTGCAGGTCGATGAAGCCGGGCAGGATCACCGGCAGCTGCAGGTCCTCGGCGCCGCTGTGGTCATCCACCTGCAGCTGGCGGATGTGCGAATCGAACTGGACGTGGCCACGGCGCCAGCCCAGCGGGGTAAGGATGCGGCCGTGCAGGCGGCGGGTGTCGGTCATGGCGGTGTCTCGGCGATGATCACTTCGATGCCCAGCCGCTGCAGCCCCTCGCGGGTGGCATCGTCGATGCCGGCGTCGGTGATGATGGCGTGGATCTGGTCCAGGAGCGCGATGCGGTGCAGGCTGACGCGGCCGAACTTGGAGGCGTCGGTGAGCACCACGATGCGGCGCGCGCGCTCGACCATGCGGTGGTTGAGGCGGGCTTCGGCTTCATCGTGGGTGGTCAGGCCGAACTGCAGGTCCAGGCCATCCACGCCCAGGAACAGGGTGTCGAAGCTGTAGGAGTTGAGGCTGGCTTCGGCCTGGCTGCCCTGCAGCGACAACGACTGCTGGCGCAGCAGGCCTCCGGTCAGCAGCACGGTGATGCCCGGCGCGTTGGCCAGTTCCCAGGCGATGTTCAGGCCGTTGGTCATCACCGTCACGTCGCGATGGCCGCGCAGGTGGCGGGCCAGGGTCATCGTGGTCGAGCCGGAGTCGATGATGATGTTGTCGCCGGCCTGCACCAGCCGCGCCGCGGCGGTGCCGATGGACTCCTTCAGCGGCAGGTTCAGCGCATCCTTTTCATGGATGTCCTGTTCCTGCGGCGGCGTGCGCACCAGGGTGGCGCCACCGTGGGTACGGGTGGCCAGGCCCTGCGACTCGAAGTGGGTGAGATCGGCACGGATGGTCACCGCCGACACGCCGAAGCGCTCGACCAGATCGGCCACCTGCACCGAGCCATGCTCGATCAGCAGCTGCAGGATCTGTTGCCGGCGGGAGCGGGTGTTGCGCATGGCCATCTCTCGGTTTCGTCAGGAAAGGTGGAGATTAGCCGTTCGCAAGAACGGAGGCAGCCGAACTTGCGTTCTGCTTGCGGCTGCCGGCCTGGTTGGCGCTGCAGGCGCGGGCGTATTCGCCCAGGCACTGGCCGATGCGGTGCTGCACCAACGCGCTGGGGGTATTGGCGAGGGCGCCTTCGCGCACGGCGCGGTACTGCTCGGGCAGGTACTGGCTGAGCAGCACCAGCGGCGGCGCCTGCCGTTCCAGGTTGGCGAACAGCGTCTGCACCGCCTGCAGCAATGCCGGCTCGCCCCAGTAGTAGCGGCAGCGGTCGCTGAAGGAGAAGCGGCGCAGCAGGCGCAGCTCGGCCTCGTCGCCCTGGTAGTACGGTTGCCAGTACTTCGGCTGCGCCTGCATCACTTCGTCCAGTACCTGCGGCAGGCGCGAGCATTGCGCGTCCGGCAGCAGTTCGACCTCGATGGCGGCCAGCGCGAACAGCGCCTCGCGGTAGGCGAAGGTCGCCGCCGGGCCCACCTTGAGGATGGCGAAGTGGTCGCGCACCAAGGCGTGCAGGCCGCTCTCGCGCTGGTAATCAGTGGAATGCGCTTCGAACACGATGCGCGGCTGCTGTTCGAGGAAATCCGCGAGCACACTGGCGGCCGCCGGGTCGTACTCGTGCACGCTGCTGTGGTCGAAGTCCACGCCCGGCTGCACCACCATGGCGATCACGCGCTGCCAGGCATCGCGCAGCTGCGGCGTGTCGAAGGCCTGCTGGTGGATGGCCAGGGTCTGCGCGGCAGCGGCCGGCGTGGTCACCTGCAGGCCACCGGCGAGCGAGGCTTCGCCACCGGGCACCGGCACTTCGGTGCCGATGACGTAGACCGGCGGCGGCAGGCCGTTCGCAGCAGCAGTGCGCTCGGCGATCCCGGCCAACTCGGCCGAACGTGCGGCGACGATGGCATCGGGCAGCGGCACCGGGTCGTCGGCGCAGGACATGCTGCAGTCCAGGTGGATCTTGTGGAAGCCGGCGGCCACGTAGGCCTCGATCAGCACGCGCGCGTGGGCCATCGCTTCGGCGGCCGGGCGCTTCTGCCAGGCGTTCGGGCCCAGATGGTCACCGCCGAGGATCAGCCGCTCACGGGGGAACCCCTCTTCATCGGCCAGCATGCCGACGTAATCGCGGTACTGCGGCGGGGTCATGCCGGTGTAGCCGCCGAACTGGTCGACCTGGTTGGAAGTGGCCTCGACCAGCAGCACGGTGCCGTGCGCCAGCGCCACGTGCATGGCCGCGCGCAGCACCTGTTCGTTGCTGCAGCAGACGCTGTACAGGCCGACGTTGGTACCGGCGCGGTGGGAAGCAAGCAGGGTCTGCAGCGGGGACATGGTCAGGCTCCGGTCGATCAGGAAAACGAGGGTTGGCAGGCGAGCAGGGCGGCACCGCGTGCACCACCGGCATCGCCGAAGCGCGGCGGCACGATGGGCGGCACCTGCGCGCCGTTGAACAGATGCACGGCAACGGCGGCGGGCAGCAGCTGGTACAGCGGCGCGTACTGCGAAAGGCCGCCACCGAGCACGATGACGTGCGGGTCCAGCGCCAGCACCAGTGCGGCCAGGCTGTGGCCGAGCAGATCGCGGTGGATGTCCAGCGCCTGCCGGGCACGCACATCGCCGGCGTCGGCCAAGGCGATCACCGCGCTGGCGTCGCGCGCGCTGCCGCCGAGGTGGCGCGCGATCATCGCCACGCCGCTGCCGGACACGTAGCGCTCCACGCAGCCCTGCAGGCCGCAGCCGCAGTCCAGCAGGGGCAGGCCGTGGCGCTGCAGCAGGTGGCCAGGCACGCTCCAGTGGCCCCACTCGCCGGCCAGGCCGTTGAAGCCGGTCAGCAGGCGGCCCTGCAGGCAGAAGCCACCACCGGCACCGGTGCCGAGGATGGCGCCGAACATGCTGGGGTAGCCGTCGGCGGCGCCACCGTGCGCTTCGGACAACGCAAAGCACTGCAGGTCGTTGCCGAAGTGCAGCGGACGCTGCAGGCGTGCATGCAGGTCCTGCGCGACGCACTGGCCGGTCAGTGCCGGTACGTTCGCGCTCAACTGGCGGCCACTGCGGCGGTCGCGCACGCCGGGCAGGGCGATGCCGATGGCGGCGTCACTGCGCCCCAGCGCGGCATCGGCGTCGGCCACCAGCGCGACGACGGCCTGCAGGAAGCCGGCGTAGTCGCCCTGCGGGGTGGCCACGCGGCGGCGCCAGGTGACCTGCATCGCCGCATCGCACGCCACCAGCTCGATCTTGGTGCCGCCGATGTCGATGCCGTAGCAGGCGTGCGCGATCAGCTCAGCCATGGTGGATGGTGACGCCCTGGACGACGCGGTTGACGGTGCCGTCCGGGAACGGATTGTCCGGGGTCAGGCCCAGCGCGGCCGAACGCTGCAGCGCGAACAGCTGCGCAAAGCCGAGCCACACCGGCGCCAGCCACGGGTCGTCGAGCGCCGGTTCAAGCACGGGCACGCTGAGGGTATGGTCATCCCCGGCGCCGATATCCGCATGCGGACCGATCGCCAGCACCTGGCCGGCCACGCCATCGCGGCGCAGTTCTTCCAGCAGGTCCTGCTCGTAGCGGCGTGCCAGCGGCTGCACGCTGCGCAGCACCACCACCAGGGTGTCGCCGTCCAGCGTGGACTTGGGGCCGTGGCGGAAGCCGAGTGGTGTGTTGGCAAGGGCCAGCACGCGACCGGCGGTCAGCTCCAGCACCTTCAGCGCGCACTCGCGGGCCAGCGCTTCCAGCGGACCGCTGGCCAGGTAGATCACCCGGTTGAACGGGCGCTGCGCCAGTGCCGCGACCGGTGCATCCCACTGCGCCAGGCCTTCGCGGCCGAGCGCGGCGATCTGCTTCAGGCGCGCGACGCGTGCCTCCCACGGCGAGCGGTCGAACACGGTCAGCGCGGCCAGCAGCATGCAGGTCAGGCTGCTGGTCATGGCGAATGCACGGTCGCAGCTGGCCGAAGGCATCAGCAGGGTGCAGGTATCGCTGCGGCCGGCGCCGCGACGGGCCAGTTCGCCATCGGCGTTGCAGGTAATGTCGAGGAAGCGGGCATCGGCCACGTCACTGCGGACGCGGTCGACCGCGGCCACGCTTTCCGGGCTGGAACCGCTGCGGCCGAACGACACCAGCAGGGTGGGGCGGTCGCGCTGCAGGTACAGCGCCGGGTGGGTCAGCAGGCTGGTGGTATGCACCACGCGCACCTCGCCCGGCCACTGCGCGTTGATCGCATCGGCCACCATCTCGGCGATGAAGCCGGAGCTGCCGGCGCCGGTGAACAGCACGCGCTGGTTGGGATCGTTGAGGCTGTCGCCGAGGAAGGCCTGCAGGCGGTCGCGGGCACGCGACAGGTCCTGCGCAAGGGCTTCCCACAGCGCCGGCTGCTGGGCGATTTCGGTAGCGGTATCGGCTCCGCCGCGGCGCTGCCAGGCGGACACATCGGAAAGCAGGGTGACGTCCATTCGGAGGTTCCAGTTGGGCCAGCGCACCATCAGCGTTTTCTTTCGAAATGTCAAACATCGAAAGCAAAAAGAAAGAAAGTGGCTGACATGATTTGCCCGGGATGGGGTCGATCGCGAAACGCAAGAACCGGCCGGATGCGGTATCGCACAATGCTTAACAGGGAGTTGCAAGCGCTTACACAAAGTATTGCGACGCAACAACTTTCGTTTCTACCAAATATATCTTCCTTTTTCCTTTCAGTTTATTGACATCTTTCGAATCACTGCCCTAGAGTCGGCCGCAACTGCTTTCGAAACGCCCGGTAAACGGGTTGGGAGTTCGTGTGGAGAACCGCATTCGTCGCTCGCCGCTGCTGCTGGCCCTGCTGCCGGCGTTGATGCTGGTAGCGACATCGGCCCAGGCCGAGCCGGTCGGCAACCTGCGATCGGTCAGCCCCAGTGACAGCCGCGACGGCGCGCACGGCTGGGATCTGCAGACCGACAACGGCGCGCGCATCCGCATCGAACTGCCGGCCGCGGACATCATCCGCGTGCAGGCCGGCCGCAAGGGCACCCTGACCGGGGCCGGCGACAAGGCCGCGCCGATCGTGCTGCCGCAGCCCAAGGCAAACGTGCAGGCGCAGCTGGAAGAAGACGCACAGGAAATCCGCGTGCGCACCGACGCACTGGTGCTGCATGTACAGCGGCAACCGTTGCGCCTGCGCCTGGAACGCCTGGACAACGGCCAGCCGACCGCGCTGTGGCAGGAACTGCAGCCGCTGGATCTGGATGCCACGCAGAGCGTGCAGGTGCTCTCTTCGCAGGCCGACGAAGGCTATTTCGGTGGTGGCCAGCAGAACGGCCGTTACCAGTTCAAGGGTCGCGAACTGGAGGTCTCCTACTCCGGCGGCTGGGAAGAAGGTGATCGCCCGAGCCCGGCGCCGATGCTGCTCAGCAGCCGTGGCTGGGGCATGCTGCGCAACACCTGGAGCGACGGCAGCTACGACCTGCGCCAGGCCGACCAGGCCACCCTGCTGCACCGCGAAGACCGCTTCGATGCCTATTACTTCGTCGGCGCCGACCTGCCGAAGCTGATCGAACGCTACACCCAGCTGACCGGCCGCCCGAACATGGTCGCGCGCTGGGCGCTCTCCTACGGCGATGCCGACTGCTACAACGACGCCGACAACAGCAAAAAGCCCGGCACCGTGCCCGAAGGCTGGAGCGACGGCCCGACCGGCACCACGCCGGATGTGATCGACAGCGTGGCCAGGCAGTACCGCGAACATGACATGCCCGGCGGCTGGATCCTGCCCAACGATGGTTATGGCTGCGGCTACCAGAAGCTGCCGGAAACCGTGCAGGGGCTGGCGAAATACGGCTTCCGCACCGGCCTGTGGACCGAGAACGGCGTCGACAAGATCGCCTGGGAAGTGGGCAAGGCCGGCAGCCGCGTGCAGAAGCTGGACGTGGCCTGGACCGGCAAGGGCTACCAGTTCGCGATGGATGCCAACCGCCAGGCGTTCAAGGGCATCCTCGACAATTCCGATTCACGCCCGTTCCTGTGGACGGTGATGGGCTGGGCCGGCATCCAGCGCTACGCGGTGGCGTGGACCGGCGACCAGAGCAGCAGCTGGGACTACATCCGCTGGCACGTGCCGACCCTGGTGGGTTCGGGCCTGTCCGGCATGGCCTACGCCAGCGGCGACGTCGATGCGATCTTCGGCGGCAGCGCCGAAACCTTCACCCGCGACCTGCAGTGGAAGGCGTTCACTCCGGTGCTGATGGGCATGAGCGGCTGGTCGTCGAACGCGCGCAAGCATCCGTGGTGGTTCGACGAGCCCTACCGCAGCATCAACCGCGATTACCTGAAGTTGAAGATGCGCCTGACCCCGTACATGTACGGGCTGGTGCACGAGGCCGCGCAGACCGGCGCGCCGCCGGTGCGTGGCCTGATGTGGGACAACCCGCGCGATCCGCATGCGCAGGATGAAACCTACAAGTACCAGTTCCTGCTCGGCCGCGACCTGCTGGTGGCGCCGGTGTACCGCAGCCAGGCGGCCAGCCGTGGCTGGCGCCGCGACATCCATCTTCCCGCCGGTGGCTGGATCGACTACTGGGATGGCCGCCGCGTGCAGGCCGGGGCCGAGGGCCGCCAGCTCGACCGTCAGGTGGACCTGGCCACGCTGCCGGTGTTCGTGCGTGCCGGTGCGATCCTGCCGCTGTACCCGTCGATGCTGTTCGACGGCGAGAAGCCCCTCGATGAAGTGACCTTCGACCTGTACCCGCAGGGCGATGCGCAATACACGTTGTACGAGGACGACGGCAACACGCGCCGCTACCAGAAGGGTGAATCGAGCACCCAGGTGGTGCGCGTGCACGCCCCGGCACAGGGCAGTGGCCCGGTGCAGGTGCAGATCGAGGCGGTGCAGGGCAGCTATGCCGGCCAGCTGGCACAGCGCCGCTATGGCCTGCGCGTGCTCAGCCGGCAGGTGCCGCGCGCGGTGCAGGCCGGTGGTCGCGCGCTGCCGGCGCTGGCCGATGCCGCCGCGTTCAACAGCGCCAGCGAAGGCTGGTACTTCGATGCCAAGGATCGCCGCGGCACGCTGCATGTACGCACGGCCACGCAGGACATCCGCCAGCCGCTGCAGCTGCAGCTGGACTTCGCCGTCGCCGCCGCAGCTGCCGACGATGCCTTCCCGGCCGCACCGGTGCTGGGCCGCGAACTGCCGGCCGACAGCCTGCTGGTGGTCAACCGCCCGGCCGAAGAGCCGGGCCACGCGCTGGAAAACGCCTTCGATGATGACCCCAACACCTGGTTCCGCAGCGTGCGCAACCAGGCCGTGCGTACCGGTGCGCATGAGTGGGTGGTCGGCTTCGGCGAGCGGAAGATGATTGACGGCATCGAGATCGCGCCGCGCAGCGACAAGAACTGGAAGCACGGCCAGGTGCGCGACTACGAGGTCTACCTGGGCGACAGCAATGGCGAGTGGGGCGAACCCATCGCACGTGGCCGCCTGCAGTTGAAGGAAGGCGTGCAGCGCATCGACTTCCCCGCCCATGCCGGCCGCTTGCTGCGCTTCCGCGTATTGAGCGTGCAGAACCCCGAAGGTGATGGCGCCAGCAGCACCGATCCGATGGTCACCGCCGCACAGGGCAGCGCCCGCGCCTTCGACGCACTGCAGCCGCGCGATGTGGGCCCGATCGCGCTGTCCACTTTCCACATCCTCGAACACCAGGAACCGGAGCGACCGGCCCGGCAGCAGTATCTCTCCGAGCTGCCGGTGCCGGCCGCGCTTGCCAGCCAGGTCCGCGTCAACCAGTCCTTCCGTGGCGATGCCGGCCTGCGCATGAACGGCCTGCAGTTCCGCCGTGGCCTGGGCGTCGCTGGCAACAGCCGCATCGACCTGCGCCTGCAGGGCGGCTGGAACCTGCTGCGCGCCGATCTCGGTGTCGATGATGCCTGCCGCACCGCCGGGGGCCTGCAGTTCCAGGTCTGGGGCGATGGCCGCCTGCTGTACGACAGCGGCCTGGTGAAGGCCCCCGGCGTGGTCAAGCCGGAGCTGGACGTCCGTGGTCTTTCCACACTGAGCCTGCGCACGCTGGGTGCGCAGGGCAGCCAACCCGCCCAGGTCTGCGCCAACTGGGCCAACGCCGTGCTGATCGGCCAGGAGGGCGACTCCGCCAGCATCGTCGCCCCATGACCCCCACGTAACACCGCTCCTCCCCCGCCCATTCCGACCATGGCTCCAGAGCCTTGGCCCGGGAGCGTTTTGCCCGCCAATCGCTTTCGCGCCGCCCACCCGCCGCGCACCCCTGCCAGGAGAGAACCCCGATGTTGCCCGCACGCCACTCCCGTCCGCCCTGTCGTTCCTTCGCCCCGCTGTCGCTGGCCATCGCCGGCGTGCTGCTGTCGATCGCCCTGCCTGCTGCCGCCCAGGACAGCAAGGACAACGCCACCGACCTGGCCCGCATCGAGGTCACCGGCTCCAACATCCGCCGCACGGACGTCGAAACCGCATCGCCGGTGCAGGTGATCAGCAAGCAGGACATCCAGAACATGGGTGCGCGCACGCTGCTGCAGGTGCTGGACAACCTGCCGGCCGCGCGGCCCGCGCAACAGGATTCGCGCTCGCTGTTCACCGGCTCGGACGGCGCCTCGCAGGCCAACCTGCGTGGCCTCGGCGCGCAGGGCACGCTGGTGCTGTTGAACGGCCGCCGCCTGTCGTACTACGGCGCACCGGCGGGCTTCCAGACCCAGTTCGTCAACATCGATGCGATCCCGGCCGCAGCCATCGAACGCATGGAAGTGCTGACCGACGGCGCCTCGGCGGTGTACGGCACCGATGCGGTGGCCGGCGTCATCAACGTGATCACCAAGCGCAATTTCCAGGGCGCGGAAATCAACTTCACCAACGACACCTCCTCGCGCATCGATTCCTACGGCGAGCGCCAGGCCAGCATCACCGCCGGCTTCGGCGACCTGACCGAGAACCGCTTCAACGTCTATGGCGCGGTGAACCTGTACCGCCGTGATGCGATTCCGCTCAGCGATTTCTACGACAAGCGGCCCAGCCAGTACTACGTCAACAACCCCAACTACCTGACCAACCTGCGCCTGGGCGTGGGCAGCAAGCCGGGCCAGTTCAATCCGGGAACTTACTTCGCCTTCGATCCGGTCACCGGCCGACGCGTGCAGGAAGCCGCACCGGGCTGCCAGAACGTGCTGCAGGGCCAGGCTGCAGGCCCCAGCTGCGTCTGGGAAACGTGGATGAACAACGAGATCGATGCCGGCGCCAAATCCGAGCGCAACACCGCCTACCTCAACGGCAACTTCCTGGTGGGCGACAACACCGAGATCTTCGCCGAGGCCACCTACACCGACATCGACCTGCGCGCCAACGGCGGCACGCCGCGCACCTACAGCACCACCACCGGCAACCCGAGCAGCTGGTTCTCGCGCGATACCGGCACCACGGTCAATCAGTTCCTGTACCCGTACCTGGGCCCGAACAACGAGTACAACCACGCCAGCCCCGAACTGAAGGCGATGATGGGCGGTGTGGTCGGCCTGCAGTACCTGCTGCAGGATGCCGGTGCCAACTACTTCGGCCAGCGCAACACCGACCAGAGCTACCGGGTGCTGACCGGCGCGCGTGGCAACGTCGGCGACTGGAACTGGGAAACCGCGTTCGCCACCGCCGGTACGCACTCCACCACCTACCAGACCATCAACGTCAACCTGAAGGGCTTCGAGAAGGCCTTCGGTCCGTACTCGGTGGACCCGGGCACTGGCCGCGTCATCATCTCCGACCACCCGGCGTACAAGTTCGGCGAGATCAGCGAGGCCAACGCTGCGCTGATCCGCGAAGCCTTCCCGACCTTCGACATCCAGTCCTGGACGCGCCTGCACACCCTGGACGGCAAGATCGAAGGCCCGCTGTTCCAGCTGCCTGCCGGTGAGATGCGCGCGGCCTTCGGCTTCAACGCCAGCCGCGAAACCTTCTACACCCCGGGCAACCCGGATGCCGCCGCCGGCCTGATCACCCAGCAGGGTGGCTCGTGGTTCGACGGTGCGCGCAACACCTATGCGCTGTTCTCCGAAACCGTTGCGCCGATCACCGAAAAGCTGGAACTGGACGCGGCGCTGCGCGTGGACAAGTATCCGAACTTCAGCGCCAACGTCGCGCCGAAGATCGGCTTCAAGTACCAGGCCTTCAAGCAGCTGATGCTGCGCGGTACCTATTCCACCGGCTTCCGCGCGCCCAGCCTGGCCGAGTCGGGCAGCGGCGGTGTGTTCGCCCAGCTGGGCGGCTACCGCGACGAGGTGCGCTGCGCCGAGACCAACGCCATCGCCGACCTGCTGCGGCAGTCGCAGCGTGCCGGTGACGTGGACCTGGGCAAGAGCCTGGCCAACGTCGACTGCAGCCGCACCGTCGCCCGCATGACCCAGCCCAACCAGGACCTGAAGCCGGAAAAGGCCAAGATCGCGACCTTGGGCTTCGTCTACGAGCCGGCCAGCTGGCTGTCGGTGTCGGCGGATTACTGGTTCATCTACCGCAACAACGAGATCGTCGCGCCGGACTTCAGCCGCGATACCGACATCATCTCCTCCTCGCGCTCGCCGATCACCGATGCCGACCGCGCCAACCTGGCGCAGCTGGCGGCGATGTGCGCCGACCCGGCCAGCGGCGTGAGCTGCCCGGCCGTGCTGCCCGGCTACAGCGTGGGCAACGTGGCCAGCGTGGTGGGGCAGTACAAGAACCGCGGCAAGACCTTGGTCGATGGCTTCGACATCGATGCACGCAGCCGCTTCCCGCTGGGTGAATGGGGCGGGTTGAACGTGGGCCTGGCTGCCACCATCGCCAACCGCAACCGCTACTACATGGATGACGAAAGCGGCTGGTACTACGGCGACGTGGTGGGCTACTACAACAACCCGCGCCTGCGCGCCACGCTCAACGCCGACTGGACCTACAAGCAGGTGACCACCAGCATGTTCGTCAACTACGTGGGCGGCACCAAGTGGGCGCGCGACCGCGTGGACGCAGTGGACAACAACAAGGACACCTGCACCGCCGGCTTCCTGGCCCTGGAAGCCAGCAAGTGCGATGGCGCACCGTCGTGGTGGACCGCCAACCTGAGCGTTACCTGGCGCCCGGACGATGCCTGGAACCTCAGCTTCACCGTCAAGAACCTGTTCGATCGCCTGCCGTTCTACGATCCGAACAGCTTCCTGGGCGATTCCAGCGATTACGCCACCATCTTCGGCCGCGGCTACAGTGTGACCGTCGGCTACCGGTTCAAGTAATTCCGTTCGTGTGACCCGGGTGCGCCGGTCGTGGCCGGCGCACCTTCAAGAGGAGAGTGTTTGCCATGAAGCGTAGGGAATTCATCGCGGCCGGTGCCGCCGTCGCCGCCAGCAGCCTGCTGCCGCAGACGCCCGCCTGGGCGGCAGGGCGCAAGGTGCGCCTGGCCCTGATCGGTACCGGCATGCGGGGCCTGGTGCTGCTGAAGGAGCTGGTGCGCCGGGACGACGTGGAGGTGGTCGCGCTGTGCGACATCGAGCCGATCATGCTGGGCCGTGGTGTGGAGATGGTGACCAAGGCCGGCAAGCCCGCGCCGAAGACCTACGGCCACGACCGCGACACCAACGCGTGGAAGCGCCTGCTGGAACAGAAGGGCATCGATGGTGTGGTCATCGCCACGCCGTGGGAATACCACGCACCGATGGCGATTGCCGCGATGCAGGCCGGCGTGGCCGTCGGCTGCGAAGTGGTGGCCGGCATCACCCTGCAGGACCACTGGGAGGTGCTGAAGACCCAGCTCGACACCGGCACGCCGTACATGCTGCTGGAAAACGTCTGCTACCGCCGCGACGTGATGGCCGCGCTGCAGATGGTGCGGCAGGGGCTGTTCGGCGAACTGGTGCACCTGCAGGCCGGCTACCAGCACGACCTGCGCGGGGTGAAGTTCAATTCCGGCGATCCCAGCCAGCCCTACGACAGCGGCGTGGAGTTCGGCCCCAAGGGCTGGAGCGAAGCGCGCTGGCGCACCGAGCACTCGGTGCAGCGCAATGGCGAGCTGTACCCCAGCCACGGCATCGGCCCGTGCGCGATGTACACCGGCATCAACCGCGGCAACCGCTTCACCCACATCAACGCGTTCGCCACCAAGGCGCGCGGCCTGCACGAGTACACGGTTGCCAAGAGCGGTGGCACCACCCACCCAAGCACCAAGGTCAAATTCAAGCTGGGTGACATCGTGACCACCACCCTGGCCTGCGAGAACGGCGAGACGATCCTGCTGCAGCACGACACCTCGCTGCCGCGCCCGTATTCGATGGGCTTCCGCGTGCAGGGCACCAAGGGCCTGTGGATGGACGTGAACCAGTCGATCCACATCGAAGGCCGCAGCCCGCCGCACCAGTGGGAAGCCTTCAAGACCTACCAGGACCAGTACGAGCACCCGCTGTGGAAGCAGAACGCCGACACGGCCGCCAGCGCCGGCCACGGTGGCATGGACTGGTTCGTCATCCACGCCTTCGTGGAAGCGCTGAAGGCCAAGGCACCGATGCCCATCGACATCTACGATGCGGTGACCTGGAGCGCGATCACGCCGCTGTCCGAGCAGTCGATCGCCAATGGCTTCCAGACGCTGGAATTCCCGGATTTCACCGCCGGCGCGTGGAAGCAGCGCAAGCCGATCTTCGCGTTCGACGGCAAGTACTGATCTGTGCCCCCACGGTAGCGCCGGGCCATGCCCGGCGTTGCTGTTTCTGGCTGCACTACACTACGGCCCACGCTACCGGCGGAGCCCCAACCCATGGCATGGCAGAAGATCATCGACCTGCCGGACCAGCGTTTCATCCGTCCCTGTCTCCTGTAGAGCCGAGCCCATGCTCGGCTGCCTTTCGCTGCACGGCAGCGCGCCCCCGCAGATTCGAGCTTGCTCGACTGCTCCTGCGGCCGCCCGCACTACACTGTGGCCCCACCACCGGCGGAGCCCAACCCATGCCATGGCAGAAGATCATCGCCCTGTCGGACCAGCGTTTCATCGGTTCGTACGGCATCGAGTACTGGAGCGTCCACGACGGCCAGGTTTTCCACCAAGGGCGGCCGCTGCGCAACGCCGACGCCGCCAGTTTCGAGTTCATGCCAGCGCGCCACTTCATGGGTCGCGATGCCCATGCGGTCTACCACGCGTGGACGCGGCTGCCTGCCATTGATCGCGACAGCTTCCGCCAGTGCGGCGCGTACTGGTTGGATGACCGCGCCGTCTACTTCGAGTACGAGACTTCGCTGAAGGCCCTGCCTGGGGCGGAATGCACGACGTTCCGCGACATCGGTGGAGGCTATGGTGCGGATAACGAGGGGGGCTGGTACTGCGGCCGGCGGATGAAGCACTGCCGGCGTGGGGACCTGCTGCAGGGGGTGGCAGAGGACCCGCTGTACGCCGTTGATGACAGCAACGTCTACTGCGATGGGAAGCCGCTTCCCGGGGTGGATCGCGCGCGCTGGCGTCTGCTGGGCGGGTACTTTTCGGGCGATGGCAGCCGGGTCTACTACCTGGAACGGAAGCTGCCGCGGGTGGATGCGGCGACGTGGCGCTGGCTGGAAGGGGGCTGGTCGGGGGATGCGACGCAGTTGTTCAACATGTACCAAGTCGAGAAGGACCCTGAGCTGCGGGCGCTGCATGGACTTGGGTGACTGGGACGGGCGCGCGGAGGCTCGCGATGACGACCGGCCATGGCACTTTGCCGCCGGCTGAAGCGCTGGGCGGTGAGGCTCTGGGAGCTGGGGTGTTGCTGGGGGGGGCGTCCTGCTAGGAGGCGGGGCCTGACGGGAGCAGGGGAAGATGGCGCGCCCGGAGGGATTCGAACCCCCGACCAATGGCTTCGGAAGCCACTACTCTATCCGGCTGAGCTACGGGCGCGCAGGCCGGCTAGTGTAGCCTACTTTGGGATCGCAGGAAGACCCGCTGGCAAATACACGACAGGTTTTCTACAGGGCGGGCCGTCCGGCTTATTGAGCCCGCGTGCCCTGCAGTCTGGCTCGGCTTCGGTCCAACGCCGATTCGAAGCGCTTCACGCTTCCCCCAAGGAAGAAGAAGCTGTCGGGTTGTTCCGCAGTGGTCGTTAGGTAGAAGTTCTTCAGAGCGCGATCCTCTGGCAGGTAACGGCCCAGCAGCCGCAATCCAGGCAGTGACTCACTGGGATCTTGTGGGCCCACCTTCTTGGCGATAGGGCCATCCTTCCCCTCACTGAGGTCCAAGAGGATTACGCGTGTGAGGCGGGAAAGTGCAGCCTGATTACTGCCTCCTGTTACGTGATCCATGGCGGCCAAGGGAATCGCAGCGAACAGGTGATAATGGGTTGCGCGCTTTCCCCGCGCAACTTCAGCTGGCAGCATCCCCAGTTCATTTATCTGCGAAGTGCCGCGCGCAAGAACGCGCTTGCCGGCGTCCTCAATCGCGGTGTCCTTGAGCACGGCCCCTGAAAGAATGAGGGAGAGACCGTTCCAGTAGAAGTGATTGTCAGCCGGCTGGGACCGGAAGAACGCTTCTGTCTCGGCTGCCGCGCTGCTGATCCACTTCCTTGTCGGTGAATCAAGCGCCTTGTCCAGATGGTCATCGTCGATACTCAACAACGTCGTCAACGTCGCAACCATCAACCAGTCTCGATAATAGCGGTCTTCCTTGCTCTTTGGCTCCGTCAGATATGCATTCTGTGCCATCTCATGCACGAGACCGAAAATACACTCGCCTACCTGTCGTCGGTCAGCATCATCTGCTTTCGAGTAGTCATCCGCCAGACGATTCAGCAAGACCACCGGTGCTGCCACTCTTGCGCGGACGGGTTTCTGTTGATCGACCGCCTTGGGATTCATCGTGGAGAACGTAGCATCCACGGACGGACCGTAGTATCGGGAAACGATACCCATTTCAGGTGAGATGCCAGGGGTTTTCGGACAAGAGTATCCTGCTGCACTTGCGCCTCCGGCGCAGAGCAGAAGAGGCAGCAAGAAGGGCGCCCGGAATAGCTGGGCACCAGAAGCGAAGCGTCCGTGCATTACAGAGCTATCAATTTCCATGATACGGCCCATCATCGGCGAAGTTTTGATCGTAGCTTCTCTGCCAGTGCGCGCATGCCCCCCAAGTCTTCCCGACTAATGATCAGGAATCGATGGATTGGCATATCGAGGACTATCCGATAGACAAGCAGGAAGGAAATCGTCAGGACGACGTTCGATATCAGCATTGAGAATGCCGCGCCGTTTAGACCATACGCCTGTGTCAGAGGTCCCGCCGTAGCGATGTTCAGCAGAACTCCCGGCAACATGAGTAGGAAAACCCTGAACGGTGAGAGGACAACCGAGAGGCTGGGGAAAAGGATGGTCCACGGAGCGCCACTCAGCGTTGCGGCCACCAGTAGAACGAAAAGCCAGCCTTCAGCAGAGAACTGTGGACCCAAAAGGAGCGGTACGGCTGTGTCCGAGGTCGCAACCATTGCAATCGACACCACGGCGAACAGGAGCATGGACGTCCGGGACATCGAAGCGCTGTTCTCCACGGCCTCCTTCGTACTTGTTGAGCGGACGCTGTAGGAGAAGGCAACGACAGCGATGGCCATCCCAACCTCGGTAATGATCTCGGTAAGGCGTTGAAGAGCAAAGAAGGTACCGGCGGCATCACTTGACGACGTGTGGCTGACCACCAGAAACGAGGCTCGCTTCGCTGCGTTCATCAGCAGGACCGACAGCATGAAGAGGCAGCCACGACTGACGAGCTTCCAAGCGAGGGAACCGGCCACATTGGATGCCGAGCGGATTGCGGGCAACTGCTTGGCAAATAGGTAGAGTGCCGCCGCCACCTGCGATGCAGCCAAGACCCAGGTGGCGCTGAGCAGCGTGAATGTGCCTGGAATCGCGAGCAGGGCAAGCGTACCGATCAGCAGTGCGAGTCGGGAAGCAAGTTCGGATCGATTGAAAAGCTTGATGTCCCCGGTACCAAGCGTGGTCCCCTGCATCATGCGCAGGTAGAGCATCCCGGCAAGCAGTAGCGAAAACGGTGCGAGGAAGTCCATCACATCCATGCCGAGATCCGAGCTCCGGAGAGTCAGATAGGCAGCAGGAACTCCTAGCGCCGACAGGGCCAACCAGAGCCCAAAACCACTACGCGTGTAGTCAGCACAGAGAGCCGGCTGCTTGCCGATGAATACGGCAAGAGAGTTGCGTGTACCCAGGTCAAGGATCGTAGAGTAGATCAGTGTTGTAGAGAAAATGAACCCATAGATCGCCATCTCGGTCAGCGAAAGCTGGCGAGCCACGGCCAAAAAGACCAGGAGATTTATCGATTTGGCGCCAAATCGAGTGATGATCGTGGTCAGCGTATCAAGTGCGCGTTTGGCCATGTCAGTCGGTGATCATCTGTGTGTCGGCAATCAAGACCTGTCTGAACCCGTTCACAACACCATTGAACGCGACGCGCGAACCATCATTCGACCATACGGGATGCGGATCTATGCGGCGGGGACCGGACAGGTTCTTGGTATGGATCCAGCAAAGCGACCGCTCTTCGTTTGATTCAAGATCAATTAGACGGAGCGGGATGTCATCCTGCGAATTCCTGAAGCCCTCCGAGACATACGAGTCTGTCATCAAGTATCGTCCAGTCGGGTCAAGGCTGGGGTGGCCACTCCCCTTGTGCCCGGGAGCAACCGTCTCCAATCCACTTCCATCCGCTCTGAAACGGACGAACTCCATTTGCCGCCCCTTTGGCCGAAGATTCATCAGGATGTGCTCGCCATCGGGAGTCCAATTTGGATGGTGGCCCCCCACGCGCCAAAGTGAGTCGGGCATTGCAAGTTTGATATCCGAACCATCGAGCTTCATTGTTACAAGCTGGACGGGTGTACCACCGCGGTAGCGCACACCAGTGCTGAACAGGACGGCAAGCAATCGTGTATTGCTCGAGTTGACCTTGATGTTGAACACGTAATAGGTGCTTCCCGCCAGTCCTTCCTGGCCCGGCAGGCAGTCGACGATTTCCTTGACGCTGACCAACAGCTTCGACTCACCCGTAGCCAGGTCCGTCCGCCAGATCCCTTCGGTGGAGCTCAACGGTATTGATTGGCGCTTCTTGCCTGTCAGCGGATCGGCCACGCCGTATCCGGGAATGATTGCGTTCACATACTCGATGTTAGGTGCATACGAATATCGCTTGTCCGGAGACAGCCCGTAGATGGGGCCCCCGAGCGGGACGCTTGCCCCGCTTCTGCGATCAATTCGCACGCCCGTGCCTCGACCATCCACGACATCATTGCAGTAGAGGGTGTCATCGGTTTCTCCCCATTGGACGTTCGCTCCCAACTGCGCACCCCAGCCAGTGGTCTCATGAACCACTTCGCAGCTGCCATCGATCAGGTCGATCAGGCAGACGCGTGCCTTGTCACCTGGAATCGGAATGCGCTCAATGAAGGGAACTTGGGTGACCGCAAGGTATCGCCCGCTTGGAGAGAACGGATCGACATCGAAGAAGGTGGTCATGTAGTGGCCGGACGACGGTGTGACCGAGAAAACAGGCACTGTGCTGTCCTGCGGGCGATAAGGAATCGCGGGCGAAGCCATATGCCTCGCTGCGTCACCCCATTCACGCATCGGGCCGCGGCAATGTGCAAAGACCTCCCTTGCAATCTCAGGGGCCTCCTTCACCTTGCGCTTGAGGTACTTCAGGTTGTTTACAAGGATCTGGGTATTCATCGATTGAAGCTCCGCCAGCTCAGCACGTTTCAGCTGTTACTACGATGGAAGCGCCACGCTTCCTGAAGGAACATGAGGGGAAAGACAACAGCGTCCTTCGCATAGCGGGCAAACAACCGGCGGGGGGCGGAAGTAAGCCGATGAAGCCACTCCAGGCCGACCTTTGCCATCCACGGAGGAGCTCTCCTGACACTGCCAGCCATGAAGTCAACGGTCGCGCCCGCGCAGATCGCCACACCGGGACCAAGCAGCGCAGAATGATCGTGGATCCAGTTTTCCTGCTTGGGCGCGCCCAGTCCGAGGATGACGAAGTTCGCTTGGGCTTCGTTGATCATGGATACGATGGCGTTGGATTGTGCCGCATCCTCCTCGAAACCCATTGGCGGGCTGTAGGCTCCCACCACTTTCAACGATGGGTAGTGCCGGCGGATGTGGTCGGCCGCGCGCTCAGGGACGTCGCCCAGCCCGCCGAGGACGAAGACCGCGAGCGGTTGCCCAAGCCTGTCGGCGTGCGCCAGCACGGCTGGAACTAGGTCGCTGCCAGCGACCCGTTCTGGAACGGGGTGGCGAAGGATGCGACAGGCAGCAACAACGGGCCAGCCATCGGCGAACGCGTATGCGGCCTGGTCATACGCCCTTCGGAACCTGGTATTCGTGCGCAGGTTCACCACGTGGTCGATGTTGGGAGTAACAACATACTTCATCGAAGTTGCTGATACACATTCCTCACAGATGGCAGCGGCGGCCTCCTCCAGTCTCAAGAGGTCGACGGCAATGCCAAATACCCGTCGAGGTGGTGTCTTCATGCTCACTTTGACTGTGATCCTTCACGTGAGCTGATGGCCATCGAAACCATCAGCGTGACGAGGCAATAGAGTGTTACTGGCTTGGATGCGTAATTGGCGCCGGTGAGGCTGCCGAGAATCATGGTTACAACCATGAAGAAGGTATAGGAGTAAGGACGCTCCGGATCCTTGCGCGCGGATACGACAAGGTGGCTCAAGGCAAGCAGCACTACCAGCGTCATGCCCACGTAGCCGGTTTCGAAAAATGCCTGCAAAAAGCTGTTGTGTGGGTGCGGCGGGCGATAGAAGCCAGGCCACATATGATCAAAAACGGCGTTGTCGAACGAGCCAAAGCCGTATCCCTTCCAAGGCGATAACATCGCTTCGTTGGCTGTCTTCATCCAGATCGTCGTGCGCCCGGTCAGGCTGGTGTCGACTCCTGCGTCAGCCAGCGTCGATTCGATGCCGGCCTGAAACGTCAGAGCAAAGGCAATCGCACCAATCGCCATCGCAGTAACAGTCCATCGCACTGGCTTTCGCATCGAGAATGAGGCGGTGAGCATAAGCGCGGCGATGACGAAAACCGAGTACAGGCGCGCATAGGCGAGATAGAAGACGCCGACCATCACGGGAACCGCAAGGAGCACCCACCAGCGACGCGGGAACACCCTGTGCATATCACCGTTGAGCCAGACCAGGATGAGCAGGCCAAGCGCGCACCCTGTGAACAGGCCGAGTCGCAGCTGATGCTCGAAGATCCCACGCAGTTCCGGTCGATCTCCGGAGGAGAACGGCTGGAATGCCAGGGCGTGGTCCACGGGTATTACGAGAAGAGATAGCACCGATGCAATTGCGCCGCACAGGAAGACATAGCGGACGACCAGCTCTACAGGTGCCGAGCTGATCATTATCGTTCCGAAGAATATGACCGAAAGCAGCACAAGTTGGTACAGCGTATCGGCAAGCGATGGAGCCCATGTTGCACTGACCCCAATCAGCGCGAAATAGACGACAAGCAGTCGATTGGAGGACATTACTGATGGCTTCGGGACGCGCCATCCATTGGCCAGCGCCACGCTGCCAACGGAAAGCGCAATCAGAAGAATCATCGCGAAATTTCCGGTCTTGATGCTCTCCAGGCGCGGGAGGTTGAGGTCGAGGCACATTGCACCTAGGACGAAGAACAGTACCGCGACCGACGGGACCCGAATGCCTTCTGACTGCGAATGACGTGATGGAGTCTCGTTCATACTTGGCGTGCTGGTGTGTTGGATGCGGAGGCGCTGGCATGGTCGTCGAGCAGCAGCCGGTCAAAGTATGATTCGAGGCGCTGATATTCGAGATTGCCCATCGTCCAGGAGAGCTCGCGTGGCGCACTGCTTGAGTCGCCTTCGAGATCGACTACATTCGAAGAAAGCCCCAAATCGTCGAAAAGCGCCCTGACCTTTACATGCTTGCGGCTGGGCAGTACGGCAACTGGCAAGGTTCCGCAGCTTGCCGCCAACAGAAGGGCATGCAGTCGATTTGAATGAATCTTTTCGATCTTCGAGTACCACTGGCATGCTGTATCAAGACTGCTCTCAACTTCGACGTAGTGAATACGCCTCTCGCCGAACCGCCTGCAGAGGTGGGCGTGGAGCGCACGCATTCCACGCGAATCCCTGCCAACCTGGGACAGGACCGCGTGCTGACTGTCTGCTGGACTGGCCGCGATGATCTTCTCGGCATAATTTGCGAGGAGATCTACGAGGAGGCCGTGATCAGTACGGAAACTGAAGGCACTGACGATGGACCTTGGAGCGTCGTATGAGTGCGGCTTCTGGTACAGATTGAACGAAAGATCGGGGACCACTTCATCGGCCGGCATTCCGATATGGCCCAGATATTCCGCGCTGACCTCGTCCCTCACCGCGAAGGAATGGCAGATTTTCCGCCTGAATCGCGTCACCAGCCGCTCGCGCCAGGTCATGTGCTCGAATGAGACACCTACCAGACAGACCCTTACACCGGTCAATCGAAGGGCGAACAGTATGCAGTTGTAGATGAGCGAAGTCGCAAAAGCCTTCGTGCTGTTGCCTACCCCGCCACCCAATCCGCCGGGATTGAGAAAGAAGTAGCAGCGGTTGCCTGCAATCGCCTGACGTACCATCTGGACGAGCATCTTCCCGCGCCCGGTGGATATCAACGTCGTATTGGGAATCTGCTCCACCGCCATGGTGGCGTGGAAGCTCTTGGGGGAACGAGTCAGATCCATGGTCAAGGGCACACGTGCCGCGACCAGCTCGGCCAGTTCCTTGTTGATCAAGGCGTCGCCGAGGTTGTCGAACTGCGTCTTTACGCTCATGAATCCCAGCGTCAAAGCCATCAGTGCGACTCCGCGGCAGTCATCGACTGCTGGGTCAGCGCTTGGATGTACTCATAGGTCTGCTGGAAGCTGGCGTTCTTCCTTCGACCCACAACTGCCTGGGCGGTCTTTTTGAACAGCCACTCCGGGGCCAAGGTCCTGTAAATGCTCTTCAGGACGACCTTGGGGTGAACCGAGCCGGCGTTCTGAACTGTCATCGCGATCGCCTGGATTCTGCTGCGCTTGGCGACCTCGTGTGACAGGGCGTACAACTTGAAGCCAGAACGTGCCCTTGCGCTCAGTGGACACGCGGGGGAGTCCAGCCAGGCGCGGATGCTGTCCTCAGCACTGCTGCTGGAAATGCGAGCATCCGCCTGATCGTCGAACAATATCGCCAACGGATGCGCGATGAACAGCAACGATTGGGAGGCGCGCCGTGCACGGATGAAGAAGTCTGGATCCTGGACCTTGCGAAGTGCCTCGTTCCAGCTCGTCTGGATCGCGATTTCCCGTCGCACAACGATGCTCGAGGATTGGATGCGCTCGTCGTGGACAAAATAGAACTCGCTGATATCTTCATCAACGTCAGGGGCACGGCTCGGGCGCAGCTGAAGGCGGTCGTCGCCGCGATAAACCAGCAGCGGCGACGCAAGCATGTCGGGCTGCGATTCGGAAATCGCAGCCGCAACCGTCGCCAGCTTTCCCGGAAGGAAAATGTCGTCGCTGTCCAGATAGGCGATGTAACTCCCTCGTGCCAACTCGCCGCCGAGATTGCGCGCCGCGCACGCTCCCTTCTTGCCGTCCACTTGGCGGACAAGGCGGAGATTCATGTCTTCGAACAGCGAGGTTGCCGAGGCAATGTTCTCGTCGGAGTGATCATCGATCACGATCACTTCAAAGTTCTGGAAAGTCTGGTTTCGAAGCGATATCAGAGTACGGATCAGTAGTGCAGACCGGTTCTTGACAGGAATGACGACCGAGAATAGAGGTGCGGGGTGTTCAGCCTTCATATGTCTCTCAGTCGTTGCCAAACAGGTCGCGTGTGTAGACCTTCTCAAGAACATCGGAAAGATCTGCAGTCATTCGATTGGCGATGATCACGTCCGCCTCCCGTTTGAACGCTTCAAGATCGTTTTCGACTCTGGAGCGATAGAAGTCGGAGGATCGGAGCACTGGCTCGTGCACGATCACTTCGATGCCCTTTGCCTTGATTCGCTTCATCACCCCTTGGATCGCGGACGCCCGGAAGTTATCGGAGCCCGATTTCATTACAAGGCGATAGATCCCCACCACGCGCGGATTTCTGCTGATCACTGCATCGGCGATGAAGTCCTTGCGGGTCCGGTTCGCCTCCACGATTGCATGGATCAGGTTCTGCGGGACGTTGCTGTAGTTCGCTAGAAGCTGCTTGGTGTCCTTCGGTAGGCAATAGCCGCCATAGCCGAAAGACGGATTGTTGTAGTGATTGCCGATTCTCGGATCTAGGCTGACGCCGTCGATGATCTGGCGGGTATCCAGGCCATGTGACGCACAGTAGGTGTCGAGCTCGTTGAAGTACGCGACACGCATGGCCAGGAACGTGTTTGCAAACAGCTTTATTGCCTCGGCTTCGGTGCCGTCGGTGAACAGGACCGGTGGATCCTTGCGGACTGATCCTTGCTTCAGCAGCCCAGCAAATGCTTCGGCACGCGAAGATCGTTCACCGACAATGATCCTGCTTGGATGCAGGTTGTCATAGAGTGCGCGCCCTTCACGCAGGAACTCAGGAGAGAACATGATGTTCTCGGTCCTGAATCGTGTTCGAAGCGCATCGGTGCAACCAACCGGTACCGTTGACTTGATGACGATCACGGCGTTCGGGTTGATCGCAATCACATCCCGGATCACTGCTTCCACAGACTCCGTATTGAAGTAGTTGGTCCGGGGGTCGTAGTCCGTCGGAGTCGCGACAATGACGTATGACGCGTCCGTGTAGGCCTGCACCGGATCGAGTGTGGCCGTAAGATCTAGGCGCTCGCTTCTCAGGAACTCAGCGATCTCCTGGTCTTCGATCGGCGTCATTCCCTTGTTGATCATCTGGACACGATCGGCATCGATGTCGAGAGCAACCACTTCGTTATGCTGGGCAAGAAGCACGGCGTTCGACAGGCCCACATAGCCAGTGCCCGCGACGGCAATTTTCATTCGGCGGATCCTCTTGATTTCCCGGACGGGGGGGGCGTCTCATCGCTGTGGATTGGGGTTCTCCAGCGGATGCTGCAGTCACGGATCGCTTCCAACCCGCTGGCTTTCCTTCCAGCAGAGACAAGTGGGTTGTGTCCCGCCAGGCGGGCAGCTCCACGGCGCGTCTCGGAATGACTCATATCCGCGTCCTTGCGATTCAAACCAAACATCGTACCCGGTGTCTGCGCAGTCAGCCAAGGCGATTTTCTAGCGGCGGGCGGGCGGCGCAATGGGCGCGTTGAGCGTGGGTCATCGCCTTACGGGCTCGGCTAAGGAATTCTTGAGGTATACTAACCAACTATTTGTCAATTTCACCCATTCAGCTTGCCGGCCGCAGTCGGCGTGAGCGATCTGGAAATGGGTGGGGTGGTGGCGGTGTTCTGCAACTGTCAACCTCGGCCCGTTCTTCGAAATTTCACGATGGAAGCGATGAGAAAGCAATCAGAATCACGAGTGGTCAGGGATGACGAGATCGATTTGCGGGAAATCGTGGGTCTGCTCATCGATCGCAAGTGGTGGATCGTGGTGCCGACAGCCCTGTTCATGGTGATCGGTATTGCGTGCGCTCTTCTAATGCCGCCTGTCTACCAGGCGCAGGCGTTGGTGCAGGTCGAGTCCAAGATGCCGAGCATCCCCGGTCTATCCGACTTGGCCTCGCTGGGCGGTGGCGGTAGTACTGCCGCCACGACCGAGGTGGCACTGCTCACTTCGCGGACTGTCATTGGAACCGCTGTTGACCAGCTGCAGCTCGATACCGTGGTGAAGCCGGTGCGATTCCCGCTGGTTGGTGGGTTCGTTTCGAGGCGCTTCAGTCCGGCTTCCGAGGGCCAGGTAGCCTCTCCATGGGCGGGTTTGGACAGCTATGGCTGGGGTGGTGAAAGCCTTGTTGTCCACAGCTTCCAGGTCCCGACCTCCCTTCTGGACACTCCGTTCGTGCTCGAAGTCGGCGAAGCAGCGGGAAGCTACGTGCTTCGCGGCGAGGGGGGCGAGGAAGTATTGAAGGGAGTAGTTGGCCAGCCCGCTTCCGGCAAGGGCGTGAAGCTGGAGGTGGCTGCAGTCAACGCCAATCCTGGCATGCGCTTTGAGATCACCAAGCAGCGACTATTCGACGTGATCGCCGCTCTGCAGGAGGATGTAAGTGCCACCGAGCAGGGCAAGGACTCCGGAATTCTTCGACTGGTTTACGAGTCCGAAGATCCGCGTGTTGCCGAAGGCCTGGTCCAGAACATTGTCGACGCCTACGTCCGCCAGAATGTGGACCGCAGCTCGGCCGAAGCCGCCTCCCAGCTACAGTTCGTGAAGGACCAGCTGCCGACCATCCGCCGCCAGGTGGAGCAGGCACAGGCTGCGATGAGCGCCTACCAGTCCCGCTCCAAGTCAGTTGACATCACCATGCAGACCAAGGGTTTGCTGGAACAGGAAGTGGCCGTCGAAGCCAGCATCCAGCAGCTGCGCCTGAAGCAGGCCGAGATGGATCGTAGCTTCACGCGCGAGCATCCTGCCTACCGAGCACTTCTGCGCCAGATCGGTGATCTGGAAGCCCGCAAGGGCGGTTTCCAGAAGCAGGTCGGTGATCTGCCTGAAACCCAGCAGGAACTGCTGCGCCTCACCCGTGACCTGCAGGTAAGCAATGAGCTGTACACGGCGCTGCTGAATCAGGCGCAACAGCTCGATGTGGCACGCGCGGGCGCGGTCGGCAATGTGCGCATCGTCGATCCTGCCATCGTTGACATCGCCAACCCGGTTGCGCCCCGCAAGGCCCTGATCGTAGCCATCGCCACGCTTCTCGGCGGCTTCCTCTCGGTCGCCTTCGTCTTCCTCCAGCGCATGCTCAACCCGGGTATCGAAGACCCGGCGGACATCGAAGCCCTGGGCCTGCCGGTCTACGCCGCGATCCCGCTCAGCGTGTCCAACACGCTGCCCAAGCTGCGCAAGGGCAAGCACGGTACGCGTGTGGTGGCCGACGGTCGCCAGCACCTGCTGGCGGTGACTGCCCCGGCCGATCCGACCGTGGAAGCACTGCGCAGCCTGCGTACCAGCCTGCACTTCGCCATGCTGGAAGCGAAGAACAACATCCTGACCATCTCGGGCCCGCGCCCGGGCGTGGGCAAGACCTTCGTGTCCACCAACCTGGCCGCGGTCATCGCGCAGGCGGGCCAGCGCGTGCTGGTCATCGACGCCGACATGCGCAAGGGCACCCTGCACAAGATCCTGGGTGTGTCGCACCAGAAGGGCCTGTCGGACGTGCTGGGTGGCAAGCTCAGCGTCGATGAGGTGATCCATCCGGTGTCCGGCCTGGACAACATGCACTACATGGTGCGTGGTGACATTCCGCCGAACCCGGCCGAGCTGCTGATGCACCCGCGCTTCGCGCAGCTGCTGCAGGACATGTCCGGCAAGTACGACTTGGTGATCGTCGATACGCCGCCGATCCTGGCCGTGACCGATCCGGCGCTGGTCGCCACCCACGCTGGCTCGAGCCTGCTGGTTACCCGTTTCGGCGTGAACCAGGCCAAGGAAATCGAGCTGACGCTGCAGCGCTTCGAGCAGAACGGCGTGCAGATCAAGGGTGCGATCTTCAACGCGGTCGAGAAGCGTGCCACGGGCTATTACAGCTACGGTTACTACGAGTACAAGTCCGACGAAAAGGCCTGATCTTTTCGCAAGGCAGGACACCGGGGCCCGGTGCGCGCAGGCGCATCGGGCCTTGTCTTTTGCAGGCCCGCTCCGCCGATGCTGCAGCGCAGGAGTATCCTATCGCCATGGCTGACACCCCCCTTTC
Source organism: Stenotrophomonas maltophilia (assembly GCA_002364755.1). GTDB lineage: Bacteria > Pseudomonadota > Gammaproteobacteria > Xanthomonadales > Xanthomonadaceae > Stenotrophomonas > Stenotrophomonas maltophilia_AX. Next base: position 217,715 of record DEZI01000028.1, read on the forward strand.
CGCGCCGCATCCGGCGCCGACGCCGCGCTGGCGTCACTACTGGTCCCTGATGCGCGCCGATCGCCCGATCGGCACCCTGCTGCTGCTGTGGCCCACCTGGTGGGCGCTGTGGGTGGCTTCCGGCGGCCTGCCGCCGCTGTGGACGCTGTTCGTGTTCACCGCCGGCGTCTGGCTTACCCGCTCAGCGGGCTGCGTCATCAACGACTACGCCGACCGCTGGCTGGACCCGCACGTGGAGCGCACCAAGTCGCGCCCGCTGGCGACCGGCGCGATCAGCGGCCGTGCGGCGCTGGCGCTGTTCGCCGTGCTGATGCTGGTGGCCTTCGGCCTGGTCCTGACCCTGAACTGGCTGACCATCGGCCTGAGCTTCATCGGCGTGTTCCTGGCCGCCAGCTACCCCTACCTGAAGCGCTACACCCACCTGCCGCAGGTGTACCTGGGCATGTCCTTCGGCTGGGGCATCCCGATGGCCTTTGCTGCCGTGCAGGGCGAGGTGCCGATGCTGGCCTGGCTGCTGTATGCGGGCAACATCCTGTGGTCCACCGCGTATGACACCTGGTACGCCATGGTCGACCGCGAGGACGACCTGAAGATGGGCTCGCACTCCACCGCCATCCTGTTCGGCGAGCTGGATCTGGTCATCCAGGGCGTGCTGTACGCGCTGTTCCTGGCCACGATGGCCCTGGTGGGCGTGCGCGGCGGGCTGGGCGGGTACTACCTGGCCGGCGTGGCCGTGGCTGCGGTGCTGGTGGTGTACGAGTTCTGGATCTGCCGCCACCGCGAGCGTGGCCCGTGCTTCAAGGCGTTCCTGCACAACAACTGGGTAGGCGCGGCGCTATTTGCCGGCATCGCCGTGGACCTGGCGCTGCGCTGAGAAGCACAGCCGAGCGTAGGCTCGGCTCTACAGGTGGCAATCCCGGAACCGGATATCCGTAGCGCCCGAGCCCATGCTCGGGCGGCGGCGCACAGCGTCGGGAATCCCGCCCCCTACGACCAATAGGTGGCTGACAGCCCGCACCTCACCGCCCAGAATCGGTCCATCGAACCTGGGAGGGTAGGCGATGGCCTCGTCAGCAACGGCAGCAGTACAGGACGGCTGGATGGCGCGCGCAGCGCTGCGCTCGGCCGCCTGGGCGGAAAAGTGGTTCCCCGATGCGTACGTGTTCGCGGTACTGGGCGTGGTCATCGTCGCGGTGGCGGCGATGGGCTTCGGCTCGACCCCGCAGGCCACGGCCAGCGCCTTCGGCGACGGCTTCTGGAGCCTGATCCCCTTCACGATGCAGATGGCTTTCGTGGTCATCGGCGGCTATGCGCTGGCGACGGCGCCGGTGGTGGCGCGCTTCATCGATTTCCTCGCGCGGGTGCCGCGCACCGGCCGCGGCGCCGTGGTCTACGTCGGTCTGGTCAGCATGCTGGCCTCGCTGCTCAGCTGGGGCTTCTCGCTGGTGTTCGGCGGCCTGCTGGTGCGCGCGCTCGCCCGCCGCACCGAGCTGCGCATGGATTACCGCGCCGCCGGTGCCTCGGCCTACCTGGGCCTGGGCGCGGTGTGGGCAATGGGCCTGAGCTCCTCCGCCGCGCAGCTGCAGGCCAACCCGGCCAGCATGCCGCCCGGCCTGGTGGAGATCACCGGCGTGCTGCCCTTCACCGAAACCATCTTCCTGTGGCAGTCGATCGCGCTGACCGCGGTACTGATCCTGGTGTCGCTGCTGATTGCCTGGCTGACCGCGCCGGCGGCGGGCAGTGCGCGCACCGCCGAGGATTTCCCCGGTGCCGCGCAGGCCGAATCCGAGCCGCTGCAGCAGCGCACGCGCCCGGGTGAATGGCTGGAATACAGCCCGCTGCTGACCGTGCTGCTCTCGCTGCTGGCCTTCGGCTGGCTGTTCAACGAGTTCGCCAACAAGCCGGTGGTCACCGCCATCGCCAACCTCAATACCTACAACTTCCTGTTCATCTCGCTGGGCCTGCTGCTGCACTGGCGCCCGCGCAGCTTCCTCAACGCGGTGGCCAAGGCGGTGCCCAGCACCACCGGCGTGCTCATCCAGTTCCCGCTGTACGGCGGCATCGCGATGATCCTCACCCATGCGGCCGGCGGCGACGGGCAGACCCTCGCGCATCGCCTGTCCAGCCTGTTCGTGCACGTGGCCAGCACCGATACCTTCGCGCTGGTGATGGGCGTCTACTCGGCGGTGCTGGGCTTCTTCGTGCCGTCCGGTGGCGGCAAGTGGATCATCGAAGCGCCCTACGTGATGCAGGCCGCCAACGAACTGAAGGCGCACCTGGGCTGGGCGGTGCAGGTCTACAACGCGGCCGAGGCGCTGCCGAACCTGATCAACCCGTTCTGGATGCTGCCGCTGCTGGGCGTGCTGGGCCTGAAGGCCCGCGACATCGTCGGCTTTACCTTCATCCAGCTGCTGGTGCACATCCCGCTGGTGCTGGGCCTGCTGTGGCTGCTGGGCATGACCCTGACCTATGTGCCGCCCGTGATGCCGTAGCGTCTGCAGAATGTAGAGCCGAGCCCATGCTCGGCTGCTTGCAACGACAGCCGAGCATAGGCTCGGCTCTACAAAAACCAGCCGAGCACGGGCTCGGCTCTACATCAGCCTGCCGCCTGCTTCTCGATCTCCGCCTTGCGCAGCAGGAACCGCTGCACCTTGCCGCTGGGCGTCTTCGGCACCGCCACCACGAACTCCACCTGGCGCGGATAGGCGTGCGCGGACAGCTGATGGCGCACGTGCTGCTGCAGTTCGTGCGCCAGCGCGTCGCTGCCTTCAAACCCATCACGCAGGATCACGAACGCTTTGACGATCTCGGTGCGCTCCGGATCGGGCACGCCGATCACCGCGGCTTCGGCCACCGACGGATGTTCCATCAGCGCGCTCTCCACATCGAACGGGCCGATGCGGTAGCCGGACGAGGTGATGAGGTCGTCGGAGCGGCCGATGAAGCTGATCGAGCCGTCGTCCTCGCACTCCACCGAATCGCCGGTGCGGTAGTAGCCGCCGGCGATGGCCGGGGTCTCCGCCTGGTAGTAGCCGGTGAACCACATGATCGGCGACTGCTTCAGGTCCACCGCGAGAATGCCGGGCGTGCGCGGTGGCAGCTCGTTGCCCTGGTCGTCCAGCACCGCCACGCGGTAGCCGGGCATCGCAAAGCCCGACGACCCCGGACGCACGCGGTGGGCCAGCGCGTGGTGGTTGTTCACCACCATGCCGGTCTCGGTCTGGCCGTAGTGGTCCAGCACCGTGGTCTGCAGGTGCTCGGCAAACCAGCGGGCGATCTCCGGGTTCAGCGGTTCGCCGGCGCTGCTGACCACGCGCAGCTGGCCCTTGATGCCGGCACTGGCGGCGGGGCCGGCAGCAATGATCTGCCGGTACGCGGTGGGCGAACCGGCCAGGTTGGTCACCCCCAGCTGGCCGATGATCGTATTCAGGCCGTGCACGCTGAAGCCGGCCTCGCTGAAGGTGGTGGCATGGCCAAGCATCAGCGGGCCGATCACCGCGTAGTACAGACCGTAGGCCCAGCCGGGATCAGCGATGTTCCAGAACACGTCGTCGGCGCGCAGGTCCACGGCCAGTTCCATGTAGCTGGCAAAGGCCATCATCGCGCGCAGCGGCACGGGCACGCCTTTGGGGCTGCCGGTGGTGCCGGAGGTCGAGAGCAGGGCCATCAGCGCATCGCCGGGCAGCAGCACCGGTTCCAGTGCAGGCGTGGCCGCCGCGGTGGCGGCGCGCCAGTCGATGTCACCATCGCGCAGTACCTGGCCGGGCGTCAGCACGGTGGCCACCGGCGGGCAGGCATCCAGTTCGTCCAGCTTGCCGCGGTGCGCACTGTCGGTCACCACGAGGTGGGTATGGCCGGTCTTCAGGCGGCTTTCGATGGCCTTGGGGCCGAACGCGGTGAACAGTGGCTGGTAGACCGCGCCGAGGCGCCAGGTAGCGAGGATGGTAGCCAGCAGGTCGGGCGTGCGCGGCAGCAGGCCGGCCACCACATCGCCGGGGCCGACACCGGCTGCTCGCAGCACCTGTGCGGCGCGGGCGGCGGCATCGCGCAGGTCATCGAAGGTGTACAGGTGCAGCGCACCCTGTGCGTCGATCCAGCGCAGGGCCAGCCGATCACTTCCGCAGTAGCGGTCGCAGCACTCCACGCAGGCATTGAGGCCCTCGTCCAGGCGCCCCTGGAAGCGGGCCTGCCACTGCGCGATATCGAAGTGGTCGCGGGCTTCATCGTAGGAAGGGCGTACTGCGGTCTGCGGGGCCATGCGCGTCTCCGGCGGGTGTCCGCCTGACCATAGCGGTGCCGCGCGCGGCTGCAAATGGGACCTTGGGAGTAGGCCGTCATGCGCGCGTCACAAGGGCCAGGGCCGCTGAATGCGGCTGTTGCCGTGCGGGCACGAGCACATGCACACGCCGCATGAATCCTTCAGGGCCTTGTGCGGCAAGGGGCGCGCGGTGTTTTCGCGAGCGCGTGCACGCCAGCCTAGCTGGGTTGCAACGCATGGTTAACCTTCGACTGCAGACGATGGCCCCGTCCACCGCATTCCGCGCGTGGCTTCGGAGACACGGACATGGCACAGCAGAACCAGCAGAACCAGAAGGGTCAGCAGAACCAGCAGGGTCAGCAGAACCAGCAGGATCAGCAGCAGGGTCGCGGTCGTGACCAGCAGCAGCAACAGCAGCAGGACCAGCAGAAGCAGGACCAGCAGCAGAACCGCAACCAGCAGCAGGGCGGCAACGACGAAGAAGAATGAGCCCGGCCCCCGCCAGGTCTGAATACTGAAGCCCCGCCCCGTGCGGGGCTTCGCTTTTCAAGACATGCCGGTTTAAAGCACGCCGACCCGTTCCAGCACCGCGCTGGCGGCCATGTCGTTGGGGTTGGTGCCGGGCAGGCCCTGCGGCACATCCATGCCCATGCCGTGGTACAGGTCCACCCAATGCTGGGCGATCTCCCCGGTCTGCGGGTTGCGGAAGTTCATCGGCTGCAGCGCGAACACATGGTGCGCGCGGAAGGCACGCTCGATGAAGTCCGAGCAGTAGTAGCTGTCCTCGTTCAACACATAGGCCGTGTTGTACGGCTTGCCAAGCATCGCGCGTGCCTTGGCAACCGCATCGACGATCGCACCGGCCGGCGCCGCACGCAGCCGGTACACCACGATCTGCCGCTGCCTGCCGCGCGCGTCGCGCTGGAAGTCCACCAGCGTCTGCTGCCGCGAGCCCTTCTCATCGGCATGCAGTACCTGCCAGCCGTGCGCACCGGCCGCCACCAGGGCCACGTGGTCGAAGCTGGTCGCGCCCTGCGTGGCGGTGGCGTCGTCGATGGCCGCACTCAGGCCGCTGTGCCCGGCGGTGACGAACAACAAGTCGCCCTCGCGCACCTGCACGCCTGCGGCGAGCGCGGTCGAGAAAGGGGAGAGCAGCAGGCCGATGACCAGCAGGAAGGTACGCATGGGAAACCAGGGTCGGGCGGGAGCGGGCTAGTCTACCCCTGCGCCCCGCGGTGGTTCCGGCCCACGGATGTGGAAGCGCAGTTGACCCGGCCGCGGCTATGCTTGCCTGCCCCGCGCCAGGCATCCGCGCGACCTACCCGGAATCAGGAGGATCCCTTGAGCAAGCTTAACTATGCCGCCCTGGCACTTGCCCTTGGCCTGGCGCTGTCGGCCTGCAAGCCCGCCCCGCAGGCAGCACCGGCCGAAGCTGCGGCGCCGGCCCCGGCCCCGACCAGCACGGCCGCCACCGCCAGTGTCCCGGTCGCGCCGGTCGCGGCCTCGGCAGGCGCCGGCACGCAGTGCCCCCACCCGGTCTTCGAGGATTTCCTCGCGCACTTCGGTCATGAGATCGCCCTGCAGGAAGCGGCCACGGCCGATCCGCTGCTGGACAGCTACATCGATGCTGGCGCCGAGCCCGAACCGGCCACGGTTGAACGCACCGTCGCGCTGGCCGAGGTCGAGTGGCCGGTGATGCCGGACCCAGCCACGCTGAAGGGGCGCGGCCGCGAAATGCAGGTCACCGCCCTGGCCGACGGCCGGATGCAGGTGCAGATGCGCACCCCTGACACCAGCGACCAGCAGACCTACACCTTCGTCCGCAGGCCGTGCTGGCAGCTGGTCAGGCGTGAAGACCAATCGATCTGACCCTGCCGCAGGTTGGGTCATGGCGTAGAGTCGAGATCCTATGTTC
>DEZI01000032.1:0-7665 GCA_002364755.1 Stenotrophomonas maltophilia
GCTTAAGTGAACAGCATTACGCCTTCCGGCGGGGTTTTTCATTACGTCGGGAACGCGTGGACTTAGAAGTCCATGCCGCCCATGCCACCCATGCCGCCCATGCCACCCGCGCCACCCATGGCCGGCTCGTCCTTCTTCGGAGCTTCGGCAACCATGGCTTCGGTGGTGATCATCAGGCCAGCGATCGAGGCAGCGTTCTGCAGCGCCGAACGGGTCACCTTGGTCGGGTCCAGGATGCCGAACTGCAGCATGTCGCCGAACTCGCCGGTAGCGGCGTTGTAGCCGAAGCTGCCAGTGCCTTCCTTGACCTTGTTGATGATGACCGACGGTTCTTCACCGGCGTTGGCCACGATTTCGCGCAGCGGGGCTTCCATCGCACGCAGGGCGATCTGGATGCCGTGGTTCTGGTCTTCGTTGGCACCCTTCAGGCCAGCCAGCGAGGTGACCGCACGGACCAGGGCAACGCCGCCGCCCGGGACCACGCCTTCTTCAACGGCTGCACGGGTGGCGTGCAGGGCGTCGTCGACGCGATCCTTCTTTTCCTTCATTTCGATTTCGGTCGAAGCGCCGACCTTGATCACGGCAACGCCGCCGGCCAGCTTGGCCACGCGTTCCTGCAGCTTTTCGCGGTCGTAATCCGAGGAGGTGTCCTGGATCTGGGTCTTGATCTGGCCGACGCGTGCGTCGACGGCAGCCTTGTCACCCACGCCATCGATGATGGTGGTGTTTTCCTTGGAAACCTGCACCTTCTTGGCGCGGCCGAGGTCCTTGATGGTGGCCTTTTCCAGCGACAGGCCAACTTCTTCGGAGATCACGGTGCCGCCGGTCAGCACGGCCATGTCTTCCAGCATCGCCTTGCGACGGTCGCCGAAGCCCGGAGCCTTGACGGCCACGACCTTGACGATGCCACGAATGGTGTTGACGACCAGGGTAGCCAGGGCTTCGCCTTCGACTTCTTCGGCAACGATCAGCAGCGGCTTGCCGGCCTTGGCGACGCCTTCCAGCACCGGCAGCAGGTCACGGACGTTGGAGATCTTCTTGTCGTGCAGCAGGATGAACGGGTCATCCAGGTCAGCGGTCTGCGACTGCTGGTTGTTGATGAAGTACGGGGACAGGTAGCCGCGGTCGAACTGCATGCCCTTGACCACGTCCAGCTCGTTGTCCAGGCCCGAGCCTTCTTCAACGGTGATCACGCCTTCCTTGCCGACTTCCTTCATCGCGTCAGCGATGATCTGGCCGATCGACTCGTCCGAGTTGGCCGAGATGGTACCGACCTGGGCGATCGCCTTGTCGTCGGCGGTCGGCTTGGAGATGGTCTTCAGCTCGGCGACGGCGGCCACGACGGCCTTGTCGATACCACGCTTCAGGTCCATCGGGTTCATGCCGGCGGCCACGGCCTTGGCGCCTTCGCGGATCAGGGCCTGGGCCAGCACGGTGGCGGTGGTGGTGCCGTCGCCAGCGTCGTCGTTGGTGCGGGAAGCAACTTCCTTCACCATCTGCGCGCCCATGTTCTCGAACTTGTCAGCCAGTTCGATTTCCTTGGCGACGGAGACGCCGTCCTTGGTGATGGTCGGAGCGCCGAAGCTCTTTTCCAGCACGACGTTGCGGCCCTTCGGGCCCAGGGTGGCCTTGACGGCATTGGCGAGAACGTTGACGCCGCGCACCATGCGCGAACGGGCGTCTTCACCGAAACGAATATCCTTGGCAGCCATGTGCAGTTACCTCATTGGTAGCGCCGGGCCATGCCCGGCGGCTGGGTGTTGGAATCAGGGGATAAAACAGGTCGCGCCGAGGCTCAGCCGATGATGGCGAGCACGTCGTCTTCGCGCAGGACCTTGTACTCGACGCCTTCGCTCTTGTACGAGCTGCCGGCGTACTGGCCGTAGATGACCTTGTCGCCGACCTTCAGCGACGGAGCGCGCACGGTGCCGTTGTCCAGGGCCTTGCCCGGGCCGACGGCGACGACTTCACCCTTGGTCGACTTTTCCTTGGCCGAATCCGGAATGACGATGCCACCGGCGGAGATTTCGTCAGCTTCGATCGGCTTGACCACAACGCGGTCGTGCAGCGGCTTGATGTTCATAGGGACCTCTTAAGTTGTTGATTGGTCTAAAAAAGTCCGGCGATGTTAGCACTCACCCCAGGTGGCTGCCAGCATTGCTCGCGAAAAAACCCGACAGGTCGGGAGCAGGACAGAGATGGAGCTGCCCGACGACCTTTCAAGCCCCTCGGAAGAAAAAATTTCGACGGTGCACTGCGGCGGCGAACAGACTCTCGCACCGACGGGTTTCGGCAATTTTGGTGAACTACGTCGCAGTGTCAGATATCTGACGTTCAGTTACGGCAAAGTGTCACGCGTTCGGCCTTAGGCTCGCCCGGCATTCCCAATCACAAGGAGTAGTCGATGCGATTGCTGTCCCCGCTCGCCGCCGCCTGCCTGCTGGCGCTGGTCGCCGCGCCGGCCCAGGCCGAGGTCTTCATCAACGAACTGCACTACGACGACAGCACCCCGGCCGGTGACGTCGGCGAAGCCATCGAAGTGGTCGCCACCGCCGGCGAGGACCTGTCCGGCTACCGCCTGTACCTGTACAACGGCGCCAATGCCTCGGCCGCCGTGGTCTACGACAACAAGCCCGTCCCGGCTGGCAGCGCCGCCGGCTGCGGCAGCGCCACGATCGCCGTGGCCACCTACCCGACCAACGGCCTGCAGAACGGCCCCAACGACGGCATCGCCCTGGTCGACGCCAGCGGCAAGGTGGTCCAGTTCCTCAGCTACGAGGGCGCCATCACCGCCTCCGGTGGCCCCGCCGCGGGCATGACCAGCCAGAACATCCCGGTTGCCGAAACCAACAGCACCACCCCGGGCACCTCGCTGCAGCTGACCGGCAGCGGCAGCCAGTACGCCCACTTCACCTGGGCCGAATCGGCCGGTGAGACCTTCGGCCGCTGCAACAACAACCAGACCTTCAGCGGCGGTGGCGGCACCCCGGGCGGCCCGAACACACCGCCGTCGGTGACCACCACGACCCCGGCACAGGGCAGCAGCACCTTCCCGGCCGCGGCCGATCTGGAAGTAGTGTTCAGCGAGACGGTGAACCTGGCCAGCGGCGCCTTCGCCCTGAGCTGCGGTACCTCCGGCAGCGTGCCGCTGACCTGGCCGGCCAGCGGGAAGACCGTGAAGCTGTCCACCAACACCGCCCTGGTGGCCGGTGAGGCCTGCCGCTTCGACATCCGCGCCTCGCGCATCACCGACAGCCAGGGTGCACGCCCGGCCGCCGACAGCCGCATCGCCTTCACCGTGGCCAGCACCACCGGCAACCCGGACCCGGGCAATCCCGGCAACCCGGGCACCCCGGCGGGCTACTACTCCAAGGTGAACACCTCCAGCCCGAGCCAGCTGCGCTGCTCGCTGCACGAGACCATCAAAGGCCACACCGCTTACCCGTACAGCGGCTCGGGCACCAGCACCTGGACCATCCTGGAAATTGCCGACGAAGATCCGAACAACAGCGGCAAGATCCTCGACGCCTACCGCAACCACAGCTACACCAAGGTGAGCAGCCGTGCGGGCACGGGCAGCGGCCTGACCTACAACCGCGAGCACACCTGGCCGAACTCGCTGGGCTTTGCCAGCACCACCGGTGACAAGGGCCTGCCGTACGCCCCGTACACCGACACCCACATGCTGTACCTGACCGATGCACAGTGGAATGCCGACCGCGGCAACAAGCCGTTCGGCAAGTGCGATGCCAACTGCGGCGAGCGCGCCACCGAGGCCAACAACGGCCAGGGCGGCGGCAGCGGCGGCTACCCGGGCAATTCCAACTGGGTGCGTACCCCCGACGGCAACACCGGCACCTTCGAGGTGTGGGGCAGGCGCAAGGGCGACATGGCGCGTGCGGTGATGTACATGGCCATCCGTTATGAGGGCGGCAAGGATGCGGCTACCGGCCAGTCCGAACCGGACCTGGAACTGACCGACGACCGCAGCAAGATCGTCAAGACCAGCAGCTCGCCGGCCTACATGGGCCTGCTGTCGACCCTGATCGACTGGCACCTGTCCGATCCGCCGGATGATGCCGAGCGTGCGCGAAATGACGTGATCTACTCGTTCCAGGGCAACCGCAACCCATTCATTGACCACCCGGAATGGGCCACCCCGGCCCTGTTCACCTCCGCCAAGCCGGGCACCTGCCAGCTGGCCAACTGACCGCGCAACGCAGCGGTCCACGCCACCGCCGGGTCCTGACCCGGCGGCGGCCCTATACTCGGCGGTCATGTCGACCGTCGACCCCGTCCTGCTGCTGTTGACCACCTGCCCCGACCGGGCCAGTGCCGAGCGCATCGCGCACGCGCTGGTCAGCGAGCGCCTGGCTGCGTGCGTCACCCGGCTGGAGGGGGCACAGTCGACCTACCGCTGGCAGGGCGACGTCATCACCGACGCCGAACTGCAGTTGCTGGTGAAGACCACGGCGAGCCGCGTCGATGACGCAATCGCCCGCATCGTCGAACTGCATCCGTATGAACTCCCGGAGTGCATCGCGGTCGAAACTCGGGCCGGCCTGCCGGCGTATCTGGACTGGATCCGGGCGCAGACCCGGGAGGACACCGATTGATGAAGTTGTTTGCTCGTGGCGCCGCGCTGTGCGCCCTGCTGTGGCTGGCCCTGCCCGCCTCCGCGCTGGATGAAAAGGACCTGCTGCCGGTCGACCAGGCGTTCGCGCTGACCGCCACTGCGCCCGAACGTGGCCAGATCCAGCTGCAGTTCAAGATCGCGCCCGGCTATTACCTGTATCGCCACCGCACCAGCGTCAAGGCCGACCCGGCCTTCAATGCCGGTGCGCTGCAGATGCCGGCCGGCAACAAGCACCACGACGATTTCTTCGGCGAGGTGGAAACCTACCGCGAGCGCCTGCAGGCCACCCTGCCCGGCACGCCGACCGATGCGGCCGGCACCATCAGCCTGGAAGTGCGCTACCAGGGCTGCGCCGATGCCGGCGTGTGCTACCCGCCGCAGAAGCGCGTGGTGCAGGTGACCCTGCCCGGCGCGGGCGGCAAGGCCGCGGTGCCCACCGCGCGCGTCACCGGCGTCACCCCCTTCAACAACCCGCTGGCCGGTGCCGGCAGCAACGGCGGCCTGCGCCTGCCGGGCGCCAGCAACACCCAGGCGCTGCCGCTGCCGTCGGAACAGGCGTTCGGCTTCGATGCCATCGCCAGCGACGGCAATACCCTGCTGCTGCGCTTCACCCCGGCGCCGGGCTACTACCTTTACCGCGACCGCACCTCGCTGAAGCTGGAAGGCAGCACCGGCGTGCTGGCCGACAGGCCGCGCTGGCCGGCCGCGCAGGCGCACCGCGACGAGCACTTCGGCGATGTCTCGGTGTACTTCAACCAGGTGGAGGTGCCGCTGCCGCTGCGCCGCACCCGCGCCGAGGCCGTGGACAGCACCCTGGTGGTGACTTTCCAGGGCTGCCAGACCGATGGCATCTGCTACCCGCCGATGACCCGCCGGATGAAGCTGTCCATTCCCGCCGGCACGCTGACTGCTGCCGCTGGCTCCGCCGCTGGTGCACCGGCCGCCGCCAGCGGCACGCCGCGCGAGGACACCGACGGCACGCCGCGCCGCCTGCTGCCGACCGTGCCCAACGATGCCGCGGACGCCGCCGGTGACAGCGCCGCGGGAGGCGATGCCTTCGCCGCCGATGCGCAGCAGGACAACGCCAAGCGCACCAAGCCGCCGGGCAGCGTGCCCAAGACCGACAGCTCGCTGCTGTGGGTGCTGCTGCTGGCGCTGGGTGGTGGCCTGGTCCTGAACCTGATGCCCTGCGTGCTGCCGATCCTGTCGCTGAAGGTGCTGAGCCTGGCGCAGAGCGGCGAGAGCGCCGAGCGCGCCCGCAGCCATGCCCTGTGGTACACGCTGGGCGTCCTGATGGCGTTCGCGGTGATCGGTGCGTTGATGGTTGGCCTGCGCATGCTCGGCAACGCGGTGGGCATCGGCTTCCAGCTGCAGCACCCGGGCGTGGTGGCCGCACTGGCCTACATCATGTTCGCCGTCGGCCTGAGCCTGTCCGGTGTGTTCACCATGGGCGGCGGCATCGGCAACTTCGGCCAGTCGCTGGCCCGCCGCAGCGGCCCGGCCGGTGATTTCTTCACCGGCGTGCTGGCCTGCGTGGTCGGCAGCGCCTGCGTCGGCCCGTTCTTCGGCCCGGCCGTGGCCTATGCCTTCGTGGCCCCGCCGATCGCGGCGATGCTGGTGTTCCTGTTCCTCGGCCTGGGCCTGGCCCTCCCGTTCCTGCTGATCGGCTTCGTGCCGGCCCTCGCCCGCCGCCTGCCCAAGCCGGGCCCGTGGATGGAAACCCTGAAGCACGTGCTGGCCTTCCCGATGTATGCGGCCGCGCTGTGGCTGCTGTGGGTGCTGGGCAAGCAGCGTGGCGTGGACGGCATGGCGCTGGCTTTGGGTGGCCTGCTGCTGCTGACCGCCGGCCTGTGGCTGTTCGAGACCAGCCGCTGGCGCAGCAAGCGTGGCGCCAGCCTGCTGGGCGTGCTGCTGGCCCTGGCCGCGCTGGGCCCGGTGTGGGGCGTGACCCAGCTGCAACCGCCGGCACGTGCCGCGCAGGCGGCCAGCGACAACGTGGTGGATTACTCGCCGCAGATGCTGGACCGGTTGCGCGCGGACAACCGCGTGGTGTTCGTGAACATGACCGCCGACTGGTGCGTGAGCTGCAAGGCCAACGAACGCGCGGTGCTGTCGCGCCCGGAGTTCAAGGAACTGCTCAAGCGCACCAATGCGGTGTACATGCGCGGGGACTACACCAACGTCGACCCGCAGATCACCGCGTTCCTGGATGAGCACAAGGCCGTGGGCGTGCCGCTGTACGTGGTGTACGGCCCGGGCGCACCGCCGACCGTGCTGCCGACCCTGCTGACCCAGGCCCTGGTGGAAGAAGCGCTGCTGCGCACCGCCCGATGAGTTGGCGGCGGCCCGCACTGCTGTGGACAGCGGTGCTGGCCGCCGGCCTCGGCCTGTGGGCCGGGCATCGGTTGACCCCGGTGCCTGCGCCGGTGGCTTCGACGCCTCCTGATGTGAAACCCCCGGTTCCCGTCCTGCGCGCCGGTGATGCATTGCCGGCGCTGGTGCTGCCCGGCGTGGACGGGCAAGCGCTGGATCTTCGCCAGCGTTTCAGCGGCCGGCCGCTGCTGGTGAACGTGTGGGCCAGCTGGTGCGGGCCCTGCATCGAGGAAATGCCCGACCTGGCCCGCTTCGCCCAAGCGCAGGGCGAGCACGGCGTGCAGGTGCTGGGCCTGGCGCTGGATACGCCGGAGGGCGTGGCGGATTTCCTGCAGCGGGTGCCGGTGGGTTACCCGATCGTGCTCGACACTCCGGGCCCGCGCGATGCCAGCGTGCAGCTGGGCAATGCGCAGGGGCTGCTGCCGTACAGCGTGCTGTTCGATGCGCAGGGGCGGATGGTGAAGGCGAAGCTGGGGCCGTTCGAGCACGGTGAGATCGCAGGCTGGGTGGAGTGAGGGTGTTTTGCAGGGCTTGCAGCCCTGCACCTGCTCACAGCAACGGCAACGGCCAAAGCAAGAGCGGCATTCCGTGGGATGGCGGGGCACTGTGGGTTTGCGGGGACGGCGCAAGTACGTCCATGTAGCCTTGGTCGCCGC
>DEZI01000032.1:7872-69835 GCA_002364755.1 Stenotrophomonas maltophilia
TTCGACAGGTTCACGCGGCTGTGGGCAACGGCGATGCGCGGCAGTTGGTAGGTGTCGACCTTGGTCGACACCATTTTTCTCTCAGATATCGAAATCCCGAATTGGGGGTCAGAGCCCGTTGCGCAGCAACGGGCTCTGACCCCGTGCCGTTCCGACAGATCGCGGAAAACTGTCGAAGGCGGGGCGGGTCCGGTTGAGGGGGCGTGAGCCGCATGGATGCGGCGACCGAGCTTACATGGACGTACTTGCAGCGTCCCCCTCAACCGGACCCACCCCGCCATCCCCCAGGGACCCAGCTTTTGACGTTGCTCCGGCTTCGGCCGTTGATTCGGCGGGTGCAGGGCTGCAAGCCCTGCAACAAAACCCTCCTTGACCGTAGCCCGTCCGCGCCCGGAGAATTACCGGATTAATTCTCATTTGCTGTTGCGCAGGATGCGGGCGGCAGCCTCGACGGCCTCTCTCCCCGATGTTCAAGAACGTCCTGTTCCAACTGCACTGGCTGCTGGGCATCACGGCCGGCACCATCCTGGCGATCATGGGCCTCAGCGGCGCCACGCTGTCCTTCGAGGACGAGCTGCTGCGTGCTGCCAACCCCGGCTTCGCCGCCATCGCCGAACACCACGACGACGGCCAGCAGCCGCTCGCCCTGAGCGAACTGGTGCCGCTGCTGCAGGCCGGCAGCGAGCGCCCGCTGCAACGCCTGCGGGTGGACGCCACCGGCCAGCGCCCCTCGGTGGCGCGCTTCGCCGGCGGCAAGGAGCATTGGGTCTACTTCAACCCCTACAACGGCGAACGCTTCAGCCACCTGCGTGGCCAGGCGTTCTTCGATTTCGTCGAAGACCTGCACCGGCACCTCGCGGCGGGTGAACGCGGCAAGGTCGTCGTCGGCAGCTGCGCCATCGCCCTGCTGTTCTTCGCCCTGTCCGGCCTGTACCTGCGCTGGCCGCGCCGCTGGTGGCACTGGCGCAGCTGGCTGGCGGTGGAATGGAAGCGCAGCGGCCGCGGCTTCCTGTGGAGCCTGCACTCTGTGATCGGCACCTGGGTGCTGCTGATCTACCTGATGAGCGCGCTGACCGGCCTGTGGTGGTCGTTCGACTGGTACCGCAGTGCGGCCAACACCGTGCTGGGCGTGCGCCCGCCGGCCAAACACAAGGTCGCGCCCGATGCCGTGCTCGACCTCCAGCATGTCGAGGACACGCTGTACGCACGGCCCGGCGTGCGCAGCGGCTACATCGACCTGCGCCTGCCGGAAAAGCCCGGCCAGGTGCTGAACGTGCGGGTGATGTCCGGTGACCCGGCCCTGCGCGGCGGCAGCCATGATCGTGCGCAGGATCTGCTGCAGCTGGACCCGGCCAGCGGCGCGCTGCTGGATGCACGCCCCTACGCGCGCCAAGGCACCGGCGGCAAGCTGGCCACCAGCGTGTTCGCGCTGCACTCGGGCAGCTACTTCGGCCTGCCAGGCCGCGTGGTGGTGATGCTCAGCAGCCTGGCCATGTGCCTGTTCTTCATCACCGGCTGGATGCTGTACCTGGACCGCAGGCGCAGCCAGCGCGCGGCACGTGAGCTGCGGCAGACCCTGCCCGCCGCACGGGAAAGCGGCGGCGAAGGCACGCCGTGGCGGGTGATCCATGCCAGCCAGAGCGGCCTGGCCGAACAGCTGGCCTGGCGTGCGGCAGCGCAGCTGCAGGCCGCCGGCCACCCGGTGCAGGTGCTGCCACTGGCGCGGGTAACGGCCGCGCTGCTGCAGGAAAGCCCGCAGGTCCTGTTCGTGCTCAGCACCTTTGGCGATGGCGAGCCGCCGGACAACGCCCGTCGTGCCGCACGCCAGCTGCTGGCCCAGCGCGTGGATCTTTCCGGCCTGCGTCACGGCGTGCTGGCGCTGGGCGATCGGCAGTATCGGCATTACTGCGCGTTCGGCGCCGCGGTCGACACGTGGCTGGCCGGCAACGGTGCGCAGACCCTGTTCCCGCGCATCGACGTGGACGCCGCCTCGGTAGTGGCACTGCGCCAGTGGCAACGCGAACTGGGCGCGCTGACCGGCATCGTCACCGATGACAGCGTGCTGCCGCCGGCCACGCAGATGCATGACTGGCAGCTGCTCGCACGCGAAGAACTGAACCGGGGCAGCCTGGGTGGCGCGATCTGGAAGATCCGCCTGGTGCCGCCGGCCGGCACGACCTGGCAGGCCGGCGACATTCTGCACATCGCACCGCGCAACAGCGCGGAGCACACCGCGGCGGTGCTGCAGGCGTACGGGCTGGACCCGCTGCAGCCGCTGCTGCTGGACGGCACGACCCGCACGCTGCTGGAACTGGCACGGGAACGCGTGCTGCCCGATGAACAGGCCGCGCTGCCGGTACAGGACGCCGCGCTGTGGCTGGCCGGACTGTCGGAGCTGCCAGGTCGGGAGTATTCGATCGCCTCGTGCGCCACCGATGGCACGGTGGAACTGGTGGTGCGCCTGGTGCACGACGCCGCGGGACGCGCGGGCGTGGGTTCGGGCTGGCTGTCGCTGCATGCACCGCTGGGCAGCCGCATCGCCGCGCGCGTACACCGCAACCCGGGCTTCCATCGCCAGGAGGGTGCGCCGATGGTGCTGGTCGGCAACGGCACCGGCATCGCCGGCCTGCGCAGCCTGCTGCGCGAAGCCGCGCAGCACGAGCAGCGTGGCCATTGGCTGCTGTTTGGCGAACGCCAGCGCGCGCACGACCAGTTGTTCGCCGAGGAGATCGCGCAGTGGCAGGCCGAGGGCCATCTGGCCCGCGTGGACCTGGCGTTCTCGCGCGATGCCGACGGCGGCGGCTACGTGCAGCACCGCCTGCAGGCTGCTGCGGCGGAACTGCAGGCGTGGTTGGAGCGCGGCGCGGTCATCCACGTGTGCGGTTCGCTGCAGGGCATGGCCGAGGGTGTTGACCAGGTCCTGCGTGCCGCACTGGGCGATGACGAAGTGGAGACGCTGCTGGAGAACGGGCGCTACCGCCGCGACGTGTATTGAGTTCGGTCGCCGGGCATGGTCCGGCGCTACCCGTCATTGCGTTCAACGGTAGCGCCGGGCCATGCCCGGCGAAGGCGATCAGGCCATCACGCGGCCACGCGCGGGCGCCGCTCCGGCTGCAGGCGGAACGCCGACACCGCTTCGGCCAGGGCCTGCACCTGGGCCTGCATGTGCGCGGTCGATGCGCCGGCTTCCTCCACCAGGCTGGCATTGCGCTGCGTGCTCGATTCCATCTGCACGATGGTCTGGTTCACCTGCGCGATGCCGGCGTGCTGGTCCTGCGATGCACTGCGGATGGCGGTGAGCAGTTCGGCCAGCTGCTGCACGCTGCCGACGATCTCGCCCATGGTGGTGCCGGCCTGTTCGGCCTGCACATTGCCCTGGCCGACGCGGGTGACCGAATCCTCGATCAGCTCCTTGATCTGCTTGGCCGCCTCGGCGCTGCGCTGGGCCAGCAGGCGCACTTCGGTCGCCACCACGGCGAAGCTGCGGCCCTGCTCGCCGGCACGCGCGGCTTCCACGGCAGCGTTCAGCGCCAGGATGTTGGTCTGGAAGGCGATGCCGTCGATCAGCTGGGTGATGTCGCCGATGCGGCGCGAGGCTTCGCTGATGCCATGCATGGTCGCCACCACCTGGCCCACGGCCTGGCCGCCACGCGCGGCCACCGCCGCCGCACCCTGCACCAGCGCATCGGCACGGCCGGCGGCATCGGCGTTGCGGCCAACGGTGTCGGTCAGTTCGTGCATCGACGCGGCGGTCTCTTCCAGGTTGGCCGCCTGCTGCTCGGTACGCTGCGAGAGGTCATGGTGGCCGGCGACGATCTCACCCACGCCCACATCCAGCCGCGACGTGGCCTGCTGGATGCGGGTGACGATGCGACCGAGCTGGCCGACGGTGGCGTTGGCATCGTCGCGCATGCGCGCGAACACGCCCTGCAGGTCGCCCTCCATGCGCACGCTCAGGTCGCCGCGGGCCAGTGCCGCCAGCAGCGCCTGCAGGTCGCCCAGGTTGGTTTCGAAGGTGGCCAACAGATGGTTGATGCTGGTGGACAGCGTGCGCACGAAGCCCTGCTTGCCTTCCAGCGCGATGCGGCCCTGCAGTTCACCGTGCGCGGCCGCATCGACCAGCGCGGCCACTTCGGTTTCCAGCAGGGTTTCCAGCGCGCGGCTGCGCCATTCCACCGCTACGCCGAGGAAATGGCTCTCATCGACGATCGCGTTGGCGATCAGCTGGTAGCGGACGCCGAGATGATTGATCTCGCGTTCCTCGCGGCGACGCACGCCGGCCAGGCTGGTCATCGCCGGGTGCAGGCGCACGGCATCGCTGCCAACGAGTGCGTCGGCCGGCATGCCCAGCAGCTGCCGCAGGGCAGGATTGGCGTAGGCCACCTGCCCCTCCGCATCGATCACCATCAGACCGGTCTGTGCGCTGTCCAGTGCCTGGCGTACGCGGGTGTTGCCACGCGCCACCGCGCGTTCTTCATCGATGCGCGCACGCAGGCGCTGCTGCATGTCGATCAGGCGCTGCGCCAGCTGGCCGATCTCATCGTTGGCGTTGTGCACGCGCAGGGTGGTGTCGAGGCGATCATCGGCAATGTCACTGGCGAAGCGCAGGGTGTCCTGGATCGGACGGCGTACCGCGCGCAGCACCAGCACCAGGCTGGTGATCAGCACACCAGCCACCAGCACGAGCGTAGCGGCGAACAGCACGCTCATGGTGCGTGCACCGGTCTGCTGGCTCGCCTGTGCCTGGGCCAGCGCATGCACCTGGGCCTTCTGGAAGGCGGCCAGTGCCGGCGCCACGCTGGCAGCGGTATCCAGCAGCGACTGGGCTTCGACATCCAGGCCGACGCGAGCGGCGGTGTAGCCCAGCAGCGCGGCCTGGTAGGCATCCATGTCGGTGCGCAGGCTTTCCTGCGCCTCGGTCGGCACCCCTGCCAGGGCCAGATCGAAGGGCAGCTTCTCTTCGCTGGCGCGGTCGGCATGGGTGGAGTCGCCATCGAGCAGCAGCAACGCCTCCTGCCGGCGCATCTTCTGCACATGCAGTTCCAGCACCGGACGCTGCAGCGCGGTCACGTTCGCCTGCAGCGTGTCGGCAGCCTGCTGCAGCTGCGCGGCCAGGCCCGCGTCGCCGCGGCCCATCTCATCCACGCGCTCGAACAGCGCGGCGATGCCCTGCGAAAAGCCGTCGACCGCTTCGGCCAGCGACTGCAGCGCCTTGCGCCGGCCGGCATCCATCGGCATCGCGCGCAACGCCTGCAGATCCTGCTTCAGCTCCTGCTGGGTGGCCAGCAGCTGGCTGCGGTCGGCATCATCGAAGCTGCGCGCATACTGTGTCTGCACGCGCCGTGCTTCCGCCACGCGGGTGGCCAGCGCCGCCGCCAGATCGCTGCCGTGCTGGTAGCTGGCCTGGGTGCGGGCAGCCTGTGCGCTGGCGTGGCCGGTCCAGGCGTATACGCCGGCAATGGCCACCAGGCCAAGGCCGCAGACCCACAAGGTGGCCTTCAGCTTGTCGGCCACGCTGAGCCGGTGCGGCTGCAGCCAGCGCAACAGGCCAGGAAACGCCGAGCGCAGCCCATCGAAGTGGGTGCGCAGGGACCGGAGGCGAACAACCGCGGTCGACATGACAGACTCCAGGCAAAAGGACGCATCTGTATCGGCCCGGATCTGCGGAACTTTGGAGCTATTTTCGAGAACTGCCACCGGGGGCACTTGCGGTCTTTGTACCGGCCGCAGGCGACGGGGCGATGACATCGGCCACTGCCCTTGACCTCAACCCCGGTTGCGGTTGCACAGTAGGTTTCCCTGCCCCGCCTGGTGCCGTCATGACCACGCTCGATATCCCCCGTTACCTGCAGCGACTGCAGCTGCCGGCCGCGCCGCCGGCCACCCTGGCCGGGCTGACCCTGCTGCAGCAGCGCCACAATGCCCATGTGCCGTTCGAGACCCTCACCTGCCTGCTGCGCGATGCGGTGCCGATCGACCTGGACAGCGTGCAGCGCAAGCTGCTGGACGCGCAGCGCGGGGGCTACTGCTTCGAGCTCAATGGCGCCTTCCTCGTGCTGCTGCAGGCGCTGGGCTTCGATGCCCATGCACTGAGCGCGCGCGTGCTGCTGTCGGCCGCCGAAGGCGAACTGACACCACGTACCCACCTGTTGATCCGGGTGCGACTGGGCGGCGAGGACTGGCTGGTGGATGCCGGCTTCGGCAGCCTGACCCCGACCGTGCCGCTGCGCCTGCAGCAAACAGCCACGCAGGACACGCCGCATGAACACTACCGGCTGCAGCGCCTGGATGACGGCGATTACCTGCTGGCGGCCAGCAGCGGTGACGACTGGCGGTCGCTGTACCGGTTCGACCTGACGTCGCCGGCGGCGGCCGACAACGAGGTGGGCAACTGGTATGTGTGCACCCACCCGCACTCGAGTTTCCCCGGAGAACTGCGTGCTTCGCTGACGTGGCCGGAGGGGCGGCGCACGATGGGCAGCGGCAACTACACCGAATACCGCCCGGGGCAAGCGCCGGAGAAGCGTGCGCTGCGCGATGTGGCCGATGTCCGGCAGGTGCTGCAGGAGGGCTTTGGCGTGCGGCTGCCGGACGATGCGCGGCTGGACCCGGCCATAGCCGGGTGGCTGCAGCGGTGGCAGGCGACAGCCGGGTAGAGTCGAGCTTGCTCGACTGAGGCCCGAGAAGCAGTCGAGCAAGCTCGACTCTACAAAGGGCACAAGGCAGCCGAGCATGGGCTCGGCTCTACCAAAAGCGGAGAGCAGCCGAGCATGGGCTCGGCTCTACCGAAAGCGGAGAGCAGCCGAGCATGGGCTCGGCTCTACCGATAGCGGAGAGCAGCCGAGCATGGGCTCGGCTCTACCGATAGCGGAGAGCAGCCGAGCATGGGCTCGGCTCTACACGGGGCGGTCAGCGCTGCAGGGCGTCCTGCACGGCCTTGGCCACGTCGGTGTTGTCGATGTAGCTGCCGTCGTTCCAGCGCACGTGCTTGCGGTAGCCGGCATCGACGCCGCGCACGCGCTGACCCAGCAGTTCGGCACCGTTGCCCTTGGCCCACAGCGGCACCAGGCCGTTGGAGTGGTTGCCGGTGGGGCGGAAGCTCATGCCCGGCAACTGCCCACGGCCCTTGTTGCGCACCGGCTCAAAGGCCACCTTCTGCGCGTCCGGGCCCATCGGCATGCTGTTGTCGTGGTCGGTAGTGACGATCAGCAGGTTGCGTTCCCAGCCGCCGTTCTGCTCGATCCACGCCACCACTGCCGACACCGCATCGTTGAACTCGACGGTTTCCTCGATCAGGCGGCCGTACTGCGGCTGGTCGGTGCAGGCACCGTAGTGCCACTCGGTGCCGCAGGCGCTGGTGTGCGCGGCCCAGTCGGTGGCGCCACCTTCAACCATCAGGAACAGGCCCTTGGGCGAACGCTGCTGCAGGAAGCGCAGCGCGCCACGGGTCATCGTCGCCAGGTCCGGTACGCTGTCGATCTTCTTCACCCCCGACGGCGTGGCGGCATCGCGCCCGACCACCGGCAGCTGGCGCGCCTGCTGCAGGGTGTTGGCCACGCGCGGTACACCGATCAGCGGGCGGTCGGCCGGCAGGCGGCCGTCCGCCAGCGCGGCGAAGTCGTCCTTGCTGCGGATCAGGCGCCACGCACCGGACGGATTGCCGGCAATCGGCGTGCCCGCTTCCAGCTGCTGCCAATCCTGCTGCGACACCCATTCCCATGGGTTCTGGCAGCCTTCGGCGGCGACCTTGTCCATGCCGTCCACGCAGGGCGTGCCGTCGACGCTGTAGCCGGGGCCGCCGGTGCCCATCACCAGATCCATGTGGCCCTGGGCCAGCATCTGGTGGGCGATCTGATGGTAGCTGTTGCGCGATTCGCTCTGCGCCGCGAACGCCGCTGGCGTGGCGTGCGGGAACGGCACCGAGGTGACCACGCCGGTGGCCATGCCCAGCGCCTTGGCGCGCAGGGTATTGAACTCCACCGGCTGGCCATCGTTGTTGTAGTTGATGGCGTTGTTGTAGGTCTTCACGCCGGACGACAACGCGGTACCGGCGGCAGCGCTGTCGGTGGCGACCGCGGCCAGGTACTGGTAGGCGACGAACGGCAGGTCGGGCGCCGGCACCCCGGTGATGTCCCAGGCCTGCACGGGGTCATAGCCGATGCGCTGCGAATCATCGCGGGTGGGCTGGCCACTGGCGTTGAGCGGGAACGTGGTGACCGCCAGGCGCTGCGGGAAACCCGCATACGGTGCGCCTTCGCGGCTGCCGTACTGCCAGTAGGCCGCCGCATCCCAGGTACCCCAACCGGCGCCGTCGTTGATCATCACGATGACGTTGTGCGGACGCGCTTCGGCGGTGGTCGCGGTGGCCGCAT
Organism: Stenotrophomonas maltophilia; assembly: GCA_002364755.1. GTDB lineage: Bacteria > Pseudomonadota > Gammaproteobacteria > Xanthomonadales > Xanthomonadaceae > Stenotrophomonas > Stenotrophomonas maltophilia_AX. The sequence goes on from DEZI01000032.1 coordinate 16,245, forward strand.
GCGCATCGGGACGCGCATTGGGCTGGCAGGCGGTGAGCGCGGCAAGCGCAGCCAGGATAAACGGGCACAGCCAGCGTCGCGCGAGGGGTCGGGTCATGGAGATTCCTGCAGTACGAAAGGCGGCGACACCGCCAACAGCGGCACGTTATATCATTGCAATGTTGCAGATTCGTGCGGCTTTTCGCCCTGCTCGCTCCGCGATATCTTGTTGGTGATGTCATTGCCTGCTTCGCCGATATCGGCGCTTTCTTCGATCACCGTGGATGCGGCCACGCTGCACATCCTGCAGCAGCACGATGCCAGGCTGCCGAGTGCGCCCGCCTCGCTGACCAAGCTGATGACCGCGCATGTGGCCTATGAGGCCATCGCGCGCGGGGGGCACGCGTGGACGGACAGCACCGTGACCGATGCGCGCGACGTGCACGCGGTGGCCGCCGATGAAACGCGGATGGGCCTGATGCCGGGCGAGACCGTCACCCTTGGCCACCTGCTGGAAGGCCTGATGGTGGTGTCCGGCAACGATGCCGCGTTGGCGCTGGCCCGCCACCTGGCGGGTTCGGAGGCTGCCTTCGTACAGCGCATGAATGAGACCGCTGCACGCATGGGCCTGCGCGATACGCACTTTGTTTCCGTCTCGGGCATCACCACGCCGGGCCATGTGTCGACCGCGCATGACATGGCGATGCTTGCCGCGCGGCTGCTGGCCGATCATCCGCAGGTGCTGGCCATCACCGCGCAGCGCCACTTCAGCCACGGTACGTTCTGCAAGGACAACCAGAACACGCTGCTGGGCTCGGATGGCATCGATGGGCTGAAGACCGGCTATACCCGAGCGGCGGGCTTCTGCCTGGCGGCGACTGCGTGCCGCGACAGCGAGGAGGCGACGCACCGGCTGATCAACATCACCCTCGGCGCGCCCACGCGGGAATCGCGGAACGCATGGGTGCAGCAATGTCTGCAGGACGGTTTCGCGCAGCTGCAGGGCGACGCGGCGATCAGCGCGCGCGGCTGACGGTCTCGACGATCAGTCGTTGCAGTTCCGCTTCCGCATCCGGCTGCTGCAGCGCGCCAGCAGCCACCGCTTCGGACAGCGCCTCGGCGGCACCGAGAATTGCCCAGCGCCCGGCCACGGGCACGGCGCCGTCGGCCGCGAACGGACCAAGCCACTGCGCACACTGCTCGACGAAACCCTGCTGGTAGCGGTGGCGTACGTCGCGCAGCTCGGGCGAACCTGCCAACGCAGCGAGGATCGCCTGGATGTCGCTGCCCTGCGAGAGCACGCAGTCGATGTAGCCCGACGCGATGGCCTGAGCACGCTCGTGCAGCCGCGCAGGTGCCGCGCCGATGCGCGCATCGAACACGGCGGTCTGGCGCTGGTCGTAGTCCGCATACAACGCGGCCAGCAGGCCATTGCGGGTGATGAAGTGATCGTAGGCCACCGGCTTGGTCACGCCGGCCGCCTCGGCCAGGCGCCCCAGGCTGAGCGCATCGGTGCCCTCGCCGCCCACCAGCGTCCAGGCCACGTCCAGCAGCTGGCGGCCACGCTGTTCGCGTGACATCCGGCGACGGGTGGGCGTAGCGGCGGTGGACATGCAGCGGCTCTACATCATCAGACAGGTGTGCCTATGGTACGGCCGATGTCGGTGGCGGTCTGCAGATGCACCGCGGCCTGGCCACTGTCGGCATCGAGCAGCAGCGTGGACGAGTGCACGGTGGCACCGCAGTAATCGAAGATGCCCATGTCGATCTGTGTCTTCATTGCCGCACCGTAACCGCGGCGTTCGATCATCTCCGCGCCCGCGCCGCCGATGCCGACCAGATGCACCTGCAGCCGCTGCAGCTTCTTTTCCACCTTGCCGTCGGCACCGTCTGCGTAGGCCCAGCCCTGGGTGAACACCCGGTCGATCCAGCCCTTCAGCAGCGCGGGGAACGACCACCAGTACAGCGGATAGACCAGCACCAGCGTATCGGCGGCATCCAGCCGCGCATGCTCGGCGGCCACGTCGGCCGGCACCGCCGCGCCCTGCTTGAACAGGCCGATGTCGGCGGCATTGAAGCGGGGATCAAAACCCTCGGCGGCGAGATCGGCCAGGGTCACGCTGTTGCGCGCATCGGCATCGGTGATGGACTGGCCGATGCGCGCGGCAACGGCATGGGTAAGCGAAGCGGAATCGGGATGGGCGACGACGATCAGGCTGTGCATGGGAGAGACCTGCTGATTCATTAGTTACTAATGGTAACTATCAGCATGAATATTCCACCAGTACGCTCCGCAGGACGCTGATTTCGGTGCGCTGGTCCTCCCTGGGCTGCGGGCCAGGCGGACATGTATATGTCACCAGTCTTCAAATGCGAATGATTCGTGATACGATTGTTAAAGAATTCTGAAATCCCCACACACGGACGTCCCAGCCATCGCCAGTGGACCCTCAACAGGAGTACTGCGCGATGTCGCATGCCGTTCTGAAATCCCGTCGTTCCGTTGCCGCGCTGACCGCCGCGATTGGTTTTGCGCTGGCCAGCACCGCCCACGCTGATGCCGCCGCCGACGCTTCGTCGACCAAGCAGATGGACAACGTGGTAGTCACCGCCACCGGCGCCCAGCAATGGATCAAGGATGCGCCGGCCAGCATCAGCGTCATCACCCGCGAGGAGATCGAGCGCAAGCCGGTCACCAGCATCGGCCAGCTGCTGAGCACCGTGCCGGGCGTGACCGGCGGCTATGCGCTGTCCGGTGCGCAGTCGAAGATCCGCCTGCGCGGCCTGCCCGAGCAGTACACGCTGATCCTCATCGACGGCCGCCGCCAGGGCAATTCCTCCGGCGTGAACTACCGCGACGACCTCGGTCCGCAGGATCTGAACTGGCTGTCGCCGGACATGATCGAGCGCATCGAAGTAGTGCGCGGCCCGATGTCCTCGCTGTACGGCTCGGATGCGATGGGCGGCGTGATCAACATCATCACCCACAAGATCCGCGACCACTGGGGTGGCTCGGTCACCCTCAACCACAGCATGCCCGACTCGGACACGCGCGGCGACACCACGCAGATGGGCGCGCTGTTCAGTGGCCCGCTGACCGAGAACCTCGGCGTGCGCATCGGTGCCAACGTCACCGACCACACGTCCGACACCGGTGCGCGGCAGACGCCCGGCAACAAGGCGCAGAACGCCAACCTGCAGTTCCAGTGGCGCCTCAACGACGACCACGCGCTGACCCTGGAAGGTTCGCGCGGCGAGCAGCGCAACACCGGTGCCGGTGATGTGCATGCCTGGGGCCTGTCCAAGCTGGTGCAGACCGGCTACGTCGTCAGCCATGACGGCCGCTACGGCGACACCACCACGTCCAAGAGCACGCTCGTGCAGAACGACTACAACGACCAGGGCAGCGTGCTGGGCACCCACTCCAAGGAGACGGTGTTCGACACCGCCTTCAACCACGGCTTCCACTGGGGCTTCGAGCAGAGCCTGAACGTGGGCGCGCAGTGGAGGCGCGAGGAACTGGAGAACCCGGACACGATCGGCACCGTGCCGGTGACCTGGACCGGCAGCGGCCGCATCAGCCCAGTGAGCGAAGCCGATTCGTGGGCGTTGTTCGCCGAGGACCACATCACCCTGCACGAACGTTTCGTGCTGACCGTGGGCCTGCGCTGGGACAATACCGACAACTACGATGACAACCTGAGCCCGCGCATCTACGGCGTGTGGCATCCGGGCGATGCATGGACCGTGCGCGGTGGCGTGTCGCAGGGCTTCAAGGCGCCGAACCTGAAGCAGGGTACGGCCGGCGCGGCGACCCAGTCCGGCGGCAACGGCTGCACGGCATTGACCGCCGAAGGCTGGACCAACCGCTCGGTGAGCGCCGATGGCACCACCGGCTGCTACATGGCCGGCAACCCGAACCTGGAACCGGAAACCAGCACCAACTACGAGCTGGGGCTGGGCTACGACAAGAACGGCTGGTCCGCATCGGCGACCTACTTCCTGACCGACTTCGACGACAAGATCCAGCAGGTTCCGCTGCGCGAGATCTCCGGCCAGACCACCAGCTTCGTCAACGGTTTCTGGTGGACCGTGGCGCAGAACGTGCAGAAGGCGCGCACGCGTGGCATCGAGGCCAGCGTGACCCTGCCGCTGCACGAGCTAGTGAGCTGGACCACCAACGCCACGCGCATGCTGGAATCGAAGAACCGCACCACCGGCGCCAGCCTGCTGGTGGTGCCGAAGATCACTGGCAACACCTCGTTGAACTGGGACGTGACCGATGCCTGGTCGCTGAACCTGAGCGCACAGCACATCGGCAAGCAGCTGGTGTCCTCCACCAGCGCAACGTTCGCCAAGGCCTACACGACGGTGGATCTGGTGACCGGCTATGACGTGAACGAGAACCTGACCCTGCGCGCGGGCGTGCAGAACCTGGGCGATGTGTCCACGATCGAGGAAGGCAACAACTACGACGGCGGCGCGCGTACGTTCTTCGTCGGCCTGACCGCGCGGTTCTGAGGAATCGCTGGGCAGCCGGGGTCGGATCCCTTCGTTCAACGAAGGGCTGCGACCCCGATCGCGGGTAAGCATCCACGCATGGCGTGGATCTACTGATGCAGCCTATTGGCCCGTGTCCATCCGCGCATGGCGTGGATCTACTGCGTGATGTCGTCGTATCAGCGGAACAGGTCGTTCAATGCCGCGCCCGCGGCGGCCCGCTGCAGGCCATCGAAACGGCCGTCGCGCAGGATCGGATCGGTGGCCTGCATCAGCCCACCCCATGCCGCGCGCGCCAGAGCCCCACCCAGGCTGACCCGGCGCACGCCCAGCGCGGCGATGTCCTGCAAGGTGAGCGGCGTGGGCCCACCGACCAGCAGGTTCACCGGCTTCGGTCCTGCCGCCGCAACCACCGCCGTGATCTGCTCACGGGTGGTGATGCCCGGTGCGTACAGCACGTCGGCGCCGGCCGCGGCGTAGGCGCGCAGTCGTTGCAGGGTGTCGTCCAGATCGGGCACGCCGACGAAGAAGTTCTCGGCACGCGCCACCAGCAGGACGTCGGCACCGGCACGATCAATGGCCGCACGCGCGGCGGCCAGGCGCTGCACAGCTTGCTCAAGCGGCCGTAGCGGCGCCCCCGCCACGCCGCTGGCATCTTCAATGGACAGCGCGGCGATGCCGGTATCCAAGGCGGCGGTGACCGCTGCGCCGACCTCGTCCGCCGTCGCACCGAAACCATCGCCGAAATCCGCGTTCAACGGCAGCGACGTCGCGTCCGCCATCAGCCGCAGGTGTTCCAGCGTGGCTTCCAGCGAAACGGCACCATCGGGCCGGCCCTCGCTCCACGCGCAGCCGGCACTGGTGGTGGCCAGCGCCTGGAACCCCTGCCGCTGCAGATAGCGCGCACTGCCCACGTCCCACGGGTTGGGCAGCACGAAGCAGCCCTGGGCGTGCAGTTGGCGGAAGGCGGCGCGCCGGCGCGCGGTCCCGGGGTCAACAGCGGTCATGGCGAAGGTCCGGTGCATGGCCCGGCCACCCTAGCCCGACCGCGGGCACGACTCAACGTGGTGGCAGCGGCGCGGCATCACCTGATGCCCTGTGCTTATTGGACGGCGCGGCCACCATCGCCGAGCGTGTCGGCTCCGTCACCAGGACGCTGGCGCGGCCTTGCCGCTGCCAGCGCGTCCAACACCATCGAACCCGGCCGACCCGGCTTCCGCGCGATCGTGCCGCCGCCGGCGCAGGGCCGCAGCCCCTGGGGCCAGGATACGGCAGCCGAAGCGACGCCGCGCCCGGCCAGCGTGCGCCCGGGCGAATCACCGGTGCCCAGCCGGCCGCGTGCCTATACCGATATCAAGAGCTACCACGCCCACATCTCTCGACGAAGACAGCCACCAGAAGGCGGCCCTGCTGCGGCGCTGGGCGGACGAACGCTTCGCGGTGGAACTGGGCAACTGGAACCTGGAACTGCGCGGCCCGCATGTCACGCCGTCGTTCTACTTCGGCTTCAGCAACGACCTGCTGCCGGTGCGGGTGCCGTGGCTGCCGCTCAGCAGCCTGGGCCTGACCATCCTCATCCACCCCAATACCGGCGATGGCCGTGCCGACCATCTGCATTACGCGCTGTGGGTGAACCGCGCGCAGCCGGTGGACGCCTACAACTGGCCGGCGCCGAAACCCGGCGAGACCGAGGCGCTGGAAGAGGTGTTCCCGAACGTGGTGCCGACGGCTCGAGACCTGAGTCCGGCGGCGGTCATCCACGCATGACGTGGATCTACTGGGCGCGGTCATCCACGCATGGCGTGGATCTACTGGACGTGGTCATCCACGCATGGCGTGGATCTACTGGGCGCGGTCATCCACGCATGGCGTGGATCTACTGGACGTGGTCATCCACGCATGGCGTGGATCTACTGGACGTGGTCATCCACGCGGGACGTGGATCTACGCCATCGTCGGCCTTCGTGCGGGCATCCCCGCCGCCACGGCGTTCAGCGGGCCTCGATCCGGCGCCACCCATACGGCCGCAAGCGCTTCCACGATTTTCAAACGATTGCTTTAAACACCTGCAATTTCGCCGAACTGGACAGCATCCGCAGGTTCCGCCAGACTGCCGCCCTTTCCCGTTGATCGGACTCCATGGCGAAGCTGCTGGTCCTGCATGGCCCCAACCTCAACCTGCTCGGCACCCGCGAGCCGGAGGTCTATGGGCACACCACGCTGGCCGACATCGACCAGGCGCTGGCCGCCCAGGCCGCTGTGGCCGGGCATGCGCTGGAAAGCCTGCAGTCCAACGCCGAACACGTGCTGGTGGACCGCGTGCAGGCCGCGCGCACCGACGGTACCACGTTCATCCTGATCAACCCGGCCGCCTTCACCCACACCTCGGTTGCCCTGCGCGATGCGCTGGCGGCGGTGGCCGTGCCGTTCATCGAGATCCACCTGTCCAACCCGCACACCCGCGAACCGTTCCGCCAGCACAGCTATTTCAGCGACAAGGCGGTGGGCGTGGTGTGTGGCTTCGGCGCCGACAGCTACCGCTACGCGATGGACGCGGCGCTGCTGCGGGTGTCCGCCACCTGATTGTCGACCCGGGCGCCAGCCGGCGCTCTACCTCACCTAGATAGAAACCAAAGAGGCCCTCATGGATCTGCGCAAAATCAAGAAGCTGATCGACCTGCTGGAAGAGTCGAACCTGGCTGAAATCGAAATCAAGGAAGGCGAAGAGTCCGTGCGCCTGTCGCGCGCCCCGGTGGCCGGCTATGCCGCACCGATGCCGGCCCCGGTGTACGCCGCTCCGGCTGCCCCGGCTGCGCAGGCCATGCCGATGCAGTCGCCGACCGAAGCCTCCACCGGCGGCACCGCCAAGCCGGGCCCGGCCCTGCCGGAAGGCCACGTGCTGCGCTCGCCGATGGTCGGCACCTTCTACGCGTCGGCCGCTCCGGACAAGCCGGCCTTCGTCACCGTTGGCCAGCAGGTCAAGGAAGGCGAGACCCTGGCGATCATCGAAGCGATGAAGATGTTCAACCCGATCGAAGCCGACAAGTCCGGCACCATCGTCGCCATCCTGGGCGAGAACGGCCAGCCGGTGGAGTTCGACCAGCCGCTGTTCGTGATCGGCTGAGGGGCACGCCATGCTCGACAAAGTCGTCATTGCCAACCGAGGGGAGATCGCGCTGCGCATCCTGCGCGCGTGCCACACCCTGGGCATCCGCACGGTGGCCGTGCACTCCACGGTCGACCGCAACCTCAAGCACGTGGCCATGGCCGACGAGTCGGTCTGCATCGGCCCGGCACCGTCGCCGCAGAGCTACCTCAACATCCCGGCGCTGATCGCCGCGGCGGAAGTCACCGACGCCCAGGCCATCCACCCGGGCTACGGCTTCCTGTCGGAGAACGCCGACTTCGCCGAGCGCGTGGAGGAGTCCGGCTTCATCTTCATCGGCCCCAAGGCCGACACCATCCGCATGATGGGTGACAAGGTCGAAGCCATCCGCGCCATGAAGTCCGCCGGCGTGCCGTGCGTGCCCGGCTCGGGCGGCCCGCTGGGCGAGGACATCGTTGCCAACACCAAGATCGCCCGTGAGATCGGCTACCCGGTCATCATCAAGGCGGCCGGTGGCGGCGGTGGCCGCGGCATGCGCGTGGTGCACGCCGAAGCCTCGCTGAAGACCTCGATCGAAACCACCAAGAGCGAGGCCAAGGCCGCGTTCGGCAATGGCGAGGTCTACATGGAGAAGTTCCTGGAGAACCCGCGCCACGTGGAGATCCAGGTGCTGGCCGACGGCCAGGGCAACGCCATCCACCTGGGTGAGCGCGATTGCTCGATGCAGCGCCGCCACCAGAAGGTAGTGGAAGAAGCACCGGCACCGGGCATCAGCGCCGAACAGCGCGAAGAGATCGGCAAGGTCTGCACCGAAGCCTGCGTGCGCATCGGCTACCGCGGCGCCGGCACCTTCGAGTTCCTGTACGAAGACGGCCGCTTCTACTTCATCGAAATGAACACCCGCATCCAGGTGGAGCATCCGGTCACCGAAATGGTCACCGGCATCGACCTGGTGGCCGAGCAGCTGAAGATCGCTGCAGGCCAGAAGTTGTCGATCAAGCAGAGCGACGTGGTGCTCAGCGGCCATGCCATCGAGTGCCGCATCAACGCCGAAGATGCTGAAACCTTCGTGCCGAGCCCGGGCACCATCACCGGCTTCCATCCGCCGGGCGGCCCCGGCGTGCGCGTGGACACCCACATCTACAGTGGCTACCGCGTGCCGTCGAACTACGACTCGATGATCGGCAAACTGATCGTGCACGGCCCGGACCGCGAGACCGCCATCGCCCGCATGCGCGTGGCGCTGAGCGAGATGGTGGTGGACGGCATCAAGACCAACGTGGCCCTGCAGCAGCGCATCATGCGCGACAAGGGCTTCCAGGCCGGTGGGCAGAACATCCACTACCTGGAAAAGCGCCTGGCCGAACGCAAGAACAAGCCGATCGCGTTGACCTGATCGGCGGCAGATGCTGGACACGAAAAGGGCGGGGATTTCCCCGCCCTTTTTTGCGTCTTCCGGTGCCGCCGGGCATCACCGCCGGGCGTGGCCCGGCGCTACCCCACGCGGGTCAGCGCTTGTCAGCGACTTCGGCCGGAATCTGCGTCTCGGCCAGCGGGCGCACGCCGTTGGGCGAGGTCGGGTCGACGATCACCATGGTTTCGGTCGAGCCATCGGGCCAGACCACCTGGAAGGTACTGCCCGCCGGCAACGCAGCGAAGGGCGCGCCACTCTGCGCGCGGTACACCGCAGCCACCTGGCTGGCACCGGCGCGGCGCACGTCTTCCTGCGCCTTCACCGAGGTCAGCTCAACCTTGGAAAGATGCCGGTAGCGATCCTCGTAGGTGTCGATCATCAGCAGGCCAACCGCGCCGGCCGAATACGCGACAAACAACGCCACCCAGAACCAGAACTTGGCCCCGTGCAGGAATCGACGGTAGTTCATTGCCCGTTCCTCTTTCCAATCAATTGCTTGATCCATTCGTTCATCTTCCCCGCACCTTGCCGCGATACAGCAGCGTCATACACGAAATCCTGGAAATCCTGCGTACCATCCTGCGAACAGATCCCTCCGTTCGCGCAGTAACTGTTCATCAGCACACTGTCGGCCCCACACGGTAGACCGAGCTGACAGGCAGCCACCCGCCACGCCATCTCACTGAGCTGTTCGCCGGCCACCATGTTGGCCAGCGCCTTGTCGCCGGCAGCGCGCACGCCCATGCCCGGCGCCAGCGCCATGTAGGCCTCCGGGTCGCGCGAGGTACGCACGCGCTCCACCAGGTCGCGGCGGTACTGGTCATTGCTGTGCAGCGGCTCACCCTCGGCGAACAGCGCGGCTTCGGCGGCCAGGTTGCCCTGCAGGGCCGCACGCCGGCGTTCGTTGAACACCAGCGAAGGGCCCAGCTTGTCGCCCGGCACGAAACCACCGCAGCGCTGCGCCACGCGCTCGCGCGCCTGCACCATCGCCGGCGCCGCGCTCAGGCCGAGGCCGGCCAGCACGTTGTTGTCCAGGCGGTAGCCACCGGGATCGACCGCATACTGCGCGCAGTAGTCGTAGACCCGGCTGAGCATCCAGCGCGCTTCATGATTGCCCTGCTCGGCCTGCGCCTTCAGGCGCTGTGCGTAGGCGAACAGATCGGTCTCGCCTTCGATGTCGGCGCGGATGTCCAGCGGCAGGCCCGAAGGCAGCGCGCTGCTCCGCTCGAAGCCGGCCAGGCGGCGGGCCAGCGCTTCAGGCATCACCGGTTCCAGCGCGTCCTGCACGCTGGCGGCGGACACCGCCATGGGCGCGCCCACGTCCACCTGCTCCGCGCGCCCATGGCCACTGGCCCGATAACCGGCCACGCCCAGCACGGCCACGGCCGGCAGCACGAGCAACCAGGTTTTCAGGGTCGGGGCGAGAGCCATCGGCGGTCGGTTACGGCACGTCGGGCAGGAAAGCGCCAAGTTTAGCAAGGCCCGTGAGGCCTGTCTGAATCGGCCTCGTTCAGCCCCGGCCCGCATCTCAGGGGATACGGAGACGGCCGGATGGTCTAGCATGGCCCCCTTTCCCGCGATTGCCCCCACGCCATGCCGTTCCTGGAACTGACCCTGCGCTGCACCGAAGCCACCCAGCCCCGCTATGAAAACGCGCTGGAGGACGTGGGCGCGCTGGCGGTGACCCTGCTCGATGCCGAGGCCGACACCAGCAACGAGCAGGCCATCCTCGAGCCGGGCGTGGGCGAGACCCCGCTGTGGGACACCCTGGTGCTGAGCGCGCTGTTCCCGGCCGACAGCAACGCGCTGTTGCTGCTGGCCGCGCTGGAAGCGTTCGACCCGGAGCTGGACTGGACCGGCGGCAGCTTCCGCGCGGTCGAGGACGAAGACTGGGAACGCGCCTGGCTCGACCAGTTCCAGCCGATGGATTTCGGCAGCCGCACCTGGATCGTGCCGTGGAACCATGAACTGCCCGAGGCGGCGCAGGCCGCCGACGCCGCCGTGGTGCGCCTGGACCCGGGCCTGGCCTTCGGTTCGGGCACCCACCCGACCACCGCGCTGTGCCTGCGCTGGCTGGACCAGCTGGCCGTGGATGGCCTGCTGCAGGGCCAGCGCGTGCTCGACTTCGGCTGCGGCTCGGGCATCCTCGCCCTGGCCGCGCTGAAGCTGGGTGCAGCCGAAGCGATCGGCGTGGACAACGATCCGCAGGCGCTGATCGCCACCGCCGACAACGCCGAGCGCAATGGCGAGCAGGCCCGCATGCACGTGTACCTGCCGCAGGACGAACCGGTGGCCACCTACCCGATCGTGGTCGCCAACATCCTCGCCTCGGCACTTGATGCACTGGCCGAACTGCTGGCCGCGCGCGTCGCTGCCGGTGGCTGCATCGCCCTGTCGGGCATCCTGCATGGCCAGGAAGGCGAACTGCTGCAGCGTTACGCAGCATGGTTCGACGAGCTGCAGGCCACCCAGGACGGCGACTGGATGCGCATCACCGGCGTACGCCGCGGCTGATCGTGGTTGAATGACCGCTGGATCCGAGCCCGCGCCCTGAGCATGTCCGAGCCGAACCCGCCGCGTCGTCCGCTTGCCACCTTCCTGCGTTCCGCGCCGGGAACCGATGCGCCGCCCGACACCGGGCAGGCGCAGGAACCCGCTGGCAACACGACGGATGCCACCGTCGATCAGACGGCACCGTTGGAACTGCCGGCCGAACCGGTGGTGGACACACCGCCACCGCCGCAGACGCGACGGTCCGATGACACTGTCATTGAAACGTCCTCGCGCATCGACACGCCGGCATCGGTCGCACCGGCCAGCGATGCGCCCAGTTTCCTCGGCGCCCGCCCGCGTGCCCTGCCGACGCCGCGCTGGCACTGGGCCCTGGTGGCCGTGCTGGCATTGCTGCTGGTGCTGCAGAGCGTGCTGGCCGATCGTGCGCGACTGGCTGCTGATGCCGCGCACCGCCCGTGGATCAGTGCGCTGTGCGGTGTCCTGCGCTGCAGCCTGCCGGCATGGCGCGAACCGACCGCATTGACCATGACCAGTCGCGAGATCCGTCCGCTGCCCGGGCAGGCCGGTGTGCTGCAGGTCCAGGCCAGCATCCGCAACGATGCGCGCTGGGCACAGGCATGGCCCGACCTGCGCCTGTCACTGGCCGATGCTGATGGCCGGGTGATCGGCACCGGCGTGTTCCCGCCCGCGCAGTACCTGGGCGAGAACCCCGGCGCGGCCCTGCTGGAACCGGGGCAGAGCGCGCGCATCGCCTTCCGCGTACAGGAGCCTGCGGCCTCCACGGTCGCATTCACCTTCGAGTTCCTCTGAGCGGGACGAAGGCGTCCAGCCGTGGCAGGTCGGGCACGCTCGCGCTAGACTGGCCGCCACCACCTCGTCCGGCCGCGCGCTCCGCGCGCACGGGCCACCGAATCGGGAACCCCCTTGAACGCTGTCCTTTCTCGTCCTGACAACAGTCGTGGCGCTGCCCGGCCACCGCTGCGTGAACACGTCGCCCAGTCCGTGCGCCGCTACCTGCGTGACCTCGATGGCTGCGACGCGGACGATGTCTACGAGATCGTGCTGCGCGAGATGGAGATTCCGCTGTTCGTGGAAGTGCTCAACCACTGCGAAGGCAACCAGAGCCGCGCCGCGGCGATGCTGGGCATCCACCGCGCCACGCTGCGCAAGAAGCTGAAGGAATACGGCATCAGCGCGTAAGCGCGGCCCGCCGGGCATGGCCCGGCGCTACCGATGTATGCCCGTAGATCCACGCCATGCGTGGATGAAAACCCGGCGAAATCACCCCACCCCGCCGGCCTTCCAGTAATACCGCACCACATGGAAGAACACCGGCGCGGCGAAGCACACCGAATCCAGCCGGTCGAGCATGCCGCCATGGCCCTCGATCATGTGGCCCCAGTCCTTGATGCCGCGGTCGCGCTTGATCGCCGACATGACCAGGCCACCCCAGAATCCCATCAGGTTGATCAGCAGCGACAGGCCGAACGCCTGCAGCGGCGTGAACGGGGTGATCCACCACAGCGCCGCACCCAGCGCGCTGGCACTGAGTACGCCGCCGACGAAGCCTTCCACCGTCTTCGACGGCGACAGCTTCGGGGCGATCAGGCGCTTGCCCAGCAGCTTGCCCCAGATGTACTGCAGCACGTCCGAGGACTGCACCACGATCACCAGGAAGGCGAACAGCAGCACGTTCCGCGAGGGATCGTGGCCGGGCACGTGCAGGTTCAGCAGCAGCGGCACGTGCGAGATGCAGAACACGCAGATCATCAGCCCCCACTGCACCTTGGCCGTGCGTTCCAGGTAGTGGGTGGTGTCGCCACCGATGGTCGACAGGATCGGCAGGAACAGGAACGCGTAGACCGGAATCAGCAGCGTGTACATGCCGTACCAGTCGATCCACACCAGGTAGTACTGCCATGGCAGCACGATGTAGAACGCAGCCAGCAGCGCGTAGTAATCGCCCGAGCGCGTGGGCGCCAGGGTGATGAACTCGCGCAGCGCGAACAGCGAGATGATCGCGAACAGCACGATGACCCCGGCGCGGCCGAACAGCAGCGCAGCGCCCACCACGATGGCCATCACCCACCACGCGCGGATGCGCGAAACCAGGTTGGCGATGACCGCGCTGGGGTTCTCGCGCTGGCGCCAGCGCAGCGTCTCCGATACCAGCGTGGCCAGCACCAGCACCGCGCCGACACCGGCAAACAGCAGGCCGGTCTGCTGGCCCACGCTCTGCGTGGCCAGGTCGCCGGATACATCCAGCAGGAAACTCATGCGCGGCCTCCGTTCGGTGCCAGGTCCAGCAGCGCCTGGCGACTGCGCGCGAGGAACGCGGCCTTGTCCTCATCGGCCTGCAGGCGCAGCGGCGTGCCGAAAGTCGCCGTGCACAGCAGCGGCAGTGGCAGGAAACGCCCCTTGGGCATCACCCGCTTCAGGTTGTCGATCCACACCGGTACGAACTCCAGTTCCGGGCGCTGCCGCGCCAGATGATAGATGCCACTCTTGAACGGCAGCAGTGGTTCCTCGCCGATGTTGCGCGTGCCTTCCGGGAACAGGATCAACGAACATCCCTCGTCCACCGCATCGCGCAGCCCCTGCAGCGGATCCTGCTGGCGCCGCGCGGCGTCGCGCTCGACCAGCACGCCGTTGAACACCGCATCGATCAGGTAACTGCGCAGCGCATCGCCCTGCCAGTACTCGGCGGCAGCGACGGGCCGCACCTGGCGACGCAGCGCCGCCGGCATCGACGACCAGATCAGCACGAAGTCACCATGGCTGGCATGGTTGCCGTAGTACACGCGGTGCTCGCTGGATGGCGCACAGCCGATCCACAGCGCGCGCGCACCGGTCACCACATGGATCGCGCCACTGCAGGCGCGGGCGATCAGCTCAGCAAACATCGTTATCTCCGCTCAGGTCTGCGGCCACAGCACGGCCAGCAGCATCACCGCAAACTGCAGCAGCGTGGCCACATACTGGCGCACCAGCAGGCGGCGCATGCCGATCCAGCGTACGTCCCAGCCGCGCACCGGCGCCTGCGCATCGCGGCGGCGCAGGCCGGCGGTGTGCAGCGCCGCGTCCACGCGCTCGGCGGCGGCATCGCCCTGCAGGCCTTCCCGCAGCAGCAGCTGCAGCAGGCTGGCATCCAGCTGCACGCGCACCGCGTAATACGCCTGCACCACGCCCACGGCCACGCTCAGCAGAAGCAGGCCGGCGGCGAACATCGCCAGGCCGGGCTCGATGCCCAGCAGCAGCAGCGCTACCAGCAGCAGGCCCGCTGACAGCGCGGCGGGCAGCCGGCCCTGGCGCAGCAGCAGGTGCATCATCGGCAGATCGGCAGCGGTACTCATGCGTTGCTCTCCCGTGTGGTGGCGGCCGCGATGGCCTGTAGATGAACGTCATGCAGGACGATGGACGGCCGTGCGGCACGCACCCGCGCTACCGCTTCGGCGGCGGTGCATACCCGACCGGTACGCAGCAGCCAGGTCGCGACGCCGGCCGCACTGCGCGAATAGCCCAGTGCGCAGCACACCAGCAGCGGCCCCTGCGCACGCAGGGCTTCGATGGCATCGGCGGCCTCGGCCAGCTGCGCCGGCGTGGGCACCACCAAATCCAGCATCGGCACGCTGGCATAGGCCGCACCCGGCGCCGTGCAGGACAGCTCGGCGCAGGCATCGACCACACCGCGCAACGTCGCTGGCAGCGCGGCGCAGGGAATGCGGCCCAGCCACACGCCACCGGCCACTTCCACCGGCTGCGGCGCAGTGCGCGTCCACAGCCGCGAATTGATCCAGGCCGCGGCCAGGTACGGTGCCAGCAGCCAGCGCGCGGCCATGGTCAGTCGCCCATCGGCGCGCTTCTGGAACACCGCCGTGCCCAACCCGGCATAGGCCAGCGCCACCAGCAGCAGCGACACCACCGGCCACAGCAGCCACAGCGTCGCGCCCCCCAGCACCACCACCGGCACCAGCAGAACCGCGGCGCCCAGCAGATAGAACGAGGCCAGGCGCCAGCGCTTTGGATCGCGCGCCGTGCGCCACGCCCGCAGCGGCGGCGTGCCCTGCTCTGGCCACAGCCACACGCACAGCCAACCAGCCAGCAGTCCGGTGGGCACATCGATGAAGTGGTGCTGGAAGGTGGTCAGCACCGAGACGCCGATCAACAGCGCCCACGCATGCAGCAGCCAGCGCCACGCGCCCTGCAGGTACTGCGCGTACTTCACCCACAGCACGATCAGCAGCACGATGTGCAGCGACGGCGCCTGGTTGAACGGCTTGTCGAAACCCAGCAGCACATCGAACAGCCAGCCGAACACGCCGCCGATTTCTGGTCGTTCAAAACTGAAGCGCAGCGGCCACAGCAGGAAGCAGGCCACCGCGATCAGTTGCGCGCTGAACAGGCGCAGCGCATGCCGGTCCAGCTCGAGGCGCTGCCGGCACAGGAAGAACGAGATCGCGTAGAACAGGTCGATCGACCAGTACGGCACGATCGTCCATGGCACGAACGGGATATGCGATTCCCAGGCGAATGCCATCACCGGCAGCACGGCGTGGCGCCCGGCCATCCAGTTGGCGAAGCCATAGCTGGCGAAGAAGAATGGGCCCAGCAGTACCAGCCACAGCAGGGCGCGCCGCCAGGGACGCCCCGCCGCGGCCAGCGGGGTGGCAGCCAGCGTTGCCATCACGCGGTCCGGCGTGCCAGCGACACGGTGAAGATGCCGAACGCGTCGATGCGCTGCGCCACCTTCTCGAACCCGGCCAGGCGCACCAGCTCATCCATTTCCTGCTGGGTACGACGGCGCATCACCCACGCCGCACCACCGCGGTGGCTGGTCAGCGCGCGGGCGATGAATTCCAGCTGCGGGTGCCATGGCTGGCCGGTATAGGCCAGGTAGCCGCCGACCGGCACGGTTGCGGCGATGCCCTGCAGCGAACGCAGCACCGCATCGTTGTCGGGGAACAGTTCGTACAGGCCCGACACCACCGCCAGCGTCGGCGCCGGGTCGACCTGCGCCAGCTGTACCGGGTCGAACGCATCGCCCTGCTCGAAGTGGGCGATGTCGGACGCACCGAGGCGGTCGATCAAGGCCTGGCCCTGGGTCACGTTCAGATCGCTGAAATCACGCAGCACGATGCGCTCGGCACGCTGTTCGCCCTGTCCCAGCGCTTCCAGCACATAGCGGCCGTGGCCGGCCGCAACGTCCAGCACGCGCACCGGCGTGCCCTGCCCGCGCAGGCGCTGGGCGGCGTCGCGCAGCAGTTCCTGCAGGTGCTGCCCGCGGATGCGGATGCCGCGCCAGCCGATCGCATCGAGATAGTTGCGGTCGACCATGCGGCCCAGCGGGCCCTTGCCGCGCGCTTCGTCGCGGTAGATGTAGTCCAGCGTGCTGCCCGAATCGAAACCGGTCTGCAGGCCCAGCGCGATGCCTTCCGAAAGCGTGCCGCCGACGCGCAGGCCGCCACGCACCACGCGCCAGCGCAGGTCGGCCAGGCTGTTTCGCTCCGGCGGCCAGGCCAGGATTTCCGATTCTTCGAAGGTCGGCCCATGGCGATGCGCATCGCGCCGCGACAGTTCGTGCAGCGGCTCGGCGAAGCGCGCCTGGATGAAGCTGCGGATGCGAGCCAACGCTGACGTGCGGTCACGCTCGCCGAGGGTGTCGTGGAAGAAGCCCGGCAGGTGCACGCGTTCCTTGATCGGGCTGGACAGGTGCTCGTAGAAGCGGTCCTGCGGGCCACGGTGCACGACGAAATCCGAACCGGACACCAGCAGCTGCACCGGCACGCTGATCGCCTGCGCATCGGCGACGATGCGGTCGGCAGCCTCGTACAGGCCCAGCAGCACGCGCACCGAGATCGGCCGGGTGATCAGCGGGTCGGTGCGGTAGCTTTCCACCCGCGCCGGATCGTGGGTCAGCCACTGCGGCTTGACGTAGCTGTTGACGAAGAAGTTGCCGCGCAGCTTCTGCATCAGGGTCAGGCCAGCGCGCGCGAATGGCACGTACAGCTTCACCTTGAACGCCGGCGAAGCCATGACCAGCGCGCGCAGTCGCGGCGCGTAATCGTGCACCCAGGTGGCGGCCACCACGGCGCCCACGCTCTGCGCGATCACCACGATGTCCTCCACCGCGATGCCGTGCTCGGCACCGATGTGGGCGATGAAGCTGTCCAGGTCGCGCACCAGCGCCGGGAAGCCCGGCGCATCGCCGCGGGCACCCGGCGAACGGCCGTTGCCGCGCGCATCCCAGGCGAAGAACGCGGTATCGGGCAGGTCCAGTTCATCGACCAGGTGGGTGACCCGGCCGGAATGCTCGTGGCCGCGATGCAGCAGCACGATGGCCTTGGCCGGCGTGGTGGTCGTGATGCTCGCCCAGTACCGGTAGAACAGCGGTACCTGGTCGAAGCTGTGGAATTCCCGTTCCTGCGCCTGACGCATGCAATCTCCAGATTGATAAGGCGTGTAGTCTTGTTGTTTGTCGTTGATTACTGCGGCGGAATCGCCGCTTCCTGCAGCCCGCGGCGGATGCGGTTGATCATCGTCAGCACGCACAGTGCGGCCATGGCCGCAGCCACGCCAGTGACCGTCATCGCGCCCACCCACCCGAAGGCCAGGAGCAGGCCCAGCGCCCCGATCACGAACGCGCGGTCGCTCTTGCCCATCGGGCCGTCATAGCGGCGGCTGGCACCGACCATCAGCCCCAGTACGCCGGCGTATTCGCTCAGCGCCGCGGTCCAGGCCAGCAGCCACAGCGCTTCCGGCCGCACGCCCGGCACGCTGAGCAGGGCCAGGTACAACGCGGCGTCGGCGATCACATCGCACAACTCGTTCAGGTAGGCGCCCAGCTTCGACTGCTGGCCGAACTCGCGGGCCAGCATGCCGTCCACGGCGTTGAGGGCCATGCGCAGCAGCATCCACAACGGCAGCAGCAGGTACAGCAGCGGCTGCGCAGGCGCACAGCACCAAACGGCGGCGGCCACCAGCAGCGAGACCACGGCGGCAGCCACGGTCACCGTGTTGGCGGTGATGCCGAGGCGGTAGAGCCCGCGCACGGCCGGACGCAAGAGGTCCTGGAAACGTCCTTTCAAAGCATAGATCGACACGATCTGAACCCGCTGATCCTTGGCAGTTCCGGCATAGCCTACCCCATGGCGTGTTCAGCCCGGCATGCCGATGCAGGCCGTTTTCCCCTGCCGGGGCCAGCAAAGCGCGCCGGCAGCGCCCGCCACCGCCGCCCACGAACTACAATATCGGCCCCGCTCCGCTGCCGATTGCCCTGTCCCCATGACTGCTGATCTGTTGCCCGTCCGTCGGGCCCTCCTCTCCGTTTCCGACAAGACCGGCCTGGTCGAGCTGGCCACCGCGCTGGCCGCCCGCGGCGTCGAGCTGCTGTCCACCGGCGGCACCGCCAAGGCGATCCGCGATGCGGGCCTGGCCGTGAAGGACGTGGCCGACGTCACCGGCTTCCCGGAAATGATGGACGGCCGGGTCAAGACCCTGCACCCGATGGTGCACGGCGGCCTGCTCGGCCGTTCGGGCCTGGATGACGCGGTGATGGCTGAGCACGGCATCGGCGCCATCGACCTGCTGGTACTGAACCTGTACCCGTTCGAATCGGTCACCGCCAAGGCCGACTGCACCCTGGCCGACGCGGTGGAGAACATCGACATCGGCGGCCCGGCCATGCTGCGCTCGGCGGCCAAGAACTTCGCCCGCGTGGCGGTGGCCACCGACCCGACGCAGTACGCCGAACTGCTGGCCTCGCTGGACGCCAACGATGGCCAGCTGAGCGCAGGCACCCGCTTCGCCTTCGCGGTGGCCGCGTTCAACCGCGTCGCCCAGTACGATGCGGCCATCAGCAACTACCTGTCGGCGGTCACCGCCACCGATGCCGCCGTGCCGGCGCGTGCCGAGTACCCGGCGCAGATGAACTCCACCTTCGTGAAGGTGATGGACCTGCGCTACGGCGAGAACCCGCACCAGAGCGGCGCGTTCTACCGCGACCTGTACCCGGTGCCGGGCACGCTGGCCACGTTCCAGCAGCTGCAGGGCAAGGAATTGAGCTACAACAACCTGGCCGATGCCGATGCGGCCTGGGAATGCGTGCGTCAGTTCGATGCACCGGCCTGCGTCATCGTCAAGCACGCCAACCCGTGCGGCGTGGCCGTCGGTGCCGGCAACGGCGATGCCTACGAGCTGGCCTACGCTACCGACCCGACCAGCGCCTTCGGCGGCATCATCGCCTTCAACAAGCCGCTGGACGCGGCCACTGCGAAGGTCATCCTCGACCGCCAGTTCGTCGAAGTGCTGATCGCCCCGGATTACGAGCCGGCCGCGCTGGAATACGCGCAGAAGAAGGCCAACGTGCGCGTGCTGCGCATCCCGCACGGTGATGGCCTGAACAACTTCGACAGCAAGCGTGTGGGCTCGGGCCTGCTGCTGCAGTCGTCGGACAACCGCGGCATGACCCGCGACGAACTGAAGGTGGTCAGCAAGGTCGCGCCGACCGACAAGCAGTTCACCGACCTGCTGTTCGCCTGGAACGTGGCCAAGTTCGTGAAGTCCAACGCGATCGTCTACGCCAAGGACAACCGCACGATCGGCGTCGGCGCCGGCCAGATGAGCCGCGTCTACTCCGCGCGCATCGCCGGCATCAAGGCGGCCGACGCGAATCTGGTGGTGGAAGGGTCGGTGATGGCCTCCGATGCGTTCTTCCCGTTCCGCGATGGCATCGACGCGGCAGCGGCCGCCGGCATCAAGGCCGTCATCCAGCCGGGCGGTTCGATGCGCGATGCCGAAGTGATCGCCGCCGCCGACGAACATGGCCTGGCCATGGTGTTCACCGGCGTTCGCCACTTCCGCCACTGATCCTGGAGCGACACGGATGTCCGCAGTCTCGATCAAGCCCCTGATTCTGCCCGCCTTGATGGGCGCGGCCCTGCTGGCCGGCTGCAAGCCGGCCACCGAGCCGGCACCCGCCCCGGCCCCGCAGGCAGAGGCACCGGCCGCAGCCAGCACCGCAGCGGCCGGGCATGTCAGCCGCACCGCGCGCCTGCAGGCCTTCCTGACCGCGCGTTACGGCAAGGACGCGCGGCTGTCCGACGGCTGGCGCGGCAACTTGACGCAGGACGGCGACACCCGCCCGGTCGACTGGGCGGTCTGCGCCGAACAGCCGGTGGTCAGTGGTGACAGCTGGCAGCAGCTGCTGGCGGTGTGCGGCGAAGTGGTCGACGCCGGCCATGCCGACCCGGGCACCATCGATTACTACGTGCTGCGTCCCAGCGGCGACGGCTTCGAAGTAGCGGCCGAGCTGACCGGCGGCACCTATGGAAGCAGCGGCCGTCCGGGCAGCGTCGAGATCCTGCGCTTCGGCAGCGACTTCTACGGCTTCCGCAGCGTCAGCGGCTGGTACGGCCAGGGCTATTCGCTGCAGTCGCAGGGTTTCATCCTGCCCGGCCCGAACGGGCTGGTGGATGCAGGCAGCCTTCGCAGCCACATCGACAACGCGGCGGCCTACGACTGCGACGACGCCGAGCAGGCCGAAGACTGCCGCACCCGCATGTTCGATATCGACTTCCAGCTGCGCATGGACGACAGCAACCGCAGCGCGCGCGTCTGGCCGCTGCTGATCGAGGAAACCGGCAGCAGCTGTGGCGGCAGCAACGTGCGCCGCACGCACCGCTTCACCCTGGACCCGAAGTCCTGGACCTATTCCTTCCCCGACGCGCTGCAACGCGAGGGCTGCGAGTGAACCACGCGCGCCGCCGGGGACATCGCCCCTCCCTTCCCACGCAATCTGGAATCTCTTGATGAACGTACTTGTCATCGGCTCTGGCGGCCGCGAACACGCCCTGGCATGGAAGCTGGCCCAGTCCTCCCGTGTCACCGAAGTGATCGTGGCGCCCGGCAATGCCGGCACGGCCAACGAAGACAAGTGCCGCAACGTAGCGGTGAAGGTGACCGACATCGACGGCCTGCTGGCGCTGGCCCAGGCCGAAGGCGTGGCGCTGACCGTGGTCGGCCCGGAAGTGCCGCTGGTGGCCGGCGTGGTCGACCGCTTCCGCGCCGCCGGCCTGCGCATCTTCGGGCCGACCGCCGCCGCCGCGCAGCTGGAAGGCAGCAAGGCCTACGCCAAGGATTTCCTGGCACGCCACAACATCCCCACCGCCTTCTACGCCGTGCACACCGAGGTGGACGCTGCGCTGGCCTACATCCGCGAGAAGGGCGCACCGATCGTGGTCAAGGCAGATGGCCTGGCCGCCGGCAAGGGCGTGATCGTGGCGATGACCCAGGCCGAGGCCGAGGACGCGGTACGTGACATGCTCTCGGGCAACGCCTTCGGCGATGCCGGCGCGCGCGTGGTCATCGAGGAATTCCTCGATGGTGAGGAAGCCAGCTTCATTTCGATGGTCGACGGCGTGCACGCGCTGCCGATGGCCACCTCGCAGGACCACAAGCGCGTGGGCGATGGCGATACCGGCCCGAACACCGGCGGCATGGGCGCCTACTCGCCTGCGCCGGTGGTGACGCAGGAGGTGCACGCGCGGGTGATGCGCGAAGTCGTGAACCCGACCGTGCAGGGCATGATCGCCGATGGCATCCCGTTCACCGGCTTCCTCTATGCCGGCCTGATGATCGATGCCAGCGGCGCGCCGAAGGTAATCGAGTTCAACGTGCGCTTCGGCGACCCGGAAACCCAGCCAGTGATGCTGCGCCTGCAGTCAGACCTGGTGGACCTGGTGGAAGCGGCCATCGATGGCCGCCTGGACCAGCTGGACGCGCAGTGGGATCCGCGCCCATCGCTGGGCGTCGTGCTGGCCGCCAAGCCTTATCCGGAAGCGCCGATCACCGGTGAGGTGATCTCCGGCCTGGACGACGTGCCCTCCAATGCCAAGGTGTTCCATGCCGGCACCACGCTGGATGCAAAGGGCCAGGTGCTCAGCGCCGGCGGTCGCGTGCTGTGCGTGGCCGCGCTGGGCGACAGCGTGCGCGACGCGCAGGCCAATGCCTATGCCGGCGTGGCCAAGGTGACCTGGGCCAACGAGTTCCACCGCACCGACATCGGCTGGCGCGCGATCGCACGCGAGGGCTGAGGCTCGCCCGGCGTCAGTAGATCCACGCCATGCGTGGATGAGCCCCACAAACAGAAAGGCCCGGCATTGCCGGGCCCTTCTTCATTCCAACGCCTCCCGCTTATGCGGTGAACAGCGCCTTCATCTTCTTCAGCGCGTTCGCTTCAACCTGGCGGATGCGCTCGGCAGACACGCCGTACTCATCAGCCAGTTCCTGCAGCGTCACCTTGCTGTCGGCATCCAGCCAGCGGCGGCGGATGATGTCGCGCGAGCGCGCATCCAGCTCGGCCAGGCCTTCGCGCAGCAGCTGCATCTGGTTGTCTTCGCTGTCTTCCCGCTCGTAGGCCATCGACGGATCTTCATCGTCGGACACCAGGAACGCAGCCGGCGACGGCGGCGCATGATCGTTGTCTTCGTCGGTCGGCGCATCGAAACCGATATCGCGACCGGACAGGCGCGATTCCATTTCCATGACCTCGCGCTCGGACACGTTCAGATCCTTGGCGACGGCGCTGACTTCGGCCGCGTTCATCCAGCCCAGGCGCGTCTTCGACCTGCGCAGGTTGAAGAACAGCTTGCGCTGCGCCTTGGTCGTGGCGACCTTGACGATGCGCCAGTTCTTGAGGATGAACTCGTGCATTTCGGCACGGATCCAATGCACGGCGAAGGACACCAGGCGCACGCCCATGTCGGGGTCGAAGCGCTTGACCGCCTTCATCAGGCCGATGTTGCCTTCCTGGATCAGGTCGCCCAGCGCAAGACCGTAGCCGTTGTAACCGCGGGCCACGTGCACCACGAAGCGCAGGTGCGAATGCACCAGCTCACGTGCGGCGTCCAGATCGTCACCGTCGCGGAAACGACGGGCCAGGTCCTGTTCGTCATCGACCGACAGCACCGGAATCTGGTGCACGGCACCGATGTAGGCGTCCAGCGAACCGAGCGCACTGGGAATCGGGAGATTGTTTGCCACAAGGGCAGTAGAGGTGTTCTGGCTCATAGGGCTCATCTTAGCAGTCCGGCTTTTGGACTGCTAAAGCGGGAGGAAGTTCCAGTGTTCCGCGAACAGAACACTGGGCGATTCAACATCCCTACCCTATCGCGAATTGATGACAATGGCGAGCAGGCTCGACCATGGAAGAACACCTTAAAAATCAACCACTTGAAGAGAATCAGGTGCATGAATGGTCGTTTTGGGCCGCAAAATCCCACGGCGCCACCCCATTCAGCCCGGCAATGTTGCCGGTCGTTCAGCCCAGGGCCGCATGGCCGCCCTCGGGCGGCCTCAATAATACCCGGCCATGTTCAGGAAGAAGCCCTTCTGGTCGTACTTCAGCTCGGTCATGTCGTCGCTGAACTCGGTGAAGTTGTAGCCCACGCCGACCTTGAAGTTCTCGCCCACCCGCCGGTCCACGCCCAGCAACCAGCCCTTGCGCACGCCGCCCTCGCGCACCTTCAGCCAGCGGTGCTCGGCCAGCCCTTCCCACTCCGCGAACAGGCGGTAGCGCAGCTGCAGGGCGGCGAAGTCGGCGCGGCTGTCCAGCCAGGCGCCCTCACCGCGGCCGGTGCGGTAGTCGCCCCAGCGCGAGGCCAGCTTGGCAGCCATTTCCCAGCGCTCGCCGATCTGGCGGATGCCCTCCAGCGACAGCACCTGTGAACGCTGGTCGTACAGGTTGCCGCCTTCCTGGCCCAGAGAGGCCACGTCATAAAGGTAGGTGAACTTGCCGAAGCCGGCCCAGCGCGTGTTGTCGTGCGGGCGCCAGGCGAAGCCGACATTGGTTTCCACCAGCTTGGCATCGGCCACGGGGTTGATACTGTCCTGGGTGTCGGCGTAGTTCGCGCGCAGGGCGAAGCGCCAGTCTTCGTTGAGCTTGTAAAGCAGCCGGTTGGTGGTCACCCACTGCTCGCGCTGCTCGGCACCGCTGTCGCGGCGGTACTCCAGTTTGCTGCTCCACTGCGCCACCGCATCGGTGCGGCCACCGCTGACGCTGTACGCACGGCGGTTGATGCGGCCCACCGTGGATTCCAGCTCGCCGTCCATCAGGGTGAAGCCAAGGTTCCAGCCCTGCGCCGGGTAGAAATCCATGCCGAAGGTGTGCACCAGGCCCGCGCTGTCCTGGCGGCGGTCCTTCAGGTACTGGCTCTCGTTGTAGACGTTCACCTGGTTGCTCAGGCGCCATCGCTGGCCGACCGTCCAGCCGCTCTGCAGGCCGCTGTCGAACAGCAAATCGGTGCCGGTGCGGTCGGTGCTGTAGCTGTAGCTGCCGTACAGGCTGTGGTCGGGCGCCATGCGGTATTCGGCATCGACCTTGCCGCCGTGGCCGCGGCTGCCGCCACTCAGCTCGGCACCCACGCTGCTGCGGTCGCCGAACAGGTAGCGCGCACCCAGCGTCAGCAGGTCGTTCCTCTCGTAGGCACCGCCGTCATCGTCCAGGGTCACCTGGCCGGTGCCGTACAGCTCCCACGAGGACCCGAAGCGCTGGCGGTAACCGATCGCCGCCAGCAGCGCGGAGACATCCTGCAGCGCCTGCTCCTCGCGCACCCGGCGCAGTTCGCCGGTCAGCTGGCCGTCGTTGCCCAGCCGCCATTCGGCGGTCAGCTGGCTCTGCTCCAGCGCCAGTTCGCCCTGCTCGGTGCGGGTGTGGCGGCCGTACAGGCTGAAATCATCGGTAAGGTAGCCAAGGAACTCGGCGCCGTATTCCTGGATCGGCAGGCCGGTATCCTGGCGTGCCACCGAGAAGCCGGCGTCGACGTCGCGCCACCACGCGCCCAGGCTCCAGTCCTGCGTGGTCCAGCCGAGCTCGCGCAGGTTCGCGCGCGCTTCCACTGCCGATGCCTTGCCCGAACGGCGGCCTTCATACGGGTTGCGGCGGATGAAGCTGAGGCCGCCGTTGTCCGAATAGAACACCGGCGCTGCGGTGGCATCGGTGCGGGTCTGTTCCATCTTCAGGTAGGTACCGCGGCCGGCCTGCAGGGTCAGGTCGGCACCCTTCAGGCTGTAGTTCTCGCCGCTGCGGTTTTCTTCCACCCAGGTGCCGCCCACCGCCACGTGGTCGCCGATCCACTGGCGGCCGCGCGCACCGTAGGTCACGTCATTGCTGCCGAAGCCCAGCGGCACGTATTCGTAGTCCACCAGCAGCAGCTGGTCATAGCCGTCCAGCGGCATGTCGCGGGTGATGCTGCGCACGTTCTCGCGGGTCAGCTGTGCCAGCGGCCGGGTCAGGATCAGCCGGCCCTGCAGGTCGTCGATCTCGTAGTCCACGCCTTCCTGCAGGGTGGCGCGGGTTTCGGTGCGGCCGGTGGTGCGGTCGCGCACTTCCAGCACCACCTGTTCCGAGCCCGGCAGCAGGTCGGTATGGCGCAGGTAGTACAGGCTGCCGCCGGTGCCGAGGAATTCGCTGTGGCCCGGCGCCGACTGCGCCTCCGAACCGAATACCTTCAGCTGCGAACGCGCTTCACCCAGAGGCGTGGCCGACAGCGAGCGCCAGTTCAACGCGCCGCCGTACAGCGAACGCACGTACTGCCCGTACTCGGTGCCGGTGATGCCGGTGGCGAAATTGCCCCACAGGGCCTGGCTCTGATCCCAGTCCACGCGCAGGTACAGGCGGCCCTGCGTATCAACGTCGCGGTAGGTGGTGGAATCGTCGCCGTACACCGGGTAGTACAGGTCCGGGTCGAGGCGGCGGAACACGTCCTGCGCATCGGCACGGCTGAAATCGCGGAACAGGTACTTCAGCTCGCGGTCCTGGGTGTCCGCCTGCGCGGTCACCAGGTATTTGCCGCGCATCTTGCCTTTCAGGTAGAACGCCAGCCGGCCTTCGCTGAGGAAGCCGTCGGTGTCGCGGTCATCGGCGGCCAGCGGCTGCACGTTGCCGCTGGCACTGTTCTTCGACAGCGTGACATCGGCGATGGCGACCAGGAACAGGTAGCGGCCGGTCACCTCCACGTCCAGCTGGCGCTGCGCCAACGGCGCATCGCGCGATTCCACCCGCACGTCATAGCGGTGCTGGCCGACCGGCTCTAGGAACTCGGCGGCGAACTTCTGCTCCAGGTCGACCGGGAAATCCTGGCCGTTGATGCGCACGCGGCTGTTCGGCTCCAGGTTGCGGCCGTACAGGCGCACGCGCGAGCCGTGGATGGGAATGTTCTGCAGGCGCAGCATGCTCTGCCCGTAGATGCTGTTGCTGACCTGCAGGTCCTGCGCGTTGGCCCCATCCAGCGCCTGGCCCAGGGTCTTCTGCACGTTGTCTCGGGTCACCTGCAGGCCCCGGTCGAAGTCGGCCGGCGTGACCAGCTGGATGCGCTGGATCTGCGTTTCATCGAACGCACCGCCGGCGCCGTACGCGCGCGCCACGTAGATCAGTTCATCACCGGTACGCAGCTTGAACTGCTCCGGCACGCTGCCATCCCATTCGGCATCGCCCACGTAGTCGGACGGCAGCTCGATGCGCGCCAGCGGCGTCACCAGGTCGGTGTCGGTGCCGCGGTACAGGGTGACTTCCAGCTTGTCGATGAAGGAGGCGTAGTTGTTGTAGCTGTGGAAGCGCAGCGGGCGGATCACCCGCCCGTTCTCGAACGGCACGGTGGCCGCGGCCTGCACGCTCAGGCTGGGCGGCACCATGCTCGGATCTTCGGTGGCCCAGACCACGCCGCCGTTGGGCAGCTCGGCCATGAACTGGCCGCCACGCGCGGACACGTCGGGGGTGACCGCCGGTGCCAGCGGCACGCTGCCGGTGGCCGACGGACCACTGTGGCCTGGCAGGGGCAGCAGCGGCGCGTCGGCGTCATCACCGATCCGCAGCAGCTCACCGACATTGCTGCGGCAGGTGTTACCCTCGCAGCGCACATCGTTGACCGGTACCGGCACGCTCTGCTGGGCCAGCACCGGGGGAGTGGCCAGCAGCAGGGCGAACACGCTGCAGGACATCGCATGGGGAAGCAGGCGCACGATCAGGGCAGGACTCCGGTGGTTGGTCTTCATCTCAGCGCCCCTCCCCGCTGCGGGTACCGGCCGACGGTGACAGCCCGCCGGGCGGCTCGATCGCCAGCCGCTGCAGCACGCGGCCATCGCTGCCGTGCACTTCGATGCGTGTGGCGGCGGCGACGTCGGCCGGCAGGCGGCTGGCCAGTGCATCGCGCACCGTCTGCGCGCGCTGCCCGGCCAGGGCTTCCTCGCCCGCCGCAGCGACCAGCAGCACGCGGCCCCCGCCACGCGCCACCAGTGCCTGGGCGGCCTTGTCCAGCACGCCCGCGCGGTCGGCTGCCAGCGTAGCGCTGCCGCTGGCGAACAGTGCCTGGCCGAGTTCCACCCGCGCCGGACGCGGCACGGCGGCGGCGGGCGCGCTTTCGCTGCTCAGGGCACCGTCCGGCATGCGCACACCGAAGTCGAAGCGGACTGGCAGGCCGGGAGTGATGCGCCGTACCAGCGGGTTGGGCGTGGTGAAGCGCGCGCCGGCCGGCAGCGTCGACGGATCGACCTTGAGGATGAAGTTGCGGCCGCGTGCTTCGCCGCCCGGAATGCCAACCAGGTGGTAGCGACCGAAGGCATCGGTTTCCATCACCAGGCCTTCCACAGCCGCCACGCGTACGCCGGGGATACCGCGCTCGCCATCGTCCTGGATGCCGTTGCCGTTGCGGTCGTCGAACACGCTGCCGACGATCAGGCTTTCATCCAGCAGCGGATCGACCCTGACATCGACGTCGGCCGTGGCCACGTTGGCGATGCTGCGGTTCTGTCCGTCGATGGCGGTGATGCGGTTGGTGTGCACGCCGGTGCCGGTACCCGCGCCTACGCGCAGGTAGTAGACCACCGTGGCGCGCTCGCCCACCGGCACGTCGATGCCGTCGATGCGCAGCGGCTGCACGCCGCTGGTACGTGCGTCGTTGTCGGCATCCTGCACCGCGAAGCCACCGCTGACGAAGGTGAAGCCCGGCGGCAGCGTATCCAGCAGCGTGGCGCCGTTGGCATCGACCTCGCCCACGTTGTCGATGGTGACCGTGTAGCGCACCAGGTCGCCGATCTGCGCCGTGCGCTTGGCCGCCACCTTGGTCAGGCGCAGCACGGCCTGCTGGCCGGCCACCGTCACCGCCACGTTGGCTTCGGCGCACAGCGGGGTCGGCACGCTCAGGTCGCAGACGCGGTAGCGGAAGCTGTCGGTGCCGCTGAAGCCCGCGGCCGGCGTGTAGGTGCACACCCCGTTGGCGCACTGCACGGTGCCGTGGGCCGGCGCGGCAGCCACCTGCAGCGAGGCCGGGTCCAGCGGTGCCGTGCGGGTGCTGTCGTTGGCCAGCACGTTGATCAGCAGCGGGCCGCTGGTCTCGGCAGTCACCGCATCGTCGGCCAGGGTCAGCACGTTGGGCTCGACGGTGATGGTCACCGATGCGCTGGCACACATCGATGGATCGGCGACATCGCAGACCTGGTAATCCAGGCTCTGGATACCGGCAAAGTTGGCCAGCACCGCGAAGCGGATGCGCTTGTTCGGCAGCACCGTCGCATCGCCATACGGCGGCGGTGCGGTGATGGTGACGGTGACGGTGGCCGGATCCACCGGCGTACCATCCACGCGGTCGTTGCCTAGCACGTCGATCTCGACCACGCCGTTCTGCGGCATGTCGATCCGGTCATCCTCGGCCACCACGCCCGGCTCGGCAGCGATGACGGTCACGGTGACGGTCCCGACGTCGCAGACGGTGGGCTGGCTGACCAGGCACAGCGTGTAGGTGGTGCTGTAGCTGCCCGGTGCCAGGCCGGCGGCCACATCCACCCAGCCATCGGTGCTGAAGGTCAGTGCGTTGGTGCCCACCGGCACGAAGTTGACCTGGGCCGGATCCAGCGCGGCACTGTTGAAGGTGTCGTTGGCGAACACGTTGAGCAGGCGGGTGCGGCCTTCCGGCCCGACCGGGCCACCCGTGTCGTCCACCGCCAGCAGCGCGCCCACCGGGCCCTGCACCAGCACGGTGGCGATGGCGGTGGTGCAGTTGGCCGGCACGCCGTTCTCGCACAGCTGGTAGGCCAGCTGCACCTGCCCGGCCTGCACGCCCGGGGCCACCATGATCTGGCCCTGGTTGTTCATGGTGTAGCCCGGCGTGCTGCCGGTCAGGCTGGCTACCACACTGCCGACCGGCGGCGGCGAGACGTTGTTGAAGCTGTCGTTGTCCAGCACCGAGCGGGCGATGGTGCCACCCACCGACGGATCGACCGGGGTGCTGCTGAAGTCATCGTTCACCGCCAGCACCACGTTGGCCGCGCCGCCCACGTTGAAGGTGACGGTGGCCGTGCTGCACAGGGCCGCGTTCGGCGCCGGCAGGCAGACCTGGTAGGTGAAGCTGACCGGCCCGCTGGTGCCCACCGGCGGGGTGTAGGTGAAGCTGCCATCGGCGTTGAACAGCAGGCCGGCCGGGGTCGCGCCCTGCACGCTCCACACCGAACCCGCCGGCATGTTGTCGTTGCCAGCCACGCTGTTGGCCAGGGTCTGCCCGGCCTGCACGCTGAAGGTATCCGGCTGCGGCGCGGGGCTGACCACCACGGTCACACTGGCGGTGGCGCAGTTGCCGGGCGCGGCCACTTCGCAGACCTGGTAGGTGACCGTGGTCGGCCCGGACGTGACGCCGGTACCGATGCTGATCGTGCCATCCGGGTTGATGCCGAAACCGGCCGGTGCGCCGACCAGGGTCAGGGTGACGGTAGCGGCCGCCGGCGGCGAGGCGCCGTTGAGCGAATCATTGGCCAGCACGCTGGGCGTGGTACCGCCCGGGGCGATGCCGCTGAAGCTGTCATCGCCCGCCACCAAGGTGCCGGTGTTGACGTTGAGGGTGACCGACGCGGTGCCGCACTGCGCGGCATTGGGCGCCGGCAGGCACACCTGATAGGTGAAGGTGACCGCGCCGAGGGTGCCGGCCGGCGGGGTGTAGGTGAAGCTGCCATCGGCGTTGAACACCAAGCCCGGCGGCGTTGCGCCCTGCACGCTCCAGGTCGAACCGGCCGGCATGTTGTCGTTGCCGGCCACTGTGTTCGACAGCACCTGGCCCGCACGCACGCTGAAGGCATCTGGCTGCGGCGCCGGGCTGACCACCACGCTCACCGTCGCGTTGGCGCAGTTGCTGGGCGCGGCCACTTCACACACCTGGTAGGTGATGCTGGTCGGGCCGGACGGCACGCCGCTGCCGATGCTGATCGTGCCATCGGGGTTGATGCTGATGCCGGCCGGTGCGCCGACCAGGCCCAGGGTCACCGTGTTCGCCGGCGGCGGGGTGACGCCATTGAGCGAGTCGTTGCCGAGCACGCTGGGCGTGGTGCCGCCCGGAGCGATGCCGGTGAAGCTGTCATCGCCCGCCACCAGGGTGCCGGTGTTGACGTTGAGGGTGACCGTGGCGGTGCCGCACAGCGCCGCATCCGGTGCCGGCAGGCAGGCCTGGTAGATGAAGGTGACCGCTCCGGTGGTGCCGACCGGCGGCGTGTAGGTGAAGCTGCCATCAGTGTTGAACACCAGGCCCGCCGGCGTGGCGCCCTGCACGCTCCAGCTGGAGCCGGCCGGCAGGTTGTCGTTGCCGGCCACCGAGTTCGACAGCGTCTGCCCGGCCGCCACACTGAAGGCATCGGCCTGCGGCACGGGGCTGACCACCACGGCCACCGTGGCGGTGGCGCAGTTGCTGGGCGAGGCCGCCTCGCAGATGCGGTAGGTCAGCGTGGTGGCACCCGAGGTGACACCACCGCCGATGCTGATCGTGCCGTCGGCATTGATCGCGAAACCGGCCGGGGCGCCGACCAGGCCCAGGGTGACCGTCCCGGCCGCCGGCGGCGACACGCCATTGAGCGAATCGTTCGCCAGCACGCTGGGCGTGGTACCGCCCGGGG
Source organism: Stenotrophomonas maltophilia (assembly GCA_002364755.1). Classification (GTDB taxonomy): domain Bacteria; phylum Pseudomonadota; class Gammaproteobacteria; order Xanthomonadales; family Xanthomonadaceae; genus Stenotrophomonas; species Stenotrophomonas maltophilia_AX. Next base: position 47,681 of record DEZI01000032.1, read on the forward strand.
CGATGCCGCTGAAGCTGTCGTTGCCCGCCAGCAGGGTGCCGGTGCCGATGTTGAAGCTGACCGTGGCGGTGTTGCACAGCGCCGCATTCGGTGCGGGCAGGCAGGCCTGGTAGGTGAAGTCGACCACGCCAGTGGTACCGGCCGGCGGCGTATAGGTGAAGCTGCCATCGGTGTTGAACACCAGGCCCGGCGGGGTCGCGCCCTGCACGCTGAAGCTGGCGCCGGTCGGCAGGTTGTCGTTGCCCGCCACTGTGTTGGACAGCACCTGGCCGGCCTGCACGCTGAAGGCATCGGCCTGCGGTGCCGGGCTGACCACCAGGTTCACCGTGGCGGTGGCGCAGTTGCTCGAGGCCGCCGCTTCGCAGACCTGGTAGGTCAGCGTGGTGGTGCCGGAGGTGACGCCGGTGCCGATGCTGATCGTACCGTCGGCAGCGATGGTGAAGCCGGCCGGCGCACCGACCAGGCTGACGGTGACGCTGCCAGCAGCCGGTGGCGACACGCTATTGAGCAAATCATTGGCCAGCACGCTGGGCGTGGTACCGCCGGGCGCGATGCCGGTGAAGCTGTCGTTGCCGGCCACCAGGGTGCCGCTGTTGACGTTGAGGGTGACCGTGGCGGTGCCACACAGCGCTGCATTCGGTGCCGGCAGGCAGGTCTGGTAGGTGAAGGTCACCGGGCCGGTGGTGCCCGCCGGCGGCGTGTAGCTGAAGCTGCCATCGCCGTTGAACACCAGGCCCGCCGGCGTCGCGCCCTGCACGCTCCAGGTCGAACCAGCCGGCATGTTGTCGTTGCCGGCCACGTTGTTGTTCACCGACTGCCCCGCCTGCACGCTGAAGGCATCGGCCTGCGGCGCCGGGCTCACCACCACGTTGACGCTGGCGGTGGCGCAGTTGCTGGAGGCCGCCACTTCGCAGATCTGGTAGGTCAGCGTGGTGCTGCCCGACACCACGCCGCTGCCGACGCTGATCGTGCCATCCGGGTTGATGCTGAAGCCGGTGGGCGCACCCACCAGGCTCAACGACACCGAGGCGGCCGGCGGCGGCGTCACGCCGTTGAGCGAATCGTTGGCCAGCACGCTGGGCGAGGCCGTGCCCGGGGCGATGTTGCTGAAGCTGTCATCGCCGGCCACCAGGGTGCCGGTGTTGACGTTGAGGGTGACCGTGGCGGTGCCGCAGACGCTGCCGTTCGGCGCCGGCAGGCAGGCCTGGTAGGTGAAGCTGACCGAACCGAGGGTGCCGACCGGCGGCGTATAGGTGAAGCTGCCATCGGCGTTGAACACCAGGCCGGTGGGCGTGGTGCCCTGCACGCTCCAGCTCGAACCGGCCGGCATGCTGTCGTTGCCGGCCACGCTGTTGGCCAGCTGCTGCCCGGCCTGCATCGAGAAGGCATCGGCCTGCGGCGTCGGGGTCACCACGATGGTCACGCTGGCGGTGTCGCAGTTGTTGGCCGCCGCCGCTTCACACAGCTGGTAGGTCAGCGTGGTGGAACCGGCCAGCACGCCGCTGCCGACGGTGATCGTGCCATCCGGGTTCAGGGTGAAGCCGGCCGGCGCGCCCACCAGCGACAGCCGCACCCCGGCCGCCGGGGCCGGGCTGGCGCCGTTGAGGCGGTCATTGGCCAGCACGCTGGCCGCCGACGTGCCACCGGCAACCACGCCGGTGATGACGTCATCGCCAGCCACCAGGTCGCCGTTGTTGATGTTGAGGCTGAAGGTGGTGGTGCCGCACAACGCCGCATTCGGTGCCGGCAGGCAGGCCTGGTAGGTCACCGTGATCGGACCGGTGGTGCCGGCCGGCGGTGCATAGGTGAAGCTGCCATCAGTGTTGAAGGTCAGCCCGGCCGGTGCCGTGCCCTGCACGCTCCAGCTCGAACCCACCGGCATGTTGTCGTTGCCGGCCACGCTGCCGGCCAGCGTCTGCCCGGCCTGCACGGCAAAGGCATCCGGCTGCGGCGCCGGGCTGACCACCACCAGCACGCTGGCGGTGTCGCAGTTGGCCGGCGAGGCCACCTCGCAGATGCGGTAGGTCAGCGTGGTCGCACCGGACTGCACGCCGGTAGCCACGGTGATCAGGCCATCGGCGCTGATCGAGAAGCCGGCCGGTGCACCGACCAGGGCCAGCGTCACCGTACCGGCCGCCGGCGGCGACACGCCGTTGAGCGAATCGTTGGCCAGCACGCTGGTGCCCACGGTGCTACCCGGCGCGATGTTGCTGAAGCTGTCGTCGCCGGCGACCAGGGTGCCGTTGTTGATGGTGATCGTGGCGGTGGTGACGCCACAGACCGCCGCATTCGGCGCAGGCAGGCAGACCTGGTAGTCAAAGGTGACCACGCCCAGCCGGCCCGGCGGCGGCGTGTAGGTGAAGGCACCGGTGGCGGTCATCACCAGGCCATCCGGCGCGGTGCCCTGCACGCTGTACAGCGCGCCCGGCGGCACGTTGTCGTTGCCGGCCACGCCGGCCGACAGCGTCTGCCCAACCTGCACGGCGAAGGCATCCGGCTGCGGCGATGGGCTGACCACCACGGTGGCGTTGGCGGTATCGCAGTTGTTGGCCGCTGCGGCTTCGCAGATCTGGTAGGTCAGGGTGACCGGACCGGAGACCGCAGTGGACGGCACGCTGATCGTGCCCTGCGCGGTGATCGCGTAGCCGGCCGGCGCGCCGACCAGGCTCAGCACCACCGAGGAACCGGCCGGCGGCGAGTTGCCATTGAGCGAGTCGTTGGCCAGCACGCTGGCGCTGGAGGTGGTGCCGGCGGCGACACCGGTCAGGGTGTCATCGGCGGCAACCAGCGCGCCGTTATTGATGTTGAGGGTGAGCGTGGCGGTGCCACACAGGTTGGCATTGGGCGCCGGCAGGCAGACCTGGTAGGCCACCACCACCGGACCGCTGGTTCCGGCCGGCGGCGCATAGGTGTAGCTGCCATCGGAGTTGAAGCTGAAACCGGCCGGCGGCGTGCCCGGCAGGCTCCAGCTGGAACCGGCCGGCATGTTGTCGTTGCCGGCCACGCTGGCGCTGAGGCTCTGCCCCACCTGCACGGCGGCGGCATCGTCCTGCGGCGCCGGGTTGACCACCACGGTTACGCTGGCAGTGGCGCAGTTGCCCGGCGCCACCGCTTCGCAGATCTGGTAGGTCAGCGTGGTCGGGCCGGACATCGCACCGCTGCCGGCGGTGATGGTGCCGTTCGGGTTGAGGGTGAACGCGGCCGGTGCACCGACCAGGCTCAGCACCACGTCGCCCGGCGGCGGCGGGCTGACGCCGTTGAGCGAATCGTTGGCCAGCACGCTGGCAGCAGAGGTACCGCCCGGGGCAATGCCGGCCAGCGTGTCGTCACCGGCCAGCAGGGTGCCGTTGCTGACGTTCAGCGTGGCCTGCGCGGTGGCGCAGTCCGTGGCATTCGGTGCCGCCAGGCAGACCTGGTAGAGGAAGGTGACCGCGCCGGTGACGCCGGTCGGCGGCGTGTAGCTGAAGCTGCCATCGGTGTTGAACACCAGGCCGGCTGGCGTGGCGCCCTGTACGGTCCAATTGGAACCGGCCGGCATGTTGTCGTTGCCGGCCACGCTGGCCGACAGCACCTGCCCGGCCTGCACGCTGAACACATCGGCCTGCGGTGCCGGCAGGACCACCAGCGCGATGCTGGCGGTGTCGCAGTTGCCGCTCACCGCGGCTTCGCAGGCCTGGTAGGTCAGGGTCAGCGGGCCGGACACGATGCCGGCAGGCACGGTCAGCACGCCATCGGCAGCGAGCACGAAGCCGGCCGGAGCGCCGACCAGGCTGACCAGCACCGTGCCGGCGGCAGGCGGCGAGACGCCGTTGAGCGAATCGTTGCCCAGCACGCTGGTCGCAGCGCTGCCACCCGGCGCGAGGGTGAAGCTGTCATCGACCGCAATCAGGTTGCCGTTGTTGATGTTGAGCGTCACCGTGGCGGTACCGCACAGCGCTGCATTCGGCGCGGGCAGGCAGGCCTGGTAGGTGAAGGTCACCGGGCTGGGGGTATTGCCCGGCGCCGTGTAGGTGAAGCTGCCATCGGTGTTGAAGTCCAGGCCGTTGGGCACGGTGCCCTGCACCGAGAACTGCGAACCGGTCGGCAGGTTGTCGTTGGCGGCCACGTTGCCGTTGCTGATCGTGCCTGCGGCCTGCACCGAATACGCATCGGCCTGTGGCGACGGCGCGATGACCAGGGCCACGGTGGCGGTATCGCAGTTGCCGGGCACGGCGGTTTCGCAGATCTGGTAGGTCAACGTGGTCGCGCCGGAGAGCACGCCGCCCGGCACCACGAGGGTGCCGTCGGGGTTGATGGCAAAGCCGGCCGGGGCGCCGACCAGGCTGAGCTGCACGCTGGCCGGTGCCGGCGGCGTGGTGCCGTTGAGGCTGTCATTGGCCAGCACGCTGGAGGTGGTGCCACCGGCCGCGATGCCGCTGAAGCTGTCGTCCGCTGCAACCAGGGTGCCGGTGTTGACGTTGAGGGTCGCCGTGGCGGTACCGCACACCGTGTTGTTGGGTGCTGGCAGGCAGGCCTGGTAGGTGAAGGTGACCGCACCGGTGGTGCCCACCGGCGGCGTGTAGCTGAAGCTGCCATCGGCGTTGAACGCTAGCCCGGCCGGCGGGGTGCCCTGCACTGCCCAGCTGGAGCCGGCCGGCAGGTTGTCGTTGGTAGCCACGCTTGCACCGGTCAGGCTGGCACCGGCCTGCACGGCGAAGGCATCGGCCTGCGGCGCCGGGGTCACCACGAAGGTGATGGCCGCAGTGGCGCAGTTGGTCGGCGACGCGGTCTCGCACAGCTGGTAGGTCAACGTGGTGGCACCGGCCACGGCACTGGCCGGAATCTGCACGCTGCCATCGTTGTTGATGACGAAGCCGGCCGGCGGCGCCACCAGCAGCAGCTGCACGGCGGCCGACGGCGGCGGGGTCACGCCGTTGAGCACGTCATTGGCGAGCACGCTGGGCGTCACCGAACCAGCGGTCAGCGGCGCGGCGAAGGCATCGTCGTTGGCGACGATGGCACTGACCGCGATGGTGAGCGTGGCGGTGGCGGTGCCGCACACCGCGGCATCCGGCGCGGGCAGGCACGCCTGGTAGCTGAAGGTGACCGGGCCGAGGGTGCCGGCCGGCGGCGTGTAGGTGAAGCTGCCATTGCCGTTGAACACCAGGCCCTGCGGCGGCGACGGCACGTTCCAGGTGGAACCGGCGGGCATGGCGTCATTGCCGGCGACATTGCCGGTGTTGGCCTGGCCGGCCTGCACGCTGATGGTGTCGTTCACCGGCGTCGGCCGCACCACCAGGGCGATGCTGGCGGTGGCGCAGTTGTTGGCCGCCGCCGTCTCGCACACCTGGTAGGTGAGCGTGGTGGCGCCACTGGCCGCATCGGTCGGAACCGACACGGTGCCGGTGGGGTTGATGCTGAAGCCAGCCGGTGCGCCCACCAGTGACAGCGCCACGTTGGCCGACGCCGGCGGACTGACGCCATTGAGGGTGTCGTTGGCCAGCACGCTGGCCGTGGTGCCGCCCGGCGCGATCGCACCGAAGCTGTCGTTGTTGGCCAGCAGTGCGCCGTTGTTGATGTTCAACGTCACCGTCGCGGTCCCGCACACGGTGGTGTTCGGCGCAGGCAGGCAGGCCTGGTAGACGAAGCTGGTGGGGCTGGTAGTACCGGCCGGCGGCGCATAGGTGAAGCTGCCATCGGCGTTGAAGGTCACGCCGGCCGGCGGCGTGCCCTGCAGGGTGAAGATCGAGCCCACCGGCATGCCGTCGTTGGTCGCCACGTTGGCAGTGACCGACAGGCCCGCCTGCACGGCAAACGCATCATTGGCCGGTGCCGGTGCGACCACCAGGGCCACGTTGGCGGTGGCGCAGTTGGTCGTGGCAGCTGCTTCGCAGACCTGGTAGGTCAGCGAGACCGCGTCCGCGGCCGTGCCGGTGGCCACGGCGATCGTGCCATCGGCGGCGATCGAGAAACCGGACGGCGCACCGACCAGGCTGAGCACCACGTCGGTCGCGGCCGGCGTCGTACCGTTCAGCGTGTCGTTGCCCAGCACGCTGGACGTGGCACTGCCAGCGGCGACCGGTGCGGTGATGGTGTCATCCACCGCGACCAGAGTGCCGCTGTTGACGTTGAGGGTGGCCGTGGCCTGGGCGCAGATGCCGTTGTCGGGCGCTGCCAGGCACACCTGGTAGCTGAAGGTGACCGCGCCACTGAAGCCGGCCGCCGGGGTGTAGACGAAGCTGCCATCGGCATTGAACGACAACCCGGCCGGCGCGGTACCGACTACGGTGAACTGCGCACTGCTGCCGACGTTGTCGTTGCTGGCCACCGAACTGGTCAGTGCCTGCCCCGCCGGCGTGGACAGCGCATCGTCGATGGCCGACGGTGCCACCACCAGGCGCAGCGTGGCGTTGGCGCAGTTGCCCGGCGCCGCCGCTTCGCACAGCTGGTAGGTCAGCGTTCGGCCACCCGCCGGCACGCCCGCGGCAACCGTCACCGTGCCATCCGGGTTGAGGCTGATGCCGGCCTGTGCACCGGTCAGGCTCAGCAGCACATCGGCCGCGGCCGGCGGGGTGCTGCCGTTCAGCGCATCATTGAGCAGTACCGACGGCGTGCTGCCACCGGTGACCGGATTGATCGGCGCAGCGCTGAAGTTGTCGTCATTGGCGGCCAAGCTGCCGACGGTGATGTTGATGCTGGCCGTGGCGGTGGCGCACAGCGTGGTGTTCGGCGCCGGCAGGCAGGCCTGGTAGGTGAAGGTGACCGGGCTGACCACGTTGACCGGCGGCAGGTAGGTGAAGCTGCCGCCACCGCCGAAGCTGAGGCCGGCCGGCGTGGCGCCGACGACGGTGAACACGGCACCGGCCGGCACGTTGTCATTGTCACCGACGCTGCCGTTCAACGGCTGGCCGGCGGCGGTGGAATAGCTGTCGTTCTGCGCCGACGGCGTCACCACCAGGCGGATGCTCGCACTGGCGCAGTTGCTGGGCGCGGCGGTTTCGCAGATCTGGTAGTTCAGCACCGTGGCACCGGCGGCGGCGCTGGCGGGCACCTGCAGCAGGCCTGCGTTGGTAAGCGCATAGCCCGACGGGGCACCCACCAGGGTCAGGGTGACGCTGCCGGCCGGCGGCGGCACGCTGCCATTGAGGCTGTCGTTGACCAGCACGCTGGTGCTGCTGCTCGCGCCCGGGGCCAGCGGCGTCGCGCTGAAGTCGTCGTCCATCGCCATCAGGGTGCCGGCGTTGACGTTGATGGTCGCCCCGGCCGTGCTGCACAGCGCGCCATCCGGTGCCGGCAGGCAGGCCTGGTAGCTGAAGCTCACCGGCCCGGTGAAACCGGCCGGCGGCGTGTACTGGAAGGTGCCGTCGCGGCCCAGCTGCAGGCCGTCCGGCATGGTGCCCGACACCGTGAACACTGCGCCCACTGGCGCATTGTCATTGCTGGCCACGCTGCCCGACAGCAGCTGCGCGGCCGGCGTGGAGAACACGTCGGCCACGGCCGTGGGCGCGACCACCAGGCGGATCTGCGCCGAATCGCAGTTGCTCGGCAGCGCGGTTTCGCACAGCTGGTAGGTCAGCGTCAGCGCGCCCGACGGCACGCCCGCATCGACGTTCAACACCCCGCTGGCATCCAGGGTGAAGCCCGACGGCGCGCCGACCAGGCTCAGCAGAACATCGGCCGATGCCGGCGGCTGGGTACCGTTGAGGCTGTCATTGAGCAGCACCGACAACGTGCTGCCACCGCCGGCACCGATCGGGGTTGCACGGAAGTCATCATCACCGGCCACCAGGGTGCCGGCGTTGACGTTGACGGTGACCGTCGCGCCCGCGCACACCGTGTCGTTGGGTGCTGGCAGGCAGGCCTGGTAGGCGAAGGTGACCACGCCCTGGGTGCCGGCCGGCGGCGTGTAGGTGAATGCACCGCCAGCGGCCAGCACCAGGCCCGCCGGTGCGCTACCGGTGACGCTGAAGGTGGCACCGGCCGGGACGTTGTCATTGCTGGCGACATTGCCGCTGACCGGCACGCCCACCGTGGTGCTGACGTTGTCGTTCACCGCCACCGGCGCCAGCAGCAGCTGCACCGCACCGTCATCGCAGTTGGTCGGCAGCGCGGCCTCGCACATGCGGTAAGCGAAGTTGACCGCACCCGCGGCCGCGCCGCCGGGCACCGAGATGGTGCCGTTGGGGTTGAGCACGTAGCCGCTGGGCGCGCCCAGCAGGCTCAGGATCACTTCGGCCGGCGCCGGCGGAATCGCACCGTTGATGGTGTCGTTGGCCAGCACGCTGATGGTGGTGCCACCGGTGGCGGGATTCAGCAGGCTGCCGCGGAAATCGTCGTCGTTGGCGACCAGGGTGCCGGCATTGACGTTGAGGGTTGCCGTGGCGGTGCTGCAGACGGTGGTATACGGCGCCGCCAGGCAGGCCTGGTAGGTGAAGGTCGTGGTGCCGGTGAACTGCGCCGGCGGGGTGTAGGTGAAGCTGCCATCGGCGTTGAACACCAGCCCCTGCGGCGCAGTACCCGTGACCGCGTAGGTGCTGCCGGCGGCGACGCGGTCGTTCACCGACACGTTGCCGCTGACCGCACGCCCGACCTGGGTGGTGAAGCTGTCCGCCACGGCCTGCGGCGCGATCACCACGGCGATGGTGGCGGTGGCGCAGTTGCTGGTGCCGGCCTGGCACAGCTGGTAGGTCAGGCTCAGCGGGCCGGCGGGAGCACCGCCCGGCACCTGCAGTTCGCCGGTGGGCGCCAGCGTGAAGCCGGCCGGCGGGGCATTGATCAGCGACAGAGTGGCCTGCGCCGGGTCGATCGCCACACCGTTGAGGGCGTCGTTGGCCAGCACGCTGGCCGTGGTGCCACCGGTGCCGGGCACCGGCGCAGCGGTGAAGTCGTCATTACCGGCCACGACGGCGGCGACGGCCACGTTCACCGTCACCGTAGCGGCATCGCAGACGCCGCCATTGGGCGCCGGCAGGCAGACCTGGTAGCGGAAGCTGTCCGCGCCCGCGTACGTGCCCTGCGCGGTGTAGCTGAAGCTGCCGTCGGCATTGACGCTGACCGCACCGTGCGCGGCACCGGCCAGCAGGCTGAACTGCGAGCCCGCCGGCACGTTGTCGTTGCCGGCCACGCTGCCGCCCAGCGCGACGCCCGCGGTCGCGGCAAAACTGTCGTCCACCGCATCGGGGGCGATGATCAGCTGCACGTTGGCGGTGGCGCAGTTGGTTGCGCCCGGCAGTTCGCAGATCTGGTAGGTGAAGTTGAAAGCGCCCGACGCTGCGCCGGCCGCCACCTGCAGCTGGCCAGCGGCGTTGGCGGTGATGCTGGCCGGTGCGCCGTTCAGTGCCAGGCTGACGCCCGCCGGTGTCACCGCCGTGCCGTTGAGGGTGTCGTTGCCGAGCAGGCTGATGGCAGTGGTGGTCCCCGGCTGCAGCGGCGTGGCGAACATATCGTCGGCCGCCGCCAGCTGGTTGGCGGCCACGGTCACGGTCACCGTTGCGGTATCGCAGACGGTGCCGTTCGGTGCCGGCAGGCACAGCTGGTAGGTGAAGGTATCCTGCCCGGTATTGGCGTTGGCCGGGGTGTAGGTGAAGGTGCCATCGGCGTTGACCACGGCCGTGCCGCGGGTGGCCTGGGTGCCCAGCGTGAAGACCGAGCCGCTGGCAAAGTTGTCGTTGCCGGCCAGGGTGCCGGTCACCGGTCGACCACCGCCCGGGGTGCTCACCGCATCGTCCACCGCATCGGGGCTGACCACTAGGTTTGCGGTGGCCGTGGCGCAGTTGGTCGGCGCGGCGTTGTCGCACATCCGGTACAGCAGCGACAGCGGGCCAGCCGCCGCCGTGGCCGGCACGACGATGGTGCCGTTTGGGTTGATCGAGAAGCCGCTGGGCGCGCCGACCAGGCTCAGCGTCACCTGCGCCTGGCTGACCGGGACGTTGTCGAAGGTGTCGTTGCCGAGCACCGTAAGCGTGGTACCGCCTGCACCCGGCGGCAGCGGCGTGGCGAAGGTGTCGTCGTTGGCGACCAGCACGTTGGCACCCACCACCACCGATGCGATCGACGTCGAGCAGACGCTGGCATTCGGCGCAGGCAGGCACACCTGGTAGTTGATCTGCACGGGCTGGGTGATGTTGCCGGCCGGTGCGTAGGTCAGCGTGCCGGTGCTGCTGATGGTGGCGCCCGCAACCGGCGTACCGGTCTGGCTGTAGGTGGCGCCAGCCGGCGCGTTGTCGTTGGCGGCCAGGTTGCCGGTCAGCGATGGGGTGCCCGCCTGCACGTTGAAGCTGTCGGCCACGGCTGTGGGTGCGATGACCAGGCTGGCTGTGGCAGTGGCGCAGTTGGTCGGCGAGGCGTTCTCGCAGATCTGGTAGCCGATCGACGTCGCCCCCGACGCCGCACCGGCCGGCACCGCGATGACGCCGGCGCTGTTGATGGTGAAGCCCGCCGGCGCGTTCTGCAGCGAGATGATCAGGTTGCCGCCGACCACCGGCTGGCCGTTCAGGGTGTCGTTGCCCAGCACCGTCGGCGTGCTGCCGCCGATGGTGGAGGAAATGGGCGTGGCAAAGCTGTCGTTGGCCGCGACCAGCGCATTGGCCTGCACCGGCACGGCCGGGGTGGTAGCGGTGTTGTCGCCCGGGGTCGGGTCGGTGGTGCCCGACGGCAGCACCAGCGACACGCTGTTGGCCGGCACCGTGGCCGGGGTCGCGGCCGGCGCCGTGCCGTTCACCAGCAGCACCACGCTGTCACCCACGCCCACGTTGACCAGCACGTTCACCGCATTGCCGCTGCCACTGGGCTGCGCACAGGACGACGCGGTCGTGGTCGCCTGGCAGGTCCAGGTCACGTTGGTCAGCAGCGAGGACACCGTATCGACCACGCCGACGCCACTGGCCGCCGACGGCCCTGCGTTGTTCACCTGGATGCGGTACTGCACCGGGCCACCTGCGGCCACGGGGCTGGCGCTGACCAGGCTCTTGCTCACGCTGAGCTGCGCCTGCAACGCCAGTGCATTGGTATCGGTGGCGCTGTTGTTGCCCGGCGTCGGGTCGGCCACGTCGGTCGGTGCGGTCACCGTGGCGGTGTTGTTCAGCGGGTTCGGGTAGCTCTGCGCCAGCAGCGGCGGCGGCAGCAGCAACGCCAGCACGGCCATGGCATGCGCGATGCCGGCCGATGCCCTGCCTGCCCTGCCCTGCCTGCCCACTGCTGCCATGCGTCCGTCCTCGAATGCACGCCGTCGCCTGCTGCAGGCATCCGGCATCGGTGGTCCTGTCCTTCCCCCGCGCAGGGCATTCCCCGCGCGCACTGCACTGCACCGCGCGCTAGTAGGCGCCCGGGTTGTTGCTGAAGCTCACTGGCACGCTGATCGTTGCCTGGCCACCGTTGACCAGGTTCACGCCCACGTTCACTGCATCGCCGCCCACCGCGCCGCCACTGGCCGCCGCGCAGGTGCTGCCGCTGGTCGCGCTGCAGGTCCAGGCGCCACGCAGGGTGGTGCCGTTGGGCAGGGTGTCGGTGACCGTCGCATTGGTCACCGCATCGGGCCCGTTGTTGACCACCTGCAGCGTGTAGGTCGCCGTGCCACCCGGCGTATAGGTGCCGCTGCCATCGCTCTTGGTGATCGACAGGTCGGCCTGCCGAGTCCGGTTGGTGATGCGGCACACCAGGGTGGTGGCGGTGGCGGTCATCGCCGGCGCCTGCAGGGTGAAACTGCCGCCGCTGCCGGACGAGACCACGGTGTTGTTCTGGTCGATGCACTGCCAGGTGCTGGCATAGCGGGTCAGCGTGGTGCCGGCTGCCGCCGCTTCGGCCAGTGCATAGCTGCCGCCGGGTACGGTGATGATCGCCGCCGTGGCACCGTTGTTGCCGACGTTGCTGGCCGAGCCCACCGTGTTGCCGTTGTAGGTGATGGACAGGTTGAAGCGGCCGGTATCGCTGGTCGGCTGCAGGTCCTTCACCAGCTGCAGGGTGGCGGCGCAGGCCTGGGTTACACCTTCCACGGTGAATACCGCCTGGCCGATACGGATGCCGAGCAGGCCCAGAAGATTGTCGACCACGCCGCCCAGCACCGCGGTCAGCACGGGTGTCACCACTGCATTGACCTGCGTGCGTACCGGCGTCAGCAGCGCGTTGACGATGCCGTTGACCAGGTCGGCCACCGGCAACGGCAGCGGCAACGAGCCCAGCAGGGTCACCTGCGGATTGCCGCTGGTGAGCTGGATGTTGAGCGAATTGACCAGCGTGGACACCAGCGTGGCCGCGCTGACCGTGCCAGCGGTGAGCGTGCGTGTCTGTGGATAGGGCCCGGTGAAACTGGCGCTCTGCAGCCCCGGTGTCGCGGTGGCGTAACCGCGGATGCTTACCGCGATGGGAATGGTGATGTCGGCCACCGGGACGAGCGCACCCAGCACGGTGGCGCTCACCCGGACCTTCACGCTCAGATTGGTCAGCGTAGCGGCGGTGAGGGCGGTGTCGGTCAGTACCGTGCTGCGGTTGAAGAAGGTGGCGTCGCTGATCTGGCCGACATACAGGTTCACCAGGCCCGGGCGCGCCTGCAGGGTCACCGCGTTGCCGACCAGGTTCACCGCCGAGATCGAACCTTCGGCGCGTGCGACATCGGCGTAGACCTGCAGGTGCAGCACGTCGGCGCTGATGCTGGTGTTGGACAGCGAGACTCCCAGCAGGTTGAGCCCGTTCAACGCGGCGGTGAGGGTGCCGGTGTTCAGGCCCTGCACCAGGTCCAGGTCGAGCTTGATGCGGATGGCCGCGCTGTGGAATGCCGCGCCCACCGTGCCGCAGTTGTAGCTCGGCGGCTCGATCACCTGCGCCCACAGGCGCACGTTGGCCACGCCGTTCAGACCGAGTGCCGCGGTGTTCACCGTGATCGGCGTCGGCGTGGTCAGCACGTTGCGGAAGTTGTAGAGCTGCACGCCGCCCGTCAGCAGGTCGAGCACGTTCAGGCGCACCGTAGCCAGCGAACCGGTCGGCAGCGCGACCTGCAGGATGTCGGCCAAGCGGATGCTGCCAGAGGTTCCGGCCACGCCCAGCGGCAGCGCGTTCAGCACGTTGGCCGCAGCGGTCTGGCCGTCGGCCTGTAGCACCTGCACCATCGCCGCACGCAGCTGGCCCAGGCTGATGTTGGTGTTGAGCACCTGGCTGGGGTCGCTGACGGTGACACCGCCATTGAGCTGGGTCAGCAGTGCATTCAGATTGACGTTGGCGCCCGCCAGGCTGTTCCAGTCGGCGACGCTGAGACTGAGGCTGGTGCCCGGCAGCAGCGCGCTGAACAGCAGGTTGAGAAGCGGGCTCTGGGTGGAATCGACCGAGACCAGGCGCGGCCCGGCGCTGACGCAGGCCCCGGCGGTGCAGGCGGACTGGGCCTGTGCGCGGCCCAGGCAGGAAAGCAGTGCCAGGACCACCAGCATCACCAGCGCCTGCCAGCGCAATGACGATGCTTTCACGCCCTTCACATTAACCATGCATCGTTCTCCGCCGATTTTTGGCAGAGGCACGCCGTGACGACGTGATCAACGCGTCGTCCTGGAGTAATCGCTCCGCCGGTGTCGCTCCCTGCGTGGGACTGCGTTCATTTCCGGTTCGGTGCGATTAACGCGAGGCAACGAAAGGCCGTCAAACAAGACGGCGTGAAATCGGGGGGAAGAGGCGCTTGCTGGCGCGCAGGAACGACGCGCAGGCCTCTTGAAATGCAGACAGGGACAGCAATTCTGTACACGCAGAAAAAGTATTGCTGTCAAGGAAGCAGCGCTTACCGAACATGGAGAGGGGGTGAAAAATGCAGTCGATGTGCGACAGAATCCGGCGGGCCCGACTAACGGCTGGCCTTTCTCAGACGCAGTTGGCGTTGCATTGCGGGGTCCGCCGCAGCGCCGTGGCACAGTGGGAACGTGAGGGCGGCACCGTTCCCAGCGTCCAACATCTCTCGAAACTCGCGGTTGTGACGCAGGTCCACTTCGAGTGGGTGGCCACCGGTCGTGGCCCCGGGCGTCCCGACGATGGCGAACTGGCGCCACCGGAGACCGCAGTGGTGGATGCGGCGCGCAGCCCGCAGGAAAACGCGATCCTGACCCTGCTGCGGCGGTTGCCACCGCGCAAGCGCCAGGTCGCCCACGCCATCATCGAAATGCTGACCGAGTAAGGCCTCGCCCGCGCGTCGTCAGAGTGCGGCGCGCGGCGGCAGTGACCAGTCGATCGGCGCCTTGCCCTGGCGCTGCAGGTACTCGTTGGCCATCGAAAAGTGGCGGCAGCCGAGAAAGCCCCGGTGCGCCGACAACGGCGAGGGGTGCGGCGACTTCAGCACGCGATGGCGACGGGTGTCGATCACCTTGCCCTTCTTCTGCGCGTACGCGCCCCAGAGCATGAACACCAGGCCGTCGCGCTCGCGGTTGAGCACGTCCACCACGTGATCGGTGAATCCTTCCCATCCGCGTCCCTGGTGGGCGCCGGCCTGGCCTTCCTCCACCGTCAGCACGGCGTTGAGCAGCAGCACGCCGCGCTGCGCCCAGGGCACCAGGCAACCGTGGTCGGGCCGGGCGATATCGAGGTCGGCTTCGATTTCCTTGTAGATGTTCAGCAGCGACGGCGGTACTGGCACGCCCGGGGCCACCGAGAAGCTCAGGCCATGGGCCTGGCCGCGGCCGTGGTACGGATCCTGGCCGAGGATCACCACCTTCACCTGCTCGAACGGCGTGGCATCGAACGCGGCGAAGATCTGTGGGCCCGGCGGAAATACCGCCGCACCGGCGGCCTTGCGCTGGCGCAGGAAGGCGGACAGCTCGCGCATCTGCGGCTGCAACAGGTAATCACCGACGTGCTGCTTCCAGCTCGGTTCCAGCTGGATCGTCGGGGTCTCCACTACGTCATCCATCATCGCGCCACTTCTATCGCAACAGGGGTCCATCGTTCAAACGTGCCAGCCTCAGCTGGAACAGTACTTTGGTCACCAGCAGGCGCTCCTCGATCGGCTTGAGCACCAGATCGTTGGCACCGGCCTGCAGCAGCCCGGTCTGGTTGTGCGGGTTGCCATCGCCGGTCATCACCAGCACCGGCAGGCGGCGCTTGCCGTAGCCGAAATCCACGCGCACGCGCTGCACCACGTCGCGGCCGCTCAACTCACCCTTCAGAGTGACGTCGGTCAGCACAAGATCGATGCGGTGGCGGCTGCGGCCCAGCGATTCGGCGGTGAGCAGGGTGAAGGCTTCCTCGGCGCTGACCACGTGCAGCACGTTCAGCTGCTGACGCTCGAGCATGCGCTTGGTTGCTTCGGCCACCACCCGGCTGTCCTCGACATACAGGATGGTGGCGCCGGGAATGGTCTGCGGCTGCACGTAGCCGCGGATGAAGGTCGCCAGCGCCTCGTGGCCCAGCGCCTTGTCGAAATAATCGGTGACGTACTCGGTGAAGCGGCGCTGTTCCAGGTGCTGCTGCGCATCGCCGGAGACCACGATGACCGGCACATAGGCCTGGCCGGCGGCTTCGCGCACGCTCTTGGCCAGCGCCAGGCCGTCGCCATCGCGCAGGGTCAGCGAGGTGGTCACCAGATCCACCGGCCCCTGTGCCAGCACCTGCTGTGCTTCCTCGATGCTGTCGCAGCCAATGACTTCAACGCCCGGCAGGTCACGCTGCAGCACGTCGGCGATCAGCTTGCGCACCAGCTTGGAACCATCGACCACCATCACCCGCGTCGCGGGCCCTTCAAGGTGCTTCAACGCTTGCGGTCGCATGCCGGTCTCAGGTGTCGGTGGGGCGGGTCTGGCGGAGGAAGTGGCCGGTCACCAGCCAGGCACCCAGCCAGCCCAGCAGCAGCGTGCCCAGCAGCACCAGGCTGCCGTGCAGCAGGTCCAGGCCATGCAGCACGAACGGACTGCCGTAGCTGCGCGACAGATCGGCCAGCGGCGTGCGCAGGGCGGTGCCGGCTACGCCGATCAGGGCCAGCGCGACCGCACCGGCGCCCAGGCCGTACCAGGCGCCCAGGTACAGGAACGGGCGGCGGATGAAGCCATCGCTGGCACCCAGCAGCTGCAGCACGCCGATTTCCTCGCGGCGGGCCTGGATGTCCAGGCGCACGGTGTTGCCCACCACCAGCGCGGCACCGGCGCCGAGCAGCGCGGACAGCACCTGCACCAGGCGCGCACCGAAGGCCAGCCAGGCATCCAGGCGCTGCCGCCACAGGGCATCGTGCTGCACCAGGTCGGCACCGGGCAGGCTTTGCAGCGAGCGCGCTAGGCGCGCGTCATCCTGGCCCTGGCCGGGGGTGACCACCAGCAGCGACGGCAGCGGGTTGTCGTTGAGTGCGTCGATGGCCTCGCCGAGGCCGGCATCACGCAGTTCCTGCAGGCCCTGTTCGGGCGTGCGCACGGTCACGTTGGCCACGTCCTGGCGGTCGCGCAGCTCGCCGGCCAGGCGCAGCGCGCCCGGGCCATCGACGTTGGCCTTCAGGAACACATTGATATCGCGCGACTGCTGCACGCTGCCGGCGAACTGCTTGAGGTTGTCCAGGGCAATGGACAGGCCCAGCGGCAGGGCCAGCGCCAGCGCCATGACCATCACCGTCAGCAGGGTCGCCCAGGGCTTGCGGCAGGCGCGGCCCAGGCTGAACACCACGCTGTGCGCGTGGTGGTGGAACCACACGCCCAGGCGCGACGGTGCGGCGGCTTCGCTGTTTTCGTTCTTGCCCATGCGTTACTCCGCCAGGTCCTGCGGCGAGATGTCGTCCGCCAGCCGGCCATGGTCGAGGATCAGCACGCGCTTGCGCATGCGGCGCAGCAGCGGCAGGTCATGGCTGACCACCAGCACGCTGGTGCCGCGCGAGGGCAGCTCGGCGAACAGGGCCATGATCTCCGCCGCCAGGGTCGGGTCGAGGTTGCCGGTCGGCTCGTCGGCCACCAGCAGCTTGGGTTCGCCCACGATCGCGCGGGCGATGCCCACGCGCTGCTGCTCACCGGCCGACAGCTGCGAGGGCAGCGCCTTCTCACGGTGGCCCAGGCCCATGCGTTCCAGCACCGAGCGCACGCGCTTGGCGATGTCGCCGCGGCGGGTGCCGCGCAGGATCAGCGGCAGGGCCACGTTCTCGGCGATGGAGCGGTCCATCAGCAGGCGGTGGTCCTGGTAGACCGCACCGACCGCGCGCCGGTGGCGCGGAATGTCGCCGCCGCGCACCTTCAGCAGGTTGCGCTCGTCGAACACCACGGCGCCGCGGCTGGGCCGCTCGTCCAGGTGGATCAACTTGAGCAGGGTGCTTTTGCCCGCCCCGGAATGGCCGGTGACGAACAGCATTTCGCCGGGGGCTACTTCGAAGCTGACATCGGTCAGGGCTTCGTGGCCACCGGCGTACTGTTTGCTGACATTGTCGAAGCGCAGGACACTCATGCCCCGATTATGCAGGAGCCGCGCGACGGATCGGTAGCGCCGGGCCATGCCCGGTGGATTTTCCGCACACCCTCAAAGCCGCCCGACCCACGGTCGGGCGCTACCGGTCGCTTTGGTGGGTGCCGACCGTTGGTCGGCACACCGGTCAAGGTCACCCGACCAACGGTCGGGTGCTACCCGCTGATCGGCAGCGCCGATCAGCTGCCCGACAGCATCCGGCGGATCTTGCGGCCGATGCGGGTCAGGAACGAATCACCGGTGTCGGCGGCCGTACGCACCGGCTTGGCCACCACCTGCACCGGGGTGACCGGGCTGGCGCCATTGCCGGCGGTGTTCTGCGCGCCCTCGGCACCTTCGACCGGACGGCCGTGGCGACGACGACGACGCTTGCGCGTCTTGTGCTCGCCATCGGCGGCACCTTCCGGCGCGCCTTCGGCACGCGGCGGGCGCGGCGGACGCGGGGCCTGGGCAGCGGCGCCTTCGGCACCGGCGACCGGCGCGGGAGCAGCCTGCTCGCCTTCCACGCGCGGCTTGCGCGGGCCACGCGGACGGCGTTCGCCGCTGCGCTCACCGTCGCGCCCCCCACGGCCACCACTGCCGCTGCCGGAACGGCCGCCACTGCGGCCACCGCCACGACGCTCTTCCTCGGCGGCGCGGGCCTCGCGCGCTTCGCGGAAGATCTGGCCGACGCTTTCATTGTCGTCGCCTTCCTCGCCTTCGGCCGGGGCCGGGCGCTCCGGGCGCGGCAGCGGGGTCATCAGTTCCTTGGTGACCGGCTCGGACGGAATCTTCTGCTCGATGTACGCCTCGATGTCCGGCAGGCCCATCGCGTAGCGCTCGCAGGCGAAGCTGATCGCATCACCCTCTTCGCCCAGGCGCGCGGTACGGCCGATGCGGTGCACGTAATCTTCGGCGTCGAACGGCAGGTCGTAGTTGTAGACGTACTTGATGCCGTCGATGTGCAGGCCGCGGGCGGCCACGTCGGTGGCCACCAGGATTTCCAGCTGGCCCTTCTGGAAGCGGTTGAGCAGGCTCTCGCGCTTCTTCTGCGGCACGTCGCCGGAGAGCACGCCGACGCGGTAGCCGGCCTTTTCCAGCGAACGCGCCACGCGCTCGACGAACACCTTGGTGTTGACGAAGACCATGGTGCGCGCGCCTTCGCTGCGCGACAGCAGGCCCAGCAGCAGCGGGATCTTCTCGTCATCGGCCGGGAAGTAGATGCGCTGGCGCACGCGCGCGGCGGTGATGGTCTCGGCCTCGACCACCAGCTTCTGCGGCTCGTTCATGTGCTCGTAGGCCAGCTCCAGCACGCGGTGGCTGAGCGTGGCGCTGAACAGCAGGGTCTGGCGGGTGGTGCGCTCCGGCATGCGGCGCAGCAGGAAGCGGATGTCCTTGATGAAGCCGAGGTCGAACATGCGGTCGGCTTCGTCCAGCACGCAGATCTCGCAGGCGTGCAGCGAGACCACCTTGTGCTGCTTCACGTAGTCGATCAGGCGGCCCGGGGTGGCGATGATGACGTCCACGCCCTGCTGCAGCAGTTCGCGCTGCTTGTCGTAATCAACGCCGCCGTAGACCAGGGCGAAACGCAGGCCCAGGTCGGAACCGAACTTGACCGCATCCTTGTGGATCTGGATGGCCAGTTCGCGGGTCGGGGCCAGGATCAGCGCGCGTGGATCTTCCGGCTTGCGGTCGGCCAGCGCCGGACGCGTCAGCAGGCGGTTCACGACAGCGACCAGGAAGGCCAGCGTCTTGCCGGTGCCGGTCTGCGCCTGGCCGGCCACGTCACCGCCGGGCAGCGCGACCGGCAGGGTCAGCGCCTGGATCGGGGTGCAGCGGGTGAATCCGGCTCCTTCAAGACCAGCCTGCAGGGCCGGATGCAGATCGAAGGAGGAAAAGGTCAAATCGGTCAGCGGTTTGTCGCTCATGTGTCCGTCTTGGTATGGCCGCCGGCCCACGGGGCGGCTGGCACTTCAGCGTCTAGGGGAACCGTCGCAAACTGCGTCCCCTGCGGCGGGTTGGCAGGCTGGGACCACCCGGTCCGCGCGCCGCACAATGCCCCAGTTTAACGCACTCGGGCCGGCAAACCGGAACCACCTGTCTCACCGAATCAGGAGACGCCGGGCCCCTACCCGCCCTTCACCCAGCCACACGCCACTTGAACGGCCCCGCCAGGGCCACTGGCCCTGCCCCTGTGCCACCCCCATGTTCTCGAAGGCAGTGAAATCCGACACATACCGGGCTGGCACCCGATCACGATACGCTGGGTTCCAGCCAGCAACTGTCCCCGCCGCGCGATAGGGGTACACTGCCGGCCGTGAGCGTCCAGGCATCCCGCCGAACGCACCGCGGCAGACCGCCGCGAGGCAACGACGAGGGTCGCGCCACCGGGCATGGCCCAGTTCACCCACCTCCGGCCTGGCCGGGTGCAATCCAAGACGAGAAACCAAGATGAGCGACAAGGTTGTACACGTCGGCGATGCCGACTTTGATAGCGCCGTGCTGAATTCCAAGGAACCGGTGCTGGTCGATTTCTGGGCCGAGTGGTGTGGCCCCTGCAAGATGATCGCCCCCGCGCTGGACGAACTGGCCGACGCCTACCAGGGCCGCGCCAAGATCGCCAAGGTCAACGTCGACAACAACCGTGCGCTGGCCGCCAAGTACCACGTGCGTTCGATCCCGTACCTGGTCGTCTTCAAGGACGGCGAAAAGGTCGGCGAGCAGATCGGTGCGGTGGGCAAGGCCCAGCTGGCCGGCCTGCTGGACAAGGCCCTGGCCTGATCCCGCTGTTCCACGGCAGCCGCTGACCGCGGCTGCCGCTGGGCGCCCCGCGCCCACATGAATGCCGTTCCCGGTGACCCTTGCACGGCGCCGCTGGCCGATGATAGTGTCGGCATATCCGGCCGCGTTCGCGTGCCGCACCCTCTGGACGCAGTTTCTTCCAGACCCATTCCCAACGTTCGCCGCCCCAGCCGGGCGCTCGCACCTTCAAGCGAGGAATAACGCTCTTGTCCGATAACACTCCCGAAACCGGCAGCGCCGATGCGCCCGCCGAAAAGCGCGTGCGCAAGCCCCGCGTGAGCAAGGCAGCCGCTCCGGCCGCCGCCGAAACCAGCGCTGCCCCCGCGCAGCCGACCCTGCCGCTGGCAGCCGCACCCGAAGCGCCGGCACCGGCCGCAGCCGCCCCCGCGCCGAGCGCGCCTGCCGCTGAAGCCCCTGCCCCCGGCGGCGGTGAAGGTGGCGAAGGTCGCGAATCCGGCCAGCGCCAGCAGAACCACCAGGGCGGTGGCCAGAACCAGGGCCAGGGCCAGAACAACAACCCCTACAACCAGGGTGGCCAGAACGGCCAGCAGGGCCAGGGCAACCGCCGCGACCGCTTCCGCAACCGTCGCGACCGCGACCGTGGTGGCCGTGGCCGCGATGACGGCATGCCGCAGGACGGCGGCGAGCAGCAGGTATTCGTGCCGCGCCCGCACGCCAACGTGCCGGAAGGCTTCCCGGTCTACTCGCTGAGCGACCTCAAGCGCATGCCGGCGCAGAAGCTGCTGGAAATCGCCGAGCAGCTGCAGATCTCCGAAGGCGTCGCCCGCGCCCGCAAGCAGGACGTCATCTTCGCCCTGCTGAAGGTGCTGACCCGCCACGGTGACGGCGTCGCCGCCGACGGCGTGCTGGAAATCCTGCCCGACGGCTTCGGCTTCCTGCGCGCGGCCGAGGCCAGCTACCTGGCCGGCCCGGACGACACCTACATCTCGCCCAGCCAGATCCGCCGCTTCAACCTGCGCACCGGCGACCACATCTCCGGCCGCATCCGCTTCCCGAAGGACGGCGAGCGCTACTTCGCGCTGAACATCGTCGACACCATCAACGGTGAGCCGATCGAAGCGTCGAAGAACAAGGTGCTGTTCGAGAACCTGACCCCGCTGTTCCCGCGTCGCCGCTTCACCCTGGAGCGCGGCAACGGTTCGTCGGAAGACATCACCGGCCGCATCCTCGACCTGATGGCGCCGCAGGGCAAGGGCCAGCGCTCGCTCATCGTTTCCCAGCCGAAGGCCGGCAAGACGATGATGATGCAGCAGGTGGCCACGGCCATCACCACCAACCACCCGGACGTGCACCTGATCGTGCTGCTGATCGACGAGCGCCCGGAAGAAGTGACCGAAATGCAGCGCACCGTGCGCGGCGAGGTCATCAGCTCGACCTTCGACGAGCCGGCCGCGCGCCACGTGCAGGTGGCCGAAATGGTCATCGAGCGCGCCAAGCGCCTGGTCGAGCACAAGAAGGACGTGGTGATCCTGCTGGACTCCATCACCCGCCTGGCCCGCGCCTACAACAACGTAGTGCCGAGCTCGGGCAAGGTGCTGACCGGTGGTGTGGACGCCAATGCCCTGCACCGCCCGAAGCGCTTCTTCGGTGCCGCGCGCAATGTGGAAGAAGGCGGCAGCCTGACCATCATCGCCACCGCGCTGGTCGACACCGGCTCGAAGATGGACGAGGTGATCTACGAAGAGTTCAAGGGCACCGGCAACAGCGAAGTGCACCTGAGCCGTCGCATCGCTGAAAAGCGCGTGTTCCCGGCCATCGACATCAACCGTTCGGGCACCCGCCGCGAAGACCTGCTGATCGAACCGGAACTGCTGCAGAAGATCTGGATCCTGCGCAAGCTGCTGCATCCGATGGATGAAATGGCCGCGATGGAATTCCTGCTGGACAAGATGAAGAACACCAAGTCCAACGACGAATTCTTCGGTTCCATGAAGCGATAAGAAAAAAGCCCCGCACTGCGGTAATGCTGTTCACTTAAGC
>DEZI01000009.1 GCA_002364755.1 Stenotrophomonas maltophilia
GGGGGCCGGTGGGGGGCGGCGCCCGTTCTAATTGGGCCTTGCTGCCCCCCCCCCCCCCCCCCCCCCCCCCCCCGCCATCCCACGGAATGCATGCTTCTGACGTTGACGTTGACGTTGACGTTGACGTTGACGTTGAGCAGGTGCAGGGCGCAGCCCTGCCGAACCACTACTCCGCCTCGCGCTGCACCTGCCGCCAGAGCTCGGCGGCGAGCGCGCGCACCGCATCATCCGCATCCGGCCGATGCAGCAGGCCGATCTCATAGTTCTCCGCCACCGGCAGGCCACGCTCGCCATCGATGACGCGGTGCTCGCGGTTCACCGCTCGACGCGGCAGCAGGCTGATGCCGATGCCATCGGCCACCGCTCCCTGGATGCCGCTCAGCGACGAACTGGTGAACGCGATGCGCCAGCGCAGGCCCAGCGCCTCGACTGCCTGGATCATCTCGTCGCGGTACAGGCCGCGCGGCGGGAAGGTCACCAGCGGCAGCGGATCCAGCTGCAGGCTGCTGCTGCGCTGGCTGTCGATCCAGTGCATCGGCTCGCGCCGGCAGTGCACCGCCTGGCGCGTGTTGCGGCGCTGCTTGACCAGCACCAGATCCAGCTCGCCATGGTCGAAGCCATGCGCCAGGTCGCGGCTGAGGCCGCTGCTGATTTCCAGCTTCACCTGAGGGTGGCGGCGGCTGAACGCGGCCAGCATGTGCGTGGTCTGCGCGTTGACGAAATCCTCCGGCACGCCGATGCGCACCGCGGTCTCCACCGTGGCGCCGGCCAGGGCCTGGGCCATTTCCTCATTCAGGTCGAGCATGCGCCGGGCGTACCCCAGCAGCGTGTGGCCGGCATCGGTGGGGTGCACGTCGCGGTGGCCGCGTTCGAGCAGGCGGTGCCCAGCCAGCTCCTCCAGCCGCCGCACTTTCTGGCTGACCGTGGACTGGGTGGAATGCAGGCGGGTGGCCGCGGTGGTGAAACTGCCGCAGTCGGCCACCATCACCAGCGCACGCAGCAGGTCCAGTTCGAACAGCGTTCTATTCGATTTGGCACTGTCTTGCATTTGAACATTTCATTTCTGGATGCACGTGGCGACTTCTACCATGCAGGGCAGGAGGCGGCAAGCACGGCGCCCCGCTGCACCGGAGAACTGCAGATGCGCATCGCTCGTCGCCCTCGTTTGCCCGGCCCGCTGGGTCGCCTGTTGCTGCTGTGCCTGTGGGCGATGGTGGTACCTGGCTGTTCGGCAACGGCCGGCACGGCCGATGCGCGACTGCGCGATGCTGCCGCGCAAGGCGATGCCGCCGCCGTGCGTACGGCAGTGGATGACGGCGCCGATCTGGAATCGCGCGATGGGCAGGGCCGCACCGCGCTGCTGCTGGCGACCCACGGCAATCACGTCGATGCCGCACGCGAACTGATCGAAGCCGGTGCCGACGTCAACGCCAAGGATGCGATGCAGGACAGCGCTTACCTGTATGCCGGCGCGCGCGGCCTGGATGACATTCTCGCGCTGACCCTGGCCCACGGTGCCGATCTGCGCAGTACAAACCGCTACGGCGGCACCGCCCTGATTCCTGCGGCCGAACGCGGCCATGTGGCCACCGTGCGCACACTGCTGCGCGCGGGTGTGGCGGTCGACCATGTCAACCGCCTGCACTGGACCGCACTGCTGGAAGCGATCCTGCTCGGCGATGGCGGGCCGCACCATGTGCAGATCGTGCAGCTGCTGCTCGACGCCGGCGCCAATCCCGGACTGGCCGATGGTGATGGCGTGACGCCGCTGATGCACGCACGCCAGCGTGGCTACACCCACGTTGAAACCCTGCTGCGCCAGGCCGGCGCCCAGCGCTGAATCCCGACCCCTTCCACTCTGCGCGTTACGCGCGCCCATCAGGATGCCGTCCATGTTCCAGTCCCGTCCGTTGTCCCTTGCGATCCTCCTTGCCGTCGCACCGCTGTCGGCCTCCGCTGCCGAGCGTGCCGACCTGCTGATCCGCAACGCCACCGTGGTCGATGTCGAACACGCACGCAGCCTGCCGGGGCAGAGCGTGGTGATCCGTGGCGATGACATCGTCGCCGTCGGCCCCGACGCGCAGCTGCGCAGCCAGTGGAGCGCCAGCCGCCAGATCGACGCCAAGGGCAAGTACCTGATTCCGGGCCTGTGGGACATGCACGTGCACTTCGGCGGCGGCCCGGCCCTCATCGAAGAGAACAAGGCGCTGCTGCCCCTGTACATCGCCCATGGCATCACCACCGTGCGCGACTGCTCGGGCGACTTGCCGGAGCAGGTGCTGCAGTGGCGTGGCGAGATCGCCAACGGCACGCTGTTCGGACCGCGCCTGCTCAGCTCCGGCGCCAAGATCGAAGGCATCAAGCCGGTCTGGAAGGGCACCATCGAAGTGGGTAGCGAGGCTGAGGTCGACAAGGCGATCTCCCGCCTGCAGCACGACAAGGTCGATTTCGTGAAGATCACCGACAGCACGCTGAAGCCGGAGCTGTTCCTGTATTCGGCCAGGGCCGCGCGCAAGGCCGGCTTCAAGGCCTCGGGCCATATCCCGATGGCGCTGACCGTCGAACAGGCGGTCGATGCCGGCCTCGCCTCGATTGAGCATCTGGATTACGCCTTCAAGGCCGGCAGCAGGGATGAAGCGCAGATCGCCGCCGATTTCGGTGCCGGCCGCATCGACCGCGCCGAGGCAAACCGCCGCCTGGATGCCAGCTTCAACCACGATACGGCCATGCGCGCCTACCGTGACTTCGCCAAGCGCGGCGTGTTCGTCACCCCGACCCTCAATGGCGGCCGCATTCTCGATTTCCTCGACCAGGATGACCACGCCAACGATCCGTACCTGGCCTACATCGGCCCGGGCCTGCGTGCGACCTACCAGTGGCGCGTGGATCGCGCGGCCAAGGCGACCCCGGCGCAGATCGAAGCGCGCCATGCGCAGTACCACCAGGTGGCCTCGGTGCTGCCGATGCTGCAGGAAGCGGGGGTGACGATCATCGCCGGTACCGATGCCGGCTTCCTCAACTCGTACAACTTCCCGGGCATTGCGTTGCATCAGGAACTGCAGCTGTTCGTGAAGGAAGGCCTGAGCGCGCCGCAGGCGCTGTCGGCGGCCACGCGTTCGGGCCCGGCATGGTTCGGCCAGATGGACCGCTACGGTGGCGTCGCCAGCGGCAAGGCAGCCGACCTGGTGCTGCTGACCGCCAACCCGCTGCAGGACATCGCCGCGACCGAGAAGATTGACAGCGTGATCCTGCGCGGCACCGTGTATGACCGTGCGGCGCTGGACAAGATGCTGGCCGACACCAAAGCCAAGGTGGCGGCGTGGAATGCCGACGCGGCCAAGGGGAAGTGATCGCTGCTGGGGTCAGGGCCCTTCCCGCAGGGAAGGGCTCTGATCCTTCCAGCGGTTCAGCGCGCCGCCGGCCGCATCCCATGCAGCTGCGGCAGCGCTTCCTTCATTGCATCGATGAACGCGCGCAGCCGCAGCGGCTGCTGGCGCGCGGCGGGGAACACCAAGTGCACTGGCAGCGGCGGCGCCTGCCACTGCGGCAGCAGCTGCACCAGACGGCCTTCGGCGAGATCGTCGGCCACCAGCCACGCCGAGACCACCGCCGCGCCCAGACCGGCCACGGCGGCACGCTGCACCACGAACAGGTTGTCGGTGAGCAGGCGCGGGGCGATCGACAGCGTGTGCGCGCGCCCCTGCGCATCGTGCAGCAGCAGGCGCTCGCGGTAGTAGGTGGCCAGCGCGATCCATGGCAGTGTCTGCGCCTGCTCGGGCGTGCGCACGCGCGCCGGATCGGCCAGGGCAGGCGAGGCCACCACGATGCGCGGCACCTCGGCCAGCGGCAGGGCGACCATGCGCGGCTCGTCCACCGGGCCGACGCGCACGGCGCAGTCGATGCCCTCGGCAACGAAATCCGGGCGATGGTCCTCGAGGATCCATTCCAGGCCCAGCTGCGGATGCCGCGCAAGAAAATCCAGCATGGTCGGCAGCAGCTGCGCCTGGCCGAACGCGTGCGGCACCATCACCCGCAGGCGCCCGCGCAGCACCTGCGCCTCGCCATGCAGCTCGGCCTGCAGTGACTCCCACTCGTCGATGACCCGCTGCGCGTGGCGCTGGCAGCGCTGGCCGTCCTCGGTCAGCTTCAGGCCGTGGGTGGAGCGTTGCAGCAGGCGCAGGCCCAGCTGTCGCTCCAGCGCCTGCAGGCGCCGGCTGACCGTGGGCTGGGTGGTGCCGAGCTGGGTGGCGGCAGCGGAAAGGCTGCCGGCATCGACGATGCGCAGGAAGGTACGCAGCAGGTCGAGACGGTCGGCGCCAGCGGGCAGGTCGGTCATGCGTTGGGCGTATGAATGATATGTCGCTGAGCCTACTACAGGCGCGCGGCGAATATCGTCAGGCTATGCACCATTCCTCCCTTGGAGTTCATCCATGTCCACTCCCTCTGTTTCTGTGAGCGCCACGCACACGGCTGCCCCCTCGGCTCCGTTGGTCCTTGCGATGGCGGCCGGTGCAGGCTTCTCGGTGGCGTCGCTGTACTACAGCCAGCCGATGCTGGGCCTGATCGCGCAGGACCTCGGCGCCAGCGAGCGCGGCGTCGGCCTGGTGCCGACCATGACCCAGCTGGGCTACGCGCTGGGCATCCTGCTGCTGGCCCCGCTCGGTGACCGCTTCGACCGTCGGCACCTGATCCTGCTGAAGTCGGTGCTGTTGTCGTTGGCCCTGGCGGCCGCGGCACTGGCCGGCCAGCTGCCTGGCCTGCTGGTGGCCAGCCTGCTGGTGGGCCTGATGGCGACCCTCGCGCAGGACATCGTGCCGGCGGCCGCGGTCCTGGCGCCGGACGCACACCGCGGGCAGATCGTTGGCCGGGTGATGACCGGCCTGCTGCTTGGCATCCTGCTCTCGCGCGTGGTCAGTGGCGTGGTCGCCGAAGCCTGGGGCTGGCGCACGCAGTTCGTGCTGGCGGCGGTGTCGGTGGCGGCGATGGGCGCGGTGATGGCCAAGGCGCTGCCGCGCTTCGCACCCACCAGCACGCTGCGCTATCCGGCATTGCTGGCCTCGCTGCTGCAGTTGTGGCGTGAGCAGCCGCAGCTGCGCCGCGCGGTCGCCAGCCAGTCGCTGCTGGCGGTGGGCTTCAGCGCGTTCTGGTCGACCCTGGCGTTGATGCTGCACGCCAAGCTCGGGTTGGGCAGTGCCGCCGCGGGTGCGTTCGGCATTGCCGGTGCTGCCGGCGCGCTGGCGGCGCCGTTCGCGGGCCGCTACGCCGACCGTCTGGGCAGCCATGCGGTGGCACGCCTGGCGATTGCGGTGGCGCTGGTGGGCTTCGGCCTGCTGCTGGCCGACAGCTGGCTGCCTGCTGCGGCGCTGCTGCCGCTGCTGGTGGTGAGCGCGCTGTTCTTCGACTTCGGCTTCCAGTCGGCGCTGGTGGCGCACCAGACACTGGTCTACAGCCTGGTGCCGCCGGCGCGCAGCCGCCTCAACGCGCTGCTGTTCACCGGCATGTTCATCGGCATGGCGGCGGGCGGTGCGCTGGGTAGCCTTGCACTTGCCCAGTGGGGTTGGCATGGCGTGGCATGGCTGGCGGTGGTGTGTGCGGGCAGTAGCCTGCTGGTGCGGCTGAGGTGAGTGTTGTTTTGCAGGGCTTGCAGCCCTTCACCTGCCGAAGCAACAGCAACAGCAACAGCAACAGCGTGCTATCCGTGGGATGGCGGGG
>DEZI01000031.1:0-23306 GCA_002364755.1 Stenotrophomonas maltophilia
CGATCCGGTTTGCGCTGCGCGGAAACAGAACCTTGCCGCGCTGCGCGCTCGCCGGGCATGGCCCGGGGCTACCCGATCCGGTTTCCGCTGCGCGGAAACAGAAACGCGCCCCGTGGGGCGCGTTTCTGCAGCTGTCGCGGGAACGAAGGCTTACGCCTTCTTTTCCGCTTCCAGCTGCTTGCGGATCTGCGCATCCACCGCGGCGATCGCGGTCATGTTCAGCACGCGGCGCGAGGTCGCGCTGGTGGTAAGGATGTGCACCGGCTTGTTCACGCCCATCAGGATCGGACCGATCGCCACGCCGTCGGTGAACACACGCACCAGGTTGTAGGCGATGTTGGCCGCTTCCAGGTTCGGCAGCACGAACAGGTTGGCACGGCCCTGCAGGGTCGAGCCCGGCAGCAGCTTCTGGCGCAGGGCTTCGTCCCACGCAGTGTCGCCCTGCATTTCGCCGTCCACGTTCAGACGCGGGTTGCGCTTGAGCAGCATCTCGCGCACCTGGCGCATCTTCAGCGCATCCTTCGAATCGTGGCTGCCGAAGTTGGAGTGCGACAGCAGCGCCACCTTCGGCTCGATGCCGAACAGCTTCATGCGGTACGCCGCCTGCAGGGTCGCTTCGCACAGCTGCTCGGCGGTCGGGTCTTCCTGCACGTGGGTGTCCACGAAGAAGAACACACCCTGCTGGTTGATCACGCCGGTCATGGCCGAAGTCGAGGTGACCTTCGATTCCAGCGGCAGCACGCTGCGCACGTAGCCCAGCTTCTTGTGGAAGCGGCCAACGATGCCCGTCAGCATCGCATCGGCTTCGCCACGGGCGACCATCACGGCAGCAATCAGGGTCGGGCGCGAACGCATCAGGTTCTTCGCCGCGGCCACGGTCACGCCGCGGCGGCCGGTCAGGCCGTGGTAGTACTGCCAGTATTCGTTGAAGCGCGGGTCGTCATTGATGTTGGTGACTTCAATGTTCTCGCCGACCTTCAGGCGCAGGCCGAGACGCTCGATGCGCGATTCGATGACGTCCGGGCGGCCGATCAGGATCGGATGCGCCAGGCCTTCGTCGACCACGTTCTGCACCGCCTGCAGCACCACTTCTTCTTCGCCTTCGGCGTAGACCACGCGCTGCTTGTCGTTGCGCGCGCGGTCGTAGACCGGCTTCATCATCAGGCTGGTGCGGTAGACGAACTGGGCCAGCTTGTCGCGGTAGGCGCCCATGTCGGCGATCGGACGGGCGGCCACGCCCGAATCCATCGCGGCCTGGGCCACGGCGGCCGACAGTTCCACCAGCAGGCGGCGGTCGAACGGGCGCGGGATCAGGTATTCACGGCCGAAGCTCGGGGTGTCCCCGCCATAGGCCGAGCCCATGTCGGTGGCCGCACGGCGGGCCAGCGCGGCGATGGCGCGCACGCAGGCGATCTTCATTTCCTCGTTGATCGCGGTGGCGCCGACGTCCAGCGCGCCGCGGAACAGGTACGGGAAGCACAGCACGTTGTTGACCTGGTTCGGGTAGTCCGAACGGCCGGTGCCGATGATCGCGTCCGGACGGGCGGCGCGCGCCAGTTCCGGCATGATTTCCGGGGTCGGGTTGGCCAGGGCGAAGATCACCGGATCCGGCGCCATGGTCTTGACCATCTCGGCGGTCAGGATGCCCGGCGCCGACAGGCCCAGGAAGATGTCCGCGCCGTCGACGATCTCGGCCAGGGTGCGCTTGTCGGTGTCGCGCGCATAGCGCTGCTTTTCCGGGTCCAGGTCGGTACGGCCGGTGTGGATGACGCCCTCGCGGTCGAAGGCCAGGATGTTCTCCGGCTTCAGACCCAGCTGCACCAGCATGTTCACGCAGGAAATGCCGGCCGCGCCCATGCCCGTGGTCGCCAGCTTCACTTCTTCGATCTTCTTGCCGGTGATGGCCATGGCGTTGAGCACCGCGGCACCGACGATGATCGCCGTGCCGTGCTGGTCGTCATGGAACACCGGGATCTTCATGCGCTCGCGCAGCTTGCGCTCGACCACGAAGCATTCCGGGGCCTTGATGTCTTCCAGGTTGATGCCGCCGAAGGTCGGCTCCAGCGAGGCGATGATGTCGACCAGCTTGTCCGGGTCGGTCTCGTCCACTTCGATGTCGAACACATCGATGCCGGCGAACTTCTGGAACAGCACGCCCTTGCCTTCCATCACCGGCTTGCCGGCCAGTGCGCCGATGTTGCCCAGGCCCAGCACCGCGGTGCCGTTGGAGATGACCGCTACCAGGTTGCCGCGCGCGGTCAGCTCGCTGGCCTGCTGCGGGTCGGCCTTGATCGCTTCACAGGCGTACGCAACGCCCGGCGAATACGCCAGCGACAGGTCGCGCTGGGTCAGCATGGGCTTGGTTGCAGAGACCTTGATCTTGCCCGGCGGGGACATCCGGTGGTAATCGAGGGCGGCCTGTTTGAAATCTTCGTTGGACATCGACGTGGATTAATGAATGGGCAAGGGGGACAGGGGATGATACCCCCGTTGGAGGGCCTGGACCTGTCGCAATCCTGTCGCAACCATGCTGCGACCGCACAATTCCGTGCCGTATGCGAATAGTCCAGGGACCCGCTTCGACGTTGCCCATGACAGCCATGGGTCGCCTTGAAACGTTGCGGGGCCGCGTCACTGACGTGACCGGCCCCGCGGTACCACACACCTGTGTCAGCCCTTGGCGGGCAGAGCCTCCGGCATGGCATCGACCGGCGGCGGCAGCTCGCTCTCGCGGCCGTCCAGCGCCAGCTTCAGGCGGTCACGGTCCAGCGCGCCTTCCCAGCGCGACACCACCACCGTGGCCACCGCATTGCCGATGAAGTTGGTCAGCGAGCGGCATTCGCTCATGAAGCGGTCCACGCCCAGGATCAGCGCCATGCCGGCCACCGGCACTTCCGGCACCACGGCCAGGGTGGCGGCCAGGGTGATGAAGCCGGCACCGGTGACGCCGGCCGCGCCCTTGGAGCTGAGCATGGCAACCAGCAGCAGCGCGATCTGGTGGCCCAGGGTCAGTTCGGTGTTGGTGGCCTGGGCGATGAACAGCGCGGCCAGGGTCATGTAGATGTTGGTGCCGTCCAGGTTGAACGAGTAGCCGGTGGGGACCACCAGGCCGACCACCGACTTGCTGCAGCCGGCGCGTTCCATCTTCTCCATCAGCGACGGCAGCGCCGATTCGGAGGATGAAGTGCCCAGCACCAGCAGCAGCTCGGCCTTCAGGTAACGGGCCAGCTTGAACACCGAGAAGCCGCACAGGCGGCAGACCACGCCGAGGATGACGGCCACGAACAGGAAGGCGGTCAGGTAGAACGAACCCACCAGCCAGGCCAGGTTGATCAGCGAACCGACGCCGTACTTGCCGATCGTGAAGGCGATGGCACCAAAGGCACCGATCGGGGCCGCCTTCATCAGGATGTGCACCAGCTTGAAGACCGGGGCGACCAGCGCCTCCAGGAAGTTCAGCACTGGCTTGCCCTTCTCACCCACCGAGGCCAGGGCGATGCCGAACAGCACGGCCACGAACAGCACCTGCAGGATGTTGCCATCGACGAAGGCACTGACCAGCGTCTTCGGAATGACGTCCATCAGGAAGCCGACCAGGGTCAGGTCATGCGACTTCTCGACGTAGCTGTGGACCGCGGTCTGGTCCAGCTCGGCCGGGTTGATGTTCATGCCCGCGCCGGGCTGCACCACGTGCGCCACGATCATGCCGACGATCAGGGCCAGGGTGGAGAAGAACAGGAAGTACGCCATCGACTTGGCGAACACCCGGCCCACCGTGCGCAGGTGGGTCATGCTGGCGATGCCGGTGACGATGGTCAGGAAGATGACCGGCGCGATGATCATCTTCACCAGGTTGATGAAGGCATCGCCCAGCGGCTTCATCTTCTCGCCGATCATCGGCTCGTAGTGGCCGAGGAGGGCGCCCAGGATGATCGCCACGATCACCTGGAAATACAGCTGGCGGTAGATCGGCAGCGGCTTGCTGGGCAGCGCCGGGGTGGTCGGGATGTGCATGGCGGACTCCGGAAGGGGAGAGTTCTGACGCGAACGATCCCTGCTGCGCAGGGACCGCCTCCGTGGAACTGGCTGCAGGCCCGGCACGGTGTGCCTGGAGGTGCAACCAATGGACGCCTTTGTACGCGCAGGGCACGCCGCCGCAGATAACCTATTGGTACTAGCCCCCCGGTTCAGGTGGCTTGGGTGCCTACACTGGCGCCGCACCGCGCATTGCCGGAGACCCCGGTGGCCCGACCTGAACCGTTGGGCAGACCCTTGCGCAAGTTCTGGCCATCGCGGCCGTTGTTGTCCTGTCCACACGCATTCCGAGAGAGAGAGCCGCACCACCATGCGCCCCATTCCGACCCTGCTGGCCCTGTCGCTGGCCGCCCTGCCCGCCTTGGCCTCCGCCGCCGATTTCGACAACTGGCCGACCAAGTACGCCTTCAGCGATGGCACCGAACTGGCCGCCACCGGCAACATCGCCTACGACTACAACGACTTTTCCTCGGCCAGCGGCATCGAGGATGCTGACGCGGTGCGCCGCAAGGAATTCGGCGCGACCCTGAAGAAGAAGGGCGTGTACGACGCGATGGTGTACTACGACTTCCAGTCCGATACCTGGCTGGACGTGTTCGTGCGCTTCGAGAGCAAGGCCTTATTCGGCCGTGATGTCGGCCGCTTCCGCTTCGGCTACATGAAGACCCCGGTCGGCCTGGACGGCAACACCTCCTCGCGCGCCGGCAGCTTCACCGAAGTCGCCCTGCCCGTGCAGGCCTTCTACGCCGCCCGCCGCACCGGTGCCGAGTGGGTGCTGGAACGCCCACAGTACCTGCTGCAGGCCGGCGCCTACGGCGGCAAGGACCTGCAGGGTGACAACCCGGGCACCATGCAGGCCGTGCGTGCGGTCTGGACCCCGGTGAAGGCACCGGGCGACGTCGTCCACCTGGGCCTGGCCTATTCGCAGGAAAGCCCGCGCGGCTATCGCGACGGCCGCGACGTGCACCACGAAGCCAGTGCCCGCCTGCGTGCGCGCCCGGAAGCCGGCCTGACCGACATCCGCCTGGTCGACTCCGGTGCGCTGGTCACCGCCGACCAGATCCGCCGCACCGGCCTGGAGGGCATCTGGATCCGCGGTCCGTTCTCGCTGCAGGGTGAAGCCCTGCAGGCCACGGTCACCCGCAAGGGCCTGCCCGACTACACCGGCAGCGGCCAGTACGCCATGGCCAGCTGGGTGCTGACCGGCGAATCGCGCCCGTACAGCGCGGGTGCGGTGGCCAACATCAAGCCGGCCCACAGCTACGGCGCGGTCGAGCTGCTGGCCCGCTACAGCCGCATCGACCTGGACGATGGCAGCATCCTCGGCGGCCGCCAGCACGACCTGACCGTAGGCGCCAACTGGTACCTGACCAGCCACTTCAAGTTCCAGGCGAACTACGTGAAGGCTGATGCCAGCCGCCGTGGCGTGCACAGCACCCCGGAAATCTTCGAACTGCGCGCGCAGATGCACTTCTGATCCCTTCCACGGACCAGAAACCGGCGGGCGTGCATGCCACGCCCGCCGGCCCTGCGTAGACTGCGCCCATGTACTGGCTCAGCCGCCACCGGATGCTGTTGCTGACCATCGCGGTGATGGTCGGTGGCACCGTGCTGTGCGCGATCGCCGCCGGCCACTTCGCGTGGCGCCGCGCCCTGGCTGCCGAAAGCAACCAGGTGCAGCGCCAGCTGCAGCTGTACGGCCAGGGCCTGCAGCAGCGCATCGACCGCTTCGGCACCCTGCCGCAGGTGATGGCGCTGGACCCTGACCTGCTGCAGGCGCTGCGCGCGCCGCTGACACCCGCCGCAACGCAGCGCCTGAACCTCAAGCTGCAGCGCGCCAACCAGGTCACCCGTACCTCGACCCTGACCCTGGTCGGCCGCAATGGCGTGGCCGTGGCGGCCAGCAACTTCGACCAGCCCTCGACCAATGTCGGCGAGGACTACGCCTACCGCCCTTACTACCAGCAGGCGCTGGCGCACGGCCGTGGTCGTTTCTACGGCATCGGCATGACCACCGGCGTGCCGGGCTATTTCATGTCCGAAGCGATCGTCGATGGCGACGGCCAGCGCATCGGCGTGATCGTCATCAAGATCGAGCTGTCGGCGCTGGAACAGGAATGGCTGGGCAGCCCCGACGTGGTGCTGGCCAGCGACAACCACGACGTGGTGTTCCTGGCCAACCGCGATGAGTGGCGCTACCGCCTGCTGCGCCCACTGGGGGCCGACGAGCGCCGCGAGATGCTCGATGCCCGCCAGTACGCCGACCGTTCGCTGCAGCCGCTGCGTGTGCGCACCGAAGACGTGCTGGCCGATGGCGGGCGCATGGTGCGCCTGCTCGACCCGGCGCTGCCGCAGGCGATGCTGTGGCAGACCCTGCCGCTACCCGACGAGGACTGGAGCCTGCACCTGCTGCACGATGCCGGCGGTGCGTCCAACGCGGGCCGCGCTGCGGCCATGGCCGGTGCCGCGGTGTGGCTGGCACTGGGCTTCCTGGTGCTGTTCGTGCAGCAGCGCCGGCGCCTGTCGCGGCACCGCCAGCGCAGCCGCAGCGAACTTGAAACCCTGCTCAAGCAGCACGCGCAGGAACTGCGCACCGCCCAGGATGGCCTGCTGCAGGCCGCCACCGACGCCGACAGCGGGCTCAGCCGCAGCCTCGAACACCTGCCGCAGGGCGTGGTCATCATCGACCGCGAACTGCGTCTGGTGGCATGGAATTCGCGCTACATCGAACTGTTCCGCTTCCCGCAGGGGCTGGTGCGGGTGGGCCGGCCGATCGAGGAGCTGTTCCGCTTCAACGCCCGCCGTGGCCTGCTCGGTCCCGGGCCCATCGACGATGCCATCGAGCGCCGCCTGAACCACCTGCGCAGCGGCCGCCCGCACATGCGCGAAAGCGAGAAGGACGACGGCACGGTGCTGGAGATCCGCGGCAATCCCCTGCCCGACGGCGGCTTCGTCACCAGCTATGCGGACATCACCAGCTACAAGAACGCCGCGCGTGAACTGCGCTCGCTGGCCGACGCGCTGGAACACCGCGTGGCCGAGCGCACCCATGACCTGGAAGAAGCACGCCGCGAGGCCGTGCAGGCCAACCGCTACAAGACCCGCTTCGTCGCCTCGGCGGTGCACGACCTGCTGCAGCCGCTGAATGCCGCGCGCATGTTCGTTTCGGTGCTGCGCGCGCGGCTGAGTGGCGAAGCGCGCGAACTGAGCGAGCACGTCGATGCCGCGCTGGCCGCGCAGGACGCCATCCTCAACAGCCTGCTGGACATCTCGCGGCTGGAATCAGGCTCCCTGCAGACCCGCGTGCGCGCCTTCGCGCTGTCGCCGCTGCTGGAAACCCTGGCCCGCGAGTTCGGCATTGCCGCGCAGAGCCGTGGCCTGCAGCTGCACTGGGTCGACACCCGCGCGGTAGTGGTCAGCGATGAAGCACTGCTGCGCCGCATCCTGCAGAACTTCCTGTCCAATGCCCTGCGCTACACCCCGCGCGGGCGCGTGCTGATCGGCTGCCGGCGCGTGGGCGACCAGCTGCGCATCGAAGTGCACGACCAGGGCCCGGGCATTCCGGAAAGCCTGCAGGGCGAGATCTTCGAGGAGTTCCGCCGCTTGAACGATGGCGTCGAACAGGAACGCGGCGCCGGCCTGGGCCTGGCCATCGTCGAGCGCATCGGCCGCCTGCTGGGCCACCGCATCAGCCTGCGCTCCACCTTGGGCAAGGGCAGCGTGTTCGCGGTGAGCGTGGCGCTGGGGCGCGCCGACGATGTGGCCGCGCCGGCACCGCCGCCCGTGCTGGCCGCCGAACCGTCCGACGACAGCCCGCTGCGCCAGTGCCGGGTCTGGAGCATCGATGACGACCCGCGCGTGTGTGCGGCCACTCGCGCCCTGCTGGAGCGCTGGGGCTGCAACGTGGAGCTGGCCGATGGCCCGCACGGCGCGCTGGAGATCGCCAGCGCACTGAACGTGCCGCAGTTGCTGCTGCTGGACGTGCGCATGGGGCAATGGCACGGACCGGATCTTTACGAAGCGCTGTGCACGCTGTGGCAGGCGCGGCCGCCGGTGATCCTGGTGACCGCCGAGCGCGATGACGCGCTGAAGGCGCATGCCGCCGAACAAGGCTGGGGCTTCCTGCCCAAACCGGTGCGGCCACCGGCGCTGCGCGCGTTGATGACGCAGATGCTGTTGCGGCATCGGGGGTAGCGTCGAGCTTGCTCGACTGCATTGCTCCGCTCGTTGTAGAGCCGAGCCCATGCTCGGCTGCATTGCCTACAATCGACACCCCTACCTGTGCCAGGACGGCCGACCATGCCAACACCCCTGAAGACGGAAACTCCCGCTGATCTGTTTGCCGCCGCGTGGGCTGCCGATGCCCAGACCACGGCGGCGCTTCTCGCTGCTGGCGCAGACGTGCACGCAGTGGATGCCTTTGGGTTCACCGCACTGGAAAGGGCCGCATCCAGCCTGGATTGCGCACCGATGGAAAGCGCCCTGGCCACCCTGCGCCTGCTGATCGATGCGGGTAGCTCGCTGGAGCACATCGGCGCGGGCGGACGCACAGCGCTGTACCTGGCGGCAGAGTTTTCGCCGGCAGGGCCCGAGGCGGTGCAGCTGCTGATCGATGCCGGTGCACAGCCCGATGTGTACGACGCGCATGGCAACCACATCGTGGAAAACGCCTGGTCACCGCAGGTGAAGGCCTTGCTTTCCGCGCTGACCGGCCATGCCCTTCCCAAGGTCATCGTGCGCAAGCCGGACCGGAAGATGTCCGCTGCTGCGTGGAAGCTGGCGCGAGCCAGGATCGATGCGGCATTTGCAGTGCTGGAAGCCGCAGGCATCGTCGCCACTGCTGGGTGCGGCGATACACCTGACGACGCTGCCGATGACACCAATGAACTTTTCTGGCAGCGCGGCGGCACAGATGCAGGCCTCAAAGGGTTCTGCTTCTATTCCGGCGATGACATGAAGCGCGCCAAGCGCACCAGTGATCTGTCCATTGGCTTCTGGGGCCCGCCCGACAGCGCCGCCATGGAGCAGATCGGCCAGGCCATCGTCGACGCCTTCGCCAGCGTGGGCCTGCCCGCCGAGTGGGATGGCACGGAGCGCATGCGTCCCTGCATCGATCTGCGTTCCCTCAGCGCCTGACAGGAATCAGCCGAGCGTGGGCTCGGCTCTACAGGGATCAGTTGACCCGCGGATTCTGCAGCGGCAGGTCCAGCTCGGGCTGGGCCATAGCCCAGTCGAGGTCGTATTCCATCTGGAACTCCCATTCCCGCAGCTGTACGGGTGCAGCGAGCAGCTGCTGCAGGCGGTCATTCGCCTGTTCGGGATCATGCAATAGAGCCTGCAACAAAAGATGCTCCAAGCATCCAGCAGGAAGCTCCACGCGATCTCATCGGCCATGCGCTCATCTACATATAGCGCGTTGAGGAGCTCCAACCAAGTGCACTCTAGAACCTGACATTGAGCTAACTCTGGCCGTAGCCGCATTGCAGCCCGGCCTGCTGGACGACATCAGAAGCTCTGCCTAGCACACGGCACATGCAGCAAAAGCTCGGGACGCAAGCGCTCGACCAGAGCCTTTTAGGAATAGTTTCAAATATAGAACTACCGTGACACACCACACGGTATTGCCCCTAAGACAGAATCAGACTTCACCTACTGATCGAACTCATAGAAATCAGATAATTCACACGCAGGCACTCCATTAATCACAAAGGGGCAATAAAATGGAATATCGGACAGCTAGCGGGCTCGTTGTTGCAGCAGCCCTGTCAATCGCAGCAGGCGATGTTAAGGCAGCGAGCGAAACCGTTTTTAACGGGGTCAGATACAGGTGCACAAACACCTGCGTCGTCAATGTAGACACAGCGGGAAACTGGGCAGTCACCGACTGCTGCGGAGGACGAGTCAACACTGTCATCAACCCGACTCGGCCACCGGACTGCAATCAAAATCCGCATGCATGCGGAATGTAAAAAACCAAAATTCCAAACAAAGGAATAGTCATGACTGTGCCGCCATTATTCTTGCAACCGCAAAATTCCATCAAACTTCTTTTAGCAATTTTACTCTCAGCATCGCTAGCAAGCTGCTCGAATGACCACAAGCCCACTTCAGACTCAACAGCCTTAGAAAAATCAGCGCACCCTGACGTCGATTCGAATAATACAAAAGAAGAGATCGCGAGAAAAAACAGCGCTTTGCGCACAGCTGACGAGCTCTCTTCAACACAAGCTCATGGCATCCAAACAAAATCAGCGCAACACCTTCCTAGCGAATCCGGCTTCATATTCAACCAAGGAATCTCAAGCCAGGAAGCTCAGGACCTATTGCAATCAAACCGCAGCATGTCGAGCGCAATATCGAAAATCACCCAGGAAGCTGCTTCCAGCCCAGAAGCACAAGATCTGGCGGAGCACTACCGTGCATCGTTGACGCGTGCAATCGGAAAAGACGGAATTCTTGAACAGCTATCGTGCGGCCTTAGTATCTGTATTGGTATGGCGCGCACGCAAAGCGAAGATCAGCATGAGGCTTGGAACAACCGGCTCGCCGCAGACCGATCCTCCCCAATGTACAGCTACGTCGAGTCACTTGAAAACGTCGGAGGAACATATGAGAACAGATTCATATTCTCCACCGACCCATCGATAAATTCAATAAGCGGAAACTGAACGACTAGTTCAAAAAAACCATACCCAGTAGAGCAGCAGAGAAAGTAGAGGCGGAACATGAACCGAGGCAAATCCATATTTGTCCAGATACCTAGCTACAGAGACCCTCAACTTCTACCCACTCTACTGGACATGATAGAGACAGCATCATTTCCCGGCCTGTTGCACATCTCCATATGCTGGCAGCATGGGACTGAGGAAGGCACTCCGGGATTAGCATCCGTTGGCCTTGAATACAGAGAGACTGAAGTGGGCGGAATCTACCCAGTCCATATCTATCATAAAAATGGCGCAACCATTGATGTGATCGACGTTCATTACTCTCACTCAAAGGGGTGTGGCTGGGCTAGACATCTGGCTCAGAGCCGATATCGCGGCGAAACCTACAATCTGCAGATCGATTCACACCACCGGTTTTCAGATCAGTGGGATGTAAAGATGGGAGACCTCCTTGAGTTACTTCGATCACACACCCCGAAGCCACTCATAACCGGACACCCTCCTGATTTCAACCCAGCCACCTACCCTCTCGACCGCCAAGAGTACACCAGCGGAATTGTCTTCGAATGCTTTTCTCCGACCGGCGTTGTCAAGCTTAAATCAATCCGCCTCCCACCCCGACCCGAAGGAAGCGTCGCATTCAGAGCTAAATTCATCGCAGGCGGATTCATCTTCTCCGATGGTACTTTTGTCAACGATGTAATGAGCGATCCTGATCAATTTTTCTGCACCGAAGAAATATCGCTGTCACTCAGAGCATTCACACACGGCTATGAGTTCTTCCACCCCTACGAAACCATGCTATGGCATCAGTACCATAACCTTGCTCAGAAAGTGTGGGACGACCATAGCGAAGCTCAGGTATCCGAAGGGGCACTTGAGACGTCTGCACGGAGCCGATCACTTGCAGCACTGCAGAAGACTCTAACCTTGCTTGAAATTTCCCTAGATCCAACCCCTAACGACCCAGGAAAATTTGGCTTGGGGTCGATCCGCACCCTACCTGAGTACGAGAGATACGTCGGACTGAGCTTCCGCAATCGCGCGGTGCAACCTGACTCTCTGACCCCATACGAGCCAGACGCATCCCTATCACTACTGGACAGAACCGATTGGGAGCTGCGGTTGATCTATTTCCGGACTGTACGTATCAGCGTCCATCTATCCAGCGACGATCATCGACATCCGACCTCAGTACTCGTCTCTTGCCACTCGGCAGACGGATCCGTGCACTCCATGCGTGAGCTGTCAATTCAGGAGTTAAAAACGCTCTCAGCGGATGGACATCTACAATACGACCAAGATCTCAGACTATGGAGGCACCAACTCCCCATCAGCTATGCGATACATGCCCGTAGCAGCGAATCCGCGAGTGATCCGCATCTTTCGATATCAGCCGAAGAGATTGCCGCGTGAGCGAAGCGATACTTGTCACTGGTGGCGCGGGATACATAGGGTGCCACGTAGTCCATCAGCTGCTAGACCGAAATTTTACGGTTGTCGTCCTGGATGACTTAAGCACTGGCAAAGCGAAACGAGTTGAGAATGCCCACCTCGTCATCGGCAGCATCTCAGATCACACCCTCGTCAAGAGCATCCTCTCTGAATTTGCCATTGGAACAGTTGTGCACATGGCGGCAAGAACTGACGCCACAGGCTCGAAACTAGATCCTCTTTACTACTATTCGGAAAATACAGCGGGGACTCTCAACCTTCTGTCATGCTGCAAGGATTGCGGGGTATCGAAATTCGTTTTCACGTCAACTGCCGCTGTGTATGGCTCTGCTTGTGACCAGACTCCTGTGGGCGAGCTTCATTCGAAGAGACCCGCAAATCCCTATGGGATGTCAAAGCTCATCGCCGAGCAGATCCTACTGGACGTGTCATTTGCAACGGACCTCAGGTACGTATCGCTAAGGTGCTTTAACGTAGCGGGCGCCACCATTTCCGGGCATTTTTTCAGGCCCGGGAAGAATGCTAAGAATCTAGTCATGGCGGCATGCCGGGTCGCAAATGAAAGGCAAGGTTCAGTCACCATATTCGGCACGGATTTCCGAACACCTGACGGCACAGGAATTCGCGATTACGTTCATGTCGATGACATCGCAGCAGCTCACCTGAGAGCAATCGATCACTTGAACCGTGGAGGGAGTTCATTGATCCTCAACTGCGGCTCCGAAAGAGGCTACTCTGTTCGGGAAGTGCTACATGC
This sequence comes from Stenotrophomonas maltophilia, assembly GCA_002364755.1. Taxonomy (GTDB): domain Bacteria; phylum Pseudomonadota; class Gammaproteobacteria; order Xanthomonadales; family Xanthomonadaceae; genus Stenotrophomonas; species Stenotrophomonas maltophilia_AX. Next base: position 12,916 of record DEZI01000031.1, read on the forward strand.
AGTCGAGCAAATTTCTGGCGCTAGAGTCCCAGTTCTTGAGGCAGAGCAGCGCAGTGGCGATGTGTCTGTCCTAGTATCAGACTCGTCCAGCGCTCGCAGAGAGCTATCTTGGTCGCCGCGCAACGACGGACTAGATTCCATTGTTCGAAGCGCATTGCGCTCGGAGCAAGCTTAGTTTGACCAATCCACCGTTCAGTCAACAGCCCATTTTCAACGTTCCAACCCAGCGCCGGCGTCGCCTTCCGGCTCGAGCGCCTTCACCAGCACTGCCGCCTGGGTGCGGCTGTGGCACTCGAGCTTCTTCAGGATGGCGGTCACGTGCACCTTCACCGTGTTCTCGGCCAGGCCCAGTTCGTAGGCGATCTGCTTGTTGAGCAGGCCATCGGCCAGGCACAGCAGCACGCGGAACTGCTGCGGGGTGAGCTGGGCCAGGCGCGCAGCCAGCAGCGCGTCGGATTCGCTGCGCTCTGGCGCCATCGCCGGGAACCACAGGCTGCCGTCGAGCACGGCCTGCACCGCCTGGCCGATGGTCTCGGCCGGGGCCGACTTGGGGATGAAACCGGCGGCACCGAACTGCTGGGCGCGGCGGATCACCCGCGGGTGATCGTTGGAGGAAAGGATCACTACCGGGATGTCCGGATGCGAGCCGCGCACGTGCAGCAGCGCGGAAAAGCCGTGCGCACCGGGCATGGTCAGGTCCAGCAGCACCAGATCCACCTCGGGCTGTGCATCGAGAGCTTCGGCCAGGGCATCGGCGCTGGCTACCTCGCGCACCTGCGCCAGCGGCAGGCTCTGCCGTAGCGACTGCACCACCGCCGAACGCAGCAGCGGGTGGTCATCGGCGATCAGGATGGTGTATTCGCTCATGGGGCCATTGTACGTGCAGGCCGGCGAGGTCAGCGCCCGCCCGGCTCTACGCTGCTGCGCCAGGCATCGAGGAACTGACGGCGCTTCAGCGCATCCAGGTACACCAGCAGGCCCGGGCCGAGCTGGATCGGGCGGCGGCTGCGCCCCGGCGCGTCGTCGCTGCGCGCGTTGCCGGTGACGATCGGCATCAGCCGTGCCTCGCGTGAGAGCACCTGCTGGCCACGCGGCGACAGCAGGTAATCAAGGAAGCGGCGCGCCTCTTCCGGGTGCGGCCCGGTCCGTGGGATCACCGCCGTACGCAGCACCACCAGGGTGTAATCCTCCGGCTCGATGATGGCCAGCGGCGCGCCGCCATCGATGCGTGCCTGTGCGTACGAACCCAGCACGTTGTAGACCAGCGACAATTCACCGCTGGCGACCTTGTCCAGCAGCACGCCGGTGCGCTCCTCGCGCAGCACCGCGTTGTCACCCAGCGCGCCCAGCAGCGCACCGGCAATGCTGCCGCGCTGCGCGTCCTGGGTGGCCAGCAGGTAGCCCACACTGCTGCGTTCGATATCGTAGGTGCCGACCCTGCCGCGCAGCGGCGTGCCCTCGGCGCGCAGCAGGTCCAGCAGCTGGCGGCGCGTATGCGGGGCCTTGGCGGCCGGCAGGCGGCGGGTGTTGTAGACCATCACCACCGGCTCGTAGCTGATGCCGAACGCCTCGCTGCGCCACTGCGCCCAGGCCGGCAGCGCGGCGGTCTGCGCCGAGCGGTGCGGCAGCGCATGGCCGTCGTTCACCAGCTTGGTCTGCAGGTCCATGCCGCTGGAAATCAGCAGGTCCGGCGACTCCGGGCCGGCACGGTCGTGCAGGTACCGCGCATACAGGTCCTGGGTAATGATGTCCTCGTACACCACCTCGGTGCCGGGGTGCAGGCGCTGGTAGTCGGCGATGACCACGGCGAACACCTCGATGTCGGTGCTGCCGTGGATGCGCAGCTGCGCGGTGGCCGGGCCCTGCGCGGCAAAGCGGCGCACATCGCCGGGCGCGGCCAGCACCGGCAGCGCCAGCAGCAGGGCGAAGGTGGTGGCGAACAGGCGGATCATGAACTGCTCCGGGGCAGGCGGATGGTGGCGACCAGGCCGCCCTGCGGACGGTTGCTCAGGTCGATGTGGCCGCCGTGGCTGTCGACCACGCGCTTGACGATGGCCAGGCCCAGGCCGGCGCCACCGGCCGGTGCGCCCTCGCCACGGGCGAAACGCTCGAACACGCGCCCGGCGTCGGCCGCGGCAATGCCGGCACCGTGATCGGCGATGGTCAGTACCGCCTGCCCGCCTTCCACGGTCAGCGCGATCTGCAGCGGACCGTCGCCGCCGTACTTCAGCGCGTTGTCGACCAGGTTCTTGATCGCCTCGCGCAGCAGCAGCGCATCGCCATGCACCTGCACCGGCTCGGCGGTCATCGCCAGCTGCACGCGCGGCGCCGGGCCGGCCTGCGGCAGTGCTTCATGCAGGGCCTGGTGCACGGTTTCGGCCAGGTCCACGGCCGCAAACCGCTGCAGGCTGGAACGGTGGATCACGCTGGCATCGCTGAGCAGCTGGTTGAGCAGGCGGCTCATGTGCGTGGCATTGCGCTCGATGGCCTGCAGGCTGCGCCGCATGTCGTCCGGGTCGTCGTCGTCAAGTGCCAGCTGCGCCTGCGCGCGCAGTGCGGCCAATGGCGTGCGCATCTGGTGCGCGGCCTCGGCCATGAACGCACGCAGCGTCTCGTTGCTGCTGGACAGGCGCTCCATGAAGCGGTTCAACGCCGCGACCATCTGGTCCATCTCGCGCGGCACGCGCGCATCCAGCGGCTTCAGGTCGGACGGCTCGCGCCGCGACAGCTCGCGTTCCACCCGCACCAGCGGGCGAAACGCACGGTGCACGCCAAAGGCCACCAGCGCGAGCAGCAGCAGCGACAGCACGCCGATGGCCAGCAGCGCGCGGTTGACCATGTCCTGTGCCAGCGCCTCGCGTGCGCGGCGGGTCTGTCCCACCTGCACCTGCACTTCGCCCAGCGCGGACGCGGCTGCGAAACTGCGGCTGACCACCACGAAGCGCACGGTCTCGCCACTGTAGGGCGCATCGAACAGCTGCGGCTGCGTACCCGGCCGACGCGGTGGCGCGGGCAGGTCGCCATAGCCGGTGATGAGGTTGCCGCGACTGTCGGCCACCCGGTAGAACACGCGGTCCTCCGCCGCCATCGCCAGCAGGTCCAGCGCGGCGTATGGCAGGTCCACCTGCCACTGGCCATCGACCAGCGCCACCGAATCGGCGATGGACAGCGCCGAGGACACCAGCAGGTGGTCGTAGGAACGGTTGGCGGCGCGCTGGCCGTAATCGCGCGCGGCAAACAGCAGGGCCACCGCGAACACCGCCAGCAGCGTGCCCAGGTACAGCAACAGGGTGCGCCGCAGCGAACCCGGCGCGGCGACCGCAGTACGAACCTCAGCCATCGCCATCGCTGCTGCCGTTGCCGGCTTCTTCCAGCAGGTAGCCGACACCCCGCACGGTGGTGATGCGCAGCGGAGCACCGGCGAGCTTCTTTCTCAGGCGACCGATGTACAGCTCGATGGCATTCGGCCCGGCTTCGTCGTCGAAGCCGAACAGGCCGTTGCCGATCTCGTCCTTGCCGACCACCTGGCCGAGGCGGCCGACCAGGATTTCCAGCAGGCGGTATTCGCGGTTTGGCAGCTCGATCGGCTCGCCGTCCACGCTGACGCGGTGTGCGGCGTTGTCGAACTGGAAGCCACCCACCTGCACCACCTCGCTGGCGTGGCCGCGGGCACGGCGCAGCAACACACGGCAGCGCGCCTCGAATTCGCGGAAGTCGAAGGGCTTGCCGAGATAATCATCGGCACCGACGTCCAGTGCCTGCACGCGGTCTTCGATGCCATCGCGTGCGGTCAGCATCAGCACCGGCGTGCTGTCGCCGCGCTCGCGCATGCCGGCCAGCACACGCAGGCCATCCAGCTTGGGCAGGCCGATATCCAGCACCACCAGGTCGAAGCTCTGGTACCGCAGCACGCTGGCGGCGGCCAGGCCGTCGGCCTGCCAGTCCACCGCGTGGCCGCTGCGGCGCATGCGGCGGATGATGGCATCGGCCAGATCCGGATTGTCTTCGACCAGCAGCAGGCGCATCGGCGGGAAACGGAAGGACGCAGGGGGAAGCGAATGCTACCGCGTGCGGCGCAGAGGCGTGTGGGGGGCCTTCCGCCGGGCATCGCGGCACCGAGGGGGCTTCCGCCGGGCATGGCCCGGCGCTACCGGGGGCGCGGCGCTGACGGGCTTCGCCGGGCATGGCCCGGCGCTACCGGAGGGCGCGGCGCCGACGCATCCCGGGGCACCGCCGCAGTGGTAGCGCCGGGCCATGCCCGGCGAGCGCAGCGGCTCGCTTTACGCTGCACCGCACAAACCGCTGACAGGACGATGACAGCTACCGCAAACCAGACTGCGGCCGCGCACCATCCGGTGCCCACGATTGCCGCGCGCCCGGCGCGCACCTGGGAGGGTTTGTGGAACTGAAGTTTGCCTGGCAGCGCCCCGCCGCCATGATGGCCCTGGCTGCGCTGGCCGCGCCGGCCTTTGCTGAAGACGACCGGCCGGTCACCGCCACCGTCGGCGGCCGCCTGCACCTGGATTTCGCCACGTTCGACAACGACGACCGTGGCACCCCGAACAAGGACGACACCGAGATCCGCCGCGCCTGGGTGGACGTGTCGGGCAAGTTCTTCGTGGTCGACTACAAGGCCGAAGCGGACTTTTCCGGCGACCGCGTCGAGGCCAAGGACGTCTATCTCAGCCGCAGCTTCGGCAAGGCCGGCAAGCTGACGGTCGGCCAGTTCAAGCAGTATTTCTCGCTGGATGACCGCACCAGCTCCAACTACGGCAGCTTCCTGGAGCGCGGCAACGCCGGCACCACGCTGGCGCCACTGTACCGCCTGGGCGCGTCCTGGCAGGCCAATCCGGGTGATTTCACCTGGGCGGCCAGCCTCTACAGCCTGGAAAGCATCGATGCCTGGCAGGTGAAGGGCCGCGCCGCCGGTGGCCGCGTCACCTGGGCCCCCTCGGCCAGCGACGGCGACGTGCTGCACCTGGGCCTGTCGCTGGCCCATGAGGCCTACGACAACCCCGGCAGCAACGGCACCCCCGGCCTGAAGATCCGCCCGCGCCCGGCCGGCCACCTGTCCGACGAAAGCCGCCTGACCCTGGTCGACTTTTCCGCCGGCCGCGATACCGACGTCAACAAGTGGTCGCTGGAATACGCGCAGGTGCGCGGCCCGCTGTCCTGGCAGGGCGAGTTCAGCGGCGCCACCTTCGACGACGGCGCCCAGCGCGGCGAGGTGATGGCCGCCTACGGCATGCTCAGCTGGTTCGTCACCGGCGAAAGCAAGGCCTACGACCGCAAGACCGGCCGCTTCGCACGGGTCAAGGACATCCGCCACAAGGCCGGTGCCTTCGAAGTGGCCCTGCGCTACGACCAGATGTGGGGCGCGCAGCACCTTGATGGTGCACCGGACCTGCGCCGCGGCAGCACCGCTGCATGGACGCTGGGCGGCAACTGGTACCTGCGCGACAACCTGCGCTTCATGCTCGACGTGATCGAAAGCCGCAACCGCGACCGCCTGGCCGGGGTGACGCTGGACCGCACGCGCGCGGTCACCGGCCGCCTGCAGTTCGACTTCTGAGCCACGCACTCCCTCCCCCTTCCCCCTCTTCAACCGCAGTACGCAAGGAGTCCGCAGATGATGCTGAGCATCCTCGGCTTTGGCATGGTCATTACGTTCATGTACTTGATCATGAGCAAACGACTGTCGCCGCTGGTCGCCCTGATCACCATCCCGATCATCTTCGCCCTGCTCGGCGGATTTGGCGCGAACATCGATGAAATGATGCTGGAAGGCATCAAGAAGATCGCGCCGACCGGCGTGATGCTGATGTTCGCCATCCTCTACTTCGGCGTGATGATCGATGCGGGCCTGTTCGACCCGCTGGTGCGCATCATCCTGCGCTTCGTCAAGGGTGATCCGATGAAGATCGTGCTCGGCACCGCCGTGCTGGCGATGCTGATCTCGCTCGACGGCGATGGCTCGACCACCTACATGATCACCGTCTCGGCGATGCTGCCGCTGTACCAGCGCCTGGGCATGAACGCGATGAACATGACCTGCGTGACCATCCTCGCCGGCGGCGTGATGAACCTGACCCCGTGGGGCGGCCCGACTGCACGCGCAGCCACCGCGCTGCACGTGGATCCGGCCGATGTGTTCGTGCCGCTGATCCCGTCGATGGTGATCGCCTGTGCCGGCGTGCTGCTGCTGGCCTGGTACCTGGGCATGAAGGAACGCCGCCGCCTGGGCGTGGTCACCCTGCCGCAGGGTGGCAGCTGGATGGACAACAGCGTGTCCGATGACAACAACGCGCTGCCGTCGGTGGAAGACGCCGAGGACATCAAGCGGCCGAAGCTGCTGTGGGTGAACCTGGCACTGACCCTGGCCCTGATGGGTGCACTGATCGCCGGCGTGCTGCCGATGCCGGTGCTGTTCATGGTCGGCTTCGCCATCGCCCTGGTCATCAACTACCCGAACCTGGCCGAACAGCGCCGCCGCGTGGTCAACCACGCCGGCAACGTGCTGTCGGTGGTCGCGTTGATCTTCGCCGCGGGCATCTTCACCGGCATCCTCAACAATACCGGCATGGTCGAGGCGATGTCGCACAGCTTCCTGGCGATCATTCCGGAATCGTGGGGCCCGTACCTGGCCGTCATCACCGCCATCGCGTCGATGCCGTTCACCTTCTTCATGTCCAACGACGCCTTCTACTTCGGCGTGCTGCCGATCCTGTCCGAGGCGGCCGGCACCTACGGCATCACCCCGGTGGAGATGGCCCGCGCGTCGCTGGCCGGGCAGCCGGTGCACCTGCTCAGTCCGCTGGTGCCCTCCACCTACCTGCTGGTGGGCCTGGCCAAGGTCGAATTCGCCGACCACCAGAAGTTCACCCTGAAGTGGGCGATCGCCATCTCGCTGCTGTTGATGGTCGGCGGCCTGCTGTTCGGCCTGTATCCCTTCGCATCCTGACCCGGACACCAAGGAGCCTTCTGCAATGACGCTTCGAATCGCTTACGTCACCAGCGGCATGGGCAGTGTCGGCACTGCCATCTGCCAGAGCCTGGCCCGTTCCGGCCACACCGTGGTCGCCGGCTGCGCACCGAACTCGCCGCGCAAGGCCAACTGGCTGCGCGAACAGCGCGGACAGGGCTTCGACTTCATCGCCTCCGAAGGCAACGCCACCGACTGGGCCTCGACCACGGCGGCGTTCGCCAAGGTGCGTGCCGAGGTCGGCGAGGTGGACGTGCTGGTCAACAACTCCGGCGGCAGCCGTGACCTGCTGTTCCGGCAGATGACGGTGGAGGACTGGAATGCAGTGATCGCCTCCAACCTCAACGCGCTGTTCAACCTGACCAAGCAGGTGGTCGACGGCATGGCCACGCGTGGCTGGGGCCGCATCGTCAACATCGGTTCGGTCAGCGCGCACAAGGGCCAGATCGGCCAGGTGAACTACGCGACGGCGAAGGCGGCGATGCACGGTTTCAGCCGTGCGCTGGCCGCCGAAGTCGCCTCGCGCGGCGTCACCGTGAACACCTTGTCGCCGGGCTACATCGCCAGCCAGGCGATCAGCAGCTTCCCGCCGGACGTGCTGGACCGGTTGGCCGCCTCGGTACCGGTGCGTCGCCTGGGCCGGCCGGAAGAAGTCGCCGGCCTGGTGGCCTGGCTGGCCTCGGACGAAGCCTCGTATGTGACCGGTGCGGATTACCCGGTGAATGGTGGGTTGTACATGGGTTGAGGGATATCCACGCATGGCGTGGATCTACCGGTTCATGCACGTGGCGTGGATCTACCGGGTTCCAGTAGATCCACGCCATGCGTGGATGCTCGAACGCAGGCGTATCAGAAGTCCGCCGCCACCGTCATGAACATCTGGCGCGGTGCGCTGGCATGGATGGCGTAGCGCGTGCCGTTCGGGTCGGTCGGTGCGAACGAACTCAGCTGACCCGCATACCGCTTGTTGGTCAGGTTGGTCGCGTTCAACGACACGCGGATGTTGCGCAGGCCCATGCCCGGCCCGAAGTCATGACCGGCGCCCGCATCGAAGGTGGTCACGCCCGGCACCGACTGGTCGTTGGTGTAGGTGTAATAGCGCTTGCCGGTGTACTTGGCGCGCAGGCTGGCGAAGAAGCCATCGCGGTTCCAGCGGATTTCGCTGGACGCCATGCGCTGCGGCGTGTCCACGGTGATCTTGCCGGCCACCGGCACGATCTCGCCACCCGAGGTGTAGTTGTCCTCATAGGTGGTCTTGTTCCAGGACAGCGCGTTGTACCACTGCAGGCCGTCGATCGGCTTGAGGATGAAGGTCAGCTCCGCGCCGTGGCTCTTCACCGAACCCACGTTGATGAAGCGGGTAACACACTCCGGGCGCGTGCCGACTTCAATGCTCGAGCACGGGTTGAGCGACAGCAGGCGGTTGTCGAACGTCACGTTGTAGGCGGCGATGGACGCCTGGTACTTCTCGCCAAAGGTACGGAAGCCGGCTTCCAGGCTCTTGGACTTTTCCGGTTCCAGCCCGGCGCTGGCCGCGAACGATTCCGGCAAGACCTGCAGCGGGCCACCGCTGCCGCCACCGACGAAAGCGGCGATGTTCTCGGCATACGAAGCGAACAGCTCGTTGTTGGCATTGAGCTTGAAGCCCACGCCGACCTGCGGCAGCACCGGTTCCTTGGCGGTCAGCGTGCCCGAAGCGATGCGGGTTTCCACGCCGCCCTTGGCGGTGGCGCGCATGCGCGTGTCCGGGCTCTTCAGGCCCACGTCCACGGTCAGGCGCTGGTCGAGGAAGCGCATGCGGTCCTGCACGTAGAACTGCTGCGTGCGGATGTCGAAGTCCTGGTTGAACAGCAGGCGGTCCGGGTTCTTCAGGTACAGATCATCCAGGAACGGGCCGCTGATGTAATAGAAATTGCGCGACACGTTGTGGTCGTTCTGTTCGTACCACAGGCCGGCTTCCAGCTCGTGGATGCCCACCTGCCACAACAGCGCGGCAGTCAGGCCGTCGCGGTTGATGGTGTAGTTGGTGCTACGGATGGAGATCGGCAGCATCTGGTCGGTGCCCGGGTAGGACGGCTGGCCCGGCGCCCACCAGTGACCCTGGCCACGGTTGTCGTGGTGGTAGGCCACCAGCTTCAGGCGGCCCTGCTCGCCCAGGCGCAGGTCGGCGTCGACCGAGTACAGGTTGTCATCACGCAGCGCGCGGCTCTGGTAGTAGGCATCGTCGATGCTGTTGACGCCGCCACTGAACTGGCACTTGGCCGGATCACGCGTGCCCGGCGCGCAGTAGGCGGCGGCGACGGCGCGATCCCAGTCCGGTGCGTAGATGTTCCAGTCCCAGCCCAGGCCGCGGTCCAGCATGGCCTTCGACAGGTAGGCGTAGTTGGCCTGGCTGGCGCGCGAGGTGGCCACGAACGCGCCGAAGCGATGGTCGCCTACGTTCCACACGGCCTTGGCGTTGAACTGGCGGGTGGTCTGGTTCTGGTACGGCGCGGCCCACATGTCCTGGTCCTGGTGCACGCCGGAGACATAGGCCGAGAAGCCGTTGATGTCGCCCGTATCCACGCGCAGGTAGCCGCGGCGCTGGTTGTTGTCGCCGACGGTGACGCTGGCACGGCCGCCGACTTCGGTGGACGGGTCCATCGAGAAGTACTGGATGGTGCCGCCGAGGTTGCTGGTCGAGGCCACGCCCAGCGAACCGATGCCCTGCGACAGTTCGGCGCCGGCGAGGTTCTCGGCGATCAGCGCGCGGGCGATGCTCAGGCCGTTGTAGTTGCCGTAGCTGTTGTCGCCCAGCGGGATGCCGTCGAGCGTGTAGCCGAGGCGGCTCTTGTCGAAGCCGCGCAGGCTGATGGTCTGCGATTCTTCGTTGGCGCCGAAGGCATCGTTGGACTGCACCGACACGCCGGGCAGGCGGTCGAGGATCTTCTGGCCACTGGTGCCCGGCGGCAGCACCTGCTTGTCGGCGGCGGTGATGCGCTGCACCTGCCGGGTTTCGCCCTGGCCGATGACGGACACGGTATCGAGCGTCTGCGCGCTCAGCGCGGCGTCAGCGGTGGCATCGGTGGTTTCAGCGGCATGGGCGCTGGCGGCGGAAAGCGCGATCGCGACGGCGATCGTGAGGTGTCGGGTCTGCATGAGGATCCATTGCATGGGGGGAGTCCGCCGCGACTCGGCACGGCGCGCCGCCACTATGCGAATGGAAGATGAAATGTTCTTTACGAAGTGACGCGGGTGTTGCGGGCAGTGACGCGCGTCTCGTTCGTGGGGTCTTGTCGGCAGGGCTGCGCCCTGCACCCGCTCGATGCAACGTCAACGTCAACGGCGAGAGCGGCTATCCGTGGGATGGCGGGGTGGGTCCGGTTGCGGGGGACGCTGCAAGTACGTCCATGTAAGCTCGGTCGCCGCA
>DEZI01000031.1:23474-57559 GCA_002364755.1 Stenotrophomonas maltophilia
CCCCCCCCGCCTTCGACAGATTCACGCGGCTGTTGGAACCTGCTGCTGATGGTGGGTGCCGACCGCTGGTCGGCACGGGGTCGGATCCCGTTGCTTCGCAACGGGCTCTGACCCCGGTTCTGTTTTTGATTTTTGCGACTGTATTCGGTGGGGCTTCCACCAACACCTTTTACTCCGGCGCCAGCTGGTCCATCCGGATGCGGTTGGCGAACAGCGAGAACGCCAACATGCCCGCCAGGCCATTCGCGCGGCTCACCCAGTGCGGCAGCCAGCGCGGTGGCTTCAGTACGCCGCTCTCGAACAATGGTGCGAAGGCGATCGCATCGGTCAGGCTCATCTTGCCGGCGAACAACCAGCGGCAGATCTGCAGGCGATCCTCGGCCAGCATGTGGCGGAAGAACGTGTGCACCGACACCAGCCCGCGCAGGTACACCGTGTCCTTGGTGAAGGCCAGGCCGCCGCTCGGTGGCACGCCGCGGAACACGCGCTGCGCCGAGGCGAAGCTTTCCTCCGGATTCTGCCCGGCATCGCAGAAGTAACGGTAGACCTCGATGAAATCCGCACCTTCGCGCGCCATCGCGATGGCTTCGGTACGCAGGCTGATGCGCTTCAAACGCTCGATGTCGATGCTGCCGGTGATCTGCTCGGCAAACGTGGCCAGGCCTTCCTGGGTGGCGGTCACCCGTGGCGAGGACAGCGCCAGGCTCGGCAGCACCGGTTGTTCGCGGCCGTTCAAGGCGGTCAGTGAATGCACCAGCGCTTCGTGGTGGAACAGCTGCGCACGGTCGTAGGCGCTGAAGCGTGCACTGGTGCGCAAACGGATGCGGGTCGGGCCGGCGGCAGCCTTGGACACCAGCTCCGGGTCCAGCTGGACCTGTATGATGCGCGATTCGAAGAAACCATCGAGGTCGTTCTGCAGCTGCAGCTGCAGGGCGATGGCGGAGACGGGCACCTGTTCTTCCGGGGCCAGCAGTTCGCTGTCGAGCTCGCTGGCAATCTGGATGAAGTGGCGGGCGGCCTCGCGCGTGCTCGGGCCGTTCCCGGGCAATGGCTGCTCCGGCGCACCGAACAGCTGCACGGAACAGCGATCGACAGCCGCCGTGCCCAAGCCTTCCAGCAACTGCGCGGCCAGGTCCCAGCTCTGCGCGGACTGCTGCACGTAATGGCCCAGCGGATGGCTGGGATCACACTCGGCGGCGATGGCGGCCAGCGCGCGGCGTTCCTCGCTGAAGTCCAGTTTCGGATAGTCCACCTTCGGCAGCACCGGCTGGCCGCGGGCCACGCTGTCCAGAAACGGTGCCTGCACCGTTGCCGGCCAACTGGTCAGCCCCAGCAGACGGATGCCGCCCACGGCCTCGACCAGTCGCGCGTCGAGCGCCGCATGGTGGGCCACGTCATGGTCCAGCGTCGCGGTCGTTTCCATGGGCGGACTATAGCGCCCTGCCGTGTCCGGCGCTGCGCGCCGCCGTCCGAGCATCGGCTCGGGCGCTACAGGAAATGACTCCGCCGCGGACCCGCTGCTGTGCTACCGCCGGCGGTTCTTGCTCGCCGGGCGGAACTGCTGGCCCTTGCCCTTCTTGCCGCCGCGCTCCTGTGCGGTCTCGGCCTGGCGCACGGCCAGCTTGGCAGCGGCAGCCGCCACTTCTTCCTTCAGCTTGAAGTAGTTCTGCAGCCGGCTCTCTTCGATCTCACCGGCATCGATGGCCGCGCGCACGGCACAGCCCGGTTCCTGCTGGTGCATGCAGTCGTTGAAGCGGCACTGCGCCGCCAACGCTTCGATATCGGCGAAACCGCCTTCGGCCAGCGTCTCTTCGCCGGTCGGCTTCAGCTCGCGCATACCCGGCGTATCGATCAGGCACGCACCCGTCGGCAGCGGCATCAGCGCGCGGTGGGTGGTGGTGTGGCGGCCGCGCGAATCGTTGGCGCGCACCGCGTTGGTCTTCATCCGCTGCTCGCCCAGCAGGGTATTGGTCAGCGTGGATTTGCCGGCACCGGACGAACCGACCAGCACCACCGTGCGGCCCGGGCCCAGCCACGGTTCCAGCACGGACACGCTGCCGGCATCCAGGCCATTGATCGCGTGCAGCGCGATACCCTGCATCTCCAGCTCCTCCAGCACCGCCAGCGCGTCTTCGCTGTACTCGGTCTGGTCGGCCTTGGTCAGCACCACCACCGGCTCGGCACCGCCACCGCCGACCAGCAGCAGGTAGCGCTCGATGCGGCGCGGGTTGAAGTCGGCATCCAGGCCACAGACGATGAACACCGTATCGATGTTGGCCGCGATCACCTGCTGGTGGTAATGCTCGCCGGCAGCGCCACGCTTGATGGCGGTACGCCGCGGCAGCAAAGCGACGATGCGGATGCCGTCCAGCAGCACCCAGTCGCCCACTGCCGGCCTTTCATGGCTGGGGAAGCGCGGACGCTGCCATTCCGGCAGCGACTCGGCCTTGATCGAGGCCTCCGGGCCATCGGCCACCACGTAGTGGGTGCGGTGCTGTTCGATCACCCGCGCCGGACGGGCCTGCGGGTGCTCGGCCATCGCGGCCTGCCAGTCGGCCTGCTGCGGCGGGCCCGGCCAGGGCCAGCCGATGGTCTGCAGTGCGTTGAAATCGGGGGTCTGGGTCATCGCCGTCATTCTAACCGGCCCGATGCCCTGCCAGCCCAACAACGGCAGGCCCTGGGGCCTTGCCATGCACTGCAGCAATTCCGGTAGGATGGAAACCCCACGCCTTTTGACGGCCCAGCCCCATGTCCACCCCCTCGCACAAGCCCCTGGCCACCCGCGAGCGCCTTTCCGAAGTGCGCTACGAGATCCGCGGAGAGCTGGCCCGGCGAGCGCGGGAGCTGGAGGCGCAGGGCCGCAAGCTGATCAAGCTGAACATCGGCAACCCGGGCAACTTCGGCTTCCGTGCGCCGGCACACCTGCAGCACGCCATCGCCGATGACATGGGCCGCACCGATCCCTATACCCACCAGCAGGGCCTGCCGGTGGCCCGCGAAGCCATCGCCGCCGCCTATGCACGCCGTGGTGCGCCCGATGCGCACCCGGACCGCGTGTTCATCGGCAACGGCGTCAGCGAGCTGATCGACCTGTCGCTGCGCGCCCTGCTGAACCCGGGCGACGAAGTGCTGGTGCCCTCGCCGGACTACCCGCTGTGGTCGGCCGCGGCCATCCTCAACGACGGCCGCCCGGTGTACTACCGCTGCGCGCCGGAGAACGGTTTCCAGCCCGACCCGACCGAGATCGAGACGCTGGTGTCCTCGCGCACCCGCGCCATCGTGCTGATCAACCCGAACAACCCCAGCGGCGCCAGCTACCCGCGCGAGCTGCTGGAGCGCGTGGTCGAGATCGCCCGCCGCCACAACCTGCTGCTGCTGGTCGACGAGATCTACGACCAGATCCTGTACGACGACGCGGTGTTCCAGCCGGTCGCGCCGCTGGCCGGCGATCATCCGTGCCTGACCTTCAGTGGCCTGAGCAAGGTGCACCGCGCCTGCGGCTGGCGCGTGGGCTGGGCCCACCTCACCGGCGACGACGCGCGCCTGGGTGAGTTCCGCGCAGCGCTCGATCTGCTCAGCGCGCTGCGCCTGTGCGCCAATGTGCCGGGCCAGTACGCCATCGACGCCGCGGTGAATGGCCCGGACACCATTTCCGAACTGTGCGCCCCCGGCGGCCGCCTGTATGAAACCCGCCGCGCGGTGATCGAGGCCTGCAACGCCAGCGAGCACCTGTCGCTGGTCGCCCCAGCCGGCGCGCTGTACGCGTTCCCGGCCGTGGTCGGTGCCGCCGCCAAGGGCTTCGACGATCACAACTTCGCGCTGGACCTGATGAATGACGAGGGCGTGCTGGTCGTGCCGGGCTCGAGCTTCAATGTGCCCTACCGCCACCACTTCCGCGTGACCCTGCTGCCGGAGGCCTCGGTGATGCGCGATGTGTTCGCGCGCATCGACCGCGTGCTGGCCCGCCGCGCCGAAGACGCCACCAAGGTCGTGCCGCTGAAGCCGCGCCGCTCGGTGGCCTGAGCGTGGCGCTGTCCTATCTGGCGCTGGGCGATTCGTACACCATCGGCGAAGCGGTCGCGGTCGAAGGCCGCTGGCCGCACCAGCTGGCTGCCGCGCTGCGTGCGCAGGGCGTGTGCCTGGCCGACCCGCAGACCATCGCCACCACCGGCTGGACCACCGATGAGCTCGACGCGGGCATCGATGCGGCCGCACCACAAGGTCCGTTTGCCTTCGTCAGCCTGCTGATCGGGGTCAACAACCAGTACCGCGGGCGCCCGCTGAACGAATACCGCCACCAGTTCGAGGCGCTGCTGCAGCGTGCGATCGGCTTTGCCGGTGGCGATGCCGGACGCGTGCTGGTGCTGTCCTTCCCCGACTGGGGCGCGACCCCGTTCGGTGCCGGCAGCGGCCGTGACATGGCCCGCATCGGGATCGAGACCGACGAATTCAACGGCGCCGCCAAGGTCATCAGCACCCAGCAGGGCGTGGCCTTCGTCGACATCACCGACATCAGCCGCGCGCATGGCGCCGACCCGACGATGATCGCCGAGGACGGCCTGCATCCCTCCACGCGGATGTATGCGTTGTGGGCCGGACGCGCCCTGCCCGTGGCCACGCGCCTGCTGCAGCGAACGGACTGAGCGATGGAGGGCCTGCCAGGGAACGGCACACCACTGAACTGTTCGCCGCTGGAGCGCGGCCAGGCACGGGCCATCGCCGAGGCGTTCCGGCCGATGCAGGCCTGGGGCAACCGCCGCGACTACTACTACACGCGCGGCAAGCTGGGCAGCGATCCGCTGTACGACGGCGTGCTGCAGCACCTCCCCGACGATGGCCTGCCGCTGCTCGATCTGGGCTGCGGGCTGGGCCTGTTCGCCCACGTACTGCGCCAGCGCGGCCGCGGCCAGCCCTATCTGGGCGTGGACGTGGATGCGGGCAAGATCGCCCGCGCGCAACGGGCCGGTGGCGACCTGGAGGATGTGAGGTTCGACTGCCTGGACGTGCAGGCGCCCCTGCCTGCGCAGGCCGGGCACGTGCTGCTGCTGGACGTGCTGCAGTACCTGGATGTGCAGCCGCAGCTGGACCTGCTGAAAGCGGCCAGCGCGCGGGTGGCGCCCGGCGGCAGCCTGCTGCTGCGCACGCCACTGGCCACCGGCGGCCGCCGCGACCGCACCACGCGCGTGGCTGATCGTCTGGCCTGGCTGGTCGGCTGGATGGGTACGCGGCCGCGGCATTACCCCGACCCGGCACTGCTGCGGGCGACGCTGGCCGGGGCCGGATTGCAGGTGGGCGAGGTGCGGCCGCTGCACGGGCGCACGCCGTTCAACAGCTGGCTGCTGGTAGCGCAGCGATCCCCTGTGTAGAGCCGAGCCCATGCTCGGCTGCCTTTACGGCGCGTTGCGCCGCCGCCCGAGCGTAGGCTCGGGCGCTACAGGTGGTCCCACCGCTACGGCGCGTTGCGCCGCCGCCCGGGCATGGACCGGCGCTACCACGCTAGAGGGAGGGCAACCGAGCGTTCAGCCCGCGCTGGTCCAGCACTTGCAGCACGCGCTCAATGATGGCCAGGTTGTGGCCATGTGCGGCACCTTCATGCAGCAACACGATGGCACCGGGCTGCAGGTCCGGCAGCAGGCGCGCCATCACGCCGTCGGGCGTGCAGCCCACGCCGTCATAGCCGCGCGCGGTCCAGCCCACCCGCACCAGCCCCAGCGCGGCCAGCACCGGCGCCACGAACGGGTTGGTCATGCCCACCACCGAGCGGTACCAGCGCGTCGGGCGGCCGCTGACCGCCTGCAGGGCCTGGTGGCAGCCTTCGATCTCGGCACGCATCGCCGCCGGGCCCAGCCGCCAGAAGCGGGTCTGCGGGTGGGTATGGCTGTGGTTCCCGAGGTCGTGGCCGCGACGCAGGATCTCTTCCACCAGGGCCGGATGCGCCAATGCGCGCTCGCCGACCAGGAAGAAGGTCGCCTTCGCCTGGTGCCGGTCGAGCAGATCCAGCAGCTCCGGGGTCTCCTCGCTGGGACCATCGTCGATGGTCAGCCAGACACTGTTCCCCGCATCGGGCAGGCGGTCCAGCACCGGCGTGTAGAAGCGGCTGTTGGGCAGGAACACCGGCACCATGAACAGTGCGTGGCTGACCACCATCAGCGGAAGCCCCCAGTGCCAGCCGGCCAGCACCCAGACCAGGATCACCGCTACCTGCGACGCCACCAGCCAGTGCAGCCAGCGCCACGGCCGGGTCGGGATGCGATGCAATGTTCCTGCGTTGGTCATGCCCCATGATGCCATGGGGCGTAGAATGAGTGATTCGAATTTACGGACCCTACATTGCCCATGTCCCTCGATCCCGCCCTGCGTTCGCGCATCGAATCCCTCCTCAACGACAACCGCGTCGTGCTGTTCATGAAGGGCCAGCCGTCGATGCCGCAGTGCGGCTTCTCGGCCAAGGCCGTGGGCGCCCTGCAGGACCTGGGCGTCGATTTCGCCCACGTCAACGTGCTGGCCGACCAGGAAATCCGTGAAGGCATCAAGGCCTATGGCGACTGGCCGACCATCCCGCAGCTGTACATCGACGGCGAACTGGTCGGTGGCAGCGACATCATCCTGCAGATGGCCGCCAGCGGCGAACTGAGCACCGTGCTCGGCCTGGCCGCACCGGACCGCACCCCGCCGCGCATCACCGTCACCCCGGCCGCGGTCGAAATGCTGAAGGGCGCGCTGGCCGATGCTCCGGGCGCTTCGCTGCAGCTGACCATCGATGCGCGTTTCCAGCCGAACTTCCAGCTGGCCCCGCACGATGACAGCGCGATCGCCGCCGAATCCAACGGCCTGCGCGTGCAGTTCGACCTGTCCAGCGCGCGCCGCGCCGACGGCATCACCATCGACTGGGTCGATGACATCCGCGGCAAGGGCCTGGCCATCGACAACCCGAACGCGCCCAAGCCGGTGCAGGAAATCAGCGTGCGTGACGCCGACGACCTGGTGCGTGCCGGCAACGTGACCCTGGTCGACGTGCGCCCGGCCGACGAACGCGCCATCGCCGCGGTCGGCGTGCCGTTCAAGAGCTTCGACGGCAACGGCCGCGCCGAGCTGGAAGGCCTGCCCAAGGACACCCCGCTGGCCTTCCTGTGCCACCACGGTGGCCGCAGCGCGCAGGCCGCCGAGCAGTTCCGCACCTTGGGCTTCACCAAGGTGTTCAACGTCACCGGCGGCATCGACGCCTGGTCGGACGAAGTGGACAACGGCGTGCCGAAGTACTGATCGGCCAGCCCACGGGCACGAAAAACGCCGGCAGACGCCGGCGTTTTCTTTTATCCACGCCATGCGTGGATGGCGCGGTCTCCCGCTACCCCGCAAACCCGCCTTCGGCGAGGAAATCCAGTTCTTCCGGGCTGGGAATGCGGCCCAGCACTGCGTTGCGGTGCGGGAAGCGGCCGAAGCGGCGGATGACGTCGCGGTGGACTTCGGCGTACTGCAGGTATTCCTTGTCGCCCAGCACGTCGAACATGGCGACCGAACGATCCTGGTCGAACGGATCTTCGGAATGCTCGAACGGCAGGTAGATGAAGGCGCGCAGCTTGGGCACCAGCTGCAGGTCCAGGCCTTCCTCGATGGCGCGCATGGCGTAATGCCGGGCCAGGCCATCGGTGGCGAAGGAATGGGCGGTACCGCGGAAGCAGTTGCGCGGGAACTGGTCCAGCAGCAGCATCAGCGCCAGCGCGCCTTCGGAACTGCCCAGCCAGTGTTCGCGCCCACGCGACGCCGCCGCGTAGTGCTCCTCCAGGAACCGCTCGCGGAACCGCGCGTCGAACGCGTCATCGCGGGCGAACCACTTCGTCGGGCCCGCCTCGCTCCAGAATTCCACCACTTGCGCGGCAACGTCCATCACCTGCTCTCCAGGGCCAGCGTGCGGCGCCAGACCATCATCATCATTCGTCAAAGCGCAGGTGGCGGACCGACTTGCCGTTGCGCCGAATAAGCTTAAGCGCCTCGATACCGATCTGGATATGGTTTTCCACGAACTGGGAGCTGACCTTGGCATCGGAGGCCTCGGTCTTGACCCCGTCGGGAATCATCGGTTGGTCGGACACCAGCAACAGGGCCCCGCTGGGGATGTGGTTGGCGAAGCCGGCAGCGAACACCGTGGCCGTTTCCATGTCGATGGCCATGCAGCGCATCGCCCGCAGCCGTTCCTTGAAGGCCTCATCATGCTCCCAGACCCGGCGGTTGGTCGTGTAGACCGTGCCGGTCCAGTAGTCGTGGCCGAGGTCGCGGATCATCGTGGACACCGCCCGCTGCAGGGCGAAGGCCGGCAGCGCCGGCACTTCCGGCGGCAGGTAGTCGCCCGAGGTGCCCTCGCCGCGGATGGCGGCGATCGGCAGCACCAGGTCGCCCAGCTGGTTCTTGCGCTTGAGCCCCCCGCATTTGCCCAGGAACAGCACGGCCTTGGGCATCACCGCCGACAGCAGGTCCATGATGATGGCGGCATTGGGGCTGCCCATGCCGAAGTTGATCATGGTGATGTCGTCGAAGGTGGCGCTGGCCATCGGCCGGTCCAGGCCGACGATGGGCACCCCGGTCAGCTCGGCGAAGGTATGCAGGTAGCCGCCGAAGTTGGTCAGCAGGATGTGCTGGCCGAACTGGTCCAGGGGCACGCCGGTATAGCGTGGCAGCCAGTTGTCGACGATTTCCTGCTTGCTCTTCATGGCGCATCCGCGACGGCGTGGGGCCGCCATTGTAGGCGCGTGCCCGCCGGCCTTCACCTGCCCCGGCAACAAAGAAGGGCGGCCCTGCGGCCGCCCTCCCGGGGGTTCCCGGCACGTCCTGCCCGGGAACCGTCACTGCCGCGCCGGGCGCTTAGAAGCGCACCGACCAGCGCAGGTTGGCGCCATGGTCACGGCTCTCATCACCGTACTGGCCGCTGTAGCCCAGTTCCAGCTGCTGGCGCTCGGTCAGCCAGGCCGACAGGCCCAGCTCGGCCACCACCGCACTGTCGGCGATCGGCGCACCGCTGACCACGAACGCGTCGCTGCCGCTGGCGAAGGCCAGCGTTGCCGACGGGTCACGGTCACCGCTGGCCCGGCGGTAGCCCACCCCACCGGTCACGTGCAGCCAGCTGTCCTGCTGGAACGAGGCCTTCAGGCCCTTGTCGAAGCGCACACCGGCCGTGGCCACGGTGGTACGGGCATCGTCGACCCGGCCCTGCAGGGCGGCGGCACCGCCACGCTCGTCGATGTGCTTGGTGTCCACTTCCACGCGGGCCACCTGCAGGTACGGTTCCAGGCCGGCTTCACGGCCACCGAAGCGGTAGGCCGCTTCGATGAACGCCTGGCGGGTGCGAGCGTTGTAGCGGGCGCTCAGCGTGTCGGTGTAGCCGGAGAACGCCAGCTCGCGGGTGCTGTCCACGTCGTGGTTGCTCACCGCCACGCCGCCACGCAGGCCGAACCCGCCCCAGTTGTGGCTGGCGTACGCGCCGAAGTGGGTGTTGTCGATCTTCGAGCGCGCACGACGGCCCTGCTGCTTGACGTCGGTACGGCCGGTACCGGCCAGCACGCCCACCTGCCAGCCGCCGAACTCGCGGTCCACGCCGACCAGCAGGCCGTTGTTGTTGGCCTGGGTGCGGGCGGTGTTGGCGTTGCCGTCCAGGGTGGTGCTGCCGCCGATGGCCTGCACCCAGACGCCGGTTGCATCGGCATCGCTGGCGCCCGGTGCGGTGGCACCGGCACGGCGCGACAGCGCGGCATCACGCACGTTCCGGCTGCTTTCCACCAGCGCGGCCGAGGTGGCTGCGTGCAGCTCGCCGCTCAGGCCGTCCAGCGCCGCACCCACCTGTTCCGGGAACAGCAGGGTCAGCGGACGCGGCAGGCCCTGGCCAACGGCCAAGGTATCGGCCACGCCGGCCACGGCGCGCTGGTTGGCGGTGGTGGCAGCGGTGGCCAGTGCGGCGCCGCGGGCCACCTCGATCCGGGCACCGGAAGCGCCGTAGACCAGGCTGAACTGCATGAACGGCGAGAACGCGCTGAAATCGGTGGTCGCGAACTGGCCGATCGTGCCGCCATCGGCCTGCAGGAAGTTGAACTGCTCGCCCAGGTAGTAGGTGCCCGCTTCCGGCAGTGCCACCAGCGAGCCGCCGAGGGTGGCGGTGCCGGTGACGTGCAGCAGGTCGCTACGGCCGCCCGGGGCCAGTTCGGCCTGGTAGATGCCGCTGGCAGTCTGCACGTAGTCACCGTTGATGGTCAGCGTGCCGATCGAATTGCCCGGCGCGATGATGCCGGACACGGTGGTGTCGCCCAGCTCGCCCACGCCCTTCAGCGTGCCCTTGGCGCCGACGAAGGTCTGGCCACGGGTCTGCACGCCGTTGAACGAGACCACGCCGCCGGACACGCTCAGGTCCGAGCCGTCCAGCACGCCGGTGCGGGTGACGAAGCTGACGCCACCGTTGGCATTCAACGCGGTGCTTTCCAGCGTGCCGTTCAGCACCAGGCTGCCACCGTTCACTTCGACGGCGCTGGTCAGCGCGTTGACGCCGTCCAGCTCCAGCACGCCTTCGCGCACCACGGCGCCGTTGAAGCTGTTGTCGCCGCTCAGGCGCAGCCAGCCGATGCCGCTCTTGGTCAGCTTGCCCGGGCCGCCGATATCATTGGTCCAGTCGTCCCATGCATCGCCTTCCCACACCTTCAGGCCACCGGCCTTCTCGTTCATCACCACGTCGGTGTCCACGCGCAGCGAGCCGTAGCCCTCGATGGCCTTGGCCAGGTCCATCATGCCCCAGCCGTAGACATCGTCCACGCCCTCGGCGCCGAGGTCGGTGGCGGTGGTCAGCAGGATGTCGCGCACCTGCGCGCTGTCCAGGTACGGGAAGCGCTCGAACAGCAGGCCCAGTGCGCCGGTGACGTGCGGAGCCGCCATCGAGGTACCGGTCATCCAGCCATAGCTGTAGGTCGGCACGCGCTCCAGCACTTCCAGCAGCACGTTGCCGTTGCCGCCGTCCACCAGCTGGGCGTCAAGCGCCGAATCGCTGCCGTAGACGGTGGACAGGATGTCGGTGCCCGGCGCAGCCAGGCACCAGTTGGCACTCAGGCCGCAGCGGTTGGAGGAGCTGTCCAGCACATAGCTGCCCGGCGCGACTTCGGCCACGTTTACTACGCTCAGCCAGTACGGCTCGATGTCGGCGAAGGCGCGCGGCAGCGTGGCGTAGATGCCCGCGATCGGCGCGTCTTCCGCCTCGTCGGCGTAGACCTGGTTGTTGCCTGCGGCCCACACCTGGATCATGCCGTTGCTGCGCGACCCTTCGGCAAAGATGTCCAGGTAATCCATGTTGTATTCGTACAGGCCGTCGACGTCTTCCACGGTCGTCGGCTCGTTGCTCAGCCCCCAGCTGTGGTTGAGCGCACGCACGCCCTGCTCGTTCATCTGCGCGTACATGCTTTCGAACGCGGTGCTGTCCGGGCCCACGCCGCCGAGGGAAACGACCTGGTAGCCGGCGGCGGTACGCGCCCACACCTGCGCGCTGTTGAAAAACAGCTTCGCCACACTCAGGTCGGCGCCGAAGGCCACACCATGGGTACCGTTGCCATCGCGGTTGGCGGCGATGGTGCCGGCCACATGGGTGCCGTGGGTCTGGAACTCGATGCCCGGCTGCACGTAGCGCGGGTCGGAAATGATGATGTCGCGGATGCTCTGCGGGACGCTGGCGTCGAACGCGGTGTATTCGATCGAGACATCGTCGCCTTCGCTGCTGAAGCAGGCATCCGGGCCGTCGATGAAACCGGTGTTGCCGCACAGGCTGCCGTCTTCCAGCAGGTCGACGATATGGATGCTGCGGTGGTCCTTGCCGGCGAACTCGCTGTGGTCCAGGCCGGTGCCGCTGTCGAACACGCCCAGGCGGATGCCCTTGCCGGTCAGGCCGCGGGCATACGCGGCATCGGCATTGATCGCGCCCAGGCCCCAGTCGTTGTTGAATTCGGTGGTGCGCCAGCTGGCGGCATCACCGGCCTGGCCCATGATCGGCTCGGCCACGGCATCGCCTGCAGCCGGGGCGAAACCCGATGACGGAACGACGGTCGAGGCCAGCGACGGGGCGGCGAACGCAGCCTGCAGGCTGCGCTGCAACTGGTAACGCGACAGCTCGTCACTGCTGCCGTGGGCCAGCGCCGGCAGCGAGGCGGCCACCAGCAGCGAGCCGACAATGGCCGAAGCCAGCGGCGAGGGCAGGAAGGTGCGGCGCGCAGCGGCGGTACGGTACGACGTGAAAACGCTCATCAACAGGTACGTCCTTGAATTCCATGGGAAGTGCGATGCCAGCCCTGCGCGTTGGCACAGGGCTGCCAGCAAGGGGAGAGCCACACGCTGCTGCGTTCGAACACCGCAGGTGTCACCAGAAATTAATGCTTCGTTCACAATTTCTGTATAGGGAAATTCCTACATCCGCCCCTGCCCAACGTCACTTGGCAATCGCCCCCGGCGCCGGATAGCGTCGGTGGATTCACGCGCCTGCCAGGGGAATCTGCATGCCATCCACGCTGTTGCGCGCCGGGCTTGGCCTGGCGTTGGCCTCACTGAGCACCGCACCGGCGGTGGGCGCGTCGCGCTTCGTCGCCGACCCCTACCCCAGTACCTACCAGGCCCATCCCGATGGCCCGGTGCTGATCCAGAACGCCACCGTGCTGACCGGCACCGGCCAGCGCCTGGAGCATGCCGACGTGCTGCTGCGCGACGGTCGCATCGTCGCCGTCGGCCCGCAGCTGCAGGCCGATGCCGGCATGACCCGCATCGATGCGCAGGGCAAGTGGGTCACCCCGGGCCTGATCGACGTGCATTCGCACCTGGGCGTCTATCCCAGCCCCGGCGTCAGCGCGCACAGCGACGGCAACGAAATGACCGCACCGGTCACCGCCAATGTCTGGGCCGAGCACTCGGTGTGGCCGCAGGACCCAGGCTTCACCGCGGCCCTGGCCGGTGGCGTGACCAGCATGCAGGTGCTGCCCGGCTCGGCCAACCTGGTCGGCGGCCGCGGCGTGGTGCTGAAGAACGTGCCGGCCACCACCTACCAGGCGATGAAATTCCCCGGCGCGCCGTGGGGCCTGAAAATGGCCTGCGGCGAGAACCCGAAGCGCGTCTACGGCGGCAAGGGCACCGCCCCGGCCACGCGCATGGGCAACGTGGCCGGCTACCGCGCCGCCTTCATCGACGCGGCCGACTACATCGCCAAGAACAGCCCGAAGCCGGCCAAGCGCAAGGGCTGGTTCGGCAGCGACAAGGGCGACAGCGGCGGGGATGCCGGCGGCAAGCGCGACCTCAAGCTGGATACGCTGGCCGGCGCCATCCAGGGCGACATCCGCGTGCACATCCACTGCTACCGCGCCGACGAAATGGCCACCATGCTCGACCTGGCCAAGGAATTCGGCTTCAAGGTGGCCGCCTTCCACCACGGCGTGGAAGCCTACAAGCTGGCCGACCGGCTGGCCGCCGACGGCGTCTGCGGTGCGCTCTGGGCCGACTGGTGGGGCTTCAAGATGGAAGCCTTTGATGGCATCGCCGAGAACATCGCGCTGGTCGACCGGCCGAAGAACAGCTGCGCCATCGTCCATTCCGATTCGCCCGAGGGCATCCAGCGCCTCAACCAGGAGGCGGCCAAGGTGATGGCTGCGGCGCGCCGCGCGCGCATGCCGGACATCACCCCGGAACATGCGATCACGTGGATGACCGCCAACGCCGCCAAGGCGCTGGGCATCGAAGGCCAGACCGGCACCCTGGAGGCCGGCAAGATGGCTGACGTGGTGGTGTGGAACGGCAATCCCTTCAGTTCGTATGCGCTGGCCGAGCAGGTCTTCGTCGATGGCCGGCGGCTGTATGACCGCGCTGCGCCGGCGGCGACGCCGCGTTCGGATTTCCAGCTTGGCCAGGAGGTGCGCTGATGGGCACGTCGAACAAGCGTCACCGGGCATGGCCCGGCGTTACCGTGGTTGCGCTGCTGTTGCTGGCAACTGCGGCTTCGGCGCAGGACCTGCTGGTGCGCAACGCCACGGTGCACACCGCCAGCGCGCGCGGCAGCCTGCAGAACACCGACGTGCTGGTGCAGGGCGGGCTGATCCGCACGGTCGGCCCCGGCCTGGCGGCACCGGCCGGCGTGGCCGTGGTGGAGGCCAAGGGCCGTCCGCTCACTCCGGCCCTGTTCGGCGGCATCACCGAGATCGGCATCGAAGAGGTCTCCGGCGAATCGAGCACCGTGGACAGCACGTTGAAGATCGGCGAGCAGCCGCTGCGCCCGGAATTCGACGTCACCCTTGCCTACAACCCGGCCTCGGTGCTGATTCCCGTGGCGCGCCTGGATGGCATCGGCTTCACCGTGCTGGGCGCAGCCACCGGCGGTGGCTTCGTGGCCGGCCAGGGCGGCGTGATGCGCCTGGATGGCAGCGCCGACCCGATCGGCCCGCGTGCGCTGTTCCTGCGCCTGGGCGCGGCCGCGTCGGAACTGACCGGGCAGTCGCGCGCGGCGCAGTGGATGCTGCTGCAGCAGATGGTGGACGAAGCGCGCGGCCAGGTCGCCGCCGATTCACCGCATGCGCTGCTGACGCCCGCCGGCCGCCGCAGCCTGGCCCGCTACCTGGGCGGCCAGGGCCGCATCGTGGTGGAAGTGGACCGTGCCGCCGACATCCGCCAGCTGCTGCGCTGGGCCGCACGCGAGAAGGTCAAGATCGCCATCGCCGGTGGTGCCGAGGCGTGGCAGATGGCCGCGGAACTGGCCGCAGCACAGGTGCCGGTGTTCGTTGATGCGCTGGGCAACCTGCCGACCAGCTTCGACCAGATCGGCGCCACCCTGGAAAACGCCGCGCGCCTGCAGCGTGCGGGCGTGCCGGTCAGCTTCACCCAGCGCGACGATGCCTCGCACAACGCGCGCAAGATGCGCCAGCTGGCCGGCAACGCGGTGGCCAATGGCCTGCCGTGGGCCGATGGCCTGGCCGGGCTGACCCGGGTGCCGGCACAGGTGCTGGGCGTGGCCGACCAGATCGGCACCATCGAACCGGGCAAGCGCGCCGACCTTGTGCTCTGGGAAGGCGACCCGCTGGATGTGGCGCACTATGCCGAACAGGTCTGGCTGGGTGGGCGCGCGATGCCGATGCGCTCGCGCCAGACCGAACTGCGCGACCGTTACCTGCAGCACAACGCGCAGCCCTGACCTGCGAGGAATCCGCCGATGCCGACCCTGCGCTGGTACTTCGATTTCGTCTCGCCCTATTCCTACCTGCACTGGCAGAAGGTCAAGCAGCTGCCGCAGTTCGCGGCCATCCAGCCGGTGCCGATCGCCTTCGGCGCGGTGCTGCACCACCTGGGCAACCTCGGCCCGGCCGAGATCCCGGCCAAGCGCCGTTTCATCTACCGGCAGCTGCTGTGGACGGCGCAGGCCGAAGGCACGCCGCTGCGCTTCCCGCCCGCCCATCCGTTCAACCCGCTGGCCGCGCTGCGCCTGTGCCTGGCCGCCGGTGGCAACACGCAGGCGGTGGATGTGCTGTTCGACTGGATCTGGCGCGAAGGCAATACCGGGGACAGCGCCGAAACGCTGCGCATACCGGCGGCGCGGCTGGGCATCAACGACGTGCAGGCGGCCTGCGCCGAAGCGGCGGTGAAGGAACAGCTGCGCCGCAATACCGAGGCCGCGATCGACGCTGGCCTGTTCGGCGTGCCGACCCTGTCCATCGACGGCGAACTGTTCTGGGGCAACGATGCGCACCCGATGATGGCCGCCGTGCTGGCCGACCCCGGCCTGCTGCAGCGTCCGGACTGGCAGGCCGTGGTAACGCTTCCAGTGGCGGTGCAGCGCAATCGCTGAACAGGCAATGGCGTGATTCCCTCGCGCGCCCCGGATAAAATTGAGATAGCTTTCACATTCCGAACCTACAACCGCCCTGGAGGGGGAGCCGGATGCGCATCGGAATCGTTGTCGATTCGGCCTGCGACCTGCCGCAGGATTTCATTGCCGCACACAACATCGTGGTGCTGCCGATCACCGTGCGGATCGGCGAAGCGGTGCTGGCCGACCATCGCGACGAGCAGGCGACGCTCAGCTTCCTGCACGCCCACGTGGCCGAGCATGGTGCCGAAGCCGAGACCATCCCCTTCAGCGTCAACCAGATCCGCGATCTGTTCCTGCAGCAGCTGGTGATCGATTACGACCACGTGTTCTGCATGACCATCACCAGGACGCGCAGTCCGATCCACGACAACGCGCTGCAGGCCAGCTTCGCCATCCTCAACGACTACAAGCCGGTGCGCCAGGCGGCGGGCTACAACTCGCCGTTCGCGCTGCGCGTGCTGGATACCCAGAACCTGTTCGCCGCCCAGGCGGTGACCGCGGTGGAGGCGGTGCGGCTGCGCGACAGCGGTGCCAGCGTGCAGCAGATCCGCGAGCGGCTGGAAGAACTGTTCGGCAACGTGCACGGCTACATGGTCACCCGCGACCTGTACTACATGCGCGCCCGCGCTCGCCACAAGGGCGACCGCAGCGTCGGCCTGCTCAGCGCCGCGCTGGGCAGCGCGCTGGACATCAAGCCGGTGCTGCACGGCTACAAGGGCGAGACCGGGCCGGTGGCCAAGATCAAGGGCTTCGACAACGCCGTGCAGAAGCTGTTCGGCGTGGTCGGCCAGCGCGTGCGCAACGGCCTGATGACCCCCACTGTCTGCGTCAGCTACGGCGGCGAGCTGGAGGAACTGCGTGCCCTGCCCGGCTATGCCGCGATGAAAGACCTGTGCGCCAGCCACGACGTGGCGGTATACGAGTCGGTGATGAGCCTGACCGGCATGGTCAACGTCGGCAAGGGCGCGGTGACGATCGGCTTTGCCGATGGGCCGCATCGCTTCGAATAAGCCGTTCTGGCGTACACAAGCATTGCACTGCGGCTGTGCCAGCCTTGCCGCACCTCAAGGAGACGAACCATGCCTGCGCAGTACCACATCAGCCTGCCCGACCCGTCCAAGGCCCGTGGCAACGACCCTGACCTGTCTTTCCATTCGCAGAGCGCCGGCGGTTTCGCCGAGGAGCTGCAGGATGCCCTGCGCAGCGGCACCCTGTTCGAGCGCTGGAAGGCGAAGCAGGCCGACCCGGACGCCGTGGAGCCGCAGTGGGGCGTGACCGACCCGGATGCCACCGTGACCGGCGAGCAGAAGGACCTGCGCATCAACCTGGTGGCCACCACCCGCATCGACAGTGATGTGTTCAAGCAGCGCCTTCGCCTGCTGGCCGGCCACCACTGGGAACTGCGCGACGTGCGTTGAGGCGCCCGCCGACGCCCGTGTCGTGATCGACCCGGTGCCGACGGCTCCGCTCTGGTAGGCCAATCTTGGTTGGCGTCCCTGCAAATGGTTGCCAACCAAGGTTGGCAACTACCGACGACCGACGGGCATGCCCCGGGGCTACCAGCGCACCGTTCCTGCGGCTGGCACACTGCCGGAATGAGAAACAGAGATGCCACCACCAAGCCGGGTGCGCGCGGCGAGAAAAAGCTGCGCGACGCTCCACGCCGACTGCGCAACCTGCAACAGTGGGCAGGCTCCTTCAGCGGTGCGTTCCCCTCCCCAGAAGCCTTACATGGACCGGCGCACGACGTGCTCTGGTAGATGCCAAGCCGCCGGGCATGGCCCGGCGCTACCGCCACGATGGGTACCGCACCGCCCTGCCCGGTGGGTGCGTATCGCGACCGGCATGGTGGCTAGCGCCGGGCCATGCCCGGCGATTCCATGTCGTTACCAGCCGCCGCCCAGCGCGCGGTACAGCTCCACTCTCGCTATCGCCGCCGTGGCCTGGCTGTTGGCCAACGCGGCCTGGTTGTCCAGCGCGATGCGCTGGGTGCTCAGCACATCCAGCATGTCGACCACACCAGCCTGGTACTGGCGCCGCGCCGCGCCCAAGGCGGTCTCGCTCTGCGCCACCGCCACCTGCAGCTGCGCCGTGCGCTGCTGCTCGGCCGCGTAGCCATCGATGGCATCGTCCACTTCATGCCAGGCCTGCAGCACCGTCCGCTGGAACTGCAGCGCGGACTGCTGCTGTTGCAGCCGGCTCAGCGCCAGATTTGCCTTCAGCCGCCCACCCTGGAAGATCGGCAGGCTGATCGACGGGCCGATGCTGAAGCGGTGTGCATCCCAGCCATCCAGGTCATCGAGCTGCTTGGCCTGGAAACCCGCATCTCCATTCAAAGTGATGCGCGGCAGGAAGCTGGCCTTGGCCGCGCCGATGTTGGCGGTGGCCGCATGCAGCGCCGCTTCGGCACGGCGGATGTCCGGGCGGCGTTCGGCCAGGTCACTGGGCAGGCCCACGGCCACGTCGGGCAGTGCCGGCCAGTCGCTGCGCACGGCCTGCAGCTGCGCATCCAGCGCCAGCGGCGGCCTGGCCAGCAGGAACGCCAGCGCATTGCGCAGCTGCGACTGCCGGTGCCGCAGCGGCGCGACGCGGGCCTGCAGCGCGGCCACCTGCGCCGCCGCGCTCGATACCTGCAGCGTGCTGGCCACGCCCTGGCGCTGCCGCGCCTCGGTCAGCCGCTTGATGTCAGCGGCAATGCCCAGGTTGTCCTCGGTGATCGCCAGCAGCTGCGAGGTCGCGCGCAGCTGCAGGTAGGAACGGGCGGTTTCGGCCAGCAGCGCGATGCGCACGGCATGGGCATCCTCTTCGGCCATCTGCACGCGCGCGTCGGCGGCTTCCACCTGGCGGCGCACGCGGCCCCACAGGTCCAGCTCCCAGCTCAGGCCGATGCCGGCCTGGAACAGGCCGTAGTCCTCGCGGCCGGCGTTGCCGGACGGATCGCTCAGGCCCACCTCGCTGTTGCGTGCGCGCACGCCGCTGGCGCTGGCCGCCACCGAGGGCAGCCGGTCCGCGGCGCTGATGCCACGCGCCGCGCGGCTCTGCTGCACGCGGTTGGCCGCCAGTTGCAGGTCCAGGTTGGACTGCAGCACCTGCTGCGCAAGCTGGCCCAGCAGCGGATCATCGAAGCCCGCCCACCACGCCGCATCGTCGTCGAGAGTCGCAGTGGCCACGGCGTCACCCTGCCACTGTGCCGGCAGCTGGGCCTGCGGCCGTACGAAGTCCGGGCCCAGGGTGCAGGCCGCCACGGCCAGGCACAGCGCCGCAGTGGTCAGGGTCTTCATCACGCTGGGGGCGTTCATGCGCCCTCCCCGCCCTGCAGGTCCACACGCGCTTCCACCGACATGCCGGCGCGCAGCTGCTCCGCCAGTGGCTGGCCCGGCTCCAGCACGATCTTCACCGGGATCCGCTGCACCACCTTGGTGAAGTTGCCGGTGGCGTTCTCCGGCGCGACGGCGGCAAAGGTCACGCCAGTGGCTGGAGCAATGCTGTCGATGTGGCCGTGCAGGCGCGTGCCGGGAAACACGTCCACGGACAGCTCGACCGGCTGGCCGGCGTGCATGCGGGTCATCTGCGTTTCCTGGAAATTGGCGACCACGAAGGCACGCTGCAGCGGCACGATTGCCGCCACCGCGGTTCCCGGGGTCAGGTAGGCGCCGACGCGCACCGCACGGCGGCCGACCACACCGTCAATCGGCGCGCGCAGCTCGGTGTGGGACAGGTCAAGCTCCGCGCGTGCCTGTGCCGCCTCGGCGCGCTGCACCGCGGCCTGTGCCGACTGCACGCCGGCGGCGAGGATGCCGGTGCGCTGGCGGGCGGTGCTCAGTGCGGCCTGCCCCTGCTGCAGGCGCGCATTGGCCACGGCCTGCTTCGACTGCGCCTGCTGGGCGTTCTGCACGGTACCGGCACCATCGCGGGCCAGTTCGCGGTAGCGCTGCTGGTCTGCGCTGGCCAGGGTCAGCTCGGAGCGGCTGACATCGACGCTGGCCCGGGCCTGTTCGATCAGCGAATCCTGCTGGGCCAGCGCAGCGTGCGCATTGGCCAGCTGTGCGCGTGCATTGGCGAGGTCGGCGCGCGCCGCCTGCAGTGCTACCTGGTAATCGCGATCGTCGATGCGGGCCAGCACGTCGCCAGCCTTCACCATCTGGTTGTCCTGCACCTCGACGCTGCTGACAAAGCCAGCCACCTTCGGCGCAACCACGGTGAAATCGGCGTTGACGTAGGCGTTGTCGGTGCGTTGGTAGCGCCCGTCGCGCAGCAGCAGCCAGCCGCCGATGGCCAGCGCCAGCACGCCCACGGCAAGGCCGGTATTGAGGGTTGTCTTGTTGAGGCTCATGGGGAAGTCCTTGCGAAGGGGAGTCAGGCCACGGCACGTGGCGGATGGATACGGGTAGCCCACGGCAGCAGCGGCAGGCAGCCCAGGGCCACCAGCGCGACCAGCCAGTACAGGTCGGCCGAGGTCAGCGCCTGTACCTGGGCGTGCAGGCGTGCGGGCAGATCGGTGCTGGCCGGCAGCCACGGCTGGTTGCCCAGGTGGTCCACCAGCGCGGTGGAATGGAAGTGGCGCCGCGACTGCGCGACCGCGTCGAGCACGCCGCCAGCAAACACCGCGGAAAAGCCCTTGACGGTGTTGAACCAGGCCGAGGCATAGGGACCGTCCTGCGGTGCCAGGCCGGTGGTGGCCAGCAGCAGCAGCGGCAGCACCGCCATCGGCTGCGCCACCACCTGCAGCAGCTGCACCCACAGGAAGTTGTCGCGGTTCCACTGCACGTCCAGGTGCGCGCCGATGAAGCAGGCGGCGGCCAGCAGGACCAGCCCCGTCGCCTGCACCCAGCGGCAATCCACCGCACGCTGGTTCATCACGGTGGCCACCAGCGGCAGCGCGATGGCCTGCGGCAGCGCGACCCACAACAGCATCGGTGCGGTCTGCAGCGGTCGGTAACCCTGCACGCTGGCCAGGTAGCCGGACGGAATGGAGATCACCGCCAGCAGCACGAACAGCACGCCGATGCAGGTCACCAGCGAGTAACTGAGATTGCGATGGACCAGCAGCTGCAACTTGAAGAACGGCAGCGGGTGGAACCATTCATTGATGAAGAACAGCACCAGCAGGCCGCCGCCACCGCCCAGCAGCACCGTGATCAGCGGTGAATCGAACCAGTTCAGGCGCGCGCCCTGGGTCAGGCCCAGCACCAGCATGACCAGCGCGGGCAGCCCCAGGGCCAGGCCCACGCCATTGAACTGGGCGAAGCGTTCCAGCCGCAGCGGGTCCTGCGGCAGACCCCAGCCGACCATGGCCATGCCAGCCACGCAGAACGGCACGATGTGCCAGAACGCGAACTGCCAGCCGGCATGCTCGACCCACAGCGCGGCCAGCGGCGTGCCCATGCTGGGTCCGAACGTTGCCGTCAGCGCATAGCCGGCCAGACCGTACAGCTTGATGCCCGGCGGCAGGAAGCGGAGCGCCACGCTCATCAACAGCGGTGGCAGCGCGCCACCAGCGAGGCCCTGCAGCCCGCGCAGCAGCAGGAAAGTCGGCAGGTTCGGCGCCAGCGGGCACAGCACGCCCAGCAGCATGAAGGCGGCGATCATCACCAGGGCGAAGCGGCGCAGCGAAAAGGTCACGGCACACCAGGGTGCGAAGGCCATGGCGCTGACCGACATCGCGCTGTACACGCTGATGATCCAGCTGCCATCGTCGACGCTGAAGCCCATCGCGCCGCGGATATCGGCCAGCGCGACCTTGGTGACGTTTTCGTTGAAGCCCGACAGCAGCACCACCAGCAGCACGCCGCACAGGCCAACGACAATGCGGCGGTCGAACGCGGGGGCGACGGGAGCGGCCGGGGCTCGGGGCATGGCGACCGCGCTCATCGGCGGCGGCCGATCCGTGCAGCGCACGGCAGGTGAAGCGACATGGCGTGCGCTCCGTGAATGTGGGGGAGCGCAGTCTATGCAGGCCCACTGCTGCGAAAAATGGCGTGGATGCGATGCCAGCCGTGCGCCTGACGCACGTATCCGGTAGCTGCCGACCGTTGGTCGGCGCAGGATCCTGGTAGGTGCCGACCGTTGGTCGGCACGCCCTCTGATGCAGCCGAGCGTAGGCTCGGCTCTACAGGTCGGCGTCGCACATCGTCTTGATCGCGCGGCGCAGCCAGCGATGCGCCGGATCGTTGTCCATGCGCGGGTGCCAGGCCTGCACCAGGGCCACCGTGCGCACCGATACCGGCAGCGGGAACATCCGCAGCGGCAGCCCCATGTAGGTGATGCGATCGAGCATGACGCTCGGCATCTGCGGCAGCACCAGATCCGACGATGCCGCCGCGAAGATCGCGCCATGGAAGGTGGGGATCACCATCGCCACCCGTCGGCTCAGGCCGAGCTGCGCCAGCTCATCATCGATCGGACCGTGGGCGATGCCGCGCCGCGAAACGGAGATGTGGTCGCAGGCAGCGAAACGCTCGGCGGTGATGTCCCCGTCGAACAGCGGATGATCCTCGCGCGCCGCACCCAGCAGCGCCGTGGTGAACAGGTTCTGCACCTTGGTCTCCGGCGCGTGCTTGCCGGCGGTGCTGATGAACAGGTCTATCCGGCCCTGCACCATCGCATCATCATCGGTATCGCCTTCGGGCATGAAGCGCAGCGTGCAGCGCGGCGCCTGCTGCCGGAACACCTCGCGCAGGCGGCCGCCGTAGCTGCCGATGAACACATCGTTGGCGCGGATGCTGAAGGTGTGTTCCAAGGTCTGGATGTCCACTTCGCGGCCGTCGTGGAACACACGGTGGGCCTGCTCGATCACGTCGCGCACCTGTTCGCGCAGTTCCAGCGCGCGCGGGGTCGGTGCCAGGCCGCGGCCGGCGCGTACCAGCACCGGGTCGCCCAGCGCTTCGCGGATCCGCCCCAAGGTACGGCTCATGGCCGGGGCACTGAGGTTCATGCGGCGTGCCGCCCCGGCGACGCTGCCTTCGTCCAACAGGACATCCAGGGCGAGCAGCAGATTCAGGTCAGGCAGGGGCATGGCAGTCTCCAACAGTTGGAGTGACTCTACGACACCCTTGATCAAAGTCGATTGCATCCGGTGCAGGTATTGCCTGCGCCGCACGGCATGGGTGCACTGCGCGGCATGGGCGACCATCACCCCCTGCCAAGGAGTCCCCCATGTTCACAACCCTGCTGGTCGCCCTCGACGGCGGCCCCCAGCACGACATCCTGCTGGACCTAGTCACCCGCGTCGCCGGACCACGCAGCCGCCTTCACCTGCTGTGCGTGATCGACCCGGAGTTCGCCCTGTCCGCCGATGCCAGCGATGCCGACCGCCGCGAGTACCCCGCCGCCGAACGCCAGCGGGCGAAGGCCGAAGGCCTGCTGCAGGACGCCATCGCACAGCTGCGCCAGCGTGGGGTGGACGCCCGTCCGCTGCTGCCGGCAGGCGATCCCGCCAAGGTGATCAGCACCCAGGCGCGCGAGCTGGGCGCCGACCTGATCGTGATCGGCCATCGCCAGCTGTCACGGCTGCAGCGCCTGCTGGACAGCTCGGTGGCGCAGTGGACGCTCGACCACGCGCCCTGCCCGGTGCTGGTGGAGACGCGCGGCGAGCGTTGAGATACCCGCCAGGCATGGCCCGGCGCTGCCGATCCTGCGTCCACATCAGCAGTCGATCACGCCTTCCTCGCCGCTCTCGTCGTCCAGCACCCGCGCGTGCAGGGTCACCTGGTTGCGGCCGGCGCGCTTGGCAGCGTACAGCCCGGCATCGGCATCAGCCAGCAGCTGGTCGGCGCTGGCCGTGGCCGGCGGGTGCAGGTAGGCAACACCAATGCTGATGCTGACCGGACCTTCAGGCAGGCTCAGTGACTCCACCGCCATGCGCAGCCGCTCGGCCAGCGCCAGCACGCCCGACAGCGGACTGCCCGGCACGATCACCGCGAATTCCTCGCCGCCATAGCGCGCCACGCTGTCGGCGGCGCGCCCGGCGGTGGCCTGCAGCACCGCCGCTACCGCGCGCAGGCAGCGGTCGCCGGCCGGGTGGCCGTGCTGGTCGTTGAACGCCTTGAAGTGGTCGATATCCACCAGCAGCAGCGCCAGCTCGGTGCCGCTGCGGCGGGCGCGGTTCCACTCGGCCTGCAGCACGGTGTCGAACTGCCGCCGGTTGGCCACGCCGGTCAGGCCGTCCTGGCGCGCCAGCTGGTCGAGGGTGGCCTGACCTTCCAGCAGATCAATCTGCAGCAGGGTGCTGCGCAGGCCGAAGCCCAGCGTGGCCACTACGAACCCGGCCAACGCCAGCGGCCGCGCGTGGTCCACCACCAGGGTGCCGACCACCAGCAGCAGCAACGGCAGGATCATCGGCCCACCGGCCTGCACCAGCCGCGACAGGCGCGGGTGCAGCACCCGCCCCGGCACCGGGGACTGGCGCAGGGCCAGCACCGCCAGCAGCAGGAACGGCACGTCGATCAGCAGGTCGTTGTAGGCACCGAAGGACTGCTCGGCGGTGTAATGGTTGATGTAGTACGCCACCATCAGGTAGCCCAGCGCATACAGCGCCAGCGCTCGGAAGAACGCACGACGCTCGGACACGTCGCCGGCCAGCCAGCGCACCACGGCAAAGGCGGCGATACACAGGTTCTGGATATCGAACATGTGCTGCATGTTGGCCATCGCCTGATCATCGATGTCGATGCGGTCGGCGAAGGACTGGGTGTGCACGAAGAAGAGCACGCCCAGCAGGGCGGCCATCAGCCCGTCGATGAGGCTGATGGTCCAGCGCTCGCGGCGTGCCCGGGCCAGGATGAAGACCAGCGGCACGCCGTACAGCACGTACAGCAGCAAGCTGGCGCTGGGGGTGATGTTGGAGCGGCCGGCGCTGAGCGCATCCACCATGTTGAAGCCCATGCCACCGGCCCACAGCAGCAGGGCCAGCGCGGTGGCACGCCAGCCCAGCGCCGCACGGTCGCGCTGGGCCCGCCACAGGCACGCGGCCGCGGCCAGCAACGGTGCCGCGGTCAGGAAGGCGAATGACCCGCCACCGGCCGTCCCAGGCCAGAACGCCACGACCAACCCGTGACACAGCACGTACAGCAGCGCCAGCACGACCGGCATGCACTTCCCCCATCCGTAAGGCCGTATGCGCGCACCATAGCGCAGCCCGCGGCCACTGCGGCGTGATCCGCTTTGGAAAAACCGGATCGGCGACGCTCGTGGGACCGCCGGGAAGCCGCTGGGCTGCCGCGGCCTGTAAAATGCGCAGATCCCCCCAACCTGGCGAGCGCGTCCGCGCCGGCCGCCCCGAGATCCCGTGAAAACCCCCGAAGCACTGCGCGCGCTGATCGACGACGGCGTGATCGATGAAGTACTACGCCCGCTCAAGAGCGGCAAGGAAGCGGCCGTGTACGTGGTACGCAGCGGCGACGACGTGCGCTGCGCGAAGGTCTACAAGGACATGGCCCAGCGCAGCTTCCAGCAGCGCGTGCAGTACCAGGAAGGGCGCAAAGTGCGCGGCAGCCGCGAAGCGCGTGCGGTGGGCAAGGCCAGCAAGTACGGCCGCAAGCAGCAGGAAGCGGCCTGGAAGAACACCGAGGTGGACGCGCTGTACCTGCTGCGCGATGCCGGCGTGCGCGTGCCCGAGCCGTACGGTTACTACCACGGCGTGCTGGTGATGGAGCTGGTCACCGATGCCGACGGGTTCTCCGCCGCCCGCCTGGGCGAGGTGGAGCTGGAACCGGAGCAGGCCCGCCAGTTCCACCAGACCCTGGTCCGGCAGGTGGTGCGCATGCTGTGCTGCGGCCTGATCCATGGCGATCTCTCGCCGTACAACGTGCTTGTCGGTCCCGATGGCCCGGTGGTGATCGATTTCCCCCAGGTGGTCAGTGCAGGCGGCAACAACGCCGCACGCAGCATGCTGCTGCGGGATGTGAACAACCTCACCGCCTACCTGGGCCGCTTTGCACCCGAACTGCTGGACACCTGGTACGGCGAGGAAATGTGGGCGCTGTTCGAGGCTGGCAGCCTGCTGCCGGACAGTGAACTCACCGGCACCTTCGTGCACGATGAATCCACCATCGACCTGGACAGCGTGCGCCATGCCATCAACGATGCGCGCGAAGAAGCCCTGATCCGCCAGCAGGGCCGTGAGGCGGCGGAAGAAGACGACCTGTAGCCGCCTGCTTCCGTAGAGCCGAGCCCACGCTCGGCTGCTCGGGTGCCCAGCCGAGCATGGGCTCGGCTCTACAACTCAGGCCTTCAGCGCGCGGGCGTGGTGGGCGACGTGCTCGCCGATGAAGCTGGCGATGAAGTAATAGCTGTGGTCATACCCCGGCTGCAGCCGCAGGGTCAGCGGGTGGCCAACGGCATCGCAGGCCTGCTGCAGGCGTTCGGGCTGCAGCTGGTTCTGCAGGAACTCATCGGCATCGCCCTGGTCGACCAGCAGCGGCAGGCGCTCGCTGGCGGTGGCCACCAGCGCGGTGGCATCCCACTGCGCCCACTCGGCCGGGTTGTCGCCCAGGTAGGCAGTGAACGCCTTGTGGCCCCACGGCACCTGGCTCGGCGCCACGATCGGCGAGAACGCCGAGACGCTGCGGTAGCGGCCCGGGTTGCGCAGCGCCAGCACCAGCGCACCGTGCCCACCCATCGAATGGCCACTGATCGCGCGCGCATCGCTGGCCGGGAAGTTCGCTTCGATCAGCGTCGGCAGTTCGTGCACCACGTAGTCGTGCATGCGGTAGTGCTTCGCCCACGGCTGTTCGGTGGCGTTGAGATAGAAGCCCGCGCCCTTGCCCAGGTCGTAGCCTTCGGCATCGGCCACGTCATCGCCTCGCGGGCTGGTGTCCGGCGCCACCAGGATGACGCCATGCTCGGCGGCGTAGCGCTGCGCGCCAGCCTTGGTGATGACGTTCTGCTCGGTGCAGGTCAGTCCGCTCAGCCAGTACAGCACCGGCAGTGTCTGCGTGGCCGCCTGCGGCGGCAGGTACACGGCGAACTGCATGTCGCAGCCCAGCGTGGTCGAGTGATGGCGGTAGACGTCCTGCCAGCCGCCGAAACAGGCGCGGTGTTCGATGCGTTCCATGGAGTGCTCCCAGCGGCGGCAGGCACGCGGCCTGCCGCCTGGCGTGATTCAGAAGTGGACGACCGAGCGGATCGACTTGCCTTCATGCATCAGGTCGAAGGCTTCGTTGATCTTGTCCAGGTCCATGGTGTGGGTGACGAACGGGGCCAGTTCGATGTCGCCCTTCATCGCGTCTTCCACCATGCCCGGCAGCTGGCTGCGGCCCTTCACGCCGCCGAAGGCGGTGCCCATCCACTTGCGGCCGGTGACCAGCTGGAACGGACGGGTGGAGATCTCCTGGC
The DNA here is from genome assembly GCA_002364755.1 of Stenotrophomonas maltophilia. GTDB lineage: Bacteria > Pseudomonadota > Gammaproteobacteria > Xanthomonadales > Xanthomonadaceae > Stenotrophomonas > Stenotrophomonas maltophilia_AX. Next base: position 50,665 of record DEZI01000031.1, read on the forward strand.
CGGCACCGGCCACGCCGATCACCACGCTCTGGCCCCAGCCACGGTGCGCGCATTCCAGCGCCGCACGCATCACGCTGGTGTTGCCGATGCACTCGAAGCTGTGGTCCACGCCCCAGGTGGTCATTTCAACGATGACCTGCTGGATCGGCTTGTCGAAGTCCTTCGGGTTGATGCAGTCGGTGGCACCGAATTCGCGGGCCAGCTCGAACTTGGACGGGTTGGTGTCCACCGCGATGATGCGGCCGGCCTTGGCCTGGCGCGCACCCTGGATGACCGCCAGGCCGATGCCGCCCAGGCCGAACACGGCCACGCTGTCGCCTTCCTGCACCTTGGCGGTGTTGTGAACCGCGCCGATGCCGGTGGTGACACCGCAGCCGAGCAGGCAGACGTGTTCCGGGTTCGCTTCCGGATTGATCCTGGCCAGCGACACATCGGCCACCACGGTGTACTCGCTGAAGGTCGAGCAGCCCATGTAGTGGTAGATCGGCTCGCCGTTGTAGCTGAAGCGGCTGGTGCCGTCGGGCATCACGCCCTTGCCCTGGGTGGCACGCACCGACACGCACAGGTTGGTCTTGCCGCTCTTGCAGAACAGGCACTCGCCGCACTCGGCGGTGTACAGCGGAATCACGTGGTCGCCCGGCTTGACGCTGGTCACGCCCTCGCCCACTTCCACCACGATGCCGGCGCCTTCATGGCCCAGCACCACCGGGAACAGGCCTTCCGGATCATCGCCGGACAGGGTGAACGCATCGGTGTGGCAGACACCGGTGTGGGTGATCTTGACCAGCACTTCGCCGGCCTTCGGCGGGGCGACGTCGATCTCGACGATCTGCAGCGGCTGGCCGGGACCAAAGGCGACGGCGGCACGGGATTTCATGGCAGACTCTCCAAAAGACAGGCAGTAACAGGATGGGCGGCGCTATGTTGCGCCGTTGTTTATTTCAGGTATGAGCGGATCAGCCCGCTCATCTCGCGCACGCGTTCGGCGCGTTGCTCATCGGATGTGGCCGGCTGGCCGAATTCCTCGCGCAGGTGGGCTTCCATCACCTCGGACATCAGCCCGTTGACCGCGCCACGGATGGCCGCGATCTGCTGCAGCACCGGCCCGCAGTCGGCGCCGGCCTCCAGCGCGCGGTCCAGCGCATCGCACTGGCCGCGGATGCGGCGCACGCGGGCCAGGACCTTCTTCTTTTCTTCGGGGGAATGCGGCATGGCGGGCCACCTTCGGAACTATACTGGGGGATAGTATACACAAGCAACACCGGAGCTCAATCCGCCAGGCGTTCCAAGGCGTTCAGTCGAACGCGCCTGCCGCGGCCAGCCGGGTCAATTCATCCACCACGAAGCGCACTTTGGGCCGCAGGTGGCGGGTCGGCGGCCACAGCGCATGGATCTCGATGTGCCGCTGCATGCAGTCATCCAGCACCGACTGCAGCGCCCCGGACTGCAGGTGCCGGCGGACCAGCGAGACCGGCATCTGGCAGATGCCGAGCCCGGCAATGGCACCATCGATCACCGCATCACCGTCGTTGAGCTGGTAGGTGCCACTGGGAACGAAGGGCGCATGCTCGCCTTCCGGCCCGATCCGCCAGGCCACCGGCTGCCCGTGCCGGAACCCCACGATGCTGCGGTGCGCACGCAGGTCCTCGATGGTCTGTGGCACGCCGTGCGCCTGGAGGTAGGACGGCGCGGCGCAGGTGACCAGGCGTTGGCTGCCCAGCCGGCGTGCCACCAGGTGCTCGGCCTGCTGCAGGCCACCAAAGCGGATCAGCAGGTCGATGCCTTCCTCGATCGGGTCGACGAAATGGTCGGTGAAGGTCACCGTCAGCTGCAGGTCCGGGTACTGCTGGCAGAGCTTCAGCAGCACCGGCATCACCACCAGGCGGCCGAAAGACGAGGGCATGTCGATGCGCAGGCGTCCGCTGGGCAGATGCGCGGCCGACCCCAGGCAGGCCTCGGCGGCGGAGATCTCATCCAGCGCGGCCGCACACGAGGCGTAGTAGGCCTCACCGTCGGTGGTCAGCGAGATGCGCCGGGTGGTGCGGTGGAACAGGCGCACGCCCAGCCGCGCCTCCAGCCGGGCGATGGCCTTGCCCACCGCCGAGCGCGAGATGCCCAGCGCTTCGGCCGCCTCGGTGAAGGTGCCGGCGCGCGCCGTGGTGACGAAGGTCACCAGGCCATTCAAGGATTCCACGGGCAGCATCTGCAGCCTCCATTGGGGACACGATGTCCCACCAAGAGGGAAATCGAAGCTCTTTATGTGCTTCGATGTCAACTCCATCCTGTGTACATGGCGCCACGGGCGCCCTCCCCCACACCGAGATGACCGAGATGACCGACCTGCTGTTCCGCCCCTTCGACCTGGCGGGTACCCCGCTGCACAACCGCATCGCCATGGCGCCGATGACCCGTGCCCGCAACCCGGGCGCCGTGGCCAACGAGCTGACCGCGCAGTACTACCGTCAGCGCGCCAGCGCCGGCCTGATCATCAGCGAAGGCACGCCGGTCTCGCCGCAGGGCCAGGGCTACATCGACGTGCCGGGCATCTGGTCGGCCGAACAGGTGGCGGGCTGGAAGCTGGTGACCGACGCGGTCCACGCCGCGGAGGGCACGATCTTCGCCCAGCTGTGGCACGTCGGCCGCATGTCGCACAGCTCGCTGCAGCCCGACGGCGGCCAGCCGGTCAGCGCCGGTACGCGTGCGGTCGGCAGCGACCCGCGCAACTTTGCCTTCGTGTACCTTGACGACGGCAGCCGCGGCCGCGCCGATCCGACCCCGCCGCGCGCCCTGCGCACCGATGAAGTGCCGGGCATCGTCAGCGACTTCGTGCGTGGCGCGGAAAATGCCATCGCCGCCGGCTTCGACGGCATCGAACTGCACGCCGCCAACGGCTATCTGTTCGAGCAGTTCCTCAACCCGCTCACCAACGATCGGCAGGACCTCTACGGCGGTTCGCTGCGCAACCGCGCACGGCTGATCCTGGACACCGTCGATGCGCTGGCAGCAGGCATCGGCGCGCATCGCGTCGGCGTGCGCCTGGCACCGAACAGCCAGGTCTTCGACATGCCGGCGTATGCCGAAAACGAGGCAAGCTACCTGTACCTGGCCGAAGAACTGGGCAAGCGCGGGCTGGCCTACGTGCATCTGAATGACAACTACCTGCGCGGCGAGCGCGCCATCGGCGAAGACTTCCTGAAGGCCTTCAAGCAGGCCTACGGCGGCACGGTGCTGCTGGCCGGCGGCATGACCCGTGAGTACGCCCTGCGCCTGGTCGACGATGGCACGATCGACATCGCCGCCTTCGGCCAGCCGTTCATCGCCAACCCGGATCTGGTCGAGCGCCTGCAGCAGGACATCGCGCTGGCCGCGCCGGATCGCGACACCTACTACGGTGGTGGCCGCGAGGGCTATCTGGATTACCCGGCAGCAAGCTGATCGAGCATGGGGTCGGAGCCCTTTCCAACGGAAAGGGTTCTGACCGTTGGTTCGGCGAAGAAAGGGTCAGAGCCGCGCTGCGCGCGGATCCGACCCCGGCCTTCAAGCGCCCTCGCGCACGTAAGCGAACGACTCGTCCAGCCGCGGGAAGCCGATCACCTGCTTCACCAGCGCCTGCGCTTCCTCGTCGCTGATCCGCCCTGCGGCGATGTCATCGGTGCGGGCAAACAAGGCCTCCAGCGCCCTCCCCTGGTCGTCGCGCAACCAGCCGCGATGGCTGCCCAGCCAAGCCTGCAGGTTGGCGGCCAGATCACCTTCGACCAGCGTCGTGTACTCCGCTTCCAGTTCCGCCACCGCCTCGACCATCTTGCGGAACAGGAAGTCCTGCAGGTTGGCGGCCAGCACGTCGGCACGGTCGTCGTCGTGGCAAACCAGCAGCACCGGCGCTTCGGCGAACCCCGGCGCATTGGTCCAGAAGCAATAGGTATCGCCGCCACCACTGCGCGCGAACGGCAGCAACTGCAAGTCCTTGCGCAGCGGGTTGTAGTGGTCCTCGGCAGTCAGGTCTTCCCACGCTTCGCGCAGTTCGCTCCGTTCGATCGGCTCGAACTCATTGGCGTGCAGCAGCAGTGGCGGCTGCGCCAACAGGGTGGGAAACACTTCGCGGAACCACGGGTTGCCCAATGCACCCCAGTCGCTGCGCCCTTCGGCGGCGATCTGATGAAACAGCGGCGGAAAGGCCTGGCCGGTGGCCTGTTCGATATCGGAAAGCGTGCTCATGGAGGTCCCTGTCGAAAGCAGCCACCTACCTTGCCTGAATTCACCCGGCACATGAATCCGCAGCCTGCTCCAGCAGGTCTAGACTGCGTGCAACCGGCCGCCGCAGATCCCTGCCATGGACTCCCCTGCCCGCACCTTCATCGTCAACATCGATGTGCCCGACCTGGCCGCTGCCGAAGCGTTCTACGTTGCGGCCTTCGGCCTGCGCGTCGGCCGCCGGCTGGGGACCAACGCGCTTGAACTGCTCGGTGGTCCCACCCCGCTGTACCTGCTGCAGAGTGATGCGGGCAGCGTGGCCACCGACGAAGGCGACGTGCGCGATTACGAGCGGCATTGGACGCCGCTGCACCTGGATTGGGTGGTGGAAGACATCAACGTCGCGTTGTCACGCGCAGTGGCCGCCGGCGCGGTCATCGAACTGCCGGTGAGCGAGCGCCGCTGGGGACGGCTGGCAGTGCTGGCCGATCCGTTCGGGCATGGGTTCTGCCTGATCCAGTTCGTCGGCCTGGGGTATGACGCGCTGGTGGAGTGAGTGACCACACGGGTGGGTGCCGACCGTTGGTCGGCACTGCATCCCGCCTCACTCCCGCAGCATATCCACGAACGCGCGCAACGCCGACGACATCTGCCGCTGCTTCGGGTAATACAGCACGAAGCCGGGAAACGGCTCGCTCCAGTCCTGCAGCACCGCCACCATCCGCCCGGCCTCGATATGCGGGCGCGCGGCATCTTCCAGCACGTAGGCCAGGCCGAAACCATCGAGCACCGCGCGGATGATGGTGGTCTGCTCGCTCAGCGTCAGCCGCCCGCGCACGTCGATTTCCAGCGACTGCCCATCGCGATCGAACTGCCACTTGTACAGGTGCCCGCTGGCGAAACGGAAGCGGATGCATTCGTGCTGCAGCAGGTCGCGCGGGTGCTGCGGCGCCGGGTGCTGGCCCAGGTACTCCGGCGAGGCCACGATCATGCCGTGCAGGGCCGGTCCCAACGGCACCGCCACCATGTCCTCGGGCACGAACTCATGCAGGCGCACGCCGGCATCGAAGCCGTCAGCGACGATGTCGACCAGCCCGTCGTTTTCGGTCAGCTCCAGCCGCACATCCGGATGCGCGCGCAGGAAGCGGGTCAGCCGCGGCCCGAGCTGGGTCGGTACCGCAGCACGCGCCGCGTTGATGCGCAGCAGCCCGGTCGGGCTGTCCCTGAACTGGTTCATCTCTTCCAGCGCGTCGTGCACCTGGCCCAGCGCCGGCTGCAGCCTGTCCAGCAGGCGCTGCCCGGCCTCGGTCAGGGCCACGCTGCGGGTGGTGCGGTGAAACAGCCCCACGCCCAGCCGCTCTTCCAGCGCGCGGATCGCATAGCTCACCGCCGAGGTCGACAGGGTCAGTTCGCCGCCGGCCTTGCGGAAGCTGCGGTGGCGGGCCACGGCAGCGAAGGCGGCCAGGTGGGAGAGATTGTCAGAGGCCATTGTGCAGTGTGCCTTGATGAATCATGCCGATATCCGGGCTTTGTACCCCGGTACGAGGGGCGTATTGTAAAGCGCCTTTCGACAAACCCCGCCAAGGATTCCCCATGTCCCTCGCCCATGGTTATGCGGTACGCACCAACACCGCCCCGCTCGAGCCCTTCACCTTCGAACGTCGCGCCGTCGGCGCCAACGACATCCGCATCGAAGTGCTGTACAGCGGCATCTGCCATTCCGACCTGCACCAGGCCCGCGACGATTGGGGCGGCGCCGAGTACCCGATGGTGCCGGGCCACGAGATCATCGGCCGCGTGGTCGAAGTCGGCCCGTCCGTCACCACCCTGAAGGTCGGCGACTTCGCCGGCGTCGGCTGCATGGTCGATTCCTGCCGCCACTGCGATGCCTGCGACCACGACCTGGAGCAGTACTGCGAAAAGGGCCCGACCTACACCTACAACAGCCACGACCGCAACACCGGCGAGCTGACCATGGGCGGTTACTCCGACCACATCGTGGTCGAGCAGCGCTTCGTGGTGAAGGTCTCTGAAAAGCTGGACCTGAAGGCCGCCGCGCCGCTGCTGTGCGCCGGCATCACCACCTACTCGCCGCTGCGCCACTGGAAGGTCGGCCCGGGCCAGAAGGTGGGCGTGATCGGCCTGGGTGGCCTCGGCCACATGGGCGTGAAGTTCGCCAAGGCGATGGGCGCCACCGTGGTGATGATCACCACCACCCCGGAAAAGGGTGCCGATGCCAAGCGCCTGGGCGCCGACGAAGTGCTGGTCTCGCGCGACGCGGAGCAGATGAAGGCCCACGCCAACAGCTTCGACTTCCTGCTCAACACGGTGCCGGTCAGCCATGACACCAACCCGTACATGAGCCTGCTCAAGCGCGATGCAACCATGTGCCTGGTCGGCGTCATCACCGAACTGGACCCGCCGCTGATGGGTGGTACGGTCATCTTCGGCCGCAAGCACGTCACCGGCTCGGCCATCGGCGGCATGGCCGAAACCCAGGAAATGATGGACTTCTGTGCCGAGCACGGCATCGTCAGCGATGTGGAAGTGATCAATATCAAGGACGTGAACCAGGCCTGGGAGCGCATGGCGAAGAACGATGTGCGCTATCGCTTCGTGATCGACATGGCCACCATCAAGGCCTGATCGCTGCGCTGATGGAATGAAGAAACCCCGGCATTGCCGTAATGCTGTTCACTTAAGC
>DEZI01000001.1 GCA_002364755.1 Stenotrophomonas maltophilia
GTGCCCCGCCATCCCACGGATAGGCTGCTTTTGACGTTGACGTTGCCTTGGCCTCTGCAGGTGCAGGGCGCAGCCCTGCCGAACCCCACCAACCTTCCCCACTTGCGGTAGGCACGCGCGCCCACTAGCCTTCGGCCGTCGTTCACCACCCAAGGACCGCCCGTGACTCACCGCCATCTCCTGCTGGCCTCGGCTATCGCCGCCGCCACCCTGGCCCTGGTCGCCTGCAAGAAGGAACCTTCGCCCGGCACCGAGGCCGCCACCGCCAGCGCGTCCGCCGGCGAGACCGCCGACCAGTTCGTCGCCCGCATCAACGCCGAATTCAAGGCCGCCTACCCGGAGATGACCTCGGCACAGTGGCTGTCCTCCACCTACATCAACAGCGATTCCGAACGCATCGCCGCCAAGGCCAACGAGCGCTCGCTGACCCAGCTCAACAGCTGGATCGAACAGGCCGCCAAGTTCGAAGGCCAGCCGATGAGCGAGGACAGCAAGCGCGCCATCCACCTGCTGAAGCTGATGTCCTCGATGCCGGCGCCGCGTGATCCGGCCAAGCTGGCCCAGCTGACCCAGATCGCCACCCGCATGGAAGGCAGCTACGGCGCGGGCAAGTACTGCACCGATGCCAACGATCCCAACTCCTGCCGCCAGCTCGGCGAGCTGGAACAGGTGCTGGCGCGCAGCCGCGACTACGACGCGCAGCTCGATGCCTGGCAGGGCTGGCACAGCACCACCAAGAGCATGCGTAGCGATTACCAGCAGTTCGTCAGCCTGGTCAACGAAGGCGCCAAGGGCATGGGCTTCACCGATGCCGGGCAGATGTGGCGTAGCGGCTACGACATGCCGCCGGAGCAGATCGGGCCGGAAACCGACCGCCTGTGGGAACAGGTCAAGCCGATGTACGAGCAGCTGCACTGCTATGCGCGCGGCAAGCTGGACAAGACCTACGGCAAGGACAAGGCCGAAGTGGGCAACGGCCTGATCGCCGCGCACCTGATGGGCAACATGTGGCAGCAGGACTGGTCCAACCTGTGGGACCAGCTGGAACCGTACCCGGGTGCCGGCAGCCTGGACATCACTGCGGCGCTTGAAAAGCAGTACCAGGCCAACCTGAGCGCGGCGCTGGCCAAGGCCGGCAAGGACGCCAACGTCGCCGCGCAGTACAGAGCGCAGCGCGAGGCTGAACTGCGTACCGCCAAGCAGATGACCGAACGCGCACAGGACTTCTACGTGTCGCTGGGCATGCCCTCGCTGCCGCAGTCGTACTGGGAACGCACCCAGTTCATCAAGCCCGATGACCGCGACGTGGTCTGCCACGCCAGTGCCTGGGACATGAACATGGAAGGCGACGTGCGCACCAAGATGTGCATCAAGCCGAACGAAGAGAACTTCACCACCATCTACCACGAGCTGGGCCACATCTATTACGACCTGGCCTACAACCCGCTGCCGCCCCTGTTCCAGGGCGGTGCCAACGATGGCTTCCACGAAGCGATCGGCGACACCATCGTGCTGGCGATGACGCCCAAGTACCTGAGCTCGATCGGCCTGGTGGACGCGCCGACCGAGAGCCGCGAGGCGGTCATCAACAACCAGATGCGCATGGCCCTGTCGGGCGTGTCGTTCCTGCCGTTCGGCCTGATGATCGACCGCTGGCGCTGGGGTGTGTTCGATGGTTCGATCACCCCGGACAACTACAACAAGGCGTGGTGGGACCTGAAGGCGAAGTACCAGGGCGTGGCGCCGGCCAGCACCCGCGGCGAGGAATTCTTCGATCCGGGCGCGAAGTACCACGTGCCGGGCAACACCCCGTACACCCGCTACTTCCTGGCGCGCATCCTGCAGTTCCAGTTCTACAAGGGCCTGTGCGATGCGGCCGGCTTCAAGGGCCCGCTGCATGAGTGCACCTTCTACGGCAACAAGGAAGCCGGGCAGAAGTACTGGGCGATGCTGAGCAAGGGCGCCAGCCAGCCGTGGCAGGCCACGCTGAAGGAACTGACCGGCAGTGACAAGCTCGATGCCGGCCCGATGATCGAGTACTTCAGCCCGGTCAACGACTGGCTGAAGCAGCAGAACCAGGGCCAGATGTGCGGCTGGCAGGCCAGCGCGGCACCGGCGGCGAAATGAAAGAAGGGGCGGGTCCGCAAGGATCCGCCCCTTTGATTTCGCCCCCGGGCATGCCCCGGCGCTACCCACTGCGGGTCAGTTGTTCTTCTTCGCCGCCATCGCCGCGGCCAGTTCGGCCTTGTATTCCTCGAAAGTCTGGCCCTTCTCCTTGGCCTCGGCCTGCGCGGCATCGCGCAGTGCATCGGAATACACCAGGCGCACCGGCGTGCCCTTGCGCTCGTGCAGTTCGCCGGCCTGCATGATCAGCGCCAGCACCTGCGCGGCACTCTCGCTGTGGCCGGCGATGCGCCCATCCATGCCCAGCACCCATTCGCCATCGCGGCGCACGACGCCGGCCAGCAGCGTGCGCTGCGCATCGCGCAGTTCGGCATGCGGCTCGACAGGCGAGCCCACCGGCGAGGCCTGCGCGGCGGCCTTGTTGGCAGCCTTTTCTTCCTGGCGGCGGCGCTGGTCGCGGCGGGTCTTGGAGGTGGTGGACATGGGGGCGATACCGCTACGAGGGGGCGCAAGGATAACGCACCCCGGCCACGACGCCGTTTCACGGGCGCGTCGATCACTGGCCCGCGCTGCTCAATGGCCCGTGGCCACTGCCAGTACTGCGCGCTCGCGGCGGTGTTCCCAGTACCAGAATACGAAGCCGCCGGCAAAGAAGGCGGCCTGGCCCAGGGCCAGGTGCAGCGGGCTGCCGCTCAGCAGCGGCGACACCACGCCGGCCACCACGGTGCTGATCATCAGCTGGATGAACGCCTGCAGCGAGGACGCCAGGCCGCGCTGGTGCGGGTACATGTCGAGCACGGCCAGCGCCAGGATCGGGAAGATCAGCGCCATGCCCATGCCGCCCAGGAAGATCGGCAGCACCGCCCACGGCAGGGCGAACTGCGGCGCCAGGGTCACGTAGCCCACGTTGAGCAGCACCGACAGCGCGCACAGGCTGAAGCCGATGCCGATCTGGCGGGTGGGCGTGGTGCGCCCGGCCATGCGCCCGGACAGGAACGAACCGGTGGTCATGCCGCCGATAGTGGGAATGAACAACCAGGCGAAGCCACCTTCGCCCAGGTGCAGGTGCTGCATCACAAACACTGGTGCCGAGGCGATGTACAGGAAGATGCCGCCGAAGTTGATGCTGCCGGCCAGGGCCAGGCGCAGGAAACGCGGGTTGAAGCCGATGCGCACGTAGTCACGCAGCAGGCCACGTGGCGACAGCGGCACGCGAGCGGCCACCGGGTGGGTTTCCGGCATGAAGCGTGCGGTGCAGACCAGCAGCAGCAGCGAGAACACCACCAGGAACCAGAAGATCAGCGGCCAGCCGGCGCCACTGAGCAGGATCCAGCCACCGATGATCGGCGCGATGGCCGGAGCGATGCCGAACAGCATCGACACCTGGCTCATCAGCCGCTGCGCATCGTGGCCGTGGTACAGATCGCGGATGACCGCGCGGCCGACGATCATGCCGACGCCGGCCGACAGGCCCTGCAGCGCGCGGAACAGCAGCAGCGTGCTCAGGTCGGTGGACAGCGCGCAGCCGACCGAGGCACCGATGAACACCACCAGGCCGCCGAGGATCACCCGCTTGCGGCCCCAGGCATCGGACAGCGGCCCGTGCGCCAGGCTCATCAGCGCATAGAACAGCAGGTACACGCTGATGGTCTGCTGCACGGCCACTTCGTCCACCGCCAGGCGCTGGGCCAGCTGCGGGAAGGCCGGGAAGATGGTGTCGATCGAGAACGGGCCGAACATGGCCAGGCCTGCGAGCAGCAGGGCCATGCGTCGGGTGGAGGGGGCAACAGCGGGGGTCATCGGCAAAGCGTCCGGCTGGGCCATGCGTGGCACGCACGGCGGGCGCCGATCCCCTGCAGCAGGGACGGCGCCAGATGAATACGAGAGTGCGGCCATGATAGGCCGGGATTGCGGCCGATGCCATCGACCGCTGCACGAAACGCACGGCCGGGCCATCGGCCATTCAGGCCCGCAGGCCCCCTGCCCCCGCTCCGGGCCGTGTTCAGCCGCGGCAACCAGCTATAATCGGCGGGCAACATGGTGGGAGAAGCGGAACACCGCTGCCGAAGGCGCAACGCCCGTAATCGCTCAGGCCCGATACCACCCGTAACAGAACTCTGGAGAGACCGGTTCGATCCGGCGCCGAAGGGGCACGAAGCTGCGGCCAGCCGCGCTTTTAAACTCTCAGGCAAAAGGACAGAGGGGCGCCCCGCAGACCGCCAGCCGGCGGCTTGTGCCCGTGCGTGTGCCCTTTCCTGACGGATCCTTCGCCATGTCCCAGAACACCCCCTCCTTGCGTGAGCTTGAGCATCATTCCGCGTTCGTCGAGCGCCACATCGGCCCCAACGACGCCGAGATCGCGCAGATGCTCGACGTCGTCGGCCACGCCACGCTGGATGCGATGACCGATGCCATCGTGCCGGCCAGGATCAAGTCGCCCGCACCGCTGGCACTGCCGGAATCGATGACCGAAGTGCAGGCGCTGGCGAAGATCCGCGCGATCGCCGACAAGAACACCGTCCTGCGCAGCTTCATCGGCCAGGGCTACTACGGTACCCACACGCCGAACGTGATCCTGCGCAACATCCTGGAAAACCCGGCCTGGTACACCGCCTACACCCCGTACCAGGCGGAAATCTCGCAGGGCCGCATGGAAGCGCTGATCAACTTCCAGACGCTGTGTGCCGACCTGACCGGCATGGAGATCGCCAACGCCTCGCTGCTGGACGAAGCCACCGCCGCCGCTGAAGCGATGACCCTGGCCAAGCGTTCGGCCAAGTCGAAGTCGGACACCTTCTTCGTGCACGATGCCCTTCACCCCCAGACGCTGGAACTGCTGCGCACCCGTGCCGAGCCGATGGGCATCGTGCTGCGCGTGGGCACCCCGGCCGAAGCAATGGAAGCGGAGGCCTTCGGCCTGCTGCTGCAGTACCCGGACACCTTCGGCCAGGTCGGCGACTACAAGGCGCTGGTCGATGCCGTGCACGCGCGCGGCGGCCTGGTGGCCGTGGCCACCGACCTGCTGGCCCTGACCCTGCTGGCCGCCCCCGGCGAATGGGGCGCGGACATCGTGGTCGGCAACAGCCAGCGTTTCGGCGTGCCGTTCGGTTTCGGCGGCCCGCACGCTGCGTTCATGGCCTGCCGTGATGCCTACAAGCGTTCGATGCCGGGCCGCCTGATCGGTGTCTCCATCGATGCCGAAGGCAAGCCGGCCTACCGCCTGACTCTGCAGACCCGCGAGCAGCACATCCGCCGCGAGAAGGCGACCTCCAACATCTGCACCGCGCAGGTGCTGCTGGCGGTGATGGCCTCGATGTACGCCGTCTACCACGGCCCGGAAGGCCTGGCCCGCATCGCCCGCCGTACCCACCGCCTGGCTTCGATCCTGGCCGCGTCGCTGCGCAGCGCCGGCGTGCAGGTCGGTAGCGACTTCTTCGACACCCTGCACATCACCGGCGTGCACGCCGATGAGATCCACGCCAAGGCCCGCGCCGCCGGTTACAACCTGCGCGCGATCGACAGCGACTCGGTCGGCATCAGCCTGGACGAGACCGCGACCCGCGCCGACATCGTCGCCCTGGCCGCCGTGTTCGGTGCGCAGGCCGATGTGGATGCGCTGGATGCCAGCACCGCCGACGAACTGCCGCCTGCCCTGCTGCGCCAGTCCGCGTTCCTGACCCACCCGGTGTTCAACACCCACCACAGCGAGCACGAGCTGCTGCGCTACCTGCGTTCGCTGGCCGACAAGGACCTGGCGATGGACCGCACGATGATCCCGCTGGGCTCGTGCACCATGAAGCTCAACGCCACCGCCGAGATGATCCCGGTGACCTGGCCGGAGTTCTCGCAGATCCATCCGCTGGTGCCGGCCGACCAGGCGCTGGGCTACAAGGAACTGATCGAGACGCTGGAAGCGATGCTGGTCGAATGCACCGGCTACGACGCGGTCAGCCTGCAGCCGAACTCCGGTGCGCAGGGTGAGTACGCCGGCCTGCTGGCGATCCGCGCCTACCACCGCTCGCGCGGTGAGGACCACCGTGACATCTGCCTGATTCCGGATTCGGCGCACGGCACCAACCCGGCTTCGGCACAGATGTGCGGCATGAAGGTCGTGGTGACCAAGACCGATGCCAACGGCAACGTCGATGTCGAAGACATCCGCGTCAACGCCGAGAAGTACAGCGACCGCCTGGCCGCGATCATGATCACCTACCCGTCCACGCACGGCGTGTTCGAGGAGGAAGTGGCCGAGATCTGCGAGATCATCCACCAGCATGGCGGCCAGGTGTATACCGACGGCGCCAACATGAACGCGCTGGTCGGCGTGGCCAAGCCGGGCAAGTGGGGGTCGGACGTTTCCCACCTGAACCTGCACAAGACCTTCTGCATCCCGCACGGCGGCGGCGGACCGGGCGTCGGCCCGTGCGCGGTCAAGGAACACCTGGCTCCGTTCCTGCCGGGCAAGCTGGGTGACAACGGCCCGGTCGGCATGGTCAGCGCGGCCAGCTTCGGCAGCGCCTCGATCCTGCCGATCAGCTGGATGTACATCGCCATGATGGGCAGCGAAGGCCTGCGCAAGGCCACCCAGGTGGCCCAGCTCAACGCCAACTACATCGCCAGGCGCCTGGCCCCGCACTTCAAGACGCTGTACACCGGCCGCAACGGCCTGGTGGCGCACGAGTGCATCCTCGACGTGCGTCCGCTGGAGAAGACCAGCGGCATCGGTGCCGAGGACGTGGCCAAGCGCCTGATCGACTTCGGCTTCCATGCTCCGACCTTGAGCTTCCCGGTCGCCGGCACGCTGATGGTCGAGCCGACCGAGAGCGAATCGCTGCACGAGCTGGACCGCTTCATCGACGCGATGATCCAGATCCGCGAGGAAATCCGCGCGATCGAAGACGGCCGTCTGGACCGCGAGGACAATCCGCTTAAGAACGCCCCGCATACCGCGACGGCGGTGACGGCCAGCGAGTGGACCCACGCCTACCCGCGTGAGCTGGCGGCCTTCCCGCTGCCCAGCCTGAAGCTGCAGAAGTACTGGCCGCCGGTGGCCCGCGTCGACAACGTGTACGGCGACAAGAACGTGATGTGCGCCTGCATCCCGGTCGATGCCTACAAGGACGACGAAGTCGAGGCGTAAGCCGTTGCTGCAACGGTAATCAAAACGGCCCGCGCAAGCGGGCCGTTTTCGTTTCCATCAACGCATGGCGTGGCTCTACGACCTGCCATGGCGCATCCGGGCCGTTTGCTTTCCATCAACGCGTGGCGCACTCTCCACTAGATCCACGCCATGCGTGGACGTTTTGCCGTCACGGGTCCGGCATCTGCCCCAGGCTCAACTGCCACGACACGCCGTAGCGGTCCTGCACCCAGCCGTAGCGGTTGCTGAAATCGTAGTCACCCACCGGCATCAGCCAGTGCCCGCCCTCGCCCAGCACGCGTGCCGCGCGCTCGAACTGCTCGCTGCCGGCGCATTCGACGAACAGCGAGATCGCCGGACTGAAGGTGAAGTCGTGCACGTCCAGGCTGTCGAAGCACAGGTAGTGCGTGCCCCCCAGCAGGAAGATGGCCTGGCGCACCTGGCCGGGCACACCGGCGCCGGCACCTTCGGGGTGGTGTTGCAGGGACAGCAGGCGGAAATCGGCGAAGGCGTCGGCGTACAGGGCCATGGCGGCCTCAGCCTGGCCGGTGAACATCAGGAACGGGCGACTGCGCAGCATGCGGTACTCCTGTTCGACAGGCCGATGACGGCCTACACGATCAGGATGGCACGACGGATGTATGTCTTCTGTAGAGCCGAGCCATGCTCGGCTGACGGGCGCTGCCCTTGTAGAGCCGAGCCCATGCTCGGCTGACGTCTGCGCAAACAGCAGCCGACCGTAGGGTCGGCTCTACAAAGCCAAAGCAACAGCAGCCGACCGTAGGGTCGGCTCTACAAAGCCAAAGCAACAGCAGCCGACCGTGGGGTCGGCTCTACAGAATCAGGCTTCGCGCAGGCGCCGGGCGATGGCGCTGCTGGCGGCGATGACGGCGGTCAGCGCCACCATCGACAGGAACTGCAGGCGCGTGTGCGCCTCGCTCAGCAGCAGGCCGAAGATCAGCGCCAGCACGGCCAGTCCCAACACGGTCAACCACGGGAACGCAGCCATGCGGAACGGCAGGCGGGTGCCCAGGCGGTCGGCCCGGCGGCGCAGCACCAGCTGCGAGACCAGCGACAGCGTCCACACCAGCAGGCAGGTGGAGCCGACGATGTTCAGCAGCACCGGCAGCACCTTGTCCGGGAACAGCAGCTCCATGATGGTGGCGGCAAACCCGAACAGCACGCTGGCCAGCACGGCGATCACCGGCACCTGACGCGGGTCGGTCCAGCCCAGCACGGCCGGTGCCTCGCGGCGCTGCGCCAGCGAATACATCATGCGCGAGGCACCGTAGAGGTTGGCATTGAGCGCCGACAGCAGCGCGATCACCGCGATCAGGGTGATGGCCGTGGCCGCGCCCGGAATGTTGGCGACCGCGAGCACCGCGGCAAACGGCGACTTCAGCGATTCGCTGGTCCACGGCACCACCGCGATGATCACGCTGAGCGAGCCGATGTAGAACACCAGGATGCGCCAGGCCACGGTGCGGATGGCGCGGGCGATGCTGCGCTCGGGGTCCTCGGTCTCGGCCGCGGCCACTGCCACGATCTCGGTGCCCCCAAAGGCGAACACCACCACCAGCAGGGCCGCGCCGATGCCGGCCAGGCCCTTGGGCGCGAAGCCGCCGTGCTGGGTGAAATTGCTCAACCCCGGCGAAGCCACCTGCGGCAGCCAGCCCAGCAGCAGGGCGATGCCGATGGCGATGAAGGCCAGGATCGCCGCCACCTTGAGGATCGCGAACCAGAATTCGAACTCGCCGAAATTCTTCACCCCGAGCAGGTTGATCGCAGTGAAGAACAGCATGAAGGCCAGTGCCGCCATCGGTACCGGTACCACCGGCCAGACCGTGGCCAGCAGGCCGGCCGCACCCACCGCCTCGGCGGCGATGACGATGACCAGCTGCACCCACCACAGCCAGCCCACGGTGGCACCGGCGGTGGCGCCCATGGCATCGGCCGCGTATACCGAGAACGCGCCGCTGGTCGGCTTGGCCGCCGCCATTTCGCCCAGGGCGTTCATCACGATGATCACCAGCGCGCCGGCGACGAGATAGGACACCAGCACGGCCGGGCCGGCCGCCTGCACGCCTACGCCGGAACCAAGGAACAGGCCGGCACCGATCGCGCTGCCCAGGCCCATCATGATCAGCTGGCGCGGCTTCAGCGAATGGCCAAGGCGGGAAGACGAGGCAGGCGTAACGGGGCTGGCGGGCATCGGCGGGACTGGCGGCGGCTACAGGGGCGTCACCTTACATTGTCCCCCACCCACGGGGATAGGCACAGTGCAGCAGACCGCTCAGGGCAACACGGCTTCGCCGACAGTGCCACCGACATTCTCCCCGATGCGCGCGCGATAGGCGCGCGGCGAGAAACCGGTTTCAGCCTTGAATTTGCGGGTGAACGCGCTCTGGTCGCTGAAACCGCAGGCTTGGCCGATGCAGGCGATGCTGTCGTCGCCGTGCAGCAGGTGCATGGCCATCTGGATGCGCAGCCGGGTCAGCACCTGCTGCGGGGTCATCTGGAACACCTTGCGGAAGCTGCGCTCCAGCTTGGACAGCGAGAAGCCGGTGATGTCCAGCAGGGTCTGCATGCGCACGTTCTCGGCATAGTGCGCGTTGAGGTGGGCCAGGGCGAGGCGCAGCTGCTCGTACTGGCTGCCCAGGCTGTCCTTCTGGCCCAGGTCGCGGGAGATGCCTATCAAGCCCTGGATGCTGCCGTCCACCAGCAGCGGACGCTTGCAGGTCAGGCACCAGCCTGGCTCGCGATTGGCGAACAGGTGCAGCTCCATCAGGTTCTCGATCACCTCGCCGGACAGCACGCGCGCGTCCTGGTCCACGTAGTCCGCGCTCAGGCCGGTCGGGTAGATCTCGGCGGCGGTACGGCCGATGACATCCTTGCGCGCACGCAGGCCCAGCCGTCGCAGCATGGTCTGGTTGACGTGGGTGTAGCGACCCTGCCGGTCCTTCATGAAGAACAGCACGTCCGGAATGGCGTCGAACAGGGCTTCGATGTCGGTGGGTTCGACTCGCATGGGGCAAGCATACCCGAGCCCGGTTTTGCCTGTACGTTCACCCCGACCCAACCAAGCGTTAACAGGCGACAAAGGATTGTCACTGCTTTCCCCCTGCAACTGCGGAGACATCCCGATGGCCGCCAGCAAGCCGACCAGCAAGCGCGCACCTTCCCCCAGCATTGACCAGCACCGCGGCGAGGGTGACGAACTGCACCAGCTTGCCGGCGGCAGCCACCCGGCGCTGACCACCAACCAGGGCATCCCGGTAGCCGACAACCAGAATTCGCTGCGCGAGGGCCCGCGCGGTCCGACCCTGCTGGAGGATTTCATCCTCCGCGAGAAGATCACCCACTTCGACCATGAGCGCATTCCCGAACGCATCGTGCATGCGCGCGGCAGCGCCGCGCATGGCTATTTCGAATTGACCGCGTCGCTGGCGAAGTACACCCGCGCCCGCGTGCTCACTGAAGTCGGCACGAAGACGCCGGTGTTCACCCGCTTTTCCACCGTGGCCGGCGGCGCTGGTTCGGTCGACACCCCGCGCGACGTGCGCGGCTTCGCGGTCAAGTTCTACACCCCGGAAGGCAACTGGGATCTGGTCGGCAACAACATCCCAGTGTTCTTCATCCAGGATGCGATGAAGTTCCCTGACCTCGTGCATGCGGTGAAGATGGAGCCGGACCGCGCATTCCCGCAGGCGGCCAGCGCGCATGACACGTTCTGGGATTTCATCTCGCTGATGCCTGAATCGATGCACATGATCATGTGGGCGATGAGCGACCGTGGCATTCCACGTTCGCTGCGCATGATCGAAGGCTTCGGCGTGCACAGCTTCCGCCTGTTGAACGAGGCCGGCGAGTCCACCTTCGTCAAATTCCACTGGCGGCCGAAACTGGGCATCCAGTCCACTGTGTGGGACGAAGCGCTGAAACTGCAGGCGGCCGACAACGATTTCCATCGGCGCGACCTGTTCGAGGCGATCCAGCGTGGCGACTTCCCCGAATGGGAATTGGCCGTGCAGCTGTTCACCGAGGAAGAGGCCGAGGCGTTCCCGTTCGATCACCTCGACCCGACCAAGATCATCCCCGAATCGCTGGTGCCGCTGAAGGTGATCGGGCGGATGGTGCTGGACCGCTGGCCGGACAATTTCTTCGCCGAAACCGAGCAGGTGGCGTTCTGCCCCGCCAACGTGCCGCCGGGCATCGACTTCAGCAACGACCCGCTGCTGCAGGGCCGGCTGTTCTCGTACCTGGACACGCAGCTGATCCGACTGGGTGGGCCCAACTTCCACCAGATTCCGGTGAATGCGCCGAAGTGCCCGTTCGCCAACCACCAGCGCGACGGCCACATGCAGATGCAGGTGCCGAAGGGGCGCGTGGCCTACGATCCGAGCTCGCTGGAAGACGACAGCCCGCGCGAAACCCCTGCCGGCTTCCGCAGCCACGCAACCGCCGACGACGGCCGCAAGGGACGCACGCGTGCGGCGAGCTTCGCCGACCACTACAGCCAGGCGCGTGCCTTCTTCCGCAGTCTGGAAAAGCCTGAGCAGGCGCACCTCGCCTCGGCGCTGGTGTTCGAACTGTCCAAGGTGGAAACGCTGAAGGTGCGCGTGCGTACCGTCAGCCATCTGCGCAACATCGACGAATCATTGGCCAAGCGCGTGGCCGACGGACTGGCTTTGGGCGACCTGCCCGACGCTGCGCCGACCGCAACGCCCGCCCAGGACATGCCCGCCGTTCCCGAGGTTCGCATCATCGGCCGCACGAAAGACACGCTGCAGGGGCGCTGCATCGGCATCCTGTTCGACGAGGGCTCCGATGCGGGGCTGATCGCCGGCCTGCGCAAGGCCGCGCAGAAAGCCGGTGCCGAAGTGAAGCTGGTGGCGCCGAAAGTGGGCGGTGCCACGCTCAGCGACGGTAAGCGCCAAGCCGCCGATGGCCAGCTGGCCGGCACACCCTCGGCCGTGTTCGACGCCGTGGCCGTGGTGCTCAGCGCAGAGGGCGCCAAGGCGCTGGCCAGGGAAGCCGCCGCCGTCGAGTTCGTCAGCCACGCGTGGGCACACCTGAAGGCCATTGCCAGCGATGCCGGCGGCCAGGCGCTGCTGAAGGCGGCGCGCGTGGGCAACGACGCCGGCATCGTCGAAGCGGAAGACGCCAAGGGCTTCCTCGCTGCCGCAGCCACCCGTCAGTGGGCGCGCGAACCGAAGCTGCGCCTGCTGGCCTGATCGTCCCTCACCGGAGAAGCGACATGCCCCGTGGTGACAAATCCGCCTACACCGACAAGCAGAAGCGCCAGGCCGAGCACATCGAGGAAAGCGAACGCGAGCGCGGCACCCGTAAAAGCACCGCCGAACGCATCGCCTGGGCCACCGTCAACAAGCAGGATGGCGGTGGCAAGCACAGCGGCAGCGGCCACAAGGCAACGAAGAAGGCGGCCGACGGCTGAGCGTCAGCGGGGCAGCGCGTTCACCCACCGCGCCACTGCTTCGGCCGCCTGTACGGGGCGCGCCTGCAACAGCAGGTGCGGCCCCTGCAGCGCGACCTGCCGCGCCTCGGGCAACAGCGCCTGCAGTTCCGCAACACTGGGCGGCCACAGCAACCGGTCCTGCCGCGCCTGCAGGTGCAGCGTGGGCACGGCGATCCGCGGCAGCAGCGCACGCACGTCCACGCGCAGGGTGCTGGCGGCCCGATGCCGCAGCACGCGGCTGGGCACATGGGCCAGGGCTTGGCGCAGCGCCTGCACGTTCTCCGGCGTCCGCCACTGCCCCAGCAGCACCCGCGCCATCACCGGCAGCGGCGGCAACGGCCATGCCGCGGACAGCGCCACCGCGCTCGCTGCGGGCACAGGCACCGGCCGTCGCGCGAACGTGGTGCTGAGCACCAGCCCACGCAGGCCGGCGGGTGCCTGCGCGGCGATCTGTACTGCCAGCGGGCCCGCAAATGATTCGGCCAGCAGCACCCATGGCTGCCGTGGAAGCTGCGGCTGCAGCCATGCGACCAGGGTCGGATAGTCCTGCGCCTCGTGTATGGGCAGGGACAGTGCCTCCGCGTCGAGTCCGTGCGCACGCATGGCCTCGAGGAACGTACCCGACATTCCCACGCCACCGTCCAGGCCGGGCAGCATCAGCACACGGGGGCGCACCGGCGGGTTCAACTGCCGGGCCCCGGCGCGGAGGCCGGCGCAGGCGCGGGCGCCGCCACGGTGACCGCCTGCAGCGTGCGCACCGCCGCGATCGGAATGGCCTCGGCACGCCGCTGCTGCGGCCACCAGACGAACAGGAACGCGCTGCTGGAACCGAGCAGGCGCGCGGTGCCCGGCAACGGCGCGCGGTCGCCATTCAACTGCAGGCGGATCACTTCGCCGCTGCCGGCGTTGCGGATCTGCTCCCCGCGCACCGTCACGTAGTTCGCCGCGCCCAGCGCCATGAACGCGGCCACGGCCAGGGTCATCGCGGTCAGCGGGCGCAGGCCCACGCCCTCCCAGCTGGTCAGTGCCGAGCGCGTCAACACCACCCGCCACACCCAGTTGCGCGTGCGCAGCTGTTCGAGCTTGGCGGCATTGCGCATGCGCAGGGTTTCCGGCCAGCTCACCACCAGCACCAGCAGCAGGCCTGCGGCCAGCAGCACCACGTACGCCGGGTCGCGGATGCCGGCCACCAGGAAATCGCTGGGCTGCAGGTAATCCAGGATCGACAGCTTGAAGCCCCGGTAGAACCAGAAACTGCACCACAGGCCCAGCAGCGAGACCAGCAGGTAGGCCACGGTGAACAGCAGGGCCGGCTCACGGCGCATGCGGCGCAGCGCCTGCATCACCGCCGAATCATCATTCCCACCGGTCAGCGGCAGGATCGACCAGTCGGTCGGCGCTTCAGCTGGGGGCATGGCGGGCGCGGCCGTGCCCTGCATCCGTGGCACGTCGCCGTAGGCGCCTTCGGTCTCGTTGCTGTCCATGCTCCCTCCCCGGTGTCTGCAGCGAGCATCGCCGAAATCGCTGACGGGTGGTAGGGCGAGGTGCTGCCGATGGGACGCGCCGGCCCAACTCTGCCAACCGGCGGCCGCCTGCGCCATACTCGGGTCACCGCCGCGGGAAGCGGCCCTGATGGAAGATCACCATGCAATGGACGCGTAACCTGGCCCTGTTGGCGCTGCTTCCGCTGACCGCAACCGCCGCAGGCGACTGGGTCCAGCCCGATGGCCGCCCCGTGGCGCAGACAGAATCGATGAAATCCCAGGACGGTTTCGGCGCAACCCTGCTGGTCACCACCGACCCCGACTGGCTGGCCAAATGGCAGACGCCGGCCGATACCACGCCCAAATTCAGCGTGGCCAGCGAAGTACATGCCGGTGAGCAGGTCAGCATCATCGCCTTCATTTCCAACCCGCAACTGGACGCAAAGGGCGTGGCACAGGTGGAGTGCGATGTGCGCGTGACCCTGCCCGATGGCAGCGTTGTCACCGAGCAGAAGGAGCTGCCCTGCTTCAGCTCCGCCCTGGAAGGACCGTCGCACCAAGTATTCCTGACCAATCTGCGCATTCAGTTCACCGCACAGGCCGATGCCCCGAAGGGCACCTGGACCGTGCAGGTGGTCGCCCGCGATACCCTGCGGGGCGTCAGCCTGCCGCTGCAGGCAAGCTACAGACTTCGCTGACCCCGTATACAGTTCGTAACGTACGTGCACCGCATCCGCGCCGGCGCTGGTGCCGGCGCTGATACGGCTTGATCACGCTGCGCGAGCTACCACGGCTGACGCCGGCCGGCCCTGCTCGATCTGGAACACCGACACCGAGGTGGTCAGCGCATTAGCCTGCTCTTCCAGCGCGCGGCTGGCCGCGGTCGCCTCTTCCACCAGAGCGGCGTTCTGCTGGGTCACCTGGTCCATCTGCACCACCACCTGGTTGACCTGCTCGATGCCCGCGGCCTGTTCCTTGCTGGCCGCAGCGATGTCGCTCATCAGCTGGTTGGTGCGCGAGCTGGCGTGGGCCAGGCGGGCGATCGCCGCCTCGGACTGCACGGTCACGGCCAGCCCGCTCTGCACCTTGGCGGCGGCGTCTTCGATCAGTTCCTTGATCTCCTTGGCGGCCACACCCGCACGCTGCGCCAGGGTGCGCACTTCGCTGGCGACCACCGCGAATCCACGGCCCTGCTCACCGGCGCGTGCCGCTTCGACGGCAGCGTTCAGCGCCAGGATGTTGGTCTGGAACGCGATGCCGTCGATCACCGTGGAGATCTCGGAGATGCGTGCCGACGACTGGTCGATCTCGCCCATCACCGTTGCCATCTGCACCATGGCCTGTTCGGTCTCGCGTACGGCGGCGCCGGCTGCATGCGCTTCGCTGTCGGCCTGGCGTGCAAGCTCGGCGTTCTGGCGCACGGTGGAGGTCAGCTCTTCCATCGACGCGGCCGCTTCTTCCAGATTGGCGGCCTGCTGCTCGGTACGGCGCGAGAGATCACTGTTGCCGGCGGCCAGTTCCTGCGCGGCGTTGTTGATGCTGTCGGCCGCCACCTGGATGCCACGGACGATGCCGGTCAGCTGCGCGGTGGTGGTGTTGGCATCGTCGCGCATGCGGGCGAAGACGCCCTCGTAGTCACCGTCCATGCGCGCGGTCAGGTTGCCGTGCGAGATCGCGCGCAGCACGTCGGAGACATCGGCGATGCTCGCCTGCGAGCTGGCCATCATCGCGTTGAGGTGTTCGACCATCGCGCGGTACTGGAACTGGAACGCCTCGACATCGCCGCGCACGCTGAAATCACCCGCGCCGGCGGCCCGGGCCAGCGTGTCGATCTGGGCGCTGATCGCCATCAGGCTCTGCTTCACCGCGGCCAGGGTGCGGGTGAACGCGCCCTTCTCGCCGGGATACTGCGGCAGGTCGCGGCTGAGATCGCCGATCGCGTAGCGCTGCATGACTTCGGCCATCAGCAGTTCCACCTGCACGTGCGATTCCACCAGGCTGTTGGTGGCCTGCACCATGCGGCCGAAATCGCCGGGGAAGGCGCTGGCATCCATGCGGTAGCCGATGGCGCCAGCCTCGTGCTGTTCGGCCATCTGCAGCTGCGCGCCGATGGCGGCCTGCACGCTCTGCCGCACGCTGCCCATGGCCTCGCCCAGCTGGGTCAATTCATCGCGGCCACCCAGGTGGAAGGACTGGTCCAGCTCACCCTTGGAGAGCCGCTGTGCCAGCTGCACTGCGCGCGCCAGCGGGCCGGTCAGGCTGCGGCCGATCATCACCGAGGCCGTGATGCCGACCAGCAGCGCTACGCCGCCCAGCACCAGCAGCTGCAGCAGGCTGCGCTCGCCGAGACGGATCGCTTCGGCGGCCGCCTCGCGGCTTTCCTTCTCCTCGAAGGCCACGCCATCGGCCAGCGCCTTGTTCCAGCCGTTGGCCGCGACCTGCACCGGGCCCAGGGTCAGCGCGATGGCGCCGGGGAAATCGCCCTGGTCCATCAGTTCGCTGGTCTGCTTGTTCAGCGGCCGGGCAATGGCCCGCTTCGCCGCGATGGCCTCGCCCACGGCCTTGCCGTCGGCATCGCTAGGCAGTGCCTGGTAGGCGGTCCAACTGGTTTCGTAGCGCTTGACCAGGTCGGCGATGCGCTGCTCGTCGGCCTCGCGGGCGTCACCTTTGCGGATCAGCATCTCGCGACGCACAACCATCATCTGGTTGTTGGCATCGAGCATCTGCGACAGCAGGCGCACCTTGGTCACGCTGACCTCGACCACCTGCTGCATCGCGCGCTTCTGCACAGTCGTGGCGGTGGCACCGGTGACGACAACGGCGGCCACCAGCAGCAGCAACAGGCCAAAGCCCAGACCAAGACGCCAGGCAACCCTGACATTCCTCAAATAGTTCATGGGGGGGATCCAAACGGGGGATAAGCCTGTATCGGCCTGTCTCACGCCGCCTTGACGTGGCCTCCATGAACAACCGGGTCACGGTTCAGAATCCGGCTTCAGCCCACGGTGCTACGGGGCTGCAAGGGGCAGGCGCTGGCCAGGCGCGTGGCCAGATCCTGGCGCAGGGCGCCGAGCGCGGCGATGCGGGCATCGATGTCCGCGAGTTTTTCCTGCAGCGCGGCCGCCAGCAGCGGGCCGGCATCGGCCTGTTCCCACAGCCTGGGCAGGCGCTGGCCGATCTCGGCGAGGGTGAAGCCGAGTTGCTGGGCGGTGCGGATGTAGTGCACCAGCATCGCCGTTTCGTCGGGGTAATCGCGGTAGCCATTGGCCAGGCGCCGCGCGCCGATCAGGCCCTGCTTCTCATAGAAACGCAGGGCTTCGCGCGACAGGCCGCAGGCCTGGGCCAGCTCTCCAATCTGCATGGGGATTCCAGAAAACGCTTGACCTTGAAGTTTACTTCAGCCCTGACAGTACGCCCTCTTCCCCTGTTGAAGGCGTCCATGCTCACCTCCCGCTACCTCCGCATCGTCCGCGCCAGTGCGTTCTACGACCTGGTGGTCACCCTGCCCTTCGCCCTCCCCTGGACCTTTGCACCGCTGCATGCGGCGATGGCGGCACTGGCCGAGGCCTGGCAGCTGCCCGGCCAGGTGCCCGCGCTCGACCCGCTGCACATGCTGCTGGCCAACTTGCTCGGCTCGGTTGTGGTGATGTGGTCGCTGGCCCGTGTGCTCGCCCCCAGCGTGCTGCTGGGCCGGCTCGATGCCGCCGCACGCTGGCTGTTCGCGCTGTGGCAGGTATATGCGGTACTGCACGGCGCCAGTGCGATCCTGCTGCTGTTCACCGTGGCCGAGATCGGCTTCGGCATGCTGCAGAGCTGGCGCATCACCGATCACCCCGCGCGTTGAGCGCTCATCTGCCACTCAGCAACAGGCCGTTGTTTTCACGCGGGCTGGTCGCGGGGTACAGGCATGGTGGGGGCACGTTCTGCAGGAGCTTCCCATGCTTTCACCCCGCGTTGCCGTGCTTGCGCTGTCGCTGCTGGTTTCCCCTGCATTCGCGCAGGCCCCGCCGGCCAACCTGCCCGCGCCCATCGCCGAACGCGCCGGACCGGACATCGCCGCACGCTCGCCACTGCACGCGCAGGTGCTGCTGGACCGCGCCAATTTCTCGCCCGGCCAGATCGATGGCGAGGTGGGCAGCAACCAGCGCCGCGCGGTATCCGGCTTCCAGGCCGCGCACGGGCTGACCGTGACCGGCGAACTCGACGATGCCACCTGGAAGGCACTGCAGGCCGATGCCAACGCGCCACTGGCCAGCTACACGCTGACCGCCGACGACGTTGCCGGTCCGTTCCAGCCGGTGCCGAAGGGTCCCGCCGCACAGGCCAAGCTGAAGGCGCTGGGCTACGGCAGCGTGGAGGAAGCCTTGGGCGAGCGCTTCCATGCCTCGCCCGAGCTGCTGAAGGCGCTCAACCCCGGCGTCGATTTGGGCAAGGCCGGCAGCCGCATCCAGGTACCCAACATCGCACCGGCGCCGCTACCGAAGGCGGCCAAGCTGGTGGTCGACAAATCCGATTCCACTCTGCAGCTGCTTGATGCAGCCGGTAAGGTCATCGCGCAGGTGCCGGTGTCGTCGGGCAGCCAGCACGATCCGCTGCCGATCGGTGAATGGAAGATCCTCGGTGTGTCCCGCGACCCGCCATTCCACTACAACCCCAAGCTGTTCTGGGATGCGCGCAAGGGCGAGAAGAAGGCCACGCTGCCGCCGGGCCCGAACAATCCTGTCGGCCGGGTGTGGATCGACCTGTCCAAGCCGCATTACGGCCTGCACGGCACGCCCGAGCCGGGCCACGTGGGCAAGACCGAATCGCATGGCTGCGTGCGCATGACCAACTGGGATGCGCTGCGCGTGGCCGATGCCGTGGATACCTCGGTCCCCGTCGTGATGCAGGAGTGACCCGATGCGTCTTTCGCAGCTGATCGTACTGGGCGTGCTGCTGGGGCTGGGTGCCGGCTGGTGGCTGCGCCGCGATGCGGGTGAGCCGGTGGCGGTTGCCTGGCCCGCAGCTCAAACGGCGGTGGCCACGGCGCCGCCGGCTGCGGCTGCAACGCCGCACGCGGACGCCCCGGTTCCCACGACCATGCCCCCGTCCAGCACCAGCGATGCGCCAACCGGCCTGCTGCTGCCGGTGCAGGGCATCCAGGCCTCGCAGCTGCGCGACACCTTCACCGATGCACGCAGCGAGGGCCGCGTGCACGATGCCATCGACATCATGGCCGACGCTGGCACGCCGGTGCTGGCGGTGGCCGATGGGACGGTGGAAAAACTGTTCGACAGCGAGCGCGGCGGGCTGACGATCTACCAGTTCGAGCCCAGCGGCCGCTGGTGCTACTACTACGCCCACCTGCAGCGCTATGCCGATGGCCTGGCCGAAAAGCAGGTCATCAAGCGTGGTGAGGTGATCGGCTATGTCGGCAGCACCGGCAATGCCAGCGCCGATGCCCCGCACCTGCATTTCGAGGTGCATGTGCTGGGGCCGGAAAAGCAGTGGTGGAAGGGCGAATCCATCAACCCTTTTCCGTTGCTGCAGGCGGGGCGCTGACGCGTCGGCACCCGTTTCGCTCAGAGGCCTTGAGGCAACACGCACCGCATCACAGGCCTTGATCAGGTCTTCCACCAGGCGCCCGCTGTATCGAGTTCGCCCTCGTACTCAGCGACGTTGCGCTGCTGGTGGCACTTGTCGAGCACGCGCCATACCTCTGGGCCAACGCCCAGCGTGTGCTTGAGCGACTGGAACACGATGTAGCGGTTGCTGGGCCGGAACCTGTTCGCGCGAACTGCGGACAGGCTCAAGGCGTGCGCGGCGTTGTAGGCACGGTGAGCGGTTTACCCGCCCGACCAGATTCTGCAATGCCGAGGTCATCCTTTCCTCCAATCACCCGCACCTTGGGTTGTTCGAGAACCCGCTGCAGGAAGGCGTTGCCCTTGCGCAGGCGATCATGCAGTTCGTCATGCGTGTACAGCGTCGGGTTCACCGGCCGTCCGAGGCGATCCTCCAGGGGATCGAGCACGGCCATCAACTCAGCATAGCCCAGCGTATCGGAGACCAGCAGCAGATCGATGTCGCTGTGCGCGCTGTCCGTGCGCTTGGCCACCGAACCGAAGACGAAGGCCAGTGCAATCTGATCCTGCAGCGGTTGCAACGCCTCGCGCAGCGGCTGCGCCAGACCGATGGTCTTGTGCACCAGCGCCACCAGCTCGGCATGGATCGGTGAGCCGGCAAAAGCGCGATAGCGCTTCTGGTTGCCGACCCTGCGTTGCTCGACCAGGCCGCTTGCGACCAGCTTGGCCACTTCGCGCTGCACGGCGCCGGAGCCTGCACCGCTGCCGCTGATCAGCTCGGAAATGCTGAAATCACGACGATCCTGCCCGAACAGCAGGGCCAGCACCCGTTGCTGGGTCTGGGTGAACAGCGCGTCGGCCAGCCCGATGGGGCCGGTGGAAGACGTATTGGGAGCTTCATTACCCATATTGGGCATTATTGTACCCATATTGGGCATATGGCAAGTAGCCTGCCCCACCCCACCGGGCATGGCCCGGCGCTACCGCGCCCGAGGACGGGGTTGCCACCTCCGCAGCGCGATGCTGGCCGTCGCCAGTCCGCCACCCGCGATCAGCAGCAGCAGCCCCACCGGCTGCCAGAAGAAGAACGGCCACAGCCACAGGTAGTCCAGGTCGGTCAGCTTCAGCACGTCCATCGGCGGCAGCAGGTCCACCGAGGCCGCACGGCCAGCCAGCGCCGGGTCGACCTCCAGCACGGTCAGCCGCAGCCAGGAACGACCGCGTGGCAGTGCATCACCGCGGCCATAGCCGAAGTACGAGGCGGCGAACCGGTCTCGCTCGACCGATTCCAGCGCGCGGGTGGTTTCCGGTTCGGGTGCGCCCGAGCGTGTCTTGGCGCGGAACTCGGTTTGATCGGTCGGGGTTTCCGCGCGCAGGCGCACTTCCGGATCGATCGCAGGATCGGCGCCGTCATCCGCATAACGCAGGCGCAACCGCAGCGGGTCGTTGATGAAGCGGTAGACCGTGACCCCGGCCGTCGCACCGGGCTGCAGCACCAGCGGCAGGGTCTGCGTGCGCGAGGCCAGGTGGTTGGCGACCGCGCCCAGCACCAGCACGATGCAGGCCAGCGTCCACAGGCTCCACAGCAGCCACAGGGTCACCCGTGCGACCGTCTCGCCCTTCATGCCGAAATTTCCGTCATCGCTGCGCGTCCCTGCCGGCTGTGCCGCCACAGTACCGAAAACGAAAAAGCCCCGCTTGCGCGGGGCTTTACCTGTCACCTACGCCGGGCATGGCCCGGCGCTACCAGTGCGCTTCCGGGCATGGCCCGTCGCTACCTCAGGCGAACGGATCCTGCAGGACCATGGTGTGGTCGCGGTCCGGGCCGGTGGACACGATGCTGATCGGGCAACCGGCCAGCTCTTCCAGCGAACGCAGGTAGGCACGTGCGGCCGGCGGCAGCTCGTCCCAGTTGGTGATGCCGTGGGTGTTTTCGCTCCAGCCCGGGAATTCCAGGTACACCGGGGTGCACTCTTCCCAGCCCTGTGCGTCCAGCGGTGCGTACTCGGTGCGCTTGCCGTTGTATTCGTAGGCGATGCAGACCTTCAGCTTTTCCATGCCGTCCAGCACGTCCAGCTTGGTGATGCACAGGCCGCTGATGCCGTTGATGGCCACGGCGCGCTTCAGCGCAACGATGTCCATCCAGCCGCAGCGACGCGGGCGGCCGGTCGAGGCACCGTATTCGGCGCCGCGGTCACGGATGCCCTGGCCGATTTCATCGTCCAGTTCGGTCGGGAACGGGCCGCCGCCGACGCGGGTGGCGTAGGCCTTGGCGATGCCCAGCACGTAGTCGATCGCATCGGCGCCGACGCCGGCACCGGCCAGCGCGCCACCGACGGTGGTGTTGGAGCTGGTGACGTACGGGTAGGTGCCGTGATCGATGTCCAGCAGTGCGCCCTGCGCGCCTTCGAACAGCACGCGCTTACCCTGCTTGCGCAGGTCATGCAGGATGCCGGCCACGTCGGACTTCATCGGCTGCACGTATTCGCCGAAGGCCAGGGCTTCGTCGAAGGTCTTCTGGAAGTCGACCGCATCGGTGTTCAGATACTTGGTCAGCACGAAGTTGTGGTAATCCAGCGCGGTACGCAGCAGCTCTTCCAGCTGCTTGGGGTAATGCAGGTCGGCGATGCGGATGCCACGGCGCGCCACCTTGTCTTCGTAGGCCGGGCCGATGCCGCGGCCGGTGGTGCCGATCGCCTTGCCGCCGGCAGCGCGTTCGCGCGCCTGGTCCAGGGCGATGTGGTACGGCATGATCAGCGGCGCGGCCGGGGAGATCTTCAGGCGCGAACGCACTTCCACGCCGGAGGTTTCCAGCTCGGCGATCTCCTTCTGCAGCGCGGCCGGCGAGATGACCACGCCGTTGCCGATCAGGCACAGCGCATCGTCACGCAGGATGCCCGACGGGATCAGGTGCAGGACGGTCTTCTTGCCATTGATGACCAGGGTGTGGCCGGCATTGTGGCCGCCCTGGAAGCGCACCACGGCGCCGATTTCCTCGGTGAGCAGATCGACGATCTTGCCCTTGCCTTCATCGCCCCACTGGGCACCCAACACTACGACAGACTGACCCATGACGGGCTCCTCGATTTGTTGCGGCCATCGGGGCCGCGGACGGGTAAACCGTGGCGGGGCTGGCCAGCACCCGGAAGGCGGCTCCAACGGGGAGCGGCCGGCGATGGAAGGCCCAGACACGGAAAAAGCCGAACGGGGAGGCCCGTCCGGCTTTTGTGCATTATCCGGGTTTCCGGGGTCGGGTGCCACCTTTCCGACGGACGGCTTTACCGGCCGGTCAGGCCGGCGTCTCATGTAGAGCCGAGCCCATGCTCGGCTGCCCTCCCGCCGCTGCGCGGCGTCGCCCGAGCATAGGCTCGGGCGCTACATCCGGTCGCCCCTGTAGAGCCGAGCCCATGCTCGGCTGCTGTGCCGCCGCTGCGCGGCGCCGCCCGAGCACAGGCTCGGGCGCTACA
>DEZI01000005.1:0-70947 GCA_002364755.1 Stenotrophomonas maltophilia
CCAACGGTCCTGCCAACCCACAGCGCCCCACCCCCGGCAGTTTCCCGGTGACGGCAGTAGATCCACGCCATGCGTGGATGGAATCTGTCAGATAGACGTGGGGCGGGGGTCAGATCCCTTTTCCTGCGGGGAGGGCTCTGACCCCGGAACCGCCCGGGATGCTGCTTTTGCTCTTGCTCTTCTTTTTTTTCCGTGGCGGCCGGAACCGCCGGAATGTGTCAGAGGCCGGGCGGGTGGGCTGCGCGGGGGCGTGAGCCGCATGGATGCGGCGACCGAGCCTCCAGGGACGGATTCACGGCGTCCCCTGCGCAGCCCACCCGCCCGGCCAGGCCACCGGATCCAACCGGGCCGTTCCCGACCAGCCCCACCCAACCCAACCAACCGCCACGAGGGGCTGCGCCGTTCGCTGAAAATCCATGTAACCGCTTACAAGCAAACGGGTTTTTGCCGTAACGGGTATCATGGGCGGCTGACTTCATACAGGAGCCACCCGCTCATGCGCCGCAAGATCGTCGCCGGAAACTGGAAGCTGCACGGCAGCCGTCAATTCGCCACTGACCTGCTGGGCCAGGTGGCTGCGGGGCTGCCCAAGGCCGGGGTCGAGGTGGTGATCCTGCCGCCGCTGCCCTACCTGGGGGAGCTGGTCGAGGACTTCGGCGAGACCGGCCTGGTGTTCGGTGCCCAGGACGTCAGCAGCAACGAGAAGGGCGCCTATACCGGTGAGGTCTGCGCCGCCATGCTGCATGAGGTCGGTGCCCGCTACGGCCTGGTCGGTCACTCCGAGCGCCGCCAATACCATAATGAAAGCAGCGAGCTGGTCGCGCGCAAGTTTGCCGCCGCCCTGCATGCCGGCCTGGTGCCGGTGCTGTGCGTCGGCGAGACCCTGGAGCAGCGCGAGGCCGGGCAGACCGAGGCCGTCATCGCCGGTCAGTTGGCCCCGGTGCTGGCCCTGGTCGGGGGCGAGGGCTTCGCCACTGCCGTGGTCGCCTACGAACCGGTCTGGGCCATCGGTACCGGCAAGACCGCCAGCAAGGAACAGGCACAGCAGGTCCACGCGTTCATCCGTGGCGAAGTGGCGCGCATCGATGCTAGAATCGCTGATTCACTGCCCATTCTTTACGGCGGCAGCGTGAAGCCCGACAATGCCGGGGAACTGTTCGCGCAGCCGGATGTCGATGGTGGGCTGGTCGGCGGCGCCTCCCTGGTGGCCGCGGACTTCCTGGCCATCGCGGAGGCGGCGGTCGCGAACTAATCCTTGTAAGTATTGTCCGAGGGCGGATTCCCAATGCTGATGTTGATCCTCAATGTCGTCTACGTGCTCGTGGCCGTGGCCATGATCGCGCTCATCCTGATGCAGCGTGGTTCGGGTGCGGCGGCTGGTTCGGGCTTCGGCGCTGGCGCCTCGGGCACCGTGTTCGGCGCGCGCGGCGCGTCCAACTTCCTGTCCAAGTCGACCAAGTGGCTGGCCGTCGTGTTCTTCGGCATCAGCCTCTTCATGGCCTGGTATGCCGGCCACGGCAGCCGTCCGGCGGCCGACCAGGACCTGGGCCTGATGTCCGCTCCGGCGGCCGGCGCTCCGGCCGCTCCGGCGGGTGAATTCCCGGCCGTTCCGAAGGCCGATGCGGTCCCGGCCGCCCCGGTTCCGGCTGCGAATGTGCCGGCTCAGGCGGAATCTTCGGTTTCTGGTGAAGAAAAGCCTTCGGAAGGCTCCCAGAAAGACTGAAGACGGTTACAATATGCGGCGCATCGGGTTATCTGACTGATGTGATCGTTTGCCCAGGTGGCGGAATTGGTAGACGCACTACCTTGAGGTGGTAGCGACTTAGGTCGTAGGGGTTCGAGTCCCCTCTTGGGCACCATTTGTAAGTAAAGCGGGTTCTCCTGGCGCGCAACGCGCCAGCCGTTTCCCGTCCACTCCCCCATGCCAAAGCGCCTGCAGGCGCGGCGGCAGAGGCAAGAGAGAATCGCTGTGCTGGCCGAATATTTGCCGTCTCTGCTGTTTCTGATCGTCGCGACCGGTATCGGCATCACGCTGATGCTGATCGGTCGATTCCTCGGTCCCCGCCGCCCCGATCTGGAAAAGCTCTCGCCGTACGAGTGCGGCTTCGAGGCCTTCGAAGACGCGCGCATGAAGTTCGACGTGCGCTACTACCTGATCGCGATCCAGTTCATCGTCTTCGACCTGGAAATCATCTTCATCGTGCCGTGGACCCAGGTCTTCATGGAGCTGGGCGCCCGTTCGCTCGTCACCATGGGCCTGTTCGTCGGCATGCTGTTCCTCGGTTTCATTTACGTCTGGAAGAAGGGAGCGCTGGAATGGGAGTGATTCAGACTCTCGATGGCCTCATGAACAATCCGGTCCCGGAAGGGCGGGTTGATGACATCCTGCGGCCGGAGGGCGACAACCCGCTGCTGGAAAAGGGCTTCGTCACCACCAGCGTCGACGCACTGCTGAACTGGGCGCGCACCGGCTCGATGTGGCCGATGACCTTCGGTCTGGCCTGCTGCGCGGTCGAGATGATGCACGCCGGCGCCGCGCGCCTGGATCTTGACCGCTACGGCGTGGTGTTCCGCCCGTCGCCGCGTCAGTCCGACGTGATGATCGTGGCCGGTACCCTGGTCAACAAGATGGCCCCGGCGCTGCGCAAGGTCTACGACCAGATGCCGGACCCGAAGTGGGTCATCTCGATGGGCAGCTGCGCCAACGGCGGCGGCTATTACCATTACTCCTATTCTGTCGTGCGCGGCTGTGATCGCGTGGTGCCGGTGGACGTCTACGTCCCGGGCTGCCCGCCGACCGCCGAGGCGCTGGTGTACGGGATCCTGCAGCTGCAGAAGAAGATCTGGCGTACACAGACCATCGCCCGCTGACCCTTCCACACTACAAGAGCGCGCCAAGCCCCCATGGCAGAGCAAGCATCCTTCATCGACCGACTCTCCGCACGTTTCGCTGGTGCGAAGGTCATCGTGGTCGAACCCCGCGGCGAAGTGACGCTGGAGGTGCCTGCCGCCGAGTGGCATGCCACCGCGCTGGCGCTGCGTGACGAGTTTGGTTTCGAGCAGGCCGTGGATCTCTGCGGCGTCGATTACCTCGGTTATGGCTCCGACGAATGGGACACCGCTGACGTTTCCTCGCAGGGCTTCAGCCGTGGCGTCGAAGGCAAGGCCCAGGGCCGTTTCGCGTGGGGCGAGTTCCCTACCGAAGAGAACGGTGCCGACGGCGCGAGCCCGCAGCACATGCCGACCCAGCGTTTCGCCGTGGTCGCCCAGCTGCGCTCCTACCAGCACAACCTGATGTTGCACCTGCGCTGCTTCGCCCCTGACGAAGCACTGCCGGTGGTGTCCTCGCTGACCGGCATCTGGCCGGGCCTGAACTGGTTCGAGCGCGAAGCGTTCGACCTGTACGGCGTGATCTTCGAAGGTCACCCGGACCTGCGCCGGATCCTGACCGACTACGGCTTCGTCGGCCATCCGTTCCGCAAGGACTTCCCGCTGATCGGCAATGTCGAAGTCCGCTACGACGAAGAAAAGAAGCGCGTGATCTACGAACCGGTCACCTCGGTGGAGCCGCGCGTCGGCGTGCCGCGCGTGATCCGCGACGACGCCCGTCTGCAGACCGCAGAAGGTGAGCGCGCGCAGGAGGCAGTGAAGTGAGCCCGGAAATGAGTAGGCATGTTCACCAGGCCGGCGAAGCATTCGCCAGCAACGCCGCCGAAAGCCGGCAGGAAATCCGCAACTACACCATGAACTTCGGCCCGCAGCATCCGGCCGCCCATGGTGTGCTGCGCCTGATCCTGGAAATGGACGGCGAAACCATCATGCGTGCCGACCCGCACGTCGGCCTGCTGCACCGTGGTACTGAAAAGCTGGCCGAGTCCAAGCCTTTCAACCAGTCGATCGGTTACATGGATCGCCTGGACTACGTGTCGATGATGTGCAACGAGCACGCCTACGTGCGCTCGATCGAAACCCTGATGGGTATCGAGGCGCCGGAACGCGCGCAGTACATCCGCACGATGTACGACGAAATCACCCGCATCCTGAACCACCTGATGTGGCTGGGCTCCAACGCCCTCGATCTTGGGGCGATGGCGGTCATGCTGTATGCCTTCCGTGAGCGCGAAGAGCTGATGGACTGCTACGAAGCAGTCTCAGGCGCGCGCATGCACGCGGCCTACTACCGTCCGGGCGGCGTCTACCGCGACCTGCCGGACCACATGCCGAAGTACAAGGAATCGCGCTGGCACAAGGGCAAGGCGCTGAAGCAGCTCAATGCTTCGCGTGAAGGCTCGCTGCTGGACTTCCTGGAGAACTTCACCAACGAGTTCCCGGGTCGCGTCGACGAATACGAAACCCTGCTGACCGACAACCGTATCTGGAAGCAGCGTACGGTCGGCATCGGCGTGGTCAGTCCGGAGCTGGCCCACCAGTGGGGCATGACCGGCGTGATGCTGCGCGGCTCGGGCATTGCCTGGGACCTGCGCAAGAAGCGTCCGTACGCCAAGTACGATGCCGTCGATTTCGACATCCCGCTGGGCAAGGAAGGCGACTGTTACGACCGCTACCTGTGCCGCGTGGCGGAAATGCGTGAGTCCAACCGCATCATCAAGCAGTGCGTGGCGTGGCTGAAGGCCAACCCGGGCCCGGTGATGGTCAAGAACTTCAAGGTCGCGCCGCCCAGCCGCGAGGACATGAAGGACGACATGGAAGCGCTGATCCATCACTTCAAGCTGTTCAGCGAAGGCTACTGCGTGCCGGCCGGCGAAACCTATTCGGCGGTGGAAGCCCCGAAGGGCGAGTTCGGCTGCTACCTGGTCTCCGATGGCGCCAACAAGCCTTTCCGCGTGCATCTGCGCGCGCCGGGCTTCGCCCACCTGTCCTCGATCGATTCGATCGTGCGCGGCCACATGCTGGCCGACGTGGTGGCGATGATCGGCACCTACGATCTGGTGTTCGGCGAGGTTGACCGGTAATGACGTCTGCCAAGCCAACGCCTGCTGCAGGCAGCCGGCGCAAGCCGGCGCCGCAGTTTCTGCAATTTCACGTTATGCATTTCGCTGAGGTCGGCCGATGAAGGCGACAGGTAATTTCGAGACGGCGCGCGACGTCGACCCGATGGTGGTGTTGAGCGACAAGACGCGCGCTCACATCGATCACTGGCTGTCCAAGTTCCCGCCGGACCGCAAGCGCTCCGCCGTGCTGCAGGGCCTGCATGCGGCCCAGGAGCAGAACCAGGGCTGGCTGACCGACGAGCTGATCGCCGGCGTGGCCAAGTACCTGGATCTGCCGCCGGTGTGGGCCTATGAGGTCGCCAGCTTCTACTCGATGTTCGAGACCGAGAAGGTGGGCCGCAACAACGTTGCCATCTGCACCAACATCAGCTGCTGGCTCAATGGCGCCGAGGACATCGTGCGCCATTGCGAGAAGAAGCTGGGCATCAAGCACGGCCAGTCCACCCCGGATGGCCGCGTCTACCTCAAGCGCGAGGAAGAGTGCCTGGCCGGCTGCGGTGGTGCACCGATGATGGTCATCAACGGTCATTACCATGAGCGTCTGACCTTGGAAAAGGTCGACGAGCTGCTGGACGGGCTGGAGTAAGGGCATGGCACATCACCACGAATCCAAGGGTCCGGTCGGTCCCGCGCCGCTGCCGCACCAGGTGGTCTACACCACCCTGCATTACGACACCCCGTGGTCGTACGAAAGCTACCTGAAGACCGGTGGCTACGCCGCCCTGCGCAGGATCCTCGAAGAGAAGATCCCGCCGGAGCAGGTCATCGAGATGGTCAAGGCCTCGGGCCTGCGCGGCCGCGGTGGCGCTGGCTTCCCGACCGGCCTGAAGTGGTCCTTCATGCCCAAGGGCAACATGCAGAAGTACATCCTCTGCAATTCGGATGAATCCGAGCCGGGCACCTGCAAGGACCGCGACATCCTGCGCTACAACCCGCATTCGGTGGTGGAAGGCATGGCGATCGCCTGCTACGCCACCGGCTCGACCGTGGGCTACAACTACCTGCGCGGTGAGTTCCACCACGAGCCGTTCGAGCACTTCGAACAGGCCCTGGCCGATGCCTATGCAAACGGCTGGCTGGGCAAGAACGTGATGGGCTCGGGCGTGGACATCGACATCTACGGTGCCCTGGGCGCCGGCGCCTACATCTGCGGCGAAGAAACCGCGCTGATGGAATCGCTGGAAGGCAAGAAGGGCCAGCCGCGCTACAAGCCGCCGTTCCCGGCGAACTTCGGCCTCTACGGCAAGCCGTCGACGATCAACAACACCGAGACCTACGGTTCGGTGCCGGCGATCATCCGCAACGGTCCGGAGTGGTTCAAGGGCCTGAGCCTGACCGGCAACGGTGGCCCGAAGTGCTTCTCCGTCTCCGGCTGCGTGCAGAACGGCGGCAACTTCGAAGTGCCGCTGGGCACCACCTTCGACGACCTGCTGGAGATGGCCGGTGGCCTGCGTCCGGGCCGCACCCTGAAGGGCGCGATCCCGGGCGGCGTGTCGATGCCGGTGCTGACCGCGGCCGAGCTGAAGGGCCTGCCGATGGACTACGACACCATCCGTGCCCTGGGCTCCGGCCTGGGTTCGGGCGCCGTCGTGGTGCTGGATGACAGCGTCTGCTGCGTCAAGTTCGCCTGCCGCATCAGCCAGTTCTTCCACAAGGAATCCTGCGGCCAGTGCACCCCGTGCCGTGAAGGCAC
Source organism: Stenotrophomonas maltophilia (assembly GCA_002364755.1). Classification (GTDB taxonomy): domain Bacteria; phylum Pseudomonadota; class Gammaproteobacteria; order Xanthomonadales; family Xanthomonadaceae; genus Stenotrophomonas; species Stenotrophomonas maltophilia_AX. The sequence continues at coordinate 6,706 of DEZI01000005.1, forward strand.
CGGCTGGATGCACCGCGTGCTGGAGCGCATCGTCGCCGGCAAGGCCACGATGGAAGACCTGCACCAGCTGAAGGCGGTGGCCGGCCAGATCGAAGGCCACACCATCTGTGCGTTCGGCGAAGCGGCTGCATGGCCCATCCAGGGCTTCCTGCGCCAGTTCTGGGACGAGTTCGAGTACTACATCGTCAACGGTCATTCGATGGTTGACGGCAAGAAGGTGGAGGCAGCCGCTGCATGAGCGCGCAACCCGTAAATCCGAGCGTCCCACCCGATCACGTCACCATCGAGATCGATGGCAAGTCGCTGGTCGTGCCCAAGGGCTCGATGATCATCCAGGCCGCCGACAAGGCCGGCATCTCCATTCCGCGCTTCTGCTACCACGAGAAGCTGCCGATCGCCGCCAACTGCCGCATGTGCCTGGTGGACGTGGAGAAGTCGCCGAAGCCGGCGCCGGCCTGCGCCACCCCGGTGATGGACGGCATGAAGGTCGCCACCCGCAGTGAGAAGGCGCTCAAGTTCCAGCGTTCGGTGATGGAGTTCCTGCTCATCAACCATCCGCTGGACTGCCCGATCTGCGACCAGGGCGGCGAGTGCGAGCTGCAGGACGTTTCGCTGGGCTATGGCCGTTCGGTCAGCCGCTTCAACGAGCGCAAGCGCGTGGTGCCGGACGAGGACATGGGCCCGCTGGTCGCCACCGAGATGACCCGCTGCATCCAGTGCACCCGCTGCGTGCGCTTCACCGCCGACGTGGCAGGCACCTATGAACTGGGTGGCATGTACCGCGGCGAGAACCTGCAGATCGGTACCTACGACGGCAAGCCGCTGACCACCGAGCTGTCCGGCAACGTCGTCGACGTCTGCCCGGTCGGCGCGCTGACCAACAAGGTCTTCCAGTTCCGCGCCCGTCCGTGGGAACTGACCGCGCGCGAATCGCTGGGCTACCACGACGCCATGGGTTCGAACCTGTTCCTGCACGTGCGTCGCGGCGAAGTGCTGCGCACCGTGCCGCGCGACAACGAAGCGGTGAACGAGTGCTGGCTGTCCGATCGTGACCGCTACTCGCATCAGGGCCTGTACAGCGAAGACCGTGCGGTCAAGCCGCTGCGCAAGGTCAACGGCGAGTGGAAGGAAGTGAGCTGGGCCGAAGGCCTGGCCGCGGCCGCCGAGATCCTCAAGGCCCACCAGGGTGACCACCTGGGCGTGCTGGTGCACCCGTCGACCTCCAACGAGGAAGGCGCATTGCTGGCCCGCCTGGCCAAGGGCCTGGGCTCGAACAACATCGACCACCGCATCAATAACCGCGATTTCTCCGACGCCGCAACCGCCGAAGTGTTCGGCCTGCCGCTGGCCGAGATCGAAGGCGCCGACCGCATCGTCGTCCTGGGCAGCAACATCCGCCACGAACTGCCGCTGCTGCACGCCCGCCTGCGCAAGGCGCAGACCACCAAGGGCGCGAAGATCCACGTCGTCAACCCGGTGGACTTCGACTTCGCCTTCAGCATCGCCGGCAAGCAGATCGTCGCCCCGTCGAAGTTCGTCGACGCGCTGGCCAGCGAAGAACTGCGTTCGGCAGTGCAGGGCGGTACCAACACCGTGCTGATCGTCGGTGGCATCGCCGAGAACCACCCGCAGGCCGCCGCGATCCGCGCCGCTGCGCGTGACTTCGCTGCCGCCACCGGTGCCAAGCTGTGCCGCATCCCGCAGGGCGCCAATGCCGTGGGCCTGGCCCGCGCCGGCGTGCTGCCGGCCGGCAAGGACGTGGCCACCATGCTGGCGCAGCCGCGCCAGGCCTACGTTGTGTACGGCATCGAGCCGGGCCTGGACTTCGCCGATGCCCCGGCCGCGCGCAAGGCGCTGGTCGGTGCCAAGGTGGTGGCCTTCAGCCAGTTCGCCTGCGTCTCCACCCGTGACGTTGCCGACGTCATCCTGCCGATCGGCGCGCTGCCGGAAATCGACGCCACCCTGACCAACCTCGATGGTCGCGAGCAGTCGGCCCGTGCCGGCGGCAAGCTGCCGGGCGAGGCCCGCGAGGGCTGGCGCGTGCTGCGCGCACTGGGCGGCGAGATGGCGCTGGCCGGTTTCGACTTCACCGACCTGGCCGGCCTGCGTGCCAGCGTGGCGCCGGTGTCGGTCGCCGTGGCGGCCTCGGCCCAGCCGGCCATTGCCGGCGAAGGCCTGGAAGTGGCTTCGACCGCTGCGATCTACCGCACCGATGCGGTGGTCCGTCGCGCGCCGGCGCTGCAGTCGCATCCGCTGAACAACGCCCCGCGCATCGTGCTGAACGCTGAAGATGCCGCGCACCTGCAGCTGCAGGAAGGGCAGATGGCCAAGGTCGGCACCGATGCCGGCAAGGCCACCCTGCCGGTAGTGGTCGACGCCCGCGTCGCTGCGGGTTCGGCCTGGATTGAATCGGGCCACGGCGCGACCGCGCCGCTGGGTGCCGCTCGCGTATCGGTGGTGGCTGCATGAACGAATTGCTGTTGAACGCGGTCGACCCGCTGCACCAGTGGCTGCTTGCCCTCGGTGATATCGGCGCGCTGATCTGGATCATCCTGAAGATCCTGGTGATCACCGTTCCGGTGATCGTTTCGGTGGCCTTCTACGTGGTCTGGGAACGCAAGCTGATCGGCTGGATGCACGTCCGCCACGGCCCGATGTACGTGGGTATGGGCATCTTCCAGGCCTTCGCCGACGTCTTCAAGCTGCTGTTCAAGGAAGTCCTGCAGCCGAGCAGCGCCAACAAGGCGATCTTCCTGCTGGCGCCGCTGATCACCCTGGCCCCGGCCTTCGCAGCCTGGTCGGTGGTGCCCTTCGACTCGCAGATCGTGCTGTCCAACGCCAACGCCGGCCTGCTGTACCTGCTGGCGATGACCTCGCTGGGCATCTACGGCATCATCCTGGCCGGTTGGGCATCCAACTCGAAGTACGCGTTCCTGGGTGCCATGCGCGCCTCGGCGCAGATGATCAGCTACGAAATCGCGATGGGCTTCGCCCTGGTCGGCGTGATGATCGCTTCGGGCAGCCTGAACCTGAGCAGCATCGTGATGGCCCAGGCCGGCAGCTCCGGCTTCTTCGACTGGTTCCTGATCCCGCTGTTCCCGCTGTTCGTCATCTACTGGGTGTCGGGCGTGGCTGAAACCAACCGCGCGCCGTTCGACGTGGTGGAAGGCGAATCGGAAATCGTCGCCGGCCACATGGTCGAATACTCCGGCGGTGCCTTCGCCCTGTTCTTCCTGGCCGAATACGCGAACATGATCCTGATCAGCTTCCTGATCTCGATCTTCTTCCTCGGCGGCTGGCTGAGCCCGATCCAGGGCTGGGTGAACTTCGGCGATGTCTCGCCGCTGGTCGACTGGATCTGGAAGGGCGGTGCACCGTGGCTGTTCGTCAAGGTGTTCTTCTTCGCCAGTGCCTACATCTGGTTCCGTGCCAGCTTCCCGCGCTTCCGCTATGACCAGATCATGCGCCTGGGCTGGAAGGTCTTCATCCCGCTGGCCATTCTGTGGATCGCGGTTACCGCCGTCATGGTGTTCTTCGGCGTGATTCAAAAGGGCGTCTAAGTGATGAACAGGATTACCCATTACTTCAAGAGCCTGCTGCTGCTCGAACTGCTGGCCGGTCTCTGGCTGACGCTGAAGTACAGCTTCAAGCCGAAGTACACGATGATGTACCCGATGGAGAAGTTCCCGCAGTCGCCGCGCTTCCGTGGCCTGCACGCCCTGCGCCGTTACCCCAACGGTGAAGAGCGCTGCATCGCCTGCAAGCTGTGCGAAGCGGTGTGCCCGGCACTGGCCATCACCATCGACTCGGCCAAGCGCGAGGACGGCACCCGCCGTACCACCCGCTACGACATCGATCTGTTCAAGTGCATCTTCTGCGGCTTCTGCGAAGAAAGCTGCCCGGTGGACTCGATCGTCGAAACCCACATCCTCGAGTACCACTTCGAGAACCGTGGCGAAAACATCGTTACCAAGCCGCAGCTGCTGGCCCTTGGCGATCGTCTCGAAAACGAGATCGCCGAGCGTCGTGCCGCCGATGCCGCTTACCGCTGAGGTCGAGAGATGGATTGGGTAAATATCGCTTTCTGGGTGTTCGCAATCGCGGCAACGGTTTCGGCCGGTGCGGTGATCAGCGTGCGCAACCCGGTTCACGCCGTGCTCTGCCTGGTGCTGACCTTCTTCTCCATCGCCTGCGTGTGGCTGCTGGTCGGTGCCGAGTTCCTCGGTGTCGCCCTGGTGCTGGTCTACGTCGGCGCGGTGATGGTGCTGTTCCTGTTCGTGGTGATGATGCTCGACATCGATCCCACGAACCTGCGTGAGGGCTGGGTGCGCTACCTGCCGGTCGGCCTGATCGTGGCCGTGGCCATGCTGGTGCAGATGCTGGTCCTGATCGGGGTGAAGGGCAGGGCGGTCAACGCCTTCCCGGCGGACAACGCTGCGGCCCTGGCCGCGGACACGTCAAACATCACCTGGCTGGCACGCAGCCTGTTCACCGAGTTCCTGCTGCCGTTCGAGTTCGCCGCCGTCATCCTGACCGTGGCCGTGGTCGCCGCCGTCATGCTGACCCTGCGTCGCCGTACCGGCGTGAAGAGCCAGAACCCGGGCGACCAGACCATGGTCAAGGCCTCGCAGCGTCTGCGCATGGTCAAGATGGACGCCGAACAGCCGCTGGTCCACACCACCACCAAGCCGGTCGCGGGCGACGAGGAGACCCAGGCATGATCACTCTCGGCCACATCCTGGCGCTGGGCGCGGTGCTGTTCTGCATCAGCCTTGCCGGCATCTTCCTCAACCGCAAGAACATCATCGTCCTGCTGATGTCCATCGAGTTGATGCTGCTGTCGGTGAACATCAACTTCGTCGGGTTCTCGCGCCAGCTCGGCGATCCGTCCGGCCAGCTGTTCGTGTTCTTCATCCTGACCGTCGCCGCAGCCGAGGCCGCCATCGGCCTGGCGATCCTGGTGACCCTGTTCCGTACACGCCGCACAATCAATGTCGGCGAAGTCGATTCGCTGAAGGGCTGATCCACAGATGGAAATCACTCTCTCCAAGAGTCTGTTGATCGCAGTGGTGCTTGCACCGCTGTTCGGCAGCATCATCGCCGGCCTGTTCGGTCGCCAGGTCAAGCGCTTCGGCGCCCAGACCGTCACCATCCTCGGCGTGGCCATCAGCTGCGCCCTGTCGATGTACACGCTGTACCAGCTGGTCTGGGGCGGTGCGCAGCCGTTCAACCAGAACCTGTACACCTTCTTCGAAGTCGGGCAGTACTCGGCCCATGTCGGCTTCATGGTCGACAAGCTGACCGCGATGATGATGGTGGTGGTGACCTTCGTGTCGCTGCTGGTCCACATCTACACCATCGGCTACATGGAAGAAGACCCGGGCTACCAGCGCTTCTTCAGCTACATCTCGCTGTTCACCTTCTCGATGCTCACCCTGGTGATGAGCAACAACTTCCTGCAGCTGTTCTTCGGCTGGGAAGCGGTGGGCCTGGTGTCGTACCTGCTGATCGGCTTCTGGTTCAAGCGCCCGACCGCGATCTTCGCCAACATGAAGGCGTTCCTGGTCAACCGCGTCGGTGACTTCGGCTTCCTGCTGGGCATCGCCGGCGTGCTGTGGGTGTTCGGCACCCTGGATTACTCGCAGGTCTTCTCGCAGGCAGGCGCACTGGCCAGCCCCGAAGCCAAGATGCAGATCTGGGACGGCACCGTGTTCGGCATGCAGCTGCTGACCGAGCCGGTGGTCTGGTCGATCGCCACCGTCATCTGCATCAGCCTGTTCATCGGTGCCATGGGCAAGTCGGCCCAGGTCCCGCTGCACGTGTGGCTGCCGGATTCGATGGAAGGCCCGACCCCGATCTCGGCACTGATCCACGCCGCGACCATGGTGACCGCCGGTATCTTCATGGTCACCCGCATGTCGCCGCTGTTCGAGCTGTCGCAGACCGCGCTGAACTTCATCCTCTTCATCGGTGCCACCACCGCGTTCTTCACCGGCCTGATCGGCATCGTGCAGAACGACATCAAGCGCGTGGTCGCGTATTCGACGCTGTCCCAGCTCGGTTACATGACCGTGGCGCTGGGCGTGTCGGCCTACTCGGCGGCCGTGTTCCACCTGATGACCCACGCCTTCTTCAAGGCGCTGCTGTTCCTGGGTGCCGGCTCGGTCATCATCGCGATGCACCACGAGCAGGACATGCGCAAGATGGGCGGCCTCCGCAAGTACATGCCGATCACCTTCATCACCATGTGGATCGGTACCCTGGCCCTGGTCGGTACGCCGTTCTTCTCCGGCTTCTACTCGAAGGACACCATCATCGAGGCAGCCGAGATCCACGCCCACATGCAGAACACCTGGGTGGCCACCTACGGCTACTGGGCAGTGCTGGGCGGCGTGCTGGTGACCAGCTTCTACAGCTTCCGCCTGCTGTTCCTGACCTTCCATGGTCCAGAGCGCTTCCGTGACGCGCACCACGATGACCACGGCCATGACGGCCATCATGCCGCCGATGCCCATCACGCCGATGCGCACCACGGCGATGCCCATGACAACCACGGCCATGGCCACGGTCCGCATGAGCCGCACGAAACCCCGTGGGTGGTGACCCTGCCTCTGATCCTGCTGGCCATCCCGTCGATCGCCATCGGTTTCTTCAGCATCGGTCCGATGCTGCACGGCACCGACTGGGCCGGCCACCACGCCCACGAGGCGATCAAGGGCCAGGCGACCACGTTCTTCACCGGCATCGTCGACTTCTACGATCCGGCCAAGAACACCGTGGCCTTCCTCGGCGAGGAGTTCCATGGCCCGGTGGCGTTCGCGCTCCATGGCATGATGCTGCCGCCGTTCTTCCTGACCGTCGCAGGCTTCCTGCTGGCCGCGCTGTTCTACCTGTGGAAGCCGGACCTGTCGGGCAAGGCCCGCAAGACCTTCGCTCCGCTGGTTTCGGTGCTGGAAAACAAGTACGGCTTCGACATGCTGTGGATCAACGGTTTTGCCGGTGGCAGCGTCAAGCTCGGCAAGGTCGCTCGCTGGATCGACAGCAACATCGTCGACGGCGTGGTCAATCTCTCGGCACGTGTTGTGGACGTCGCAGCCGGCGTGCTGCGTCGTACCCAATCCGGTTTCCTCTATCACTACGCCTTCGCGATGATCATCGGCCTGATTGCCCTCTTGGGCGTGCTGATGCATTACCTGCGTTGATGACCTGTACGGAATAAGAAGACGTGTCGAACTGGCCCCTACTCAGTGTCCTCATCTGGCTGCCGATCCTCGGCGGTGCCCTGATCCTTGCGATCCGTGATGCGCAGGCCGCCCGCTGGGCGTCGATCGGCGTGGCGCTGCTGACCTTCGTTGCGAGTCTCTCGCTGCTCGGCGGCTACAACCCGGCTGCCGATGGCATGCAGTTCGTCGAGACCCATGCGTGGATCCCGGCGTACAAGATCGGCTACAACCTGGGCGTGGATGGCATCGCCATCGCGCTGATCCTGCTGACCACCCTGGTCGGCGTGCTGGCCCTGCTGGGTGCCTGGAGCGCGATCGACAAGCGCGTGAACCAGTACGTGGCGGCCTTCCTGATCCTGGAAGGCGTTACCGTCGGCATCTTCTCGGCCACGGACGCGATGCTGTTCTACGTGTTCTTCGAGGCGATGCTGATCCCGATGTTCCTCATCATCGGTGTCTGGGGCGGCCCGCGCCGCATCTACGCCGCGATGAAGTTCTTCCTGTACACCTTCCTCGGCTCGGTGCTGATGCTGGTGGCGCTGATCTACCTGTACATGAAGGGTGGCAGCTTCCAGCTGGCCGACCTGTACGCGCTGCCGCTGAGCGCCAAGGAGCAGACCTGGATCTTCTTCGCCTTCCTGATCGCCTTCGCGGTCAAGGTGCCGATGTTCCCGGTGCACACCTGGCTCCCGGACGCCCACGTGGAAGCGCCGACGGCCGGTTCGGTGATCCTGGCCGCTATCGCCCTGAAGATCGGTGGCTATGGCTTCCTGCGCTTCAACCTGCCGATCGTTCCGGACGCGTCCAACGAGTGGGCCTGGCTGGTGATCGCCCTGTCGCTGATCGCGGTGATCTACGTCGGCCTGGTCGCCCTGGTGCAGGACGACATGAAGAAGCTGATCGCCTATTCGTCGATCGCGCACATGGGCTTCGTCACCCTGGGCACCTTCATCGCCCTGTGGCTGGTGCGCGAAGCCGGCAACGCCGATGCAGCCCGCCTCGGCCTGCAGGGCGCCATGGTGCAGATGATCTCGCACGGCTTCGTGTCCGGTGCGATGTTCTCCTGCGTCGGCGTGCTGTACGACCGCATGCACAGCCGCCGCATCGCCGATTACGGCGGCGTGGTCAACGTGATGCCGTGGTTCGCGACCTTCGCGATGCTGTTCTTCATGGCCAATGCCGGCCTGCCGGGCACCAGTGGTTTCGCCGGTGAATTCATGGTCATCCTGGCTGCGTTCCAGCGCAATCCGTGGATCGCCCTGGGCGCCGCTACCACCCTGATCATCGGTGCGGCTTACACCCTGTGGCTGTACAAGCGCATCTTCTTCGGCGAAGTGGCCAACAGCCACGTGGCCGAACTGAAGGACATCAACGGCCGCGAATGGGCGCTGCTGAGCGTGTTCGCCATCGGCGTGCTGGCGCTGGGCATCTACCCCAAGCCGCTGACCGACCTGATGGAGCCCTCGATCGCGAAGCTGGCGATGCAGATCGCATCCAGCAAGCTGCTGTAATTCCAGGATTTGATGATGACCACCTCGCCGCTGCTGCCATTGACCGCCGCTGACCTGCCACCGCTCGCTCCCGAGCTGGTGCTGATCGGCAGCGCCTTCGCCCTGATGATCCTCGACCTGTTCGTCAGCAACCGGAACAAGATCGTCACCCACCTGTTCTCGGTCGCTGCACTGGCCGTGGTGCTGTTCATGCTCGCCACCGGCGTGGGCGGGCAGGGTGAGGTCTTCCACGGCATGTTCGTGCGCGATACCGCCGCGGACGTGATGAAGACCGGGATCGTGCTGCTCAGCGGCCTGACCCTGGTCTACGGCTGGCGCTACCTGCGCGACCGCAACCTGTTCCAGGGCGAGATCCCGGTGCTGATCCTGTTCGGCACCGCCGGCATGATGATCCTGGTCTCGGCCGGCAGCCTGCTGATGGTCTATCTGGGTCTTGAACTGCTGGCCCTGTGCTCGTACGCACTGGTCGCCAGCAACCGCGAAAGCGGCCTGGCCTCGGAAGCGGCGATGAAGTACATCGTCCTCGGTTCGCTGGCCTCGGGCCTGCTGCTGTACGGCATGTCGCTGATCTACGGCGCCACCGGCAGCCTGCACCTGGATGCCATCCAGGCCGCCATCCCGCATTCGGATGAGCGCATGCTGCTGATCACCGGTGCGGTCTTCATGATCGCCGGCGTGGCCTTCAAGCTGGGTGCCGCCCCGTTCCACATGTGGCTGCCCGACGTGTACCAGGGTGCCCCGGCGCCGATCGCGCTGTTCATCAGTTCGGCACCGAAGCTGGCCGCCTTCGGCATGGCCTACCGCCTGCTGGAGATGGGCGTTGGCCCGCTGTCGACCGAACTGCAGCTGCTGATCGCCGGTCTGGCCGCCGTGTCGCTGGTCATCGGCAACCTGATGGCCATCGCGCAGAGCAACCTCAAGCGCATGCTGGCGTTCTCCACCGTGTCGCACATCGGCTTCCTGCTGATGGGCATCGCCGGTGGCGGCGCGCAGGGCTACGCCGCCGCGTTGTTCTACGCACTGGCCTACGCCATCATGTCCACCGCCGCCTTCGGTGCGATCATCGCCCTGTCGCGCGCCGGCTTTGAAGCCGAGAACATTGAGGACTTCAAGGGCCTGAACGCCCGCAACCCGTGGATGGCCGGCCTGGTGCTGTGCATCATGGCGTCGCTGGCCGGCATCCCGCCGTTCCTGGGCTTCTGGACCAAGCTGGCCGTGCTCGGCGCTGCCGTCAACGGCGGCCTGCTGTGGCTGGCCATTCTCGGCGTCCTGTGCGCCGTGGTCGGCTGCTTCTACTACCTGCGCGTCATCAAGGTCATGTACTTCGATGAGCCGGTGGGCGAGGCCATGCCGCGCAACAACGACCGCGTGCTGGGCGTGGTGCTGGGCGTGAACGCCCTGGCGCTGCTGGCTCTGGGTCTGGCCTGGAACCCGATCATGGTCTGGTGCCAGCAGGCATTTGCGCATCTTGCATAAAAGTTGACACAAAGCTGCGCGATTCGTGTAATATGCGCAGCCTGAGTTGTCACTGCAGCGGTTCAGCCAGAACATCGTTGCGGTAGCCCTTCTTGAAAAAGCAGGGCAGCAGTTCAAACACTTCCGGTGCGGGGTGGAGCAGTCTGGCAGCTCGTCGGGCTCATAACCCGAAGGTCGCAGGTTCAAATCCTGCCCCCGCTACCAAACTTCAGATCGGCGCCAACCGGTTTGATGAATGAGGGAAAGCTTGCATGTTTTGAAGTTATCACTCATAATTCCGCTTCTGATGCGGGGTGGAGCAGTCTGGCAGCTCGTCGGGCTCATAACCCGAAGGTCGCAGGTTCAAATCCTGCCCCCGCTACCAAGTAAAGAAATCGCCTTCGAAGTCCTGCTTCGAAGGCGTTTTTCTTTGAGCGTACGCTGGATCCGCCGGGCATGACCCGGCGCTTCCAGGTCGCGGGTTGTCCCGGTAGCGCCGGGCCATGCCCGGCGAGCGCAGCGGCCGGTTGCAAGGCGGCCCAAGCCTTGCACCAGCGAGGTGCAGCCGCTATCATCAGCGACCTAGGCAGTACCCCTGAAGGCGGCCTCCCCACGGGAGACCCGGTCCGGAAGGAGGGCTCGCAACACGCTTACGCAGCGCGTTGCAACCGGAATCCAGTCACCGGAGTCTTTCCGGAAAAAGGGGCCCAGCGGGCCCTTTGTCGTTTCCGGGGCGTCATGTTTTCCCCGCCGGCCGTGGCCGGCACCCAACCAAGAGATCAAGGCAGGCTGTGAGCGACAAGGCAACCGACATCGCGAATCTGCTCGGCCCGACCGTTGTGTCGCTGGGCCTGGAGCTGCTGGGCGTTGAGTATCTGCCGGCCCCCGGCGGTGCGACCCTGCGCCTTTACATCGACGTGCCGCTGGCTGAACAGCCCGAGCGCATCATCAACGTGGACGACTGCGAGCGCGTCAGCCGCGAAGTGTCAGCGCAGATGGACGTCGAAGACCCGATCAGCGGCAACTACACGCTGGAAGTGTCTTCGCCGGGCGTCGACCGTCCGCTGTTCAACCTGGAGCAGTTCGGCCGTCACCTGGGCGAAATGGCCAAGGTCACGCTGAAGCTGCCGCAGGACAACCGTCGTCGCCTGCAGGGCCGCATCGGAGCGACCGACGAGGCTGCGGACACCATCACCTTCATCGTCGACAAGACCGAAGTGGTCGTGTCGGCGGACAACATCGACAAGGCCCGGATCATGCCGGACTGGGTTGCCCTGGGCCTGGCCCCGAGCAAGCCGACCGGCCCGGCGCCGAAGCGTCCGAAGCCGGACAAGAATTCTTCTTCCAACGAGCCGGCGGCAAAGAAGCCGCGCGCGGAGTGAGCCAATGAGCAAGGAACTGTTGCTGGTAGTGGACGCGGTCGCCAACGAGAAGGGCGTGCCGCGTGAAGTGATCTTCGATGCGATCGAGGCCGCCCTGGCGTCCGCAGCGAAGAAGCGCTATGCCGACGAGGAAGTGCTGACCCGCGTGGTCATCGACCACAAGGATGGCAGCTACGAAACCTACCGCCGCTGGGAAGTGGTGGCCGATGACGTGGTCATGGAATCGCCGGACCGCCAGATCCGCCTGATGGACGCCGTCGACGAAGCCGAAGGCGTGGACGTCGGCGACTACATCGAAGAACAGATCGAAAACCCCGATTTCGGCCGCATCGCCGCCCAGGCCGCCAAGCAGGTCATCGTGCAGCGCGTGCGCGAAGCCGAGCGCCAGCAGGTCGTCGATGCGTGGAAGGACCGCGTTGGTGAGCTGATCACCGGTGTGGTCAAGCGCGCCGAGCGCGGCAACATCTACGTGGACCTGGGCGGCAACGCCGAAGGTTTCATCCCGAAGGACAAGGGCATCCCGCGCGACGTGCTGCGCGCCGGTGACCGCGTACGCGGCTATCTGGCCGAAGTGCGTTCGGAACCGCGTGGCCCGCAGCTGTTCATCAGCCGCGCCGCCCCGGAATTCATGATCGAGCTGTTCAAGCTCGAAGTGCCGGAAGTCGGCCAGGGGCTGGTGGAAATCAAGGCCTGTGCCCGCGATCCGGGCGACCGCGCCAAGATCGCCGTGCTGGCCCACGATACCCGTACCGATCCGATCGGTGCCTGCATCGGCATGCGCGGTTCGCGCGTGCAGGCCGTGTCCAACGAGCTCAATGGCGAGCGTGTGGACATCGTGCTGTGGAACGACAGCCCGGCCAACTTCGTCATCAACGCGATGGCACCGGCCGAAGTGCAGTCGATCATCGTTGATGAAGACAAGCACTCGATGGATCTGGCCGTGGCCGAAGACCGCCTGGCCCAGGCCATCGGCAAGGGCGGGCAGAACGTGCGCCTGGCCAGCCGCCTGACCGGTTGGCAGCTGAACGTGATGACCCAGGACCAGGTCACCGCCAAGTCGGAAGCCGAGCAGTCGTCGGCCCGCCAGCTGTTCATGGACAAGCTGGAAGTGGACGAGGAAATCGCCGGCATCCTGGTCAGCGAAGGCTTCGGCACGGTGGAAGAAATTGCTTATGTCCCGGTTGGCGAACTGCTGGCCGTGGAAGGTTTCGACGAGGACATCGTCGAAGAGCTGCGCGCTCGTGCCCGCGATGCGCTGCTCAATGAGGCCCTGGCAGTCGAGGAAGGCCTTGAAGACGGCCAGCCGGCGCAGGACCTGCTGTCCCTTGAGGGCATGGACGAAGCCACCGCTTACGCGCTGGCCGGCCACGGCGTGCGCACCAGCGAGGAGCTTTCCGACCTGGCCGCCGACGAGGTCATGGACTTCGGCATCGAAGGGCTGGACCAGGAGCGCGCCGCGGCGCTGATCCTGGCCGCGCGTGCCGAGGAGATCGCCCGACTGGAACGCGGCGAATGAGCCGGCAATGAACAGGGCCCTGAGCCGATCAGGGCGTAGAATCCGCGCCACCTCCATCTGCGGGGGGGCGCCCACAAGATCATAGGATCCGAATGTCGCAGCAAACCACCATCCGCAAGCTTGCCGAACTGGTCAACACGCCGGTCGAGAAACTGCTGGAACAGCTGGCCGGTGCCGGCATGAAGTTCAGCGGTCCCGACCAGGTCGTGACCAGCACTGAAAAGGTGAAGCTCCTGGGCTTCCTTCGTCGCTCGCACGGCAAGCCCGAGCAGGCCCCGGAAGAGACGGATCAGTCTGCAAAGAAGATCACGCTCAACCGCCGGAAACAGCAGGAAGTGACGGTCAATTCCGGTCGTAGCAAGACGACCGTGAATGTCGAGGTGCGCCAGAAGCGTACCTACGTCAAGGATGGTGCGCGTGCCATGACGCCGGACGAAGAGCGTGCCGACATCCTGCGCAAGCTGGAAGAGTCGCGCGCCCGCAACCTCGCCGAACAGCAGGCCCTGGCCGAGAAGGATCGTCTGCGCGACGAGGCCATCGTCCGTGCCCGTGAGGAAGAGGTTGCCGCCAAGGAACGGGCCGAGGCCGAGAAGAAGGCTGCCGAGGAAGCTGCGGTTGCCGCCAAGGCCGCCGAGGCCCTGGCTGCCACCAAGCCCAAGCGCGCTCCGATCGACGAAACCGCGCCGCGCCCGCCGCGTACCCCGGCTGCCGCTCCGGCCGCACCGCGTGGTGCACCGCCGGCACCGCCCCGCAGCGACGACCGCAACAACCGCAGCGCGCCGCGCAGCGAGCGTGGCCCGGGCGATCGTTTCGCCGGCCAGATGCACCTGTCGGCTGCCGACCGTGCGCGTCGTGGCAACAGCAACAACAGCAACAACCGCGGTCGTCCGGGTGGTCGCAACCAGAGTGGCGGCCGTCGCGACATGTCGCGTGGTGGCAACAACGCGGGTCCGCACGCCTTCGAGCGTCCGACCGCACCGGTCGTGCGTGAAGTGGCGATCGGCGAAACCATCACCGTGGCCGACCTGGCGCAGAAGCTCGCGCTGAAGGGCGGCGAGGTGGTGAAGGCGCTGTTCAAGATGGGCGTGATGGCCACCATCACCCAGTCCATCGACCACGACACCGCCGCGCTGGTGACCGAAGAACTCGGCCACAAGGCGATCCGCGCCAATGACAACGACGCCGAAGACGCACTGCTGGCCTCGACCGGTGAAAACCAGGGCGAAGCCGTGCAGCGTCCGCCGGTTGTCACCATCATGGGCCACGTCGACCACGGCAAGACCTCGCTGCTGGATTACATCCGCCGCACCAAGGTCGCTCACGGCGAAGCCGGTGGCATCACCCAGCACATCGGTGCATACCATGTTGATACGCCGAAGGGCGTCATCAGCTTCCTGGATACCCCGGGCCACGCCGCGTTCACCTCGATGCGTGCCCGCGGTGCCAAGCTGACCGACATCGTGGTGCTGGTGGTTGCCGCCGACGACGGCGTCATGCCGCAGACCAAGGAAGCGATCCAGCACGCCCGTTCGGCGGGTGTGCCGCTGATCGTGGCCATCAACAAGATCGACAAGTCCGGCGCCGACCCGATGCGGGTCAAGAACGAGCTGCTCTCCGAACAGGTCGTGGCCGAAGACTTCGGCGGTGACATCCAGATGGTGGAGATCTCGGCCAAGACCGGCCTGGGCATCGACGACCTGCTGGACGCCGTCTCGGTCCAGGCGGAACTGCTGGAACTGAAGGCCGTTGACGACGGCCGCGCTGCAGGCGTGGTCATCGAATCCTCGCTGGACAAGGGCCGTGGCCCGGTCGCCACCGTGCTGGTGCAGCAGGGCCGCCTGAAGAAGGGCGATTACCTGGTGTGCGGCATCCAGTACGGCCGCGTGCGTGCGCTGTTCGACGAAACCGGCAAGCAGCCGGAGTTCGCCGGCCCGTCCATCCCGGTGCAGGTCCTGGGCCTGTCCGGCGTGCCGGAAGCCGGTGACGACTTCGTGGTCGTCGAGGACGAGCGCCTGGCCAAGGACGTTGCCCAGCAGCGTGAGACCAAGCGCCGTGAATCGCGCCTGGTCGCCACCGCTGGCAGCCGCATGGAAGACATCATGGCGACCCTGGGCAAGGGCGAGGGCCAGCAGGTCCTCAACCTGGTCATCAAGGCCGACGTGCAGGGTTCGGTGCAGGCGCTGAGCCAGGCACTGGTCGCGCTGTCCAACGAAGACATCCGCATCAACGTGATCCACTCCGGCGTGGGCGGCATCACCGAATCGGACGCCAACTCGGCTGCCGCTTCGAAGGCCACCGTCATCGGCTTCAACGTGCGTGCGGACGCTTCGGCCCGTCGCATCATCGAATCCAACGGCGTGGACCTGCGTTACTTCTCGATCATCTATGACGTGATCGACCAGGTGAAGCAGGTGGCATCCGGCCTGCTGGGCGTGGAGATCCGCGAAGAGATCATCGGTATTGCCGAGGTCCGCGACGTCTTCCGCAGCTCCAAGCTGGGCGCGGTTGCCGGCTCGATGGTCATCGAGGGCGTGGTCAAGCGCAACAAGCCGATCCGCGTGCTGCGCGACAGCGTGGTGATCTTCGAGGGCGAGCTGGAATCGCTGCGTCGCTTCAAGGAAAACGTCGAGGAAGTCCGCAACGGTACCGAATGTGGTATCGCGGTGAAGGCCTACAACGACGTCAAGCCGGGTGACCAGATCGAGTGCTTCGAGCGTATCGAAGTGCCGCGCACCCTGTAATGCTGCAAGGTGGCCCGACCAACGGTCGGGCCCTACCGTGATGTAGAACCCGGCCAATGGTCGGGTACCATGTAGATGTAGCGCCCGACCGTTGGTCGGGCGACAACTGAACCAAGAGCTCCTCGTGCCCAAGACTTTCCAT
Source organism: Stenotrophomonas maltophilia (assembly GCA_002364755.1). Classification (GTDB taxonomy): domain Bacteria; phylum Pseudomonadota; class Gammaproteobacteria; order Xanthomonadales; family Xanthomonadaceae; genus Stenotrophomonas; species Stenotrophomonas maltophilia_AX. Next base: position 22,676 of record DEZI01000005.1, read on the forward strand.
CGAACCGACCGTGTCTCCGCCCAGCTGCGCCGTGAACTCGGCACCCTGGTGCACAACGCCGTGCGCGAGCACGGGTTGCCCTCGGTGAGCGTGTCCGACGTGGAAATCACCCGCGACATGGCCCATGCCAAGGTGTTCGTCACCGCGCTGATGCCGGAACGTTCGGCCGAAGCCGTGGCCGGCCTGAAGGAGCTGGGCTACCGCCTGCGCATGGACCTGGCCCGCGCGATGAAGCTGCGCCATGTGCCGGAGCTGCATTTCCACTACGACGACTCGGTCGACCGTGGTGAGCACATCGACAATCTCCTGCGCGACCTGCCCGATACGCTGGCCGCAGAGAAGCGTCGCGAGAGCGACGAAGAATAAGCTTGCGCCGGGTGATGCCCGGCGTTTTCCATTCTGACCGTGCGAGGCCGGACACTGGCCGCGCTTCGCGCTCGCCGGGCATGGCCCGGCGCTACCCGTATTTGTCATGACGCGAATTCAGTTCCGCCGCCTGGATGGCATCCTGCTGCTCGACAAGTCGACCGGCATGAGCTCCAACGCCGCCCTGCAGGTGGCCCGCCGCCTGTTCCGTGCCGAAAAGGGCGGCCACACAGGTAGCCTCGACCCGCTGGCCACCGGCCTGCTGCCGCTGTGCTTCGGCGAGGCGACCAAGATCGCCGGCCTGCTGCTGGGCTCGGCCAAGGCCTATGACGCCGAGATCCAGCTCGGCCAGACCACCGATACCGATGATTCCGAAGGCCAGGTGCTGCTGCAGCGCCCGGTCCCGGCGATCAGCGCCGAGGCCCTGCAGGCCGCACTGGCGCCGCTGACCGGCAGCATCCTGCAGCGCGCCCCGATCTATTCGGCGCTGAAGCAGGGCGGCGAGCCGCTGTATGTGAAGGCTCGCCGCGGCGACGTCATCGAGGCGCCCGAGCGCGAGGTGCAGGTGCATGCCATCGAGGTGCTCGAGCAGCAGGCCGAGCGCCTGCGGCTGCGGGTGACCTGCGGTTCGGGCACCTACATCCGCAGCCTGGCCCGTGACCTCGGCGAGGCGCTGGGCTGTGGCGCCCACATCAGCGCGCTGCGCCGGCTGTGGGTCGAGCCGTTCCACGCCCCGGCCATGGTCACCCTGGACCAGCTGCGGGCGATGGTCCAGGCCGGCGACGAGGCGGGCATGGAGGCGCTGCTGCTGCCACTGGCTGCCGGCCTGGCCGAGTACCCGCGGGTCGACCTCGACGCTGAACAGGTGCAGCGCTTCTGTGTCGGCCAGCGCCAGCGCGACGCCACCTGGCCGCGCGGCCTGGTTGCCGTGTACGGTCCGGACGATGCTGTCCAGGGCCTGGGCCAGGTCGACGACAGTGGCCTGCTGGCCCCGCAGCGCCGGTTCAACCTCTGACCGGGGCAGGGCCGTTCAGCCCCGGTCCTTGTTCCCGGAGCCCTTGGCCGTTACAATTTCGCGGCCGTTTTCCGGCAACCTGCCTCGCGCGGGTTTCATCCTCGTAGTCCACGGCGAGCCTGGCGGTGCGCGACGCGCGTTCCTGCCGGCCACGCATCACTGAGAAAAAAAAATGTCGATCGACACCCAGAAGGTCATTGAAGACAACAAGCGCAGCTCGGCTGACACCGGCTCCCCGGAAGTCCAGGTTGCCCTGCTGACCGCCCGCATCGAACTGCTGACCGGCCACTTCAAGACCCACAAGAAGGACCACCACAGCCGTCGCGGCCTGCTGCAGATGGTCAACCGCCGTCGCAGCCTGCTCGACTACCTGAAGAAGAAGGACGTCGAGCGTTACAAGGCCCTGATCGAAAAGCTTGGCCTGCGTCGCTAAGCAAAGAATCCCCCGCGGCGCAGCGATGCGCCGCGGTTTTGTTTTGTAGCACCGGAATACCGATTCAGACCGGAACGATCCGGTCACCCGCTGGCGGCAAGGGTCGCCGACGGTCCAAATTCGCAGACAGCATCCCCAAGGACACCCTCCGTGGCAAAAATCACCAAAACCTTCCAGTACGGCAAGCACACCGTCACGCTTGAAACCGGCGAAATCGCCCGTCAGGCCGGTGGCGCCGTCATCGTCAAGTTCGACGACACCGTGCTGCTGGTCTCCGCCGTTGCCGCCAAGAGCGCGCGCGAAGGCCAGGATTTCTTCCCCCTGACCTGTGACTATCAGGAGAAGTTCTACGCAGGTGGCCGTATCCCGGGTGGCTTCTTCAAGCGCGAAGGCCGCGCGACCGAGAAGGAAACCCTGATCTCGCGTCTGATCGACCGTCCGATTCGTCCGCTGTTCCCGGAAGACTACAAGAACGAAGTCCAGATCATCGCCACGGTGATGTCGCTGAACCCGGAAATCGACGGTGACATCCCGGCCCTGATCGGTGCCTCGGCTGCCCTGTCGCTGGCCGGCACCCCGTTCAAGGGTCCGATCGCTGCTGCCAAGGTCGGTTACAAGAACGGCGAATACATCCTCAACCCGACCGTGTCGGAGCTGAAGGAATCGGAGCTGGAGCTGGTCGTTGCCGGTACCGCCAACGCCGTGCTGATGGTTGAATCCGAAGCCGCGCTGCTGTCCGAAGACGTGATGCTGGGCGCCGTGACCTTCGGTCACCGCGAAATGCAGAAGGTCATCAACGCGATCAACGAGCTGACCGTGGAAGCCGGCACCAAGCCGTCGACCTGGGTGGCCCCGGCCAAGAACGACGTGCTGATCAGCGCCCTGCAGGAAGCCATCGGCCCGCGCCTGGGCGAAGCCTTCCAGGTGCGCGACAAGCTGCAGCGCCGTGACGCCATCTCGGCGATCAAGAAGGACGTGGTCGAATCCCTGGCCGGCCGCGTGGCCGCTGAAGGCTGGAACCCGGCCGAGCTGTCGAAGGAATTCGGCGAGCTGGAATACAGCACCATGCGCAACTCGGTGCTGGACACCAAGGTCCGCATCGACGGCCGTCAGCTGGACACCGTCCGCCCGATCGCCGTGCAGACCGGCATCCTGCCGCGTACCCACGGTTCCTCGCTGTTCACCCGCGGTGAAACGCAGGCCATCGTGACCATCACCCTGGGCACCGCCCGTGATGGCCAGGTCATCGATGCCGTCTCCGGTGAGTACAAGGAAAACTTCCTGTTCCACTACAACTTCCCCCCGTACTCGGTGGGTGAGACCGGCCGCATGATGGGCCCGAAGCGCCGCGAAATCGGCCACGGTCGTCTGGCCAAGCGCGGCGTGCTGGCTGTCATGCCGTCGCTGGAATCCTTCCCGTACACCATCCGCGTCGTCTCGGAGATCACCGAGTCGAACGGTTCCTCGTCGATGGCCTCGGTCTGCGGTTCGTCGCTGGCCCTGATGGACGCCGGCGTGCCGGTGAAGGCGCCGGTTGCCGGTATCGCCATGGGCCTGGTCAAGGAAGGCGATCGCTTCGTCGTCCTGTCCGACATCCTGGGTGACGAAGATCACCTGGGCGACATGGACTTCAAGGTTGCCGGTACCGCTGAGGGCATCTCCGCCCTGCAGATGGACATCAAGATCGAAGGCATCACCGAAGAGATCATGAAGCAGGCTCTGCAGCAGGCCAAGGCCGGCCGTCTGCACATCCTGGGCGAAATGGCCCACGGCCTGACCGCTCCGCGCGAAGAGCTGTCGGACTACGCGCCGCGCCTGCTGACCATCAAGATCCACCCGGACAAGATCCGCGAAGTGATCGGCAAGGGTGGCTCGACCATCCAGGCCATCACCAAGGAAACCGGCACCCAGATCGACATCCAGGATGACGGCACCATCGTCATCGCATCGGTCAACGCCATCGCTGCCCAGGCCGCCAAGGCCCGCATCGAGCAGATCACCTCGGACGTCGAGCCGGGCCGCATCTACGAAGGCAAGGTCGCCAAGATCATGGACTTCGGTGCGTTCGTCACGATCCTGCCGGGCAAGGACGGTCTGGTCCACGTGTCGCAGATCTCCAGCGACCGCGTCGAGAAGGTCGGCGACGTGCTGAAGGAAGGCGATGTGGTCAAGGTCAAGGTCCTGGAAGTCGACAAGCAGGGCCGTATCCGCCTGTCGATGAAGGCCGTCGAAGAAGGCGAAGGCGCCAGCGCCGAGTAATCGGCGCAGCCGGTTACCGTAGGTGAGGGCCGTTGGTCCTCACGCCTTCGAAAATGAAAAAGCGGGCTTCGGCCCGCTTTTTCTTTGCCTGTCTCCCAGCGCAGCCGTGACGCTATGCTTCGCACATGGACACCCTGCGCCTGCTCGACCTCGATATCGATCGCCCGGCGCAACGCGTCAGTCGCAACGGCGAGGTCTTGCCGGTCAGCGGCCTCAGCTGGACCCTGCTCGACGTACTTCTCCAGCACGGCACCGACGTCGTGGATTTCGACACGCTGGCCGCGCAGGTCTGGGCACCGGCGGTGGTCGGCGAGGATGCGGTCAGCCAGCGGGTGAAGCTGCTGCGGCAGGCCTTGGGCGATGACAGCCGGCGGCCGCGCTACATCCGTTCGGTACGTGGCCGCGGCTATCAGCTGTGTGCGCCGCCGCTGCCGGCCAGCGCACCGCTCGCGCCATCCTCGCGCGCCCGCAGGCTCGGGTGGGGCGTGGGGGTTGTCGTGGTGCTGGGCGTGGCCGCCACGCTGCTGCTGTGGCCCCGTTCGACGCCGCAGGGGGCCGGGCAGTCGCTGCTGCAGCGCGCCGAGTACTACGCGGGTATCGGCCAGGCCAACAACAACCGCGTGGCCATCACCCTGTACCGGCAGGCGCTGCAGGCTGATCCCGAATCCACGCCGGCGCGGCGCGGCCTGTCCCGTGCGCTGGCGGCGCAGGGCTGCCTGTTCAACGGCACGCCCGAGCAGCTGCGCGAGGCGCTGGCATTGGCCGAGCAGGAGCGCCAGCGCGCACCAGGCGATGCCGCCGCACACGCCCTGTGGGGCTACGCGCAGGACTGCCTTGGCGACATGCGGCAGGCGATCACCGGCTACAGCCGTGCGATCGAACTCGAGCCGAACGACGAGCGCAGCCGTGCATCGCTGGCCTACCTGCAGCAGGAACGCGGCCAGCTCGCCACGGCGCTGCAGGCCAACCTGTCCCTGAAGGCACCCGAGCGCATCCGCTTCCGTGACGTGCAGGTCGCGCGCGAGCTGGAACTGCTCGGCTTCACCCAGGCGGCCGCGGATCGCCACGCGCGCAATTTTCAGCTTTACCCCGACAACGTCTTTTCCAACATCGCCTGGCCGCGCAGCCTGTACCTTGCCGGCGCGCCGCAGCGGGCCCGGCAGGTGCTGGATGAAGCGCTCGCGCGTGGCACCCCGCATCCGCAGCTGCTGCGCCTGCAGGGTGAACTGGCATTGCTGGCCGGCGACACCGCAGGCGCCGCCGACGCGTTCGAGCGTGGCCGCCAGCTGCGGCCACAGCAGTCACTGGGCCAGACCCTGGCGGCGTTGCATGGCGCGCAGGCTGCGGACCCTGCCTGGATCGACCAGCGCCTGCGGCAGCTCGCTGCCAGCGCGGGAGCGGGCGACGGCTGGCCCGATGCGGCGCTGGAGCGGGCGCTGCTGCTGCAGGCCCAGGGCCATGCAGGCGACGCGGTGGCAGCACTACAGCAGGCGGTCGACGACGGCTTCCGCGACGTGGCGTGGCTGCGTGCCACGCCGCTGTTCGTCCCCCTGCGCAGCGCGCCCGGCTGGCCGGCCCTGCTGCAGCGGCTGGATGCCGACATCGCCCGGCAACGTGCGCAGGTGCTGGCCGCCAGCTGGCGGCCGGACGACCTGGCCGCGCTCAGCGCAGCGCCGGCAGCAGGAACTCGGTGAGGATGCGCCGCGACTGCGGATGGGCGAAGTTGCGGTTGAACGCCTGGCTGGTGACCACCGCCACCACGCGCTGCTCGGGCAGCACGAACACGTAGTTGCCGCCGTTGCCGGACATCGCCCACACCGTGCGTGGTGAACCCTGCACGTCCAGCTTCAGGCCCCACCACTGGTAACCGTAGTCGCCGCCGTCGGAAGTGGTCGCCTGCGGTCGCACCATCGCCTCGATGTACTCCTTCGGCACCAGCTGGCGGCCCTGCCAGCGGCCGCCATCGAGCACCAGCTGGCCGAAGCGGGCGAGGTCCTGGGTGCGGTAGCGGGTGCCGCCGCCGCCCATGCCGATGCCCTCCGGCGAGCGGTTCCACTGGCTGCGGGTGATGCCCAGCGGTCGCTCCAGGACGCGCGCAGCGTAGTCGGCCAGCGGTTGGCCGCTGGCCTGCTCCAGCACCGCGCCCAGAACGAACGGATTGGCGGTGCAGTAGGCAAACGCGCGACCATGCGGGCTGTCCTCCGGTCGCTGCATCCACGGCGCGAAGCCCTTCACCGGCAGGTCCAGGGCGAAGTCCAGCCACTTCTCGGACACGTACATGCGTTCCTCGTGGCCGGCCGAGAACTGGTTTTCGTCATCGCATTCCCAGAGGCTGCTCATGGTCAGCAGGTCCTGCACGGTGGTGGCACGCAGGCGCGGGTCGATCGCGCGCTGGGCGGTGAACGTCGGGAAGTAGTCATACACCCGGGCCTGCACGCTGGGCAGGGCGCCCTCGCCAATGGCGGCACCGACCAGCAGCGCGGTCACGCCCTTGCTGGCCGATCGCACGTCGTGCAGGGTCTGCGCGTCGGCGCCGTTGAAGTAGCCCTCGTAGACCACCTTGCCATCGACCTGCAGCAGTACGCTGCGGATCTGTTTCAGTTCGTCGCTGGCGATGGCCTGCTGCAGGGCCTGCAGACGGGCCTGGTCCGGTGGGGTAGCGCGGGCAGTGAAGGGCAGGGTGCAGATCGCGCAGAGCAGGGTGAGGGCAGACAGGATCGATCGCATCGTCGGACTCCATCAAAGGGAACCCGATTGAGACTGCGCTGCGACTGAAGTGCTGGAAACCAGCCTGAAGAATTCTGAAGGCTCTGTGCCACAAGGCTTGCGGGCATCAACCCAGGTTGACGCGCGCTTCCTCTTCTTCCTCGCCCAGCCACCACACCTGGCCCGGCTCTGGATTACTCAAGGGATGCTCGCGCTGCTCGATGGCCTGCAGCACGCGCCCCGGTCCCGCCGCGGTCCAGGTCGCCATCAGTTTCTCCACCGCAGCCCGACCCTGCGCCGCGATGCCCAGGTCGCGCTCGCGCTTCCAGCCACTGTCGTCATCGTTGCCGGGTTCGTCGTCATGTTGGTGCGGGGTGCCATAGCTGCAGCGGCGGCACAGCCGGCGCACCGTGGCGGTCCAGTCCTCGACCGTGCCGATGCCGGGCAGGGTCAGGACTTCCAGCGCCGCGATGTCCTCGGCCGCGTCGCACTGCACGAACACGGTGAAGGTCGCCATGTCCGATGCCTGCAGGCGCTGCATCGCGTTGAACACCGGCACATCGCCCTCGCCGTAGGTGCGGCGGCCGGTGGAGGCGCCGTCATGCAGCACGATGTCGCCGAAGCGGAAGCCGCTTTCGGGCAGTGGCACGTTGCCGATGCGCGCGCGCACCGGGTCGATGCGGTTCATGTACACCACTTCGGCATCCTTCCACGGCGCCAGGCGCACGCAGGCCACGCCGAAGTCGGCGGCGATCTCGCCGTCACCCTCGGGCAGGGTGATGCCACACCGGCTCCACTGCCTGCGCGCCTCGGTCCAGTCGCCCAGGGCGCTGGCCGCGATGCCCGCATTCCAGGCGGCGGCTTCGTCGAATTCGTCGCTCACCTGCTCGGCATGCAGGTTGTCCTGCAGCGAGGCGCGCCAGTCGCGCAGGTACTTGTGCGCCAGCCCGCGCATGTAGTGCAGGTAGGACACCTCGGGCGCGTGCTCGATCAGTTCGCCGAACAGGCGCGCAGCCTGTGCCAGGTCGCCTTCGTCGAACGCCGCGTACGCGCGGGACTGTTTGGCCTGCAGTGCATCCTGCGTGGCGTCGTGGTCTGTGCTCATGTCCGTGTGCGATTGAAGGTCCGCGGCTACCTTGGCCGATGCCGGATCCGTGTAGAGTCGATCACGCTCGACTCTACCAACCGGGAGTTTCCATGTTGCGCCAGACCCTGGCCGGGCTTGCCCTGCTGTTCGCCGCCGCCGTTCCTGCCGCCAGCCACGCGGCACAGCCGCCGATCTACGGTGCCTACTATCCCGGCGGTTCGGCCGAGCGCTACCCGGTGTCGCACATTCCGGCCGATCGGCTCACCCACCTGTTCTACGCGTTCTCCACCATCGAGGCAGGGCGCTGCACGGTGGGCGCCGAAGCGCCCGCCAACTTCGCCGCGCTGGCCGAGCTGAAGAAGGCGCACCCGCACCTGCGCACGCTGATCTCCATCGGCGGCTGGGGCGCAGGCGGCTTCTCCGATGCCGCGCTGAACGAGGCCAGCCGCAAGCGTCTGGTTGATTCCTGCATGGCGCTGTTCTTCGAGAAGTACGCAAGCAGCTTCGACGGCGTGGACATCGACTGGGAATTCCCCGTCAGTGGCGGCCCGAAGGAACTGGCCCATCGCCCGCAGGACCGCGCGAACATGACCCGTCTCGCACAGGCATTCCGCGTGGCGCTGGATGCGCGAGGCCGCAAGCGTGGCCAGCCGATGCTGCTGACCGCTGCACTCGCGGCCGGCCGCCTGCAGACCGATGGCCCCTATGACCCGGCCGCCAGCTACGATCTGCCGGCGCTGGCCAAGGTGTTCGATTTCATCAATCTGATGAGCTATGACATGGGCACCGGCTTCTCGGCGGTGTCGACCTTCAACGCACCGCTGCATGAAGTGCCGGCCGACCCGCTGGCGCCGGAACTGCGGCGCTGGAACAACGTGGCCGGCGCCGTGCAGTACTACCGCGAACACGGTGTGCCGGCCGACAAGCTGGTGCTGGGCGTGCCGTTCTACGGGCGTGGGTTCAAGGTGACCGGCGACGCGCCCGATGGCCTGTACCAGGCCTACAGCGCACCGGCCGATGCCGGCGACTGGCGGGTGATCAAGGCGCGCTATCTGGACCAGCCGGGCTGGACGAAGCACTGGCAGCCGCAGGCGCAGAGCCCGTGGCTGTATAACGCCGCCGAAAAGGTCATCATCAGCTACGAGGACCCGCGCTCGATCGGCCTGCGCGCGCAGTTCGCCCGCGAGCAGGGCCTGGCCGGCGTGTTCATGTGGGAACTGACCGCCGATGACGAACAGGCCAGCCTGCTCAATGCCATGCTCACGCCATGGCACAAGGCCCGCGTCGGCGACTGAGACCGCCGCACCGCGCGCAATGCCACAACACCGGCCGCCCGACAGCGCACATCGACACCAGGCCCGCAGCGCTAAGCTGCGGGCATGATCCTCATCGAACGCCTCGACCATTTGGTCCTTACCGTCGCCGACATCGACCGCAGCTGTGATTTCTACCAGCGCGTGCTCGGCATGCAGGTCGTGCGCTTCGGCGCCGGCCGTACCGCGCTGCAGTTCGGCCAGCAGAAGATCAACCTGCACCCGGCCAGTGCGCCGCTGCAGCCGCATGCCGTGCGGCCAACCCCGGGCAGCGCCGATCTATGCCTGGTCACGCGCGCGGCCACGGCCGATGTACTGGCCCACCTGCAGGCGCAGGGCGTCGCGGTGGAAGAGGGGCCGGTGCCGCGCACCGGTGCCCTGGGGCCGATCGAGTCGGTGTACTTCCGCGATCCGGACGGTAACCTGATTGAAGTCAGCCGTTACCCGCAGTGACGCGTTGGCGCCGGGCCAGGCCCGGCGGTTTCCTCAATTGGCCCACACGCTGTTGGGGTCGCCATCACGGGCACGGCGCTGGCTGGCCACCGCCAGCCGGGCAAAACCAAAGGCCATCGCCAGGGCCACCACGTCGATCCAGAACAGCGGCCACATCCCGCGCGCGGCAGCCAGCCACGGCCAGTCGCCGTTGAGTGCACCATGCATCACCGGCACCAGGGCGGTGCTGATGGCTGCGGCCCACAGCAGTTCACGCGCGGCCTGCGCCGGCCGGCGCAGGGCCGCCCACAGCGCGCACGCCGCCCAGGTGCCGAAGCAGGCCCAGCGGATGCCCTGGTCCACCGCGGCCGGGGCCACGCGTTCGAGCACCAGCGCGGTGACGAAGGCCACTGAGATCGCCACGCACAGGCCGATGCACACGCCCACCGTGGCCCGCGCCATGTTCACCCCTGCGCGCGGCTGCTGCGGCTGCCGGCGCTTGCGCCGCGATTCGATCCACAGCAGGTTTCCCGAGTAGAACAGGAAGGCGCCGCCCAGCCCCAGCAGGAAGTACAGCCAGACCACCACGCCGTTGCCGAATTCGCCGAAGTGCAGCGCATAGGCGGCGCTGAGCGTGGCGTGGTTGGCGTCGCGGTGGCCCGGCAGCTGGCTGGCCAGCACGCGGCCACTGGCCACGTCCAGCGCCACCGAACCGAGTGGTCCAAGCGTGCCGCTGGATTCGCCGGTGATCTCGATGGTGGCGTTGGCATCGCCGCCGTTGGCCAGCTTCAGGTAGGCCGGTTCGAAATCGGCCACGCCCTGTGCGCGGGCCACTTCAAGCGCGCGCGCATGCAGCTCGCGCAGGCTGCCCGGGGCGGCCGGCACGCCCGCGGCTTCGCGCACTGGCGCGGTATCCATCGCCGCCGGCACCACCTGCATCGCCTTGCCTTCGAAGATGAGCGGGTTGAGCAGGGCGATCTGGATGAAGACCAGGCAGAGCAGGGCACCGGTCACCGCGAACATCAGGTGGAACGGCAGGCTGAGCACGCCGATCACATTGTGCGCGTCCTGCCACATCTGCTTGAGGTTGCGGCCCGGGCGCAGCGCGAACAGGTCGCCCAGCAGCTTGGGCAGGTGGATGACCAGGCCGCTGAGCAGGGCCATGCCGTACAGCAGGCTGACGATGCCCATCACATAGATGCCGGCCACCGGCAGGCCCAGGCTGTAGTGCAGTTCGTTGACCAGCTCGGCCAGGCCCGCCTGCGGTGGCGTGGCGCTGCCGCCGGTGTTGCCGGGCCAGGCGTAGCGCCAGCCGCCGTCGGCGCCCTGCCAGTAGGCCAGTGGCTGCGGGTGCTCGGCACCGGGGAAGGTCATGCCGACATGGCGGCGTGCTTCCGGGTGCTTGGCCAGCACGTCGTCCAGCAGGTACTGCGCGTCGTCCAGCCCGGCCGGCAGCACGCTGGCCGCACCCGGCGTCTGCCACACCGGAAGATCGTGGTGGAACAGGGTCAGCGCACCGGCGTAGAACGCCACGAACAGGCCGAAGCCGGCCACCAGGCCGACCCAGGTGTGCAGGGTGGTGAAGGTACGCAGGGTCTGCGAACTGAATTTCATGCGCTCGTTCTCATTGCACCGCGCCGCTCAGGCGCAGCAGCCACAACACGGCGAAACCGGCGGCGGCGCAGCCGGCAGGCACCAGCCAGGCGCGCGCCACGGTGCGGAAACTGAAGGCCCACAGCGCCGCCAGCATCCACAGCGGGACGAAGGCGATCAGGGCCGGCACCAACGCGCTCGGCCACGGCCCCGGCGGCAGCCAGGTCAGCAGGCCGGTGGCAGCGGCAGCAAGGAAGAACCCGACGAAGATGCCCGACAGGGCGCGCATCCACATCAGCGCGGCTCCCGTGCGCTGCCATCCACCGCCGGGCGGTGCCAGGCCGCCAGCGCCGGCAGCAGCAGGGCTACCAGCATCCAGGTGCACAGCATCGCCACCAGCCCGGCGGCAACGCCCAGTTCGGCCATCCACAGCCATAGCGAGGCGACCGCGGCGACCAGGCCGATCTGCCGGCCCAGGCGGCCCGCACGGCGCAGGCGCGGCCAGCGGCAGTGCGGCGAGGCCGCGTAGAGCGCCAGCGCGGAAAACATCGCCGACAGCACGGCAAGGCTGCAGAAGCCCAAGGAAGCGAGCCCAACGGTAATCATCGGAAAGCGTCTTGTAGGAAGTCGGGCAGCCTGCCATCAGTGAGGCTGCGCGCACATGGTAATCATTGCGTTTTACAGCTGCCAGCGTCGCGGATTCATCCGCGGATCCGCCAGATCTTGGGCTTTGCGGCGCGCTGGTTTAAGATCGACGCAGAACCTGACTGGAACAAGGTGGCCCGCGCCCAGCGCCGGCCGAGCGTGCGACATGAGCACTACCACCGCCCACCGCTGACCTGCCACCGAAGGCCCTGTTCCGCAGGCGCCCTCGCGGCGCTTTTTTATTGCCCGGGCACCGCCCGGAACGCTTTCCAGCCCGCCCGCGCGGGCCCCGCACGAAGCCATTGCGATGATCAATATCACCCTTCCCGACGGCAGCCGCCGCGAATTCGAAAATCCCGTCAGCGTCATGGACGTCGCCCAGTCGATCGGCGCCGGCCTGGCCAAGGCCACCATCGCCGGCGCCGTGGATGGCGTGCTGGTCGATGCCAGCGACGTCATCGACCACGATGCCAGCCTGCGCATCATCACCGCCAAGGACGAGGAGGGCGTGGAAATCATCCGCCACTCATGCGCCCACCTGGTCGGCCACGCCGTCAAGCAGCTGTATCCGGACGTGAAGATGGTGATCGGCCCGGTCATCGCCGAGGGCTTCTACTACGACATCTATTCCGAGCGCCCGTTCACGCCGGAAGACATGGCCGCCATCGAGAAGCGCATGGGCGAGCTGATCGCCCAGGACTACGACGTCATCAAGAAAGTGACGCCGCGCGCTGAAGTGGTCGAGATCTTCAAGGCCCGTGGCGAGGACTACAAGCTGCGCCTGATCGAGGACATGTCCGACGACATCCAGGCGATGGGCATGTACTACCACCAGGAATACGTGGACATGTGCCGCGGCCCGCACGTGCCGAACACGCGCTTCCTGAAGGCCTTCAAGCTGACCCGCATTTCCGGTGCCTACTGGCGTGGCGATGCGCAGAACGAACAGCTGCAGCGCATCTACGGCACCGCCTGGGCCGACAAGAAGCAGCTCGAGGCATACATCAAGCGCATCGAAGAAGCCGAAATGCGCGACCACCGCCGCATCGGCAAGCAGCAGGACCTGTTCCACCTGCAGGAAGAAGCCCCGGGCCTGGTGTTCTGGCACCCCAAGGGCTGGGCGCTGTGGCAGGTGGTCGAGCAGTACATGCGCAAGGTCTACCGCAGCAGCGGCTACGGCGAAGTGCGCTGCCCGCAGATCCTGGACGTCAGCCTGTGGAAGAAGTCCGGCCACTGGGACAACTACCAGGACAACATGTTCTTCACCGAATCGGAGAAGCGCACCTACGCGGTCAAGCCGATGAACTGCCCGGGCCATGTCCAGGTGTTCAACCAGGGCCTGCACAGCTACCGCGACCTGCCGATCCGCTACGGTGAGTTTGGTTCCTGCCACCGCAACGAGCCGTCCGGCGCGCTGCACGGCATCCTGCGCGTGCGTGGTTTCACCCAGGACGACGGCCATGTGTTCTGCACCGAGAACCAGATCGAATCGGAAGTGACCGCGTTCCACCAGCAGGCGCTGGCGGTCTACCAGCACTTCGGTTTCGACGAGATCCAGATCAAGATCGCCCTGCGCCCGGAATCGCGCCTGGGTGATGACGCCACCTGGGACAAGGCCGAAGGCGCGCTGCGCTCGGCGCTGACCGCCTGTGGCGTGGAATGGCAGGAGCTGCCGGGCGAAGGCGCCTTCTACGGCCCGAAGATCGAGTACCACCTGAAAGACGCGATCGGCCGTACCTGGCAGCTGGGCACCATGCAGGTCGACTTCATGATGCCGGGCCGCCTGGGCGCCGAGTACGTGGACGAAAACAGCCAGAAGAAGCACCCGGTCATGCTGCACCGTGCCATCGTCGGCTCGATGGAGCGTTTCCTGGGCATCCTGATCGAGCACCACGCCGGCCAGTTCCCGGCCTGGCTGGCCCCGACCCAGGTGGTGGTGGCCAACATCACCGACGCCCAGGCTGAATACGTCGCCGGCGTGACCAAAACCCTTGCGGAGCAAGGCTTCCGCGTCAGCTCCGATTTGCGTAACGAGAAGATCGGTTATAAAATCCGCGAGCATACGTTGCAGCGCGTGCCCTATCTGCTGGTCATCGGTGACCGCGAGAAGGAAAATGGAGCTGTGGCGGTGCGTACGCGTTCTGGCGAAGACCTTGGCAGCATGAGCCTGCAGGCCTTCATCGAGCGGCTCCACGCCGAGGGCGCGTAAGCAAAGGTCCGGTCCGGGTGAATAAGCGCCCGGACCGGTTCGATACCCTTGGGAGAACGTAATATCAGCACACCTGACAACAAACAGAACCGCAAGAATCAGGAAATCCGTGTGCCGCGCGTCCGCGTGATCGGCAGTGACGGAGAAATGATCGGCGTGTTGTCGCGCGACGAAGCGCTGTCCATGGCCGAAGATGAAGGCCTGGACCTGGTTGAAATCCAGCCGCAGGCCGATCCGCCGGTCTGCAAGATCATGGATTTCGGCAAGTTCAAGTTCGAAGCGCAGAAGAAGGCCAGCGAGGCCAAGAAGAAGACCAAGCAGGTCGAGATCAAGGAAGTGAAGTTCCGTCCGGTCACGGACGAGGGCGACTACCAGATCAAGCTGCGCAAGATGCGTGGTTTCCTCGAGGAAGGCGACAAGATCAAGGTCAACATCCGCTTCCGTGGCCGTGAAATGAGCCACCAGGAACTGGGTCGCGAGATGGCCAACCGGATCGAGACCGATCTGGGCGAGGACATCGTCATCGAATCCCGTCCGCGCCTGGAAGGGCGTCAGATGGTCATGATGATCGCGCCGAAGAAGAAGACCTGAGGCCTGCAGGGCTGCCTTTCGGGGCGCCTGGCTGAACGGTTCGGGGTAAAGGGACGCCATTGGCGTCCCTTTGCTTTTGCGGCAGGACGTTTGAGGGTTGCAGGGGCTGGTGACAGGGCGGTTTTGCCTGTATCATGCCCGGCTCGACCCACCCAGGACGGGTCGTACGCCGATCATGGCAGGACGGAAAGAGTGGCCCAGGCCACCGCCAGATCAGTCAGAAACCAGGGTCACCCCCATCAAGGACATTGCAATGCCCAAGATCAAGACCAACCGGGCAGCGGCCAAGCGTTTCCGCAAGACCGCCTCGGGCAAGTACAAGTGCGGCCATGCCAACCGTAGCCACATCCTCACGAAGAAAGCGACCAAGCGTAAGCGTAATCTGCGTCAGACGGGCCATGTCCGTGCAGAAGACGCAGGCCGTCTGGACCGCATGCTCCCTTACCTCTGAGGAACTGAAAAATGGCACGAGTTAAGCGTGGCGTACAGGCGCGTCGCCGCCACAAGAAAATCCTTGATCTGGCGAAGGGCTACTACAATGCCCGTCGCAAGGTCTTCCGCGTCGCCAAGCAGGCGGTCATCAAGGCACAGCAGTACGCCTACATCGGCCGTAAGCAGAAGAAGCGCAACTTCCGTTCGCTGTGGATCACCCGTATCAATGCGGCTGCCCGCATCAACGGCCTGAGCTACAGCCGCTTCATGAACGGCCTGCTGAAGGCCGGCATCACCCTGGACCGTAAGGTCCTGGCTGATATCGCCGTGCACGACGCAGCCGGTTTTGCTGCACTGGCCGAAAAGGCCAAGGGCGCACTGGCGGCATAAGTCCTTCCCGATGCCGTTGCCGTTCAACGGGAACGGTGTCTGGTAAAGGCAATGCATGGGGAAGGGCGCAAGTCCTTCCCCATTCTTTTTTGGGTCCCGGCAACGCCGCAGGCGCGCGGTGCGGGGACCGGCGGTGGCGACAGGGGTCGGCCCTTCGCGCATCGCGATGGCAGACCGACTGGAGTTCCGGCCCCCCATGAGCGACATCCAATCCCTCACCACCCAGGCGCTGGCCGATGTGGCCGCCGCACAGAGCCCCGACACGCTGGAACAGCTGCGCGTGGCCCTGCTCGGCAAGAGCGGCAGCATCACCGCCCAGCTCAAGCAGCTCGGCACCCTGCCGGCTGACGAGCGCAAGGCCGCCGGTGAAGCCTTCAACCAGGCCCGTGACGCGCTGTCCAGCGCGCTGGGCGAACGCAAGGCCGTGCTGGAAAACGCCGCACTGGATGCGCGACTGGCCGCCGAAGCGATCGACATCACCCTGCCGGGCCGCGACTCCGATCGCGCCGGCCTGCACCCGATCACCCGCACCCTGGAACGCATCACCGGCATCTTCGGCCGGCTGGGCTACGAGCTGTCCGAGGGTCCGGAAATCGAAGACGACTGGCACAACTTCGAGGCGCTGAACTTCCCGCCGCACCACCCGGCGCGCGCCATGCACGACACCTTCTACTTCGGCGATGGCCGCCTGCTGCGCACGCATACCTCCGGCGTGCAGGTGCGCTACATGGGCGAGCACCAGCCGCCGCTGCGCATGATCGCCGCCGGCAAGGTGTACCGCAGCGACAGCGACCAGACCCATTCGCCAATGTTCCACCAGGTCGAAGGCCTGCTGGTGGATGAGCACTCCACCTTTGCTGACCTGAAGGGCACGCTGGCCGAGTTCGTGCGCGCGTTCTTCGAGCGCGATTTCGAAATGCGCTTCCGTCCCAGCTACTTCCCGTTCGTTGAACCGGGCGCGGAAGTGGACATCGCCTGGCAGCAGCCCGATGGCAGCACCCGCTGGCTGGAAGTGCTGGGCTGCGGCATGGTCCACCCGAACGTGCTGCGCAACGTCGGCATCGATCCAGAGCGCTACACCGGCTTCGCGTTCGGCCTGGGCGTGGAGCGCTTTGCGATGCTGCGCTACGGCGTCAACGACCTGCGCGCGTTCTTCGAGAACGACGTGCGGTTCCTGAAACAGTTCGCGTAAGCCGCAACCATGTAGAGCCGAGCCCTGCTCGGCTGCTCCTAAATTCGCAGGCCCAGGCGCATGCGCCGGGCCCACCAGGGTGACACCATGAAATTCTCCGAAAACTGGCTGCGCAGCCACGTCCCGACCTCCGCCTCGCGCGATGAACTGAGCGCGGTGCTGACCGCCATCGGTCTGGAAGTGGAAGAAGTGACCGCGCTCGGCAACGGCCTGCAGCACGTGGTCGTGGCACGCATCGTTGAAGCCGTGCGCCACCCCGAAGCCGACCGCCTGCAGGTGTGCAAGGTCGACGCAGGGCAGGGCGAACTGCTGCAGATCGTCTGCGGTGCGCCGAACGCGCGCCCGGGTCTGGTTGCACCACTGGCCATGGTCGGCGCGCAGATCGGCGCCCTGGCGATCAAGCCGGCCAAGCTGCGCGGCGTCGAATCCAACGGCATGCTGTGCTCGGCCAAGGAGCTGGGCCTGGACACCGATGCCTCGGGCCTGCTGGAACTGCCTGATGACGCGCCGGTCGGCCAGACCCTGGTCGAGTACCTGGGCCTGCCGGACGCCAGCATCGAGATCAAGCTGACCCCCAACCGCGCCGACTGCTTCAGCGTGCGTGGCATCGCCTACGACGTGGCCGCGGCCACCCGCAGCGAAGTACTGGATTTCGCCGCCGACGCCATTGCCGCGGTCGGCAGCCGTGAGCTGTCCATCCAGCTTGACGCCGGCGCCGAAGCGCCGCGTTACCTGGGCCGCGTCATCGAAGGCATCAACGCCGCCGCAAGGACGCCGCTGTGGATGGCCGAGCGCCTGCGCCGCAGCGGCGTGCGTCCGGTCTCGCTGCTGGTCGACATCACCCAGTACGTGATGCTGGAACTGGGCCAGCCGATGCACGCCTACGACCTCGGCACCCTGCAGGGCAGCATCGGCGTGCGTCGTTCGCGCGCCGGCGAAGCCATCAAGCTGCTGGACGGACGCGATGCGGTGCTGGACGAGAGCTTCCTGGTGGTCACCGACGCCGACCGTGCGGTCGGCCTGGCCGGCCTGATGGGCGGCTTCGACACCCGCGTCACCGACGACACCACCGCCGTGTTCCTGGAGGCCGCGCACTTCGCGCCGGCCGCCATCATGGGTCGTGGCCGCAAGCTGGGCCTGCACACCGATGCCGGCCATCGCTTCGAGCGTGGCGTCGACCCGGCGCTGCCGCGCACCGCCATCGAATACGCCACCCGCCTGGTGCTGGACCTGGCCGGCGGTACCCCGGCACCGGTCACCGAGGCGCGCGCCGCGCAGGACAGCGCAAGTGCCGCGGGAGGCAGGATGCCGGGAGCGGCCGAGGCTGATCTGCTGCAGGCAGCGACGATCACCCTGCGCCGTGCCCGCATCACCCGCGTGCTGGGCATCACCATTGAGGACGCCGAAGTCGAGCGCATCCTGCGCGCGCTGGGCATGGGCGTGAGCGCGGCCGGCGAAGGCTGGCAGGTGACCGCACCGAGCCGCCGCTTCGACATCGCCATCGAAGAAGACCTGATCGAGGAACTGGCCCGCATCCACGGCTACGAGCAGATTCCGACCACCCTGCCGGGTGGTGCGGCGCGCGTGGCGATGCCGACCGAGACCCAGCTGGACGTGCTCAGCGTGCGTCGCCAGCTGGTCGCCCGCGACCTGCAGGAAACCCTGAACTTCGCCTTCGTCGACGATGCATTGCTGACCCAGTGGCAGCTGCGCGACAACCTGGTGCCGCTGGCCAACCCGCTGTCGGCCGAGCTGGCGGTGATGCGCCCGTCGCTGTTGCCGGGCCTGGTCGCCACCCTGGGCCGCAATGCCGCCCGCCAGCTGGGTCGCGTGCGCCTGTTCGAGGTCGGCCGGGTGTTCGCCCAGCAGGCGGGCGAAGGCCAGCCGGCACCGCTGGAAACCCCGCGCGTGGCCGCCGCCGTCTGTGGCGATGCGCAGGCCGTGCAGTGGGGCCTGCCGACCCGCAAGGTCGACTTCCACGACCTGAAGGGCGACCTGGAATCGCTGGCCGCCGCCAGCGGTGCCGTCCTCGAATTCCGCCCCTCGACCCGCGCCTTCGGCCACCCGGCCCGCTCGGCCGAGGTGTACCGCGATGGCGTGGTGATCGGCTGGATCGGCCAGATCCACCCGCGCCTGGCCAAGGCCATGGACATCGATGCCGACGTCTATGCCTTCGAGCTGGACCTGGAGGCGCTGTCGGCCCGTGCGCTGCCGCGTGCCGGCGAGCTGTCGCGCTTCCCGGCCGTGCGCCGCGACCTCGCGTTCCTGGTGCCTGAACAGGTGGCCTGGAGCGACCTGGCCGCGACCATGCGCCAGGCTGCCGGTCCGCTGCTGCGCGAGCTGAACCTGTTCGACCGATACGTCGGCCAGGGGGTCGAGCCGGGATTCAAGAGTCTCGCTATGGGCTTGATTTTGCAGGACAAGTCGCGCACTCTGACGGACCGCGACGTGGAAGCGGTGGTGGCCGAGGCGGTCACTGCGATCGAGCGTGAACACCACGCACGGATCCGCGGCTGAGCGGGAAGCACTCAGGGGTAGCAGGCAATGGCATTGACCAAGGCGGAGATGGCGGAAAAGCTGTTCGACGAAGTCGGTCTGAACAAGCGGGAAGCCAAGGAATTCGTCGACGCGTTCTTCGATGTGCTGCGTGAAGCGTTGGAACAGGGACGTCAGGTGAAGCTGTCCGGCTTCGGTAATTTCGATCTGCGGCGCAAGAACCAGCGCCCGGGTCGCAACCCCAAGACCGGCGAGGAAATTCCGATTTCCGCCCGTACGGTGGTCACCTTCCGTCCGGGCCAGAAGCTCAAGGAGAGGGTGGAAGCTTATGCTGGATCCGGGCAGTAACCGCGAACTACCGCCGATCCCGGCCAAGCGCTACTTCACCATTGGTGAAGTAAGCGAGCTGTGCGACGTCAAGCCGCACGTGCTGCGCTACTGGGAAACCGAATTTCCCAGCCTTGAGCCGGCCAAGCGCCGTGGCAACCGTCGCTATTACCAGCGTCATGACGTGCTGATGGTGCGGCAGATCCGCAGCCTGCTGTACGAACAGGGTTACACCATCGGTGGCGCACGCCTGCGCCTGGAGGGTCCGGATGCGCGCGAGGAATCCGCGTTGAGCAACCAGATCATCAAGCAGGTGCGCATGGAGCTGGAGGAAGTGCTGCATTTGCTTCGCCGGTGATCCAAAACCCAGCGTAATCCGCTATACTTCACGGCCCGCCGCACTGGCGGGTACATCGCAGCATCAGTCGGGGCGTAGCGCAGCCTGGTAGCGCATCTGCCTGGGGGGCAGAGGGTCGTCGGTTCGAATCCGGCCGTCCCGACCACTGTGATGAAACGGAAAGCCTGCGCAGCGATGCGTGGGCTTTTTTGTTGTCTGTAGCGTCGAGCTTGCTCGACTGATCTTCGAGACAGTCGAGCAAGCTCGACTCTCCTGGTCATGCACGATACCGGGCGTTCAGGCCCGCAGCCCATGCAGCCGGGGAGTTCCCTTATCATCAGCGGACATCCGATCGCATCGGTTTTCTTCCAGTACCCACCGTCGCGCCAGCAGGCGGAGCGCCGGCTCCGGCCACCGGCGGCAACGGCGCGCGTGCCGGACGATGCGTGGACCACGACGACCACAGGGGGTTGCGTTGATCAGCAGTATCGTCATTCATCGCTCGGCTGGCGCAGGCACGGCCGGCGTCCATGTCCTGGATACCACGTTCAAGGACAAGCGCGTCTTTGTGTCCTGGGGCCTGCGCGGCGAGGACCTCAGCCGTGAAGCCGAACCGGCCGAAACCGTTGCCGCGCGCCAGGCGCTGCAGCGCGAATCGCGGCAGGTCGAAGGGCCTCGCAGCACCGAAGTCTTCATTGCCAACCAGGCAGCCACGGCCATCAGCGTGTACCGCATGCTGAGCGAAGCACGCAGCGGCGACGCCGTGTTCTTCCTGTGCGATTCGCCTGCAGTGGTCGAGTGGCTGGTGACCGCGCTGGAAATACGCGAAGGCTGAAATGCGGGCTCAGAGCCCTTCGCGTTGCGAAGGGATCCGACCCTTGGCCAGCGCGGCATCCACGGCGGCGCGCGCGTGCAGCGTGGTCGTATCGAACAACGGCACCGGGCTGTCCTGCGCGCGGACCAGCAGCATGATCTCGGTGCAGCCCAGGATGATCGCTTCGGCACCGCGCGCGACCAGTCGCTGGATCACTTCCACGTACACCTGTCGCGAGGCCTCGCTGACCACGCCGGCAATCAGCTCGCGGTAGATGATGTCGTGCACGTCGCGGCGGTGATCGGCATCCGGCACCAGTACCTCCAGCCCGAAGCGTTCGCTCAGCCGGCCGCGGTAGAAATCCTCTTCCATGGTGAACGCCGTGCCGAGCAGGCCGACCGTGCGCACGCCCGTGCGCAGGATGGCCTCGGCGGTGGGATCTGCAATGTGCAGCAGCGGTATCGGGCAGGCGGCTTCCAGCTGTGGCGTCAGCTTGTGCATGGTGTTGGTGCAGACCACCAGCAGCTCGGCGCCGCCGGCCTGCAGCCGTCGCGCGGCATCGATCATCTCTGCGCCCAGCGCGTCCCAGTCGCCGTCGTGCTGCAGCTGCTTGATACGGGCGAAATCCACCGACCACAGCAGCAGCTGCGCCGAGTGCGCACCGCCCAGCTGCTGGTGGACATCCTCGTTGATGAGGCGGTAGTACTGCGCCGAGCTTTCCCAGCTCATGCCACCGATCAGGCCCAGGGTCTTCATGCGTGTCTCCATGCTTGAAGCCGCATTGCAGCACAGACCGCCCCCGCATGCTGGCCGACTTCTGCAACCGTCGATCGCGCACCGGGCTGTACGTACCGCCGCGCGTCGCCAGCCCGTAAGCTGGTGGGCTTCCCGCGTCGAGAAAAGCAATGGCCCTGCAAACCTGGTGGTGGTTCCTCGCCACGGTCTTCGTGCTGTGTGGCACGCCGGGCCCGAACATGCTGCATATCCTCGGCCGCAGCGTCGGCCTGGGTTTCGGCCGCAGCTTGCCGGCCATGGCCGGCTGCCTGCTGGCCATGCTGCTGGTGCTTGCCGCCTCCGCCGCCGGACTGAGCGCGCTGCTGCGTTCCTCGCCGATGCTGTTCGAGGTGCTGCGTTATCTCGGCGTGGCCTATCTGGCCTGGCTGGGCATCAAGGCGTGGCGCGACAGTTGTCGGCCGGCCCCGGCGGCCAGCGCAGGCGAGCCGCTGCTGGAGCCGGTCCACGGTGCAGGGGCGGTCTTCCGCGGCGGCCTGCTGGTGGGCCTGAGCAACCCGAAGCTGCTGCTGTTTGCCGCCGCGTTCCTGCCGCAGTTCGTCGATCCCACGCGTGCGCAGGGCCTGCAGTACTCCGTGCTGGTGGCCACCTTCGCCGGCTGCGAGCTGTTCTGGTATGTGATGTATGCCGCCGGCGGCCACAGCCTGCGTCGCTGGCTGGCCAAGCCCATCGCGCAATGCTGGTTCGAGCGCCTGGTCGGCAGCGTATTCCTGGCCTTCGCGGTGGCGCTGCTGCGTTTCCGACCGCACTGAATGTTCACGCCGCGCGCGCGGCGCGCTCACGGCACGGGCATCGGCGCGGGCTTAACCTGTTCATACCGTTCGTACACCCTTCCGGGGAAGGATCGACATGATCAAGTGGGCCATCATCTTTGCCATCATCGGCCTTATTGCCGGTGCCCTCGGGTTCGGCGGCATCGCCGGCGCATCGGTCGGCATCGCCAAGTTCCTGTTCTGGGCCGGCATCATCATCGCCGTTGTCTTGTTCCTGCTGGGCATGACGGTGGCCAAGAAGGTCACCTAGTGCAGCAAGGCGAGCAGGGGGGGCGTTCAGTCCCTTCACTCGAGAAATATAGAAACACCGAGCCCGGCCTGCAGGTCCGGGCTTTTTTCATCGAGTCCCGCATCGAACGAAGCGTCAAACTGGATCCGTGGGGTGAGCGCCCAGGTGACGCCCGCGCCTGCCACGGCCTCGTGGGGTTCATCGCTCGTTGCCGTGAAGCCTGCCTCGACAAATATCCCGAATCGCTCGGTTGCCTCAAACGACACGCTGGGAGACCAGGTGGAACTGTGGCTTCCCGCGCCGCGCTGGTGGCTGGCATAAAAGGCGACCGTCCAGCGGTCGCTCAACTGGTCTTCGACACTGGCGGCCAGCGCGTACTGGCGGCCGTCGCTGAATGAGGACTTGCCGGTGTCGACGACCGCCGAAGCACGCAGAGCCCAGGAGGTCGTTTCCGTGCTTCCCGGTCCGGCCCACTTCAGCGATACCGCTGTGTCGCCTCTGCCTTCGTCGGTAGCTGCCGCAGCTCCAGCAGTCGTGATCCGATGCCGGTTCCAAGGCGACGCCTGAACCTGCAGCTCCATCGCCTGGGTCAGGCCGGTGCGTAGCAGAACCGAGCTGGTCACCTCACGGGAAGTGCCCGACGCATCGTGGGCACGCTCGTAGGTGGGAAATCCGAGTTCCAGCGCGACCCCCCGGGGCTTGACCGTATCGGTTGAAAAGCCCAGGCCTGGGCGGTCGAAGCCCGGCACGGGTGAGTCGTCAGCACGGGCAGAACCGACGGCCGCCACCAGCAGAACCGCGACAGGAACCAGGCGCATGAGAGCATCACAAGAGGGAGGCGCGCCAGCATGCGCCGGTCCGGCGTGCGAACGATGTGAGGGGTACTCAGCCTTCGATGCGGGCGAAACGCGGCTGCGGGCCGTGCTCGCCTGGTACCTGCTCGACGAACATGTCGTACGGGCGCACCCACAGGCCGCCTTCGCCGTACAGGGCGCGGTACAGCACTTGCGGTTGAAGGGTTTCGCTGCTGCGCACGATATCGATCACTTCATACAGACCGCCCTTGAAATGGCGGTAACGGCCCGGCTCGAGGCGGGGCAGGGGGCTGAGGTCGGACATGCGGGAAGTTTACTTCCGCGCGGGCGTGGGCGGCAGCGCGCACCACGCGTCGATGGCCTCGGCGGTATTGGCCAGGCCTTGGGCCTGGGCCAGCTCCCACGGCCGCTCGCAGCGTCCGCTGCGCTGGCACCACTGGTAGCCGGCCGACCCGATGCAGCCGTGTGCGTCGCGATCACCGCCGACAACGGGCGCGGCGGTGGCGGGGTCGCGGGCAGGCGTGGGCACGGGTTCGGGCTGGGCGCAGCCACCCATGGCCAGCATCAGCAGCACCGGCAGGAAAGCGGTCTTCATCGGCGCGGCCTCGGGTGCGGGGGGCTCAGTGTCTGCCGCATCCGCCCGGGCGACAAGCACTCAGCTGATGCTGGCGCGCACCAGTTCCTCGAACAGGACCAGATAGCTGGCCACGAAGTAGAACTTCAGCAAGGTCGAACGCTGCATCGGAAGCGAGGTGCGCATGTGGAAGGGGCCCCTGTTGGTGACGGTAGTGTGAAGCGCTGCTGACTTCGTGACAAGAGTCACGAAAAACTTTCACTAAACGGACTCAGGGATGTGATGGAGGTGGTGTTCTGACGTTCTGGTCAGGAATTTTCGTACTAATCCGATAGGCACTCTCTGATGGGCTGCCTACGGTGGGCGGCAACCGCAGGCGCCCCGACGACGCTGCCCCTTCCCTCAAGGAGTCCACCATGGTCATTACCGTCAAATGCACTGCCACGAGCTGGTCCGTCCTCGACCCGGCGACCGCGGTTGCCGAACCCTTCGCCAGCGGCGCCGCCGCCTTCGATGCCGCCCTGCTGCGCGCCAGCGACCACCACCGCCGCACCGGCCAGGACAGCACAGTGCGCGTGGAGGCTCTGGGCAACACCGTCGACGCAGTGCATTTCAGCCACTGAAGGGGCGCCGCGCGAGGCTCAGGCCGCCTCGGCCTCTGTCAGGGCCCGGTCGACGAAGCGACACAGCCAGGTGGCGCTGATGTTCTTGCCATAGACGTGGCTGATCTGCCTGGGAAACGCTTTGTCGCGCAGCAACTGATGCGGTTGTCGGGCGAGCACCAGGACCTGCAGGTCGCGGCGCAGGCAGCAGACCCTGCGCAGAAGCGGAATGCCGTCGGTCTGGCCAATGGTTGGCATGCAGGGATCGATTACCAGCAGGCGGCAGCGTGGGTCGGCAATCTGCAACATGACTTCGAAAGGCGAGCGTGCGTCCTGCACGGCTTGCGACGGGAGAAGGGGGCGGATCTGTTCCCCCAGCTCTCGGCGCACCCAAGGATTGGCGTCGGCGATGACAAGAATGGAATGAGTGGGCTTGGGCGGCTGCGCAGGCCTGGGTGGTTTGGCGCATGGGCAAAGCGTGCCATCGGTGTGCATGGAAATGTTCAGCAGCGGATGGGACCTCTCTTCAAGGACCGCCGGGGCGGTAGCGGCACTGCTCCGGAACCAGCTGCTGGCTCGCGTTTCCAACGCTCGCACTGCAAGTCCATTTGCCTGTGTGGCTGTTGCGCAGAAAGCCGATGTTCGGAGCCTGGCCCATCACGGGATCAGGCTTCAAGACACACCAGAACTCTTGCGAGTTTACGTAGCGCTCTACGCACAGTTTGCTCTTCGATGGCAGGCCAATGTCTTCGGCGGTTATATCCCTTGCCCAAACGTCACCGCCCTCCATGTAGATCAGGTCAAGGCCTCTGGTGCCGACTGAAATCTCTTCCAGCGCAGCAGCCAGTTTCGCTTTGGCGGAAAAACTTTGATATTGGGGCAGCGCGATCATGCCGAGTATCGCGAGAATTGCAACCACCACCATCAGTTCAATCAGTGAGAAGCCCTTCTGCAGCCAGGCGGCATCAATGTGCGCGCCAGCATTGGGTATTGAATTGCTCATGAGGATGTTCTTCTGTAGGAATATTCTCTCCCTGCGGGCAGGAGCGCGCAGCTCCTTCCCGCAGGGCGTCTGCGGTCAGGCGCGGCAGGCCTCGGGCAACAGGTTCTGGTCTTCCACATCGCTGTTGCAGCTCCAGGTGCCATCTGCATCGCGCACCAGGTTCAGGCGGCTGCCGCCATACGCCTCGTCATGCTTGAGGCTGCACACCAGGCTGCCTGTGCCGTCGGTGTCCAGCGCCACGCTGAACGAGGTGCAGCGCGATCCCGCATCGGGCAGGCCGACCATTGCCGGGGCGATCCTGCTCAGATCGGCGCCTTCGGCCAGCAGCGTTTCCATGCCCACCTTGCCGGGCGTCACTTCGGCCAACGCCGCACCGAGCTTGGCCTTGGCAGCAAACTTCTGGTACTGAGGCAACGCAATCATCGATAGAATACCGATGATTGCGACCACCACCATCAGTTCGATGAGCGAGAAGCCTCTCTGTCGGGAAGTGCGTTCCGGCATAATAGGACGATGCGTTGTTTCAATAATCATGAGGATCCTCCGTGGGGGTTTTTCATTAAATGGGTGGGCGATGGAGTGAGTTTTCCATGTCCCGCCCTAGATAATCACCAGGTCGTTCTGGCGTATATTCAATAATTGGTAAAAATCCAACTTCGCGCTGTGTTTTGCAATTATTCGGATGGCTGGGTGCTGCATGCCGCTGGAAGCATCTGCGGACGGCTCACGTTGGCCCGGCACTGCCAGGCACCCTCTGGGCTGCGCAGTAGCACCAACGTGCCTTGCACGCCTGCCGTCGTTCGTAATTCGCAGGTCAGGCGAGCGTGGCCTGTTCCGGGGAGGCTCAGCGTGAGTCGCCGACAGGACGTTGCACTTCTTGGCAGACCAAGATGCCGGTCGGTCATCTGCAGAGAGAGGTCGGCATAGCTGGCTTCCACCAACTTGATTGCCGTGGCGAGGCTGGAAACTGCCCGATGAAGCGACATGCCTGCAGCGTGCTTTCCTGTGGACGGCACGGCCAGGATCAGTGTTAACAACAAGATCAATGCTGCAGCAACGGCGGCTTCCAGCCTGGTGTGTAACCAGGCTGGCCGACTGCCATTCAGCGGTGGTGCGCAGGTTTGCCGCATGGCGCCGCCTCCTATGCAGTAAAGGCTGCAGGTCTCTCTCCACGGGCCGGGGCCGCTCTCCCCGGCGGCCCCGGCGTTCCCTTCCCCTTCCTGTTGTTTGCCGGTCCGGCGTTACAGTGCCAGCGAGCTTTCCACGTCCAGCACCATGCGGCGGGCGAGTGCAAGGTTGGCCTTCTGACGGTCCAGCACGACATAGAAGAACAGTCCCTTCTTGGCCGACACCGGGCGCAGGACGTGGTAAGCGCGGCCAAGGGTGATCAGGATGTCCTCGATGCTGTCATTGAGGTTCAGCGCCTCGGCGGTCTTCATTTTGGCGCGCAGCACTTCGGTGTTGCCGGCGGCGGCCAGCTCCATGTCCACGCCCGAGCCGGCGTTGCCGAGCAGCATGCCGCTTTCATAATCGACCAGAGCGACGGCTTGCGCGCCGTTGATCTGCATGAGCGTGTCCAGGCATTTGTTGATGGCGGTATTCATTTCAGTGGTCCGTTGCGGTTGTTTGGAGGAAAACAGTCGTCTGAGCAGAGAGAGGGACATTCATCGGTTCGTGTTGTCGGCCAGCGTGCGAACGCACTGCTTGGCATGCCACAGGGCATTGCCGATGACGCAGCTGTGGTCGCAGGCGGTCATCAGCAGCCGAGGCTGTGTTCCGGGAATGGCCAGCATCAGCACCTTGCCGCCTGCGGCCTCGAGGATCAGCGTGTCCAGCTCGCCAAACCGCAGCTCGCGGCCGAGGGCGCTGGCCAGGCCCAGCATCGAGCTGGTCATCGCGGCGAGCCGGTCGGCAACGTTGCCCTTGGGGCCTGCCTGCGCCAGCGCGAAGCCGTCGGCGCTGGCCACGACAATGGCCTGTATGCCGGAGACGTCGCGTGCCAGCGCGTCCAATGCTGCTGCGGCGTGGAGGGAGTTATTCATCCGCGGTCGCCATGGCATTGCATTCGATCTGGCTCATCAGCAGGTCCATGGCGGTGATGGCCTGATTCATGTCGCGTGGGTCCAGCGGCAGTGCGGGCAGGTGTGGCGCGTGCACACCCAGCCAGGCCTGCCAGTGCGGCAGGACCGGGTCGTCGGCGCGGCCGCACTTGGTGATGCCGATGACCACCGGCAGGGTGGGTGCGTGTTCGGCGATCGCCTGCAGGTGCTGGCCGGCGAGGGTGGCGTTGACGCATTTGCTGCCATCGACCAGCACGATTGCGCCTTCGGCACCGGCCAGCAGGATCGGCCAGATGTACGAGAAGCGTTCCTGCCCGGGCGAGCCATACAGACGCAGGCGGTCGCCGCCGGGCAAGTCGATGTCGCCATAATCCATCGCCACGGTGGTGTACTCCTTGCCTACGCTGGGATCGGTGTTGCGGGCTTCTGTCACCACCGCCTTGCCTTGGGTAAGGGTCTGCACGAGAGTGGATTTGCCGGCACCGAGCGGGCCCATTACTACGATCTTGTGCTCACGCACGGTCATGCACTCCAGCGGATACGAAGTTGGCGCCACAGGTTGACGAGGCCGTCGGTGGGCGAGGGGCGGACCGGTGCATCCTCGCCCATGACAGGGAAGGCATAGGCTGTGAGGAAGGCGGCGTTGAAGAACGACTGCGCCGCGCGTTGCGGGATGTCGAGAATCTCGCAGCACGCCTGCACCGAGGCGCCCTGTTTGATCAGCAGCGCGCAGAGACGGAAGTGGTCGGGGCGGTGCGCGAGGATGCGGAAATCCGGCCAGCGGCGCAGGCGCAGCTTTGCGTCCATCTGCAGCGGTGGCATCAGCCGGTCGAGCCGCGTCGCGGCAAGGCCGATGTTCCACAACGACGGGCGCAGCGGCAGGTTGCTGGACACAATCGCGCGCTGCTCGAACAACTCCTGCGATACCGGGGCCAGGCTCAACGCCGGGTGCTCCTCGGCCAGCAGTTTCTGCAGCAGTGTCAGCGCGATCGGCGCGGGTGCCGTCGTCATCATGCGGTCGTTTTTCGCATCCAGCCAGCACACTGTCGCATCATCATGGATGACTGCCGCATAGGCGGGCCGGCGCGGCATCGCAGTGTCACCGGCGAGGTGGATGCGCAGCTGCTGCACGAACGGCAGGGCGGCCGACGGCAGTGTCGTCGGAGCCATCGGTGGCGGCGCGAACTGCTCGCTGGGATCCTCGAAAGATGAGCGACGGAATCGGACCATGGGGCTCGGCGCAGTGAATGTCGGGGAGCGCCATGTAAACGTCTTTCCGGATTTCACGCCATGAAACTATTGGGAAAGTTGGGATTTGTTTCCGATTTCCTGTGGTTTATGCAATTAGTTGAAAGCTCGGCGAAGGTCTGCGTTACGAGGATTCTTGAAAGGACTCGATGTTAAGTTGACGGCGCGCGGATTGATTATTAGCGTCTTCGCTGCGCACTGCGGCGTGGCAATGCAGGGATAATCATCATGCTCACTCGAATCGCCATTGCAGACGATCATCCTCTCGTGCTGCTGGGTACCCGCCTGCTGATCGAGGATAGCGGCCGCCATCGCGTCGTCGCAGAGGCGCACTGCGCCGAGGGGCTGCTGTCCATCCTGGCCAGCGAACCGGTGGACATGGTGGTCACCGACTTTTCCATGCCCGGTGGCAACCGGGCCGATGGCCACGCAATGCTGCAGGCATTGAGTCGCAATCACCCTGATGTGCCGGTGGTGCTGGTCACCATGATCACCAACGCGACCTCGCTGCACATGGCGCTGCGTTCGGGCGTGCGCGGTCTGGTCCACAAAGGCAGTGGCGTCGGCAACGTGCGTGATGCCGTGGATATGGTGTTGACGGGGCGCATGTATCTGGACCCCGTGCTTGCGCCCTGCCTGCAGGAGGCCGGACGGGAGCGATCGCTGTCGGTCCTTTCGCCGAAGGAACTGGAGGTGCTGCGCCTGTATGTGTCCGGGCCGTCGATCACCGAGATCGCCGCGCAGCTTCGGCGGACGGTGAGCACCATCAGCCGGCAGCGCCAGTCGGCGATGAAGAAGCTGGGGATCAGCAACGATGCCGAGCTGTTTGCGTACGCGTTCGAGGAAAAACTGGGCACCCCGTATGGCACGATTGGCGCCGGTCATTGATCCCCCGGTTCCGGTCAGGCCCGGTTAGGTTGCTTGAACGGATTGCCAACCGTGCCGCGCGGCCCCTCTGTGCGTCGCGCGCGGAATCCCGGATGCTTGCGCCATCGTATTCATCGGGAGAGGTGGCAATGGGCAAGGGATCAGGCTGGAGAATGGGGTGGGGTACCGTGGCGTGCCTGGTGCTGCCGATGCTGGCGGCCGCCGGTGCCGCACAGGCGCAGCGCTACGGCCATGACGATCGCTACGACGACCGTGGCAGCGGTATCGTGCGCTGCGAGTCGGTCAAGAACCGCAGCAACGAATGCCGCCTGGAAGGACGTCCGCGGCTGATCCGGCAGTTGTCCGGTTCGGCGTGCGTGGAGGGCCGCACCTGGGGACAGTCGCGCGGTGGTGTGTGGGTGACCCAGGGCTGTCGCGCCGAGTTCGTGGGTGAATCCCGCGGCGGTGGCTGGGGCCATGGCGGCGGCTGGGGCGGCAATGGTGGCCAGGTGATCGCCTGCCATTCCAACGACCGCCGGCAGAAGTACTGCGACGCGCGCATCCGCCGCGACGTGCGCCTGGTCAAGCAGGATTCGCGCAGCCCCTGTGTGGAAGGCCGCACCTGGGGCTGGGACCGCCGGGGTGTGTGGGTCAGCGATGGCTGCCGGGCCCAGTTCCAGATCAACTGATCGGACGACGTTGGCGTTTTCGTTGTTCAGATTCAGATTAATCTGATGGCGATCACAGTTCATTCCTCGTATCGTCGGCACCCGGGGGCAGTGCGCCTCCCGGTGTGCCCACCGTCATCGATACGCTGTTCAAGGAGTGAGCAACGCATGTTGATCCGTCTGCAATGTGAGCAGCGCCAGTGGCGCGTGCTGCACCCGGACAAGCCGGAACCGATCGAGTTCCGCGACGGTGTCCGTGCCTTCGATTTCGCCGAAACCCTCGCGCGCCTGCATTTCACCGACACGGGCCAGCGTGCCGCAGTGCGCGTGGAAGCCAGTGGCGCGTTTGTCGAGGCGGTCAGCTACGGCTGAGCATCTACGTCGGGGTCGGATCCCTTTCCGCAGGAAAGGGCTCTGACCCCTTATCCACGCATGGCGTGGATCTACTGGGGCGCTTCATCCACGCACGGCGTGGATCTACTCAGCTCGCGGCGCTCAGCGGCGGCGTGCCGCTGGCCAGCTTCGGCCAGCGCTTCAGCACCGCTGCGCGGATGCCGGCGGCATCGATACCGGCTTCGGCCAGCAGGTCCTCGCGGCTGGCGTGGTGCTGGAAGCTGTCGGGCAGGCCCAGGTGCAGGATCGGGCGCAGCACCTCTTCGGCATTCAGCAGCTCGGCCACGGCCGAACCGGCGCCGCCGGCCACCACGTTGTCCTCGATCGTCACCAGGCCGTCGTGGCTGTTGGCCATGGACAGCACCAGCTCGCGGTCCAGCGGCTTGATGAAACGCATGTTGACCACGCTCAGGCCCAGCTCGCGGCCGACCTGTTCGGCGGCGGCCACGCTGCTGCCGAAGGCCAGCAGCGCGATGCGGCTGCCCTGCACGCGCAGTTCGCCCTTGCCGATCGGCAGGGTCGACAGGTCGCTGCCGGCATCGACGCCGGTGCCGGTGCCGCGCGGGTAGCGCACGGCGGCCGGGCCCGGGTGCTGCAGGCCGGTGCTCAGCATCTGCCGGCATTCGGCTTCGTTGGACGGCGCCATCACCACCATGTTCGGCACGCAGCGCAGGAAGCTCAGGTCCAGGTTCCCGGCATGGGTCGCGCCGTCCGGGCCGACCACGCCGGCGCGGTCGATCGCAAACAGCACGTCCAGGTCCTGGATGGCCACGTCATGCACCAGCTGGTCGTACGCGCGCTGCAGGAAGGTGGAGTAGATCGCCACCACCGGCTTGCCGCCCTGGGTGGCCATGCCTGCGGCCAGGGTCACCGCATGCTGCTCGGCGATGGCCACGTCGAAGTAGCGCTGCGGGTACTCCCTGCTGAAGCGAACCAGACCGGAACCTTCGCGCATCGCCGGGGTGATGCCGTACAGGCGCGGCTCGGCGGCGGCGGCATCGCACAGCCAGTCGCTGAAGACATCGGTATAGGTCGGCTTCTTGGCGCCGGTCTTGGCGACCAGACCCTTGTCCGGATCGAACGGACCGACCGCGTGGTAACCGATCTGGTCGCCCTCGGCTGGCTCGTAACCCTTGCCCTTGGTGGTCATCACGTGCAGCAGCTTCGGGCCCTTGGAGGCGCGCAGCGTCTTCAGCGTGGACAGCAGGGCAGGCATGTCGTGGCCGTCGATCGGGCCGGTGTAATGGAAGCCCATTTCCTCGAACATGGTGGACGGCACGAACATGCCCTTCCAGTGTTCTTCCCAGCGCTTGACGAAGCGCGCGGGGTTGTTCTTCTTGTCGCCGAGGATCTTCTTGCCGCCCTCGCGCAGCGCGTTGAGCGTGCGGCTGCCGGTGGCGCGGCCGAGCATCTTGGTCAGCCCGCCGACGGCCTCGGAGATCGACATGTTGTTGTCGTTGAGGATCACCAGCAGGTTCGGTTCCGGATCCATGCCGCCGGCATGCATCAGCGCTTCGAAC
The DNA here is from genome assembly GCA_002364755.1 of Stenotrophomonas maltophilia. Classification (GTDB taxonomy): domain Bacteria; phylum Pseudomonadota; class Gammaproteobacteria; order Xanthomonadales; family Xanthomonadaceae; genus Stenotrophomonas; species Stenotrophomonas maltophilia_AX. The sequence continues at coordinate 54,857 of DEZI01000005.1, forward strand.
GCCATGCCGGCGGTCATCGCGCCGTCGCCGATGACGGCCACGACCTTGCGGTCATCGCCCTGCGACTGGCGCGCGATGGCCATGCCCAGCGCCGCCGAGATCGAGGTGGAGGAGTGGCCGACGCCGAAGGTGTCGTACTCGCTTTCCTCGCGCTTGGGGAACGGCGCCACCCCGTCCTTCTGCTTGACCGTGTGGATCTCGTCGCGGCGGCCGGTGAGGATCTTGTGCGGGTACGTCTGGTGGCCGACGTCCCAGACCAGCTGGTCGTGCGGGGTCTGGTACAGGTAGTGCAGGGCCACGGTGAGTTCGATCACGCCCAGGCCGGCAGCAAAATGGCCACCGCTCTTGCCCACCGATTCGATCAGGTAGGCGCGCAGTTCATCGGCGACCGCGCGCATTTCGGATTCGTCGAACGTACGCAGGTCATCGGGCGTCTGGATGCGCGCGAGGCGGGGATAGCGGGCAGAGTCGATCATCGTGTTCGCACTTGTTCTGAACACCCATTTTCGCCCTCAATCGGGGGTGGGGCAAGCAAACGCCGCCGCCCGTGACAGGACGGTGAGGGTTGCCGGTGCCGGTGTTCAGGTGCTGAGCTTGGATCGCTTGGGCAGCTGCGCCTTCAGGAAGGCCATCTGGTCGGCCAGGATGTTGCGGTTGGATAGGATCAGGTGCTCGATCCAGCTGGGCCGGTAGGGGATGGCCAGCAGGGGCATGTTGGCCTGCTGCGGGGTGCGGTTGCTCTTGCGCGAATTGCACTGGAAGCAGGCGGTGACCACGTTTTCCCAGCAGTCCAGGCCACCCTTGGACAGCGGCATGACGTGGTCGCGGGTGAGGGTGGGACGATTGAACTGCTGGCCGCAGTACAGGCACAGGTGGGCGTCGCGGGCGAACAGGGCCGGGTTGGTCAGGTTCGGCGTGGGGTCCGGGGCGCGCGAGCGGGCGTGGCCGCGGGCGGCGATGATCGGATGCAGGTCCATGCCGCTCTGCAGGCCGCTGAGCCGGTTGGTGCCGCCGTGGATGTGAAGGCACGGGTCGCCCAGTGTCCAGGACACCGCATTGCGGGCGTAGAGACAGGCGGCGTCCTGCCACGTGATCCAATCCAGGACGCGTCCGTGGGCGTCAAGCGAGAGCAGGCGGACGGTGCCGGGGCGATGCAGCGGGCTGGCATTGGGCGATGACGCGGCGCCCGGAGCAGAAATCGAGGCTCCGGCTTCGATCAGACCCAAGCGTGTAGTGTCTGTCTCCATCGGGAAAACAGCTTATACCCGAATCATTGCGATTTGGATATCGCCTGGGGGTAGATATCCAGGTCGCAATGATTCGGGTCCACGCATTCCTCCTATCCCCCGCGCCGTTGGCGCGCCCCCCTTAACAAAGGGGGGCTTTTCTCCAGGCGGAGGGTCGGAGGCTGCCGGGCCGGGGCCGGATCGCTTTCCGCAGGAAAGGGATCCGACCTCTTGTCCAAGCGTGGCGGTGGGTTTGAGGTCATGCGCCGAAGCGCTCGTCGTCCATGGCCATCAGCGGGAAGGCGCCGGCCTGCATGGCGGCGGCGTGGGCGAGGGTGCGCGGCAGCACGCGGGCAAAGTAGAAGCGGGCAGTTTCGCGCTTGCCCTGGGCGAAGGCGGCGCCGTGCGCGCTGGCGTCGGCGGCGGCCACGCTGCGGGCCCACCAGTAAGCCAGCACCACGTAACCCGAATAGAACAGGTAGTCGTAGCTGGCTGCGCCCAGTTCGTCCGGGTTGCCGGCGGCGCGCTTGAGCACGTCCATCGTCAGCTTGCCCCACTCGGCGGCCTTGGCCTGCAGCGGGCCGATGAACTCGGCCAGTGCCTCGTTGCCTTCGTGTTCCTTCGCGAACGCTTCGATCTCGGCCAGCATCAGCTTCAGCCCGGCGCCCTGGCTGGAGGCAGTTTTGCGACCGATCAGGTCCAGCGCCTGGATGCCAGTGGTGCCTTCATACAGCGTGGTGATGCGTGCATCGCGGGCCAGCTGCTCCATGCCGTGCTCGCGGATGTAGCCGTGGCCACCGAAACACTGCAGGGCGTTATAGGTGTTCTCGATGCCCCATTCGGTCTGGCAGGCCTTGGAGATCGGGGTGAGGAAGCTGACCAGGGTGTCGGCGCGCTCACGCTCGGCGGCATCCTCGGCACTGTGCGCCACATCGATGAGCGTGGCGGCGTGCAGGGCCAGCAGGCGGCTGCCTTCGACCAGCGACTTGATGGTCAGCAGCATGCGCCGCACGTCCGGGTGCACCAGGATCGGGTCGGCGGCCTTCTCGGGGAACTTCGCGCCGCTGAGCGCGCGCGACTGCAGGCGCTCACGGCTGTACTTCAGTGCGTTCTGGTAGGCGCGCTCGGACAGGCCGATGCCCTGCAGGCCGACGCCCAGGCGTGCGGTGTTCATCATGGTGAACATCGCCTGCAGGCCCTTGTGCGGCTGGCCGACCAGATAACCCTGCGCACCATCGAAGTTCATCACGCAGGTGACCGAACCCTTGATGCCCATCTTGTGCTCGATCGAGCCGCAGCGCAGTGCATTGCGCTCGCCGACGTTGCCATCGCGGTCGACCTTGAACTTGGGAGTGACGAACAGCGAGATGCCCTTGGCGCCCGGAGGGGCGTCGGGCAGCTTGGCCAGCACCAGGTGCACGATGTTCCCGGTCAGGTCGTGTTCGCCGGCGGTGATGAAGATCTTGGTGCCGGTGATCGAGTAGCTGCCATCGGCATTCGGTTCGGCCTTGGTCTTCAGCAGGCCCAGATCGGTGCCGCAATGCGGTTCGGTCAGGCACATGGTGCCGGTCCAGCGGCCCTCGATCAGCGGCTTGAGGAAGGCATCGTGCTGCCAGGCCTCGCCGTGCTGCTTCAGTGCTTCGATGGCGCCATGGGAGAGCAGCGGGAAGTTGCCCCAGGCCAGGTTGGCGGCGTTGATCATTTCGTTCAGCGGCACACCCAGGGTGTGCGGCAGGCCCTGGCCACCCAGTTCCGGTGCGGCGGTCAGGCCGGTCCAGCCGCCATCGACGAACTGGTCGTAGGCCTGTTTGAAGCCGGGCGGGGTGGTCACTTCACCGGTGGCCTGGTCGAGCACGCAGCCGATCTCGTCGCCCACGCTGTTGAGCGGTGCCAGCACGCTGGCGCTGAAACGGCCGGCTTCTTCCAGCACGGCATCGACCACGTCGGCGGTGGCGTCGGTGAAACCCAGGCGGGCGAACAGCGGTTCGACCTTGAGCACGTCGTGCAGGGCGAAACGGAGGTCGGAAAGCGGGGCGGTGTAGCTGCTCATCGGTGACGTCTCGATCAGGACAAAAGGGCGCGGCAGGCGATGCCGCGGCGTAAAGGGGAATCTCAGCGCAGCACGCCAGGCAGGCCCGGGGCCTGGTTGAGGGTGCTGCGGCCGCTGATGTCGAAGCTGCGCTGCTTCTTTTCCTGCGGGGTGGCGGCCACCGTGCCCTTCAGGCCATAGGCCAGGGTGCGGTTGCCGGCCAGGGCGTCGGCCACGACGAGGCGCGCACCGGGGCTGGGCACCAGGTTGAGGTTGATGACGTCGGCCGAGGTGCCGCCGATGGAGATGGCCGGCTTGGCCTGCAGGGTGCCCGCTTCGGTGTCGCCGACGGTCAGGGTCAGCGAGACGTCGTCAAAGGTCATCGGCATTGAGCTGTAGTTCTGCAGGCGTAGGGCCACGGTCCAGTTGCCGTCGGCGCCCACGGTGAGCTGCTGCAGGCTGGCCGCCGGTTCCGAAACACGCTTGACGATGCCATCGCTGCAAGCAGCCAGGGCCAGGGTGCACAGGATGATCAAGGCGAAACGGAAACGGTGGAGCATGGGCGCAGGTCCTTTATAGGGGGTGCGTGGGATAAGCATACTACGGCGTATGGTGGAATGGATCGCCCGCGGCGACCCGGCGCAGAGGGTAGCGCGTGAACATCAACCGTTGGAGCGCGGCCCGCAGTCGCGCGCGAAGCGCCCACCAAGGTGCTCCGTGCGTGGTGGGAGGGGCTGGGTTCAGTCGGCCAGCTTGGGCGCCGGATCGCGCAGCGGGGCCATCATCTTCAGCGGTGCCAGGTCGTAGCCCATCGCTTCGGCCTTGGCCTTGAGCTGCTCGAACAGCGCGCGGTCCATCTCCGGCAGGCGCGAGAGAATCCACAGGTACCTGCGGTCGGGTTCACCGACGACCGCCCACTGGTACTCAGGGTCCAGCGCGATCACCCAGTAGTCGGCCCAGACCAGGGGCACCCAGCTCAGCCAGTCCGGGGCGAAGCGCACCTGCAGCTGGCCGGGCTGGCCTTCCACCGGGCGTGCCACGCCATCGGCAACCACCCGTTCGCCCTCGCGGTTGCGGCAGGCATTGGTGACGCTGATGCGGCCATCGCGGCGCAGCCCGTAGTTGGCGGTGATCTCGCCCACGCACTGCTTCTGGAACGACACCGGCAGATGCGCGATTTCGTGCCATTGGCCAGCATAGCGGTCAATGTCCAGGGCCTCCACCGCGCGCACCGGTTCGGCGGCGGAAGCGGGTGTGGCGGCCAGCAGCAGGCAGGTCAACAGGGCAGGGCGCAGGCGCATCGGCATGGGCAGGCTCAGGGCGAGAGCTTCGAGCGTAGGCGAGTGGCGGTGGTGGGGTGTGAATGCCGCGCGTGGGCAAAAAAAAAGACCTGCATTTCTGCAGGTCTTCAAACTGGTGGCCGAGGACGGAATCGAACCGCCGACACGGGGATTTTCAATCCCCTGCTCTACCAACTGAGCTACTCGGCCAGTTTGGCAGGCCAACCGCGCGGACGCAGTGGCCGTAAAAAAAAGACCTGCATTTCTGCAGGCTTTCGAAAGTGGTGGCCGAGGACGGAATCGAACCGCCGACACGGGGATTTTCAATCCCCTGCTCTACCAACTGAGCTACTCGGCCACTTGTTTCGTTGCAGCGAGGTCGCTGCCGAGGACGCGCATGTTACGGAGGTCGAACGCGTTCGGCAAGCGTTTTGGCAAAAAACCTTCACATTGCCGTCTACGCGCGGGCAAGCGCTTGATCCTCGGTGCTCTGCAGGCAGCCGCAGCGGGTAACGCGGGGCCACGCCCCGCGAGCGCGCAGCGCGGCGCCATTGGGATTTCGCCGGGCATGGCCCGGCGCTACCGGTACAGCCGGGGCCATGGTGCAGGTCGCCCAGGCCAATGCGACTCACGGGGCGAAACGCACCTGGCGTGGATCGCTGACGCTGATCTGCGTCTGGTAGTAGTACTTGCCGCTGGGGTGGCCGGTGGCGTTGATGAAGTCGATGCGGACCCGGCGCGCGGTGCCACGCACCAGCAGGCGGCGGTTCTGCAGGTTCTCCAGTTTCAGGCCGAATGCCTTTTCCAGTTCCGGGCGCAGGCCGGCGTCCAGCTTGACGGTGATGTTCAGCGGATGCCGGTAGTCGCGTTCACTGTTGAGGTAGATGCGGCCTTCCTCGCTGCCGATGGCCCGCACGGTCACGGGGAAGATGCCGGAAATGCCGCGCGCCGGATCGTCCTGCGCGGCACGCACGGCTTCGTAGTTGCCGATGTGGCCGGGCACCGGCGGCGGCGCGGCGGCCAGGCGGTGGGCACAGCCGGTCGTCAGCAGCAGAGGGACCAGCAGTGCGGCCAGCAGGGTGAGGCGATTCATGGCGCTTCCTTGTGCGTCGGTGGATGTGCCGATTGTGGCCGCGCGCGGGTTGCAGTCACAAGCGCGCTGTCCAATCGGCCCACCGCTGGGTCATGCTGGGCGCCTACCGCATCGACCAGGGAAGGACATGCCAAGGACCGCCGACGTTCATGCCATCGATTGGGCCGCGCTGCAGTGTGCCTATGGCGACGCCTCTGAAGCGGGGGCATTGCTGGCCGCGCTGCTGGACCCGCAGCACCAGCAGGACTGGAACGACATCTGGTCGCATCTGTGCCACCAGGGCACGGTCTACCCGGCCAGCCACGCCGCGCTGCCGGTGCTGCTGTCGATCGCACGGCAGACCGGGCGCAGCGACGGCGATGATGCGCTGTTGCTGGCCGGCGCCATCGTTGCCGGCTCGGACGTGGGCGATCCCGGGCTGGTGCCGCACGGCGATGTCATCCAGGCGCTGCGCAGCAAGGTGCAGAAACGCCTGCGCGGCAAGGGCCGTGAGGCTGTCCCGCTGTCCGAGGATGGGCATGGCGAGCGTGGCCGGCTGCGCCAGGCCTGGCTGGGGCTGAGCGGTGAAAAAGCGTGGTCCCGGCATCTGGACTGGCTTGCCGAGGGCGAGATCGTGGGTGAGTGCGTGGCCTGTTCGGCCGATCTGTACTGCACGCTGGATGTTGAAGCGCCGTATGTCTGCCATGAGGAGCCGGTGTCCGGTGCCCCGTCGGCGACGTCTGCGCTGCTGCCCGGTGAACCGGTCGGCGTGGCCGAGCAGTGGCTGATGCAGCAGGTGCGCGGCGATGGCGATACCCGCGCCGAGCAGTTGCTGGAACTGGCCTTTGGTCATTCCGAATGCAGTGCCTGCGGACATCCGTTCGCGGTGCGCGAGGGCGTGCAGGCCTGAGCCGCACGCTTTTCCTGCACGTGCTGCTCGCGGCAGCCTGACCGGCGCATCACCGGCCTGCGTCTAGTGTGCTGTGAACGGGTCGGCCTGTTGCCGGCCGGAGCGCCGCCATGAACGACAAGCAGACCCCCAATCAGCAGCAGGCCCGCGAAGGCGCCGAGGAAAGCCGCCAGGACCGCCGTCAGGACGAGGTGGCGAAGCAGCGCCCCGGCCAGCAGGACCAGCAGGTGCATGACGCGCATTCGCGCCGGCCGCAGCGCAAGGATGGGAGCCAGGAACCGGCTTGAGAAAGATGGGCAGGTCGCGGTTCCGTTGGCCGGGGTCATGCGGAGGGCGGCGTCTGCGCGGCGCGGGCCACGTCGGCGAACCAGTCCGTCAGTTCGCGCATGTCTATCTGCTGGATCAGCGCAGTATTGATGGGATCGGCAGGTGCGGTTGGCATGATGGCGGCAGCGGCTTCGACCGCACAGTACCCCGTGCCGTCCCACAGGCCTACCAGGTAGGAAGGGAGGGGGGAGCCTTCCCACAGCGGCGCTGCTGACGGCCATGGTTGCTGATGTTGCATCGGGCGCCAGCGACCGTAAGGGCGCACCTCGCTCCTGCGCTGCGCAAGCCAATGGATGGCAGCGTCCTTCGCCACGCGCGCTGCATCCTCCAGTTCCTGATGCCCGGATACGATCCTGACCTTCTCGCAGATGCCGTCGTAAGACAGCTCGCGAAGACGCAGGACGACCAGCAGCTGGCTTCCCTGCAATCGCGCCTGTTCAAGGCCAAGCCCATGGGCGACGTCAGCGACAAGGCTGGGAATGTACTGGCCCTTCCAGCCGGGAATGAGGCTTGAAAGCGGGACCAAACCTGGATCGGGTACCGGGGCATTGTCCACGGGATCCCCACTCTGCATGTGGCGCTCCGCGCTGCGGGTACCCACATTCTAACGTTCCCGGCTACCTGCGCCCAAAGAAAAAGCCCGCAGATCGCAGGGATCTACGGGCCTTCCTGAATAGTGGTGGAGCCAAGGAGGATCGAACTCCTGACCTCGTCATTGCGAACGACGCGCTCTCCCAGCTGAGCTATGGCCCCACGGCGCATCCAGTGTAGCGCTGCCTCTGGGACTTGCCAAGCAGCGACCCGGCAGCCATGGCAGGCTGGGCACCTTCACCGCCGAGGGAAGACCCATGACCGACTACCACCCGATCGAGTGCGACCTGCACGATGCGCTGGAAATCGCCTGCCTGCACCGCGCCCTGCTGCAGGTCGAACTGCGCGATGGCAGCCGCTTCGTGGCGCGTGCGCGGACCACTGCCAGCACTGCTGAAAAGGAGGAGTTCCTGCTGCTGGATGCGCCCGACGGCGAGCGCCGCATCCGACTGGACCACCTGCATGCGGTGACGACACTTGCCGCCGATGGCAAGCCGGGTGCACGCACGCTGCTGGGGACCTGATCGACCGGGCCGCCACAGGAGTAGGGCACGCGCAGGAATAAGGCATGCGGCACACTTTGCCGCAGCGGGCGGCGATCGGACTGCGACGGAGTGCGCAACGAAATTGTAACAATTCGGGCGATAATGAACGCTTGCGCAGCGTCTCCCTTTTCTACCGCCCGGCTCGCGCAGGCCGCACGGATGCCTCCTCAGAGCTCTCGATGCCTTCCCAAACCGATTCCCGCCGTTCGTCGGGCATGTCGTCCGTTGTTTCTTTCCGTCGCCATCCGCTGGCCCTGGCCTGTGCGGGCCTGGCCCTGGCCGCCAGCTTCGGCGCCGCTGCGCAGGACCCCGCGCCGAGCGCGACCGCGCTGGACACGATCACCGTGACCGCCGAGCACCGCGAACAGAATCTGCAGGAAGTGCCGGTGTCGGTGGGCGTGGTGCAGGGCGAGCGCATGCGCGATTTCACCGCCGGCGGCGATGACACCCTGCTGGCGCTGTCCGGCCGCGTGCCGAGCCTGTATGCGGAAACCACCACCGGCCGCATCTTCCCGCGCTTCTACATCCGCGGCCTGGGCAACATCGACTTCTACCTGGGTGCCTCGCAGCCGGTGTCGATCATCCAGGACGACGTGGTGCTGGAGCACGTGGTGCTGAAGTCCAACCCGGTCTATGACGTGGACCAGGTGGAAGTGCTGCGCGGCCCGCAGGGCTCGCTGTTCGGTCGCAACACCACCGCCGGCATCGTCAAGTTCGACACCATCAAGCCGAGCGAAGACTACAGCGGCCGCGTCAGCGCCAGCTACGCCAGCTACAACAGCGTGTCGATCGATGGCGGCTTCGGCGGCCCGATCAACGATGTCGCCGCGTTCCGCGTGTCGGCCCTGTACCAGCACCGCGACGACTACGTCGACAACACCTACACCGGCCCCAGCGCCGATGGCACGGTCAGCCCGAAGAAGAACGCCATGGGCGGCTTCGACGACCGCAACGTGCGCGCGCAGCTGCTGCTGACCCCGAGCGACCAGTTCTCGATCCTGGCCTCGGCCCACGCCCGTGACTACGAAGGCACCTCGACCCTGTTCCTGCGCAACGCGCTCACCAAGGGCTCGAACCAGACCGACGTGCCGCGCGACAAGGTCGCCTACGACGAAGCCGACAACAACCCGCAGGCCTACAAGACCTACGGCGGCTCGGTGAAGGCGCGTTATGACTTCGGCGCGGTCGACTTCACCTCGATCACCGCCTACGAAACCACCTCCGGCTACAGCCGTGGCGACACCGACGGCGGCGCCGCGGTGAACTTCCCGGTCAATGGCGTGCCGAACGGCTACGGCCAGTCGATGGGCCAGATCCGCGACCTGGACCAGTGGACCCAGGAATTCCGCCTGGCCAGCCATGATGACAACGCCCTGCAGTGGCAGGCCGGCGCGTTCTACTTCAACGGCAGCGACACCACCGACTTCTACCAGCGTGCGTGGTTCCTGCAGGGCGCGGCCCGCAACCCGAACAACTGGGTGCGCCTGCGCAACAAGAACACCTCGTGGGCCGGTTTCGGCCAGATCAGCTACGCCTTCACCGACAAGTTCAGCATCACCGCCGGCCTGCGCCAGACCAGGGACGAGAAGCACACCCGTCTGCTGAAGACCGCGGACACCGCTGCCGGCGCAGTCACCTACAAGGGCCGTACGGACGTGAAGATGTCCGATACCACCCCGAGCTGGGACCTGAGCGCGATGTACCAGTTCAACCCGAACGTGAGCGTCTACGCGAAGGTGGCACGCGGCTTCCGTGGCCCGACCATCCAGGGCCGTTCGGCCGTGTTCAACGCTGATTTCACCACTGCCGATTCGGAAACGATCCTGTCGTGGGAAGCGGGCGTGAAGAGCAGCCTGTGGGACAACCGCCTGCGCCTCAACGCCACCGCGTTCACCTACACCGTCAGCGACATCCAGCTCAACGGCAACGATTCGGACGGCAACGGCGTGCTGTTCAACGCCGACAAGGCCAAGGCCTACGGCTTTGAAGCCGACATGGAACTGCGCCCGATCCCGAACCTGACCCTGAGCGCCGGCCTGAGCCTGCTGCACAGCGAGATCCAGGACAAGCGCGTGTACGCACAGGTCTGCGCACTGAACGGCGCGGTGGTGTGCACCGTGAACGACCCGACCATCAAGGTCGGTGCGAACACCTTCGCCCAGATCGACGGTAACCCGCTACCGAACGCGCCGAAGTACAACGTGAACTTCGCTGCGCGTTATGACTTCCCGGTCAGCGATGCCGGCACCATGTTCGTGTCCACCGACTGGAACAAGCAGGGTTACACCAGCTTCGTCCTGTACGACAGCAAGGAGTTCAACTCTAAGGGTGATTTCGAAGGCGGCCTGAAGCTGGGTTACTCAGGCAACTTCGGTGCCTACGAAGTGGCGCTGTTCGCGCGCAACATCACCAACGAGAAGAACCTCAAGGGCGTGATCGAGAACTACATGGCCGCGGTCTACAACGAGCCGCGCACCGTGGGTGTCTCGCTGAACATGAACTGGTAAGCACCGGTTCGATGCAGAACCGGCAGCGCCCCGCACCCGCGGGGCGTTGTCGTTTCCGCGACCTGCGTGCCACGACGGCGCGGACGCACATGCTATGGTCGCGCGCCGTGTTGAATGGATCTCAACCATGCTCAAGGCGCTGTATCAGGCCCACGCCCAACCCGCCGCCGCCCTCGCGCTGCAGGCGCGCTGCGAAGCGCAGGTGGTCAGCTGGCGCTGGGCGACCGCATCGATGGGGTACATCACGCCGTTCCCGCGCGAATCCAGCGGCACGCCGCCGCCGCGCTGGGTAGCCGAAGCGAAGGTGGATGCGCGCAAGCACGTGCAGCACGGCCTGGATGAGGCAGGGCGCATCGTGTTCGAGCGCAGCCCGTCTGGCCGCATCGGCGTGTGGCTGCATGCGCCAGGTTGTCGCCGGTACCTCAGCTTCCATGACGGTGGCCGGATCAACGCTGCCTGGGAGTTCCGCGAGGAAGAGGGACGACTGCAGGCACTGGACCTGGTGGACGAGGGGCGCGGCATCGACCGCACCTACCATTGGGAAGGCGACCGCCTGCTGCGTGAAGTGATGTGCAACTGGAGCACGGCGGGGCGCACGTGGTGGTGCCAGGATGTGTACAGCTATGACGATGCCGGCCAGCTCGACCGCATCGTGCTGGAGTACCTGGACAGGAATGGCCGCGCCACCGGCCAGCGCCGCCTGCAGTACCAGCGGCCACGCCCGGGCGAGACGCTGGCGACGGTCACCGCCGAGGTCGAGCGGCGGCTGGTCGAGGCGATCACCGCGCAGCTGCCCCGCATACCGCGCGATGAGCCGCTGTACTGCCTGCTTGTGTGCTTCACCGAAAGCGACTTCACCGCGGCCTGGCCACCGTTCCTGGTGTGGGGCCGGCAGTCCTACCGCGAAGCGGTGCTGGCCCGTGGCGAGGATGTGGCGTACTACCTGTGGGCGCCGGATGAGATGCGCGGCGGGCAGGGCGATGCGGACGAATGCTGGTTCCGTGGCGAGGCGCTGGTCGAGGCCTGCAAGCGCCATTCGCAGTACATGGAGCTGCGCCGCAGCGACGTGTCGGCCAAGCGTGTGCTGAAGAACGTCGCGGCCTGGCTGGACACGCCCGAGCGCCGTGCGCTGCTCGATACCACCGATGATTTCGTGGTGGCCGTGGCCGACAACACGGGCAGCATCGATCCGCTGCCCGGGATGCGCCGGGCGATCGGGCCGGAGCGCTGGGCCCGGTTGAAGGAACGCGGTTACGTCTGAGGCCCGGTAGAGTCGACTGTCAGTCGACTGCTCTGAACGGTGCAGCAGAACACCCGCGCTGCGCGCGATAGTCGACCAACGGTCGACTCTACCCGGCCGGGCTGCGCCGCGGATGACGGAGCCCGGTAGAGTCGACTGTCAGTCGACTGCTCTGAACGGTGCGGCAGAACACCCGCGCTGCGCGCGGTAGTCGACCGACGGTCGACTCTACCCGGCCGGACCCGGCCGGGCTGTGCTGCGCCATCAACGTGCCGGCAGCAAGGCCTGAAGCCGTGGTTCCAGTTCCTGCTGGCGCCAGCCGGCGAGGGCGGCCGGCCACTGGCGGCGCTCCAGGTAGCTTTCCAGATGCTTGCGCGAGGCCAGCACGCCGTCGGCCAGGCCCAGTTCGCGGCTGCGCTCGGCCACCGCATCCTGCAGTTTCTTCACCAGCTGCTTGTTGGTGTCGGTGGCCTGCATGGCCAGCGGCGCATCGGCTTCGTCGTCCAGCGGCGTGGACAGTGCATGCCACACCGCGCCGGCCAGCTTGCGAGGTGCCTTTGGGAACTGCTCGAACAGCTTGCCCAGCGCGGCTGCATCGGCCGGGGGCGTGCGCGCCAGGGTGGCGGCCAGTTCGTTGTCCAGGATCCAGCTGCGCGGGCGGTCGCTGCTGCGGGCCTGCACGTCACGCCAGCGCAGCAGGCGCAGCAGGCGGTGCTGGGCCGGTGCATCAAGGAACTGCGCCGCACGCATGCCCAGGTGCGGCCAGCGCTCTTCATCATTGGCGACACTGGCCAGCAGGCGCTCGGCATCGTCGTGCAGCCACTGCTGGCGACCCAGTGCCTGCAGCTTGCCGTCGATCGCATCATGCAGCGCGAACAGGTGCTCGACATCGTCGGCGGCGTATTGCAGCTGGGAGTCGGACAGCGGCCGGCGCATCCAGTCCGAGCGGGTCTCACCCTTGGCCAAGGCAACACCGGTGATTTCCTGCACCAGCTTCTGGTAGCCCATGCCGGCACCGATGCCGGCCAGCGCCGCGCCGATCTGGGTGTCGAACAGCGGCCGCGGCATCACCCCGCAGGTCCACTTGAAGGCCACCAGGTCTTCGCTGGCGCTGTGCATCACCTTGGTGATGGATTCGTCGGCCAACCACGGCGCCAGCGCTTCGGGCATGCCGGGAATCAGCGGGTCGATCAGCAGGATGTCATCGCCGACGGCCATCTGCACCAGCGCAAGCTGCGGCCAGAAGGTGCGTTCACGGATGAATTCGGTGTCCAGGCCGATACGGCTCGGACGCTGCTGGCGGTAAGTGTCCAGCTCGGCGGGGGTGGTGATCCAGGTTGCCACGGGTCAGGGCCTACTACTCGGGTTTGCTCAGGCAGGGGAGAATAGCCTAACGTCGGTCCGCGTCCGTGTTGAAGGAGCTCCCGCTTGCGTTTTCCGCTGTCGTCCGCGCTGTGCACCGCCCTGGCCGTGGCCCTGGCCGGCTGCACGCCGCCGCCTCCGGTGCCCGCCGAAGGGGCCGGTGAAAAGCGCCCGGCCCGGGAGCAGCCGGCACCGGCGCCGGGGCAGGGCACGGTGACCATCGCCGATGACGATCCGGCCGAGGACATCCAGCAGTGGACGCCGCCGCGGGTAGACCGGCAGCAGCGCAGCCAGGCGCAGCTGCGGCGTGCGGCCGAGCAGGCGTTCGCCCGCGACCACCTGTATGAGGATGCCGAGGCGGCCATTCCATTGTGGCTGGCCGTGCAGGAGGTTGATCCGGACGATCGTCAGGCCCGTGCCGGCCTGCAGCGTGCCCGGCAGCATCTGCTGCAGCAGGCCGATGCGCTGCTGGCGCGGCCGCTGAAGCAGCGCGAAGCATTGGCCGAGGCCAGCCGCCAGGCGCTGGTGCTGCTGACCCTCGCCCCGAAGGACGAGAAAGTGCGCGCGCTGCAGGGCCGGGTGGAGACCGCGCAGCGCGTGGTGGCGTACAACCGTGCCGGTGAGGAGGACCTGCGTGCCGATCGCATCGGCGAAGACGGCGACGGTGCGATTCCCAATTTCCGTGAAGCGCTGGCCCTGGACGAGGACAACCGGCGTGCGCGGCAGGGCCTGGCCGCGGCCGAGAGCGGGCTGATCCGCCGTGCCGAGGACGCCGCACGTGCACGCGACTTCGCCAGTGCCGGTGCCTGGCTGGCCGAGGCCAGCAAAGTGCGCGATTCCTCGCCGACGATTGCCGATGCCTTCGAGCGCATCGAACAGATCCGTGCTGCCGCCCTGGTGCAGCTGCGCGACGGTGGCCTGCGCGACCTGACCACCCCGCAGGGCCTGAAGCCGGCGCGCGAGAAGCTGGCCGAAGCCCTGCGCATCGCCCTGCCGGGCGACCCGGTGGTGGCACAGCTGCGCGAGCGTATCGACCTGGCCACCCACTACGGCAGTTTCCGTCCGGGCCAGGTGTTCAGCGATGCGCTGCGTGACGGCGGCCGCGGCCCGCAGATGATCGTGGTGCCGCATGGCGGCTTCCAGATGGGCGCCGGCGATACCGAGCCCGGCGCCAGCGACGCCGAGCGGCCTTCGCACTACGTGCGCTTCGAGCGCGGCTTTGCGATGGCCATCACCGAGGTCACCGTGAGTGACTTCGCGCGCTACGTGAAGGCGACCAACGCCCGTCCGCGCGCGACGCGTCGTGGCCACTCGGTGGTCTATGACGAGCGCAGCGGCAACTTCATCCGCCGCAGCGGCGTGGACTGGCGCTCGGATTACGACGGCGGCCGGGCGATGGGCAATTCGCCGGTGATGCACGTCAGCGTGCGCGATGCCGAGAACTACGCCACCTGGCTGTCCGAGCAGACCGGGCGCTCCTACCGCCTGCCCAGCGAAGCCGAGTTCGAATACGCGATGCGCGGTGGCAACAGCGGCCGCTACCCCTGGGGCGATGCCGGCCTGCCACCGGAGGGCAACGGCAACTACACCGGCAGCCGCGACGTCTCGCCGTCGGGCCGGCACTGGCAGAACGCCTTCGTCGGCTATGGCGATGGCTGGTGGGGGCCGGCACCGGTGGCGACCTTCCAGGCCAATGCCTTCGGCCTGCATGACCTGTCTGGCAACCTCAGCGAATGGGTGGCCGACTGCTGGCACGCCAGCTACCGGCGCGCGCCGTCCGATGGTGCGGCATGGTTCAACCCGGGCTGCCGTTCGCGGGTAATCCGCGGCGGCAACTGGGCCAATGCCCCGGAACAGACCCGTGCGGCCTGGCGCCAGTCGCAGGATTCGGACACCACCAGCGCGCGTATCGGCTTCCGCCTGGTACGCGGTATCTGATCAGACGCCAGCTTCACCTTTGAGCCCTAAGATGGCGCCGTCCCCGCTGTTCCGCGGGATCCGCCTGAAGGCCTGATGATGCGCAACGATTCCCCCTCACGCTCTCCGCAGCCTGGCCGCCGTGGCCTCTTCGGCAACATCCGCTGGTGGGTACTGCTGCTGGCGGCCGGCTATGCAGCGTTCTACTTCTTTTCCAATCGCGCTATAGACCCTTATACCGGTGAGAAGGTGCTGATCGACAGCACCCTGGATGCCAGCCAGGAAAAAGCGCTGGGCCTGCAGGCCTACCAGCAGATCCTTGCCGAAGAACCGCCGCTGCCCGCCGACGCGCCGATGTCCCGCGACATCCGCGCCATCGCCCAGCGCCTTATCGCCAAGGTGGACGTGGTGGAGACCGCGCTGGCGCAGGAACATGGGCTGCAGCCCGGACACTTCTCGCGTGATTTCGACTGGGAGGTCAACGTCATCCAGTCCGACCAGGCCAACGCCTTCTGCCTGCCGGGCGGCAAGATGGCGGTGTACACCGGCCTGGTGCCGGTGGCGCGCACGACCGATGCGATGGCGGTGGTCATGGGCCATGAAATTGCCCATGCATTGCTGCGCCATGGTGCGCAGCGGATGGCGCAGCAGAAGCTGACCCAGATCGGCCAGGTGGCAGGCGCGGCGAGCGGCATGGATGCGCAGCAGCAACAGATGATGATGTCGGCGATGGGCTACGGTTATCTGCTGCCGTATGCGCGCAGCCACGAGACCCAGGCCGATGAGGTGGGGCTGATGCTGGCGGCAGCGGCATGTTTCGACCCGCGCGAGGCGGTGCCGTTGTGGGAGCGGATGGGGCAGGCGAGTGGCGGACAGTCGCCGCCGGAGTTTTCCTCGACGCATCCCAATCCTGGTACTCGGATCCAGAACCTGCAGGCGCTGATGCCGAAGGCGCTGCAGTACCGGCAGAAGTTCTGCGAGCAGGCGAAGTAGGGTGGTGTTTGTTTTGCAGGGCTTGCAGCCCTGCACCTGCTTCGAGCCAGGGCACCGTCAAAAGCCGGCACTCCGTGGGATGGCGGGGTGGG
>DEZI01000005.1:71262-115042 GCA_002364755.1 Stenotrophomonas maltophilia
CCCCGCCTTCGACAGCTTCCCGCGAGCTGTTGGATCCTGCTGCTGATGGTAGGTGCCGACCGTTGGTCGGCACGGATGAATTCATTCGATATCTGACAGATGTGCCGACCAACGGTCGGCACCTACCAAAAGCCGCGCGTTCCAACAGTTGCCGATACCAACAGCTGCGTGAAACTGTCAGAGGTGGGGCGGTGTGGGTGGGCAGGACCGTTGGCGCCATGGATGGCGCCATCGAGCCCCCATGGATGGGTTTACGGCGTGTCCTGACCACCCACACCGCCCCGTCATCCCACGGAATGCCCGCTGTTGCTGTTGCTGTTGCTCTTGCCCCTGCAGGTGCAGGGCTGCAAGCCCTGCAAACACACCCCTTACTTGACCAGCACGTCGATCACGCCGTCGCCGACGCGTGCCTGCAGCGCATCGCCGGCCTGTACCTGCCCAACCTCACGCACCAGCGTGCCGTCGTCACTGCGGGTCAGGATGCTGTAACCACGTGCCACTGTCGCCAGCGGGCTTACCGCTTCCAGCGAGCGCGCCAGCCCGCGCAGGCGCAAGGCATCACGTTGCAGCAGGCGCTGCAGTGCCGCCTGCGGGCGGCCGCGCAGGGCAGCCAGGCGTCGCTGCATTTCGTCCAGCTGGCGTTGCGGATGGTGACCGCGCAGCACCGCTGCTGCATGGCGCAGGCGCGCCGCACGGCGCTCCTGCTGCTGGTTGAAGGCCGCATGCAGGCGCCGGCCCAGGTCGAGCTGGCGACGACGCAGCAGGTCCAGGCGCGCCTGCGGGCTCTGCGCGTTCAGCCGCAGCAGGGCGCGATCGGCGCGCTGCATCGCCTGCTGCATCGTGTGCCGCTGCAGCTGCACCATGCGCGCGGCCGTGCGGCGCAGGCGCAGGGTCAGTTCGCGCTGGTCGGGCACCAGCAGTTCGGCTGCCACTGATGGCGTCGGCGCGCGCAGGTCGGCGGCGAAGTCGCTCAGGCTGAAGTCGGTTTCGTGGCCCACCGCCGATACCACCGGCGTGCCGCTGGCGGCGATCGCCCGGGCCAGCGCCTCGTCATTGAACGCCCACAGGTCTTCCAGCGAACCACCACCGCGGGTCAGCAGGATCACGTCGTAGCGGCCGCTGGCATCGGCGGCCTGCAGCAGGCGGGTGATCTGCGCGGCGGCCGTGCTGCCCTGGACGAGGGTCGGCAGCAGGTCCACTTCCAGCAGCGGAAAACGGCGGGCCAGCACGCTCAGGACGTCGCGCACGGCGGCGCCGGTGGGCGAGGTGATCACGGCCAGGCGCTGCACGTGCGCCGGCATCGGCCGCTTGCGCGCCGGGTCGAACAGACCCTCGGCTTCCAGGCGTGCCTTCAGTTCCTCGAGGGCGCGGCGCAGTGCGCCTTCGCCGGCTTCTTCCATGTGGTCCAGCACCATCTGGTACTCGCCACGCGCGTCGTACAGCGTCACCTTGCCGCGCACCAGCACGCGCATGCCTTCGCGCGGCACGAACTTCAGGTACTGCGCCTTCATCCGGAACATCGCTGCGCGCAGCTGCGCGCGCGCATCCTTCAGAGTGAAATACAGGTGCCCGGACGCGGGGCGGGCGACGCTGCCCAGCTCGGCTTCGACCCAGATCGCCGGGAAGCTGCCTTCCAGCAGGTCGCGGGCAAGGGTGTTGAGCTGGCTGGGGGTGAGGACGTCGTTGTTGCGTGGCTGCATGGGTACGGCGGTGACGGGCGGAGCAGGGCGCTCAGGATCGCACGTCAGCGCGCGCCGTGCTGGGCCAGCGCCCACTGCACGTGCTCGCGCACCACGGGTGAGGGATCGTTGACGCGGGTCTGCAGGGCGGCCAGTGCGTCGGTCGAGGCCGGTGCGTTGCCCAGCGCTACGGCGATGTTGCGCAGCCAGCGCTCGTGGCCGCTGCGGCGGATCGGGCTGCCTTCGGTGCGGCGCAGGAATTCGGCTTCATCCCAGGCAAACAGCTGGTCCAGTCGCGCGGTGTCGAGATTGTTGCGCGCACGGAAATCCGCTTCGTCGGTGCGCTTGGCGAACTTGTTCCAGGGGCAGACCAGCTGGCAGTCGTCGCAGCCGTAGATGCGGTTGCCGATCAGCGGCCGCATGTCTTCGGGAATGGCGCCGTCGTGTTCGATGGTCAGGTAGGAAATGCAGCGCCGCGCGTCCAGCCGCTGCGGGGCGATGATGGCCTGGGTCGGGCAGACGTCGATGCAGCGCGTGCAGGTGCCGCAGTGCGCGGTGGCCGCCGCGTCGATCGGCAGCGGGATGTCGATGTAGATCTCACCGATGAAGAACCAAGACCCACCGTGGCGGTCGATCAGGCAGGTGTGCTTGCCTATCCAGCCGAGCCCGGCGTTGCGCGCCAGCGCGCGTTCCAGCACCGGCGCCGAATCGACGAAGACGCGGTAGCCGAGCGGCGCGACCTCATCGTTGATCTGCGTGGCCAGCTTCTGCAGCCGGTTGCGCATCAGCTTGTGGTAATCGCGGCCCAGCGCGTAGCGCGCCACATAGGCGCGGCCGGGATCGGCCAGGGTCGCCCAGGCTTCGGTGTCGTCCTTGTGGCTGTAATCCATGCCCACCGAAATCACCCTGACCGTACCCGGCAGCAGTTCTGCCGGGCGCGCGCGCAGGGTGCCGTGGCGGGCCATCCAGTCCATCGTCCCGTACAGGCCCTTGCCCAGCCAGTCGGCCAGGTGCGCCTCATCCTCGCCCAGCTCGATGCCGGCGATGCCGCAGCGCTGGAAGCCGTGCGCACGGGCGAGCTCGCGGATGCGCTGCACGGCCAGGGCCGGATCGAGGGGGGCAGGGGCGGGGAACATGCGCACCAGTATAAAATCTCTGCATGGCCAACCTTGCCGATCTGTTTGATTCTGCTGCTGCGCGTGCGCTGGATGCCCAGGCTTCGGCGCTGGCGGGCGATGGTGGCTGGGAGCTGATGGCCCAGGCCGGGCTGGCTGCCTGGCAACGCCTGCTGCGGCACTGGCCGCAGGCGCTGAACGTGGGCGTGGTGGTGGGTAGCGGCAACAACGGCGGCGACGGCCTGGTGCTGGCGCGGCATGCGTTGCTGGCCGGGCGTCGGGTAACGGCACTGACCCTGCCGGGCAAACCGCCAGCCACTGCGTTGGCGCAACGGGCAACATCGGATTTCAGGTCCGTCGGGGGAACGCTGGCGGAATTCGACGGAACGCTGCCCGCGGCCGATATCTGGGTGGATGGTCTGTTCGGGCTGGGTTTCGACCGGGCGCCGGAAGGCACAGCACAGGCCGTGATCGAAGCACTGAACGCACAGGACGCACCGGTATTTGCACTGGATGTGCCCAGCGGCGTCGACGCCGACCGTGGCACGGTGCCGGGCGTCGCGGTGCGCGCAACGCTGACCCTGCAGTTCATCGTGGCGCACCGCGGGCTGTACACCGGCGACGCGCTGGAGCACGCAGGCGAACCCGCGCTGGCCGCGCTCCAGCTGCCCAAGACGGCGTGGCAGGGCGTTTCGGCGGCGGCCGAACACTGGACCGGTGCGCGCTTGCCGGCATTGCTGAAGCCGCGCCGCGCCAATACCCACAAAGGCGAATCCGGCCATGTGCTGTGCGTGGGCGGCAACCACGGCAGCGGTGGCGCCATCGCCCTGGCTGCCGAGGCGGGCCTGCGCGTCGGTGCCGGACTGCTCAGCATCGGCACCCGCGGCGACCATGTCGGCCCGCTGCTGGCGCGCCTGCCCGAGGCCATGGTGCATGCGCTGGAAGACGGCGAAGCGCTGCCCGCGCTGCTTGAAAAGGCCAAGGTCGTGGCGATAGGCCCTGGCCTGGGCCAGGACGACTGGGCGCGTGCCCTGTTTGCGCGCGTGCTGGCCTGTGGCAAGCCGCTGGTGCTCGATGCCGATGCGCTGACCCTGCTGGCCCGCGACTCACGCGCGCTGCCCGATGCCATCCTGACCCCGCACCCGGGTGAGGCCGCGCGCCTGCTGGCATGCACCACGGCCGACATCCAGGCCGATCGCTACCGCTGCGCCCAGGCGCTGGCCGAGCGCTACCACGCCGTGGTGGTGCTGAAGGGCGCTGGCAGCATCGTCGCGGCCCCCGGCCGCACCCCGCGCCTGATTGCCGCCGGCAACCCCGGCATGGCCGTGGGCGGCATGGGTGATCTGCTGACCGGCATCATCGCCAGCCTGCGCGCGCAGGGCCTGGCTGCTTTCGATGCCGCCGCGTGTGGCGCCCTGCTGCATGCGCTGGCCGGCGATGTTGCTGCCCTGGATGGCGCGCGTGGACTGCTTCCTACTGATCTGCTGGTGCCCCTGCGGCGGCTGGCCAACCCGGAACCCCTGCAATGACTGAATTCTTCCTGGCCGACAGCGAAGCCACCGAACGGCTGGGCCAGTGGCTGGCCGCCACCCGGCCCCCGCAGGCGCTGGTCGAGCTGCGCGGTGACCTCGGCGCCGGCAAATCCACCACCGCGCGTGCGCTGCTGCGCGCGCTCGGCGTGCAGGGGGCGATCCGCAGCCCTACCTACACCCTGGTCGAGCGCTATCCGCTGTCCAGTGGCGGCGAAGCCTGGCACCTGGACCTTTACCGCATCGGCCAGGCCGGGGAGCTGGATTTCCTGGGCCTGGACGAGGGCAGTGCCGTGCTGTGGCTGGTTGAGTGGCCCGAACGTGGCGCCGGTGCGCTGCCGCCCACCGATCTGGTGGTGGCGTTGGAAATCGAAGCGCAGGGGCGGCGCGTCCGTCTCACTGGAGCCAGCGACGTGGGACGTGAATGGCTGGGTCGACTTCCGATGGGGGCGACTTGCAGGCCATTTCTGTCGGCTGACGAGAACAAACATCGGCAGGTTACGGATTATTAAGGAAAAAGGTGTTGCATTCCGTTCAGCGCGGTGATTGAATCCTGACCATGCGCCTGGGGAACCGTCTCATCGCCATCTGTGCCGCCGTCGGACTAGGTCTGGCGAGCGTCTGCGCGTGGGCCGGTGAGGTCCGCCAGGTCCAGCTGAATACCGGCGCGACCGGTACCCGCGCCGAGATCTCCCTCGTGGGCAGCGGCGGCTACAAGACCCTGTCGCTGTCCTCGCCGAACCGGCTGGTGATCGACTTCCCCGATTCCAGCGCCGTGCACAACCTGAAGATGCCGGCCGCGCAGGGCGTGGTAACTGCCGTCCGCACCGGACAGCCGGTGCCGGGTACGTTCCGTGTCGTTTTCGACCTTGCTGCATCTGTGTCGCCGTTCCGCCCGCAGATGCAGCGTGAAGGCAATGAATCCAAGCTGGTGATCGAGTGGCCGGGCGATGGCCCGGCGACGGCCGCCCGCCCGGCTGCGCCTGCGGCCACCGCCGCAGTCACCCCGTCCGCCGCCGATGCCGCCGCCGCGCAGAACGCCCAGTCGCGTGGTGATGCTGCGCGCGCCACCGCGCTGCTGACGGCCCAGGTGCAGCAGCAGGCCAGCGCCAGTGCCGCCGCTCCGGTCGCGCCGGCGCCGGCCCCGACCACCACCCCGGCCCAGGTGGCCGCTGCCGGCATCAGTGCCAGCAGCACGCCGCCGCCGTCCTCGCCGGCCGCGATCCTCGCCGGCCAGCCGACCCGTGCCGTGGTGGCTGCCGCACCGGCGCCTGCACCCACGTCTGCCGCGGCACCCGCCGAAGCGCCGCGACCGGCCATGCCCAGCGATGCCTCGCGCATCCGCATGCAACCGGGCATGCGCCACCTGGTGGTAGCCATCGATCCGGGCCATGGCGGCCAGGATCCCGGCGCCATCGGCCCGACCGGCAAGCGCGAGAAGGACGTCACCCTGGCCGTGGCGCGCGAACTGGCCCGCCAGGTCAACGCGACGCCGGGCCTGAAGGCCTACCTGACCCGCGACAGCGACGTGTTCATCCCGCTGCCGATGCGTGCGCAGAAGGCGCGCGCGAACAAGGCCGACATCTTCATCTCGATCCACGCCGACGCTGCCGAGAACCGTTCGGCCACCGGTTCGTCGGTGTACGTGCTGTCCACCAAGGGCGCCTCCTCGCAACGCGCGCGCTGGCTGGCCGACAAGGAAAACGCGGCCGACCTGGTCGGTGGCGTGCGCCTGCAGCAGACCGAGGGCACCTTGGCCAACGTGCTGCTGGACCTGGCCCAGAGCGGTTACATGAAGGCGTCCGAAGACGCGGCCGGCCACGTGCTGGGCGGCCTGAAGCGGATCGGCAACAACCACAAGCCGAACCTCGAGCGCGCCAACTTCGCGGTCCTGCGCACCTCAGACATGCCGGCCATGCTGGTGGAAACCGCCTTCATCTCCAACCCGGACGAAGAACGCCGCCTGACCGACCCGGCCTACCAGCGCAAGGTCGCCGGTGCGGTGCTCGACGGCGTGCATACCTTCTTCAGCCGGCAGCCGCCGCCGGGTACGCTGTACGCAGCCCGCGCCCAGGCCGAGATCGACGCTGCCGCCACCATGGCCGGCGGCAGCAAGTAGAGTCGACCGTTGGTCGACTGCGTGCCTTGCGCGCGGTTCATGTTTTCGGCAACCGCGCAGTCGACCAACGGTCGACTCTACCGCGCGCAGCGCGGGATGGCCGCCGAGGCCCGCGGCTCCGTTATCATCCCTGCATGACGTCTGCTCCCCATCCGCGCCCGATCCGGCCGTTGCCGGAAATCCTGATCAACCAGATCGCCGCCGGCGAAGTGGTCGAACGTCCTGCATCGGTGGTCAAGGAACTGGTCGAGAACGCCATCGATGCCGGCGCCAGCCGTGTGGACATCGATCTGGAAGAGGGCGGTGTGCGGCTCATCCGCATCCGCGACAACGGCAGTGGCATCGCGCCCGAGCAGCTGCCGCTGGCAGTCTCGCGGCATGCCACCAGCAAGATCGCCGATCTCGACGACCTCGAATCGGTGGCCACCCTTGGCTTCCGCGGCGAAGCGCTGCCGTCCATCGCCTCGGTAAGCCGCTTCACCCTGGCCTCGCGCCGCGCGCACGACGAGCACGGCTCGGCGCTGCAGATCGAAGGCGGCAAGATCGGCGAAGTGACGCCGCGCGCACATGCGCCGGGCACTACCGTGGAAGTGCGCGAGTTGTTCTACAACGTGCCGGCGCGCCGCAAGTTCCTGCGCGCCGAGCGCACGGAAATGGGCCACATCGAAGAATGGCTGCGCTCGCTGGCGCTGGCCCGCCCGGATGTCGAACTGCGCGTGTCGCACAACGGCAAGGCTTCGCGCCGCTACAAGCCCGGTGACCTGTATTCCGATGTGCGCCTGGCCGAGACCCTCGGCGAGGACTTCGCCAACCAGGCCGTGCGCGTGGACCACACCGGTGCCGGCCTGCGCCTGCATGGCTGGATCGCGCAGCCGCATTATTCACGGGCCAGTGCCGACCAGCAGTACCTGTACGTCAACGGCCGCTCGGTGCGCGACCGCAGTGTCGCCCATGCGGTGAAGATGGCCTACGGCGATGTGCTGTACCACGGCCGCCAGCCGGCCTATGTGCTGTTCCTGGAACTGGACCCGACCCGGGTCGACGTCAACGTGCACCCGGCCAAGCATGAAGTGCGCTTCCGCGATTCGCGCCTGGTCCACGACTTCGTCTACCGCACGTTGAAGGACGCGCTGGCCGATACCCGCGCCGGTATGTCCGCGCAGGAGATCGGTGCCGGTGCGGTCCATCCTGCGGACATGGGGGCCGCACCGATGCCGTCCAGCGCCGGTGCATCGGGCTTCGGGCTGGTGCGCGGTGCCGCGCCCGGGTCGAGCGGCGGTGGCGGTGGCTTCTCCGGGTGGCGCCCGCAGCAGCCGCTGGGCCTGCAGGTGGCCGATGCGCCCGCGGCCTATGCCGCGCTGTATGCCGCACCCGGTGCAGGCGAACGCAGCAGTGCGCTGCCGCCGATGCCGAGCGAGAACGGCCTGCCGGTGACCAGTGCCGATGCTGGCGTGCCGCCGCTGGGCTACGCCATTGCCCAGCTGCACGGCATCTACATCCTGGCCGAGAATGCCGAAGGCCTGATCGTGGTGGACATGCACGCCGCCCACGAGCGCATCGGCTACGAGCGGCTGAAGAACGCCCACGATGGCATCGGCCTGCAGTCGCAGCCGTTGCTGGTGCCGATCACCCTGGCGGTGGGCGAGCGCGAGGCCGACACCGCCGAGACGGAAGCGGAAACGCTGGCCGCGCTCGGTTTCGAAGTCACCCGCGCCAGCCCAGGCGCGCTGCATGTGCGCAGCATTCCCGCCTTGCTGGCCAACGCCGAGCCGGAAGGCCTGCTGCGCGACGTGCTGACCGACCTGCGCGAGCATGGCCAGAGCCGGCGCATCGCCAGTGCGCGCGACGAACTGCTGTCGACCATGGCCTGCCACGGCGCGGTGCGCGCCAACCGGCGCCTGACCGTGCCGGAAATGAACGCGCTGCTGCGCGACATGGAAATTACCGAGCGCTCCGGCCAGTGCAACCACGGCCGGCCGACCTGGGCACGTTTTTCGCTGGCGGAAATCGACCGCTGGTTCCTGCGCGGCCGCTGAGGCCCGCAACGTTGAGGGGAGCATCCATGCGTCATCGGGGAGTGGGTGGCATGCTGGTCGCCGTGTTGCTGGCCGCCTGCAGCCCGGGACCGGCGCCGGTGCCGGTGGTGAAGGAAGATCCGGCCTTCGCGGCGGGGCAGCAGCAGTGGCGCGTGCAGCGCTATGAGGACCTGACCCGGCCCGATGGCTGGACCGCGCTGGTCGGCCTGCACTGGCTGCAGTACAAGTCGCACTTCATCGGCAGCGGCGCCAGCAGTGGCATCCGCTTGGCAGTGGGCCCGCACAAGATGGGCCTGCTGCGGCGCGAGGGCGACCAGTGGTGGTTCAGCCCCGAAGCCGGGGTGGAGATCAGCCTGGACGGGCAGACGGTGCGTGGCCGCGTGCGCATGAACACCGACAAGGATCCCGCGCCCACCGTGCTCACCTTCGATGGCGGCAAGGGCCAGCTGAGCATCATCCGCCGTGGCCCGCGCGATGCGCTGCGGGTCAAGCATGCCGACGCGGATGCGCGCCGCGATTTCGCCGGCATCCAGTACTGGCCCGGCGGTCCCGACTGGCAGGTGCAGGCGCATTTCATCGCCCATCCCGCCGGCAAAACCCTGCCGATCGTGGACATCACCGGCCTGACCACCGAAATGCCAAATGCCGGCGCGGTGGAGTTCGAGCGCGACGGCCGCAGCTGGCGCATGGAAGCGATCGGTGCGCCCGGCGAGCCCCTGTTCCTGGTCTTCGCCGACCGCACCAGCGGCCACGGCAGCTATCCGGCCGGTCGCTACCTGGACATCGATGCACCGGCCGCCGATGGCAGCGTGCGCATCGATTTCAACCACGCCTACAACCCACCCTGCGCCTTCACCCCGTATGCGACCTGCCCGCTGGCGCCGCCGGAAAACCGGCTGGACCTGCGCGTGGACGCCGGCGAGAAGGCGTACCACCTGCCTGAAGGAGAAGGCTGATCATGTCGATCAGATCATTGTTGCGCGGCGCCGTGCTGCTGCTGGCCTGCGCGGCCGCCCCCCTGGCCGCTGCGCGTGGCGCCCCGGCCGAAGCACCCGCGGCCAAGCCGCCGGTGCCGCTGCTGTGGAAGGTGACCGGCCCGGGCGATGCGCGTGTGTACCTGCTGGGTTCGTTCCACCTGCTGAAGCCCACCGATTACCCGTTGTCGGCCGATGTCGAGCAGGTCTTCACCGCGTCCAAGCGGGTGCTGTTCGAGGTGTCGCCGGAGGAAATGGAATCGCCCCAGGCCGCCACCCAGATGGTGCAGACCGCGATCCGCCGCGATGGCAGTGAACTGAAGCGCGACCTGGATGACGCCACCTGGCAGAAGCTGCAGGCCTACGCCACCCAGAACAAGCTGCCGCTGGCCCAGCTGCAGGGCATGAAGAGCTGGTTCGTCGCGCTCAACATCACCATCGGGCAGATGCAGAAGATGGGCCTGGATGCGAACCTCGGCCTGGACCGTCACTTCATGGCGGAGGCGAAGAAGGCGGGCAAGCAGACCGGCGGGCTGGAGGACATGCAGAGCCAGATCAACCTGCTGGACGGCATGAGCCAGCAGGAGCAGCGGCAGATGATGGCCGAGGCGCTGGACCAGGCCGACAAGGGTGATGAGCAGTCGCTGATGCTGCACGAGGCCTGGCGCCGCGGCGATGACCGCGTGCTGTGGAACAAGATGGCCGTGGAGATGCGCCAGCAGTATCCGCAGCTCTACCAGCGCATCAACACCGCGCGCAATGATGCGTGGGTGCCCAAGCTGCTGCCGTACCTGCAGGACGGGCAGGGCGGCACCCTGGTGGTGGTGGGTGGCCTGCACCTGCTGGGAGGCGATGGCGTGGTGGAGAAGCTGAAGGCCAAGGGCTACAAGGTCGAGCGCGTCTGCACGGGCTGCAAGCTGAAGCGCTGACGCTACCCGGTCGACTCCACCGGTGTTCGCCCTCCAGAACAAAACGGCGCGCCAGAGGGCGCGCCGCTTTCGTGTCAGCCGGTGCGGTCGCCTCAGCGCCGGGTCTTGCCACCCGTGCCGGTACTGGTGCCCGGCTCGCTCGGCTTGTTGCCGGTGCCGGTGCCCGTACCGCCGGGGCGCGGGCCGCCGAAGCCGGTGCCCATGTTGCGCTGGAATTCCTGCCACAGCTCCAGGTTGCGCTCGGTCAGCTGGTTCATCATCGCCCACGGGGTCTGGCCCAGCAGGTTGCCCATCTGCTGGCGGAACTGCTGCTGCTGGTCGAGGAAGACCTGCATGCTGCGCTCCAGGTAGTTGCCCATGAAGCCCTGCAGCGAATCGCCGTAGAAGCGGATCAGCTGGCTCAGCAGCTGGGTGGACAGCATCGGTTCGCCGTCCTGTTCCTGGTCGGCGATGATCTGCAGCAGGACCGAACGGGTCAGGTCATCGCCGCTCTTGGCGTCGCGGACCTCGAAGTCTTCACCGTCAAGGATCAGCTGGCGCACATCCTCTATGGTGATGTAGCTGGAAATTTCGGTGTCGTAGAGACGGCGGTTCGGATACTTCTTGATGATGCGGGTCGCAGCCATGAAGCGGTCACTCGTCACTGTAGATGTGCAGCATGGCGCAGTGCACAAGCCTTGGCAACCGCTGCAGCCCCCGCCGGGCTTGGGTTTCACGCCCGATCATGTTGCGCAGCAAGGGTTTGCGTGCTGCGCAGCATGACCAACGGCAGGGGCCTTTGCGTGCCCGCTGCCGCTGCCTGAGGCCTTACCAGCCCATGTGGTGGCCGCCGTTGATGTCCAGGTTGCTGCCGGTGATCCAGGCGGCCTCGTCGGCGACCAGGAAGGACACCCCGTAGGCGATCTCCTCCGGCTTGCCGAGGCGCCCGGTCGGGATGTCGGCGATGATCTTGGCGCGCACTTCTTCAGGCACCGCCATCACCATGTCGGTGGCCACGTAGCCCGGCGAGATGGTGTTGACCGTGATGCCGAAACCGGCGTTCTCGCGGGCCAGCGAAATGGTGAAGCCGTGCATGCCGGCCTTGGCCGCAGCGTAGTTGGCCTGGCCGTACTGGCCCTTCAGGCCGTTGATCGAGCTGATCTGGATGACCCGGCCCCAGCCGCGGCGGCGCATGCCTTCGATGACCGGGCGGGTGACGTTGAACACCGAATTGAGGTTGGTGTTGATCACGTCGTGCCACTGGTCCGCGCGCATGCGGTGGAAGGTGGTGTCGCGCGTGATGCCGGCGTTGTTGATCAGGATCTCGACCGGGCCCAGCTCGGCTTCCACCGCGCGGATCAGCGCTTCGGCGCTTTCCGGCTCGGACACATCGCCGGGGAAGATCGACACGTGGTAGCCGCGCTCGGTCATGGCCTGCTGCCAGGCGCGGGCCTTGGCCTCGTCGCGGTAATTGGTGGCGACCCGGTGGCCCTGGTCGGCCAGGCGTTGGCAGATGGCGGTGCCGATGCCGCCGGTTCCGCCGGTGACCAGTGCGACGCGAGAAGTCATGGAATGCTGTCCGGGTTTCAGGTGGGGGGAAGGGAATTCTGCAACATCGGCGCGGAAAGTGCGCCGGCTTGCCGCAGGCCCGCTCCGATCAGGATGTCGGAGCGTGGTAGTCGCGCCGGGTCGAACGCCTGGCGTGCGGCGGCCAGCAGGGCGTGCAGGTCGTCCACGCCGTCCACCGCGGTCGGCGCTTGGCCCAGCAGCTGCCACAGCTGGCGAAGCACCGGCACCGGCCGGCTGCTGTCCACCGGCAGGGCGGCGAGGGACTTGGACAGCTTGTGGCCCGGCGCATCCAGCAGCAATGGCAGGTGCCAGTAGCGCGGAACCGGCAGCCCCAGCGCCTGCTGCAGGAGGATCTGCCGCGCCGTGGAATCGAGCAGGTCGGCGCCGCGGACCACTTCGGTCACGCCCTGCGCGGCATCGTCCACCACCACGGCCAGCTGGTAGGCCCAGCAGCCATCGGCGCGGCGCAGCACGAAATCACCGACCTTGGCATGCACGTCCTGGGTCTGCAGGCCGCGCAGTCCGTCTTCGAACTGCACCACGCTGCCCGGCGGAACGCGGAAGCGGACGGCAGGGTCCGGTCGCGGTTGCCGCGCCACGCAGCGATGGTGGATGCCGCCGCCGGCGGCCACTTCGCTGCGGCTGCAATGGCAGACGAAGGCCCGGTCGCTGGCCAGCAGCACGTCCAGTGCGGCCTGGTAGGCGTCGCCGCGCGCGCTCTGCCAGAGCACGTCGCCGTCGTGGTCCAGGCCGAATGCGGCCAGTGCCTGCAATTGTGACTGCGCCGCGCCGGCGACCGTGCGCGGTGGATCGACATCCTCGATGCGCAGCCGCCACAGGCCACCGTGATGGCGCGCAAGCAGCCAGCTGCCGAAGGCGGCGAGCAGGGAGCCGGCGTGCAGCAGGCCGGTGGGCGAGGGCGCGAAGCGGCCGCAGGGAATGGGTGAAGTCATGCTGCCTGAATCGTCGGTCAGGTTGGCGCTTGAATTCAAGCTGACTGCACCGCAGATTGGCAGATATCGACCCCTTCCGAGCCGGAATTCCCCATGTTTACCCGCATTGCCCTTTTCCTGGCCACCAACCTTGCGGTGCTGATCCTTGCCGGCATCGTGATGTCCATCCTGGGCGTGGACTCCCGTTCGATGAGCGGCCTGCTGGTCATGGCTGGCATCTTCGGCTTTGGTGGTTCCTTCATCTCGCTGCTGCTCTCCAAGTGGATGGCCAAGCGTTCCACCGGTGCGGTGGTCATTACCGAACCGCGCAACCCGACCGAGCGCTGGCTGCTGGCCACCGTCGAACGCCAGGCCAAGGCGGCCGGTATCGGCATGCCGGAAGTGGCCGTGTATGACGGCCCGGAGATCAACGCCTTCGCCACCGGTGCCAACCGCAACAACGCGCTGGTGGCGGTGTCCACCGGCCTGCTGCACAACATGAGCGAGGACGAGGCCGAAGCAGTGCTGGGCCACGAGATCGCCCACGTCGCCAACGGTGACATGATCACCATGGCGCTGCTGCAGGGCGTGCTGAACACCTTCGTGATCGTGCTGGCCCGCGTGGTCGGCGGCATCATCGACAGCGCGCTGTCGGGCAACCGCGAAGGTGGCGGCCGTGGCTTCGCCTACTTCATCATCGTGTTCGTGCTGGAGATGGTGTTCGGCCTGTTCGCGACGATGATCTCGATGTGGTTCTCGCGTCACCGCGAGTTCCGTGCCGACGCAGGTGGTGCCTCGCTGGCCGGTCGCCAGAAGATGATCGCCGCGCTGGAGCGCCTGCAGCTCAACCACGGCCAAAGCACCCTGCCGACCCAGATCGCGGCCTTCGGCATTGCCGGTTCGACGGCGAAGAAGCTGTTCATGAGCCACCCGCCGCTGGAAGAGCGCATCGCCGCATTGCGCGCTTCGACCGCCGCGTAAGCGACGGGTTTCAACCCGGCAACACGAACGCCCGGCCAAGTGCCGGGCGTTTTCGTTTGCGGCACCGCGCGCAGCACACACAAAAACGGCACCTTCGCAGGTGCCGTTCCAGTGAGCCGCGTTACCGGGACGCTTAGAACTTCGCGTCGAACTCGGCGGAGTAGCCGGTGTTCACCAGCACTTTCTGCAGCGACTCGGCCACCTTCAGGTTGCCGGCCACGACCTGCTGGGTGTCCGGGCCACGGTTGTCCATGCGGGCCAGGGTCGCGCCCTTGAAGTCGCAGACCTTGCCGCCGGCTTCGCGGACCAGCAGCACGCCGGCCGCGATGTCCCAGGCCTTCACGCCGGCTTCGAAGTAGGCATCGGCGCGGCCACAGGCCACGTAGGCCAGGTCCAGCGCGGCCGAACCACTGCGGCGGATGTCCTCGGCCTGCACCAGCAGGGCGTCGACCGCCTTCAGCTGGGCGCTGGCACGGGCACGCTCGCGCGGGGCGAAACCTGTGTGGATCATGGTGCCGCCCAGGTCCTTGCGGTCGGCCACGCGGATGCGACGGTCGTTGAGAACGGCACCGGCGCCACGGCTGGCGGTGAACAGTTCATTGCGCAGCGGATCGAAGATGACCGCATCGGTCGGCTCGCCGTTTTCCACCAGGGCGATCGACACGCAGTAGT
The DNA here is from genome assembly GCA_002364755.1 of Stenotrophomonas maltophilia. Lineage (GTDB taxonomy): Bacteria > Pseudomonadota > Gammaproteobacteria > Xanthomonadales > Xanthomonadaceae > Stenotrophomonas > Stenotrophomonas maltophilia_AX. The sequence continues at coordinate 85,777 of DEZI01000005.1, forward strand.
GCGGCACGCCGCGCAGATAGTTGCTGGTGCCGTCCAGCGGGTCGATGACCCACATGTTGCGGTGGCCACCCTGCACGCCGCCCTCTTCGCCGAACACGCCGTACTCGGGGTAAGCGCGCTTGAGTTCCTTGACGATCACCTTTTCGGCGTCGGCATCGACTTCGCTGGCGTAATCCATCCGGCCCTTCTGCACTACATTGAGCGCCTCGAGCTTGTTGATGTTGCGCAACAGGACGTTGCCGGCGAGGCGGGCGGCCTTGACCATGACGGTGACGGCGGGTTTCTGCATGGCGTGGGCTCCCGGAAAGGCAGAAGAGGTAGGGCTGGCGGGGGAAAAGAGCGGGTCCGGCGCAGTGGCCGGCCGCACAGTTTACCATTGGTCTTCGTCCAGCTCGACAATTTCCCTGTTCATGTCCCAGTTTCCTGCCGCCACCCGCCTCCGATTCGTCCTGGTCGGTACCCAGCACCCCGGCAACATGGGGGCCGCCGCCCGCGCCCTGAAGACCATGGGCCTGGCCCGCATGGTCCTGGTCGCGCCCGAAAAGCCGCTGGACGAGGAGGCCTTCCGCCGCTCGGCCGGTGCCGAAGACGTGCTGGGTGACGCCCCGGTGGTGGCCACCCTGGCCGAGGCCGTGGCCGACTGCACCCTGGTGCTGGGCTGCACCGCGCGTGCGCGCCGGGTCCAGCTGGAGGAGTACCTGCCGTCCGACGCGGCCGCCCGCGCGGTGGCCAAGGCCGGCGAGGGCGCCGAGGTCGCCCTGGTGTTCGGCCGCGAGCGCACCGGGCTGACCAACGAAGAGCTGCAGCTGTGCCATGCGGCGGTGCATATCCCGTCCGACCCGGCGTTCAGCTCGCTCAACCTGGCCGCCGCCGTGCAGGTGCTGGCCTATGAGACGCGCATGCAGCTGCTGGGCGCGCAGCCGGCGGCCGAGGCCGAGCCGGCGGACGTCCGCGAGCCGGTGGCCAGCCACGAGCAGATGGAGAGCTTCTTCGCCCAGCTCGGCGACACCCTCGACGAGATCGATTTCCACAAGGGCCGTGCGCCCGAATCGGCGATGCGCAAGCTGCGCCGCCTGTTCCTGCGTGGCGAGCCGACCGAACAGGAAGTGCGCCTGCTGCGCGGCATCCTGGCCGATACCCAGCGCATGGCGCGGCTGGCGCGGGAAAACGGCAAACAAGGCTGACGGCGGTCTCATTTTTTCGGGTAGTCTGTCCGGATACCTTGGGGGATGAGCTTGTGTCGGCTTCATGTAAGGCAACGCAGTGGGGATTGCTGAGCCTGGTTCCATGGCGGCCTGTCCGCGCGGCCACGGCCGTGGAGGGCGCGCTGCGGGCGTGGTATCGGATCGACAAGGTCACAGAAACAACGAAGGGCCGGGCGCTGCTGCAGCGTCCGGCAGCCGCGCGTGCGCGGTGCAGTGGATGGGAGTGGGCAGTGCAGTCGGGACACGTACGGATGGAAGTGGCATGAAGTGGCTCGGCTCGGGGATGCAGGCCCGTTTCCTGCTCGCGATGGGCGGGGCGATGCTGGTGGTGGTGGCGATCCTGGCGGTGATGCTCGGGCGCCAGGCGACGATGCAGAGCGAGGTGAAGAGCCTCAGCGGTGGCGTCATCCATGAATTGTTCGACCGCAGCGTGCGCAGCCGCGGCGAGGCGTTGGCGCGCGAGCTGTCCGATTCGCTGGCCAACCCGCTCTATTACAACGACCTGGGCCAGGTGGGCGCGCTGGTGCGCTCAACCTCGCGGCAGCAGGTAGTGCGCTATGTGCTGGTGTTCGACAGCAAGGGCCGGCTGGTGCATGACGGCTCGGTCGGCGTGCCCGGCTTCGGCAAGCCGATGACCGACCCGCTGGCCACGGCGGCGACCGCCGCGCAGGGCCTGCTGGTGCAGCAGTCGGCCAGCGTGCTCGACAACACCATGCCGATCATGGTCGGCAAGCAGCGTATCGGCGGTGTCCGCGTGGGCATGGCACTGGACGAGGTCAGGGAGCGCGAGCTGGCCGCCAATGCCACCCTCGGCGAGCGCCTGCAGCAGGTCGGCAGCCGCCACCTGGGTTGGCTGCTGCTGATGCTGGCCCTGCTGGTGGTGATCGGGGTGACGGTCATCCTGTATGTGCAGCGCACCCTGGTGACGCCGATCCGCGACCTGGCCGCCGCCGCGCGCCGCATTGAATCCGGTGATTACCAGGCGCCGCTGCGGGAGAACACCCGCGATGACGAGGTCGGCGAGCTGGTGCGCGGCTTTGCCCGCATGCGTGATGCGATTGCCCGCCATGACCGCGAAGTGCGGCACATGGCCTATACCGATGCACTGACTGGGCTGACCAATCGCCTGGCGTTCCGCGAGGCGCTGGACCACCGGCTGATGGCTGCGCGCGCGTCCAAGCACCGGCTGGCCCTGCTGTTTGCCGACATCGATGACTTCAAGCGGGTCAACGATACGCTGGGCCACGAGGCCGGCGACGAGGCCCTGCTGCAGTTCGCCCAGCGCATCGGCCATGCCGTGGCCGAGGCCGGTGGCGATGATGCGCTGCTGGCGCGGTTCGGCGGCGATGAATTCGTGATTCTCGTCGGCGACGGCGACGTGGGTGCCAATGCCCGCCTGCTGGCCGAAGTGCTGGTGCGCGAGCTGGGCAAGCCGCTGGTGGTGCAGGGCAGGGAGCTGTTCCTGGGTACCTCGATCGGCGTGACCCTGTACCCGGATGACGCGGCCGACGCCACCACGCTGCTGAAGAACGGCGACATCGCCATGTACCAGGCGAAGATGGCCGGCAAGAACTGCTACCGCTACTACAGCCGGGCGATGGACCACGCGGTCGAGCGTCGCGTGCACATGGAACAGGAGCTGCGCGGCGCTTGGGAGCGCGGCGAGCTGCGCCTGGCCTACCAGCCGATCTTCCGCATGCGCGACCGCCGCCTGGTGGGCGTGGAAGTGCTGCTGCGCTGGCAGCACCCGACCCTGGGCACGATTCCGCCGTCGGTGTTCATCGAAGTGGCCGAGCAGAGCGGCCTGATCGAGGTGATCGGCCCGAAGGTGCTGCGTGCGGCCTGCATGGAAGCCTCGCAGTGGCCGCGTGGCGCGGCCGGCGACGAGCTGTTCGTGTCGGTGAACGTGTCACCGCGCCAGCTGCGTGGCGGCGAACTGCCGGCGTTGGTGGCGCAGTGCCTGCACGAATCCGGGCTGCCGTCCTCGCGCCTGCACCTGGAGCTGACCGAAACCGCGGTGATCGGCGACGAAATGCTGGCCGCGCAGCTGCTGGACAAGCTGCACCGCACCGGTGTGAAGGTCTGGTTGGACGACTTCGGCACCGGCTTCTCCGGCCTGAGCCACCTGCGCCAAGTGCCGGTGGACGGCGTCAAGATCGACAAGAGCTTCGTGGCCGACATGCAGCGCGACCCGGACGACCTGGCCCTGACCACGGCGATCATCGCCATGGCCCATGCGCTGGGCATCACCGTGGTGGCCGAGGGCATCGAGCAGGAAGCGCAGTACGAACTGCTGGCCCAGCGCGGCTGCGACCTGGGCCAGGGCTACTGGCTGAGCCACCCGGTAACCGCCACCGAAGTAGTGCGGATGATCGATTCGGGTGTGTGACGGTAGATCCAAGCCATGCGTGGATGACTCTGCCTGGACGCCCATCCACGCACGGCGTGGATCTACTGGCTGAGCCGCCTGGTCACCGCCACCGAAGTGGTGCGGATGATCGATTCCGGCGTCTGGAGTAGAGCCACGCCATGCGTGGCTGCTTCTGCCCGGACGCCCATCCACGCATGGCGTGGATCTACTGGCTGCGCCACCCGGTCACCGCCACCGAAGTGGTGCGGATGATCGATTCGGGGCTCTGACAACCCATCCACGCATGGCGTGGATCTACCGCTACACCGGGCGCTTGCTGGGGTCGCCGGGCAGTTCGCGCACCAGCTTCGGGATCAGGTAGCCGGACAGGCGGGCGGTCAGGCCGGCGATCAGGGCCTTGGCCTGGAGGTCGTCCACTTCGAAGTGGGCCACGCCCTCGACCTTGTCCAGCTGGTGCAGGTAATACGGCAGCACGCCGGCGGCGAAGCTGCGCTCGCTCAGGTCCTGCAGTGCCTGCACGCTGTCATTGACCCCGCGCAGCAGCACGGCCTGGTTCAGCAGCTGCGCGCCCAGGCTGCGCAGGCGTGCCATCGCGGTATCCACGCTGGCATCGAACTCATTGGCATGGTTGGCATGGACCACGATGGCCAGCGGCCACGGCAGGCTGCCCAGCCAGGCCTGCAGTTCCTCGTCCACGCGCTCAGGCAGCACGATCGGCAGGCGGGTGTGGATGCGCAGGCGGCGGATATGTGGAATCTGGCGCAGGGCGTCGGTCAGCTCGACCAGCTTGTGCGTGGCCAGCGACAGCGGATCGCCGCCGGACAGGATCACTTCGTCAATGTCCGGGTCGGCCGCGATGGCCGCCACGGCCTCCTGCCAGCCGCCCTTGGCAGCATTTTCCGCGCCATAGTCGAAGTGGCGGCGGAAGCAGTAGCGGCAGTTGATCGCGCAGCTGCCGGTGGCCACCAGCAGGGCCCGGCCCCGGTACTTCTGGATGACCCCGGTGGCTTTCTTGGCGGCGCCATCGCCGACGGCGTCGAAGCTGAACCCGGGCGCCGGGCGCATTTCCTCGTCGATCGGCAGCACCTGGCGCAGCAGCGGGTCGGCCGCATCGCCGGGGCGCATGCGGGCCACGAAGCTTTCCGGCACGCGCAGGGCGAACTGGGCCATGGCCGCCTCCGAGACGCCGAGTGCCGCCGGGTCCAGCTGCAGCCGCGCCAGCAGCGCGTGCGGGTCGCGCAGTGCCTGGCGCCAGAGCTGCTGCCAGCGCGCGGGCGCGCCTGGCGACTGGGGCCGGGGGAAGGCGGAAAGCTGCATGGAGAGGGGGCCTGCGGTTATCATGGGGGCATAAACAGTTGCCCACCGGGGTTCCGGTGGGTTTTCCATTCTACCGGCTCGCCGCACGCGCGGCGGTTTCGCCATTTGAGGAGCTTGAGCATGGCCACTGCGGGCATGAACGATGTCAAGAACGGGATGAAGATCCTGGTCAACAATGAACCGGCCGTCATCTCCGAGACCGAGTTCATCAAGCCGGGCAAGGGCCAGGCTTTCACCCGCGTGCGCTATCGCTTCATCCGCTCGGGCCGCACCGTGGAAATGACCATGAAGGCCACCGATGACGTGGAAGTGGCCGACGTTGTCGATACGAACATGGATTACATGTACAGCGACGGCGAGTACTGGCACTTCATGGACCCGGAAACCTTCGAGCAGGTGCAGGCCGACAAGGCCGGCATGGGCGGCGCCGAGAAGTGGCTGAAGGGCGAAGAGTCCTGCATCGTCACGCTGTTCAACGGTTCGCCGATCTTCGTGCAGCCGCCGAACTTCGTCGAGCTGAAGATCACCGAGACCGATCCGGGCGTCCGTGGTGACACCTCGGGCGGCGGCGGCAAGCCGGCCACGCTGGAAACCGGCGCCGTGGTGCGCGTGCCGCTGTTCGTCAACCAGGATGAAATCGTCAGGGTCGACACCCGCTCGGGCGAATACTCCGCACGCGTGAAGTAATCCGGCGCAGCCGGATTACCTGTAGAGCCGAGCCCACGCTCGGCTTTCCGGGCAACGCCCGGAACCCGTTGCCGGCGCCGATGGCGCCGCAGCGGACAGCCGCCGGGCATGGCCCGGCGCTACCGCCTTCAGCCAGGCGCCGCCCCCACAGCCAAGTGAGCCCGCATGAGCGATAGCCCGCACCTCCCTGAAGCCTGCGACCTGCTCATCGAAGCTGGTTATGTCGTTCCGATCGAGCCGCATGCGGTGGTGCTGGAAGACCATGCCGTCGCCGTGCGTGGCAGCGAAATCGTCGCCATCCTGCCGCGTGCCGAGGCCCGCGCGCGCTTCCGCGCGACCCAGGTCGTCAGCCGCCCCGACGCGGCGCTGATGCCCGGCCTGGTCAACGCGCACACGCACAACCCGATGACCCTGCTGCGCGGCGTCGCCGACGACCTGCCGCTGATGACCTGGCTGCAGCAGCATATCTGGCCGGTGGAAGCGGCGGTGATCGGCCCGGAATTCGTGGCAGACGGCACCACCCTGGCCATCGCCGAGATGCTGCGCGGCGGCACCACCTGCGCCAACGAGAACTACTTCTTCGGCGACGTGCAGGCCGCGGTCTACAAGAAGCACGGTTTCCGCGCGCTGGTCGGCGCGGTCATCATCGATTTTCCCACCGCCTGGGCCAAGACCGACGACGAGTACTTCGCCAAGGCCGGTGAACTGCATGACCAGTGGCGCACCGATCCGCTGATCGGCACCGCGTTCGCGCCGCATGCGCCGTACACGGTCAACGATGCCAATTTCGAGCGCGTGCGGATGCTGTCCGACCAGCTCGACATGCAGGTGCACCTGCACACCCATGAGACCGCGCAGGAAATCAATGATTCGATCAAGCTGCACGGCCAGCGCCCGCTGGCGCGGCTGGATCGCCTCGGTCTGGTCAACGACCGCCTGATCGCGGTGCACATGACCCAGCTGACCGACGCGGAAATCCACCTGTGCGCCGAGCGTGGCGTCAGCGTGGTGCACTGCCCGGAATCGAACCTGAAGCTGGCCTCCGGTTTCTGCCCTGCCTGCGCCCTGCAGCGCGCAGGCGTCAACCTGGCCATCGGTACCGATGGCTGCGCCAGCAACAACGACCTGGACATGTTCAGCGAGAACCGCACCGCGGCGATCCTGGCCAAGGCCGTGGCCGACGATGCGACTGCGCTGGACGCGGCCACCACGCTGCGCGCCTCGACCCTGGGCGGCGCCCGCGCGCTGGGCTTCGGCGAGCGCATCGGCTCGATCGAAGTTGGCAAGCAGGCCGACCTGGTCTGCGTCGACCTGTCCGCGCTGGAAACCCAGCCGCTGCACAACGTGCTGTCGCAGCTGGTGTATGCCACCGGCCGCCAGCAGGTCAGCGACGTCTGGATTGCCGGCAAGCCGAAGCTGGTGCAGCGCGAGCTGGTCGGCATGGACCTGCCGGGCATCATCGCCAACGCGCGCCAGTGGCGCGAGCGCATCCGTCATATCCGCGCCTGAACCCCGGCGCTGCAAGGACTTCCCCATGACTGCCCCCCACGCTTCCTCCAATTTCGATCAGGCCGAGCTGGACAAATTCGCCGCGCTGGCCAACCGCTGGTGGGACGCCGACGGCCCGCAGAGGCCGCTGCACGCCCTGAACCCGGTGCGCCTGCAGTACGTGGCCGACCGCGTGACGCTGCGCGGTGCGCGCGTGCTCGACATCGGCTGCGGTGGCGGCCTGCTGAGCGAAGCGCTGGCCCAGAGCGGTGCCGACGTCACTGCGATTGACCTCGCCCCTGAACTGGTCAAGGTCGCGCGCCTGCATGCGCTGGAAAGCGGCGCCAAGGTCGACTACCGGGTGCAGGCCGCCGAGGACCTGGCCGCCGAACAGCCGGGCAGCTTCGACGTGGTTACCTGCATGGAAATGCTCGAGCACGTGCCCGATCCGGGCGCGATCATCGCGGCCTGCAAGCGCCTGCTGAAGCCCGGTGGCCACCTGTTCCTGTCGACCATCAACCGCACCGCGGCTGCGTTCGCGGTGGCGATCGTCGGCGCCGAGTACGTGGCACGGCTGCTGCCCAAGGGCACCCACCACTACCAGGAATTCATCAAGCCGGCCGAGCTGGCGCGCTGGCTGCGCGAGGCTGACGTCCAGCTGGTGGACGTGAGCGGCATGGCCTACGAGCCGTGGCGCAACCACGCCCGCCTGAGCAGCCGCACCGACATCAACTACCTGGCCTACGCGGTCAAGCCTGCATGACCACGGCCGGCTTCCCGCGGGCGGTGCTGTTCGACCTGGACGGCACCCTGCTGGACAGTGCGCCGGATTTCGTCGCCACCTGTGATGCGATGCTGGCCGCGCGCGGCCGTGCGCCGATCGGTCCGGCGCAGCTGCGCCCGGTGGTGTCCAAGGGCTCGCGTGCGATGTTGACCGCCGCCTTCCCGGATCTGGACGCGGCCACGCGCGATGCGCTGATTCCCGAGTTCCTGCAGCGCTATGAAGCGCTGATTGGCCAGCACGCGGTGCTGTTCGACGGCGTGGCCGGCATGCTCGCCGCACTGGATGCCGCAGGCACCGTGTGGGGCATCGTCACCAACAAGCCGGAATACCTGGCGCGCCTGATCCTGCCGCAGCAGGGCTGGCAGCAGCGCTGCGCGGTGCTGGTGGGCGGTGACAGCCTGGCCGAGCGCAAGCCGCATCCGCTGCCGCTGCTGCACGCCGCGCAGGCGATTGGCGTTGCCGCCGAAGACTGCGTGTACGTGGGTGACGACGAGCGCGACATCATTGCCGCACGCGCGGCGGCCATGCCGTCGGTGGCGGCGCTGTGGGGCTACCGCCTGCACAGCGACGATCCGCTGGCCTGGCAGGCCGACGTACTGGTGGAAAACGCCGAACTTCTGCAACTGGCCAGTCTCTGGCCGACCCGGCCGGCAGCCCCGGCCCAGCCGCAAGGAATGACGTAGTGAGCAGTACCGCGCTGGACAGTTTCCTCGACAAGTGGCGCAGCCGTTGGCCGGAATGGTCGGTGGCCGGCCCGTTCGTGGCCGAATCGCAACGCGAGCTTGCGGTGGCGTGGTTCGCGCTGCTGCAGGAATTCGACGACATGCTCAACACCAGCGGCGACCCGATGCCGGCCGACGCCAAGCTGGCGTGGTGGGGCGAGGAGCTGCGCAGCTGGGCCGGGCAGCGCTCGCGCCATCCGCTGGGCCGCCTGCTGGAGCCGGTGCGTGCACCGTGGGCGCAGCTGGCCGAAACCCTGCCGGAGCTGGTCGAGGCGCGCACGGTCGCGCTCGATGCGGCCGGTGCCGAACGCGCGCTGGCCAACTATGCCGACGCGGTGGCCGCCGTGGAAGCGGTGCTGTTCAACGACACCCCGCGCAAGGGCGCTGGCCGTGCCGTGCAGCTGCAGACCCTGGCCCAGCGCCTGCAGGATGCCGGCGTGGCCGGTGTGCCGCGCAGCCTGCTCGACGAGGACGCCAGCAACGCCACGCAGCGTTGGGCGCAGCACCTGCTGAAGGGCTGGGCGACCCGCGTGCCGGGCCCGCGCGCGCGCCGCGTCTGGTCCAGTCTGGCCCGCGCCCGCGTGGCCGCGCAGGCGGCAGGCAAGCCGATCGAAGCGACCCCGGTGCGCACCCTGCTGCGCGTGTGGTGGGCCGCACGCGGTTGATGCCGCTGGGCTCGCCGGGCATGGCCCGGCGCTACCCGCGCCATGAATAAACCGACATTCGCCGGGCATGGCCCGGCGCTACCCGATCACCTCGCCTGGTAGCGCCGGGCCATGCCCGGCGACGATGGGCGTGTTATTTGCGTTCCAGCACCAGCAGCGGATCGATGCGGGTGTCGAACCAGTTCATGCCCCAGTGCAGGTGCGGGCCGGTGGCACGGCCGGTAGCGCCGACGGCGGCGATTACCTGGCCCTGGGTCACCCGGTCGCCGACCTTCACGTCGATGCGCGACAGGTGCAGGAAGTTCGAGCTGACGCCGTAACCGTGGTCGATCAGCAGGGTGCCGCCGGTCAGGTACAGGTCCGGGCCGGCGAAAGTCACCACGCCGGCGGCCGGGGCCTTCACCGGCGTGCCGGTGGGCACGGCGATGTCCATGCCGGAGTGTCCGGCGCCTGGCTGGCCGTTGTACACGCGCGCATTGCCGAAGCGGCCGCTGATGCGGCCCTGCACCGGCCAGATGAAGGTCTGGGTGAAATCAGTGCGGTCGTCATCGCGGGCGCGCGCGCCGGTTACCTGCGCCTGTTCGCGCTTGATCCGTTCGGCAATCGCCGGCGGCGGGTTGACCGTCTTCGGCGGCACGCCGTTGACGCGCTCGGTCGGCCAGTCGCGCGCGGTCACGTTGATGGTGGCGGTCTCGCTGCCCCCATCAGGGCGCAGCACCTGCACCTGCAGCGAACCCTTCTCGTCGCGGCCGATGCCGAACACCACGCTGCCGTAGCTGCTCACCCGCAGCTGGCGGCCGGCGTACTGCACGCGGCTGCCGGCGGGTACCTTGCCGATCACCAGCGCGCCCTGCGACGCGCTGGCCGGGAACACCACGCGACTGTCGATCAGGCTGCCGATGCCATCCTGAGCCTGCGCCACCGGTGCGGTGAACAGGGGCGCGGCCAGCAGCAGCGCCCCGATCATCAGTGCCGGACGCATCAGCGGTCGTAGGTCATGCGCTGGCCGGCGGGTTCGCCCACCAGCTTGCTGCCGTCCCACACCAGCTGGCCGTTGACCCAGGTCGAGGCCACGCGCGAGCGGAAGAGGGTGCCTTCGAACGGCGACCAGCCGCACTTGGACAGCACGTCCTCGCGCTTGACGGTGAACGGCACGTCTTCCACCAGCACCAGGTCGGCGAAATAGCCTTCGCGCAGGAAGCCGCGCTCTTCCACGTCGAACAGCTGCGCCGGGGCGTGGGCGAACTTCTGCACCACCTGCTCGCGGGTCAGCTTGCCTTCGTGCACGCGCTCCAGCGCGGCCACCAGCGCGTACTGCACCAGCGGCAGGCCGGACGGTGCCTGCGCGTAGGGCTTCTGCTTCTCTTCCCAGGTATGCGGGGCATGGTCGGTGGCCAGCACGTCCAGCACGTCATCGGCCAGCGCGGCGGTGATCGCCTCGCGGTCGGAGACTTCCTTGATGGCCGGGTTGCACTTGATCAGGTTGCCCTTGGTTGCGTAATCCGGGCGCGCGAAGTGCAGGAAGTGCACGCAGGTTTCGGCGGTGATCTGCTTGCGGCTGCCGTCGGCGCGGATCAGCGGGCCCTTCTCGAACAGCGCCAGCTCGTCGGCGGTGGAGATGTGCAGCACGTGCAGGCGGGTGCCGTGCTTGCGCGCCAGCGACATCGCCAGGCGGGTCGACTTGATGCAGGCCTCGCGCGAGCGGATGTCCGGATGCATGTCCGGGGTCAGCGCGTCGCCGTACTTTTCCTGGAAGGCCTTGAGGTTGGCATCGATCATCGGTGTGTCTTCGCAGTGCGTGATGATCGGGGTCGGGCATTCGCGGAAGATCGCGTCCAGCGTCTCCGGGTCGTCCACCAGCATGTTGCCGGTTGAGGCGCCCATGAACACCTTCACGCCCGGTGCCTTCTTCGGGTCCAGCGCGCGGATCGCTTCCAGGTTGTCGTTGCTGGCGCCGTGGTAGAAGCCGTAGTTGGCCCAGGCGCGGCCGCGTGCCAGCTCGTACTTGGCTTCCAGGATGGTCGAATCCAGGGTCGGCGGGTTGGTGTTGGGCATGTCCATGAAGCTGGTCAGGCCACCGGCCACCGCGGCCGCCGATTCGCTGGCGATGTCGCCCTTGTGGGTCAGACCCGGTTCGCGGAAGTGCACCTGGTCATCGATCATGCCGGGCAGCAGCCAGCGCCCGGCCGCGTCCACCACCTGCTCGCCGTCGCGCGGGGCCAGGCCGCTGCCGATCTGCGCGATGCGGCCGTTCTCGATGCGCAGGTCGCCGTCGAAGGTGCGGCCTTCGTTGACCATGCGGGCGTTGGTGATGAGGGTGGAGGACATGTCAGTGTTTTCCTGTGCAACGGCAAGAGGGGGCGTTGGGGGATTCGGGCACCGGGTCGAAGCCGCCGGGATGGAACGGGTGGCAGCGGCCAAGGCGGCGCGCGGCCAGCCAGCTGCCACGCAGCGGACCGTGCATCGAGATGGCGTCCATGGCGTATTCAGAACAGCTCGGCACGAAACGGCAGCGCGGCCCCAGGAGGGGGCTGATGAAGCGCTTGTAGAAGCGCAGCAGGGCAATGAGCAGGCGCGAGATCACCCAGTCATCTTATGCCAGTTGGCATGAAGGCCACATTTGTGCAGGATGGGGTGTTGGTCGCATGTCGCCCATGGCCTGCGACCGGTACCGGCACCGTGGGGTGCCGGCCAGGTTCCGTACCGCGCGAGGCGGTCCATGTTCGTCGGACCGACACTTTGGGCCGCTGGCTCCAGGACTGAATGGAGCAGGCCCCCAAGGTTGCTGCTGCGGGTCGGGTAGGCTATAAAGGCCCGCTTTCCCGGGCCCCGGGGAATCCAAGGAAGAGCGTTTCGTGGCTGCTAAAAAAACTGCAAAGAAGGCCGTCGAGGCCGCCAAGAAAACCGCCAAGCCTGTTGTGAAGAAGTTGGCGGCCAAGCCTGTTGCCAAGAAGCCGGCCAGCAAGACGGCCACCAAGGCAGCATCCTCGCAACCGGCGGCCAGGAAGGCCACCGCAACGAAATCGCCGGTCAAGGCCAGCAAGCCAGCGGCGAAGAAGGCCGCTGCGCCGGCCAAGGCCAAGCCCGCGGCAGCCAGCAAGAAGGCGCCGCTGGTGAAGAAGGCAGCCAGCAAGGCGGCACCGGCCAAGAAGGCCGTCGCCAAGCCCGCGCCGAAGCCGGTGGCCAAGAAGGCAGCGGCCAGGCCGGTCGCCAAGCCGGCGGCGAAGAAGGCTGCACCGGCTAAACCCGTCGCCACGTCTGCCGCTGTAAAGAAAGCCACCAAGAATGTCGCCAAGCCGGCTGCCAAGCCGGCCCCGGCCCCGGTAGTGAAAACCGCACCGAAGCCCGCCGCCAAGGCAGCTCCGGCCAAGTCTGTCCCGGCCAAGACCGCGGCAGTGGCAGCAGCCAAACCGGCCCCCAAGCCGGCCCCGGCCGCCACCCCTGCAGCATCGACCGCCCCGCAATCCAAGAATCCCGTGCCCGTTTCGAAATCGCCTGCCAAGACCGCCGTGAAAACCGCCGTGAAACCTGATCCCGCTCCGAAGACCGTGTCGCGCCCCGTGGGCAAGGTCGCCGTGGCTGTGACCGCCCGTTCGGCGGCGCCGGCCCCGCGCAGCAAGTACAAGGTCGTCGAATACAAGACCGACGAGGCCACCGGCCGCCCGATCCTGCCGACCGGCTACAAGCCCAGCTCGGAAGAGGAGTACATGAGCCCGCTGCAGCAGGAATACTTCCGCCAGCGCCTGCAGAACTGGCGCGCCGACCTGGTGGAAGAATCCAAGCAGACCATCGAGAATCTGCGCGAGGAAGTGCGTGACATCGGCGACGAAGCCGAGCGCGCGACCCGCGAGACCGAGAACTCGCTGGAACTTCGTACCCGCGACCGTTACCGCAAGCTGATCGGCAAGATCGACAGCACCCTGAAGCGCCTGGAAGCCGGCGACTACGGTTACTGCGTCGACACCGGCGAAGAAATCGGCCTGGAGCGCCTCGAAGCGCGCCTGACCGCCGAGCGCACCATCGACGCCCAGGAGCGTTGGGAGCACCTGCAGAAGCAGCAGGGCGACTGATTCCAGAGCGTTGTCTGGTCATGCGAAAAACCCGGCCTCGGCCGGGTTTATTGTTGGTCGAGCCATGCTCGACTGGCCGTTTGTAGAGCCGAGCCCATGCTCGGCTGTGTTTTTAGAGCCGAGCCCATGCTCGGCTGGCTGTTTGTAGAGCCGAGCCCATGCTCGGCTGGCCGTTCAAGAAACGCAGTCGAGCAAGCTCGACTCTACTGCAGATCGCGCAGGTTCAACTTCCGCAGCGTCGGGTTCTTCCACGCCGTGATCCCGGCCACGCTCAGCACCGCGAACCCGCCCAGCACCACCGCCGGCACCAGGCCCAGCAGCTTGGCCATCGTGCCCGCATAGAACGCGCCCAGCTCGTTGGACGAGCTGATGAAGATGCCGTTGATGGACGACACCCGCCCGCGCATCTCCTCCGGCGTGGCCAGCTGCAGTATGGTCGAACGCACCACCACCGAGACGCCGTCGAAGGCCCCGTAGAACAGCAGGATCAACGCCGACAGCCAAAAATGCCGGGACAGGCCGAAGCTGACCACGCACAGGCCGAAACCGGCCACGGCGAACAGCAGCACGCGGCCGGCGTTCTTCTGCAGCGGGTGGCGGGCCAGCCACAGGCCGACCGCGATCGAGCCCAGCGCCGGTGCCGCGCGCAGGATGCCCAGGCCCTCGGGGCCGTAGTGCAGGATCTCCTGCAGGAAGGCCGGCAGCATCGCCACCACACCGCCCAGCAGGACCGAGAACATGTCCAGCGCCATCGCGCCGACCATGATGCGGTTGCCGACCACGAAGCGGGCGCCCTCGGCGATGCTCTTGAAGATCGGTGCGGCCGGGCCGTCGTGCACCGGCTCGCTCACCTTCAGCGTGGCCAGGCAGCCCATCGCCACCACGGCGAAGGCGGTGGCCACGCCGTAGGACAGGCCCTTGCCGCCCCAGCCGACCAGAATGCCGCCCAGCGCCGGGCCGACCACCATGCCCGACTGGAACACCACGCTGCCCAGGCCGGCGCCGCGGGCGAAGTGGCTGCGTTCGAGCACGCGGGCAAACAGGGCGTTGTAGATGGGCGACAGAAACGCACGGACCATGCCGGTCAGCGCGATGGCGGCATAGATCGGCCACACGCCCTGGAACGGCAGCCAGCCGGTGGCGACGCCGGTCAGCACCACCGCGGTGGCGACCAGGCCCGCGCAGGCGACCATGCCCAGCCGGCGGCGCGGCAGGTGATCGACCAGGTAGCCGGCAAACGGCGCCACGCAGAAGAACGGCAGCACTTCGGCCAGGCCGACCAGGCCCAGCGAGAACGGATTGCGGGTGACTTCGTAGATGTGCCAGCCGACGGTGACGGCCACCACCTGATAGGACAGCATCGCGAAGATGCGATAGGCCAGCAGCTTGGCAAACCCCGGCCGGCCCAGCAGGGCCAGCGCGCCTTCGTCTGCGGTGGCGGCGGCGGTCACGGCTGTTCGCGCTGCAGCTGGGCCTGCGCGGTCTCGCGGATGAAGGCCAGCATCGCCGCCACGCCGTTGCTGCGGGTGGGCGACAGGTGGCGGGCCAGGCCGATGTCCTGGATGTAGCTCGGTTCGGTGTCCAGGATTTCCTGCGCCGAGCGCCCGGAATACACGCGCAGGGCCAGGAAGATCAGGCCGGAGACGATGGCCGAATCACTGATGGCGTGGAAGCGCAGCGACTGCGCGTTGCCCTCGGGCACGATCCAGACCATCGACTGGCAGCCGAGCAGGCGGTGTTCTTCGGTCTTCCACGCATCGGAGAAGGCCGGCAGCTTGCGGCCGAGGTCGATCAGGTACTGGTAGCGCTCGGACCAGTCGCTGAAGAAGGCGAATTCCTCGGCGATGGCGGCCTGGGCTTCGGCGGCGGTGGGTTCAAGCGGGAACGGGGAGTCGGTCACAACGGTCTCTGCAGTGGGGGCGTGGCCGGACGCGCCGGCCACGGGGCAGGGCGGGTCAGGCGCGCTTGCGCGCCCAGCGCACGCCCTGCGGGGTGTCTTCCAGCACGATGCCCTCGGCGGCCAGCTGGTCGCGGATGGCGTCGGAGCGGGCGAAATCGCGGGCCTGCTTGGCGGCGGCACGCTCGTCGATCAGTGCCTGGATGCGCGCATCGTCGTCGCCTTCGCTGGCCGCGGTGCCGAACCACTGCGCCGGGTCGGCCTGCAGCAGGCCCAGGGCCAGGCCCGCGCCGAGCAGTTCGCCCTTCAGGCGCGCGCGTTCGGCCGGGGCGGTGGCGCGGCGCGCCTCACCGGCGATGCGGGCCACTTCGGCCAGCGCCTGCGGGGTGTTCAGGTCGTCGTCCAGGGTCGCCTCGACGGCCGCCGGGATCGCCGCCGTGGCGGTGACGTCTGCCAGGTCGCGCAGGGTGCCGTACAGGCGGTCCAGGGTGCGCGCGGACTGTTCGATGAGCGCATCGGACCAGTCCAGCGGCTGCCGGTAGTGGGCCGACAGCAGGGCCAGACGCAGCGCCTCGGGCGGGTGCTGGCGGACCAGGTCGTGCACGCGTTCGATATTGCCCAGCGACTTGCTCATCTTGGCGCCGCCGAAGTTGAGCATGCCGTTGTGCATCCAGAAGCGGGCGAAGATCCGGCCCCCATGGGCACATTCGCTCTGCGCGATCTCGTTCTCGTGGTGCGGGAACTGCAGGTCCACGCCACCGGCATGGATGTCGATGGTCTCGCCCAGATGGGCGGCGGCCATCGCCGAGCATTCGATGTGCCAGCCCGGGCGGCCCCGGCCCCACGGCGATTCCCAGCCGGGCAGGTCGTCGCTGGACGGCTTCCACAGCACGAAATCGCCGGCATCGCGCTTGTACGGGGCCACCTCGACGCGGGCACCGGCCAGCATTTCCTCCGGATCGCGGCGCGACAGCTTGCCATAGCCGTCGAAGCTGGCCACCGCGAACAGCACGTGGCCCTCGGCGGCGTAGGCATGCCCGTTGGCGATGAGCTGCTCGATCATGGTGATGATCTGCGGCATGTGCGCGGTCACCTCCGGCTCGATGTCCGGCGGCACCACGCCCAGCGCGGCCATGTCTTCACGGTAGGCGGCGGCGAACCTGTCGGTGATGGTGCTGATCGGCACGCCCTGCTCACGCGCGGCGCTGTTGATCTTGTCGTCC
Organism: Stenotrophomonas maltophilia; assembly: GCA_002364755.1. Lineage (GTDB taxonomy): Bacteria > Pseudomonadota > Gammaproteobacteria > Xanthomonadales > Xanthomonadaceae > Stenotrophomonas > Stenotrophomonas maltophilia_AX. Next base: position 102,206 of record DEZI01000005.1, read on the forward strand.
ACGTCGGTGATGTTGCGCGCGTAGCGCAGGCCACCAAAACGGCGCCGCAGCAGGTCGGCCAGCACCCCGAACACCACCGGGCCACGGGCGTTGCCGATGTGCACGTAGTTGTAGACCGTCGGGCCGCACACATACAGGGTCGGACAGGCCGGGTCGATCGGGGTGAACGGTTCGAGCTGGCGAGTCAGGTTGTTGTGCAGGCGCAGGGTCATGGGTCTGTGGCTGGGGGACAAGCCTGTGATTTTAGAACGTGTCGGGCCCCAATGGGGGGATGGCCGACGGCCGGCGGGCGGGGCAGGGGGGCCGCCGAGGGGTGGGCAGGAACTGCGCGGACGGGTAATGTTCAGCCCCTGCCGGTCGTCACTGCCTACACTATCGCCGTGCCCTTTCTTCCATCGCCAATGAAATCCACCGTGTTGCTGACCCTGGCCTGCCTGTCGGCGGCGCCGGTCGTGGTCCAGGCCCAGGAGGCCGAACCCCGCAACCGCGTGGTGATCGTGGAGAACGTGAAGTTCGACTACGCCCAGGTCCTGAACGTCGAGCCGGTGTTCCAGACCCTGCGCGCGACCCGGACCGAGGAGCACTGCGAGCCGATTTCGACCCGCACTCTGGCCCCGGTTAACGTAACCGGCGAGGAGCCGGTGGAAGACAAGGGCCGGATCGGCCGCTTCTGGGACTCGGTGCGCTCGATGTTCAAGCGCAGCGACGAGGAGGCCGCCCAGGAGGTTGCCGCCGAGAATCCGACCCCGGCCCCGGCCAACAACGGCCCCATGCTGACCCGTGACTGCAAGATCGTGCCGGTCGGGCGTGAGTTCCGCCGGCCCATCGCCTATGACGTGGATTACGTCTACAAGGGCACCAAGTACCGCTCGCGGCTGCCGGAAGACCCCGGCAACCGGCTGAAGGTCCGGGTCTCGATCACCCCCTGGGTGGGCCCCGAGCAGGCTGCGGCCAGCAACCCCTGACCTGCGCCGGGCCTGTTCTGCCGGCCGCGTGGGGTCTTGCGCCGACCCCGCCCCCATGCAAAGATAATCGACCATGAAGCTCACCGACTTCCAGCACGACAGCAGCGCCGCCCGCCAGGCCACTGGCATGACGTCGCGTGCCCGTCGACCGGAACCCCACATCCTCGCTGGGTAACCGGAGCTTTCTGCTGTTCGTCCGATGAAAACCCAGCCTCCCGGCTGGGTTTTTTCGTTTCCGCGCTTCAAAAATGCATGTTCCGGAAGCTTCATCTGGAACTTTTTCGTCCCACCCTGTTTCCCTGTTCTCCCTTCCACCGCGTCGAACCACCGGCGCCGCCACGCAAGGAAAGATGATGTCCCCCAAGCACTTCCTGAACACCCAGGACTGGAGCCGCAGCGATCTTGACGCGCTGCTGACCCAGGCCGCGCTGTTCAAGCGCAACAAGCTCGGCGACCAGCTCAAGGGCAAGTCGATCGCGCTGGTGTTCTTCAACCCGTCCATGCGCACCCGCACCAGCTTTGAACTGGGCGCGTTCCAGCTCGGCGCCCACGCGGTGGTGCTGCAGCCGGGCAAGGATGCGTGGCCGATCGAATTCAACCTCGGCACGGTGATGGACGGCGACACGGAAGAGCACATCGCGGAAGTGGCCAAGGTGCTGGGCCGGTACTGCGACATCATCGCCGTGCGTGCGTTCCCCAAGTTCCAGGACTGGGCCTACGACCGCCAGGACATCGTCCTCAACAGCTTCGCCAGGTATTCGCCGGTGCCGGTCATCAACATGGAGACCATCACCCACCCGTGCCAGGAACTGGCCCACGTGATGGCGCTGCAGGAACACTTCGGCACCCAGGACCTGCACGGCAAGAAGTACGTGCTGACCTGGACCTACCACCCCAAGCCGCTGAACACCGCCGTGGCCAACTCGGCGCTGACCATCGCCACCCGCATGGGCATGGACGTGACCCTGCTGTGCCCGACCGCCGACTACATCCTCGATGAGCGCTACATGGGCTGGGCCGAGCAGAACGTCGCCGAGAGCGGCGGTTCGCTGAAGATCAGCCATGACATCGACAGCGCCTACGCCGGTGCCGACGTGGTCTACGCCAAGAGCTGGGGCGCGCTGCCGTTCTTCGGCAACTGGGAGCCGGAAAAGCCGATCCGTGACGAGTTCAAGCACTTCATCGTCGACGAACGCAAGATGGCGCTGACCAACAACGGTGTGTTCAGTCACTGCCTGCCGCTGCGCCGCAACGTCAAAGCCACCGACGGCGTGATGGATTCGCCGCAGTGCATCGCCATCAACGAAGCCGAGAACCGACTGCACGTGCAGAAGGCGATCATGGCGGCGGTTGCCGGGCGCTAGATAAAACAAAGGGTGGAGCCGACCGTTGGTCGGCTGCTCCCGCAGCGGTGCAGCCAACATTCCAGCCGACCAACGGTCGGCTCTACCGAATTCCCATCCCCCCAAGTGGACCTGATTCCCATGAGCAACAAAGACGTCGTTCTCGCCTTCTCCGGCGGCCTGGATACCAGCTTCTGCGTGCCCTACCTGCAGGAGCGCGGCTACAGCGTGCACACCGTGTTCGCCGATACCGGCGGCGTGGATGATGAAGAGCGCGATTTCATCGAGAAGCGCGCCGCTGAGCTGGGCGTGGCCAGCCACCAGACCGTCAACGGCGGCCCGGCCATCTGGGAAGGCTTCGTCAAGCCGTTCGTATGGGCCGGCGAAGGCTACCAGGGCCAGTACCCGCTGCTGGTTTCCGACCGCTACCTGATCGTCGATGCCGCGCTGAAGCGTGCCGCCGAACTGGGCACCAACATCATCGCCCACGGCTGCACCGGCATGGGCAACGACCAGGTCCGCTTCGACCTGGCCGTGAAAGCCCTGGGTGACTACCAGATCATCGCGCCGATCCGTGAGATCCAGAAGGAACACACCCAGACCCGCGCCTACGAGCAGAAGTACCTGGAAGAGCGCGGCTTCGGCGTGCGCGCCAAGCAGCAGGCCTACACCATCAACGAGAACCTGCTGGGCCTGACCATGTCCGGCGGCGAGATTGACCGTTGGGAAGCCCCGGGCGAGGGTGCCCGCGGCTGGTGCGCACCGCGCAGCGAGTGGCCGGAACAGGCCCTGACCGTGACCCTGAAGTTCGTCGAAGGCGAAGCCGTCGAACTGGACGGCAAGGCGCTGCCGGGCGACCAGATCCTGGCCAAGCTCAACAAGCTGTTCGCCCCGTACGGCGTCGGCCGTGGCGTCTACACCGGTGACACCGTGATCGGCCTGAAGGGCCGCATCGTGTTCGAGGCCCCGGGCCTGGTCTCGCTGCTGGCCGCGCACCGCGCGCTGGAAGATGCCGTGCTGACCAAGCAGCAGAACCGCTTCAAGCCGGAGGTGGCACGCAAGTGGGTGGAGCTGGTGTACGAAGGCTTCTACCACGACCCGCTGAAGACCGACATCGAGGCCTTCCTGAAGTCCTCGCAGGCCAAGGTCAACGGTGAAGTGGTGCTGGAAACCCGTGGTGGCCGCGTCGACGCGGTGGCCGTGAAGTCGCCGCACCTGCTCAACACCAAGGGCGCCACCTACGCCCAGTCAGCCGACTGGGGCGTGGAAGAGGCCGAAGGCTTCATCAAGCTGTTCGGCATGAGCTCGACGCTTTACGCGCAAGTCAACCGCGGTTGACCCACCTGCGCCGCTGGCGCGCCCCCTCGAACACCAAGGGGGCTCTCCAGCAGGCGCATTCCGGTAGCGCCGGGCCATGCCCGGCGGAATTCCACAGGATTGTTGATTCATGCTTGAACAGACGCTCGATCACCTGCAGGCCCTGGTGTCCTTCGACACCCGCAACCCGCCGCGTGCGATCACCACCGGTGGCATCTTCGATTACCTGCGCGCGAACCTGCCCGGCTTCAACGTCGAGGTGATCGACCACGGTGCTGGTGCGGTCAGCCTGTACGCCGTGCGCGGTACGCCGAAGTACCTGTTCAACGTGCACCTCGACACCGTGCCGGACTCGCCGCACTGGAGTGCCGACCCGCACGTGATGCGCCGCCTGGACGACCGCGTGGTCGGCCTCGGCGTGTGTGACATCAAGGGCGCGGCCGCTGCGCTGGTGGCCGCGGCCAATGCCAGCGATGGCGACGCCGCGTTCTTGTTCTCCAGCGACGAGGAAGCCAACGACCCACGCTGCATCGCCGCGTTCCTGGCCCGTGGCCTGCCGTACGAAGCGGTGCTGGTGGCCGAGCCGACCATGAGCGAGGCCGTGCTGGCCCACCGTGGCATCAGCTCGGTGCTGATGCAGTTTGCCGGCCGTGCCGGCCATGCCTCGGGCAAGCAGGATGCGGCCGCAAGTGCTTTGCACCAGGCCATGCGCTGGGGCAACCGCGCGCTGGACCATGTGGAATCACTGGCCTCGGCTCGCTTCGGCGGCCTCACCGGCCTGCGCTTCAACATCGGTCGCGTCGAGGGTGGCATCAAGGCGAACATGATCGCCCCGGCCGCTGAAGTGCGTTTCGGCTTCCGCCCGCTGCCGTCGATGGACATCGATGCGCTGCTGGCCACCTTCGCCGGTTTCGCCGAACCGGACGCCGCACTGTTCACCGAAACTTTCCGTGGCCCCAGCCTGCCTGCCGGTGACATCGCCGAAGCCGAAAACCGCCGCCTGCTGGCGCGCGACGTGGCCGATGCGCTGGAGCTGCCGATCGGCAACGCCGTGGATTTCTGGACCGAAGCCTCGCTGTTCTCGGCCGGTGGCTACACCACGATGGTGTTCGGCCCGGGCGACATCGCCCAGGCGCACACCGCCGATGAGTTCGTGACGCTGGATCAGCTGCAGCGCTACACCGACGCCGTGCATCGCATCATCGCCGCCGGCGCCTGATACCTACCTTCTGACGAAACCGAAATGTCTCCTGCCCTCCAGCCCCACCGCCAGACCCGCCAGACCATCGTGCGCCTGCTTTCCAGCATGGCCAGCGCGAAGGAGATCAGCCAGTACCTCAAGCGTTTCTCGCAGCTGGACGCCAAGCGCTTCGCCGTGGTCAAGGTCGGCGGCGCGGTGCTGCGCGACGATCTTGAAGCACTGACCTCCTCTCTGTCGTTCCTGCAGGAAGTCGGCCTGACCCCGATCGTGCTGCACGGTGCCGGCCCGCAGCTGGATGCCGAACTGTCGGCCGCCGGCATCGAGAAGCAGACCGTCAACGGCCTGCGGGTGACCTCGCCGGAAGCGCTGGCGATCGTGCGCCGCGTCTTCCAGCAGTCCAATCTGCGCCTGGTCGAGGCCCTGCAGCAGAATGGTGCGCGCGCCACCTCCATCACCGGCGGCGTGTTCGAAGCCGAATACCTGGACGTGGACACCTACGGCCTGGTCGGTGAAGTGAAGCGGGTCAACCTGGCCCCGATCGAGGCCAGCCTGCGCGCCGGTTCGATCCCGGTCATCACCAGCCTGGGCGAGACCGCCGGCGGCCAGATCCTCAACGTCAACGCCGATTTCGCCGCCAACGAGCTGGTGCAGGAACTGCAGCCGTACAAGATCATCTTCCTCACCGGCACCGGCGGCCTGCTGGACGAGTCGGGCAGCGTGATCGATTCGATCAACCTGTCCACCGAATACGACCACCTGATCGCGCAGCCGTGGATCCACGGCGGCATGAAGGTGAAGATCGAGCAGATCAAGGACCTGCTGGACCGCCTGCCGCTGGAATCGTCGGTGTCGATCACCCGCCCGGCCGACCTGGCCAAGGAACTGTTCACCCACAAGGGCTCGGGCACGCTGGTGCGCAAGGGCGAGAAAGTGCTGCGCGCCACCGGCTGGGACGAACTGGACCTGCCGCGCCTGAAGGGCCTGATCGAATCCAGCTTCGGCCGCACCCTGGTGCCGGATTACTTCGAGAAGACCAGGCTGCTGCGCGCCTATGTCAGCGAGAACTACCGCACCGCGGTCATCCTCACTGACGAAGCCGAAGGCGTGTACCTGGACAAGTTCGCCGTGCTCGATGACGCGCAGGGCGAGGGCCTGGGCCGTGCGGTCTGGAACGTGATGCTGGAAGAAACCCCGCAGCTGTTCTGGCGCTCGCGCAACGGCAACCCGATCAACCACTTCTACTACGCCGAGTCCGATGGCTGCTACAAGCAGAACACCTGGAAGGTGTTCTGGTTCGGCGCCGATGGCATCGACCGCATCAAGACCTACGTCGACCACTGCGCCGCGCGCCCGCCGAGCCTGAAGGACCGAGCGCGATGAACCACGCCGATGCCTGGTCCACCGTACCCACCCTGCGCGGCCAGCACGTGATGCTGGAGCCGCTGCAGGTTGAGCATGTGCCCGGCCTGGCCGCCGCGCTGCAAGGCAGCGGCCTGGACCAGCTCTGGTACACCCAGGTGCCGTCGCCGGAGCGGGCAGGGCACTACGTGCAGGCCGCGCTGGACGTGCAGGCCGAAGGCAAGGTGCTGCCGTTCGTGATCCGTGATGCGGCCGGCGCGATCGTCGGCAGCACGCGGTTCTATGCGCTGGAGCCGGGCGTGCCGCGGCTCAGCCTTGGCTACACCTGGTACGCCCCGCGCGTGCAGCGCACCGGGGTCAACACCGAGGCCAAGCTGCTGTTGCTGCAGCACGCCTTCGAGACCTTGGGCTGCATCAGCGTGGTGCTGGAAACCAGCTGGTTCAACCACACCTCGCGCGCCGCCATCGCCCGCTTGGGCGCGAAACAGGACGGCGTGCTGCGCAACTACACCCGGCATGCCGACGGCACGCCGCGCGACACCGTCATCTTTTCCATCATCGACGCGGAATGGCAGGGCGTGAAGCGCCACCTGCAGCACCGCCTGGACCATCACGCATGAACGATTCGACTTTCACCCTGGGCATTGTCGGTGCCCGCGGCCACACCGGCGCCGAGCTGATCAAGCTGGTCGCCACGCACCCGCGCCTGCAGCTCGCCTTCGTGTCCTCGCGCGAGCTGGCTGGCAAGCCCCTGGCCGACCATCACCCCGAATACAAGGGTGAGCTGCACTACGAAAACCTGGACGCCGATGCCGTGGCTGCCAAGGGCGTGGACGCGGTGATCCTGGCCCTGCCCAATGGGCTGGCCGCACCGTTCGTGGCCGCCATCCAGGCTGCCAGGCCGGAGACCGTGATCGTCGATCTGTCGGCTGATTACCGCTTCGACGGCCAGTGGTACTACGGCCTGCCGGAACTGACCCGCGGCCGCTACCAGGGCCAGAAGCACATCAGCAACCCGGGCTGCTACGCAACGGCGATGCAGCTGGCGATCCACCCGCTGCTGGACCTGCTGGCCGGTCCGCCACAGTGCTTCGGTGTCTCCGGTTACTCCGGTGCCGGCACCTCGCCCTCGGACAAGAACAATCCGGAGCTGCTGGCCGACAACCTGATGCCGTATTCGCTGACCAACCACATGCACGAGCGCGAAGTCTCCGCGCAGCTGGGCGTGCCGGTCGAGTTCATGCCGCACGTGGCCCCGCACTTCCGTGGCATCACCCTCACCGCCAACCTGTGGCTCAACCGCGCACAGACCCGCGAGCAGATCGTCGAGCGCTTCCAGCAGGCCTACGCCGCAGAAGCACTCGTGGAGATCATGGACGAAGCGCCGTGGGTCAGCCACATCGCCGGCCGCCATGGCGCGCAGGTCGGTGGCTTCACCCTGGCCCCGGGCAACAAGCGGGTGGTGGTGGTGGCGACCCTGGACAACCTGCTCAAGGGCGCGGCCACCCAGGCCATGCAGAACCTCAACCTCGCGCTGGGCATCGACGAACTGACGTCGATCCCGCACTGACACCGCTTAGTTACCGCCTTCCCGGAGCCCCCCATGGCAGACCTTCTTTGGCAGAAGCCCGGCGTCGCCGTCGACGCCCAGATCCAGACCTTCCTCGCCGGCGATGACGTGATCCTCGATCGCGAATTCTTCCTGCACGACATCTCCGCCAGCGCCGCGCACGCGCAGAGCCTGCAGCACATCGGCATCCTCAGCGCCGACGAGCTGGAAGGCCTGCTGCGCGAACTGGAGGTGCTGGCGCAGGACTTCCGCGCGGGCAGTTTCGTGCTTGATACGCAGTACGAGGATGGCCACTCGGCCATCGAAGCCCGCCTGACCGAGCGCCTGGGCGATGCCGGCCGCAAGATCCACACCGGCCGCAGCCGCAACGACCAGATCCTGGTCGCCACCCGTCTGTGGCTGAAGGAAAAGCTGCAGCGCGTGGCCCAGCTCAGCGCCGAAGTGGCCAAGGTCGCGCTGGACCGCGCGCAGGCCGAGAAGGACCTGCCGATTCCCGGCTACACCCACATCCAGCGCGCCGTGGTCTCTTCGGCGGGCATGTGGTGGGCCGGCTGGGCCGAGGCCTTCATCGACAACGCCGTGCGCGCGCGTGATACCCATGCGCTGGTCGACGCCAATCCGCTGGGCACCGCCGCCGGTTACGGCGTGAACCTGCCGCTGGACCGCGAACACACCACCGCTGTGCTGGGCTTTGCGCGTATGCAGATCTCGCCGATCTACGCGCAGCTGTCGCGCGGCAAGTTCGAGCTGGCCGCACTGGAAGCGCTGGGTGGCGCGACCCTGGATCTGCGCCGCATCGCCTGGGATCTTTCGCTGTTCACCAGCGCCGAGTTCGGTTTCGTCGCGCTGCCGGCGCAGTACACCACCGGCAGTTCGATCATGCCGAACAAGCGCAACCCGGACGTCATCGAACTGATGCGCGCCACCCACGCCAGCGTGGCTGCGGCACGCACCGAGATCGAGCAGCTGCTGTCGCTGCCGTCGGGTTACCACCGCGACCTGCAATCTTCGAAGGGCGCCATCTTCCACGGCTTCGGCCGCGGCCTGGCCGCGCTGGAGCTGCTGCCGGCGCTGCTGGCCAACCTGGAATGGCGCGACGACAGGCTGCGCGCGGCGATCGATTCGGGCATGTACGCCACCGACGTGGCGGTGGAAGCGGCCGTGGCCGGCGTACCGTTCCGCGAGGCCTACAAGGCCGCGGCCGCCGGTGCCGACAGTGCAGGGCAGGGCCGCACGCCGGAAGGCAGCCTGGCCGCGCGCGTGTCGCCCGGTTCGGCCGCCGACCTGCGCCTGGATGAGCTGCGTACGCGCTGGCAGGCGCTGGGTTGATGGCGGGCACCGTCTACCTGGTGCTGGCCATGCGCCGGCCCGACTTCAACGCCGCCGCCGTGCAGCCGCACCTGGATTTCCTCGAGGCGCTGCGCGAGCGCGGCCAGCTGCAGCTGACCGGTGGCTTCAGCGATGGCACCGGCGGCGCCTACCTGCTGCGCAACGTGGGCAGCCTTGCCGAAGCCCAGGCCATCGTCGCCACTGATCCGCTGGTGACGATGCAGGCCTCGCACCTGACCGTGCACGAATGGAACACCCGCTGAGACGCACCTGATGACCCTGCACGCCACCCACGTCGCCTCGCCGTTCCCCGAACAAGCGCTGCCGCCGTGGCGGCGTGCCGTGCTCAAGGTCGGCAGCAGCCTGCTGGCCGCCGATGGCGGTGGCCTGTCGCCGCGCCATGCGCTGGGCCTGGCCCAGTTCGTCTCGGCCAATGTGCTGGCCGGTCGCGAGGTGGTCATCGTCTCGTCCGGCGCGGTCGCCGCCGGCCGCGCCATCCTGCCGCGTGCCGATGAGCCGGGTGCGGCGATGGCCGCGCGGCAGGCGCTGGCCGCGCTCGGCCAGGCACAGCTGATCGGGCTCTGGCAGCGCTTCTTCGAACGCCCGGTTGCCCAGGTACTGTTGACCCACGACGACCTGCGCAACCGTCGCCGCTACCTCAATGCACGCGCCACGCTGACCGAGCTGCTGCGCCTGGGCGCGTTGCCGGTGGTCAACGAGAACGACACCGTGTCGGTGGACGAACTCAAGCTGGGCGACAACGATAATCTCGCCGCCACCGTGGCCGCGCTGGTCGATGCCGATGCGCTGTTCATCGCCACCGACATCGACGGCCTGTACAGCGCCGACCCGCGCACCGTCGCCGACGCGCGGCCGCTGCACGACGTGCCGGAGCTGGATGAGGCGGTGCTGGCGATGGCAGGCGGTGCCGGTTCGCGCGCCGGGACCGGCGGCATGCGCACCAAGCTGGAAGCCGCGGCCAAGGCCGGCCGGCTCGGCATCGAAACCTATCTGTTCAACGGCCGCAGCGGCGACGTGGTGCGTGCGTTGGCGCAGGATCGCCTGTTCGGCACGCGCATCCACGCCGCGCGCAGCCGCGAGGCCGCACGCAAGCACTGGCTGCGTCACGCACCGCTGGCCGAGGGCGCGATCGTGGTCGATGCCGGTGCAGCGCAGGCGATGCGCGAGAAGGGCGCCTCGCTGCTGCCCGGCGGCATCACCGGTGCCGACGGCGATTTCCGCCGCGGCGACATGGTGCAGGTGTGCTGGCAGGCCCCGCAGGGTCGCCTCTGCGTCGCCCGCGGCGTCAGCCAGTACGCCGCCGATGACGTGCGCCGCATCGCCGGCCGCCATTCCCGCGACATCCAGGCCGTGCTCGGTTACAACTACGGCGGTACCGTCGTCCATCGCGACGACCTGGTGCTGCCATGACCGGACTGCAGGACACCCATATGAGTGAGATCGAAGCGCAGGCACGTGCCTGTCGTGACGCGGCCCAGGTGGTCGCCGGCCTGGACAGCGCCGCACGCGGCAGGCTGCTGCAGGCCATGGCCCAGGCCCTGGAAATGAACGCCGAGTCGATCCTGGCCGGCAATGCCCGTGACCTCGTCGCTGCACGCGAGAAGGGCGTCGGCAGTGCGATGCTCGACCGCCTGGCACTGGATCCGGCGCGCCTGTTCGCGATGGCCGAGGCCGTGCGCGACGTGGCCGCGCTGCCGGATCCGGTGGGGCAGGTGACCCGCGACGACGTGCGCCCCAACGGCATCCGCGTACAGAAGGTACGCGTGCCGCTGGGCGTGATCGCGATGATCTACGAAGCGCGCCCGAACGTGACCGCCGAAGCCGCCGCGCTGTGCCTGAAGGCCGGCAACGGCGTGATCCTGCGCGGTGGTTCGGAGGCGATCCATTCCAACACCGCCATCGCCCAGGCACTGGCCGCGGCAATGCAGGCCAACGGCGTGCCACCGGCCGCGGTGACCGTGCTGACCGACCTGCGCCGCGAGGCCATGCTGGAGCTGCTGCAGCTGCACGAGCTGATCGACCTGGCCATTCCGCGTGGCGGCGAAGGGCTGATCCGTTTCGTGGCCGAGCACGCGCGCGTGCCGGTCATCAAGCACTACAAGGGCGTCTGCCACCTGTTCGTCGATGCCAGCGCCGGCCTGGACAAGGCCGTTGCCCTGCTTGTGGATGGCAAATGCAGCCGCCCGGCGGCCTGCAATTCGCTGGAGACGCTGCTGGTGCACCGCGACGTTGCCGAGGCGTTCCTGCCGCGCGCGGCGCAGGCGCTGGGCGAACAAGGCGTGCAGCTGCGTGCCGACGAACGCGCGCAGCCGCTGCTGCCGGGCAGCACGGCCGCCACCGATGAGGACTACGCGGCCGAATTCCTCGACCTGGTGCTGGCGGTGCGCGTGGTCGACGATCTCGACGCCGCCATCGCGCATATCCGCACCTACACCTCCGACCACACCGAAGTGATCGCTACCGAAGACGCAGCCAATGCCGAGCGCTTCGTCAACGCACTGCGCTCGGCAGTGGTGATGGTCAATGCGTCCTCGCGCTTCTCCGATGGCGGCCAGCTGGGCCTGGGCAGCGAGATCGGCATTTCCACCACGCGGCTGCATGCGTATGGGCCGATGGGACTGGAAGCGCTGACGGTCGAACGTTTCGTGGTGCGCGGCGAAGGGCAGACCCGGTAGGGAGTTTTTGCGGCAGGGCTTGCAGCCCTGCACCTGCAGAGGCCGGAGCAACGGCAACAGCGGGCTATCCGTGGGATGGCGGGGTGGGTCCGGTCGAGGGGGGCGCCGTAAACCCATCCATGGGGGCTTGGTCGCCGCTTGCTCGTGTGCGCTGTCCTGCGCACACGGCAAGACCGGGGTTGGGCGTCCTGCCCAACCCGCCCGAGGCATGCCTCGGGCCCATGCGGCTCACACCCCCTCAACCGGACCCACCCCGCCTTCGACAGACCGCCGCGATCTGTCGGAACGTGCTGCTGGCTGCTGGCTGCTGGCTGCTGGCTGCTGATGGTGGGTGCCGACCGTTGGTCGGCACGGGTCGGATCCCGTTGCTGCGCAACGGGCTCTGACCCCAATTCGGAATTTAGATATCCGAGAGATTCCATCCACGCATGGCGTGGATCTACTGGCCGTCGGAGCGGCGTTCTGCTCTGGTAGATGTCGACCTTGGTCGACAGTAGAGCCACGCCATGCGTGGATGATTCATTCGATACCTAGCAGATGTGCCGACCAACGGTCGGCACCCACCAACAGCAGCGCGCCCAGTAGAGCCACGCCGTGCGTGGATGATTCATTCGATACCTAGCAGATGTGCCGAGCAACGGTCGGCGCCCACCAACAGCCGCGCGCCCAGTAGAGCCACGCCATGCGTGGATGATCCATTCGATATCTGACAGATGTCCCGACCAAGGTCGACACCCACCAACAGCCGCGCGCCCAGTAGATCCACGCCATGCGTGGATGATTCATTCGATACCTGGCAGATGTGCCGACCAACGGTCGGCACCCACCAACAGCAGCGCGGAATCGACACAGTAGAGCCACGCCATGCGTGGATGAATTCATTCGGTATCTGACAGATGTGCCGCCCAACGGTCGGCACCCACCAACAGCAGCGCGGAATCGACACAGTAGAGCCACGCCATGCGTGGATGAATTCATTCGATATCTGACAGATGTGCCGACCAACGGTCGGCACCTACCAACAGCGGCGTGAATCTGTCGAAGGCGGGGCACTGTG
>DEZI01000005.1:115141-183599 GCA_002364755.1 Stenotrophomonas maltophilia
GGGCACTGTGGGTTTGCGGGGTGTGAGCCGCATGGGCCCGAGGCATGCCTCGGGCGGGTTGGGCAGGACGCCCAACCCCGGTCTTGCCGTGTGCGCAGGACAGCGCACACGAGCAAGCGGCGACCAAGCCCCCATCGATGGGTTTACGGCGTCCCCGCAAAACCACAGTGCCCCGCCATCCCACGGAATGCAGGCATTTGACGTTGACGTTGATTCTGCAGGTGCAGGGCTGCAAGCCCTGCCGAAACAACACCCATCCCTTACAGCAGCGGCTGCCGCGTCATACCCACCGGCCGCGCGTTGTCGTCCATGTGCAGCGTCACCGCCTTCGCATTCATCAGCTGCTCGGCCAGTGCATCTGTCGCACCCAGTGCATGGGCGATGTCCGCGCGGCTGGAATCCTCTCGCGGCGCGCGCCGTTCCTTGCCGCCAAACCGGTAGCGGTTGTACTCCGCCCAGGCGATCAGCAGCAGCGAACAGCAGACCAGGATGACCGGCAGCGCGATCATCACGAACGGGTCCACGTGCTGCTTGCGCTGGTACAGCTGCACGTAGGCCAGGTGCCCGCCCAGCAGCCAGGACACCAGGGTCACCAGCGGTGCCCACAGGTAGAAGTAGAAACCCCAGAACGCCAGGGTCACGAAGCCCCAGGCCGTGCGCTGCAGGCGCGGCTGCTGGCGCGACTTCTGGATCAATCGCGAATCAAAGCGGTTGGACGACTTTTTCCCGGTCGTGTCACGTACGGCGGTCATCGGATCCCCCGGTCAGGGCTGACCCAGGTGGCACGCTTGCCGCGGCGCTTGGACAGCGTCTTCGGCAGCGCCACCAGGGTGGTGAACAGGCTGATCAACCAGTACGCCATCGGGTACCAGATGACCCAGAAGTAGTTGCGTCCAATGTGGGTTTCGTAACGACGGTCGATGATCAGGCTGCTGGCGAACTGCAGCAGGCAGACCAGGGCCAGGATCACGCCGTGCCATTGCGGCAGCAGCGTCTCGATGTGCAGCGGGGCCGGCAGCGGCATGAACTTGCCCAGCGCCCACAGCACCACGATCAGCAGCATCGTGTACGCCCAGAACACGCTGAGGATGTACTCCAACAGCACACCCCACATGCGTCGCTTGCGCCAGCTGAACAACGACGAGCCGTGCCGCAGCAGCACTTCCACGCCACCCTGCGCCCAGCGCAGGCGCTGCCGCCAGAGACCCTTCAGCGTTTCCGGCATCAGGATGAAGCACAGCGCGTTGGGTTCGTAGCGGATGTCCCAGTGGTCCAGCTGCAGTCGCCAGCTGATGTCGATGTCCTCGGTCACCATGTCGTCGGCCCAGTAGCCGATGCGGTGCAGGGCCGTGCGGCGAAACGCGGCGATCACCCCGGACACAGTGAAGATGCGCCCGTACACGCGCTGCGCGCGCTTGATCATGCCGATGATCGACGAGAACTCGGCCACCTGCAGGCGGCCGAGCAGGGTGGAGCGGTTGCGGATGCGCGGGTTGCCGGTCACCGCGCCCACGCGCGGGCCGCTGGTCAGGTGCCAGACCATCCAGTGCATGGCGAACTCTTCCAGCATCGCGTCGCCGTCGATGCACACCAGGTACTCCGAGCGCGAGGCGAGGGCACCCATGCGCAGCGCATTGGCCTTGCCCAGGTTGCGATCCAGGTGCACCACGCGCAGGCGCGGGTGCAGGGCGGCCAGGGCGTCCAGGCGGGCACCGGTGTCGTCGCTGCTGCCATCGTTGATGGCGATCACTTCGAAATCCGGATAGCGCTGCGCCAGTGCCGCGCCGATGGTGTCGTCCAGGTTGTCCGATTCGTTGTGGCAGGGGATCAACAGCGTGGCGAACGGGTAGCTGTCCATCGGCGGCGGATCGTTGCGCGGTCGCGACTTCCGCTCGCGGCGGAAAAAATAGTACAGGCCGCCTGACATCCAGAAGAACGCCATCACCATCGGGTAGAAGAAGGCGAACTGGAACAGGGCATACAGCCAGGGGCTCATGTCCATGTCACTTCTCCGGATACGGGAAGTTGCGCGCGGACATCGCGGCGCGCGCGTCCGTGGTCGACGGCTTGTCGGCGATGAAATCGTCCGGGTACCACGCGAAATGGCGCACGCCCTGTGCCTGCAGCCGGCGGACCTGCGCGCGCAGGCGCTGGCCGCTGATCGGCGTCTGCGTGCGCCAGTCCACGGTCTGCAGCTCGAACATCGTGTGCTTGAGGTCCGGATCGTGCGCGCGCACCGCCCTGACCAGCCGGTCCAGCCAGCGCTCGGGGTGCTTGCTGCCTTCCATCCACGGCATCGCCATCAGCGCGGTGCGGTCATAGGCCAGGTTGAACAGGTCCAGGCGCTGGGCGAACCAGCTGGCGCTCTGTGGCTCCAGCACCGGTTGCGCGTACAGGTTGCGCACGGTGCCCAGCTTCGGCCGCCAGCGCTGGGCGGTGTCGCGCAGTTCCAGGGTGAAGTCGATCAGCGCCTGGGTGCGCCCGCCATCGGCGCCTTCCTGCGGCAGCTGGGCCAGTTCGGTGTCGCGTACGTAGGCATCGTCATGGAACAGCAGGCCTTCGAAGTACGAATTGATCGCCAGGTCTTCGTAGATGTCCTTGATGATCTGCCGCGCCTGCGCCTTGGTGAAATCCAGCCGGTACATGCCGTCGCGTTCCGGGCTGGCGATGCCCAGCGCGGTGCGCTGCGCCGCATCCGGCAGCTCATAGCCGAGCACCGGCAGCCAGGCATAGACCTTCACCCCGGCACGGGTCTTCAGCTGCCAGGCCACGCGGTTGAACAGGTCCGCGCGCATCGGCATGTGACGGTTGGGGAAGTACAGCGCGTCGGCCGTGTTGTTGCCATCGGGATCGGCGAAGGCCTGCAGGTAGACGTGGGTCGGGCCCACCTTCTTGACGCGGTCGATCAACTTGTCGAGGTTGCGTGCCAGCTGTGCCGGGTCCGGGTCGTAGACCGCATCCAGGTCGATCTGCAGCGCACGCGTGCCGTCCAGGCTGACGTTGCGGCGCAGTTCGAAGGCTAGCGAGCTGACGTTCGGGTTGTTGGTCACCAGCAGGCGGGCCAGACCGTGCAGATCGGACGTGACCGGCGTGCTGCGGCCTTCCAGGTCGAACGACACCGGCATGCCCAGTTGTTCGGCAATGTCGTTGCTCAGCTTGTTGTAGGCCGCATACGGCCACACGATCGCCTTCGGGGTGACGCCCAGTTCCTTCTGGATGCGCTTGACACTCAGCGCGAGATCGTCGCGCAGGCGCTTTTCGTATTGCTGCGCGGTCTCATAGTGCCGGGTCTGCGGATCGTAGATCCGGGTGATCACCGCCGGGGTCTGGTTGCCCTGCGGGTTGGACTGCACGCCGTGGTGCTGGTTGTCGGTATGGCTGGCCAGTTCGATCAGGCCGCTGGCCTGCATCTCCCGCAGCTGGTCCCAGGTCAGGAAGTCATCGTGGCCGAACGGGCGGTAGCCGTAGTCGATGGTGCGGCCCGGGGCCATGTCGACGTAGTCGGTGATCACCGCCACCAGCGCCGGGTAGTTGTAGGCACGCAGCAGCGGGTAGACGCGGCTGTAGACGCTGCGCAGGCCATCGTCGAAGGTCAGCAGCACCGGCCGAGGCGGCAGCTGGGCTTCGCCGCGCGAGGCCTTGATCAGCTGCGACAGCGAGATCGGGTGGTAGCCGTGCGCGCTGAGCCAGTCCAGGTGCGCAGCGAAGTTCTGCGTGCTGACCGCGTACGCATCGGCATCGCCTTTCTCACGCACATCGTCGCGGATGTCGTGGTAGCTCAGCACCAGCAGGCCGTTGTCGGCCGAATCCAGGTCGCGCTCCTGGGCAGGGGCCGGCAGGGCCGGCAGCACCAGCCCCAGCAGAAGCACGGTCATCAGGTATCGAAGCATCCGTTCCATCTCACTCTCCCCAGCGCAGCGCGGCATCGAAGCCGATGTGACGTTCACGTTGGCCATCGTAGACCGGCCGCGACCAGCTCACTCCGTATTCGAAGATCCTGCCCTGGCCGAACTGCCACTCGTGGCGGTAGGCCACCGTGGGAATGAGCGAGCTGCCGAATCCTTCCTGCCAGTAATCGCCCAGCGACATCGTCAAGCGGTGGCGGAAGTGGCGTTCGTAGTGGCGCCACAGCTGCTGGTCGATGCGCAGGCCGATCTCCACCGAGCGGTCACGCGAAGGGTTGAAGTAGGGCACGTCGTCACGCGAGCCGCGGCTGGTGTAGAGGCTGCCGAGGCCATCAATGATCACGCGCGGGCGGGTGAGGAGGCGCTGTTCGATCGCGGTGTTGAGGGTGTCGCGGCGGTTGCCGTCGTCGTAGCGGAACTGGCTGCCGCCCAGGCTCCAGTGGGTGAGCTCGTTGCGGGTGTAGTCGACGGCCACTGCCACGCTGTCGGCGGTGATGCCAGACACGCGCGCCTGCATCGAAGCTTCCGGGTCGTTGCGTGCGGCGGTCACGCCGGCGTGCCACTGGTCGTTGAACTGCCAGCCGAAGCCACCGCGCAGGCCGGTGTCGCCGATGCTGTCGTTGGGCCGCACCACGGCGGCCTCGGCATCGACGCGGCCGAAGCGGTAGCGCGCACCGGCGCCGATCCACAGCGGATTGATCTTCTGGTCCTGGAAGGTCACCGAGCGCCGGTCGGCGAAGGCGAACAGGCGCCAGCGGTCATCGAGGATGGGCGAGGCCACTTCGGTGCCGTAATGCAGGTCGTCGTTGCCCAGCGGTGAGCTGCCGCCGCCGCCGGAACTGCGGCCACCTTCCACGGTGGCCTGCAGCTGCCAGCCGCGATGGGCACGCCAGTCGCGGTCCATCCGCTGGACCGAGGGCTGGTTGGGGTAGCGCTCGAGCAGATCGTCATGCAGCGGCCGCGCGAGGTCGTCGCGCTGCAGCTGCACGTAGGATTCGTACATGCCGATCCGCGGCGAGACATCGCGCGGGTCGAGGGTGTAGGCCATCTGGTGACGTTCGAGCGCCCGCCGCGGCCAGCCGCGCATCTGATAGACGCTGCCCAGCGCGGTCTGCAGCCCGCCATTGCCCGGCCCGACGTCGACCAGGGCTTCCAGCTCGCGCTGCGCGGTGGACAGGTCGCCGCTGTAGGCGCGGATCATCGACAGGTTGAGGTCGGCCTCATAGCGCGCCCAGTTGGCGTACGGGCTCTTGCCGCCGCCCCAGCGCCACTCCGGCTCGTCCTTCTGCCACGTCTCCAGGTAGCCGATGGCCGTCTCGGCCTGCTCGGTCTCGAGGTAGGCGTAGGCCAGTTCGGAACGCGACTGGAAACGCGACGGATCGTTCTTCACTGCCGCTTGCAGCAGCGGAATGGCCTCGTCCGGGTGCTGGGTGGCCATCATCGAATCGCCGACCGCAGGCAGCACGTAGTCGGGCAGGGCATGGCCCTCCTGCTGCAGGGCGCGCGCTTCATCGCGCACCTGGGCATGGCGGGACAGGCGGTTGAGCAGGATCAGGCGGTCCATGCGGATGCGCAGCGGCGCCTGCGCCAGCGGCGTGCCGTCGCGCAGTACGTACTGCTCCATTTCCGCCAGCGAGGCTTCGGCTTCGTCCAGGCGGCTGTCTTCGCTCTGGCCGTAGGCCAGGCTCCAGTTCACCCGCTTGGCGATGTAGTTCGCCTCCAGGCGCGCCGTCTGGTCGGCATCGAACAGCTCAGGCCGCGCCTGGTACAGGCGCCAGGCGCGGTCGGCATTGCCGATGTCGCCCAGGGTCAGGACCTGCAGCTTGTACAGCAGCGGGTCGTTGGGCTCCTGCAGCTGCAAGCGCTCGATCGCGGCCAGCGCATCGACCCAGCGGGCCTGGTCACGGTAGTGGCCGATCTCGGCCATCCGGTCAGCGCGGCTGATACTGGCCGGCAGCGAAGCAGCATGGGCCCCGAACGCCAAGGCGGCGCAGGCCAGGCCGACGCAGAGCGCCAGCGGACGGTGGACAATCATGAAACCCCCTTAGCATCCCTACTTCAACGATGCGCTGAAAGTGTGACGCACATCACATGCCAACTGTGCCTGGCCGTCTCCCGCGGTGGCCAGAGCCTGCCTTTACAGCTAAGACGCAATAGTCCTGCCAGACCGGTCAAGCTCATCGCAACTCCCTGACAACCAACCACTTTTTCAGGTCTTTCAGCGGCGCCCAAGGCGTCCGCCGGGCGCCGCCGCGCCCTGACCCGGAGTCTGGAGCCGCCCAGAACGGCAGCCCCTCCGCGTCATGATTGGACACCCTACGTCAGCAGATGCCGAAGCGATGTGTAGAAGCATCGTGAGAGAAACGTGTGCATCCCTTCAGATTCGAGATCCGACCACGTTCATCCACGCAGGACGTGGACGTTCCAACCGTCACACGGAAATTGTCGGGGGTGAGGCGGTGTGGGTGGGCAGGACCGTTGGCGCCATGGGCCCGAGGCATGCCTCGGGCGGGTTGGGCAGGACGCCCAACCCCGGTCTTGCCGCGTGCGCAGGACAGCGCACGCGAGCAAGGCGCCATCGAGCCCCCAAGGATGGGTTTACGGCGTGTCCTGGCCACCCACACCGCCGCGCCCAGCAAACAGAAACCCAGAGCCGCTGTTGCCGTTGCCGTTGACCTTGGCAGGTGCAGGGCGCAGCCCTGCCGCAGCAACCCAACCCCTTACCAGAGGTCTTCCAGCTTGCGCGGCTTGCACGCCACCCACGACGCGCCCAGCATCAGCGCCGCGCAGCCGAACAGGAAGCCGAACGGCAGCCCCCAGCCATTGCTGACCGTATGCAGCCAGCCCACCATAAACGGCCCCAGGCAGCTGAAGCTGTAGCCCACGCCCTGCATGAAGCCGGACAACGCCGCTGACCCGGTCGGGGTGCGCGTGCGCAGGTTGATCAGCGTCAGCGCCAGCGGGAACGTCGACGGGCCCACGCCCAGCATCGCCGCCCACAGCAGCGGCGCCTTCAGCGGTGCCAGCAGCAGGCCGGTGAAGGCGATGACGAAGGCGAAGAAGCCGATCAGCACCAGCGGGAACGGGTTCGGCAGGCGCACCGCCAGCGAGGGAATGACCAGCGACGGCAGCAGGCCCAGCGCCGAGAACACCGCCACCATCACCCCACCGAACGCCGGCGTGGCACCGGCTTCGACCACGATGCGCGGCAGCCAGGTGAACATCGAATAGGTCATCAGCGAGGTCATGCCGAACATCAGCGTCATGCTCCAGCCAAGCGACGTCCGCCAGACCCGGCCGTGCGGCTGCGCGGTGGGATCGCTGCCGTCCTGTACCGGCTTCGGCGCGCGGCGGGCCAGCATCAGCCAGGGCAGGGCGGCGGCCAGCGCCAGCAGTGCCCACATGCCCAGCGACACGCGCCAGCCCGCGGCATTGGCGACCGGCACCGCCAGCAGCGCCGGCGTCATCGTGCCCAGCTGCAGCACGCTGATGTACAGCGTGCTCATCGTGCCGACCTTGTTGGCGAAGTAGCGCTTCACCAGCGGCGGCACCACCACGTTGCCGATGCCCATGCCGGCCAACGCGATCACCGAGCCCAGCAGCAGCGTGCCGACGTTGCCGGCGCTGGAGCGCAGCAGCAGGCCGGCCATGGCCAGGGTCATCGCCAGCAGCGTGGTGCGCTCCAGGCCCAGGCGTCGGGCCACGGCCGGGGTCGCCACGCCGAACAGCGCGAACGAGGCGGTGGGCAGCATGCCGAGCACGCCGGTCATGGTGGTGCCGAAGCCGAACTGCTGGCCGAGCACGTCCAGCAGCGGAGTGATGGAGGTGACCGCGGTACGCAGGTTGACCGCCGCCAGCATGATGGCGGCGAACGCCAGCAGGCGGCCGTGCAGCAGCGAGGGTGAGGGCGAAGTCGGGGACGTCATGCGGCGGGTCCTTGCAGGTGGCGCACGCGGCGTCTTGGGCGTGCAGCGCCGGCACCGGGCCAGGCCGGTGCAGGGGTGGGGGAAAGGGTGCCCATTGTACGGGGCGGGGCCGGGCGGGATGCCGCCAAGCGACAGGCACAAAAAAACCCGGAGGACTGTCGTCTTCCAGGCTTCTTGGTGACCACTGAAGTGGTCGGGGAGACAGGATTCGAACCTGCGACCTCTACGTCCCGAACGTAGCGCTCTACCAGACTGAGCTACACCCCGAAGGGAGCCGCCTATTCTATCCATTCACCCCGATGGCGGCAAGGGGTAAATGGTGTTTCTTCACACTGCCGAAGCAGTGGAATCCTTCAGGGAACAAAAAAGCCTGGAAGACTTCACCAGGCTTCAATGCGACCACCGAAGTGGTCGGGGAGACAGGATTCGAACCTGCGACCTCTACGTCCCGAACGTAGCGCTCTACCAGACTGAGCTACACCCCGAAGGAGCCGCCTAAGATACCGTGTGAAGGCCAAGGCGGCAAGGTTTTTTTACAGCTCAGCGACTGTTTTCTTTCTCCAGGCGGTTCCGCTCGCGCGATTCGAACCACATGCCGTTGAGGATGGCCACGGTGGAGGCCAGGCCAGTGCCGAGGATCCAGGCGAAATACCACATGCTCGTATCTCCTTCGTTTGGGGCAGATGCCGACCGTGGGTCGGCACGGATGCAATCCATCAATACGCGTTCGGGTTGTCGCCCATTTCTTCGACCGTCGTCTTGCCTTTCAGCACGCGGTACACCCAGGTGGTGTAGGCGAGGATGATCGGCAGGAAGATGGCCGTGGCCAGCAGCATGATCCACAGCGTCAGGTGGCTGGACGAGCTGTCCCAGACGGTGAGGCTGGAGGTGGGCTGGCTGGAGGACGGCAGCAGGAAGGGGAAGATGGCGAAGCCGACTGTGAGAATGATGCCGGCGATGGACGCGCCCGAGGCGATGAAGGCCAGGCCGCCGCGGCGTGCACGCAGCAGCACCGCACTGGCCAGCGCACCCAGCAGGCCCAGCACCGGGAACACGATCGTGGCCGGCATGCTGCTGTAGTTGCGCAGCCAGCCACCGGCAGCCGTGCCGATCGCCGCCGTCTTCAGCAGCGGGTTGGTCGGGCCGTCGGTCACCACCTGCGAGGTGATCTGGTAACCGGGCAGGCCGAAGGCCACCCAGAGGCCAGCGGCCGCGAACAGCACGAAGCTGATCAGCGCGGCGATGCTGCCGTAGCGTGCGGCACGTTCGGCCACCGGGCCGTCGGTCTTGATGACCAGCATGGCTGCACCGTGCGAGACCAGCATGGCCACGCTGACCAGGCCGGCGATGAGCGCGAACGGGGTGAGCAGGCCGAAGAACGAACCGGTGTAGGTCACGCGCAGCGTGTCATCGAAGTGGAACGGCACGCCCAGCAGCACGTTGCCCACCGCCACGCCGGCAATCAGGCCCGGCAGCAGGCCACCGACGAACAGCACGCGGTCCCAGTTGTCGCGCCAGCGCCGGGACGGCATCTTGCTGCGGTACTTGAAGCCGACCGGCCGCAGGATCAGGCCGAACAGCATCGCGAACACCGCCAGGTAGAAGCCGGAGAAGCTGACCGCATACAGCGGCGGCCAGGCGGCGAAGATCGCGCCGCCACCCAGCACCAGCCAGACCTGGTTGCCTTCCCAGACCGGGCCGACGGTGTTGATCACCCGCCGGCGTTCCTCATCGGTTTTCGCCACGAACGGCAGCAGGGTGCCGACGCCGAGATCGAAACCGTCCATCACCGCCCAGCCGATCAGCAGGATGCCGAGCAGCAGCCACCAGATCACGCGGAGCGTGGTGTAATCAAGTGCAATGAATTCCATCTGGATTCTCCTGCCTCAGGCCTGTCCGGCAGCGGCTGCAGTGGGGGAAACAGGGCGGATGTCGGCCTGCAGCGTCGGCAGGATGTCATCCGGGCCGGTGCGGATCGCCTTCAGCATCAGCTTGATCTCGATGACCAGCAGCACCGTGTAGAGCGCGGTGAACACCGCCAGCGTGGTCAGGATTTCATGCAGGGCCAGGCCCGACGCGGCGTAGAAGGTGGGCAGCACGCCATCCACCGCCCACGGCTGGCGGCCGTACTCGGCCACGAACCAACCGCATTCGATCGCGATCCACGGCGCCGGCAGGCTCCACGCGGCCAGCTTCAGGAACCAGCGCTTGTCCTGGAAGGTGTTGCGGCAGGAGAAGTAGAACGCCAGGGCGAAGAAGGCGATCAGATAGAAGCCCAGGCCTGCCATGATGCGGAAGGTCCAGAACAGCGGTGCCACGCGCGGCACGGTATCCATCGCGGCCTTGGAGATTTCCTCCGGGGTGGCATTGAGGATGTCCTCACGGTAACGCTTCAGCAGCAGGCCATGGCCCAGATCCTGCCAGTGGCGGTCGAACATCTCGCGCGCCTGCAGGTCGGTCTTGTCCTTCTTGATGCGTTCCAGTGCGCCATAGGCGAGCTGGCCACCGCGGATGCGGTGCTCGGCGCGGTCCACCAGTTCCAGAATGCCGGGAATCGGCTGATCCAGCGAACGGGTTGCGATCAGGCCCATCAAATACGGGATCTTGATCGCGTAGTCGTTCTGGTGCGTGGTCTGGTTGGGAATGCCGAAGGCGGTGAAGTCGGCCGGCGCACGCTCGGTTTCCCACATCGCTTCGATCGCGGCCAGCTTCATCTTCTGGTGCTCGCTGGCGGCGTAACCGCTCTCGTCACCCAGTACCACCACCGACAGCGAGGACAGCAGGCCGAACGCCGCGGCCACCGCGAACGAGCGACGGGCCATGTCCTTGTGCTTGTTGCGCAGCAGGTACAGGGCGCTGATCGACATCACGAAGATGGCGCCGGTCACGTAGCCGGCACTGACGGTGTGCACGAACTTGGCCTGTGCCACCGGGTTCAGCAGCACGGCGGCGAAGTCCACCACTTCCATGCGCATCGTGTCCGGGTTGAACACCGCACCGGTCGGGTTCTGCATCCAGCCGTTGGCGATCAGGATCCACACCGCCGACAGGTTGGTGCCCAGCGCCATCAGCCAGGTGACGGTGAGGTGCTTGACCGGGCTCAGGCGCTTCCAGCCGAAGAAGAACAGACCGATGAAGGTCGCTTCGAGGAAGAAGGCCATCAGGCCTTCGATGGCCAGCGGCGCACCGAAGATGTCGCCCACGTAGTGGCTGTAGTACGACCAGTTCATGCCGAACTGGAATTCCATCACCAGGCCGGTGGCCACGCCGATGGCGAAGTTGATGCCGAACAGCGCGCCCCAGAACAGGGTCATCTGCCGCCAGACCTGTTTGCGGGTCATGACGTACACGCTCTCCATGATGGCCACCATGAAGGACAGGCCGAGCGTGAGTGGTACGAATAGGAAGTGGTACATCGCGGTCAGAGCGAATTGCAGCCGCGACAGTTCTACGACTGTCTGATCAATCATGGCCTGGCTACCTCGTTGGATAGTGCCGTTGCAGGTGGCGGGAAGAGTGGTCTTCGGGTGAATGATGTGACCGACTACTTCAAACAGCCTTGATCCAGATCAATGTATGAACAGGTGTCCAAGGGGATCGTATGCCTTTCCCGTGACGCCTGCGACCGCCTGCCGCAGGGGCGCCTGCGACCTGGGCCTACAATGCGGAGCATCCCCGTTGCCTGTGAAGACCTTGAGCGCTGCCGAACCTACTGCTGCCGAGCCCCGCACCGCGGAGGAGGAATCGACCCTGCAACGGCGTGCCCGCACCGCCTGGCTGGCCGGCCTGGCCCATGCCGCGCGCGGCCGGCGGCGGCTGGCGGCCCTGTGCATCAGCCTGTCCGGTGCCCTGCTGATCGGCCAGGCGGCCGCGATCGCCTGGCTGGTGCAGACGGTGCTGGTGGAGCGCGCGCCGCTGGCCGATGGCCTGCCGGTGCTGGCCGCGCTGGCGGTCATCCTGGTGCTGCGCACGCTGCTGGGCAGCGCCACCCAGGCCGCCGCCGGGGACGTCGCCGATGCGGCCCGGCTGGCCCTGCGTGAACGCGTGTTCGCGCGCCTGCTCGGCCACGGCCCGCTGTGGCTGCGCCAGCGCCGCACCGGCGAGCTGGGCGAGCTGATGCTGCACCACGGCGATGCCATCGAAAACTATTACAGCGGCTTCCTGCCGGTGCGCACCGAAGTGGTGGTGGTGCCGCTGCTGATCCTCGCTGCGGTGGCGTGGGTCGACTGGGTGGTCGCGCTGATCCTGCTGTTCACCGCGCCGCTGGTGCCGTTCTTCATGATGCTGGTGGGCTGGGGTGCCGAAGCCGCCGGTCGCGCGCAGCTGGGTGAACTGGCGCGCATGAGCGGTCACTTCGCCGACCGCATCAAGGGGCTGGGCCTGCTGCGCCTGTATGGGCAGGGCGAGGCCGAACTGGCCGGCATCGAAGCGGCGGCCGAAGGGGTGCGCGTGCGCACGATGAAGGTGCTGCGCATCGCCTTCCTGTCCTCCACCGTGCTGGAATTCTTCGCCTCGGTGAGCGTTGCGATGGTCGCGCTGTACCTCGGCCTGAGCTACCTGGGGCTGATGTCCCTGCATGCGACGGTGCCGACGCTCGGTGGGGGTCTGTTCTGCCTGCTGCTGGCGCCGGAGTTTTACGCACCGCTGCGACGGCTGGCCGCGCATTACCACGACCGCGCCAATGCACTGGCCGCCGCTGCCGAAGTCGAGCGGCTGCTGCTGTCGCTGCCCGGGGAGCCGGCGGTGGCCGAGGTACCGCCGGCACCGCTGGCGGTGGAGCCGGCCGAGGCCGCCTTGCCGCCGCTGCAGGCGCAGGGTCTGGTGCTGCGCCCGCTCGGTGCTCCGCACGATGTGCTGCAGGGTGTGGACCTGCGGCTGGAGCCCGGCCAGCGGCTGGCCCTGGTCGGCCCCAGCGGCTCGGGCAAGAGCACGCTGCTGGAAGCGCTGGCCGGTTGGTTGCCGCCGCGTGCCGGCCGGGTGCAGCAACGCGCCGGCGTGCAGGTGGCCTACGCCAGCCAGCGCCCCTATCTGTTCCATGGTTCGATTGCCGACAACCTGCGGCTGGCCGACCCCGGTGCCAGCCATGCACGCCTGCGCGCGGTGGCCGAGGCGGCGCAGGTGCTGCAGTTCGCCCGGCGCCTGCCGGAGGGGCTGGACACGCTGATCGGCGAGCGCGGCTTCGGCCTGTCTGGTGGCGAGGCGCGGCGCATCGGCCTGGCCCGCCTGTTGCTGCGCGACCCGCAGGTGCTGTTGCTGGATGAGCCGACCGCCTTCCTCGATGCCGAGACCGAAGCGGCGTTGCTGAGCAGCCTGGCCGCTTACGCGCGTGGCCGCAGCGTGGTGGTGGCCACCCACAGCCCGGCGGTGATCGCCTGGGCCGACCGCTGCCTGTTGTTGCCTGAAGGGCGCCTGGTCGATCCGGCACAGGCGCTGCGCGCATGAGCCGCTCGGCCGATTCGCTGCGCGCGGTGTTCCTGCGCCACCGACCGCGCCTGCTGCTGACGGTGCTGCTGCTGTGGGTCACGATGCTGGCCGGCACCGCGCTGCTGGGCCTGTCCGGTGGCTTCCTCACCGCCGCCGCGCTGGCCGGTGCCGCTGGCCTGGCGCAGGGCTTCAATTTCTTCTCGCCATCGGCTGGCATCCGCGGCCTGACCATGGCGCGCATCGTCTCGCGCTATTTCGAAAAGCTGGTCGGCCACGATGCCACCCTGCGCATCGCCCGCGACCTGCGCGTGTGGTTCTTCCGCCGCGCGCTGCCGCTGGCCCCGGCGCGGTTGGGTGCCACGCGTACTGGCGATCTGCTGGCGCGCCTGCTGGGTGACATCGGTGAAGTCGACGGCCTGCTGGTGCGCGCCATCGGGCCGCTGGTGGCGCTGGGCGCGTTGTCGTTGGTGGCGGTGGTTTCGGCGGCGCTGATCCTGCCCTCGGCCGCCGTGCTGCTGGCCGTGCTGGCGCTGCTGATCGGCTTCGGCGTGCCGTGGCTGGGCGTACGCGGGCATGACGACGAAGAGGCCGACCGTGCCGCACACCGCACCGCACTGCGTACCGCTGCATTCGAAGGCCTGGAGGGGGCGGGTGATCTGGCCGCGCTGCATGCCGACGCCGCGTGGCAGCTGAAGGTGCGGGTGGCGGCCAAGCAGCTGGCCTCGCGCGACCGGCGTCGACGCTGGCGGCTGATCGCCGCCTCGACCCTGCACGGCCTGGTGGCTGGGCTGGGTCTGGTGGCGATGCTGGCGCTGGCCCTGCAGGCGGCCGAACAGCAGAGCATTCCCGCGGAAATGGCCGCCGGCCTGGTGTTCCTGACCGTAGCGATGATCGAGTTGTGGGCGGGCATGGGGCTGGCCTGGCAGTCGCTGCAGTCCGGCCGCATCGCCGCGGACCGCCTGCAGTCCATCGTCGAGCAGACGCCGACGGTGGAGGACCCGGCAGCGCCGCAGGCAGTGCCCAACGGGGCGGCCGTACAGTGGGAGAACGTGCACTTCCGTTGGCCGGGTGCGGCGCGGCCGGTACTGGCGGGCCTGCAGCTGGGCCTGGCACCGGGTGAGCGCATCGCCATCCGCGGCGACAGCGGCAGTGGCAAGACCACGCTGTCGAGCCTGCTGCTGCGCCTGTGGGATCCGCAGCAGGGACGGGTGAGTTACGGCGGTCGCGACCTGCGCGAGTTCGCCCAGGAAGACTGGCACCGGCAGCTGGCATGGCTGCCGCAGAACGCGCCGGTGTTTGCCGGCAGCGTGGCCGAGAACCTGCGGCTGGGTGATCCGGAGGCAGGCGATGACGCCCTGTGGGCGGTGCTGCGCCGCGTACGGCTGGGTGAGTGGGCCGAGCGCAATGGCGGCCTGCAGACCTGGGTGGGCGAGAACGGCGCGACGATGTCGGCCGGGCAGGCAAGGCGGCTGGCCTTGGCGCGCGCGCTGCTGCGCAATGCACCGATCCTGTTGCTGGACGAACCGACCGAAGGCCTGGACGTGGATACCGCGCATGCGCTGCTGCAGGATCTGGCTGGATTGCTGGAGGGGCGCAGCCTGTTGATGATCACCCACGACGACCTGCCCGACGGCGTGGTCGATGCGCAGTACCGTTTGCGTGACGGCGTGTTGCAGCGGGAATCCACGCATGGCGTGGATCTACTGTAGAGCCGAGCTTATGCTCGGCTCCGCGCAGAAGGCAGCCGAGCATGGGCTCGGCTTTACACTCATCCGGGTGGTTACCGCGAAAATTCGCGCAGCATCACTGCGATCGACGCCACGTTGGCCAGCACGCACAGCCAGAACACCCACTGGAATTCCGCCTTGCGGTGCTTGTGCCGGAACAGCGCCTGACCCAGCAGCGCGCCCGGCCAGCCACCGGCGAAGGCGAGCAGCTGCAACGTGCGTTCGGGGATGCGCCACTGCTTGCGCTGTGCCGCCCGCTTGTCATGTCCGTACAGGCCGCACGACAGCGAACTGGCCAGCAGGCACCAGCCGCCCAGCCACAGCGGCAGCACGCCGCTGACCGTCATCGCGATAAGCGCGCCGAACGCAGCCAGTGCCAGGTTGCGCCGCCAGGCCACTTACAGCGCGTCGAGGAAGCCGCGCACGGCCGGGCCGAAGCGGTCGAAATCGACGAGGAAGGCGTCGTGGCCCTGCGGTGAGTCCAGGCCGATGAACTGTGCATCGGCACCACCGGCACGCAGGCCGTCGGCGACCTGTTGCTGCTGCTGCACCGGGAACAGGATGTCGGTGTTGGCGCCGATGGCCAGCGCCCTTTCGACGCGGATCTTCGCCAGCCCGGCCAGCACGTCGCCGTCGGCATACTCGGCCAGGTCGAACCAGTCCATCGAACGGCTCAGATACAGGTAGCAGTTTGGATCGAAGAAGCGCACGAATCGCCGTGCATGGCCTTCGAGGTAGCTTTCGACCTGGAATTCCAGACCGAACGGGTCATCATCGGTCTGGTCCGAATCCAGTCGCACGCGACCGAAGCGGCCATCCCATTCCAGCGCGGAACGGTAGGTGATCACGCCCAGCTTGCGTGCCATGCGCATGCCCGATTCCGGATAATCGGTTTCGGTATAGCGCCCGCCATCCCACTTGGGGTCGAGGCGGATGGCTTCGCGCTGCAGCGAGCGGATGGCAATGGAGAACGGCAAGGCCTGCGCGCTGCCGGAAATGTTGATGTGGCTGCGGGCGATGCCCGGCTGCAGCATCAGCACCGCCAGCGCGGTCATGCCGCCCATCGAATTGCCGACCACGCAGGCCAGCTGCTCGATGCCCAGCGCGTGCACGACCTCGATGGCCGCGCGTGCACCGTCTTCTACCGACAGTTCCGGGAAGTCGAGGCGATAGAGCTCGCCGGTGGCCGGATCCAGCGAGGCCGGGCCAGTGGAACCCTTGCAGCTGCCCAGCGAATTGACGCAGACCACGAACCAGCGGTCGGTGTCGATCGGCTTGCCAGCGCCGACCATCGCTTCCCACCAGCCTGGGGCCGGGTTGTCGGCATTGGCGGCGGCATGTGCGTCCGGCGACAGGCCGGTGACGATCAGGATCGCGTTGCGGCCGTCGGCGGCCAGCGTGCCCCAGGTCTCGTAGGCCACGCGCGCGCCATGCAGGGCGCCGCCGCGCTTGAACGGGAACGGCGAGGGCAGGGCATGAAATCGGGTGCCGGGCGGGATGAATTCAGTCATGCGGGCATTCTAGCGGGGACGCCTGTGCAGCAGGCGACACGCTGGTTTCCATTGCCGGCGCACGCATCCGCCGGTCATGGCCCGGCGCTACCGGTGATTGGTGCGCGGGTAGCGACGGCCATGCCCGGCGAGCGCAGCGGTGCGCGATCTACGGGAACCGGAGCTCCACCACGCCGTCATGCGGCAGCTGCACGCGCACCACTTCGCTCTGCAGGTCGCCATCGCTGCGATTGGCGCTGCCACTGCGCGAAACGCGTGCCAGCACTTCCACTTCGGCATGCGCCGACAGAGGTGCGGTCGGCATCGGGCTGTCGCCGTCACCGAGGCCGACCGTTGCCGGGAAACCGGCCAGCGGCAGCCTGCGTGCGGCCACCGGCATCGGCGGGCCACCGACGGCGCGTGCGAGCACGAACACCTGGGTGCTGGCCGGCCAATCAGCCTGCTTCAACGAGGCGGGCAGCTGCACGCGGACCTGCAGCAGGGCGGGCGCCTCCGCGGCCGGTGCGTCCACCGCCTGGCCGGCGGCCTCGCGGGCGATGGCGATCTGTGCCTGCAGGGCCTGCGCGGCACCGGGCTCCAGGCGCGGCAGCAGGCTGCTCCAGACATCGGCCGCTTCGGCATTGCGGCCGCGTTGGCGCAGGGCGATGCCGAGCAGCCAGCTGGCGCGCTCGGCATCGGGTGCCAGGCGACGGGCCTGCCGCAGCCAGTCCATCGCCGTGTCATCGAACTGCTTGCCCGCATCGGCCTGCGCGCGTGCCTGCGCGGCTTCCACCAGCACGCCGGCATCATCCGGGGCGAGGGCAACGGCGCGGGCGAAGGCGTCGGCGGCGGCCGGGGCATCGCCGAGCTCGGCCTGCGAGCGGCCCAGCAGCGCCCAGCCATCGGCGCGTTGCGGGTCGCTCTGCAGTGCCTGGTGCAGTGCCTTCACCCTATCACGCAGGGTGGCCACCGACGGTGCCGGCTGCACCTGTGCGGCGCGCGGGTCGCCCACCAGCAGGTACAGGCAGGCACCGACCACGCCCAGTGCCAGCACACCCGTCACGAAACCGCGGCGGCCCTGGCGGCGCAGCGGCCACAGCACCAGCGCGGCCATCAGCGCGGCGACCAGGCCGGCCAGCACGGGCAGAAGGTTGCTCACCAGCCATCTCCTTCGTCGGCGTTGCCGGCCGGTGCCGGCGCCACGTTGCGGCCACGGCGGCGGACGATGCCCAGCACCACCACGCCACCGGCGCCAAGCAGCAGCAGCGGGCCGCCCCACAGCAGCCAGGTACCGGGCTGCAGCGGCGGCTGGTAGAGCACGAACTCACCGTAGCGGGCCACCAGGAACTGCTTGATCTGCGCATCGTCGAGACCCTGCTGCATCAGCTGCAGCACCTCGCGGCGCAGGTCCTGGGCAATCTGTGCGTTGGAATCGGCCAGCGACTGGTTCTGGCACTGCACGCAGCGCAGCTGCGCGGCCAGGTCGTGGAAGCGGGCTTCTTCGGCTGCGTCGCGGAAGGCGAGCGGACGCGGGTCGTGCAGCGGCTGCTGGGCAGG
Organism: Stenotrophomonas maltophilia; assembly: GCA_002364755.1. Taxonomy (GTDB): domain Bacteria; phylum Pseudomonadota; class Gammaproteobacteria; order Xanthomonadales; family Xanthomonadaceae; genus Stenotrophomonas; species Stenotrophomonas maltophilia_AX. The sequence continues at coordinate 133,171 of DEZI01000005.1, forward strand.
CGCGGGCAGCGCCGCCGCCATCAGCAGCGCAAGCAGCAGCCAGTGCAGCGGCTTACGGATTACTGTGCAGGCCGGCATCGGCATTGCCCTGGGCTTTCTCGATCTTCTGCAGCGCCGGAATCAATTTTTCGTCGACCACCTGCTGGGTCATCGCGCCGCTGTACTTCCAGCGCACGATGCCGCTGCCGTCGACCAGGAAGGTCTCCGGCGCGGCGGTCACGCCCCAGTCGATGGCGGTGCGGCCTTCGACATCGCTCAGCACCACCATGAACGGGTTGCCCAGCGTTTCCAGCCAATGCAGCGCGTCGGTCGGCTCGTCCTTCCAGTTGTAGCCGATCACGCGCACGCGCTTGCTCTCGGCGAAGCGGGTCAGTACCGGGTGTTCCTCGCGGCAGGCCGCGCACCAGCTGCCCCACACGTTCAGCAGGTAGGGCGCGCCGCGCAGCTCTTCGCTGCGCACGGTCATGCTGGGGTCGTGCAGCACCGGCAGGGCAAAGGCCGGTGCCGGCTTGTCGATCAGCGCCGACGGCAGCACGTCGCGCTGCGGGTCGCCCGATTTCATCACCCCGTAGATCATCAGCCCCAGCAGGCCGAAGAAGAACAGCACGCCGATCACGATGGCTACCGGCGGCAGCGGGCGGGAAGGACGCGGGGCGGGGGACTCGGACATGGAAACTCCTACGGACGGCGGAAACGGCGGTCGGCGGCGGTGATGAATCCGCCCAGGGCCATCAGCAGCGCGCCCAGCCAGATCCAGCGCACGAACGGCTTGATGTGGACCCGTACCGCCCATGCATTGTTGCCCAGCGGCTCGCCCAATGCCACGTAGACATCACCGCTCAGGCGTGCATCGATGCCGGCTTCGGTCATTACCTGGCCACCGCTGGCGTACTGGCGTTTTTCCGGGTGCAGCAGGGCCAGCTCGCGACCGTTGCGGAACACCCGCAGGTGGCCGCGATCGGCGGTGAAGTTGGGGCCCTCGCGATGGTCCACGCCCTCGAAGCGCACTTCGTGGCGACCGACCACCACCTGCTGGCCCGGCGCCAGCGCGACTTCGCGCTGCACGTTCAGCGCTTCCACCAGCAGCGCGCCGGCCAGGAAAACCGCAATGCCGGTGTGGGCGACGATCATGCCGAGCATCTCGGCCGTGAAGCGGCCATTGCCGCGCAGGCGCTGCCAGACGAAGCGCGCGGTACCCAGCCCGACCCAGGCGGCGGCGGCCACGCCGAGGCCGGCCTTCCAGCCGTTCTGCGGCGCCTGCCACCAGGCCAGCCCACCCAGCAGCACGGCCAGGCCCAGCCATGGTGCCAGCAGGGCGAACGCGCGCGACGGCTGGTCACGCTGCCACTTCACCAGCGGGCCGAAGGGCAGCAGCAGCACCATCGGCGCCATCAGCAGCAGGAACAGGCTGCCGAAATAGGGCGGGCCGACCGAGATCTTGCCCAGCGACAGCGCGTCGGCCAGCAGCGGATACAGCGTGCCCAGCAGCACCATCGCGCAGGCGGTGGCCAGCAGCAGGTTGTTGGCCAGCAGCAGGGTTTCGCGTGAGGTGGCAGTGAAGCCGCGGCGCGGGTCATCGGCATCCACGCTGAGGCCGCTGGCGCGCAGCACGTACAGCAGCAGGCTGCCACCGACCAGCAGCGACAGGAACACCAGGATGAACAAGCCACGCGACGGATCGGCGGCGAACGAATGCACGCTGGTCAGCACGCCCGAGCGCACCAGGAAGGTGCCCAGCAGCGACAGCGCGAAGGCGGCGATGGCCAGCAGCAGGGTCCAGCTGCCGAAGGTGCCGCGCTTTTCAGTGACGGCCTGCGAGTGGATCAGCGCTGCGCCGACCAGCCAGGGCATGAAACTGGCATTTTCCACCGGGTCCCAGAACCACCAGCCGCCCCAGCCCAGCTCGTAATAGGCCCACCAGCTGCCCAGCGCGATGCCCAGGGTCAGGAAGCCCCAGGCCACGTTGGTCCACGGCCGCGTCCAGCGCAGCCAGCGCGCATCCACGCGGCCTTCCAGCAGGGCGGCCACGGCGAAGGCGAACGGCACCGCGAAACCGACGTAGCCCAGGTACAGCATCGGCGGGTGGATGATCAGGCCGGGGTCCTGCAGCAGTGGATTGAGGTCGCGGCCTTCCAGCGGCGCCGGGTTCAGGCGCAGGAACGGGTTGGAGGTGAAGATGAGGAAGGCGAGGAAGCCGACGCTGACCACGCCCATCACCGCCAGAACGCGCGCCTGCACCGGCGCGGGCAGGTGCCGCGAGAACAGCGCCACCGCACCGGTCCACAGCGCCAGCACCAGCGCCCACATCAGCAGCGAGCCCTCGTGCGCGCCCCAGACCGCCGAGTAGCGGTAGATCATCGGCAGCAGTGAATTGGAATTCTCGGCCACGTAGCGCACCGAGAAATCCTGCTGCACGAAGGCGGCAGTCAGCACCGCGAACGCGCCGGCCACCAGTAGCAGCTGGGCCAGCGCGGCCGGTCGGGCCACCGCCATCCACGCGTCGTTGCCACGCTGCGCGCCCACCAGCGGCAGGCCGGCCTGCAGCAGCGAGGCCAGCAACGCACACAGCAGCAGGATCTGGCCCAGCTCTGGCAGCACTCCAGGCAACACTCAGCGCACCTCGGTGGCCGGTACCGGCACGTCGTGCTTGCGATGGGCATCACCCATCTTGTCGGCCACTTCCTTCGGCACGTACTTCTCATCGTGCTTGGCCAGCACTTCATCGGCGACGAATACGCCGTCCTGCAGGCGTCCGCTGGCGACCACGGCGGTGCCCTCGGCGAACATGTCCGGCAGGATGCGCGAGGTCAGCACGGCCAGCTGCGCATCGCCATCGGTGACCTCGAAGCGGGCATCGAGCGAGCCGACCGGGCGGTTGAACGAGCCCTTGACCACCATTCCGCCGAGGCGGAAGCGGGTCTGCGCATCGACATCGCCGCGCAGCACTTCCGACGGCGTATAGAGGTAGGCGATGTTGCGTTCCAGCGCCATCGCCACCAGTGCGGTGGCCAGGCCGGAGGCGAGCAGGGCCAGCAGCACCCAGGCCATGCGGCGGCGCTGCACCGGCGTCATCGTTCCAGCTCCGCCGTCAGCGCCGGCGCGGCCTGCTTCGCGCTCTGCCGTGCCTGCTGCCGCTGCTGGCGCGACTGCGCCTGGCGGCGCGCGGCGCGCAGACGCAGCCACGAACCGATGGCATCGGCCAGCAGTACCAGCACGAACACCGCATAGGCGCCGATCACGAAGGGCAGGTGGGTCATCGCGGGGTCTCCTCCACGCGCTCGCCGACCCAGGCCTTGCCGGCCTCGCGGTCGAGGTTGTCGGCGCGTGCCTTGGCCAGTACCGAGCCGGCGAACCAGAACTTGGTGCCGATCACCATCCACCACAGCGGCGCGATCATCGCGCTGCTGATCGCCGAATCACCGAACACGCTGATCGACTGGCGCTGGTGCAGGCCGCCCCACCAGTCCACCGAATAGCGGATGACCGGCAGCAGGCTGACGCCGACGATGGCCAGCAGGCCGGCCGCGCGCGCGGCGCTGCGGCGGTCCTCGATGGCGTGGTACAGGCCGATGACGCCCAGGTACAGGAACAGCAGGACCAGTTCGCTGGTCATGCGCGGGTCCCAGTCCCACCAAGTGCCCCAGGTGCCCTTGCCCCAGATGCTGCCGGTGAGCAGGGTGATGAGGGTGAAGCCGGCGCCCATCGGGGCGCAGGCCATGGCCAGGATCTCGCAGATCTTGATGCGCCAGATCAGCGCGATGGCGGCGTACAGGGCCATCAGCGCGAACACGAACAGGCTCATCCAGGCGCTTGGCACGTGGATGTAGAGGATGCGGAAGCTGTCCAGCTGGCGCGCTTCCGGTGGCACCACCAGCAGTGCCTGCCACAGGCCGACCAGCAGCACCGGCAGCGCAGCGATGTAGAACACACGCGACCAGCGGGCAGCGAAACGATCGAAGGTGGGCGGCGAACCGAGTTGATGGAACCAGCGGACGATCGGATTCATGCGTGACGGCTATCCAGCAGGGGTGGATTGGCTCTCTGCCCGTTCAACTCAGGGAAATACGGATGGCCGCAGCGGTCGCCAGCGGTGCCAGCAGCAGGGCGACCACCAGCCCTGCGCCCAGCATCAGCAGCGCACCGACCGGATCCTGCCCGCGGCTGGCCGCCGCCAGACTGCCCGCACCGAACACCAGCACCGGTACGTACAGCGGCAACGACAGCAACGCCACGAGAATACCAGAGCGCCGGATGCCCACGGTCAGCGCGGCGACCACGCCACCGATCAGGCTCAGTACCGGTGTTCCCAGCAGCAACGATGCCAGCAACATCGGCAGTTGGTCATGTGGCAGATGCAGCATTTCCGCCAGCAGCGGGCTGACCACGATCAGCGGCAGCGCGGTGGTGGCCCAGTGCAGCAGCACGCGCACCAGCACCAGCCAGGCCAGCGGCACCGGGGCCAGCAGCCATTGTTCCAGCGATCCATCCTCGGCATCGGAGCGGAACAGCGAATCCAGCGCCAGCTGCCCTGCCAGCAGTACCGCCAGCCACAGCACCGCACCGGCAGTGGCGGCCAGTGGCTGCGGGTCGCGGCCCTGTGCCAGAGCGAACAGCACCACCACCAGCAGGGCGAACAGCACCGGTTGCAGCGCATCTCCACGGCGCCGCCAGAGCAGGCGCAGATCGCGCGAGAGCAGGGCGCGGGCGGTCTGCCACAGGCCCGGTTCGGTACCCGGGGCGATCATGCGGCACCTCCCGGCACGGTCGCGGCCGCTTGCCCTGGCGCGCGCAGTTCCAGCAGGCGCGTGCGCACGGGCGGTGCGGCATAGGCGCCGTGGGTGGTGACCAGGGCGGCACCGCCGCCGCGCAGATGCGCCGAAATCATCCGGTTGACCAGGTTGATGCCATCCAGATCGAGGTTGGCGTAGGGTTCGTCGAGCAGCCACAGCGGTGCCGGCGACAGCCAGATGCGGGCCAGCGCCAGGCGCCTTTTCTGCCCGGCCGACAGGTGCCGCACCAGGGTGTCCTCATAACCGGCCAGGCCGACGATGGCCAGCGCGCTGCCGGGCATCTGCTTGGCCCGGCGGCCGTGCAGGCCGCAGAGGAAGTGCAGGTTCTCCAGCGTGTCCAGGTCCGGCTTCAGCGCCGGCAGGTGGCTGAGGTAGGCGACATAGCGGGCGCGTTCGGTGTTGCTGGCCTGCTTGCCGTCGATGCGCACCTGGCCGGCGCCGGGGCGGGCCAGGCCGGCCAGTACGCGCAGCAGGGTGGTCTTGCCGGCACCATTGCCGCCCTGCACCAGCAGGGCCTCGCCGGCGTCCACGTGGAAGTCCAGCGGGCCGAACACGGGTTCGTCATTGCGGGAGAAGCTCAGGCCGCTGGCGGCCAGCAATGCTGGGGTGTTCAAGGGGCAGGGGTCTTCGTGCCGGAGTGCGGCGGCAATTGTAGCGATGAAACCTGCCCTGGTAGCGCCGGGCCATGCCCGGCGGCCGCAAGGAATATGCAAAGAGCCGCCGGGTATGACCCGGCGCTACCGGTTGAGTCCACGGGCAGGGCGTGGATTTCGTACACTTTCAGTCCTTGTCTCCCCATTCCCCCAGGCCGATGCAACCCACCACCAAGCTGCCCAAGGTCGGTACCACGATCTTCACCGTGATGTCCCAGCTCGCCGCCGAACACGGCGCGGTCAACCTGGGCCAGGGTTTCCCGGATTTCTCCGCGCCGCAGCGCCTGATCGACGAAACCGCCAAGGCGATGGGGGCCGGCCTGAACCAGTACCCGCCGATGACCGGCGTGGCCCCGCTGCGCCAGGCCATCGCGCAGAAGTCGCTGGACCTGTACGGCGCGACGATCGACCCGGACACGGAGATCACCGTCACCAGCGGCGCCACCGAGGCGATCTTCAACGCCATCCACGCCGTGGTGCGTGCCGGCGAGGAAGTGATCGTGCTGGACCCGGCCTACGACTGCTATGAACCGGCCATCGAGCTGGCCGGCGCCATCGCTGTGCACGTGCCGTTGGACCCGCAGACCTTCGCCGTGGACTGGGACCGTGTGCGTGCGGCGATCACCCCGCGCACCCGCATGCTGATGGTCAACACGCCGCACAACCCGTCGGGCGCGATGCTGGACGAGGCCGACATGCAGGCGCTGGCCGACCTGCTGCGTGGCACGCAGATCTACCTGATCTCCGATGAAGTGTATGAACACATCATCTACGACGGCCGCCGCCACGAATCGGCGCTGCGCTACCCGGAACTGCGCGAGCGCACCTTCGTCATCTCCAGCTTCGGCAAGACCTACCACTGCACCGGCTGGAAGATCGGCTACGCGGTGGCGCCGCCGCTGCTGACGGCTGAATTCCGCAAGGTGCACCAGTACAACACCTTTACCAGCTTCGGCCCGGCGCAGTATGGCTTCGCCGCGATGATCCGCGACGAGCCCGAGCACCACCTGGAGCTGGGCGCGTTCTACCAGGCCAAGCGCGATCGTTTCCGCGAACAGCTGGCCGGTACCCGCCTGAAGCCGCTGCCGGTGCCGGGTGGTTACTTCCAGCTGGTCGACTACTCGGCCATCAGTGATCTGCCCGACCACGAATTCGTGAAGTGGCTGACCATCGAGAAGGGCGTCACCGCGATCCCGCTGTCGCCGTTCTACGAGACCGCGCCGTTGGGCCAGCGTCTGGTGCGCCTGTGCTTCGCCAAGAACGAAGCGACCCTGGACGCGGCGATCGAACGCCTGCGCCTGCTCTGAGGACGTGACGATGATGCAGGACCTGCGCATTTCCCTCGTCCAGGGCGACACCCGCTGGCATGACCCGACGGGTAACCGTGAGTACTACGGCGCACTGCTGGCGCCGCTGGCCGGCAGCACCGACCTGGTGGTCCTGCCGGAGACCTTCACCAGCGGCTTCTCCAACGACGCCATCGCCCAGGCCGAAGGCATGCACGGCCCGACCGTCGCCTGGGTGCGCGAGCAGGCCAAGGCGCTGGACGCGGCGGTCATCGGCAGCGTGCAGCTGCGTGATGGCGAAGGCGTGTACAACCGCCTGCTGTTCGCCACGCCGGACGGCGCACTGCAGTACTACGACAAGCGGCACCTGTTCCGTTACGGCGGCGAGCACGAGCGTTACGCCGCTGGCCGCGATCGACTGAGCGTGGAATGGAAGGGCTGGCGGATCAATCCGCAGGTCTGCTATGACCTGCGGTTCCCGGTGTTCTGCCGCAACCGCTACAACGTGGAGCGGGCAGGGCAGATGGATTTCGACCTGCAGATCTTCGTGGCCAACTGGCCGTCGGCGCGCGCGTACGCGTGGAAGACCCTGCTGCGCGCACGGGCGATCGAGAACCTGTGTTTCGTGGCGGCGGTCAACCGCATCGGCGTGGATGGCAACCAGCTGCACTACGCCGGCGACAGCGCGGTGATCGACTTCCTCGGCCAGCCGCAGGTGGAGATCCGCGAGCGCGAGCAGGTGGTCACCACCGCCATTTCGGCCGAGGCCCTGGCCGCGCACCGCGCGCGCTTCCCGGCGATGCTCGATGCCGATGCGTTCCACCTTGACGAACGGGCCTGAAATCGGGCCCGGTGTGGCGGCTGAACGCTTGCCACACCGCCTCGCGCGCCTGCATCCACCGTGTACGCGCGCGCTGCTAGATTCGCGGCCACTCCGACCTGAAGTGGAAGTCCTGCCGATGAACAAGCCCCTTGTCCTGCTCCTGGCGCTGGCCGCAGCCTCCCTGGCCCCGGCCGCGCATGCCGGTGGCAACCTCGACTGCCAGCTGCGCTACAACCTGTCCGGCTGGCCGCTGATCTACAAGACCGCCTCCGGCAACGGCACCCTTCACTGCAGCAACGGCGCGACGATGCCGGTGCGCATCCAGCTCAAGGGTGGCGGCCTGACCGTGGGCAAGTCGAAGATCACCAACGGCCGCGGCAGCTTCACCGGCGCAGTGAGCATCAACGAGCTGCTGGGCACCTACGCCTCGGTGGGTGCGCACGCAGGCGCGGTGAAATCCAGCAACGCACAGGTGATGACCAAGGGAGACGTCTCGCTGGCCCTGTCCGGCACCGGCAAGGGCTGGGATCTGGGCGTGGACGGCACCGCCTTCACCATCAGCCGCCGCTGACCACAAAAAGGGGACGGAGGAGATCAGGTCGTTTGTGCCTCGAACGGCTTGAACCCTCCGTCCCCTCTTTGTATCAGATGACCTGCGCGTTGGTGCGCACGTTGAGTCTCCAGCGCACCGTTCCTTCGTTCGGCAGATGCGGGTGGTGCGTCCGGGGTGGGAACACTTGGCCTTGGCTGCAGCTTATTTCACATCTGCAGCCCTGACAGCTGTAGATGCCCGAGACCGGTACTGTGTCCCCGGGTTGGTACGAGGTGGTCCACCAACTGTTGCTGGGGTCGACCATCGTCAGGAAAGAACGGCTTGTATGCCAGGCCATGTGCACTGTCTCATCTTGGAACGAGGCGTCACGTTACGGAGCGAGCGCGCCAATTGCGTCGACTGCTGGCACGAATTGCACGCTTTCAAACAATTCCTAATTGCCCTGCACACTGCCCACATCCCGATCGAGGGCAGGATTCTCCGCGTGTCGTACCGTCAAGGACGGCTCCTTGCTGGGCGAGCAGCCAGCCCAGGGTGCTGCGGTGCGGCTTGGGCAGGGTCGCCATCGCGTCAAACATCGTGCGCGATGCTCAGCAGGCGGCTCACTCCCCTCTGTTCCCTTTTCACCCATTTCGTTGCTTCCCGTCAGCGCTTCTCATCTGCGGGCTGGCTACTCGGAGATGCATCAGGCTGTTCTGCCATGGACTGCATGAAATCGATCGTGGCTTCGATTTCCAATCCTCGCAGATTGGGCTCATCGTCGGATTCCAGGCCAGTTTCAGCAAGCTCCTGCAGCAGTGCGTCTATAAGTAGCTCACGTTCGTGCTTTGCCAGATGGATGACATCATCGTCGGACAGCGGAAAACAGTGCTTCGCCGCGATTTCAGCCAACAGCGGATGCAAACGGGATGGGGCTGCTCTTTTCACTGTCGTCCGCGCAAGTGCAGAGGCTGGAAGGCTGAGCGCAATCAGAAACCGGTAGCGGAGCCAAAGGCCTCTTCCTACCTGGAGCAGGCCCCCACTCATAGCACAGGATCAGTACTGCAATACGAAATGGCGACGTCTAGTCCTTAAGCGTCAACCCGTGCCGAAATCTGCGCAGACTGCCTGCACCAATCAAGAAAAAAGCCGCGATCCTGTCAGGATCGCGGCTTTTTTTTCGTCGAATGGAAAGCATCACGACTTGTGCCCGGATGCCTCCTGAAGCGCTGCTGGCGATCAGCCGCCGCGCGGGCCGCTGCGACGCGGGCCGCCCGGACCGCGGTTGCCGCCGGGGCCACCCGGGCCACGGTTGCCCCCTGGGCCGCCGGGACCGCGGTTGCCACCGGGACCACCCGGGCCACGGTTGCCGCCCGGACCGCGATTGCCGCCCGGACGTGCATTGGCGTTGCCGCCCGGACGACCGTTGCCTGCCGGACGCGTGCTGCCGTACGGGCTGAAGCCCGGATTGGCGTGGTCGGACGGGAAGCTCGGAGCGTTGCCCGGATGGCCGTACGGATGCTTGTTGCCCTGGCCCTGCGAGCGGTTGCCCGCACCGGCCGGACGACCCTGGCCGCCACCGGCGCCACCACGGCCTTCGCCGCCGAAGCCGCCACGACCCTGGCCGCCACCTGCACCGGCGCCCGGACCCTTCGGCTTGCCGTACGGCCGGCCCTGGCCACCCGCGCCTGCGCCCGGACCACGGGCACCCGGGCCACGTGCGCCCGGACCGGCGTTGCGGTGGCCGCTCGGGCCGGTGCTGACACCGTCCGGCACGTACCAGGTACGGAATGCGGCCGGGTTGCCTTCCGGCAGCGAACGGTCGTTCCTCGGCGCGCGCTGCTTGAACGGCTTCTGTGACTGCTTGGCCGCCGCTTCACCGCTGACGGTCAGGCCGCCCTTGAAGCTGCCGCCCTTGCCGCCGCGACCACGGCCGCGGTCTTCGCGCACGTTGTCGAAGCGACGCAGTTCGCGACCTTCATCGGCGGTGCTGTGGCCGTTGACGTAGGCATTGCCACGACCGCCTTCGCGCACGCGCACGGTGGTCTTGGCGGCGCGACGCTGGCCGATCACCGGCTGCAGGGTCAGTGCCGACGGCGCGCCTTCTTCCAGCTTCAGCTGCGCGCGCAGGGCTTCGACCTGGGTAGTGGGCAGTTCGACCGAGTGACCACGCACCAGTTCGCGCGGCAGGCTGACCTTGCCGTAGCGGGTGCGCTTCAGGCGGCTGACCTGGCAGCCCTGCGATTCCCACAGGCGGCGCACTTCGCGGTTGCGGCCTTCCTTCACCACGACGCGGAACCAGTCGTGCGAATCGGTGCCGCCGATGCGTTCGACTTCGTCGAACTTGGCCGGGCCGTCTTCCAGCGTCACGCCGCGGGTCAGGCGATCGACGATGGCGTCGGAGACCTTCTCTTCGCCTTCCGGGGCGCGCACGCGCACCACGTACTCGCGCTCGACCTCGAACGACGGGTGCATCATGGCGTTGGCCAGTTCACCGTCGGTGGTGGCCAGCAGCAGGCCGGTGGTGTTGATGTCCAGGCGGCCGATGGCGATCCAGCGCGCGCCCTTCAGCGGCGGCAGGGATTCAAACACGGTCGGGCGGCCTTCGGGATCTTCGCGGGTGGTCACTTCGCCTTCCGGCTTGTTGTAGACCAGCACGCGCGACGGCTCGGCCAGGGCGGTGGCGACGAAGCCGCGGCCATCCAGCTCGATCTTGTCGCCGCTCTTGACCGACATGCCGGTCTGCGCGACTTCGCCGTTGACCTTGACCAGGCCTTCGGCGATGCGCTGTTCCAGCGCGCGGCGCGAGCCGAGGCCGGCCTGGGCCAGCACCTTGTGCAGGCGCTCTTCCAGCTTGAACTGTTCGGAGGTGGCTTCGCGCTTCAGCGAGAGCTTGTTACGGGGGGTGTCACTCATCAGTTTTGCTCCGGCCGACGGTTTGGAGGTCGGCCTCTGGTTCGGAATCGGCTTGGTCAACAGCCACGGTCGTCGTCGCGACGGCGTTGTCTTCGCGTTCGTTCACTGGCACCGCGCGCTCGCCCGGCGCGGAATCGGGGTGCCCATCATCGAGGGGCGAAGGTGCTTGCTCATCGGTGGCCGGCGCAGCAGCTGCCGCGTCGGCGGAATTCTTGGCGTTGCCATCACCGCCCTGCAGGCCGGCGTCATCCTTGGCGGCCGCATCGGGGTCGGCGCTGATGTCCGGGCCGGCGGCACCGGCAACGGCGGGACCATCACGGTCCAGCGCCAGCTGCGGTTCCAGCTCGCCCAGGTCCTTCAGTTCCGACAACGGCGGCAGTTCGTCCAGGCGCTTCAGGCCGAAATAGTCCAGGAAGCCCTTGGTGGTACCGAACAGCGCCGGCTTGCCGGGCACGTCGCGGTGGCCGACCACGCGGATCCATTCGCGTTCTTCCAGTGCCTGGATGATGTTGCTGCTGACCGCCACGCCGCGCACCTGCTCGATCTCGCCGCGGGTGATCGGCTGCCGGTAGGCAATCAGTGCCAGGGTTTCCAGGGTGGCACGGGTGTAACGGGTCTTGCGTTCGGTCCACAGCCGGCTGATCCAGCCGTGCACTTCGCCGGTCACCTGGTAGCGGAAGCCGGAGGCGACCTCGACCAGTTCCACGCCGCGCCCTTCGCAGCCTTCGCGCAGGCGCTCCAGCGCACGTTCGATGCTGCCCGGCGGTGCCGGTTCCTCTTCCGGGAACAGGTCTTTCAGCTGGGCCAGGGTGAGCGGCTGGCTGGAGGCCAGCAGGGCACCCTCGACAATGCGGTTGATCAGCGTCTGGTCCATCGGCAGTCAGCGCTCACTCGTTCTCATTGGCGGCGTCGTTGTCGTCGAACTCGCTGCTGAACTGCAGCGGGGCGTTGGTGTTGCCGGCGGCCAGGGACTTCACGTAAATCGGCGCCAGCGGCTCTTCCTGGACCAGGTCCAGCAGCTGTTCCTTGGCCAGTTCCAGCACCGCCAGGAACGTGACCAGCACGCCCAGCTTGCCCTCTTCGGCGGTGAACAGTCCTTCAAAGCGGTAGAACTTCCCGTCTTCAAGCCGGCCGAGCACTTCACCCATGCGCTGCCGCACGCTCAGGGCCTCGCGCTTGATCGCATGGCCGCTGAACAGCTCGGCGCGCTTGAGCACGTCGTGCAGGGCCAGCAGCATTTCCTTCAGGTCCACCGGCGGCGGCAGCTTCACCGTCGCCCGCTCGGGCATGAACGCGTGCGCCACCGTGGTGTCGCGGTCCTGGCGGGGCAGGGCGTCGATATCCTCGGCGGCCTGCTTGAAACGTTCGTACTCCTGCAGCCGGCGCACCAGCTCGGCACGCGGGTCGGCCTCGTCACCGTCGTCGCTGACCGGGCGCGGCAGCAGCATGCGCGACTTCACCTCGGCCAGGATGGCGGCCATCACCAGGTACTCGGCGGCCAGCTCGAAACGCAGCTCGCGCATCACGGTGATGTATTCCACGTACTGCCGGGTGATCTCGGCCACGGGAATGTCCAGCACGTCCAGGTTCTGCCGGCGGATCAGGTACAGCAGCAGGTCCAGCGGGCCTTCAAAGGCATCCAGGATGACTTCCAGCGCATCCGGCGGGATGTACAGGTCCTGCGGAATCTGCAGGACCGGTTGCCCATGCACCACGGCCAGCGGCATTTCCTGCTGCTGGGGGGCGGGCGGCCGGGTTGGCGGGTTCGCGTCGAGCGCGAGTTCGGAAGTCATCTAATGGACAATAGGATTGCAACGGACCAGTCGCGGTGCCGGTTCTGCCGGGCCTTCGCCACGGCGCCGCAGGCACCAGACACGCCGGGATCGGCGCGATTCCACACATATCAAACAGCAGGACGCGCCGCAGGAAAACGGCGGCGACGGAACTACGGGGAGGTCGTCTACGTGGCCCGGCCGGTTGGCCCGGTTCGAAGCAGCGGTACGGTCGTCGGGGGCTGCGTTGGCCGCAAAAACCGACGGGCTGCTGCATCACGCCACGTGCAATGGTGCCTAGGGTACGGCTTTGCCTGGCCAGTGTCCAGCCGGGCCGGTATCAGCGGCCCATTGGCTAGAATCGACGCACCGCAACATGAACGAGGAATGCCCGTGTTCTATGTGATTGAAGGTTACGACGGCCAGGATGTGCTGGCGCAGCGGCTGCAGGCCCGGCCCGAGCACCTGGCGCGGCTGCACGCGCTGCGCGACGAGGGACGCCTGCTGCTGGCCGGGCCCTGCCCGGCGATCGACAGCGACGATCCGGGTCCGGCCGGTTTCAGTGGTTCGGTGGTGATTGCCGCATTCGATTCGCTGGCGCAGGCCCGCGAGTGGGCCGATGCCGAGCCGTATGTGGCCGCGGGCGTCTACACCCGCGTCGAGGTCCGGCCCTTCCGCAAGGTGCTGCCATGAGCGCGCAGCGCATCGATCTAATACGTGTTGCGTTGCAGCAGGCGCTGGCGCCGAGCACGCTGGAGATCGAAGACGACAGCCATCGCCATGCCGGCCATGCCGGCGCACGCGATGGACGCGGCCATTTCAACGTGCTGGTGGTCAGCGAGCAGTTCGCCGGCATGGGCCCGTTGGCGCGCCATCGCGCCGTGTATGCCGCGCTGGGCGGGCTGATGGAGACCGATATCCATGCGCTGTCCATACGCGCATACACCCTGTCCGAGCAGGGCTGATGGCCTGTCCTGCAAAGTCCTGCCAGGTCCAGGAACAGACCTGTCCACGTCAGATTTCTGTGTCCATCCAGGGACATTCGTCTAACGGAGTGTTTACAAGCGGAGATGGAAACGCTTACATTCCGCGCCAAGCTGGTAGGTCCAAGCCGTGGAGGGCGGCTTCGTGAACAAGGCAGCCATAACAATCAAAGACGTCGCACGAGAAGCCCGGGTCTCCGTGGCTACGGTTTCCCGCGCGCTGAACGGGCATGAGAATGTCGCCGAACCGGTCCGCCAGCTTGTGCTGGAGGTCGCCGCGAGGCTGCGTTACACCCCGCACGCCGCCGCACGCAGCCTGAGCAGCCGCCGTACCAATACGGTAGGCGTGGTGCTGCCTGATCTGTACGGCGAATTCTTCTCCGAGCTGATGCGCGGCATCGACAACGTTGCCCGCAACCGTCGCCAGCACCTGCTGGTGTCCAGCTACCACGGCGACCAGGTACAGCAGGGCGCCGCCCTGCGTGCCATGCGCGGCCGCGTCGATGGCCTGCTGGTGCTCTCGCCCTATGCCGAGAGTCCCGGCTTCCTCACCGACAACCTGCCGCAGTCGCTGCCCACGGTCCTGATCAACACCTATCTGCCGGAGCAGGATCACCCGGTCCTGAGCATCGACGATCACGCCGGTGCGATGGCCATGACCCGCCACCTGCTCGATGCCGGCCACCGCCGCATCGCGTTCATTTCTGGCCCGGACCTCAACTTCGACGCGCGCGAGCGCCTGCGTGGCTTCCGTGACGCGCTGGCGGCTTTTGGCAACGGCGCCGAAGGCATCGAGTTGCCCGGTGATTTCGACGAAGCTTCCGGCCATCGCGCCGGTCAGGAGATGCTGGCAGCCGGCGCGCTGCCTGATGCCGTGTTCGCCGCCAACGACATGATGGCCCTGGGTTGCCTGTATGCCTTCGCGCAGGCAGGCATCCATGTGCCCACCGATGTCGCCCTGGCGGGTTTCGATGACATTCCACTGGCGCGGTTTGTACACCCATCGTTGACCACCATGCAGGTCAGTATCGCCGAGTTGGGCGATAGGGCGATGACGCGTCTGATGCAGTTGATGGACGGCAACACCCCCGAAGGGGCAGGTGACAAGCAGACGCTTGTTCCCCGCCTCATCGTTCGCGATTCCACTACTCCGCCATCGGGCCATTGAAGCCAGAGGCGTTCCTTCTTTTGATTGATCGCAGGTACCGCATCCGCGGATACCGCCACCCGGAGATTGAGTTGATGATGCATTCCACGATCCGCATGCCGGCCCGCCGGCTGCTGAGCACCGCACTGGTCAGCTGCCTGATGCTGGCTGCCGCCCCGAACGTCATGGCGCAGTCGGCCAACGCCAGCCTGCGCGGCCAGGTGGCCGGGGCCCAGGCCGGCTCGGAAGTCACCGCGACCAACGTTGCCACCGGCACCGTCCGTCGCGGCACCGTGCGTGCCGATGGCACCTATTCGCTGATGGGCCTGGATCCGGGCACCTATGACGTGGTCGCCAACGGCCAGAGCCAGAAGGTCACCGTCACCGTTGCCTCGACCTCCACGCTGAACTTCAGCGAGGCCGCCGCCGGCGGTACGTCCGGTGGCAGCGCCGCGACCAACCTGGACACCGTCAACGTCGTCGCACCGACCCTGCTGCAGGAAGTGCGCACCTCCGAAGTCGGCAAGACCGTCAGCCTGCAGCAGATCCAGACCACCCCGCAGGTGTCGCGCAACTTCCTGGAGTTCGCCGATGCGGTGCCGGGCCTGATCTTCACCCGTGATGCCAAGGGCAATACCTCGCTGCGCGGCGGTGCCACCAACTCCGACGGCACCAACGTCTACATCGACGGCGTGGGCCAGAAGAGCTACGTCAAGGGCGGCGGCGTGGCCGGCCAGTCCGGCAGCGCCGGCAACCCGTTCCCGCAGCTGGCGATCGGCGAATACAAGGTCATCAGCGGCAACTACAAGGCCGAGTACGGCCAGGTGTCGAGCGCCGCAGTGACCGCTGCGACCAAGTCCGGCACCAATGAATTCAAGGGTGAGGCGTTCTACCGCTACACCGACGAGGACATGCGCGCCAAGACCCCGGCCGAGCGCCAGGGCGGCAAGGACAAGATGGTCTCGGCCGAGAAGGAATACGGCTTCGCCCTGGGCGGCCCGATCATCCAGGACAAGGCGCACTTCTTCGTGACCTACGAAGCCAAGCGCTTCGACCTGCCGGTCACCATCGCGCCGGACGGTGCCGTCACCAGCGCCGCCGCCCTGCTGCCGGCCGCCGGTGCCGCGGGCCTCGGTCCGGCCAGCCAGCCGTTCCAGCAGGACCTGATCTTCGGTAAGGTCGACTTCGAGCCGACCGACAACGACCGCATCGAGCTGACCTTCCAGGACCGCGACGAAACCCAGTCGCAGTTCAGTGGCCAGACCTCGCCGGAAGCCGGCCGTGAAGTGGTCAACACCGACCGTCGTTACGCCCTGCGCTGGAACCATAGCGGCGAGCGTTTCTACAACGAAATGATGGTCACCCACGAAGACTCGTTCAACAACCCGACCCCGCTGACTCTGGCCAACGGCATCACCTACACCGCACCGGACGGCACCGAAGACCGCACCATCGTCAAGATCGGTGGCGCCTCGGCGCTGGATTCGCAGGTGAAGGGCCAGAAGGGCTGGTCGATCGAAGACAACCTGACCCTGGACGGCATCCAGTGGGCCGGCGACCACACCATCAAGATGGGCGTGAAGTACAAGGCGATTGACCTGTACGCCTCGGATGCGGCGCAGATCAACCCGACCTTCACCTACAGCCTGGGCGATCCGGACTTCCCGGATGGCATCCCGTACAAGGCCCAGTTCGTCAAGCCGGTGACCGGCGTGGACGGCGTGTCCGGTGAAGTGCGTTCGAAGTCCAAGCAGTACGGCGTGTTCATCCAGGACGACTGGCAGGTCAACGACCACCTGCAGGTCAACCTGGGCCTGCGCTGGGACTACGAAGTCACCCCGTCCTACCTGGACTTCGTGACCCCGCAGGCCGTGGTCGATGCGATCTACTCGCAGGATCCGCGCGCCCCCGCTGGCCAGACCTACGCCGATTCGCTGGCGCTGGGCGGCCTGGACATCAGCAACTACATCAGCAACGGCCACAACCGCAAGGCGTTCAAGGATGCCTGGCAGCCGCGCCTGGGCTTCTCGTATGACATCAATGCCGACGAGCAGCATGTGATCCACGGTGGTGCCGGCCGTTCGTACGACCGCGACCTGTTCGACAACCTGCAGCTGGAAACCACCAAGCTGGCACTGCCGCAGCCGACCATCTACTTCCGCAACCCGGCCACCGGCGCCTGCATCAACGGCCAGGCCGCCTGCTATGACTGGAACCCGAACCTGCTCAACGGCATCGAGAACCTGCAGGCCCTGGTCGGTTCGACCAGCAATGCCGGCCTGGAAGTCGACCTGCTCAACAACAAGCTGAAGGCTCCGTACTCGGATCAGTTCAGCCTGGGCATGAGCAACCAGATCGGTGACTGGCTGACCGACGCCACCATCGCCCGCACCCTGAGCTACGACGGCTTCGCCTTCACCCTGGGCAACCGTTACCCGACCGGCCAGTTCTTCGATGACCCGCGCCTGTGCGGTGGCACCGAGCCGGGCCTGAGCCAGGCCTGGAGCTGCAACGTGCCGGGCTTCGGCAGCCTGATCATCGGCCAGCAGGGCATCAAGACCCGTGCGACCCAGGTCCTGCTGTCGGCGCAGAAGCCGTTCACCAACGAAAGCGGCTGGGGCACCTCGATCGCCTACACCTGGACGACCGCGCGCCACAACCGCGATATCAACGAGAAGTACGCCTTCGACCGCGGCCTGATCGAGGATTACCCGACCATCCGTTCCAACGGTGCACCGCGCCACCGCCTGGTGGTGACCGGTTCGTACGCTGGCTTCTGGGGCATCACCTTCGGTGGCAAGATCACCCTGGCCACCCCGACCGCCGTCAACGACTGGTACCCGATCCCGCAGGCCAGTGGCTACGACCTGCCCACCCCGCAGGCCGCCGTGCCGAACGCCAACGGCAAGTTCCTGCTGGGTGGCAAGATCTTCGGCTACCGTTCGGTCGACCTGCAGGCGACGAAGACGTTCAAGATGCCGGGCGACACCGAGATGTATGCTCGAATCGACATCATCAACGTGTTCAACTTCGACAACTTCTCCACCTACAACTACGTCAAGACCAACGGCAAGCTGCAGGCCAGCTACAACGAGACCGGCGACATCATCGGTACTCCGCGCCAGGTCAAGGCCGAAGTGGGCTTCCGCTTCTAAGCAAGGACGTAGTGCTGCAACACCCCGATGCCGGTGGTCCGCCGCTGGCATCGGGACCTGGCAATGGCCGGCCCCCGGGCCGGTCCATTGTCCAGCCCCCTGCGCCGTACCGATGACGGGGCAGGGGACTGGGCAATGGCAACAGTCCCGCGACCACGCTGCGTGGTTTTTTTTGAGTTCGGTTTGTAAACGATTTCAGGCTATTGGACGTTATGCTTTCCGATCGATCAGTTTTCCGGAGGACCCGCGCCATGCAGGCACGCCACCTGTTGACCGCCGCTGCGATGACCCTGGCCATCGCCGCCTGCAAACCGGCCCAGCAGGAGCCTGCAAAGCCCAAGCCGCCGGTGATCCTGCTGGAGGCCGACGCACCGCCGCGGCCGATGAAGCCGGAACTGCCGCCGCTGTTCGATGACATCGAGCGCCGCACGTTCCAGTTCTTCTGGGACACCACCAACGAGCTCAACGGCCTGACCCCGGACCGCTTCCCGTCGCGTCCGTTCGCCAGCATCGCCTCGGTGGGCTTCGCCCTGACCGCGTACCCGATCGGCATCGAGAACGGCTGGGTTAGCCGCAACCAGGCGATCGACCGCACCCTGACCACGCTGAAATTCTTCCGCGACGTGCCGATGGGCCCGCAGCGTACCGGCAAGGCCGGCTACAAGGGCTTCTATTACCACTTCCTGGACATGCAGGAAGGCCGCCGCTACGACAGCTGGGTCGAGCTGTCCTCGGTGGATACCGCGCTGCTGATGATGGGCGTGCTGTTCGCCCAGTCGTACTACGACGGCGAGGACCCGCGCGAGAAGGAGATCCGGCAGATCGCCGACCAGCTGTACAAGCAGGTCGACTGGCCGTGGCTGCAGCAGCGTGCGCCGCTGATCTCGATGGGCTGGTTCCCCGAGAGCGGCTTCATCGACCATGACTGGATGGGCTACAACGAGGCGATGATGGTCTACATCCTCGCCCTGGGCTCGCCCAGCCACCCGGTCAGCCCGGATGCGTGGACGGTATGGACGCGCACCTATGACAACGACTGGGGTGTCTACCAGGGCCAGGAATACCTGTCCTTCGGCCCGCTGTTCGGCCACCAGTACAGCCACGTCTGGATCGATTTCCGCGACATCCAGGATGCCTACATGCGCGAGCGTGGCAGCACCTACTTCCTCAACAGTCGCTCGGCCGCGCTGGCCCACCGCGAATACGCCATCGCCAACCCGATGCAGTGGAAGGACTACGGCGAGAACGTGTGGGGCCTGACCGCCAGCGATGGCCCGCAGAACACCACCCAGGAATACCGTGGCGAGCAGCGCCAGTTCCGCCATTACTCCTCGCGCGGCGCCGGCCTGCGCGAAAACTTCGATGACGGCACCATCGCCCCGACCGCGGCGATCTCCTCGATCGTGTTCGCGCCCGAGGAAGTGATCCCGGCCACGCTGGAGATGCACAAGCGCTACGGCGACTACATCTATTCCAGCTACGGCTTCCTGGATTCGTTCAACCCGAGCTTCAACTACGACATCCCGATCAAGACCGGCCGCATGGTGCCGGACCGCGGCTGGGTGGCCAGCGATTACATCGCCATCGACCAGGGCCCGATCCTGACGATGATCGCCAACTACCGCAACGACTTCGTCTGGGAAGTGATGAAGAAGAACCCGTACATCCGCAAGGGCCTGGAACGGGCCGGTTTCAGCGGTGGCTGGCTGGCCCCGGAAGGGTCGTTCCAGCCGCTGGTGCTGGAAAAGGATGAGAAGGCCGCGGCGGCACGTGCGGTCGGTATCGCAGAATCACGCGCGGCTGCCGCGCAGGAACAGAAGAACAATGCCAACCGCAACACGGGCCAGGGGAAGTAACAAGGTGCACGATTGGATTGACCGCCTGCGACGCTGGGCCCTGCCTGCGATGGCCGCACTGGCCATGGCCGGCTGCGCGCGCACCGAGCAGGGCACCACCACGGTCCGCTTCTGGGCCATGGGCCGCGAGGCCGAAGTGGTCAGCGAACTCATCCACGAGTTCGAGGCCGAGAACCCCGGCATCAAGGTGGATGTGCAGAACATTCCCTGGACGGCCGCGCACGAGAAGCTGCTGACCGCGTTCGCCGCCGACGGCCTGCCCGATGTCTGCCAGCTCGGCAACACGTGGGTGCCTGAGTTCGCCGAGCTCAACGCGCTGACTTCGCTGCAGCCGTTCGTGCAGCATTCGTCGGTGGTCGATCCGCAGGATTATTTCCAGGGCATCTGGGATACCAACGTGATCCACGGTGAGCTGGTAGGCGTGCCGTGGTACGTCGATACCCGCCTGATCTACTACCGCAAGGACCTGCTGGCGCAGGCCGGCTTCGACCATCCGCCGCGTACCTGGGCGGAGTGGGATGAGCAGATGGCCGCGATCAAGAAGATGCAGGGGCCAAGCCGCTATGCGGTGCTGATGCCGATCAACGAGTTCGAGCAGCAGCTGTCGCTGGCCCTGCAGCAGCCCGATCCGCTGCTGCGCGACGACGACACCCGCGGCAATTTCTCCAGCCCCGGTTTCCGTCGCACCCTGGCCTTCTACGGCAACATGTTCGAGCAGGGCTGGGCGCCGAAGATGTCAGAGACGCAGATCTCCAACGTCTGGGATGAATTCTTCCGCGGCTTCAACGTGTTCTACATCTCCGGCCCCTGGAACATCCGCGAGTTCAAGAAGCTGCAGCCCAAGGAACTGGAAGGGAAGTGGGGCACCGCCGCCCTGCCGGGCCCGGACGGTCCGGGCGCCGGCATCGCCGGTGGCACCAGCCTGGTGATCTTCCGCAAGTCGCAGCAGAAGGAAGCGTCGTGGAAGCTGATCGAGTTCCTGTCGCGCCCGGAAATCCAGGCCCGTTTCCATTCCATCATCGGTGACCTGCCGCCGCGCCGCAGCACCTGGAACGCTCCGTCTCTGGCCAACGATCCGCTGGCCGCCGCGTTCCGTGACCAGCTGGAGCGCGTCAAGCCCACGCCAAAGGTGCTCGAATGGGAGCGCATCGTGCAGGAAATGCGCATCGTCACCGAAAAGGTGGTGCGTGGCGGCATGCCGCAGGACAAGGCCGTGGAGGAGCTGGACCAGCGCGTGGACAAGGTGCTGGCCAAGCGCCGCTGGATGCATGAACAACAACGCCTGCAGCGCAGCGACGCCCCCTCGGGCTCGACCAGTGCAGTGGCGGCCGGGAGCCCGCAATGAAACGTTCGTCCCTCGCCGGCTGGATCTTCGCCGGCCCCTCGCTGATCGTGCTGGGCGTGTTCTTCGGCCTGCCGGTCGCCTCGGCGCTCGCCCTGAGCGTGACCGACTTCGACCTGTACGCGCTGGCTGACGGCGCCAACCTGCGCTTCGTAGGGCTTGGCAACTACATCGACCTGCTGCAGACGCCGATGTTCTGGAAGTCTCTGTGGAACACCACGTACTTCGTGGTGATCGGTGTCCCGCTGTCGATCAGTGTGTCGCTGGGCGCGGCGATGCTGCTCAATGCGCCGGCCGCCCGCTTCAAGGCGCTGTTCCGCACCGCGCTGTTCGCCCCGGTGGTGACTACCCTGGTTGCGGTGGCGGTGATCTGGCGGTACCTGTTCCATACCAGCTACGGCCTGGTGAACTACGGCCTGGGCCACATCGGCATCAGCCCGATCGACTGGCTGGGCGACCCGAACTGGGCGATGCCGACCATCATGCTGTTCGCCGTGTGGAAGAACTTCGGCTACAACATGGTGATCTTCCTGGCCGGCCTGCAGGCCATCCCGCATGACCTGTACGAGGCCGCGCGCATCGATGGCGCCTCGCGCTGGAAGCAGTTCCTGCACATCACCCTGCCGATGCTCGGCCCGGTGCTGCTGGTGGTCGGCGTCATTACCGTGTCCGGCTACTTCCAGCTGTTCGCCGAACCGTACGTCATGACCCGCGGCGACCCACTGCAGAGCACCGTCAGCGTGCTGTATTTCATGTTCGAGGAAGGCTTCAAGTGGTGGAACCTGGGACGCGCCTCTGCCGTGGCGTTCCTGCTGTTCCTGATCATCCTGGCGGTGACCACCGTGATGCTGCGTTTCGGCCGCAAGAGGCAGTTGGTATGAGTCGTGAGATCGGCCAGTCGCGCTGGCACCCGTGGATGATCAATGGCGCGTTGCTGGTGCTGGCCCTGGTCAGCCTGGCACCGCTGTTGTGGATGCTCTCGGTGTCGTTCATGCCGCAGGGTGAGGCGACCCATTTCCCGCCTCCGCTGCTGCCTTCGCACGTCACCACCCACAACTACACCGAGCTGTTCGCGCGCACCGGCATGGGCGGCAACTTCGCCAACAGCCTGCTGGTATCGGTGGCGATCACCTTCGGTTCGCTGCTGCTCAACACCATGGCCGGCTATGCGTTCGCCAAGCTGAACTTCGTCGGCCGTGAACGCCTGTTCCAGGTGCTGATGGCCGCGCTGGTGATCCCGGCGCAGGTGGCGATGCTGCCGCTGTTCCTGCTGATGAAGCAGCTGGGCCTGGTCAACAGCTTCGGCGGCGTGATCGTGCCGGCGCTGGCCAGCGTGTTCGGCATCTTCCTGGTGCGCCAGTACGCCCGTTCCATCCCGGACGAGCTGCTGGAAGCAGCCCGCATCGACGGGGCAGGGGAGCTGCGCATCTTCTTCCAGATCGTGCTGCCGATGCTCAAGCCGGTGCTGGTGACCCTGGCGATCTTTACGTTCATGGGCGCGTGGAACGATTTCATGTGGCCGCTGATCGTCTTGACCGACCAGGAGCACTACACTTTGCCGGTGGCGCTGGCCACCCTCTCGCGCGAGCACATCATGGACGTGGAAATGATGATGGCCGGCGCGGTGGTCACCGTGGTTCCGGTGCTGGCCCTGTTCCTGGTCCTGCAGCGGTACTACATCCAAGGTCTGTTGCTGGGGAGCGTCAAGGGATGAAGCGAGCGATCGCCGTTGGATTGGGCCTGTTGTGGACCTCCCTGGCGATTGCCGCACCACCGGCGCTG
Source organism: Stenotrophomonas maltophilia (assembly GCA_002364755.1). Taxonomy (GTDB): domain Bacteria; phylum Pseudomonadota; class Gammaproteobacteria; order Xanthomonadales; family Xanthomonadaceae; genus Stenotrophomonas; species Stenotrophomonas maltophilia_AX. Next base: position 156,208 of record DEZI01000005.1, read on the forward strand.
CCGGCGCCCAAGGTGCTGGATGACTTCGACGACCTCAACGCGTGGAAGCTGGTGCTGTCCGACCAGGTCAGCGGTTCGCTGCGGTCGGTCAGCGGCGCCGGCGGCGGCCGCGCGCTGTGCCTGGATTACGACTTCCACAAGGTGTCGGGCTATGTGGGCATCCGTCGTGCACTGAACATCGACTACCCGGCCAATTACCGGTTCGGGTTCCAGCTGCGCGGTGATTCCCCGCGCAACGACCTGCAGTTCAAGCTGATCGATGCCAGCGGCGACAACGTCTGGTGGGTCAACCGCCCCGGCTACAGCTTCAACAAGGCCTGGACCCCGGTCGAGTACCGCCGCCGGCAGATCGACAAGGCGTGGGGGCCGTCGGCCGAAAAAGAGATGGCGCGCAGCGCCGCGGTCGAGTTCACCATCTACAGCAAGGTCGGTGGCCGCGGCACGGTGTGCTTCGACAAGCTGACCCTGCAGGGCCTGCCGCCGCAGGACGACTCGGCGCTGGTGCCGTCGGTGATCGCCGATACGGCCACCGCGTTGCAGGACCGCATGATCGACGGCAAGAGCGATACGTTCTGGGTCAGCGGCGGGGTCAAGCAGCAGACCATCAGCCTGGACCTGCACAAGAGCCGCGAGATCGGCGGTGCGGTGATCGACTGGCTGCCCGACCTGGAGGCGACCCGTTACGTCGTGCGCACCTCCGAGGACGGCCGCGACTGGCGCACCGTGCGCGAGGTCATCGGTGGCGGTGGCGGTCGCGACTGGCTGGCGCTGCCCGATACCGATGCGCGCTATGTGCGCTTTGACCTGGAAGACGGACCGAACTGGCGCTATGGCATCCGCGATATCGCGCTGAAGCCGCTGGCGTTCGCGGCGACGCCCAATGCTTTCCTGTCCTCGGTCGCCGCCGACCTGCCGCGCGGTGCGCTGCCGCGTGCCTACGTCGGGGAGCAGCCGTACTGGACCCTGCTTGGCCTCGATGGTGGCCAGGAGCAGGCCCTCATCAGCGAGGATGGCGCGCTGGAGCCCGCCAAGGGCAGCTTCAGCATCGAGCCGTTCATCCGCCTTGACGGCAAGCTGCTGGACTGGTCCAGCGTGGCCGCCACGCAGTCGCTGCAGGACCGTTACCTGCCCATCGCCACGGTCGACTGGGTGCATGAGAAGGCCGGCCTGTCGGTGACCAGCTTCGTGCAGGGCACGCCCGACCGCGCCCAGCTGATCGGCCGTTACCGCCTGAGCAACCCGGACAAGGTCGCCCACGAATACACCCTGGCGCTGGCGATCCGCCCTTGGCAGGTCAACCCGCCGACCCAGTTCCTCAACACCACCGGCGGCTACAGCCGCATCGAAGCGCTGGACGTGGGCGATCAGCTGGTGCGGGTGAACGGCGAGCCGCGCATCTACCCGCTGCAGGCCCCGGACGCCCGCTTCGCCACCACGTTCGATGGCAAGCTCGATGCGATGCACCTGGCGTCGGGCAAGTTCCCCGCAACGACCGCGGTGAAGGATTCCACCGGCCTGGCGTCCGGCGCCCTGCTGTACACGATCAAGCTCGAGCCCGGGCAGAGCCGCGAGGTGGCCGTGGTGCTGCCGCAGACCGGCGGCTGGAAGCCGCAGGCGCTGGACGTGGCCAAGGCGCAGCAGCAGGTCGCGGCGATGTGGCGCGACAAGCTGGGCGTGGTCGCCCTGCAGGTGCCGGCAGCAGGCCAGCCGCTGGTGGAAACTCTGCGGACCGCGGTGGCGCACATGCTGATCTCGCGCGTCGGCCCGCGCCTGCAGCCGGGCACGCGTTCGTATGCGCGCAGCTGGATCCGCGATGGCGCGATGATTTCCGAAGGCCTGCTGCGCATGGGCCGCAGCGATGCCGTGCGCGATTACGTCACCTGGTATGCGCCGTTCCAGTTCGATAACGGCAAGGTGCCGTGCTGCGTCGATGCCCGCGGCAGTGACCCGGTGCCGGAGAACGACAGCCACGGCGAACTGATCTACAACATCGCCGAGTACTGGCGCTACACCGGCGACGGCACCTTCCTGGAGCTGATGTGGCCGCACGTGCAGGGCGCCTACAGCTACATGGAGCAGCTGCGCGCCAGCGAGCGCACCGAAGAGAACCGCGCGCGCAATCCCGCCTTCTACGGGATGATGCCGGCTTCGATCAGCCACGAAGGCTATTCGGCCAAGCCGATGCACTCGTACTGGGACAACTTCTGGGCGCTGCGCGGCTACAAGGATGCCGCGCAGGTGGCGGCCCAGCTGGGCAAGCTCGAAGCCATGCAGATCAGCGAGTCGCGCGATCAGTTCCGCGACGACCTGCAGGCCTCGTTGCTGTCGGCCATGCAGCAGCACAGGATCGACTACCTGCCCGGTTCCGCCGAGCTGGGTGATTTCGATGCCACCTCCACCACCATCGCACTGGCGCCGGGTGGTGAGCAGGGTCGGCTGCCGCAGGAAGCGCTGGAGGCGACCTTCGAACGCTACTGGGCCGAGTTCGTCGCGCGCCGCGATGGCAAGCGCGAATGGAAGGACTACACGCCTTACGAGTGGCGCAACGTGGCGGCCTTCGTGCGCCTGGGCTGGCGCGACCGTGCCTGGCAGGCCACCCAGTTCTTCTTCAAGGACCGCGCACCGCAGGCCTGGAACCAGTGGGCCGAAGTGGTCTCGCGCACGCCGCGCAAGCCGTTCTTCGTCGGTGACCTGCCGCATGCCTGGGTGGCCTCTGACTTCGTGCGCTCGGCGCTGGACATGTTCGCCTACAACCGCGACGCCGATGAGGCGCTGGTGCTGGCCGCCGGCATTCCCACCGCCTGGTTCCAGGGGGATGGCATCGCGGTACAGGGCCTGCGCACGCCGCAGGGCCAGCTGAACTACCGCCTGCAGCGCAGTGACAAGCAGCTGGTGCTGGACCTGCAGCCGGGCCTGGTGCCGCCGCCGGGTGGCGTCGCGCTGCCGTGGCCCTACAGCGGCGAACCGGGTGCGGCCACCATCAATGGCGAGCCGGCCGAATGGAGCAACCGCGAACTGCGCGTGCACCAGCTGCCGGCACGGATCGAGATCGACGTGCCTGGCGCGGTGCGTCGCGCAGAACGCAAGGGGCAGTAAGCATGGCGTTGAAGCAGGGGAGGGCGCGCGTGGCAGTGCGCGTTCTGGGGCTGGCAATCGCGTTGGCGTTGCCCGGGTTGGCCATGGCGCAGCCGTCGGGCGAACCGGCCGCTGCGGAGATATCGACCGCGTCCGGCATGGGCATGGTGACCTTCAACCTGCACCATGACCGCGAGGACTGGCCGACCCGGCGGCGCACCATCGTGGCCGAGCTGAAGCGCCTGCAGCCCGATGCCATCGCCCTGCAGGAAGTGATCCAGCGCCGCAACGTGCGCAACCAGGCACAGTGGCTGGCCAGCCAGCTCGGCTACAAGTACGTCTTCGTCTCCACCGATCCGGTGGGTGCGCCCAAGCGCTACGGCAACGCGCTGCTGACCCGGCGCGCGATCCTGGCCCACGGCGAGCACCTGCTGCAGCCGCTGGATGACTACCGCACCGTGGCCCACCTGCGCATCAACGTGGACGGGCAGCCGGTGAACGTCTATGCCACGCATCTGAACGAGCGCAGCGACGAGCGTGGCCAGAGCATCCGCCGCAGCCAGGTGGAAGACCTGCTGCGCTACATCACCGAAACCTCGGCCGGTGCCCCGGTGGTGATTGCCGGCGACTTCAACGCACTGGTGGATGCGGGCGACCTGAGTGAGCTGCGCAGCCATTACGGCGACAGCTACGGCAGCGTGCACGTGAACACCGACCTCGCCGACGTCAGCACCTTGAACCGGCACTATTACCAGGCGCCCTCGCGCATCGACCACATCTTCTTCCAGCAGGACCGGATGGTCGCGCGCGAAGCGAAGATCCTGTTCGACCAGCCCGACGACAGCGGTCGCTGGGCGTCGGACCATTACGGGGTCTGGACCCGCCTGCAGTTCGCCCCGGCGCGCTGACGCGGCGGGCCTCAATGCTCTGGTAGGTGCCAACCTTGGTTGGCAAGGGCGTGCCCGCGTGCCTTGAATCAAGGTGGATCCCCCGACGCGGCGCCGGACGCAAAAACAAAAACGGCGGGGATCATCGATCCCCGCCGTTTCGTTCTATCCGATCAAAGAACGATCAGTTCGCCGGCGGCGTGCGCTTGGCGGCGTCTTCGTCTTCGTCCGATGCCTGGGCATCCGCGGCCTGGCTGGCCGAATCGGCATGGCCATCGGCCACCGGGTCGATCGACGTCGTCACCACGGCTTCGGCAACCGGTGCGGCAGCTTCGACCGGCGCGGCTTCGACGGCCACCGGCGCTGGCGCCTGCTCGACGACCGGTGCGGTTTCGACCACCGGGGCGGCTTCGACGACCGGCTTCGCTTCCACCACCGGAGCGGCTTCAGCAACCACCGGCTTGGTTTCCACGACCGGAGCCACGTCCACCACCGGAGCGGCTTCGACGACCATCGGTGCCGGCGCGGCCACCACGGCGGCCGCTTCGACCACCGGCTTGGCGTCAGCCACCGGAGCGACCGGTGCTTCCGGCTGGGCCGGGGTTGCGGCGTCGATCTGGTCCAGCATGCTGGTCTGCACTGGCTGCGGGGTCGGCTCGGCCTTGATGACCGGTGCCGGAGCTGCGGCTTCCTGCGAAGGAGCGACTGCTTCGACCACGGCGCTGCTCACGGCAACCACCGGGGCGGCAGTGGCAACGGCGACCGGTGCACGGGCAGGCTTCTCGGCTTCCACGGCCACCGGCTCGACTTCGTCATCGAAATCGAATTCCGGCTGCGAGCGCGACGGCTGCGCGGCAGCGACCGGAGTGGCCTCGGCGGCAGTGTCGACAACCTGGTCGACGCCGTCGTTGTCATCGCCATCGTCACCGTCGTCTTGGTCATCGCCCAGGGCATCGGTACCGGTGGCATTCTCCGCGCCACCGCGGCGACGACGGCGGCCACCGCGACGGCCACGACGGCGGCGGGTCGCGCCTTCGCCGGCCTGTTCGCCTGCAGCATCGGTCGCTGCATCTTCGCCGGAGACGGCAACCGCGTCGGCGTCAGGGCCTGCAGCCACCGTGGCATCGGCCACCGGTGCGGCATCGGCCGCCACCACGTCGGCGACCGGTGCAGCCGGTGCCACCGGAGCGGCCGGTGCTGTGCCTTCCTGCGCGGTCACCGCGTTGGCGGCAACGGCAGTCGCGGCCACGGCGGCAGCCGCGGTTGCGGTGTCGACCGGTGCTTCGGCGGCGGCGCGCTGCGGCTTTTCGGCCGGCTTCTCGCCGTCCTGCTGCGGGCGCGGCTGCCTCGGCTGCTTCAGCTTCGGCTGCTGCTGCGGATTCTGGCCCTGCTGCTCGTTGCGCGGCTGTTTCTGCTGCTGCGGCTGCTGCTGGCCGTCCTTCTGCTGGGCGTCCTTCTGCCTGCCCTGCTGCGGCTGCTGCTGGGCATTGCCGTTGTTGTTGCCGCCCTGGCGGCCGTCCTTGCGCTGCTCACCGCGGTCCTTGCGGTTGCCGCCGTCCTTCTGCTGCTGCGCATTGCCGTTGCCGCCGTTGCCACGGCTGTCGTCGCGACGGTCCTTGCGGTCCTTGTTGCGATCCTTGTTACGATCCTTGCGGCCGCCATCCTGCTGCGGCTGGCGGGCTGCCGGGGCCGGAGCGGGGGCCGGAGCCGGCTCGCCACCGAAGATGCGCTTCAGCCAGCCGACGACGCCGCCACTGGCGGCCGGTGCCGGGGCAGCGGCGACCGGTGCCGGGACCGGAGCGGCCACGGGTTCGGCTTCGGCACGCACCGGGGCCGGTGCGGTGTGCTTGACCTGGGTCACGGCCGGCGGCGGGATGTTCAGCTGGCCCTTGGTCAGGGCGTGCACCGGCAGCTTGCGCGGGGTGCCACGCTGGTAGCTCGGCTTGTTGCTGTCTTCACCCAGCTCGTTCTCGCGCAGGCGGGTGACGTTGTAGTGCGGCGTGTGCAGCTGCTCGTCGGCGACGATCACGATCGGCGCTTCGTGGCGCTGCTCGATTTCACGCAGGGCGCTGCGCTTCTCGTTCAGCAGGTAATTGGCGATCTCCACCGGGGCCTGGACCAGCACCTGCCCGGTGTTTTCCTTCATCGCATGCTCTTCGGCGACGCGGATGATCGACAGCGACAGCGACTCGACGCTGCGCATGCGGCCGTGGCCGTCACAGCGCGGGCAGACGATCTGGCTGGATTCACCCAGGCTCGGGCGCAGGCGCTGGCGGCTCATTTCCAGCAGGCCGAAGCGCGAGATGCGGCCGACCTGGACGCGCGCGCGGTCGTACTTCAGCGCGTTGGCCAGGCGGTTCTCGACTTCTCGCTGGTGCTTGTTGGAGGCCATGTCGATGAAATCGATGACCACAAGGCCGCCCAGGTCGCGCAGGCGCAGCTGGCGGGCCACTTCCTCGGCCGCTTCCAGGTTGGTCTGGAAGGCGGTGTCCTCGATGTCGCTGCCCTTGGTGGCGCGGGAGGAGTTGACGTCGACGGCGGTCAGCGCTTCGGTCTGGTCGACCACGATCGAGCCGCCCGACGGCAGGCGCACATTGCGCTCGTAGGCGCCTTCGATCTGCGATTCGATCTGGAAGCGGTTGAACAGCGGGATGTCGTCCTTGTAATGCTTGAGCTTGCGCAGGGTCTGCGGCATCACCTGCTGCATGAACTCGCGGGCGTGCTCGTACATCTCCTCGGTGTCCACCAGGATCTCGCCGATGTCGGCGCGCAGGTAGTCACGCAGGGCGCGCACGATCAGGCGCGATTCCTGGTAGATCAGGAACGGGGCCGGCTTGCTCAGGGCAGCTTCGGCGATGGCGCGCCAGACGTTCAGCAGGTAATCCAGATCCCACTGCAGTTCTTCGGCATCGCGGCCGACGCCGGCGGTGCGGATGATCACGCCCATGTCGTCGGGGATGTTCAGCTTGTCCAGGGCGTCCTTCAGGGCGGCCCGGTCTTCGCCTTCGATGCGACGGGAGACACCGCCCGCGCTCGGCGAGTTCGGCATCAGCACCATGTAACGGCCGGCCAGGGAGATGAACGTGGTCAGGGCGGCGCCCTTGTTGCCGCGCTCTTCCTTGTCCACCTGGACGACGATTTCCTGGCCTTCCTTCAGCAGCTCGCGGATGCCGGCCTTGTTGTGGTCGACGCCGGCCTGGAAGTAGTCGCGGGAAATTTCCTTCAGCGGCAGGAAGCCATGGCGGCCACCACCGTATTCGACGAAGGCCGCTTCCAGCGAGGGCTCGATGCGGAAGATCCGGCCCTTGTAGATGTTGGACTTCTTCTGTTCCTTCGCCGGCTGCTCGATATCGATGTCATACAACGACTGGCCATCCACGATGGCAACACGCAGCTCTTCGGCCTGCGTGGCGTTGATCAGCATTCGCTTCATTGTTGCGTTCCTCGCAAGCGGCTACCGCGCGGAACGCCATGGGGTTTCGCCTCTGGACACGGTTCACCGCCCATTCGCGCATGCGCGGGGAGGGCAGCTTGGGTTTCCAGCGCTACGACACCACGGCAGGCCGCGGGAGCGCTTCACTTTTCTGGTTTTGGGGTGTTGCAGGGCCGGAGGCAGCTGTCAGCCAGGCTGGAGCGCCACACGGGACATGTTCAGCACGGTTGCGTGTCAGGCATCCGGCGATGGCCGGGAAGGCCGGTGAGCCGCTAACATGGCCGCCCCGCGGGCGGTGGTCGCGCACTGTGCCGGATTCGTCGGAAGCTGGGCTTCTGGCCCTGAGTAACTTCCAACAAAATCAATCCCTTATCTCGCCCCCCGAGTGTAACAGAATAAACAGCCCGATGACTGCCTCAGACCCCACCAAGCCCGCTGGCGACAAGCCTTCCGTGCGCATGATCACCGTTCCCGAGGACCGTGCAGGCCAGCGCCTGGACAATTTCCTGCTGGGCCAGCTCAAGGGCGCCCCGCGCAGCCTGGTCTACAAGCTGGTGCGCAGCGGCCAGGTCCGCGTGAATGGCGGCCGCGCCAGGGCCGAACGCAAGCTGGAGGCGGGCGACGAGGTGCGCGTGCCACCGGTTCGTCTCGCTGAAGAGGGAGACAAGGCCGGTCCGCCCGAATCCTTCATGCGCCGCCTGGAACAGGCCATCGTCTTCGAAGATGCGCGCCTGCTGGCCCTGAACAAGCCGACCGGCGTGGCCAGCCACGGCGGCAGCGGCATCAGCTTCGGCGCCATCGAGACCCTGCGTGCCTTGCGCCCGGGGCAGACCCTGGAGCTGGTCCACCGATTGGATCGCGACACCTCGGGCCTGCTGATCGTGGCCAAGAAGCGTTCGGCGCTGAGCGAGCTGCAGGCGCTGCTGCGTGAAGACCACGGCGCCGGCATCCGCAAGCGCTACCTGACCCTGCTGGCCGGGCGCATGCCCGACGGCGTGATGACGGTCGACGCGCCGCTGCACGTCGGCCTGCGCCAGGGCGGCGAGCGCCACGTGCAGGTCAACGCGATCGGCAAGGAATCGATCAGCCACTTCCGGGTGCTGGAGCGCAAGGGCGGCCATTCGTACTGCGAAGTGCGCATCGAGACCGGCCGCACCCACCAGATCCGCGTGCATGCCCAGCATCTGGGCCATCCGGTGGCTGGTGACGACAAGTACGGCGATCCGGCAGTCAACAAGCGACTTCGTGAGCAGATCGGGCTGAAGCGCCTGTTCCTGCATGCAGCCTCGCTGGAGTTCGCGCTGGACGCCGGCAAGACCCCGTACGTGCTGAACGCACCGCTGGCCGACGAGCTGGTGGAAGCGCTGGACCGGCTGAAGTAAGCGACCCTTGTAGAGTCGAGCCACGCTCGACTCACGCGCCCAGCGCGCGCTTCGCTTTTCAATTTTTTATCGCGCGGCTGGCGTGCACGGAAAAATGACGGGGCGCGGGCGGGGTCGGCTTGCAGGGGTGTCTGCGGCATGGATGCCGCGGACAAGCCCCCATGGATGGGTTCACGGCGTCCCCTGCAAGCCGGCCCCGCCCATGACCGCGAGCGATGCCCTCGATGGCCAGCCGCGAGGGGGCTCAGCCCGTTGGCCGGGAACCACTCACCACTTGAACAGCACCAGGCTGATCGCCAGCGTGCCCATGCCCGCCACCAGCCCGTACACGGTCTCGTGGCCCTTGGCATAGCGCTTGGCCGCCGGCAGCAGCTCATCCAGCGCCAGGAACACCATCACGCCAGCGATCAGCCCGAACACCCAGCCGAACGTGGCGTGCGACAGCGAACCCTTCAGCAGGAAGTAGCCGAGCACCGCGCCCACCGGCTCGGCCAGGCCCGACAGCAGGCTGGCCATGAAAGCGTGCAGCTTGCTCTGGGTGGCGAAGTACACCGGCACCGCGATGGCGATGCCCTCGGGGATGTTGTGAATGGCGATGGCGAAGGCCAGCGGCATGCCCACCGACGGGCTTTCCACCGTCGCGAAGAAGGTGGCCAGGCCTTCGGGGAAGTTGTGCGCGGTGATCGCCACGGCCGTCAGCAGGCCGACGCGCTTGATGTAGGCCTTGTTGTTGTCGCGGAAGGCCGGTTCCTTCGAATCCAGCGTCTCGTGCGGGTTCGGGATCAGATGGTCGATGGCCACGATCGCCAGCACGCCCAGCAGGAAGGCGATGGTGCCCCAGGTGAAACCACCGCGCGCTCCGTAGGCCAGGGCGAACGACTCGATCGACTTGTTCAGGATTTCCGACAGCGAGACATACACCATCGCGCCGCCGGCAAACGCCAGGCCGAACGCCAGCAGGCGCGGGCTCGGGCGGCGCGAGAACAGGACCAGCAGGCTGCCGATGGCGGTCGCCAGGCCAGCGGCGAGGGTGACCGCGAGCGCAATCCAGAAGTTTTCCGTGGAGATATGCAGCATTTACCGACGCGTTCCTGATCGTTCAGCAGCTGCCCCGGCTCAGGCCGGGGCAGTGGGGGCAAGGCGGGCGTCGGCTGGCCTGGTCGCTACGTCGGCCTTCAGCCGCCGCGGCGCATCCGTTCTTCCACGGCGAAGCACTGGTCCGGCTTCGGCTGCGGCGGGTTGAAGCTGACCGGCACCTGGATGGTGGCGGGCACGGCCTGGCCGTTGCGGGTGGCGGCCTTGAATTCCCACGCCTGAACGGCGGTTTTGGCCAGGTCATCCAGCTGCGCGTTGCCGGCGCCGGTCAGCAGCAGGACCTCGCTGGGGCGGCCATCGGCACCGATGGTGACCTTGAAAGTGCTGGTACCGCCCACGCCGGTGCAGGCCAGCTCCATCGGGTACTGCGGTGGCGGGGTCTTCACCGCGGCCACTTCAGTCGGCGGCGTAGCCGGCGGTGCCGGCGGCTCGGACGAACCGCAGCCGGCCAGGCCGGTGGTGGCGAGCAGGGACAGGCTCAGCAGTCGAACATTCATTTCACGTGCTCCGTCAGGGCCGAGGTCTTGGCTGCGCAGATGAAGTCGTTCTCGCTCAGCCCGCCCACGTCGTGGGTGGAGTAGCGCACGACGGCGCGGTCGTAGTGCACGCCCAGGTCCGGGTGGTGGTCCTCGTGGTGGGCGATCCAGGCCAGCGCGTTCACGAAGGCCATGGTGGCGTAGTAATCCTTGAAGCGGAACGTGCGCACCAGCGCCTGGCCGGCCTCGGCCAGTTCCCAGCCCGGCACCTGCGGCAGCAGTTCGGCCAGGCGCGCTTCGCCCAGCTTGTGGTCGCTGCCTTTGCGCGGCACGCAACGCGCCTGTGCCAGCGGAATCAGGTCGGACATGGGTTCCTCCACCTCGAATTGACTGAACAATGCGCCGGCCGGTGTATAAACCGAATGAGCGGCCGGCGCTGACTTGGCTAGAATAGCCTGATGATCCAGATCTCCGACACTGCCCAGACCCACTTCCGCAAGCTGATCGAACGCGAGGGCGTGCCCGGCATGGGCGTGCGCCTCAGCGCCGTCGATCCCGGCACGCCGCGCGCAGACGCCCGCCTGGAGTTCGCCGAGCCCGGCGACCTGCTCGGCGACGAGTGGGCCGTGGACTGCGATGGCTTCACCCTCTATGTCGACGCGCTCAGCGTGGGCTGGCTCGACGGTGCCGAGATCGACATCGTTCCCGGCACCGCCGGCACCCAGCAGCTGACCATCAAGGCCCCGCGCATCAAGGGCGAAGCGCCCGGCGAGGCTGCCTCGCTGGTCGAGCGCGTGCATTGGGTGGTGGAAAACGAAGTCAACCCGCAGCTCGCTTCGCATGGCGGCAAGGTCGCCGTGCAGGAAGTCTCGGCCGATGGCGTGGTGCTGCTGCGCTTCGGCGGCGGCTGCCAGGGTTGTGGCATGGCCGACGTCACGCTCAAGCAGGGCATCGAAAAGACCCTGATGGGCCGCGTGCCGGGCGTCACCGCCGTTCGCGACGCGACCGACCATGACAGCGGCCACGCGCCGTACATCCCCCGCGGCAACGCCGCCTGATCGCCAGCGCGTGCCTCTGCCCAGAGCCGAGCAACTGATCGATCTGCTGCTGGCGCGCCAGCAGCACCCCCTTATCCTTGAAAAGCGCACGCGCCTGCCTTATGGCTGGGCGATCTGGCTGCGCTCGCTGAAGCCGATCGCGCGGCCGTTCCATGCCAGCGACGTGATCGCGGTGCTGCTGCCACGCCCATTGCCCGGACGCCCCGGGCTGCTGCCGGCCTTGGGCCCGTGGGGCGCGGCGCGGCGCCTGCTGTGGCAGGGCTGGGAACCGGCCCCGCGTGACCAGCGCTGGATGCGCTGGACCTCGGCGGTGGTCAGCGCGCTGCTGCACCTGCTGTTCTTCCTGTTGCTGCTGTGGGTGGCGGTGATCCGCACCGCCGCGCCGGACGACGCCGGTGCCGAAGGCGAGCGCGTGCAGATTGAATTCGTCGGCCGCGGCGCGCAGGAAGGCGGCGGCGACCAGCCCGGCGCCGAGGCGGCCGCTGCTGCCGAAGCCGGTGCGGTGGCCCGTGGCCAGCCGGCGGGCGAGGCCAGCGCGCCGCGTCCACAACCGGCCGCGCCTGCTGCGGCCGCGCCTGCCCAGGCGAGCAGTGCTGCGGTGACGCCGCCACCGCCGGCGCAGAGCGAGCCCGCACCGCAGGCTGCGCCTCCGCCGACACCGGTGCAGGCCACCGCAGTGGCCGAGGCGACCACCGATTTCGTGGTGCCGCCGGTCAGCGTGCCGCGCACCGAAGTGAACATCGTCCCGCGAGACAGCACGCCCGCCGTGCGCGAGCTCAGCGTGCAGACGGTGCAGGCGCCTGCCGTGCCGATGCAGGTGCGCACGCCGCAGCTTGCCCTGCCTGCCCCTGCGGTGCGCGAGGTACAGGTACAGGAGCGCGAGGTCGCCACGGTGGAAGCACCGGCGGTGCCGCAACCGTTGCGCAGCGCCGAGGTACAGGTGCGCCTGCCGCAGCAGCGCGAGATGCAGGTGCGCGAGCGCGAAGTACAGGCGGTGGTCGACCCGCAGGTGCGGATGGCGGCCGTGCCGGGCCGCGAACCCAGCGTGCGTGCACCAGCCGGTCGTGACGTGCAGGTGCGCGAACGCAGCGTGGCCAACGCGCCGGTCGCTGCGCCGTCTCCCGCCAATGGTGCCAGCAGTACACCTGCGCCGGCCCCGGCCGGCAGTGCGGCCAGTCCGTCCACCGCGAGTGCAGCACGCCCGGCCGCCAGCGCGGCGACGCCGGCACAGGCCGGAGCGCGTCCCGCCCCGACGCCGGGCAACTGGGCCACGCCGGCCAAGGGCGACGACTGGGGCGCCTCGGACCGCAACCGAGACGGTGCGCGCAGCGGTGCAGCGCAGGCCAGCTCGCAGGGTGCGGGGCAGGGGCTGTTCAATGCCGACGGCAGCGTCAGGGTGCCCGGCCAGGAAGGCAAGGGTGCTGCCGAGCGCGGCGCGCCGGGTGGGGCCAACGATGGCTGGACCAAGGAGCGCATCGCCGAGTCGGGCCGCTGGCTGAAGCGGCCGCCGTACGACTACACGCCGACCTCGTTCGACAAGTACTGGGTGCCGCAGGAATCGCTGCTGGCCGAATGGGTGCGCAAGGGCGTCAAGGCGATGGAGATTCCGTTGCCGGGTACCAGCACGAAGATCTCCTGCGTGATCTCGATCCTGCAGGCCGGTGGTGGCTGTGGCCTGAGCGACCCGAACATGCAGGACCAGCCGGCCGCGGCGAGACCGCCGCCGGACATCCCGTTCAAGAAAGAACTCCAGGAAGATAACGGCAGCCGCTGACGGCGGACTGTCCGCCGCATGCCGCGCTGCGCGCTCGCCGGGCGTGGCCCGGCGCTACCAGTAGATCCACGCCGTGCGTGGATCAGGTCCTCACTCGCTCTGTGAGAGGAACACCCAGAACGGCACGTCGCGACCGACCCAGTCGCGGCTGGCTTCGTCCATCACGTCCAGCAGCGTGTCGAAGTCCTTCGCCGCGCCCGCGCGCAGCGCATCCACATCGGCCAGGAACAGTGCGTAGCCCGGTGCCGGCAGCCACTGCAGGTCGCGCAGGTTGTCGGCCAGTGCATCCCAGTTGCCGCCGAAGCCGGCCGGGAAATCCAGCTGCGCGGCCAGTCGCGCCAGCAGGGTGCGTTTGTCGGTTACGCCGTGCAGGTCGATGCGGATCACCTTCAGCGATGCATCGCGCATGGCCGCCGCCAGGTCGCTGATGTCGCCGGTATCGATGGCATAGACGCCAGCGTTGTTGATGTCATGCAGGCCGAGGCCGAAATCGTCGTGGCTCATGGGCGTTCTCCCGGGGCCGTTACGGTGAAGCTGCGGAACGAATCGTAGTGATCGTCGGTGTAATACCACGCCTGCGGCGGGTCGCCGCCGGTGATGATGCGGCGCGCGCCGCGGTTGGAGGCGCCAGGGGTATCGACCGTGTACTCACGGTAGTAACCGCGCGGCCGCTGCGGCAGGCGCTGCTCGCGGTTGCCGAAGGTGGTGCCGTCCTGGCGGTGCGGGAAGGGGCCGCCGCGCTGGATGAGGGCGATGGTCTGCCGCGCCTCGGCAGGCAGGAAACCGGGCAGGCCATCACGCTGGTCGCTGCCCGCGGGGCGCGCGGCAGGCGCGCTGCGGTTGCTGGCGCCCTGCAGGTCCGGCGCGAACTGCGGTGCCGGCGGCCGCTGCAGGAAATGGTTGGCGATCAGCCCAAGCAGCAGCAGGGCGATGGCGGTGATCAACAGCCGGGGATTGCGCATGGGCCGTGGCGGGCGAGGGAAGTGCGTGCACTGTAGCGCCTGCGCGCTGCATCGTGCATGAGGAGCGGTGGCCGCGTCACTGCTGCGTAACAATTGCCAATGCAATCACCTCCAGGACGCAATTTCCTTTACATCCCCCTTGGTAACATCAAGGTCTGTCCCCATCATTCAACGCGCACCGCCCGACGACGCCGTCGGGTGCCCTCGCTATCAGGAGATGCATCATGGCCTACACCCTGCCCAAGCTGTCCTACGCCTACGACGCGCTGGAACCGAACATCGATGCGGCAACGATGGAAATCCATCACACCAAGCATCACCAGACCTACATCAACAACGTCAACGCGGCGCTGGAAGGCACCGAGTACGCTGACCTGCCGGTCGAAGAGCTGGTGAAGAAGCTGAAGTCGCTGCCCGAGAACCTGCAGGGTCCGGTGCGCAACAACGGTGGTGGCCACGCCAACCACTCGCTGTTCTGGACCGTGATGGCCCCCAACGCCGGCGGCAACCCGGTCGGTGACGTAGCCGAGGCCATCGACAAGGACCTGGGTGGTTTCGACAAGTTCAAGGACGCCTTCACCAAGGCTGCGCTGACCCGCTTCGGCAGCGGCTGGGCGTGGCTGAGCGTGACCCCGGACAAGAAGGTCGTGGTCGAGAGCACCGGCAACCAGGACAGCCCGCTGATGGAAGGCAACACGCCGATCCTCGGCCTGGACGTGTGGGAACACGCCTACTACCTGAAGTACCAGAACCGTCGCCCGGAATACATCGGCGCGTTCTTCAACGTCATCGACTGGAACGAAGTCGAGCGTCGTTACCAGGAAGCCATCGCGTGAGTGCGGTGACTGGATGAAACGAAGAGGCCGGGGGAAACCCCGGCCTTTTTGTTTTCGTGTGACCGCATCCGCCGGAAACGGGGTAGTGCCGGCCGCTGGCCGGCAACCATGGCATCCCTATTCGTTGATAGCCGGCACACCCTGCAGCCGCAGCGTGGCCATCACGCCAAGCCGCAGGCCGGGCAGGTCGCCGTCGGCGGGCAGCAGGATCGCCTGCTGGCGGATGCCGCCGAAATACTTGACCTGGAACAGTACGTCCAGGCCATGGCCGCTGGCGCCGCCACCGCTGGCGGCCGGGGCGTCGGGCCTGCCGCCGGGGTTGCGCCGCGCCGGCTGGAAGCCGGGCGTGCTGCGTACCAGTTCGGGGGTCGCTGCGGCGAAGTCGCCGGCGATCAGGCTGGGCATGCCATCGGACGTGGCGCCGATCCAGGTCATCAGGTCGCTGGTCTGGTGCTGGCGTGCCGTGGCCTCGTCCGGGTCGGGGCGCAGGCGGGCGACATAGACGTTGAGCAGGGCCTCGCCCATCCGCAGCCGCATCATGCCGGCCGCGCTGAAGGTGCCCGGCGGATGCAGCAGGGTCACCCCGTCCTCGCTCACCGGCAGCCGGGTCAGCATCGCATTGCCGTGCCGCAGCGGCTGGCTGGGCGGGTCGGCAGTGACGAAATCGCAGCTGTAGCGCAGCCGGCTGGCCAGCCAGCAGGCGGGATTGCGGCCCTGATGCTGCAGCACCTGCTGCACGGAGATCACATCCGGCTGCAGTTCGGTCAGCAGTTGCAGCACCTGTTCGCGGCGCTGCTTCCACTGCGCGTCATCGCGGCTGGGCAGTTCCAGCGCGGCCACGGTCAGCTGCCGGCCCTCGTATGCGGCGGTACCTGCCAGCGGCGTGGCCTGCGGTCGCGCCCACGCGGGGGCAGCCAGCAGCAGCACGAGGCAACCAAGCAGGAGGCGGGCAGGGGGGCGGTGGCGCATAACGATAAGTTTACGCTTTTGCCGTGCAGGTGCCGTGACTTCCGGCAGGGTCGCGACCGCCTGCCATGGATCGGTGGCGCTGTCATGCAGCCGTGCAGCGTGCTTAGCAGCCACTGCTTCCGTAAACTGCGCCTTTCGCTTTGCAGGAATGCCTTACAGGATGAGCCACGACGCAGTCGCCCCCATCGCCGGCCAGGGAAAGATGCCGCGCCAGATCCCCTACATCATCGGCAATGAGGCCTGCGAACGGTTCAGCTTCTACGGGATGCGCAACGTCCTGGTGCAGTTCCTGATCACCTCGCTGCTGCTGCAGGAAATCACTGCGGAAGGCCGCGCCGGTGAAGCCAAGGACATCATGCACAGCTTCATGATCGGCGTGTACTTCTTCCCGCTGCTCGGTGGCTGGCTTGCCGACAGGTTCTTTGGCAAGTACCACACCATTCTCTGGTTCAGCCTGGTCTACTGCGCCGGCCATCTCTGCCTGGCGCTGTTCGAGAACAGCCGCGAAGGCTTCTTCCTCGGTCTGGGCCTGATCGCGCTGGGTGCCGGTGGCATCAAGCCGCTGGTGGCCTCGTTCATGGGTGACCAGTTCGACCAGAGCAACAAGCACCTGGCCAAGTTCGTCTTCGATGCCTTCTACTGGATCATCAACTTCGGCTCGCTGTTCGCCTCGCTGCTGATCCCGCTCGTGCTGAAGAACTGGGGCCCGCAGTGGGCGTTCGGCATCCCGGGCATCCTGATGTTCATCGCCACCTTCGTGTTCTGGCTGGGCCGCAGGCGCTACGTGCTGGTGCCGCTGCCGCCGAAGGACCCGCATTCGTTCGCCAACGTGGTGCGCACCGCGCTCACCACGCGCGTGGCCGGGCAGGGCCGTCCGGGCCTGGCCATGGCCGTGGCCGGCGTGGTGCTGGCCGTGGCCTCGCTGGGCCTGGTCGGCAGCCTGGGCATCGTCATCTGCCTGTGCATCGCGCTGGTGCTGGTCCTGGCCGGCATCGGCGGCGGCACCTGGATGCAGCTGGACCGCGCCCGTGGCCAGCACCCGGCCGAAGCCGTGGAAGGCGTGCGCTCGGTGATGCGCGTGCTGGTCATCTTCGCCCTGACAACCCCGTTCTTCTCGCTGTTCGACCAGAAGGCGTCGACCTGGGTCCTGCAGGGCCAGCAGATGCAGATGCCGAGCTGGTTCACCGCCTCGCAGATGCAGGCGCTGAACCCGCTGCTGGTGATGATCCTGATCCCGTTCAACAACCTGGTGCTGTACCCGGCCCTGCGCCGCTTCGGCTTCGAGCCGACTGCGCTGCGCCGGATGACCGCCGGCATCGCCTTCAGCGGCCTGGCCTGGATCGTGGTCGGTGGCATCCAGGTGGTGATGGATGGCGGCAACGCCATGTCCATCTTCTGGCAGATGCTGCCGTACGCGCTGCTGACCTTCGGTGAGGTGCTGGTCTCGGCCACCGGCCTGGAGTTCGCCTACAGCCAGGCGCCGCACGCCATGAAGGGGGTGGTGATGAGTTTCTGGAACCTGACCACCACCATCGGCAACCTGTGGGTGCTGCTGTCGAATGCAGCCGTGCGCAACCATACGGTGACCGAGAAGATCGCCGCGACCGGTCTCAGCGAGGCAGCGTTCCTGATGTTCTTCTTCGCTGGTTTCGCGTTCGTTGCGGCGTTGGCCTTCGGTTGGTATGCAAAACGCTATCGTATGGTCGACAACTACCGCACTGCCTGAGCCTGAGCCGACATGACCCCCGTCAATCTGCTGTTGATCGCCATCACCGCCCTCCTGTCGTGGATGGCGTTCAACAACCGCAAGCTGGCTGACCGCCTGATCCTGTGGCCGCCGGCGGTGGACCGCCACCGCCAGTACGACCGCCTGATCACCTACGGCTTCGTCCATGCCGACTGGTCGCACCTGATCTTCAACATGATCACGCTGTTCTTCTTCGGCGGGCAGATCGAGAAGGTGATGCTGTCGTTGACCGGCAGCTGGCTGACCTACCCGGCGTTCTACCTGGGGGCGCTGCTGGTCTCGATCCTGCCGAGCTACCTGAAGAACCAGAAGAACCCGAACTACCTGAGCCTGGGCGCGTCGGGCGCGGTGTCGGCAGTGCTGTTCGCCTTCATCCTGCTCAGCCCGTGGACAATCATCCTGGTGTTCTTCATTCCGGCGCCGGCGATCATCTATGCCGTGTTCTACGTCGGCTACAGCATCTGGATGGACAAGCGTGGCGGCGACCGCATCAACCACAGCGCGCACCTGGCCGGTGCCGCGTTCGGCGTGATCTTCATGCTGGCCATGCAGCCGGCCATCTTCGGCCACTTCCTGGCGCAGCTGTCGAACCCGACCTTCGGGTTCGGCCGCTGAGGGGCGAGGGTCGGATCCCCCGGGATCCGACCCGCGTGGCGGCTCAGGCTGCCCGGATGTTCTGGCCGTAGGTGTCGAGCAGGCGCGAGTACACCTCCTCGCCGATCCGCTGGAAGTCCTGGTCGTCGGTCTGACCTTCCACTGCCAGCTGCAGCAGGCCCTCCAGCAGGGCGTGGTCGGTATCGGCATGGGAATCGCTGGGGTGCATGGCGGGCCTCCAAAGGCATGACACAGGGACAATGATCGCAAGGGGCGTGCCAATCGGGCCGTATCCCTCCAGAGGGGATAGCGGCCGACATCGCTGCAGCTTGAGGGTCCGGATCTGACGCAGACCGTCCAGACCTGCCCCTGTTCAGGCTTCACACGGTCATGGCGCCCGGCTGCGCACCATGCGCGCAGTCGTCGCAGGAGACAGTCCCATGGCTTCGGTCACGCCCCCCGGTCTGGCCTACGAGGTCGAGCACGACCAGGCCAACCACCGTTTCATCGCCCATGTGCGTGGACAGCGGGCACTGCTGGACTACCAGATCAAGCGGCGGCGAATGGTCATCACCCATACCGAGGTGCCCGAGCCGATCGCCGGCCGCGGCATCGCCGGTGAGCTGACCCGCGTCGCGCTGCGCTTCGCCCGCGAGCACAGGTACAAGGTGGTGCCGGCCTGCGCCTATGCCGAGGCGTTCCTGCAGCGCCACGAGGAGTTTCACGACCTGCTGGTAGGCTGAATGCAGCGGGCCACGCTTCAGCCATCGCAGGCCATGATGTACGAACATGAACAGGGGATCCCGATGAAGACTGGAAACAACCGGCTGCTGCGCGTGAGCGCGCTGGCCGGCGCAATGGGCGTGCTGCTGCTGGCCGGTTGCCAGCGTGGTGAAGAGGCGGCTCCGGCCCCCGATGCGGCACCGGCGGCAGAAGCTGCCGCGACCGAGCCGACGCCTGCCACCGAAGCGCCGCTGGACCTGCGCGACGTGGTGGAGAACAACGACCGCGAAGTGGTCGGCATCAGCTACCCGGCCGGCATCGACCGCTACCCGGGCCTGGCGCGCGCGCTGCAGGACTACGCCACCTCCGCCCGCGGCGACCTGCAGCAGGCGCTGGACGGGCTGGGCAACGACAAGCCGACCATGCCGTACGAGCTGTCGCTGAGCTTCGAGAAGGTGCTGGAGACCCCGCAGCTGGTGGTGGTCAGTGCCGATGGCAGCCGCTACACCGGTGGCGCCCATGGCGAGCCGCTGGTGGCGCGCTTCGTGTGGCTGCCGCAACAGCAGCAGATGCTCAGCGCCGGCACGCTGGTGGCCGATGAGAAGGGCTGGAAGGCGATCAGCGATTTCGTCGCCGACCAGCTGCGCGAGCGCGTGGCCACCCGCCTCAGCGGTGAGGACATGCAGCCGGCCGACCTGCAGGAATCGCTGCGCAATGCCTCGCGGATGATTGCCGAGGGCACCGGCCCGCAGGCCGAAAACTTCAGCCAGTTCCAGCCGCTGACCAACGACAAGGGCCAGATCACGGCGCTGCGTTTCGTGTTCCCGCCCTACCAGGTGGGCCCGTATTCGGACGGCACGCAGACGGCCGATGTGCCGGCCACGGTGCTGCTGCCGCACGTGGCCAAGGATTACGTGGCGCTGTTCGCACGCGGGTAACCGCAGACGGAGGACGCGTGGACACAGGGTTGCAGGAGCGGGTTGCCGGCCTGCTCCAGGAAGCCGGGGTCCGCATCGGCGGCACCCAGCCGCAGGACATCCAGGTGCATGACCCGCGCTTCTTCGCGCGGGTCATCGCCCACGGTTCGCTCGGGCTGGGCGAAAGCTACATGGACGGCTGGTGGGACGCCAACGTCCTCGACGAATTCCTGGTCCAGCTGATGATGGCGCACGTCGATGATCGCGTGCATGGCTGGCGCGAGCTGGCCGATGCGCTGAAGGCGCGGCTGTTCAACCTGCAGGCCGGGCAGGGCAGCTATGAAGTCGGCCGCCGCCATTACGACCTCGGCAACGACCTGTACCAGGCCATGCTCGGCCAGCGCCTGGTCTACAGCTGTGGCTACTGGCGCAACGCCGTCGATCTGGATGCCGCGCAGGAGGCCAAGCTCGACCTGGTCTGCCGCAAGCTGGGCCTGCGCCCGGGCCAGCGCGTGCTGGACATCGGCTGTGGCTGGGGCGAGGCACTGAAGTATGCCGCCGAGCGTCATGGCGTCAGCGGCGTGGGCGTGACCATCTCGCAGGAGCAGGCAGCCTACGCGCGCGAGCTGTGCGCCGGTCTGCCCATCGAGATCCGCCTGCAGGATTACCGCGAACTGGACGAGCCGTTCGACGCGGTGTTTTCGATCGGCATGTTCGAGCACGTGGGCGACAAGAACTACGACCGCTTCTTCGAGGTGGCGCGGCGCTGCCTGTCACCGCGCGGGCTGCTGCTGTTGCACAGCATCGGCAGCAACGTGTCCCGCCACCGCACCGATCCATGGATAGCGCGCTACATCTTTCCCAATTCGATGCTGCCGTCGGCCGCGCAGATCACCCGCGCCTTCGAAGGGCGCTTCGTGCTGGAGGACTGGCACAATTTCGGCACCGACTACGACCTGACCCTGCAGGCGTGGCGGCGCAACGTGGAGGCGGCGTGGCCGCAGCTGGACGCGCGCTACGACGAGCATTTCCGCCGCATGTGGCGGTTCTACCTGGCCGGGTCGATGGCCACGTTCCGCTGCCGGCATGCGCAGCTGTGGCAGCTGGTGCTGTCGCCGGAGGGTGTGCGCGGCGGGTACGTGGCGCCGCGGTAGAGCGGTCGGCACCCACCAGTAGATCCACGCCATGAGCGGATGGCTCCAATAAAAAACCGCCCGGTTTCCCGGGCGGTTTTCATTTCACGCGACCGCGCGGGCGATCAGTTGCCGGCGCCGGTCAGGCCACGCTTTTCCAGCAGCGGTTCGATCTGCGGCTCGTGGCCGGCGAAATCGCGGAACAGCTGCATGGCATCCACGCTGCCACCCTTGGACAGCAGGGTCGCGCGGAAGTGGTCGCCGTTCTTGCGGCTCAGGCCACCGTTGTCCTTGAACCACTTCTGGGTGTTGGCGTCCAGCACTTCCGACCAGATGTAGGCGTAGTAGCCGGCCGAGTAGCCGCCCATGATGTGGCTGAAGTAGGGGGTACGGTAGCGCGGCGGAACCGCCGCGTAGTAGATGCCGTCCTTCTCCAGCGCGGCGCGCTCGAAGGCCATCACGTCCTTCGCCGCCGGCACCTTGTCGGCCGCCAGCTGGTGCCAGTTCTGGTCCAGCATCGCTGCACCCAGGTACTCGGTGGTGGCGAAGCCCTGGTTGAACTTGGCCGCGGCCAGCACCTTGTCCAGCAGCGCCTGCGGCATCGCCGAGCCGTTCTGGTAGTGCTTGGCGTAGTTCTTCAGGATGGCCGGGTTGTCGGCCCACATTTCGTTCACCTGCGAGGGGAACTCGACGAAGTCGCGCGGCACGGCGGTGCCCGAGAAGTACGGGTACTTCACGTTGGAGAACATGCCGTGCAGGGCGTGGCCGAATTCGTGGAAGGTGGTGCTCACCTCATCCCAGGTCAGCAGGGTCGGCTGGCCGGCCGGCGGCTTGGGGATGTTGAGGTGGTTGGCGACCACCGGCTTGAAGCCGGTCAGCTTGGACTGCGAGACGTAGGAGTTCATCCAGGCGCCACCGCGCTTGGACGCACGCGCGTATGGGTCGAAGATGAAGATCGCCAGCTGGCTGCCGTCGGCATCGAACACGTCATAGACGGTGACGTCATCGTGGTACACCGGCAGGTCGGTGCGCTGCTTGAAGGTCAGGCCGAATTCCTGGTTGGCGGCGAAGAACACGCCGTTCTCCAGCACGTTCTTCATTTCGAAGTACGGCTTGAGCTGGGATTCGTCGAAGTTGTACTTGGCCTGGCGCACCTTCTCGCTGTAGAACGCCCAGTCCCACGGCTCCAGCGCGAACGTCTTCTTGCCGGCGGCCTTCTGTTCCTTGTCGATCATCGCCTGCAGGTCGGCGGCTTCGCGCTTGGCGTTGGCCACGGCGGCCGGGGCCAGCTTGCCCAGCATCGCGTTGACGGCTTCGGGGTTCTTCGCGGTCTGGTTGGTCAGGTTGTACGCGGCGAAGTTCGGGAAGCCCATCAGCTTCGCCTTGTCGGCGCGCAGCTGCATGATGCGCGAGACAAGGGCGGTGTTGTCGAACTCACCACCGCGGCTGCCACGGGTGATCGAGGCTTCGTAGATCTTCTGGCGCAGGTCGCGGTTGGCCAGGTTGGTCAGCGGCGGCTGGCCGGTGGTGTTGAGCAGGGTGATCACGTACTTGCCTTCCAGGCCGCGGGCCTTGGCGGCTTCGGCGGCGGCGGCGATCTGTTCCTGGGACAGGCCGTCGAGCTGCTTGACGTCGTCGACGGTGATCGCCGAGGCGTTCACTTCCGACTGCACGTTCTGGCTGAACTTGGTGCCCAGGTTGGCCAGCTCGGCGTTCATGGTCTTCAGCGTCGCCTTGTCGGCCTCGGACAGCTTGGCGCCGGAGCGCACGTAGTTGTCGTAGTACTTCTCGACCAGGCGCACGCCTTCGGCGTCCAGGCCCAGCTGGCTGCGGGTGTCGTACAGCGCCTGGATGCGGGCGAACAGCTTGCCGTTCAGCGCGATCGCATCGCTGTGCGCGGCGAACTTCGCCGAGTAGTCGGCCTGCAGCTTCTTGCGCGCATCGTTGGTGTCGGCGCCGACCAGGCTGAAGAACACGGTGGTCGCGCGGTCCAGCACGTCACCGCTCTTTTCCAGGGCGATGATGGTGTTGTCGAAGGTCGGCTTGGCCTTGGTGTTGGCGATCGCCTCCACTTCCTTCAGCTGCTGCGCCATGCCGGCGTCAAAGGCCGGGGCGAAGTCGCTGTCCTTGATCTTGTCGAACTGCGGGAAGTGCAGCGGCAGCGGGCTGTTGGCGAAGAACGGGTTGGCCTGCTGGGCGTTGGCGGCAGCGGCCGGGGTGGCGGCGCTGGCCGAATAGGCGGGCAGGGCAAGGCCGAGGGTCATGGCCACGGCAAGGGCAAGGCGGGTGGTCAAGGCGGTACTCCGGTAAGACAGACAAGTGCCCGAGGTTAACCCGCCCGGCCCGGGCGCCACTTGTGTCAAAAGGCATGCCCGGCGGCGCAAACCGGCGCGCCCTGCGATTACCATGGGGCTCCCCCTCCGGACGGTACGCCATGCCCAACGCCTTCGACTTCGGTTTCGTTGACCTGGGTGGCCAGCCGCAGGCATTGGCGCAGTACCAGGGACGGCCGCTGCTGCTGGTCAACGTCGCCAGCCGCTGTGGCTTCACCCCGCAGTACACCGGCCTGGAACAGCTGTGGCAGGACTACCGCGACCGTGGCCTGGTGGTGATCGGCTTCCCCTGCAACCAGTTCGGTGGGCAGGAGCCGGGTGACGCGGCGCAGATCCGCCAGTTCTGTTCGCTGGACTATCCAGTCAGCTTCCCGCTGTCGCAGAAGATCGAGGTCAATGGCGAGGGCGCCGACCCGCTGTGGCACTGGCTGTCGCACGAAAAGCGCGGGCTGCTGGGCATCGCCCGCATCAAATGGAACTTCAGCAAGTTCCTGCTCGACCGCCAGGGCCAGGTGGTGGCGCGCTATGCGCCGACCACCGCACCGGAACAGCTGCGCATCGCGATCGAAGCGCTGCTGTGAACGCTATCCGCCGGGCATGGCCCGGCGCTACCGATGAAGCGCTCCTGTAGAGCCGAGCCCATGCTCGGCTGCTGTTCGGTGACCGATGCAGGCGCGCTGCGCGCGCAAGCCGAGCGCAGGCTCGGCTCTACCCCGATATCCGCCGGGCATGGCCCGGCGCTACCGATCAAGCGCTCCTGTAGAGCCGAGCCCATGCTCGGCTGCTGTTCGGTGACCGATGCAGGCGCGCTGCGCGCGCAAGCCGAGCGCAGGCTCGGCTCTACCCCGTGATCCGCCGGGCATGGCCCGGCGCTACCGATCAAGCGCTCCTGTAGAGCCGAGCCCATGCTCGGCTGCTGTTCGGCGAACGATGCAGGCTCGCTGCGCGCACCAGCCGAGCGCAGCCTCGGCTCTACCCCGATATCCGCCGGGCATGGCCCGGCGCTACCGAGGCACCTTATTTTTCGACGAAAGCGCGTTCGAACACGTAGTGGCCGGGCTGGCCGATACGCGGCGACACCTGGAAGCCACGCGCGTCGAGCACGGTGCGCAGATCGGCCAGCATCTGCGGGCTGCCGCAGATCATCGCGCGATCGTTTTCCGGGCTCAGTTCCGGCAGGCCCAGGGTGCGCTGCATCTCGCCGCTTTCCATCAGCTGGGTCAGGCGGCCCTGGTTGGCGAACGGCTCGCGGGTGACGGCCGGGTAGTACAGCAGCTTGTCGCCGATCATCTCGCCGAGGAACTCGTGCTCACGCAGCTCCTTCTCGAAGTAATCGCGATAGGCCAGGTCCTTCTCGTAGCGCACGCCGTGGCAGAGGATCACCTTCTCGAAGCGCTCATAGGTTTCCGGGTCCTTGATGACCGACAGCCACGGCGCCATGCCGGTGCCGGTACCCAGCAGGTACAGGTTCTTGCCCGGGTGCAGATCGCTGATCAGCAGGGTGCCGGTGGGCTTCTTGCCGACCAGCACCTTGTCGCCCGGCTTGATGTGCTGCAGGCGCGAGGTCAGCGGGCCGTCCTGCACCTTGATGCTGAAGAACTCCAGGTGTTCTTCCCAGTTGGCGCTGGCGATGGAGTACGCGCGCAGCAGCGGCCGCGCCTCGGTCTCCAGGCCGATCATCACGAACTGGCCGTTCTCGAAACGGAAGCCGCTGTCGCGGGTGAGGGTGAAACTGAAGTAGGCATCGGTCCAGTGGCGGACCTCAAGCACCGTTTCGGCGCCGAAAGCGGAAGACATGGGGGCACATTCAGGCAATGGATTCGTCCCCGCCATTCTACCTCAAATGAGAGGGGTTCTCATTATCCGGAACGAGAGGCGTTCTCAGGGCCGCTCAGCGATACCCGGCGGCCTGCAGTTCGAACAGCTCGGCGTAGCGCCCGCCCTGGGCCATCAGCTCCTCGTGGGTGCCGCTGGCCTCCAGCCGGCCCTCAGCCAGCACCAGGATGCGGTCGGCCATGCGCACCGAGGAAAACCGGTGCGAGATGAGCACGGCGGTGCGCCGGTCAGCCAGTTCGCGGAAGCGCTGGAACACCTCAAACTCGGCGCGGGCGTCGAGCGCGGCGGTCGGCTCGTCGAGGATCATCACCTGCGCGTCGCGCATCCACGCGCGGGCGATGGCGATCTTCTGCCACTGCCCGCCGGACAGGTCCATGCCCTGCTTGAAGCGGCGGCCGATCAGCTGCTCGTAGCCGCCGGGCAGGGCATCGATCACCTCTTCGGCCATGCCCCGGCGCGCGGCATCGGCGATGCGGGCCTGGTCGGCCATCGCCTCGACCTGGCCGACGCCGATGTTCTCGCCGGCGGTGAGGTTGTAGCGCACGAAATCCTGGAAGATCACCCCCAGGTTGGCGCGCAGATCGTCCAGGTCGTAGTCGCGCAGGTCGCGGCCGTCGAGCAGGATGCGGCCTTCGTCCGGCTCGTACAGCCGCGCCAGCAGCTTTACCAGGGTAGTCTTGCCAGCACCGTTCTCGCCCACCAGCGCCAGCACCTCACCGGCCTGCAGCTGGAAATCGAGGTGGCGCACCGCCCACTGCTCGGCATCGGGATAGCGGAAGCCGACGTTCTCAAACACGAAGCCCTGCTGGATCGGCCTCGGCACGCTGGCGGCGCCCTCGCGCGAATGGATTTCCGGTTCAATCTGGAAGAACGAATACAGGTCGTCCAGGTACAACGCCTGGCTGGCCACCTGCGAGAAGCCGATGAGCAGGCCTTCCATCAGCTGGCGCAGGCGCAGGAAACTGCCGGCGAGGAAGGTCAGGTCGCCGATCGAGAAATCGCCGCGTACCGTGCGCCAGGCGATATAGGCATAGGCGGTGTAATAACCCAGCGTGCCCAGTGCGGCCAGCACCGTGCCCCAGAATGCGCGCCGCCGCGCCAGCGCGCGGTTGGCCAAGAACAGGGCCGCGGACAGGCGCCGGTAGCGCTCCACCAGGAAGCGATGCAGATTGAAGATCTTCACTTCCTTGGCCGTTTCCACGCTGGCACCGAGCTGGCGCAGGTAGTCCAGCTGGCGCCGCTCGGGCGTCCACAAGAAATTGAGGCTGTAACCGGCGGCGTTGAAATGCGATTCGCCGATGAAGGCCGGCACCAGTGCCAGCGCCAGCAGCAGGATCAGCCACGGCGCGTAGACCAGCAGGCCGACCGCCAGGCTGGCCACGGTGATCGCATCCTGCACCTGGCCGAACAGCTGGCTCATCAGGTTCATCCGGCCCATGGTCTGGCGCCGCGCGCGGTCAAGCTTGTCCTGCAGATCGGGGTCTTCGAAGTCCTCCAGGTCCAGCGTGGCGGCGTGTTCCATCAGGCGCACGCTGGTGGCGTTGGCGAACAGCTCCGACAGCAGTGCATCGGCATAGCTGACCAGCCGGCCGAGCAGGTCGGAGGCGATGGCCAGGCCGAATTCCAGCGCCAGCAGGCCCAACAGCGGATTCAACAAACCACTGGACAGCGCCTCACCCAGCGGCGGGAACCCGGCCCCATGCTGACTCAGGTGCAGCGCGGTATCGATGATGAGCTTGCCCACATACAGCATCGCCACCGGCAGCAGTGCACGGATCAGGCGCAGGCCGAGGCTGGTAGCGGTCAACAGTGGGCTGGTCTGCCAGACCTGGCGCAGGAACGGCGGCAGGTTGCGCATCGCCTTGAAGCGCTGGCGCAGGCTGGGTTTCTTCTCGGGGGCAGGAGGCATGCCGACATTGTGCGCGCGTAACGCGTGGAGAGGGGGTCAGATCCCTTTGCAGCGCACAGGGATCTGACCCCTTCATCCATGCGTGCCTGGATCTACCGTGCCGACCAACGGTCGGCACCCACCACCAGCAGCTGGCACGGGATGCCGTTCCGACAGGACGCGGGAAACTGTCGACGGCGGGGTGGGTCAGGTCGCAGGGGCGTGAGCCGCATGGATGCGGCGACCGAGCTTACATGGACGTACTTGCAGCGTC
>DEZI01000005.1:183726-211545 GCA_002364755.1 Stenotrophomonas maltophilia
TACATGGACGTACTTGCAGCGTCACCTGCGACCTGACCCACCCCGCCATCCCGCGGAACATCAGCGGTTGACGTTGCCTTTGCTCTGGCTCTGGCTCTGGCTCTGGCAGTCGCCTCTGCGGGTGCCGGGCGCAGCCCGGCCAGTAAACCCCCCTTACGGCAGCGGTGGCAGCAGCCCTGCACCCAGCCGGTTCCAGGCATTGATCACCGCGATGCCCATGCTCAGGTCACTGACGCCTTTCTCATCGAAGTGCGGTGCCAGCGCATCGAATGCTGCCTGCGACGGTGCGTCATCGGTCAACCGGGTCAGCGCCTCGGCCCAGCCCAACGCTGCGCGTTCGCGCGCATCGAAGAAACGGCTTTCATGCCATGCGGGCAGGGTGTCCAGCTTGCGCGGTTCTATGCCGCCCTTGCGCAGTGCGGTGCCGTGCATGTCCATGCAGTAGCCACAGCCATTGAGCTGGGACACGCGCAGGAACAGCAATTCCATCAGGGTCGGGTCGATCGAACTGTCGTGCACCGCCTTGCTGGTGGCGAGCAGGCCCTTGAACGCATCGGCGGCCAAGCGGGTGTAGGGGACGCGGGGAGAGGCAGGGTCGGACATTTTCAGCTCCAGGACGGCCACGGTGGCCGTCTTTCACTACCAGGACGCCGTGCTGTCCGCGTTCGTGACACCCCCGCGCAGTTTTTCCGGATTGAGCACGCTGTACACGTTGGCGATGCGCCCATCGACCACGTCCACAGTGGTGATCGAATGCAGCTGGTCGCCGAGGAAGCGCAGGATCGCCGGCTCGCCATTGACCCAGCCCAGCTGCGCGGTGTGGCCCAGGCCGCGGCGCGTGATGGCCCAGAACAGGCGGCCGATACGCTCGGCGCCCAGCAGCGGGCGCACCGCCGCAGTGACCACGCCGCCGCCATCGGACACCAGCCGCGCGTTGGCATGCAGCAGCGCCTGGATGGCCTCGCTGTCGCCACGCTGGGTGGCGTCCATGAAGCGCGCCAGCAGCTGCCGGTGCTGGCCGGCATCGGCGTTGAAGCGCGGCCGTCCGGCCTGCAGGCGCTGTCTGGCACGGTGCACCAGCTGGCGGCAGTTGGCCTCGGTCAGGCCGAGCAGCGCGGCGATCTGCCGGTAGTCGTGGTCGAAGGCCTCCTTCAGCAGGAAGGCGGCGCGCTCCTCCGGGCCCAGCTGCTCCAGCAGGGTCAGGAAGGCCACCGAGACCTCGTCGGCGCGGACATGGGCCACGGCCGGGTCGCTGGCCGGTTCTGCCGCCAGGCTGATCTCCAGCGGTTCAGCCAGCCACGGGCCGACGTAGTGCACCCGCTCGCGCCGGGCCGCACGCAGGCGGTCCAGGCTCAGCCGGGTGGTGGTGGTGACCAGCCAGGCCTCGGGGTCGCGCACGGCGGCCGGATCGGCGCCGGACCAGCGCAGCCAGGCATCCTGGACCACGTCCTCGGCATCGCTGCGGCTGCCCAGCAGGCGGTAGGCCAGCGCCATCAGGCGCGGGCGGTGGGTCTGGAAGGCGGATTCAGTGTTCATGTCGACCAGGACGCCGGGCAGGCATGAAGCGTGACAGGTGGGTGGGGTCGGAGCCCCCTGCAGGGGGCTTCGACCCTACGATTGTGATCCTGCGGGCGGGGGAGGGGGTAAAATGGGGGATTACCCCCCGCCAGCCTCGAGCAAGCGAGCAAGCCGTGACATCGATCAAGCAGGAAGACCTCATCCAGTCCATCGCCGACGCGCTGCAGTACATCTCGTACTACCACCCGGTCGACTACATCAAGAACCTCGCCGCCGCCTACGAGCGCGAGGAGTCGCCGGCCGCGAAGGAAGCGATGGCCCAGATCCTGATCAATTCGCGGATGTGCGCCGAAGGCCACCGTCCGATCTGCCAGGACACCGGCATCGTCACCGTGTTCCTGGAAATCGGCATGGACGTGCGCTGGGACGACGCGACCATGGGCGTGGAAGACATGGCCAACGAAGGCGTGCGCCGCGCCTACCTGCACCCGGACAACAAGCTGCGCGCCTCGGTGCTGGCTGATCCGGCCGGCAAGCGCATCAACACCAGGGACAACACCCCGGGCGTGGTCAACGTCAAGGTGGTGCCGGGCAACACCGTCGACGTCATCGTCGCCGCCAAGGGCGGTGGTTCGGAAGCCAAGACCAAGTTCGCCATGCTCAACCCGTCCGACTCGATCGTCGACTGGGTGCTGAAGACCGTGCCGACCATGGGCGCCGGCTGGTGCCCGCCGGGCATGCTCGGCATCGGCATCGGCGGCACCGCTGAAAAGGCGATGCTGCTGGCCAAGGAAGCGCTGATGGAGCCGATCGACATCACCGATCTGCAGGCCCGTGGTGCGTCCAACCGCATCGAAGAGCTGCGCCTGGAGCTGTACGAGAAGGTCAACGCGCTGGGCATCGGCGCGCAGGGCCTGGGTGGCCTGACCACCGTGCTCGACATCAAGATCAACGATTACCCGACCCACGCGGCCAACCTGCCGGTGGCGATGATCCCGAACTGCGCGGCGACCCGCCATGCGCACTTCACCCTGGATGGCAGCGGCCCGGTGATGCTGGACCCGCCGTCGCTGGAAGACTGGCCGAAGCTGACCTACGATTCGTCGAAGGGCACCCGCGTGGACCTGGACACGATCACCCCGGAAGACGTGGCCAACTGGAAGCCGGGCCAGACCCTGCTGCTCAACGGCAAGCTGCTGACCGGCCGCGACGCCGCGCACAAGCGCATGGTCGACATGCTCAACAAGGGCGAGGAACTGCCGGTCGATCTGAAGGGTCGCTTCATCTACTACGTCGGCCCGGTCGATCCGGTGCGCGACGAAGTGGTGGGCCCGGCCGGCCCGACCACCGCGACCCGCATGGACAAGTTCACCGAGCAGGTGCTGGCACAGACCGGCCTGCTGGGCATGGTCGGCAAGGCCGAGCGCGGCCCGGCCGCCATCGAGGCCATCAAGAAGCACAAGTCGGCCTACCTGATGGCCGTCGGTGGTTCGGCCTACCTGGTGTCCAAGGCGATCAAGGCCGCCAAGGTCGTCGGCTTCGCCGACCTGGGCATGGAAGCGATCTACGAGTTCACCGTGCAGGACATGCCGGTGACCGTGGCGGTCGATTCCACCGGCGAATCGGTGCACAAGACCGGCCCGCGCGAATGGCAGGCCCGCATTGGCAAGATTCCGGTGGTGGTGGAGTAAACCCCACCGGTTGCAGGAAAACGGCGCCGCAGGGCGCCGTTTTTCGTTTGACGCCGCACGAAGGTTGGCGCTGCTAGGCTTCGCTGGGTTTTTCGGTGTATTGAACAGGGAGTGTCCAATGTCATTGTTTCGATGCCTTGCGCTGTTATGTGTTGTTTCCCTCGCCGCCTGCAGCAGCAGCGGCGATCTGTACGACGGCGCACCCGGCAACAACGCCAGCGCGCAATGCGTGATGGCGTGCCAGCAGTACCGCAACGCCTGCCTGGCCCGCTCCGATTCGGACCGCCGCTCGACCTGCGATGCGCAGGCGGCGAGCAAGTGCGACCGGATCAAGGATGACGAGATGCGGCGCTCGTGCATGTCACAGGCGCAGGCCTGCATGGACCAGTCGCCGTTGATCGGCTGCAGCCAGGACGCGGACAGCTGCATGGCGTCGTGCGGCGGTGGTTGAGCGCATGGGCGCATAATCGGCGTTTCCCGCAACCGGAGTCGTCGCATGCGCACTACGCTGTATGGGTCTGTCAGCACCGCCTCGCTGGTGGTGCACTGGCTGCTGATCGAACTGGGCATTGAGCACGAACTGGTGCTGCTGGATTTTGATCGGCGCGAGCACAAGTCCGCGCAGTATCTGGCGCTGAACCCGGCAGGCGTGGTACCGACGCTGATGATCGACGGCCAGGTGCTGACCGAAGCGGCCGCCATCGCGCTGTACCTGGCCGACCGCCACCCCGAGGCCGGCCTGCTGCCGGCGCCGGGTACGCCCGCACGCGGCGCCGCCTACCGCTGGATGTTCTGGTGCGCCAACACCCTGCAACCCGCCTACCGCGCGTGGTTCTACCCGCATGAAGCTGCTGGCGAAGCGAATGTCGCCGCGACCCAGGCGATGGCCCGGCAACGCCTGGAGGCCGCCTGGCAGCAGATGGCCGCACACCTGCAGGCGCAGGGACCCTATGTGCTGGGCGAGGCGCCCAGCGTGGTCGATTTCATGCTGGTGATGCTGATGCGCTGGTCGCGCAACATGCCCACGCCCACCGACACCTGGCCGGTGCTCAAGGCGCATGCCACGTCGATGAAGACGCGCGCGGCGTTCGCCGAGGTGTACCGCCGCGAAGGCATCACTGACTGGCGGTAACCCGTTCTGTAGAGCCGAGCCATGCTCGGCTGCTCGTCGCACCCTGTAGAGTCGAGCTTGCTCGACTGCCGTCAACATCCAGTCGAGCAAGCTCGACTCTCCGAAAAAGCAGCCGGGCATGGCCCGGCTCTACCGAAGCGGGGCGGATTACAGGAGCTCCTGCACGGTTTCCGGCGGGCGGCACAGCCGCGTGCCCTTGGGCGTGCGCACGATCGGGCGGTTGATCAGCCGCGGGTGCTCGGCCATTGCGGCCAGCAGGGTGGCTTCATCGGCACCGGCCAGGCCCAGTTCGGCGAACTGCGGCTCCTTGCTGCGCACCAGGTCGGTGGCAGCAAGGCCGGATTCGGCCAGCACCTGGCGCAGGGTGGCCACGTCGGGCGGGGTGCACAGGTAATCGACCACCACCGGCTCGATCCCGGCTTGGCGGATCAGCGCGAGGGCGCCGCGCGAATTGCTGCAGGCCGGGTTGTGCCAGATCGTCACCGTCATCAGAACCACTCCAGCAGCGATACGCCCACGCCCACGTAGGTGGCCTTGTGGTTGTAGTCGATCATGCTTTCGCCGTAGCCATCGAACACCTGGATGTGGCCGCGCAGCAGGTTGCTGATAGGGAAGCCGTAATCGAGCTGCAGCGCGCCGTGCGAGCGGTCGCCGGTGCGCAGCGAATGGCGGGCCATCAGCGCGATCTCATGGCCGTTGCGGTTCCAGATCAGGGTCGCGTCGCCGCGGCCCATGTAGTCCTCGATGTCCGGATTGTTGTCATCGCTGCGACTTTCCGGGATGCGGTACCAGGGGCGCAGCACCAGCGCCCAGTTCTCGCGGTCCAGGCCGATGTTGAGCATCACCCGGTTCCAGCTGCGCGACAGCGGGTCAGGGCGGCCGTTGGACTGGTGGTTGAGGCTGATCCCGGTCATGCGACCGCGCCAGCCACCGATCGAGTAGCCGTTGCGGAACACCATCATCACTTCCGGCTCGTAATTGGTTTCGCGGAACGGTCGCGAGTTTTCGGCGTTGTAGGCCTGCCAGCGCGAGCTCTGGGTGTAGCCGGCCCAGATGTCACCGTTGTCGCCGAACAGGTTCTCGACGATTTTGGTCTTGAAGCTGATCTGGAACTTCAGTTCGGTGCTGTCCAGCACCTGCGGGTTGGTCACGCTGTTGGCCGGGTTCGGCGACTGCGGCATCTGGTTCTTGTCGCTGGTCCAGAACGCCGGCAGCAGGTAGACCGGCTTGTAGGCGCGCAGCTGGAACGGGCCCAGCTTGGAGTCCTCGGCCAGTTCCCAGCGGCTGTCCAGCAGCGAGCCGCGGCCGGCGTTGGCCAGGGCACTGTCGTCCGGTGCGGGGCGGAAGATGTCGCCTACGCGGGTACGCAGCTTTTCTTCGCCCTGGCTGAGGCGGGACGCCTGGCGTTGTTCACGCAGGCTCTGTGCGGCCTGCTGGGCGGCGGCGTCTGCCTCGGCGGTGGCCTGGGCGTTGCGGCCGAACAGTCGGTCATAGCACGCCAGGCGCGCGGCGTCACTGTCAACGGCAGCGCAGCCAGCCGGCGTAGCGGTGGGAACGGGCGCGATTTCCTGCGCGGCCAGTGGCGCACTGGCCAGGGCCAGCGCCAGCGGCGCGAAGCGGGGGAGCAGCGTGGGGAGGGTCATTGCAGCAGGCCCTTCAAAGGAAGAATACGGGAAGACGCACAGTGTGGCGGCTGCCCGCGGCAACGGCCAGCCCCTGGATTTATGCCCGGCGCAGGCGTGCGCATGGCGTGAAGGCGGCGGCCTCACAGGAACCAGGCGAAGGCGAACAGGCCCAGCATGGCGATCACCACGGCCAGCTTCAGCGCAAGCCCGAGCAGGATGCCCAGCCACGTGGCCAGGCCGACCTTGGTCGAGCGCCCCAGCTCGCGGGTATGCCAGTACTCGCCCAGCAGGGCACCCAGCAGTGGGCCGGCGAACAGCCCGATCGGCATGAAGAACAGGCCGACGATGCTGCCGACGAAGGTGCCCCAGAGTGCTTTGCGACTGGCCCCGACCCGCTGCGCCCCCACCACCGTGGACAGGACGTCGGCCACCAGGGACAGCGCGGTGAGGACACCGAGGGCCACCAGCGTGAGCCAGCCGACATGGGCAAAGCCGTCAGCCCATGCCGCGAGCAGCAGGCCGACGAACACCAGTGGCACCCCGGGCAGGGCAGGCAGGATCACCCCGGCGATGCCGACCAGGACGAAAATGACCGCTAGCAGATACAAGATGAATGAGAGGTCCATGCTGTCCCGTATGGTTGTCTTTTTGGGGTTGACACTTTGGGATTTTGGCAGTTGATTTTTCGTTTTGCTCGGGTTAAGTTGCAGTCGCTGAGCTTGGCAAGGTCACCGTGGATCGTGGCCTGATGAAGCAAGATCTAACCGATCCGCTGCATCGTTGCACCTCGCTTCCCCCTTGCTTGTCAGCCGCCCAACAGGCGTTTCCAACAACAAGAGAGTCACCAGGGAGTGAGTGAGATGGCTGATCGCGAGACCGGTACCGTGAAGTGGTTCAACGATGCAAAGGGCTTCGGCTTCATCAGCCGTGAAAACGGCGAAGACGTGTTCGTGCATTTCCGTGCCATCCAGACCCAAGGCTTCAAGAGCCTGAAGGAAGGCCAGAAGGTCACCTTCACCGTCGTGCAGGGCCAGAAGGGCCTGCAGGCGGATGCCGTAGAGCCGGTCTGACGACCCGCCTGCAATGCATCGCACGAAAAAGGCCCGCGCAAGCGGGCCTTTTTCATTGCCACCGTCGGCTGCTGCTGGATCAGCGCAGGACGACGCGGCCGTTGACGACGCGGACGTAGGTGTTTTCGCGGATGCCAGCCAGGTCGCGCTGGTTGACCACGATGGTGCGGCCATCGTCCATGCGCACGGTGATGTCGTAGGTATCGCTGGTCACGTTCTTCTGGATCTGGTTACCGGCGAGGGCACCACCCACCGCGCCTGCGGCGGCGGCGACATTCTTGTTGCCGCGGCTGCCGCCAGTGTGGTCGGAGATCTCATGGCCGGCCACGGCACCGACGATGCCGCCAAGGATGGCGCCGGTCGCGCTGGGCGCGGTACGGCCAGAGGCCACGGTGTTGATGCGGGTCACGATGCCGCAGTCGGCGCAACGGTTCTGGTTGTAGCCGTTGTTGTTGCCGTAGCCACCGTTGTTGTAGCCACCGTTGTTGTAACCACCGCCGCCGTAACCGGGCGAGGTGGCGCAGCCGGCCAGAGCGAGCGTAGCAATGACACTGGCGGCGATGAGCTGGATCTTCATGGGGCGTCTCCTGGCCGTAAAGGCGGGTGGAAGGGTGGTACTGCGTCATGCAGCAGGGTGGTCGAATCGTCCACTTTCCCACGTGAACAAGGTGCCAATCACGCCATCCTTCCCCAGCTGGAAGATGAATCAGCGGAAGTCCTGGTGGCAGGCCCGGCAGTCGTCCTGCACGGTCTGCACCACCTTGGCCAGCGATGCGCAGTCACTGGGGGGGGCGGCCAGTGCCGCATTGAGGTCCGCCCGGTACCGGCTGGCATGCTGCTGGAAGCGCGCGTCGTCCTTCAGCTTGGGAAACGCCAGATCCAGATCGTTGGACAGCATCCGCAGCGACTGCAGGCGCGGCTGGCTGTCGGCCAGGCTGCAGCGGTTCTGCTGCTGGGCCTGCAGCAGCATCTCCGCCTGTCGCTGCATCACATGCATCAGGCTGTGCGGGAAGGGATCGCGGCCCTTCTGCAGGGCACGGCCGACCATGACCGTGGCGACCAAGCCGATCAGCAGGCCGAGCACCAGCACGAACAGATAGCGCTGGGCGCTGGACGGACGACGGGACGGGCTGGCGTTCATGCGGGCTCCTCCATGGGGGATGCGTGGGCGTGCAACGGTGGGTTCGATGGCGGCCCGCTATGGCCGCCGCTGCCTGCACGTTAAAATAGCGGCATGAACGAACAGGTCAAACAACGCTTCGCCGGCATCGAAAGGCTGTATGGCGTAGGTGCGCTCGAGCGCCTGCAGGGCAGCCGCGTGGCGGTGGTGGGCATGGGCGGCGTCGGCTCGTGGGTGGTGGAGGCGCTGGCCCGTTCGGCGGTCGGTCACCTCACCCTGATCGATGCCGATGACATCTGCGTGTCCAACACCAACCGGCAGCTGCCGGCGATGGAGGGCAACTACGGCCGCAACAAGTCCGAGGCGATGGCCGAGCGCTGCCGCGCGATCAACCCGCAGATCGACGTCGATGCCGTGCAGGCGTTCCTGACCACCGGCAACATGGCCGAACTGCTGGACCGTGGCTTCGACCTGGTCATCGATGCCTGCGACAGCTTCCGGGTGAAGGTGGAGACCATCGCCTGGTGCCGCCGCCGCAAGCTGCCGCTGCTGACCGTGGGCGCTGCCGGCGGCCGTACCGACCCGACCCTGGTGCGCATCCGCGATGTCTCGCGCACCGAGCACGACGCGATGCTTGCGCTGATCCGCAAGAAGCTGCGCAGCGAGTTCAACTTCCCGAAGAATGCCAAGCGCTATTTCGGCGTACCGGCGGTGTATTCGCTGGAGAACGTGAAGTACCCGCAAGCCGATGGCAGCGTCTGCGGCCTGCGCCCGGACCTGGGCGCCGATGCCGGGTTGAAGCTGGACTGCGGCGCCGGGCTGGGCGCTGCCACGCACATCACCGGTGCGTTCGCATTCGCCGCGGTCGGCAAGGCGCTCGAATTGCTGCTGGAGCCGAAGAAGGTCAAGGCCGAAGCCGCCGAGGTTTGACCGGTAGCGCCGGGCCATGCCCGGCGAAGCGGCGATCAGTCAGCTGGCAGCGCGAAAAGCCGCCGGGCGTTCCCGCTTGTCACCCGTCCCACGGTCTCCACGTCGGTACCGCGCAGCGCGGCCACGTGGCGGGCGATCACTGACAGCCGTGCCGGCTCATTGCGCTGGCCGCGGATGCCCGCGTCGGGTTGGTCCGGTGCGTCGGTTTCCAGCAGCAACTGCTCCAGTGGCATCTCGCGCACAAGCCGCTGCAGGCGCTGCGCACGGTCGTAGGTCAGCGGCCCGCCGAGGCCGAGCAGGAAGCCCTGCTTGTCCAGCTGCGCTGCCTGTTCCGGGCTGCCGGCAAAACTATGGACCACGCCGCGCAGGCCGCCGATGCGGCGGATCGAGGCGATCACTGCATCCACCGCGCGGCGCGCATGCACGATCACCGGCAGGTCGAAGTCGCGTGCCAGCTTCAGCTGGCCAATGAAATAGTCCTGCTGCGCTTCGGCATCCAGTCCTTCGACGAAGAAATCCAGGCCGCACTCGCCGATCGCGCAGGGACGCTCGCGCTCGATCCACTCGCGCAGCTGGCCCAGGTGTTCGGGACGATGGTCGGCCAGGAACATCGGGTGCAGGCCGTAGGCCGGGTACAGCCCCGGTGCCTGCTGGCAGACTTCGCGCAGCTTCGGCCAGCTGGCGGCGGTCACCGCCGGCACCACCTGGGCTTGTACACCGGCCGCATGGGCGCGCTCGATCACCGCCGTGCGGTCGGGGTCGAACTCTCTGGCATCCAGGTGGCAAT
Source organism: Stenotrophomonas maltophilia (assembly GCA_002364755.1). Lineage (GTDB taxonomy): Bacteria > Pseudomonadota > Gammaproteobacteria > Xanthomonadales > Xanthomonadaceae > Stenotrophomonas > Stenotrophomonas maltophilia_AX. The sequence goes on from DEZI01000005.1 coordinate 193,600, forward strand.
GGCTGTCGATCAGCATGTTCAGCGCTGTTCCAGTGGCGGCGGCGTCGCCGCGGTGCGGTTCTTCCAGTTGGCCAGCAGCAGGGTGCCCAGGCCCAGCACCAGCTCGTCCACGAACGGGATCGGGTCGGGGATGAACAGCGTCAGCGCGAACAGGCCTGCGGTCAGCTTGAACAGGGTGGGGTAGCGCAACCGGCGTGCCCATTGCAGGACCGGCAGCAGCAGCGGGTTGGCCATGGCGGGGCTCCTCGTGGGCGTGCTGCAAACGCTACCACGGGCCCAGCATTTCCCGATGCTGAATGGGTTACGGCCATGGGTACGAAATGTGGAGATTCCGTTCAGGCAGCGCATGCTGCAATCTGCATCAAGAACGTTGCGGACGGTCCGCAGGGAGCAGGTCATGAAAAGCACAACTACAACTGTCCTGGTCGCAGCAGGCGCGCTGCTGGTGGGTGGCATCGCAACTGCCGCCTTCATGAAAAGTGGTGACAAGGCCCCGGATGCACTGGGCGCCGCGAACCCTTCCGAGTCGCGCCTGGTCGATGGCAGCGCTGCCGATGACGGCGCGCGCGGCGACGCGGTCGATGCCTCGGCACCGCGTGGTCTGGAATACGCCGACGTGCTGAAGGTCGACCCGCTGACCGAGAAGCAGAAGGCCTACGCGACGGTCATCGGCACCGAGCCGGTGCGCGAGACCTCCACCACCCAGACCCCGCATGAAGTCTGCGAGGACGTGGTGGTGCAGGAGCGGCTGCCTGAGCGTGATGGCAATGTCGGCGGCACCGTGGTCGGCGCCGTGGTCGGTGGCCTGCTTGGCAACCAGGTGGGCGGCGGCAATGGCAGGAAGGCTGCCACTGCAGCCGGCGCCGTGGCCGGTGGCTTCATCGGCAACCAGGTGGACAAGCGCCACGTGGGTGGCCGCGTGGTCAACCGCACCGAGCGCCAGTGCCACACTGAAACGGCGACCTCCGAGTCGAGCCGCGTGACCGGTTACAACGTGACCTACCGCAACGAGGACGGCACCACCGGCACCATGCGCATGGCCAGCAAGCCGGGCACGCGCATCGCCATGGGCACCAACGATGTGGTCAAGGGCTACAACGTGACCTACCGCTATGACGGCGCCGAGAAGACCGTGCGCATGGACAACAAGCCGGCCAGCGACCGCCTGCCGGTGGTGGATGGCCAGCTGGTCACGCAGACCGCTGCGGCCGGCGACGCAGCGGCCAATCGCCAGTAACGCGTTGCCACTGCAGTGCGTATCGGACAGGCCGGCTTTTGCCGGCCTGTGTCGTTTGCGGGCATGGACACCGCGCCTGTATCGCCGATGATGGTCGGCCCCAGTACCGGCGGGAGCCTGCATGAGCATCTTCGACCTGCGCATTGAAACCGAGCGCCTGATCCTGCGCCCACCGCAGGCCCAGGATCTGGAACCCTACCTGGCGTTCTGCGCCGACGAAGAAGTGATGCGCAGCCTCGGCGGCGTGCAGCTGCCTTCGGTGGCCTGGCGCAGTTTCTGCAGCCTGGCCGGGGCCTGGCAGCTGTTCGGCTATTCGATGTTCAGCGTCATCGAGAAAGCCACCGGCGAATGGGTCGGCCGCATGGGCCCGTGGCAGCCGCTGGGCTGGCCCGGCCCCGAGGTCGGCTGGAGCATCTGCCGCGCGCGCTGGGGCCGTGGCTACGCCCCCGAAGCGGCGGTGGCGGCCATCGACTGGGCGTTTGACACGCAGGGCTGGGACGAGGTGATCCACACCATCGCCGAAGACAACGAGAAGTCCAAGGTGGTGGCGCGCAAGCTGGGCAGCAGCCTGCTGCGGATGGGCCAGTTGCCGCCGCCCTACGAGGGCGAGCCGTTGCAGATCTGGGGCCAGTCGCGCGCGCACTGGCAGCAGCGCAGGCGCTGATGCTGCACCCGCGCTTGGCATCGGCGCGGGCGCTTGCCAGACTGCACGCAGCCGGCCGTCGGCCGGGATGTCCTGGAGCGGAACATGGTGGATGAGCGGGTGCCGTTGACGGTGCATGGCATGTCGGTGTCGGGCAACTGCCACAAGGTGCGCCTGCTGCTGGAGCAGCTCGGCAGCCGCTACCGCTGGGTGGAAGTGGACAGTGCGCATGGGCAGACCCATTCGCCTGAATTCCTGGCGCTCAACCCGAATGCGAAGGTGCCGCTGATCGTGCGCGACGATGGCCGCGTGCTGACCGAATCCAACGCCATCCTGTTCTGGCTGGCCGAAGGCACGCCGTACCTGCCCACCGATGGCTGGGAACGCGCGCAGGCGCTGAGCTGGATGTTCTTCGAGCAGTACAGCCACGAACCCTGCGTGGCGGTGGCGCGCTTCATCCGTGGCTGGACCGCACTGGATTCGCCGCGCCGGACCGAACTGCCGCGCCTGCATGAGCTCGCCGCGACCGCGCTGGCGGTGATGGAGCAGCACCTGCGCCAGGCGCAGTGGTTTACCGGCAGCGAGTACGGCATCGCCGACATCGCGCTGTTCGCCTACACCGATGTCGCCGCCGACGGTGGCATCGACCTGCAGCCGTTCGTGGAAGTGCGCGCGTGGCTGCAGCGGGTGCGCGAGCAGCCACGGTTCGTGGCGATGCCGGCGGTTACGGCCGAGGTGCGCGCACGCCTGGACGCACGCGGGTAGCGTCCAGCCCGGCACGGTAGCGCCGGACCACGCCCGGCGGAATGCAACAACGACACGGAGGGTGTTCGATGTTTGCTGTGGTTCCCGATCCGATCCCCGCACGCATGCGGGTGCTCAACCGCGCCGAAGTGTGCGACGTCAATTTCCTCGAGGCGGTGCGCGGCTGGCGTGGGCTGCCGCGTCCGAAGCCGGCGCCGGATGCGCCGATCCTGCCGGGCAGCACGCTGACCGCAGCGGCATTCGCCGAGCTGTTCGATTCGCAGCTGGCCAGCCGCCAGCTGGACCTGATGGCGCGCGTACTGCGCGTACAGAACAAGGTCTTCTACACCATCGGCTCGTCCGGTCACGAAGGCAACGCGCTGCTGGCGCGGGCCTGCCGCCATACCGATCCGGCGTTCCTGCATTACCGCTCCGGCGCCTTCATGGCCGAGCGCGCGCGGCAGGTGCCGGGCCTGGACCCGTTGCGTGACGCGGCGCTGTCCTTCGCCGCCAGTGCCGACGACCCCGCCAGCGGTGGCCGCCACAAGGTGTGGGGCAGCCGCCCGCTGTGGGTGCTGCCGCAGACCTCGACCATCGCATCGCACCTGCCCAAGGCGCTGGGCACCGCGCTGGCCATCGAAAGCGGCAAGCGCCTGGGCCAGCCGCTGCCGATCCCGGCCGACAGCATCGTGCTGTGCTCCTTCGGCGATGCCTCGGCCAACCATGCCACCGCGCAGACCGCCTTCAATACGGCGATGTGGTCGGCCTACCAGAAGCTGCCAGCGCCGATCCTGTTCGTCTGCGAGGACAACGGCCTGGGCATTTCGGTGAAGACGCCGGAAGGCTGGATCGCCGAGCGCTTCAGCCGCCAGCCGGGGCTGGACTACTACTACGCCGATGGCCTGGACCTGGCGGCAGGACATGCACAGGTGCAGGCGGCGGTGGAGCATTGCCGGCGTACCCGCCGGCCGACCTTCCTGCACCTGCGTACCACGCGGCTGATGGGCCATGCAGGCACCGATTTCGAGGTGGAATGGCGCGCGCTGGCCGACCTGTGCGCGGCCGAAGCCCAGGATCCCTTGCTGCGGTCGGCGCAGATCGCGCTGGAATCGGGCTGGATGGATGCCGCCGGCATCGAGGCCGCCTACGAGACCCTCCGCGTGCGCTGCCTGTCGGCGGCGGCGAACGCCGAAGGACGCCCCAAGCTGCAGTCGCTGGACGAAGTGGTGGCACCGCTGGCGCCGTACACACCGGCGGCGGTGATGGCCGAAGCGCAGCGCCCGGTACCGGCCGAAGCGCGCGAAGCCCTGTACGGCGGTGCCGACGCGCTGCCCGAACGGCAGCCGCCGCGGCACCTCGCGGTGCAGATCAACCACGGCCTGCAGGAACTGCTGTGCAAATATCCGCAGGCGCTGCTGTTCGGAGAGGACGTGGCGCAGAAGGGGGGCGTCTACACCGTCACCAAGGACCTGCTGCGCCGCTTCGGGCCGCGCCGGGTGTTCAACACCCTGCTGGACGAGACGATGATCCTGGGCATGGCCCAGGGCCTGGCCAACATGGGCCTGCTGCCGATCCCGGAGATCCAGTACCTGGCCTACCTGCACAACGCCATCGACCAGCTGCGTGGCGAGGCCTGTTCGCTGCAGTTCTTCTCCAACGACCAGTTCCGCAACCCGATGCTGGTGCGGGTGGCCGGCCTGGGCTACCAGAAGGGCTTCGGCGGCCACTTCCACAACGACAACTCGATCACCGCGCTGCGCGATATCCCCGGCCTGGTGGTGGGCTGCCCGTCGCGCGGCGACGATGCGGTGATGATGCTGCGCACGCTGGCGGCGCTGGCCCGGGTGAACGGCCGGGTGGCGGTGTTCCTGGAGCCGATCGCGCTGTACATGAGCAAGGACCTGCACGCGCCCGGCGATGGCCAGTGGCTGTTCGACTATCCGGCGGCGGGGCAGGCGCTGGTGCTGGGCGAGGGCCGGGTCTACACGCCCGACGCCGATGACCTGGTGGTGTTCACCTATGGCAATGGCGTGCCGATGGCGCTGCGCGCGGTACCGGTCATCCAGGCGCAGACCGGCTGGCAGGTGCGGGTGGTGGACCTGCGCTGGCTGGTGCCGTTGGATGCCGGTTTCATCGCCGCCCAGGCGGCCACGGCGCGGCGGGTGCTGGTGCTGGACGAGGGGCGGCACAGCGGTGGGGTGGGCGAGGGCGTGGTCACCGCCCTGATCGAGGCCGGCCATGGCCACCTGCCGCTGCGGCGGGTCTGCGGCGCCGATACCTACACGCCGCTGGCGGGGGCAGCAATGTTCGGGCTTCCAAGCGACAATGCGGTGATTGGCGCCGCCCTCGACCTGGCGCAGGAACCCTGATGCATGTGTGGATTGGCGGGAATGTTGTTGCCGGCGGCGCAGTCGCCGGACGAGGTGCTGCAGGCGCAAGCCCTGGCCATGGGGCAGGCGCTGTACCACCGCGGGCCGGATGACGGCGGCACCTGGGTCGATGCCCGCGCCGGCATCGCCCTGGCGCACCGCCGCCTGAGCATCCTCGACCTGTCACCGCTGGGCCACCAGCCGATGGCCTCGGCCGACGGCCGTTACGTGATGGCCTACAACGGCGAGGTCTACAACTTTGCCGCGCTGCGGGACGAGCTGGAGCCGCTGGGCCATGCCTTCCGCGGCCATTCCGATACCGAAGTGCTGCTGGCCGCGATCCTGCAGTGGGGCGTCGAGGACACCCTGCAGCGCGCCAACGGCATGTTCGCCATCGCCCTGTGGGACCGTCACGAGCAGTGCCTGTACCTGGCCCGCGACCGGGTCGGCAAAAAGCCGCTGTACTACGGCTGGGCCGGTGACACCCTGGTGTTCGGTTCGGAGCTGAAGGCGCTGTGGCAGCACCCGGACTTCGACAACGACATCGACCGCGACGCGCTGACCCTGCTGCTGCGCCTGGATTACATCCCTGCCCCGCACAGCATCCACCAGCGCTGCTACAAGCTGATGCCGGGCCGCGTGCTGCGCCTGGATGCGGCGACGGTGGCCGCCGGTGCCGCCGCGCACCGCCCCGAGCAGGCGCAGCGCCCGTACTGGGATGCGCGCGCGCGCATGCAGGCGGCGCTGGCCGCACCGTTCCAGGGCCGCATCGAGGAGGCCGAGGAACAGCTGGACGGCCTGCTGCGCGATGCCGTAGCGCTGCGCATGGTGGCCGACGTGCCGGTGGGCGTGTTCCTGTCCGGTGGCACCGATTCGTCGCTGGTGGCTGCGCTGATGCAGGCGCAGAGCACGCAGCCGGTGCACAGTTTCAGCATCGGCTTCAGCGGCTCGCACCATGACGAGGCGCCGCTGGCCAAGGAGCTGGCCGGCCACCTGGGTTGTGACCACACCGAACTGTACGTGAGTGGCGCCGATGCGCTGGCGGTGGTGCCGCAGCTGCCGGCGATGTTCGACGAGCCCTTCGCCGATGCCTCGCAGGTGCCGACCGCGCTGGTCGCGCGATTGGCGCGGAAGGGCGTGACCGTGGCCCTGTCCGGCGACGGGGGCGACGAACTGTTCTTCGGCTACACCCGCTACGTGCGCGCGCTGCGCAACTGGCAGATGCTGGGTCGCGTGCCGGCGCCGCTGCGGCGCTGGATGGGCGCGCGTGCGCACCAGCAGGGCGAATCCTCGCGCACCGGCGGCCTGGCCGCGCTGCTGGCCGAGACCGGCGCACGCGGCATTGGCGATGTGTACCGCAACCGCATCTCGCGCTGGCGCGACCCGGCGGCGGCGGTGGTCGGTGCGCGCGAGGCCGGCAGCTTCTACGACCTGGCCGACCCGCTGCATGGCGCCGGCACCCCGGCCGACGCGATGATGCTGGCCGACTTCGTCAGCTACCTGCCCGACGACCTGCTGTGCAAGGTCGACCGCACCTCGATGGCGGTCAGCCTGGAGGCACGGGCGCCGCTGCTGGACTGGCGCGTGGCTGAATTCGCCTGGTCGCTGCCGCTGGACTTCAAGCGCAGCGAGGACACCAGCAAGGTGCTCCTCAAGCGCGTGCTCGGCCGCTACGTGCCGCAGTCGATGGTGCACCGCCCCAAGCGAGGTTTCGGTGCGCCGGTGAGTGAATGGCTGAAGGGCGATTTGCGGCCGTGGGCCGATGACCTGCTGCAGCCGGCGCGGCTGGAGCGCGAAGGCGTGCTGTCGGCCGCCGCCGTGCAGCCGCTGTGGCAGCAGTTCCTGGGCGGCCAGCGCAAGTGGCATACCCACCTGTGGAACGTGCTTATGTTCCAGGCCTGGCAGGACCACTGGCGGCAGGTGCGGGCGGGCGTGGCGCGCGGCTGATCTTCACCGGGGCACATCGGGCCGGCCGCTAGGCTGGCCCTTTCCCCCGTCAGGAGTGTGTCGCCATGACTGTTCCCACCATCGCGGTGTTCGTTGGCAGCCTGCGCAAGGAATCCTGCAACCGCAGGCTGGCCCTTGCACTGGAAAAACTGGCCGGCGATCGCGCGCGTTTCCAGTATGTGCGCATCGACGACCTGCCGCTGTACAACCAGGATTTCGACGGCAGCTACCCCGCCCAGGGCACCCGCCTGAAGGACGAGGTACGGGGTGCCGACGCGGTGCTGTTCGTCACCCCGGAATACAACCGCTCGGTGCCCGGTGTGCTGAAGAACGCGATCGACATCGGCTCGCGGCCGTATGGTGACAGCGCCTTCGCGGGCAAGCCGGCGGCGGTGATGGGTGCGTCCATCGGCCAGATCGGCACGGCGGTGGCCCAGCAGCACCTGCGCAACAGCCTGGCGTTCCTGGACATGCACGTGCTCGGCCAGCCGGAGGCATTCATTCACTTCAAGGATGAGCTGATCGGCGCCGACGGCACGATCCACAACGAGGGCACGCATAAGTTCCTGCAGGGCTATGTGGACCGCTTCCTGAAGCTGATCGCGGTGCACGCCAAGGGCGATTGACGCTGCGTTCGGGGTTGAGGTCAGAGCCCTCTGCCGTGCAGAGGGATCCGCCCCCTTCCTGCCGGGGTCGGATCCCGTCGCGCAGCGGCGGGCTCTGACCCCTGTTTCCCAATCTGCGATAATGGGATCCCATAGGCTGGACAACCACGTCGCGCTGCGGCGGATATCCCCCGTTCGTCCACGGCTTATCCACAGGCTTGTCCATGGCCGCCGGGGTCGGCGCATGCCTACACTCGCCTGGCCCACTTTCGCAGGAAACACCGCAGCATGTCCGCCCGTTCCGGCTTCCGTTCCAACCGCAAAGAGCGCGGCGATGGCTTCGACCGCGATCGCGATGAATCGCGCATCGACCAGCTGCGCGTGCCGCCGCACTCGGTGGAAGCCGAACAGGCGGTGCTGGGTGGTCTGATGCTGGCCCCGGAAGCCTACGACCGGGTCAACGACCAGCTGACCGAGACCGATTTCTATCGCCGCGATCACCAGATGATCTACCGGGCGATCCGCGAGCTGTCCGAGCGCGACCGTCCGTTCGATGCGGTGACCCTGGGCGAGTGGTTCGAGTCGCAGGGCAGGATGGAGCTGGTCGGCGATGGCGCCTACCTGATCGAGTTGGCCAGCACCACGCCGTCGGCGGCAAACATCGTGGCCTACGCTGAGATCGTGCGCGACAAGGCGGTGTTGCGGCAGCTGATCCAGGTCGGCACCGACATCGTCAACGATGGCTTCCAGCCCGAAGGCCGCGACAGCAGCGAACTGCTGGCCTCGGCCGAAAAGAGCGTGTTCGCCATCGCCGAGCAGGGCGCGCGGGGCCGCACCGACTTCGTGGCCATGCCCGGCGCGCTGAAGGATGCGTTCGAGGAACTGCGCAACCGCTTCGAGAACGGCGGCAACATCACCGGTCTGCCGACCGGTTACACCGACTTCGACGCGATGACCGCCGGCCTGCAGCCGACCGACCTGATCATTCTTGCCGCGCGCCCGGCGATGGGCAAGACCACCTTCGCGCTGAACATCGCCGAGTACGCGGCGATCAAGTCGAAGAAGGGCGTGGCCGTGTTCTCGATGGAAATGTCCGCATCGCAGCTGGCGATGCGCCTGATTTCCTCCAACGGCCGCATCAATGCCTCGCGCCTGCGTACCGGCCAGCTGGAAGACGAGGACTGGAGCCGCGTCACCAGTGCGATCAAGATGCTGAAGGAAACCAAGATCTTCATCGACGATACGCCGGGCGTGTCGCCGGAGATCCTGCGTTCCAAGTGCCGCCGCCTGAAGCGCGAGCACGACCTGGGCCTGATCGTGATCGACTACCTGCAGCTGATGAGCGTGCCGGGCAACAGCGAAAACCGCGCGACCGAAATTTCGGAGATCTCGCGATCGCTGAAGGGCCTGGCCAAGGAACTGAACGTGCCGGTGATCGCGCTTTCGCAGCTCAACCGATCGCTGGAAACGCGTACCGACAAGCGCCCGGTGATGGCCGACCTTCGCGAATCGGGCGCAATCGAGCAGGACGCGGACATGATCGTCTTCATCTACCGCGACGATTACTACAACAAGGAAAATTCGCCGGACAAGGGCCTGGCCGAGATCATCATCGGCAAGCACCGTGGTGGCCCCACCGGTTCGTGCAAGCTGAAATTCTTCGGCGAGTACACGCGCTTCGACAACCTGTCGCACGATTCGGTTGGTTCGTTCGAGTAAGCCCCGCGCCGGGTAATGCCCGGCGCTCAAGTTCCCACGTGACCTGCCGTTACTGCACCGGTACCAGGGGGAAACATCACCGTCCATGGCCCATTGCTGCACGCGCGGCGATGGACCGGCGCGTGCGCCCCCTTCATTCATGGGGAACGGATCGATGTCGGCGGCAGCAAGGAAGAGTGGGTTGGGGCGCGGCGTCGTCTGGATGTGCGTGGTGCTCTTGCAGTTGCTGGCAGGTACGGGCGTCGCGCAGGCGGCGTCGGCGGCGTGCGAGGCGATCAACCTGGTGGGCGCGACGACCAGCTACACAAACCGGTTTTTGGCGACGGACTTCCTGCCCGGCGAGTCGGTGGCCGTGAGCTTTTCGGATAACGGTGGCAACGTTGGCGGTCCGTCCATCGGAAGCGAACTGGTCAACCTGCGCAGCCGAGACACCGTGCAGATCGTCCTGGACTACCGCAGCAATACCGGTGCGGCAGGGCCGCACAGCGCGACTGCATCCAGCAGCTTCCTGAGCAACTACGGCCTTTACATCCGTATCACCAGCGGAACCTACATCAGTCCAGTACAGCTGCGTTGCACGGCCGAGGCCGCACAGCCCCTTCAGCTGGTCAGCCCGGGCGTCCAGCAGTTCACGGTTGGCTCGGCGGTTGATGTCAACCTGACCGCCAGTGGCGGCACCCCGCCTTACAGCTTCGGCATCAACAGTGGCATGTTGCCCGCCGGGCTGGTGTTTGAACCCTCGGGCCGCCTGCATGGCACGCCGCAGGTCGCGGGCACGTTCAGCGTCAGCGTGGAGCTCACCGATGCCGCGGCCGCCAGCGCACACCAACCGCTGACAGGCAGCATCGCGGCCATTGCGCCCGATGCCCCCGGCCAGGTCATGGCCGTCGCCAGCGATGGGCAGGCCGTGGTCAGCTTCACCGCACCGGTGCAGACGGGCGGCGCGCCCATTGTCGAGTACGCCGTGATGGCGTCCACGGGCGAGTGGGCGCTCGGCACGCAGTCGCCGATCACGGTGACCGGTCTTGCCAATGGCATGCCCGTGCAGTTCCAGGTGATCGCCAACAACGGCAGCCAGGCCAGCCAGCCGTCGCTGGCAAGCGCCGCGGTCACGCCGATGACCGGGCAGACGATCCAGTTCGATGCGCCCGGTGACCGGCCGTTGGGTTCACTGCTGGCATTGCAGGCCACCGCGAGCAGCGGTCTGGCCGTCGAGTACGAGAGCCTGACTCCGCTGGTCTGCGTGCTGGAAAGTGCAGGCAACCTGCGCCTGTCCGCGCTCGGCACCTGCACGGTGCGCGCACTGCAGCCCGGCAACGCCGGCACGCGTGCGGCGCAGCCGGTGGAGCGCAGTTTCAGCGTCGTCGCGGCCCAGGCGTCGGCGCCGACCCTGCGTCGCGTCGAACGGATCGGCGCAAGCAGCGTGGACGTGTACTTCGATGTACCCGCCAGCGACGGTGGCAGTGCCATCCTCTCTTACGAGGTGGCAGCGCGCCCGGGTGGTGCTGTGGTCAGCGGTGGCTCCAGCCCGGTACGCATGAGCCGCCTGCACGCAGGCACGACCTATACCTTCGCGGTGCGTGCGCGCACCGCGACAGGGCCCGGCACGTTCTCCGCCGAGTCCGACCCGGTGACGATGCCGACCGTGCCGCGCGTGACCGGCCTGCAGGTGCCGGCCGACGGCCGCTACCTCGCCGGTGCCAGCCTCGATTTCCTGCTGGCCTTGGACCAGCCGGCAATCGTGCAGGGCGTGCCCGAGCTGCTGCTGTCGATTGGCGGGCAGCGCGTAGCCGCGACCTATCGCGCTGGCTCGGGCAGCAACCTGCTGTCTTTCAGCTACACCGTATTGCCGGGCCAGTTGGACGAGGACGGCATCGGCATCGACGGCCTGCAGCTGGCCGGTGGCAGCATCCGCAATGCCGATGGCATCGACGCTGTGCTGGCGCTGGCAGGCGTGGGCGCTACCGGCGGCATATTGGTTGGCGCGCAGCCGGCTGCCGCGCCGTCCATCACCGGCGTGGTTGCAGGCGATGGCGTGGCGACGCTGCAGTTCGCAGCGCCCGCGCAGGATGGCGGCAGCCCGGTGCTGGATTACCTGGTGACCGCGCAGCCCGGTGGCCTGCAGCAGCAGGCAACCGGTTCACCGGTGGTGTTCACCGGCCTGCGCAACGGCATCGCGTACCGCTTCACGATCACCGCGCGTACCGCGGCCGGCTTGGGCGTGGTGTCCACGGCATCGGACGACGTGGTGCCGATGGCGCAGCAGCAGATCCAGTTCGACGCGATCGATGCACAGCCGTTCGGCAGCACACCGCAGGTGCTGGCCATCGCCAGCAGTGGCCTGCCGGTCGCGCTGTCCAGCAGCACGCCCCGGGTCTGCAGCGTCGCTGCCGATGGCCGGGTGACCCTGCTTGCGGCAGGCACCTGCAGCATCGATGCCGACCAGGCGGGTGACACCGCGACCCATGCCGCAGCACGCGTCAGCCGCTCGTTCGCGGTGCTGGCCGTGGTGCCGGGCGCGCCGCGCATCACCGCGGTCGTGCTTGATGCGGGCAGCGTGGACGTGAGCTTCCAGGCGCCGACGTTCGATGGCGGCAGCGCGGTCGACAGCTATCTGCTGCAGGCGTTGCCGGGCGGGCAGAGCGCGCGCGGCAGCGGCAGTCCGCTGCGCATCGACGGGCTGCCGGCCGGCATCGCGCATCGCTTCGTGGTCACCGCCTTCAATGCGGCGGGTGCTGGCGTGGCATCGCTGCCATCCGACCCGCTCACCATGCAGGGCGCACCGGTGGTGACCGGCGTGCAGGTGCCATCGGTCGGCCGCTACCTCGCCGGCCAGGTGCTGTCCTTTGCGGTGCAGTTCGACCAGGCCCTGCAGGTGGGCGCTGCGCCGCAGCTGCTGCTGCGCATCGGCAGCCAGCGCCGCGTGGCCACGCTTTCGGCGGTGGAGACGGATGCGCAGGGCGGCGTGCTGCGCTTCCAGTACTCGCTGCAGGCCGATGACCGCGACGAAGATGGCATCGAGGTGGAATCGCTGCAGGCCGCCGCCGGCAGCCTGCGCAATGCACAGGGCACCGACGCGCGTGCGGCGCTGGCCAATGTGGGGGCGACCACGGGCGTACGCGTGGGCGCCGACCTGCCGTCGGCCGTCGCCAACGTGCGCGGCGTGGCCGGTGATGGACAGGTGCAGGTGTATTTCGATGCGGGGTCGGCCGGCAGTGGCGCCATCATCGATTACACGGTGACCGCGCAGCCGGGAGGCATCAGCGCCACCGGTACGAGCTCGCCGGTCACCGTGCGTGGCCTGGCCAACGGTAGTATTTACCATTTCGTGGTGGTTGCACGCAGCGAGTACGGCAGCGGCGCGGCGTCGGCTGCCTCGGCAGCGGTGGTGCCGTTGCCGGATCTGGCCGTGGCCGATTCCAGCATCGCCGTGCCTTACGGGGCTGCCGCCGTCGTGCTGCCGCTGTCGGTCGCCGGTGTGGCCGAGCAGGTGCAGGTGGCCGTGGGCCCCCAGCATGGCCGGGTTGACGTGCAGGGCATGACGCTGCGGTACACGCCGGCCGCGGGCTATGCCGGCACCGACAGCATCACCTACACCGTCAGCGATGGCTTCCGCACGTCGGCGCCGGCCAGCATCACGATCACCATTGACACGCCGACCGTGATCCTGCAGTCCGCCGTGTTGCCGCAGGCCGTGGCCGGCACGGCGCTGGACGCGCAGCTGTCCAGCAGCGGTGGCGCAGCGCCTTACACCTACGCGATGGTTGGCGGCAGTCTGCCGACGGGCCTCAGTCTGGATCGCAGCGGGCACCTGGCGGGTACGCCGGTCGCGGCGGGTCGTTTCGAGATCGAGGTCGAGGTGACCGACAGCAGTTCCGGCAGCGGTCCCTTCCGCGGGCGCCGCGCATTCGTGCTGGACGTGGCGGCGCCGCAGATCGAGGAAGTGGAAGCGCCGCTGCCGCCTGTAACCCAGGCCGGCCCGGTCAGCCTGCGCCTGCAGGCGCGTGGCGGTACCGCGCCGTATGCGTTCCGCCTGATGTCGGGCGCGCTGCCGCCCGGCGTGCTGCTGTCCAGCGACGGCCAGCTGCAGGGCGTGGCTACCCTGGCCGGCGTGTTCGATTTTGATGTGGAAGTCAGCGATACCTACGGCTTCACCGGCGTGGCGCGCTACCAGCTGAAGATCGCGCAGGCCGCGCAGGCGATCACCGGCTTCAGCGTGGAGCCTGCAACGCCGGTCTACAGCGAGGGCGGCAGCTTCGAGGTCTCCGCCCAGGGCGGCGCGTCGGGCCAGCCGCTGCGTTTCGGCAGCAGCAGCCCTGCGGTCTGCAGTGTGAGCGGCACCCGTGTAGCGATGCTGGCGGCGGGGCGTTGCGTGCTGACCGTGGACCAGGACGGCGATGCCAACCATGAAGCGGCACCGCAGCAGCAACGCATCGTCGAGATCGCGCTGGCCGTGCCGGTGCTGGCGTGGAGTGCCGATCTGCAGCGCCTGCTGGAACAGGGCAGCTTCGAACTGCCGCTGCCGACCAGCGCCAGCCCGGGGGCCTTCAGCTTCCACAGCAGTGACACTGCGGTGGCCAGCATCGACGGCCGCACCGTGCACGTGCACGGCGAAGGTCGTGCGGTGATCACTGCCGAACAGACCGCTGCGGGCAGCTATGCCGCGGCCAGTGCCGAGCTGGTACTGGTGGTGAACGTGCGCCCGGACCCGACCCGTGACCCGGGTGTGACCGGGCTGCTGCAGGCACAGGTGGACGCCAGCGTGCGCTTCGCCAACGCGCAGCAGGCCAACATCCGCGAGCGCCTGCGCCAGGTGCGTGCCGGCGGCAACGCGGACAGCAACACGCTGTCGGTGTCGACCGGCGCGCGTGGACCGGATGCGGCGTCGCTGCCGCTGGGCCAGGCGATGGCGAACGAGCGTCCGCTGCTGCCCGCTGGCTGGGGCACCTGGGCTTCGGGCTCGGCTACCTATGGCCGGGGCGGCCCGAGCGGGGCAGGGCGGTACGACCTTCGCAGCGACGGACTGACCGTGGGCGTGGATCGTCGCCTTGGTGACAGTGCGCTGTGGGGCCTGGCCGGCAGCATCGGCCGCAACGGCAGCGAGCAGGATGATGCGCGCACGCGCCTGCAGGCCGACCAGCGTTCGCTGGCGCTGTATGGCCTGTGGCGCGGCAGCGAACACGTGTTCGTCGATGCGGTGCTGGCCACCGGCGACCTGCGCTTCGACCTGCAGCGCTGGAGCCGCGATGCCGGTGCGATCGCGGTGGCCCGTCGCGAGGGCTCGCAGTGGTTCGGTTCGCTGGCGCTGGGCTATGAGCAGGTGCTGTCGGGCATGCGCATGAGTGGCTACGCACGGGTAGATGGCAGCCGCAGCACGCTGGATGCCTACCGCGAGCATGGGCTGGGCGAACTGGATCTGGCCTACGGCCGCCACGTCGTCGACAGCCGCGCGCTGGCGTTCGGCCTGGAAGGCAGCGCGGTCGAAACGGCCGAGGCGCGCCTGCGCCCGTTCTGGAGCATCGAATACCGGCAGGCGCTGCAGGATCGCGGCGAGGCGACGTTGAACTACGCCGCGTGGGCGCGTCCGCAGGACTACCGCCTGGCGATGCGCAGCTACAACGACGATCTGCTGTCGCTGTCAGCTGGCGTGGATGTGTCCATCGCGCGCGGCTGGATCCTGTCGCTGCTGCTGGGCCATGAACAGGCCCGGGGCAGCGATCGTTCCAGCAGCGTCGGCCTGCGCCTGAGCAGCGGCAGCCGCTGAGGCCGTCAGCGCGGTAAAGCCTTCGGTGGCGCCGGGTCCGGCCCGGCGACCACCGCTGCACCGGGTTTCATCGCCCCCAGCCCGGTTTCGTCGCAATCCGTTTGCGGCGGCTGCGGGCGGGCGGCACGGTGGTCACAGGCGGCAGGGTGCCGCCCAAGGAGACCGTCATGAAGACCCTGTTCGCGCTGGGCGTGTGGTGCCTGCTGTTCGTGCTGTGCTGGCCCTTGGCGCTGCTGGCGCTGATCGCCTGGCCGTTCGTCTGGCTGCTGAGCCTGCCGTTCCGCCTGGTCGGTATCACCTTCTCGGCGTTGTTCGCCTTCCTGCGTGCGCTGTTCATGCTGCCGGCCCGCGTGCTGGGCGGCCGTGCGGTGGCGGGATGAAGGTGCTGCTGCTGGTTGCCCTGGCAGCGCTGGCCGGCCCGGCACTGGCGCAGTCGCCGGTACCGTCCTCGGCGTGGTTGGAGCGCCAGCAGACGGCCGCTGCCGATGAGGCGGATGCGGCCGGGTCCAGGTCTGCGAAAGCGCCCGAGGCCAAGGAGCGCTGTCGGGTCGTGAAGCAATGGAAAGTGGGGGACACCGTGGTCAAGCATCGCGTCTGTGATGACCCGCCAAAGCCGGTGCTCAACGCTGCATCAGGCGGCCATCCCCTGTAGAGCCGAGCCCATGCTCGGCTGCTTTTACATCGACCAGCCGAGCATGGGCTCGGCTCTACAGCGGTGCCGGCACGACCTGCTGCTGGCCATCGCTGTACATCATCATGATTTTCTCGCCGCGGCAGGGCAGCACGACCACCGGCCGCCACGGATCGTCCTTGGGCGAGGTGGCCTTGGCCGTCACAGTACAGCCGCTGTCCTTGATGCCGCAGCGGCGGATGGCGACCTGCAGTGTGCAATCGGCGGAGTGGTAATCGACGCCGGGGGAGTGGAACAGGGTTTCGCCCGGGATGCTGTAGCGGATCCGGATCTGGTTTGCGCCGCGCGGGCTCACTTCGACCGGCTGCACCGAGGCCCTGCGGTAATCGCCTTCCAGTGGTTCGGCTGCGCAGGCCAGCAGCGGAACCAGGGTTGCCATCAACATCACCCTGCGGTGCGCGACGTGCGGGCGAGGAGAGTCGAGCGCACGTGGCGCTGATGCAGGCAACAAAAAACCCCGCCGAAGCGGGGTTTTTCGTCTGCAGGCGAGTGCCGGCCAACGGTCGGCACCTGCCATGATGCAGATCAGTTCGCCTTGTGGATGGCGCGCTTGCTGACCGCCATCGCCGCGTCGTGGACCACTTCCGACAGCGACGGGTGGGCGTGGCAGATGCGGGCCAGGTCATCGGCCGAGCCACTGAACTCCATGGTCAGCACACCTTCGTGCACCAGCTCGGAGACATTGGCGCCGACCAGGTGCATGCCGAGGATGCGATCGGTCTCGGCGTGGGCCAGGATCTTCACGAAGCCTGCCGGTTCGATCATCGCCACGGCACGGCCGTTGGCGGCGAACGGGAAGCTGCCGGCCTTGTACGGAATGCCCTCGGCCTTCAGCTGCGCTTCGGTCTTGCCGACCCATGCCAGTTCCGGCTCGGTGTAGATGACCCACGGGATGGTGTCGAAGTTGACGTGGCCCGGCAGGCCGGCGATCAGTTCGGCAACCGCGATGCCTTCCTCAAAGCCCTTGTGCGCCAGCATCGGGCCGCGCACGCAGTCACCGACCGCCCAGACGCCGTTGACGCCGGTGTGGCAGTGCGCGTCGACTTCGATCTGGCCACGCTCGTTGACCTTGACGCCGGTGCCTTCGGCCAGCAGGCCCTTGGTGGCGGCGCGACGGCCGACGGCCACCAGCAGCTTGTCCACGGTCAGAGTCTTCTCGCCTTCGCTGTCGGTGTAGGTGACAACGACTTCCTTCTTCTTGCCCTTGCCGGTGATCTCGGTCTTGGAGACCTTGGCGCCGAGGCGGATGTCCAGGCCCTGCTTCTTGAATTCCTTGGCAGCGGTCTTGGCCACTTCGGCATCGGCCACGGCCAGGAACTCCGGCAGTGCTTCCAGGATGGTGACTTCAGCGCCGAGGCGCTTCCACACGCTGCCCAGTTCCAGGCCGATGACGCCGGCGCCGATCACGGCCAGGCGGTTCGGCACTTCGGTGAAGTCCAGGCCGCCGACGTTGTCGACGATGGTGTCGCCGTCGAACTTGGCGAACGGCAGTTCGATCGAATCCGAACCGGCGGCGATGATGACGTTGGTGCCCTTCAGCTCGACCTCCGAACCGTCGTGCTGCTTCACCTTGACCACGTTGCCCGGCTGCAGTTCACCGAAACCGTAGTAGGTGGCGACCTTGTTGGCCTTGAACAGCATGGCGATGCCGCCGGTGAACTGCTTGACGATCTTGTCCTTGCGGCCAACCATCGCTTCGACGTCGATCTTGGCATCCTTGAAGCTGATGCCGTGGTCGCCAAAGATGTGGCCCATGTTCCAGAACTGGCGCGAGGAATCCAGCAGCGCCTTGGACGGGATGCAGCCCACGCGCAGGCAGGTGCCGCCCAGGGCCGGCTTGCCGTCCTTGCCCAGCGCTGCGTCGATGCAGGCGGTCTTCAGGCCCAGCTGTGCCGCGCGGATGGCAGCGTGGTAACCGGCCGGGCCGGCACCGATGACGACGACGTCGAATTGTTCAGCCATTGAAATAGTCCTTGTTGCTATACCAGAACCCCTCCGCGCAGGCGCGGAGGGGCGGGAGGTCTCTTACAGGCCGAACAGCATGCGGCCCGGGTTTTCCAGCTGGTTCTTGATGTCCACCAGGAACTGCACCGAATCCTTGCCATCGATGATGCGATGGTCGTAGGACAGGGCCAGGTACATCATCGGCGCGATCACGACCTGGCCGTTCTGGGCGATCGGACGCTCCTTGATGGCGTGCATGCCCAGGATGGCGCTCTGCGGCGGG
>DEZI01000005.1:211790-410722 GCA_002364755.1 Stenotrophomonas maltophilia
CGACAGCAGCGAACCGAAGGTGCCGCCGTTGGTCACGGTAAAGGTGCCGCCCTGCAGTTCGTCCAGGCCCAGCTTGCCGTCACGCGCCTTCTTGGCGTAGTCGGCGATGGTCTTTTCGATATCGGCGAACGACATGCGCTCGACGTTGCGCAGGACCGGCGTGACCAGGCCCTTCTCGGTGGACACGGCGATCGAGATGTCCGAGTAGCCGTGGTAGATGATGTCGTCGCCGTCGATCGAGGCGTTGACCAGCGGGAAGCGCTGCAGGGCGTTGGCAGCGGCCTTCACGAAGAAGCTCATGAAGCCCAGCTTGATGCCGTGTGCCTTGACGAACTCGTCCTGCAGTTCCTTGCGCGCCGCCGACACCTTGGACAGGTCGACTTCGTTGAAGGTGGTCAGCATGGCGGTGGAGTTCTTCGACTCCATCAGGCGCTCGGCGATGCGCTTGCGGATGCGGGTCATCGGCACGCGTTCTTCCGGACGTGCGCCACCGGCCTTGCCGGCGCCGCCGTTGCGGGCGAAGTTGACGATGTCTTCCTTGGTGACCGCACCGCGGCGGCCGGTGCCGTCGACGTCGGACGGGTTCACGCCTTCGGTGATGGCGGTGAAGCGGGCGCCCGGCGGCAGCGCGTCGGCGGCCGACTTGGCAGCCGGGGCCGGAGCGGCGGCGGCGGCCGGCGCAGCAGCGGCCGGCGCAGCGGCGGCAGCCGGAGCGGCTTCAGCGGCCGGAGCCGGGGCAGCAGCCACGGCGCCTTCTTCGATGATCGCCACGACCTGGCTGGAGGTCACGGTGTCGCCCTCCTTGAACTTGATCTCCTTGATCACGCCGTCGACCGGCGACGGCACTTCCAGGACGACCTTGTCGGTTTCCAGGTCAAGCAGGTTTTCGTCGCGCTTGACGGCGTCGCCCACCTTCTTGTGCCAGGTGGCGATGGTGCCGTCGGCGACGGATTCGGGCAGTACCGGGGCTTTGACTTCGGTGGCCATTGCGGGAGCTTCCTGGTTTGTCTTCTAAATAGGGGAGGAATTATTCAGCGAACGTGTCGTTGAACGGGTTGACCAGTGCATCGGCGACCAGCTGCTGCTGTTCGCGGACGTGGTCAGCCATGTGACCGGCAGCCGGCGAAGCCGAACGTGCGCGACCGGCGTAGTGCAGGTTCTGGCCATCGGCCAGGCAGAACTGCAGGTGGTGGCGGATCTGGTACCACGCACCCTGGTTCTGCGGTTCTTCCTGCGTCCACACCACGTCGGTGGCCTTGCCGTACTTCTTCAGTTCGGCGGCCAGCAGCGCACGCGGGAACGGGTACAGCTGTTCCACGCGGATGATCGCCACGTCGTCCTGGCCACGCTTGGTCTGGTCTTCCAGCAGGTCGTAGTAGACCTTGCCCGAGCACAGCACCACGCGCTTGACCTTCCTGGCATCGGCATTGGCGTCGCCGATCAGGTGCTGGAACTCGCCGTTTGCCAGCTCGTCCAGGGTCGACACGGCCAGCTTGTGGCGCAGCAACGACTTGGGCGACATCACCACCAGCGGCTTGCGGGTGGTCAGGTGCTGCTGGCGGCGCAGCATGTGGAAAGCCTGTGCCGGGGTGGACGGCACCACGACCAGCATGTTTTCCAGCGCGCACAGCTGCAGGAAGCGCTCCAGGCGCGCCGAGCTGTGTTCCGGGCCTTGCCCTTCATAACCGTGCGGCAGCAGCAGGGTCAGGCCCGAGATGCGGCCCCACTTGGCTTCGCCGGCAGCGATGAACTGGTCGATCACCACCTGGGCGCCGTTGGCGAAGTCGCCGAACTGGCCTTCCCAGATGCACAGGGTGTTGGGATCGGTGGTCGAGAAACCGTACTCGTAGGCCATCACCGCTTCTTCGCTCAGCAGCGAATCGATGATGGTGGCCTTCTCCGGCGAATCCACCAGCTGCCGCAGCGGCAGGTAGTAGTTGTCGGTCTTCTGGTCGTGCAGGATCGCGTGGCGGTGGGTGAAGGTACCGCGGCCGACGTCCTGGCCGACCAGGCGCAGGGCATTGCCCTCGTCCAGCAGGGTGGCGTAGGCCAGGTTCTCGGCAAAGCCCCAGTCGCCCGGGATCTCGCCGGCGGCCATCTTGCGGCGGTCGTCGTAGACCTTCGACACGCGCGAGTGCAGCTGCACTTCTTCCGGCACGGTGTTGATCAGCTTGGCCAGCTCGACCAGCTTGTCCTTGTCCACCTTGGTGGAGATCTCATCGGACAGCTTGCCTTCCAGCAGCTTCGGCCAATCGACGAACAGCGGGCTGGTCGGCGGGGTCTTCTCGACCTTGGCCAGTTCGGTGGTCACTTCGCCACCGTCCAGCTTGTCGCGGTACGCATCGACCATCGCCTTGCCGGCGCCGGCGGCGATCACGCCTGCCTTTTCCAGCTGCTCGGCGTACATCTCGCGGGTGGTCGGGTGCTTGCGGATCACCTGGTACATCAGCGGCTGGGTGATCGCCGGTTCGTCGGCCTCGTTGTGGCCCCAACGGCGGTAGCACATCAGGTCGATGACCACGTCCTTGGCGAACTTCTGGCGGAACTCGAAAGCCAGCTGCGCGGCGAACACGACCGCTTCCGGATCATCGCCGTTCACGTGCAGCACCGGGGCGGCGATCATCTTCGCCACGTCGGTGGCATAGCGCGTGGAACGCGTATCCAGCGGGTTGGAGGTGGTAAAGCCGACCTGGTTGTTGACCACGATGTGCACGGTGCCGCCGACGGCGAAGCCGCGGGCCTGCGACATCTGGAACAGCTCCATGACCACGCCCTGGCCGGAGAAGGCCGCGTCGCCGTGGATGAGGATCGGCATGACCTGCTTGCGTGCGGTGTCCTTGCGGCGCTCCTGGCGCGAACGCACGGAACCGGCAACGACCGGGTCGGCGATTTCCAGGTGCGACGGGTTGAACGCCAGCGCCAGGTGCACCGGGCCACCGTCGGTGGCCACGTCGGCCGAGAAGCCCATGTGGTACTTCACGTCACCGGCTGAGGCGTGCTCGTCGTGCTCGAACTTGCCTTCGAACTCGTCGAACAGCTTGCGCGGGTTCTTGCCGAGGGTGTTGACCAGCACGTTCAGGCGGCCACGGTGGGCCATGCCGATGACCACGTCCTTGACGCCATCCTTGCCGGCGCTGCGGATGATGGTGTCCATCATCGGGATCAGCGAGTCGCCGCCTTCCAGCGAGAAGCGCTTCTGGCCGACGTACTTGGTGTGCAGGTAACGCTCGAGGCCTTCGGCGGCGGTCAGGCGCTCCAGCGTGCGGCGCTGGGTGTCAGCGTCCAGCTGGTAGTTGCCACCGGCCAGTTCCAGCTTCTTGTAGATCCACTGGCGCTGCTCGACTTCGGCGATGTGCATGAACTCTGCACCGATCGAGCCGGTGTAGGTTGCCTTCAGGCGTGCCAGCAGGTCACGCAGCTTCATGCGCGGCTGGCCGCCGACGCCGCCGGTGCTGAACTCGCTGTTGAGATCGCCGTCGGACAGGCTGTGGAACGGCAGGCCCAGGTCCGGCGTGTTGACCGGCGTGGTCAGGCCCAGCGGGTCCAGGCGCGCATCGAGGTGGCCGCGCGAACGGTAGGCAGTGATCAGACGACCGACATTGCGCTCACGCTCGTCGCCTGCACCCGTACCGGTGCCGGCTTTCAGCGCATCCTTGGCCGCGTCCGCGATGTGGGAGATGACGGCCGAGTGCGGAATGTCGCCTGCTTCGCGGCCCTTGAAGCCGTCGAAGTAGGTTTTCCATTTGGGATCGACACTATCCGGGGAGACCAGGTACTGCTCGTACAGGTCCTCGACATAGGAGGCGTTGCCGCCGGCGAGTTGCGAAGATTGCGCAAACTGCTTCAGTTGATTGTCCACGATGGAGGGTGCTGATTCGCTTTGTGGGGTATGGCTTCAGAAGGACCCTGCAGGAAAATGAATAGCCCTGCACGGGCGCGTTCAAACGGCCAAATTGTACCCCCATCCGGACACGAAGGGGCACCGCCAACGGCAATGCGCGTCCCCCGGTGTCGCTCCCAGACAGGTTTGTCCGGGACAGCGCGCTCAGATGCCGAGCGCGCGCAGTTCGCTGCAATCGCGCGAACGGTCCCAGACGCGCTGCAATTGCTGCTCGAACGGCTGCGAACGTGCCGGCAGTGCGATTCCGGCTTCGCCGTCCAGGCGATGGCCGATAAGACGAAAGTAGAAGTCACCCGCGTCATTGACCAGGCAGGCCGAGGCCAGCGCGCGATCGATCGGATCGCTGACCTCGCGGAACTGGATCACGCTGGGCAGGCGCTGGGCCAGGGCCAGCAGCGGTGCGCCGGCAGCCGCAATCGCGGCCGCATCGTGCACGATCACCCGCAGCTGCTTGTCGTGACGGGCGGTGACGAAGCGGCGCAGGGCCGCCTGAACCGGCGGCGCATCCAGCAGGCCGGGGTCGAGCTGGCGGCTGTGCAGCCACAGCTGGCGGCGGGCGCGGTGGAGGATGGCCGTGGTGATGGCCACCGCCTCGGCGCGGCTGTCGATGGCACTGGCCACGCCCAGCCGGCGGCGCATCTGCAGGTGGCCGATGCCGGCCTCCTCGAACACCTCGCCTTCGGGCAGGAAGCCCTGGCGGGCGTAGAAATCACGCGCCGGCAGCTGCGCGTGCAGGTGCACCTCGGCCAGGCCGAGCTGGCGGCCGGCCTGCACCAGCGCCTCCAGCAGGGCCTCGCCGACGCCCTGGTTGCGCAGGCTGGCCAGCACCGCCATGCGGCCGATGCGGCCATCGGGGGCCAGGCGGCCGGTGCCGACCGGCTGGCCGTCGGCGTCAAACGCCAGCACGTGGGCACAGACCGGGTCCAGCGCATCACGCTCCAGTTCGGCGGCGATGCCCTGTTCCTGCACGAACACCTGCTGCCGCACGTCATGGATGGCGACGTGGGCGTCGGCGTGGCTGACCTGCTGGACCCGGATCGTGGCCATGGCTCAGGCGCGACCGGCGTCGCTGTCTTCTTCGTCGTGGTCTTCGAAGTTGACGATGACCTCGATACCGTCGTCGTGGACGGTCACGGTGTGCACGTCGTCGGAGACCACCTCGTCGTCGAGTTCGGCTACCTGATCGTGGCCCTCGACCACTTCGCCCAGCACCGCGGCGTCCCCGCCTTCATCCTCATCCTCGGCGTCAAACACCTCGTTCGGATCGATCAGCTGGAACACGCCGCCGACCAGCAGCTGCTGCAGCACCGCGCGGCCCTTGTCGGACAGGCCACGGTAGGCCGCCGCGTCGAGCTGCTCGGCACCGGCCAGGCGCTGCGCGTCCTTCACCGGCAGGGCGAAATCCTGGCCGCTGACATACAGGCTGGCGCCGCGCTTGGCCCGGCGCCAGGCCAGGCGTGCCCACGGGTGGCGCTGCAGCAGCAGGCCCGATGCCAGGGCGTGGACCACTTCTTCCGGGGCCGGAGCGGCCTGGTGGGCCATCACTTCGCCCGCCGCGCGGTAGGTGGTGATGAAGCGGCCGAACCAGTCACCCAGCTTGTCCGGGTCGTTCATGCGGATGGCGTTGAGCGCGGTGATCACCCGTGCCATCGCCACCGTGTCGATTTCGTTCGGGTCGGCCGGCACCTTCAGGTCGGGGTCCTGGTAGCGGATGTTCTCGTCGGCATCGGCGATGAGCGTGTCCAGGTAGTCGCTGATCAGCTCGGCCGAGGCCGGCGCGCGCATGCCGAAGGAGAAGGTCAGGCAGGGATCCTCGGCCACGCCGTGGTGCGGCACGTTCGGCGGCAGATACAGCATGTCGCCCGGTGCCAGCACCCAGTCGTGGGTGGGCTTGAAGACCTGCAGCAGCTTCAGTTCCACGTCCGGGCGGAAGGCCAGCGGCGGGCGCTTGCCCTTGATCGATTCGCTGGCGTCGATCTGCCAGCGGCGGTGGCCGTGGGCCTGCAGCAGGAACACGTCGTACTGGTCGACGTGGGCGCCTACCGAGCCACCGGTGGCGGCGAAGCTGATCATCACGTCATCCATGCGCCAGCGCGGCAGGAAGTTGAAGTGCTCGATCAGCGCGCGCACGTCCGGGTCCCACTTGTCGACGTCCTGCACCAGCAGGGTCCAGTCGCGGTCGGGCAGGGCGGGGAACACGTCTTCCTGGAACGGGCCGCTGCGCACGCGCCAGCTGTCCTGCGCCTTGTCGTGCTGGATCAGGCGTGCCAGCACGCCTTCCTCGCAGGCCAGCCCGGCCAGGTCTTCCGGCTGCACCGGGGTCTGGAAATCGGGGAAGGCGTTGCGGATCAGCAGCGGGCGCTTCTGCCAGAAGTCGCGCAGGAAGGTGGCCGGGGCCATGCCCAGCGGCTTGCCGGGGCGGGCGGTGACTTCGATGAGGGGGGCGGTGGACTTGCGGGCGGCCATGGGGGATTCCTTGCAGCGGAAAGCGGGAGGGGCGGCGTGGCGGGCCGCCTGAGATCTCCATTGTCCGCCGTTCGCGGGGATTGCGCACGTGCGCGGGTTTGTCGCGGGGGTTGCGGCCAACGGCGCAGCCCCTCGTGGCGGTGTTTTGGTGGGGTCGACTGTTAGTCGACCAGCTTCATGGGCTAGGCCGGGCGGGGTGGGTTCGCGGGACACGCCGTAAACCCGTCCCTGGGGGCTCGATGGCGCCATCCATGGCGCCAACGGTCCCGCGAACCCAACCCGCCCGGCCCCTGACAATTTCCTGCGCGGCCCGCCACGGAATGGAAGAAGAAGATCAAAGGCAACGGCGGGTCGCGCGCTGCGCTTGCTCGTGTAGAGCCGAGCCCACGCTCGGCTTGCCGTTGTCCATGCGAACAGCAGCCGAGCATCGGCTCGGCTCTACAACAGCGCCAAAAAACAAAGAGGGGCGCGGCGAAGCCGCGTCCCTCTTTCAAATTCCGTCCCGACAACCCAATGCTCTTCGATCCGTCACCGGGAATCTGTCAGAGGTGGGGCGGGAGGGGCCAGCGGGACCGTTGGCGCCATGGATGGCGCCACCGAGCCCCCATGGACGGGTTTACGGCGTGTCCCTCCCGCCCCGCCCAGCTAGCAGCAATCCAGAGCCGCTGTTGACGTTGCTGTTGCTCTCAGCCTGCCGCAGGCAGCGCCCGCGGCCGCCGCCGCAAGGAAAACCCTCAGATCTTGCGAGCCAGCACCTCAGCCAGACCCGTGTAGCTCCCCGGCGTCATCTCACGCAGCGACTGCTTGGCATCTTCCGGCAGCGCCAGCGTCTCCACGAACGCCCGCATCGACTCCGCCGTGATGCCCTGGCCACGGGTCAGCGCCTTCAGCTGCTCGTACGGGTTGGGCAGGCCATGGCGGCGCATCACCGTCTGCACGGCCTCGGCCAGCACTTCCCACGTCGCATCCAGATCGGCATCCAGGCGCTGCGGGTTCACTTCCAGCTTGCCCAGGCCCTTGGCCAGCGAATCCAGCGCCACCTGGCCGTGGCCGAAGGCGGTGCCCAGTGCGCGCAGCACCGTCGAATCGGTCAGGTCACGCTGCCAGCGACTGATCGGCAGCTTCGCGCTGAAGTGCTCGAGCAGGGCGTTGGCGATCCCGAAGTTGCCCTCGGCATTCTCGAAATCGATCGGGTTGACCTTGTGCGGCATCGTCGACGAACCGACTTCGCCTTCCTTCAGGCGCTGCTTGAAGTAGCCCAGCGAGATGTAGCCCCAGATGTCGCGGGCCAGGTCGATCAGGATGATGTTGGCGCGGCGCGCGGCATCGCCGATCTCGGCGATGTTGTCGTGCGGCTCGATCTGCGTGGTGTACGGGTTGAACACCAGGCCCAGGCTGGTCACGAAGCGCTCGGCGAAGGCCGGCCAGTCCACGGCCGGGTAGCTGGCGACGTGGGCGTTGTAGTTGCCCACCGCGCCGTTGATCTTGCCGGTCAGCTCGACCGCGGCAATCTGCCGTCGCTGGCGCTCCAGGCGGGCGACCACGTTGGCCAGCTCCTTGCCCAGGGTGGTCGGCGAGGCGGTCTGGCCGTGGGTGCGCGACAGCATCGGCTGTGCGGCCTGGCCGTGGGCCAGGATGCGCAGGGTGGCGGCGATGCCGTCCAGGCTCGGCAGCAGCACTTCGCGGCGGGCCTGTTCCAGCATCAGGCCGTAGCTGAGGTTGTTGATGTCCTCGCTGGTGCAGGCGAAATGCACGAACTCCAGCGCCGGGGCCAGCTCGGCGTCGTCCTTCAGCTGCTCCTTGATGAAGTACTCCACCGCCTTGACGTCATGGTTGGTGGTGCGCTCGATCTCTTTCACGCGCGCGGCCTGGGCCGGGGTGAGGTTGGCGGCCAAGGCACGCAGGCGGGCGGCGGCGGCCTCGGAGAACGCGGCCAGTTCGACGATGCCCGGCTCGGCGCCCAGCGCCAGCAGCCATTCGACCTCGACCGTGATGCGGGCCTTGATCAGGCCGTATTCGGAGAAGATCGGGCGCAGGGCATCGACCTTGCCGGCATAACGGCCATCGAGCGGGGACAGGGCGAGCAGGGCGTAATCGGACATGTCGGCAGGGCTGGGGCGAGCGGCGGGGGCCATATTCTACGACGCTGCGCGCTGCCGCGCTTCGCGCTCGCCGGGCATGGCCCGGCGCTACCGATCGGACGAAGCGGTCCATTGGCGTTGTCCCCTGCTGCGGGCAAGGGAGTATCGTTGCCATAGCCGCCAGCCCCGGGAAGCGACCCGCTGCCAGCCGCCGCTTCCCTTTCCCCAACAGAAGTAGTGCGGAGTCGATGCAATGAGCAAAGCTGCAAGCAAGGGTGGAACTGCCAAGTTCCGTATCGAACACGACAGCATGGGCGAGCTGCAGGTGCCCGCTGACGCCCTTTGGGGCGCGCAGACCCAGCGCGCCGTCGAGAATTTCCCGGTGTCGGGCCAGCGAATGCCGCGCGGCTTCATCCGTGCCCTGGGCCTGGTGAAGGGCGCCGCCGCCGGCGTCAACGCCGAGCTGGGCCACCTGCCCAAGGTCATCGCCAAGGCCATCCAGCTGGCCGCCGCCGAAGTGTCGGCCGGTGACTGGGACGCGCATTTTCCGATCGACGTCTACCAGACCGGCTCGGGCACCTCGTCGAACATGAACGCCAACGAGGTCATCGCCACCCTGGCCAACCGTGCCGGCAAGGCGGGCAAGACCACGGTGCATCCCAACGACCACGTCAACCAGGGGCAGAGCTCCAATGACGTGATCCCGACCGCGCTGCGCGTGTCGGCGGTGCTGGCCGTGCACGAGCAGCTGCTGCCGGCGCTGGCGCACCTGCGCAGGACCCTGGACAAGAAGGGCCGCAGCCTGCGCAAGGTGGTCAAGACCGGCCGCACCCACCTGATGGATGCGATGCCGCTGACCTTCGAGCAGGAGTTCGGTGCGTGGTCGGCGCAGCTGGCTTCGGCGCAGGAGCGCATCGAGGACAGCCTCAAGCGCGTGCGTCGCCTGCCGCTGGGTGGCACCGCCATCGGCACCGGCATCAATGCCGACCCGCGCTTCGGCGCGCAGGTGGCCAAGGCCCTCAAGCAGCAGACCGGCTTCAAGTTCGACAGCGCCGACAACAAGTTCGAGGGCCTGGCATCGCAGGACGATGCCGTGGAACTGTCCGGCCAGCTCAACGCGCTGGCGGTGGCCCTGATCAAGATCGCCAATGACCTGCGCTGGATGAATGCCGGTCCGCTGGCCGGGCTGGGCGAGATCGAACTGCCGGCCCTGCAGCCGGGCAGCTCGATCATGCCGGGCAAGGTCAACCCGGTCATTCCCGAGGCGACCGTAATGGCCTGCGCGCAGGTGATCGGCCACCACACCGCGATCACCGTGGCCGGCCAGACCGGCAATTTCCAGCTCAACGTGACCCTGCCGCTGATCGCGGTGAACCTGCTCGATGGCATCGGCCTGCTGGCCAACGTGTCCACCCTGCTGGCCGACAGCGCCATTGCCGGGCTGAAGGTGCGCGAGGACCGCGTGGCCGAAGCCCTGGCCCGCAACCCGATCCTGGTGACCGCGCTGAACCCGATCATCGGCTATGAGAAGGCCGCGGCGATTGCCAAGCGGGCCTACAAGGAACAGCGCCCGGTGCTGGATGTGGCGCTGGAGGACAGCGGCCTGGACGAGGCCGAGCTGCGCCGCCTGCTGGATCCGGCCGCGCTGACCGCCGGTGGCATCCAGGCCGGTGGTGGAGGCGCCGGCGGCTGATCGGCCGGCATTTGCGCATCAAACGAAAACGCCGCCCTTCGGGGCGGCGTTTTTCGTGTCAGCGACGGTCGGCGACGATGTTGCCGAAGGTCTCGGTGTAGTCCTTGAACTCCGGAATGGTCTGCACCAGGTCCGGCGGAATCACCTCCATGCCTTCCGGCGGCTGGATCTTCACCGGCTGCATGTCGGGGTCGGCCGGGGCGGCCACCAGGGTGTTCTGGCGCAGTACCTGCAGCTTGCCGAACAGGGTCTGCAGCATCTGTCGCTGGCCATCGTTGAGCGGGATCTGGATCTCGTCGACCTTCATCGTGCCGTCGGGCAGGATGATGATGTTCGGCGCCGGCTGGCGACGCACGGTCACCATGCTTTCGCTGACGGAAATCTTGGGCTTGCCGCGCTCGGCGCGGTGGTTGCGGTAGTCCTGGTCGCAGCCGGCCAGGCCCAGGCAGAGCAGGGCGACCAGCAGCAGCAACAGCTTCTTCATGGCGGTTCAATCGGGTGCATCGGGGGCGGCCATTGTAAGCCCGGGCGCCCCGGCGCGGCCGGCAACGGGTCAGGTTGCCGGCCGGGTGCGGCGAAATGTCACAGGCTCAGCGGTTGACGACCTTGTTGGTGTCGCAGTCGTCGATGTCGGACTGGTCCATGTTCGCGTAGGGCTGGAACGCCGGCAGGTCGCGGGCCAGCGCCTGCTGGCTGGCCAGCATTGCCGGCAGGCGGTTGCACAGCTGCTTGGCCTGGGCCTCGAGCTTCTCGGCCTCGGCATTGATGCGCTTCTCGATGCCGTCGGTGTCGCCACTGAAAACACCCTTGATCGCTTCGCTGGCGGCGTTGGCGCCGAGCTTGGCGCCGGCCACGCCGATCTCCATGCCGTCCTGGGCGATGCCGGCGATATGGCTGCGGTAATCCAACAGCTGGCGACGCTGCGCCGGCGTGGTCTGCACTTCCTTGCCGGCAATCAGGAAGCGGCCATCCGGGGTGATCTCGGCGCGCGGCTGCTTGTCGGAGGAGATCTTGATGTTGCCCTTGGCGATCTCCTCGCGCGCCTTGTCGGTGGCTTCCTTGACGCTCTTCCCGATCTCGCCGGTGGCGTCGGCCACGGCCTTGCCCGGCGTGGTGTCGGTGGCGGAAGCATCGGCGGAGGACGACGACGAGGACGAGGTGCCGCCACAGGCGATCAGCGGCAGGCACAGCAGGACGGCAGGCATCAGGCGCAGCAGGTTCATGGCGTTCCCCTCAAGGCAATGGATGGATGGCTTACTTGCCGCGCGGCAGGGTGACCTTGCCGCCGATGTCGCGGTGGCGGACCTCGCCGCTGCCGCTGTGGTCGACGGTCAGGTTGCCGCCGGCGCCGCTGACGGTGATGTCGCCCGAGCCGTGGCTGCGCACGTGCACGTTGCCACCGGTCTGGTCGATGTCCACGTCGCCGGAACCGACCACCCCGATCTCGACGTTGCCCTTCACCTGGCGGAAGTCGATGTCGCCCGAGCCGACCGTCTCCAGGCGGGCATTGCCGCGCACGTCGCTGATCTTCAGGTCGCCCGAACCGACGGTGCCGACCACGGCGTCGCCGCCGATGGTGCGGGCCTTGACGTCGCCCGAGCCCAGCGAGAGCAGGTTGAGCGATGCGGCGCCCTCGATGTCCAGGTCACCCGAGCCGACCGCCGCGTGCACGCTGCCGCGGGTGCCGCGGGCGATGCCATCACCGGACCCCACGTCCATGCTCAGCGACTGCGCGTTGTCGATGCTGGCATCGCCGGAGCCGATGCGGAACTGCAGCGGCAGGTTGTCCGGCACGCTGCCGCGGATGTCCAGCCACGCATAGCTGTTGCCCATGCTCAGGCCGCTGCGGCCGTCGCGGCGCAGGCTGACCACCAGCTTGTCGCCTTCGCGGCGCTGGTCCAGCACCAGCTGGTCCAGCCAGCTCTTGTCCGAGGCGCAGGCGCGGCCGTCCAGCTGGCCGCCACCGGCGTTCGCGATCACCTTCAGGTCGTGCTGGTTGACTTCGAACACCACGGCCTTGGCACCGGCCGCGTCCAGCTTCAGCGAACGCGGTGCGGAGAACTTGCAGTTCGGTGCGTCGGCGGCCTGCACCGACAGCGGCAACAGCAGCAACAGGGCACTACAGGCGAGCAGGGTACGCATGGTGGTCTCTCCGGAAAGGGATCAGATTTCGCCGGCGCGCTTGCGCAGGACAATGGCCAGGACGATGAAAGCGACGCCGAACACTGCACCGATCCACAGGTCGGGCATGGCCAGGGTCTTCAGCTGCTCGGCCGGGCTCATCAGCGCGGCCAGCGACTCGACGTTCCTGGCCTGGTCGCCCGCGCTGAGGCGGTAGACCAGGTCCATGCCCGGCACCGTGCCCAGCAGCAGGCGGCCGACGATGTGCTGCCAGAACCAGCCGGTGGTCATGTCGAACACATGCATCAGCTTGGTGGTGCTGACGATGATGCCGGCGAACAGCGGCAGCATGACGGCCCACAGGAACGGCTTGCTCTTGGCCCAGGCCGAGCACAGCAGCAGCCAGCCGGCGGTCGGCAGCGCCCAAAGCGCGTACACCGGGATGGCGGTGAGCAGGCCGGCGCTCAGGGTCAGCGGGCTGGCCGGGCCCCAGATCAGGGTGGTCGCACTGCCGCCGTGAGTGATCGCGACGATGCTGATGATCAGCAGGAAGCCGAACATGGTGGCGACGGCGGCCAGGGTGGCCACCAGCGGCGCCACGATGAGGGCGCTGATCACCTTGGACAGCACGGTCTGGGTATCCGACAGCGGCAGCGACTTCCAGAACAGGATGCTGCGGTCGCGGCGGTCGTCGTACAGGGCGCCCAGGCAGTAGAAGAACACCACGAAGGCCAGCACCAGGAAGGGCCAGGCGGAGCTCAGCAGCAGGGTCAGGTCCAGGCCGTTGCCGAGGTCGGCCATGTCCTTGGCGCTGATCTTCTGGGTCAGCAGGGCCAGGTCCAGGCCGTTGATGTTCACGTTCTCGCCGTCGACGTGCAGGCCGCCGTCGCGGGCGGCGCGGTGCAGGGCGAACAGGCCCAGGCCGATGCCCACCGCGCTCATCAGCAGCGAGACGATGCCGGCGATCAGCGGTGCGTAGAAGAAGCCGCCGCGGTTTTCCCAGTATTCGCGCTTGAGCAGCCAGCGCAGGGTGCCTGCGGGGCTGACCGGATGGTTGACGGCATTCATGCGTAGGTCCCCTTCATGACAGCGACAAACAGATCGGCCAGGCCCGCGTTGCGGGTCTCGCCCAGGGTGGAAAGCTGGCTGCGCGGCACGCCGTCATACAGCAGCACGGTCTTGCCGAAGGCCTGGCTGCGCTCGTCGATCGGCTTCAGTGCGCGGGCGGTCTCCAGCTGGTCGGCACCCACCAGAAGTTCGGTATAGCGTTCGCCCACCTCATCCATTTCCGCGCTGAGCACCACGCGGCCATCGCGGATGAACATCACGTCGCTGAGGATGTGCTCGATCTCTTCCACCTGGTGGGTGGTGACGATGATCGTCTTCTGTTCGTCGAAGTAATCCTCCAGCAGGCGCTGGTAGAACTCCTTGCGGTACAGGATGTCCAGGCCGAGGGTCGGCTCGTCCAGCACCAGCACGCGGGCGTCGATGGCCATCACCAGTGCCAGGTGCAGCTGCACGATCATGCCCTTGGACAGCTCGCGCACGCGCTGCTTCGGCTGCAGCTTGGTGTTGGCCAGGAAGCGTTCGCAGCGGGCCCGGTCGAAGCGCGGGTGCACGCCAGCCACGAAATCGATGGCCTCGCGCACCTTCAGCCAGCGCGGCAGCACGGCCACGTCGGCGATGAAGCAGATGTCCTTCATCAGTTCATCGCGGTGCACGCGCGGGTCGCGGCCCAGCACGGACAGCTCGCCTTCCACCGAGGTCAGGCCGAGGATGGCCTTCAGTGCGGTGGTCTTGCCGGCGCCATTGGGCCCGATCAGGCCGACGATGCGGCCTGCCGGAATGGAGAAGCTGGCGTTGTCGAGGGCAACGGTGTTCTTGTAGGCCTTGCGCAGGCCCTTGGCGGTAATGACGGCGTCGCTTGCTACGGTACTCATCAGATCTTCCCCTGGGGCAGCAATTCGTCGAGGCTCAGGCCCAGGCGCTGGATGCGCTCCAGGACGGCTGGCCATTCTTCATTGAGGAAGCGTTCGCGCTCGCTGCTGCGCAGCTGCGTGGCGGCCGCCTCGGTCATGAACATGCCCAGCCCGCGGCGCTTTTCGACCAGGCCTTCATCGGCCAGTTCCTGGTAGGCGCGCGAAACGGTGATGGGGTTGAGCTGGTAGTCGGCGGCCACCTGGCGCACCGAAGGCAGGGCGTCGCCCGGCTTGAGAATTCCGTCGAGCATCATGGCGATCACGCGCTCCTTCAGCTGGCGGTAGATGGGAGCGCCGTCGCTCCACTGGATGTCGCTCATATTCAGCTCCGTGGGGTCAGCGGCTGTGCGAACGAGAAGTACGGCATGGACAGGGAGCTGTGCAGCCGACGCGGGGGAGGGGGAGAGGGTTCGGCATTCCCGGCCGTGAAGGGTGCTGCATCCTGCGGGGTGTCGGGGGAGGAGGGCGCCGGTGGCGCCGGCAGGGCCAGCCAGAGCAGGGCCAACAACGTCGAGACGGCCGTGACCGCTGGGGCGGTATGGCGGTGTCGCATCCGGATGTTCATGGTTTCCCCCTGTCTCAGGTGACTGGTGTTGTATGCAACTATAACACCGGCACGCTGTCGTGCAAGCCCTGCTTCGACCCAACTGATGGCAGGGGTCGTCACAGCTCCGAACTATCACCTCAAGGGATTGATTTGAATGGAAAGCAGGCCTCAAACAGCCAGTACGATCCCGCCTGCTTCCATTCAGCAACATCGATGCCATGTCATCTCCGGTGCGGTGACCGGGTATTCGGGCCGCAGCCGCCACGCCGCGCAAAGTGCCGCCCGCCCTGCAACGGCAGGCGCTCCGGGCCCCGGTGCTATAGTTCGGCCGATTCCCGGCCCGAGCTGGCCGGAGCCCTGAAACAGCTACTGCGGAACGACCCTGATGCCTCTGCCGACTGCTTTCCCGCGCCGCCTTCGCGGCCTGTCCCTGTTGACCGTCCTGGCCTTCGGCGTGGCCGGCTCGGCCACCGCCCTGGCCGCCGACCTGCTCGATGTGAGCTACCGCCCACTGGCCGGCAAGCAGCAGGTCAACCTGGAAAAGCGCTACCACGGCCAGGTGCTGCTGGTGGTCAACACCGCCAGCAAGTGCGGCTACACCCCGCAGTACGAAGGCCTGGAGGCGCTGCACAAGCAATACGCCAGCAGGGGCTTTGCCGTGCTCGGCTTCCCGTCGAATGATTTCAAGGGCCAGGAGCCCGGCGACGAGAAGCAGATCCAGGATTTCTGCACGCTGACCTACGGCGTCAAGTTCCCGATGTTCGAGAAGGTGCACGTCACCGGTCCGGAGGCCACGCCGCTGTATCAGCGCCTGACCGCCGCCACCGGTGTCGCCCCGGGCTGGAACTTCCACAAGTACCTGGTCGGCCGCGATGGCAAGGTCATCGCCCAGTTCGCCAGCAAGGTCACCCCGGATGATCCGCAGCTGAAGGCGGCCATCGACAAGGCACTGGCCGCACCGGCCGTGCATTGAATAAAAGCACGCACGCCTCGACATCTCCGGCGTGCGTGCGACAATGAACGTTTCGCGCCGACGTCGGCGCCCAGACACTTCCAGGAATGCAGCGAATGAAGATGGGAATGCGCGGCGCAGCGGCGTCGGTTCTGATTCTGGCGATGGGCACCTCCGGTGTCGCCCTGTCGCAACAACCGGCCGCACCGGCGGCCGCCAAGGAGACCGCAACCTTGAATTCCCCCAAGCAGAAGCTCGGCTACGCTATCGGTCTGGATGTGGCCAAGTCGTTCGCGCCGATCGCCGATGAAATCGACGTGGCTGCCCTGCGTACCGCCGTCGAGCGTTCGTTCGAAGGCCTGCAGCCGCAGATCACCCAGGACCAGGCCAAGGCCACCGATGCGGCCCTGCGCCAGGTCGTGATGGCCCGCAACGGCCAGCAGGTTCCGGGCATGGCCCCGGGCTCGCAGCCGGCCAAGGTCGACCGCGTCAAGGTCGCGCAGATGATCGGTTCGTACTCGGTCGGCCCGTCGCTGGCCCAGCTGAAGGACGACATCGACACCGCCTCGCTGTTCGAAGCCATCAGCACCGGCCTGGCCAAGGGCCAGCCGAAGATGACCGAAGCCGACGCGACCGCCACCATCCAGGCGTTCATGGGCACCAAGCAGGCTGAAATGCAGGCCAAGGCCGCCCAGGCCGCGCAGACCAACCGTCAGGAAGGCAATGCATTCCTGGCCAAGAACAAGACCCAGCCGGGCGTGGTGACCACCGCCTCGGGCCTGCAGTACCAGGTGATCCGCCCGGGCAGCGGCGAGCGCCCGCTGCCGACCAGCAAGGTGCGCGTGAACTACGAGGGCAAGCTGCTGGACGGCACCGTGTTCGACAGCTCCGCCGGTCGTGGCCCGGCCGAATTCGGCCTGGACCAGGTCATCAAGGGCTGGACCGAGGGTGTCGCCCTGATGCCGGTCGGCTCCAAGTACCGCTTCTGGATCCCGGGCGACCTGGCCTATGGCGAGAACGGCACCCCGGGCGGCCCGATCGGCCCGAACGCCGCACTGACCTTCGACGTCGAGCTGCTGGGCGTCCTGCCGTAAGCCGCCAGGAGTCAGCACGGACATGCGCGTTGCGATTTTCGGTACCGGCTACGTCGGTCTGGTGACAGGTACCTGCCTGGCCGATGCCGGCCACCAGGTCGTCTGCGTGGACATCGACCAGGCCAAGGTCGATGGCCTCAACCAGGGCGTCATCCCGATCTACGAGCCGGGCCTGGAGCCGATGGTGAAGGCCAACCATGCCGCATCGAGGCTGGCGTTCACCACCGATGCCGCAATGGCCATCGGCCACGGGCAGGTGGTGTTCATCGCCGTCGGCACGCCGCCGGACGAGGATGGCAGCGCCGACCTGCAGTACGTGCTGGCCGTGGCCCGCACCATCGGCCGGCACATCAGCGTGCCGACCGTGGTGGTCAACAAGTCGACGGTGCCGGTGGGCACCGCCGACAAGGTGCGTGCGGCGATCGCCGAAGAGCTGGCTGCGCGTGGCGCGGACATCGCCTTCGACGTGGTGTCCAACCCCGAGTTCCTGAAGGAAGGCGATGCGGTCGCGGACTGCATGCGCCCGGACCGCATCATCATCGGTGCGTCCAGCGCCGAATCGGTGGCGGTCATGCGCCGCCTGTACGCACCGTTCAACCGCAACCACGACCGTGTGGTGGAAATGGACGTGCGTTCGGCCGAGCTGACCAAGTACGCGGCCAACGCGATGCTGGCCACCAAGATTTCGTTCATGAACGAAATGGCCAACATCGCCGAGCGCGTCGGCGCCGACATCGAGCAGGTCCGCCAGGGCATCGGTTCGGACCCGCGCATCGGCTGGCATTTCATCTACCCGGGCGCCGGTTACGGTGGCTCGTGCTTCCCCAAGGACGTGCAGGCGCTGGCCCGCACCGCGCAGCAGTACGGCCTGCAGCCGAAGCTGCTGGACGCGGTCGAAGCGGTCAACGAGGCGCAGAAGGGCCACCTGTTCGAGCTCATCCAGCGCCACTACGGCGCGGACGCCAGCCTGCGCGGGAAGACCTTCGCGGTGTGGGGCCTGGCCTTCAAGCCGAATACCGACGACATGCGCGAGGCCTCCAGCCGCCGCCTGCTGGCCCAGTTGTGGGACGCCGGTGCGAACGTGCGTGCCTACGACCCGGAAGCCACCCATGAAGCGCAGCGCATCTTCGGCCAGCGCGACGACCTGATGTTCTGCAGCAGTGCCGAAGACGCACTGCAGGGCGCCGATGCGGTGGTCGTTGTGACCGAGTGGAAGCAGTTCCGCAGCCCCGATTTCCAGGCGCTGCATTCGCAGTTGCAGGACGCGGTGGTGTTTGATGGCCGCAACCTGTACGACCCGTCCGAGGTCGAGGCTGCCGGTCTGGCTTACTACGGCATTGGCCGGGGACGTTCGTTGCATGTCTGACTTATCGAGTGAACGCGAGCAGGCGCTGGAAGCGCGCCTGGTCGAACTGGAAATGCGCGTGTCCTTCCAGGAACACGCGCTGGCCGAATTGAGCGATGCGCTGGCCGATGCACGCATGCAGGGCAGCCGCAATGCCGATGTGCTGCGCGTGCTGCTGGAGGACCTGGGCAAGGTCCGCAATGCATTGCATTCTTCTGATCCGGCGAGCGAACCGCCGCCGCCGCACTACTGATCTGATTCCTATGAGCGATACCCTCCGCGACCAGCTGATGGGCCTGGGCTTCAAGCCGGCACCCAAGCCCGAGCGCAAGAATGATGGCCCCCGCCGTGATGGCCGCCCGCAGGGCAAGGGTGGCAATGGCAATGGAAAGCCGCAGGGCGCTGGCAAGGGCGAGCACACGCCTGGCGAGCGTCGTGGCCACGGTAACGGCGGCCCCGGAAAGCCCGGTAAGCCCGGGCAGTCGCGTGGCCCGCGCCAGCAGGGCCCGCGCAAGACGCGTACGGCCGAAGAAATGGACCTGGCCAAGGCCTATGCCATCCGCGCGCAGAAGGAAAAGGAAGAGCGCATCGAGACCGAGCGCCTGAAGCAGGAAGAAGCGCGCCAGCGCCGCGAGGCCAAGGCCAAGCTGGAAGAACTGCTGAAGGACAAGGGGCTCAATGACGAAGCAGCCGACATCGCCCGCCACTTCCCATATGGCGGCAAGATCAAGCGCATCTACGTGACCGCCGCACAGCTGACCGCACTCAATGCGGGTGAGCTGGGCGTGGTCCAGCTCAACGGCCGGTACCTGCTGGTGACCGCCGAGCTGCTGGCGCAGTCCGAAGCGGTGTTCGCCGCGTCGGTGGCGCTGAAGGTCGATCCGAACGCGCCGGCCGAGGAAGATCCGTACGCGGACCCGCAGTTCCAAGTGCCGGACGATCTGGTCTGGTAAGACTGCCTGCAGGATGACCACGACGCCGGGCATTGCCCGGCGTTTTCGTCACTCCGCGCGGGCGCCGCGACGCCGCGCGCGGATCAGCGGCAGGCTCAGCGCGAAGAAGCACAGCAGGGCGCCGACCAGGGCGAAGCCGCTGCCGGCCAGGAACGCGGTGCGGCCCTTGTCGATGGTCCACAGCTGGCCAGCGATGAGTGCGCCCAGCACGCCACCGACACCGGACGAGAAGCCATACAGCAGCCCTTGGCCATGGCCGTTGAGGCGGCCGGGGAAATAGGTCGCCAGCATCTGCATCGCCGCGGCGAAGAACGCGGCGAAGCCCAGCGCGTGTGCAGTCTGCGCGACCAGCATCACCGGCAGGTTTTCCGGGAACAGCGCGGTGACCGCCCAGCGCAGGCAGGAGCTGGTCAGCGCAATGAGCAGCATCCAGCTGGCGTCGTAGCGGCGGAAGAAGCGGCCGATGGTGAAGAACACGCCCACCTCGAACACCACGCCGATGGTCCACAGCAGGCCGAGGGTGGAGGTGCGGTAGCCGTGGTGGTCCATGTAGACCGAGAAGAACGTGTAATACGGGCCGAACGACAGCTGTTCCATGAAGGCGGCGAGGAAGAACGCCAGCACCGGCGGGCGGCGCACGATCTGCCAGAAGCCGCTGGCATCACCTTCGGCCTTGCCGATGCCGCGCGCGTACTGGTTGCTGAAGGCCGAGACCACCAGCAGGGCGAACAGCGGCAGCATCATCCACGGCAGCAGCCCGGCGCGGTTGCCGCTGCCATCGCCATCGATCAGCCAGCCGAACAGGGTAACGATGGCGATGAAGCCCAGTGAGCCCCAGACCCGGATCAGTCCGTAGCGATGGCTGTCGCTGCCCAGGTGGGTGAGGGTGATCGACTCGAACTGCGGCATCACCGCGTTGTAGAAGAAGCAGAACACCACCATCGCCGGGTACATCCACGGCTGCGGCAGCGGCAGCAGGAACACGCTGAAGCTGAGCAGGGTCAGCACGCAGCCCACGCGCAGCAGGCGGATCGGGCGCGGTGAGGCGGCGGCCAGTGTGGTCCAGGTGCTGGGCGCGACCACGCGGGTGGCGTACCACAGGCCCATCATCACGCTGATGGCGGTGACGCTCATCCCGCGCGCGGTCAGGAACAGGCTCCAGTACGGCGTGAAGGCGCCCAGCGCCGCGTAATAGAACAGGTAGAAGCTGGACAGGCGGACAGCGGGAACGGTCATCGTGGGAATCATGCACGGTAGCGCCGGGCCATGCCCGGCGGACGGGAGATGACGCCGGGCATGGTCCGGCGCTACCGCCTCATTCGGGGTCGTAGTCGAGGTTGGGGGCCAGCCAGCGCTCGGCTTGGGCGCGGTCGACGCCCTTGCGGCGCGCGTAGTCGCTCACCTGTTGGCGGCTGAGGCGGCCGACCACGAAGTACTGGCTCTGCGGGTGGCTGAAGTAGTAGCCCGACACCGCAGCGGTGGGCAGCATCGCGAAGCTCTCGGTCAGCTCCATGCCGGCGTTCGCTTCGGCCTGCAGCAGGTCGAACAGGCGGCGTTTCTCGCTGTGCTCGGGGCAGGCCGGGTAGCCCGGGGCCGGGCGGATGCCGCGGTACTGCTCGTCGATCAGCGCCTCGTTGTCCAGCGTCTCGGCGTGGTCGTAACCCCAGAACTCCGTGCGTACGCGCTGGTGCAGGCGCTCGGCCAGCGCTTCGGCGAAGCGGTCGGCCAGGGCCTTCAGCAGGATCGCGTTGTAGTCGTCATGGTCGGCCTCGAAGCGCGCGACGTGGGCATCGATGCCGATGCCGGCGGTTACCGCGAAGGCGCCGATCCAGTCTTGCTGGCCACTGTCGGCCGGGGCGATGAAGTCGGCCAGGCAGAAATCGGGGCGCTCGGCCGGCTTGTCCACCTGCTGGCGCAGGAAGTGCAGGGTGGTCTCGCCCTGTGGGTGCTGCACGCGCACGTCGTCGCCGACGTTGTTGGCCGGCCACAGGCCGAACACGGCCTTGGCCTGCAGCCACTTCTCGCCGACGATGCGGTCGAGCATCGCGCGTGCGTCGCGGTACAGCTCGCTGGCCTGGGTGCCGACGATCTCGTCGGTGAGGATGGCCGGGTACTTGCCGGCCAGTTCCCAGGCCTGGAAGAACGGTGTCCAGTCGATGTAGTCGACCAGTTCGGCCAGCGGGTAATCATCGAACACGTGCAGGCCCGGCTGCTTCGGAGCCGGCGGGGTGTAGTTGGCCCAGTCGCCCTGGAACTTCTGCCCGCGTGCGTGTTCCAGCGAGACCAGGCGCTTGGCATCGCCACGGTTGCGGTGGCGCGTGCGGATCTCGGCATACTCGGCTTCGTTGGCGGCGACGAAGGCCTCGCGCAGGTCGCGCGAGATCAACGATTGGGCCACGCCGACCGCGCGCGAGGCATCCTTCACCCACACCGTGGGCGCCTTGTAATGCGGATCGATCTTCAGCGCGGTATGCGCACGCGAGGTGGTCGCACCGCCGATCAGCAGCGGCAGGTCGAAGCCCTGACGCTCCATTTCGCGGGCGACGTGGCTCATTTCCTCCAGCGATGGGGTGATCAGGCCGGACAGGCCGATCAGGTCCGCGTGGTGTTCGCGCGCCGCATCGAGGATCTTCTGCGCCGGCACCATCACACCCAGGTCGACAACCTCGAAGTTGTTGCAGGCCAGGACCACGCCGACGATATTCTTGCCGATGTCGTGCACATCGCCCTTCACCGTGGCCATGATGATCTTGCCGTTGCTGCGCGCGGTGTCGCCGCTGCGGGCCTTCTCGGCTTCGATGTAGGGCAGCAGGTAGGCCACCGCCTTCTTCATCACGCGCGCGGATTTCACCACCTGCGGCAGGAACATCTTGCCGGCACCGAACAGGTCGCCGACCACGTTCATGCCGTCCATCAATGGGCCTTCGATCACGTCCAGCGGGCGGCTGGAGGCCTGGCGGGCCAGCTCGGTGTCCTCTTCCACGAAGGCATCCAGGCCGTGCACCAGCGCATGCGCCAGGCGCTGCGCAACCGGCTTTTCGCGCCAGGCCAGGTCTTCGGTCCTGGCCGCGCCCTTCTTGCCCTTGTAGCGCTCGGCTATCTCCAGCAGGCGCTCGGTTGAATCGCTGCGGCGGTTGAGGATCACGTCCTCCACGCGCTCGCGCAGCTCCGGCTCCAGCTCATCGTAGATCGGCATCGCGCCGGCGTTGACGATGCCCATGTCCATGCCCGCGGCGATGGCGTGGTACAGAAACACCGAATGGATGGCCTGGCGCACCGTTTCATTGCCGCGGAACGAGAACGAGACGTTGGAGACGCCGCCCGATACGTGGCAGTGCGGCAGGGTCTGCTTGATGATGCGGGTCGCTTCGATGAAGTCGACCGCATAGTTGTCGTGCTCTTCGATACCCGTGGCGACGGCGAAGATGTTCGGGTCGAAGATGATGTCCTGCGGCGGGAAGCCGATTTCATCAACGAGGATGCGGTAGGCGCGCGTGCAGATTTCGACCTTGCGCGCACAGGTATCGGCCTGGCCGGCCTCATCGAAGGCCATCACCACCGCGGCCGCGCCATAGCGCAGCACCTTGCGCGCGTGTTCGCGGAACAGCGCCTCGCCTTCCTTCAGCGAGATCGAATTGACCACGCTCTTGCCCTGCAGGCATTTCAGGCCCGCCTCGATCACGCTCCACTTGGACGAGTCCACCATCACCGGGATGCGCGCGATGTCCGGCTCGGACATGATCAGGTTGA
The DNA here is from genome assembly GCA_002364755.1 of Stenotrophomonas maltophilia. Classification (GTDB taxonomy): domain Bacteria; phylum Pseudomonadota; class Gammaproteobacteria; order Xanthomonadales; family Xanthomonadaceae; genus Stenotrophomonas; species Stenotrophomonas maltophilia_AX. Next base: position 234,673 of record DEZI01000005.1, read on the forward strand.
GGTAGCGGGTCATCGCCGCTTCCGAATCGATCAGGCCTTCGTCCATGTTGACGTCGAGGATCTGCGCGCCGCTGGCCACCTGCTGGCGCGCGACGTCCACCGCTTCCTCGTAGCGGCCTTCCTTGATGAGCTTGCGGAACTGCGCGCTGCCGGTGACGTTGGTGCGTTCGCCGACATTGACGAACAGCAGGTCCGGGGTGATGACCAGCGGTTCCAGGCCGGACAGGCGGGTATAGGGCAGGGTACTCATGCGGCGTGCTGCTCCTGTGCACCGGGCAGGGCGCGCGGCGGCAGGCCGGCCACGGCCTCGGCGATGGCGCGGATATGGTCCGGGGTGGACCCGCAGCAGCCACCGACGAGGTTCAGCAGGCCATCCTCGGCGAAGCCGCGCAGGGTAGCGGCCATTTCCCCGGGCGTCTCGTCGTACTCGCCGAAGGCATTGGGCAGGCCGGCGTTGGGGTGTGCGCTGACATGGCAGTCGGCCACCTGGGACAGGGTTTCCACGTGCGGGCGCATGGCATCGGCACCCAGCGCGCAGTTCAGGCCGATCGACAGCGGGCGTGCGTGGGCCAGCGAGGCATGGAAGGCATCGGCGGTCTGCCCCGACAGGGTGCGGCCGGACGCATCGGTGATGGTGCCGGAGATCATCACCGGCAGGCGTGCGCCGCGCGCATCGAAGGCCTCTTCCAGCGCGTACAGCGCGGCCTTGGCATTGAGCGTGTCGAAGATGGTCTCTACCATCAGGGTGTCGGCGCCACCATCTATCAGGCCTTCGATGGCTTCGCGGTAGGTGTCGCGCAGCTCGTCGAAACTGGTGTTGCGGAAGCCGGGATCGTTGACGTCGGGGCTGATCGAGGCGGTGCGGCTGGTCGGCCCGATCACGCCGATGACGAAGCGCGGCTTGTCCGGCGTGGTCGCTTCGACCGCATCGCAGCAGGCGCGGGCGACAGCGGCGCCGGCCTTGTTCAGCTCGTACACCAGGTGTTCGAGGTGGTAGTCGGCCTGGCTGACCGAGGTCGCGTTGAAGGTGTTGGTTTCCACCAGGTCCGCGCCGGCCTGCAGGTAGGCGGTGTGGATATCGCCGATGACCTCCGGCCGGGTGAGCAGCAGCAGGTCGTTGTTGCCCTTCAGGTCGTGGCCTTCCGGCGCGGCGTGGTCGCAACCGGGGCCATGGTCGTGGTCGTAGCCGCCGGCGAAGCGCTGGCCGCGGTAATCATCTTCCTGCAGGTCATGGCGCTGGATCATCGTGCCCATCGCACCGTCGATGATCAGGATGCGCTCGCGCAGGGCGGCAAGCAGGGCATGGGCACGTTCGGGATGCAGCCAGGGCAGGGCGGACACGGCGACCTCAGGGCTTGTTGGCGATCAGCGAGATGACTTCGAAATGCGGCGGGCGTTTTTCGCGGGTCACGGTTTCCAGGCTGGAGACCTGCAGGCCGGCCTTGTCGACGAACCTGCGCAGCTCCTTGTCGCTGAAGCCGAGGTTGACGTGGCCATAGGCTTCCACCGCGGCCTTGTGCTCGTGGCGGGCCAGGCTGCACAGCAGCAGGCGGCCGCCCGGGCGCAGCACGCGCGCCGATTCGGCCACGGCCTGCGCCGGCTTGCTGGCGTAGGTCAGGGCGTGCATCAGCACCACCAGGTCGAAGCTGCCGTCGCCGAAGGGCAGGGCGTGCATGTCGCCTTCGCGCACCTCTACATTGGGCAGGCGGCGCAGGCGCTCGCTGGCGGCGGCCACCACGCGTGCGCTGGTGTCGATGCAGACGTAGCGGCTGGCGTGCGGTGCCACCAGTTCGGCCAGCACGCCGTCACCGGAGGCGATGTCGAGCACGTCGCCGGTTTCCAGCAGCGGCAGCGCGGTGCGGGCCAGGGCTTCCCAGGTGCGTCCCGGCGAATAGTGACGCTCCATGTCGCCGGCGACGCTGTCGGCCCAGTTCTGGTCGGCGGCGCGGCTGGCCATCACCGCAGCGACGCGTTCAGCGTCCTGGCGCAGCAGCGGATCGTCGCTTCCGTTGCTCAAGGCGTGCCACAATGCGCGCTGCGCAGGGTCCAGCTGGGCATCGTCGAAGCGGTAATAGGCCGACACGCCTGCACGGCGGTCGCGGACCAGGCCGGCTTCCTTCAGGCGCGCCAGGTGGGTCGACACCCGCGGCTGCGCCAGCCGGGTGATCGCCGACAGCTCGGCCACGGTCAGCTCTTCCTGTTCCAGCAGCGCCAGCAGGCGCACGCGGGTGGCGTCGGCGAACACCTTCAGGCGTGTCGACCAGTCTTCCAGATCCATAAATATCTACCTATCGCGATATAGAGATATATTCGCCGACGGCAGCGGTTCCGGTCAAGCCGCAACACCCCGCAAGTCATCCGCCGTTGCCCGGCCCCGGTACAATCGAGCCACCTGGGCGCGCTGTGCGTGGCCCCTATCATCATGTACCTGGGAGGGTGTTGTGGATTTCAGCTTTACTGAAGAGCAGTTGATGCTGCAGGACGTGGCGCGGCGCATCGCGCAGGAGAAGATCGCCCCGAGCGCGGAGCACCATGACCGCACCGGCGAATTCCCCCTCGAGAACATCCGCCTGCTGGGCGAAAACGGCCTGATGGGCATCGAAGTGCCGACCGAGTACGGCGGCGCGGGCATGGACCCGGTGGCCTACGTGCTGGCGATGGTGGAGGTCGCCGCTGGTGATGCTGCGCACTCGACCATCATGTCGGTCAACAATTCGCTGTTCTGCAACGGCATCCTGACCCATGGCAGCGAGGCGCAGAAGCAGAAGTACGTGCGCGCCATCGCGGAAGGCGAGGCCATCGGGGCGTTCGCCCTGACCGAGCCGCAGTCCGGTTCGGATGCCACGGCCATGCGCTGCCGCGCGGTCAAGCAGGCCGACGGCACCTACGTCATAAATGGCAAGAAGAGCTGGATCACCTCCGGCCCGGTGGCCAAGTACATCGTGCTGTTCGCGATGAGCGAGCCGGACAAGGGCGCGCGCGGCATCACCGCGTTCCTGATCGACACCGACAACGCCGGCTTCGGCCGCGGCAAGACCGAGCCGAAGCTGGGCATCCGTGCCTCGGCCACCTGCGAGATCGAGTTCAACGACTACGTGGCCCTGGCTGACGACGTGCTCGGCCAGGAAGGCGAGGGCTTCAAGATCGCCATGGGCGTGCTCGATGCCGGTCGCATCGGCATCGCCTCGCAGGCCATCGGCATTGCCCGCGCCGCCTATGAAGCGACCCTGGAATACGTGAAGGACCGCAAGGCCTTCGGCGCCGCCATCGGTACCTTCCAGATGACCCAGGCGAAGATCGCCGACATGAAGTGCAAGCTGGACGCCGCCCTGCTGCTGACCCTGCGCGCGGCGTGGGTGAAGGGCGAGGGCAAGCGCTTCAGCAACGAAGCGGCCATCGCCAAGCTGACTGCCTCGGAAGCGGCGATGTGGATCACCCACCAGGCCGTGCAGATCCACGGCGGCATGGGCTATTCCAAGGAAATGCCGCTGGAGCGTTACTTCCGTGATGCCAAGATCACCGAGATCTACGAAGGTACCTCGGAGATCCAGCGCCTGGTGATTGCCCGCAACGAGACGGGCCTGCGCTGAGTTCGAGCGGGCGCGCCGCCGCAATGGCGGCGCAGCCGATGGATGTAGATGTGCCGTGGCATTGGATATGTGTAGAGCCGAGCCCATGCTCGGCTCCCGTACAACCAGCCGAGCATGGGCTCGGCTCTACAGAATGTGATCGCGCGCGCTTGCCCCGCTACAATGCAGCCCCTCTTTGCAAGGCACTGCACGATGATCTATCGCGGTTGGGGATTCATGACGCTGGTGACTCCGATCGCGGTGATCCTGCTGCTGGCGTATTTCTTCCCGCATGACGGCCCGAAGGGCAACATCCCGCTGCAGCAGGTGCTGCTGGGCGGTGGCATCGGCGCGGGCGTGAATGTGCTGCTGGGCCTGTGGCTGAACCGCGCGCCGCGACAGAAGGGCGAGGCGGCGCCGCATCATTTCTTCTTCGTGCCGATGCAGTGGGTGGCGCTGGTGATCGTGGTGCTGTGTGCGGTGATCGCGCTGGTGCGCTGACGGGTTGGAGCTTCCTGTAGAGCCGAGCCCATGCTTGGCTTTCGCGGCCAGTAGATCCACGCCATGCGTGGATGCGCCGTGGCGTGGGCTTCCTGTAGAGCCGAGCCCATGCTCGGCTCCGCTAAGAGCAGCCGAGCATGGGCTCGGCTCTACAGGAAGCAAAAGCAGCCGAGCATGGGCTCGGCGCTACAGGAATCTCCAACGAAAAAAGGCCCCGGATCGCTCCGGGGCCTTTTCATTTCAACCTGCCGCCCGATCAACGATCCGGACGGTGTGCGGCTTCCGCGTCGCGCTGGCGCTCCATGAACTCTTTGGAGGGTTCATCCAGCTTGTCGCCCAGCATGCGGCGCACGACAACGAAGAACACCGGAATCATCAGCAGGCCCAGCAGGGTGGCGAACAGCATGCCGCCGATCACGCCGGTACCGATGGCGTGGCGGGAGTTTGCGCCAGCGCCGGTGGAGATGGCCATCGGGATCACGCCCATGATGAACGCGAACGAGGTCATCAGGATCGGGCGGAAACGCAGGCGGGCCGCTTCGATCGTCGCATTGCGCAGGGTCTTGCCCGCTGCACGCTGCTCCACCGCGAACTCCACGATCAGGATCGCGTTCTTCGCGGCCAGGCCGATCACCGTGATCATGCCGATCTTGAAGAAGATGTCATTGGGCAGGCCGCGGATCATCGACAGGCCGATGGCACCCAGCACGCCCAGCGGCACGACCAGCAGCACCGCCACCGGGATCGACCAGCTTTCATACAGTGCGGCCAGGCAGAGGAACACCACCACCACCGACAGCACCAGCAGCAGCGTCGCCGCGTTGCCCGCCAGGATTTCCTGGTAGGACATGCCCGACCAGTCATAGCCGTAACCGGCCGGCAGGTCGTTGGTGACGATGTCTTCCATCGCGGTCATCGCTTCACCCGAGCTCTTGCCCGGGGCCTGCGAGCCGACGATGTTGATGGCCGAGTAACCGTTGTAGCGGCTCAGCGAAGGCGGGGCCGACACCCATTCCGACTTGACCACCGTGCTCAACGGGATCATGGCGTTGGTGCCGTCGGCATTGGTGGTCAGGCTGGAGGGGCTGTAGAAGCTCTTCAGCGATTCCTGGCCGGTGCGGTACGGCGCGTCGGCCTGCATGGTCACGCGTTTGATGCGGCCCTGGTAGAAGAAGTCGTTGACGTACACCGGGGCCAGCATCAACTGGATGGTGCTGTACACGTCCGACACCGACATGCCCATCGACTGCGCCTGCACGCGATCGACATGCAGCGCCAGCTGCGGGGCGTTCTCCAGGCCGTTCGGGCGCACGCCGGCCAGCTTGTCGCTTTCCTGCGCAGCCTTGCCCAGCAGGATGTTGCGCGCCTGGGTGAGCTGTTCGTAGCCCTGGCCGCCACGGTCCTGCAGCCACATGTCGAAGCCGCCGAACTGGCCCAGGCCCTGCACGGTCGGCAGGTTGACCACGAAGATCTGCGCTTCCTTGATGCCATAGAACGCGCCGTTCATGTTCTGGATGAACTCGGGCACGGTGACCTTGCGTTCGTCCCACGGCTTGAGGCGGATGAAGCCCATGCCGACGTTCTCGCCGGAACCGACGAAGCTGAAGCCCGCGATCTGCATCAGGCCTTCGTAGCCTTCCTGGTCCTTCAGGATGCCGCGCATCTGCGAGAAGACTTCGTTGGTCTGGCCCTTGGTCGAGCCCGGCGGCAGCTGCACGATGGCCAGTGCGTAGCCCTGGTCTTCTTCAGGCAGGAAGCTCCCCGGCATGCGGGTGAACAGGAAGCCGCACAGCGCGGTCAGCACCACCGCCAGGATCATCCAGCGCGGCGCGTGCTTCACCGCCGAGGTGATGTGGCCGACGTAGGTCCCGCTGATCTTGTCGTAGTACTTGTTGAAGGTACGGTAGACGATGTTCGGGTTGTCGTTGTGGGTCGGCTTCAGGAACGTCGCGCACAGGGCCGGGGTGAAGCCCAGCGCCAGGAACGCGGAGAACGCCATCGAGATGGCGATGGTCAGCGCGAACTGCTTGTAGATCTCACCGGCCGCACCGCCCTGCAGGGCCGAGGGGATGAATACCGCGGCCAGCACGACGGTGATCGCCACCACCGCGCCGGTGATCTGGGTCATCGCCTTCTGCGTGGCCGGCTTCGGCGCCAGGCCCTCCTCGGTCATGATGCGTTCGACGTTCTCGATCACCACGATCGCGTCATCGACCACGATGCCGATCGCCAGCACCATCGCAAACAGGGTCAGCTGGTTGATGGTGAAGCCGATCAGCCACATGCCCAGGAACGTACCCAGCAGGGCCACCGGGATGACCAGGGTGGGGATGATCGTCGCGCGGAAGTTCTGCAGGAAGATCAGCATCACCAGGAACACCAGCAACACCGCTTCGAACAGCGTCTTGACCACTTCCTCGATGGAGATCTTGACGAAGGTGGTGCTGTCGTACGGCGAGAACCAGCTGACGCCGGCCGGGAAGCTCGGCTGCAGCTCGTCCATCTTGGCGCGCACGGCATCGGCCACGTTCAGGGCGTTGGCGCCCGGCAGCAGCTGGATGGCGAAGGCACCGGCGGCCTGGCCGTTGTACTGGGTATCGAAGCCGTAGTTGTTGGCACCGAAGGCGACGCGGGCGATGTCCTTGAGCAGCACGCGCGAGCCGTTGGCGTTGGCGCGCAGGATGATGTTCTCGAACTCTTCCGGCGAGCTGAAGCGGCCCTCGGCCGAGACGGTGGCGGTGAAGTGGCCGTCCGGCGAGGGATCCGAACCCAGCGAACCGGCCGCGAACTGCACGTTCTGCGCGCGCACGGCAGCCAGCACTTCGCTGGCCGACAGGCCGTAGCCCTGCATCTTCTCCGGGTTCAGCCAGATGTTCATGGCGTACTCGGAACCGAACTGCTGGGTGCTGCCGACGCCGGGGATACGCGAGACCTGGTCGAGCACGCGCGAGCCGACGATGTCGTTCAGGGCGTCACGGCTGATCGTGCCGGTGTCCGAACGCAGGCCGACCACCATCAGGAAGCCGGCGTTGGCCTTGGCCACCACCACGCCCTGCTGGGTGACTTCCGAAGGCAGTCGCGGCGTGGCCAGCGACACCTTGTTCTGCACCTGCACCTGGGCGATGTCCGGATCTGTACCGGTCTCGAAGGTCAGGGTGATCTGCGCACGGCCGTTGGAGGACGAGGACGAGCTGAAGTACAGCAGGTGATCGATACCGGTCAGCTGCTGCTCGATCACCTGGGTGACCGACTTTTCAGTGGTGTCCGCGCTCGCGCCGGGGTAGGTGGCCGAGACGGTCACCTGCGGCGGGGCGATGTTGGGATAGGACTCGACGCCGAGGTTGAGGATCGCGATCACGCCGCTGAGCGAGATCAGGATCGCAACCACCCAGGCGAAGACTGGATGTTCGATGAAAAATTTAGGCATGACGGAAGGTTCCCGTTACTGCTTGTTCGATTCGGTGGCGGCCGGCTCGGCCTTGTCGGCCGAATCGGGCGTGGCCGGCGCCTTGTCGGCACCGCCTGCAGCGGCGGCGGCCGGGGATGCACCGCCGGCGGCGGGCTGGCCGTTGGCATCCTGGCCCGGGGTCCAGGGCTTGGCTGTGGCCGGCGCCCCTTCCTTGACCTTCTGCACGCCTGCCACCACGACCTTGTCACCGGCGGCCAGGCCGTCGCTGACCATCCAGTTGCCACCCTGTGCGCCTTCGGTCTTCACGTTCTTGCGCACGACCTTGCCGTCGGCGCCGACCACCATCACGAAGCCGCCGGCGCTGTCACGCTGCAGGGCCTGCTGCGGGATCAGGAAGGCGTTGTTGCGCTCGCCCAGGTTGGCCTGGAAGCTGACGAAGGCACCCGGCAGCAGGATCTTCTGCGGGTTCGGCAGCACCGCGCGCAGCGAAACCGCGCCGGTGGCCGGGTCGACCGTCGTCGAGGAGAAGTCCAGCGTGCCGGCTTCGCCGTAGGCGGTGCCGTCGGACAGCTTGACGTTGACGGTGGCCTTGCCGTCGCCGGACAGGGCCAGGGCGCCACGGGCCTGCTGCGCGCGCAGCTGGCTCAGCTCGTCAACGCTCAGCGAGAAGTTCACGTACAGCGGGTCCAGCTGGTCCACGGTGGTCAGCAGGGTCACGTCACCCTGGCCGACCAGGGCACCTTCGGTGACCTGCTGCTTGTTGGCCACGCCACTGATCGGCGAGGTCACTTCGGAATAGCCCAGGCTGATGCGCGAGGAGGTGACCGAAGCTTCGGCCTGCTTCACCGCAGCCAGCGCGGTGCGCTCGGCGGCTTCTGCGCTGTCCAGGTCGGACTTGGACACGTACTGCTGCGGCGCCAGCGAGCGGGCGCGGTCGGCGGCGACCTTGGCGTTGGCATAGGTCGCGCGGGCCGAGGCCAGCTGCGCTTCGGAGGCGTTGAGGCTGGCGCGGAGCGGCGCCGGATCGATCAGGAACAGGGTCTGGCCCTGCTTGACCTCGCTCCCTTCCTGGTAGACGCGCTTGAGCAGCACGCCCGGCACGCGCGCACGCACGTCGGCGCTGCGGAACGGCGACAGGCGGCCGACCAGCTCACGCTGCAGCGGCAGGGTCTGCGGCTTGGCGTCGATCACGCCCACCTCCGGCGGCGGGGGCGTCTGCTGTTCCGGCTTCTTGCAGGCGGCCAGCGCGACAGCAACGGCGCACGTCAAGGCAAGGGTGCGGAGTGGGGCGGTCATCAGGAGGAACTCCGGGGTTGGTTTGTAGTGGGGGCCGGCGACGGCGTTGGCGCGAACGCGCGCAGGAAGCTGTCGACCGAGAATTCTGCCCAGCGCCGACGCAGCTGCGCGTCATCGCGATGGGGGGTATGGAAACGCTGTTTGTCGAAATCCTGACCGGCGATCATGCTCAGCAGCAGTTCGGCCATGAAGTGCGGGTCGTCATGCCGGAGCTGGCCACGCATGCAAACGGTTTCAATCCATTCAGCAAGATGAAGCGTCAAGGCGCCGGCACCGTGCCGGTACAGCGTACGCGCCTCTTCGGGGAACTGCGCGGCATCCGCAGCAATCACCCGGCAGGCCTGTCCCACGTGCGGCTGGTTGAAATGCTCCAGGAACTCGATGGCGAACTGCAGAAGGCTGGCACGCAGGTCGTCAGTGCGGAGTGCACGGACCATGGCCCCGGTGGCGTGGCCGACGTGGCGCTGCATCACCCGCCGCAGCAGACCCTGCTTGCTGCCGTAGCGCGAATAGAGCGTCTGTTTGGAGCAGCCGGCGTGCTGGGCAACCGCATCCATGCTGATCTGCATGCCCTGGTGGGCCAGCAGTTCGCGCACGGCATCGAACACGCGCTGATCGCGCGCATCCAGGGCAGCGGGGAGGTAGGCCGGGTTCACGCAGTGGACTATACCGTCCAGTTCAGGATTGTGGAATTGTGCCAATGGTCCTGTCCGTCCTGATATCGGGCGTCGTGCGCGCTCATTCCGGTAACACGGTTTGCCGATCCTGTCGGTAACGCGATGCCGGTGGTGGACGCCATACCCGTGCGAAATGAATAGGCGTCTAAACCGCAGCAAACCCGGCATTTCATTATTCCGTCCTGCAGCAAGGCCTTTTCCTGCAACAGGGCTACAATTTCATTTTCCCAACTGAGCAAGCGCCTCGCTCTGCCATGAAACCGCAAAAAACCGCAGCCAAGACCGTGAAAAACAAGACCAAGCCAGCTGAGTCGGAGGTCGCAGTGACCGCTGGTTTCTCCCTGGAGCCGGTGTACACGGCCTTGCGCAAGCGTTACCCCGCGGCCGCGCAGGCCGAGGCAGTGGCATTCGCATCCGCGTTCTACAAGCGCATGGAGTCGGACGAGTTCCCGCACCACACCGCTGAAGAGTGGGCGGCGCTGGCGGCAGACACCCTGGAGTTCGCCCGTGCACGCAAGGCCGGCAAGGCCAACGTGCGCGTGTTCAACCCCACCGCCAAGGCCAATGGTTGGGAATCGCCGCACACCGTGCTGCAGATCATCAACGACGACATGCCGTTCCTGGTCGACACCGTGACCATGTCGCTGGCCGAGCAGGGCGTCGGCGTGCACGTGCTGGGACACCCGGTGCTGCGCTTCACCCGCGACAAGGCCGGCAAGCTGGCCAAGGTCGGCGAGGGCGATGCCGAGTCGGTGATGCTGATGGAGATCGACCGCCAGCCGGCCGAAGCCATGGCCGCCATCGAGCAGGCCATCAACAAGGCGCTGGATGAAGTGCGCGCCATCGTGCGCGACTGGCAGCCGATGAAGGACAAGGCGCTGGCGCTGGCCGACGACCTGGGCAGCCGCACGCTGCCGGTCGACGATGCCTCGCGTGCCGAAGCACAGCAGTTCCTGCGCTGGGCCGCCGACAACCACTTCACCTTCTTCGGCTACCGCGAATACCGCGTTGAGAAGCAGGGCAAGGAAGACGTGCTGGCGCCGCTGAACGACACCGGCCTGGGCCTGATGCGCGGCAAGGACAAGTCCGCCGCACGTCCGGTAAAGACCCTGGCCGCGCAGGGCCTGAACACCACGTCCGGGCTGAAGGACGCGCTGATCCTGACCAAGACCAATGCCCGTTCCCGCGTGCACCGCGCCGGCTACATGGATTACATCGGCGTGCTGGAATTCGACGCCAAGGGCAGGATCATCGGCGAGCAGCGCTTCCTCGGCCTGTTCACCTCCAGCGCCTACAACCGTCGCCCGTGGGAAATCCCGCTGGTGCGCCAGCGCCACGAATACGTGATGACGCAGTCCGGCCTGGCCCCGGCCAGCCACAGCGGCAAGGCGCTGCGCCATATCCTGGAAACCCTGCCGCGCGAAGAACTGTTCCAGTCCAGCGAGGACGAACTGTTCCGCACCGCCATGGGCGTGCTGGGCCTGCAGGAGCGCGTGCGCAGCCGCCTGTTCCTGCGCCGCGACAAGTACAGCCGTTTCATTTCCGCGCTGGTCTATCTGCCGCGCGAACGCTTCAACACCGACGTGCGCCTGCGCATCGAAGCGATGCTGAAGGAAGCGCTGCACGGTGAGTACGTCGACAGCTCGGTCGTGCTGGGCGAATCGCCGCTGGCCCAGGTGCACCTGATCGTGCGCCCGAAGCCGGGCGAGATGCTCGACGTCGATACCGCCGAACTGGAGCAGAAGCTGGCCCAGGTGCTGCGCAACTGGCAGGACGACCTGCGTGAAGCGCTGGTCACCCGCCATGGCGAGACCGAAGGCCTGCGCATCGCCGCCCGCATCGGCAAGGCGCTGCCGGCCGGCTACATCGAAGACAACAGCACCGCCGTTGCCGCCAACGATGTCAGCCAGCTCGATGCCCTGACCGGCCCGGACGATCTGCGCCTGAGCCTGCAGGCCGTGCCGCGCGAAAGCGGCGATGGCCTGCGCCTGAAGCTGTACCGCCAGCTGGATGACATCCCGCTGTCGGACGCGCTGCCGATGATGGAAAACATGGGCCTGCGCGTGATCGCCGAGCGTCCGTACCGCCTGTCGGTCGACAACGCCCCGGTGTACGTGCAGGACTTCGAGGTCGAATCGACCGCTGGTGCCATCGATGCCGGCCGCGTCGATGAAGCCTTCGGCGAGACCTTCGCCCGCGTCTGGCACGGCGATGCCGAGAACGATGGCTTCAACCGCCTGGTGCTGGCCGCCGGCCTGCACTGGCGCCAGGTCGCCATGCTGCGTGGCTACTGCAAGTACCTGCTGCAGACCGGCGTGCCGTTCTCGCAGGCCTACGTGGAAGGCACCTTCTCGCGTTACCCGCTGCTGGCCCGCCTGCTGGTGGAACTGTTCGAAGCCCGCTTCGACCCGGCCACCGGCCACGAGAGCAAGGACGACATCGCGACCGGCCAGGCCCAGCTGAAGGCCCACTTCGATGTGCTGGCCGCTGGCGACGACGCCACCCTGAAGGTGCTGAAGACCGTGGTCGACGCCCGCAAGGGTGGCCGCGATGCGCAGATGCAGGCCGCGCGCGAAGCGCTGCTGAAGCTGATGGACCGCGTGTCCAGCCTGGACGAGGACCGCATCCTGCGCTCGTTCATGGGCGTGATCGACGCGACCCTGCGTACCAGCTACTACCAGACCGATGCCAACGGCCAGCACGGCCATGTCATCAGCTTCAAGTTCGATTCGGCCCTGGTGCCGGACCTGCCGAAGCCGCGCCCGTACCGCGAAATCTTCGTCTACGGCCCGCGCGTGGAAGGTACCCACCTGCGCTTCGGCGCCGTGGCCCGTGGCGGCCTGCGCTGGTCGGACCGTCGCGAAGACTTCCGCACCGAGGTGCTGGGCCTGGTCAAGGCGCAGATGGTCAAGAACACCGTCATCGTGCCGGTCGGCGCGAAGGGCGGCTTCTTCGCCAAGACCCCGCCGGTGAACGGTGACCGTGATGCGGTGTTCGCCAACGGCGTGGCCTGCTACAAGCTGTTCATCCAGGGCCTGCTGGACATCACCGACAACATCGTCAACGACAGGATCGTGCCGCCGGTGGATGTCGTACGCCACGACATGGACGATCCGTATCTGGTGGTGGCGGCCGACAAGGGCACCGCGACCTTCTCCGACATCGCCAACGGCCTGGCCATCGCGCACGGCTTCTGGATGGGCGATGCGTTCGCCTCCGGCGGTTCGGTCGGCTACGACCACAAGGGCATGGGCATCACCGCCCGCGGTGCGTGGGAATCGGTCAAGCGCCACTTCCGTGCACTGGGCCGTGACAGCCAGAGCCAGGACTTCACCGCCGTCGGCGTGGGCGACATGTCCGGCGACGTGTTCGGCAACGGCATGCTGCTCTCGCGCCACATCCGCCTGGTCGCTGCGTTCGACCACCGCCACATCTTCCTGGACCCGAACCCGGATGCGGCCACCTCGTTCGTCGAGCGTGAGCGCATGTTCACCGTGCCGCGTTCGAGCTGGGCGGACTACGATGCCAAGCTGATCAGCAAGGGCGGCGGCATCTTCCCGCGCACCGTGAAGTCGATCGAGATCACCCCGCAGGTGCGTGAGGCGCTGGGCCTGGACGAGAACGTCAGGTCGATGTCGCCGAACGACCTGATGAGCGCGATCCTGAAGGCGCCGGTCGACCTGCTGTGGAACGGCGGCATCGGTACCTACGTCAAGGCCGCCAGCGAGCAGCACAGCGATGTCGGCGACCGCGCCAACAACGCCCTGCGCGTCAACGGTGGCGAGCTGCGCTGCAAGGTGGTGGGCGAGGGTGGCAACCTGGGCATGACCCAGCTTGGCCGCATCGAAGCCGCCCAGGCCGGCGTGCTGCTCAACACCGACTTCATTGACAACTCGGCCGGTGTCGACACCTCCGACCATGAAGTCAACATCAAGATCCTGCTCAACGATGTGGTGCGCGCCAAGAAGCTGACCGTCGAGCAGCGCAACAAGCTGCTGGCGTCGATGACCGACGAGGTCGCCGACCTTGTGCTCAACGACAACTACCGCCAGAACCAGGCCCTGAGCCTGATGGAGCGGATGGCGGTCAAGCGCCTGGGTTCCAAGCAGCACTTCATCCGCACCCTGGAACAGCAGGGCCTGCTCGATCGCCAGATCGAGTTCCTGCCGTCCGATGCCGAGCTGTCGCAGCGCAAGGCACGCGGCCAGGGCCTGACCCGTCCGGAACTGTCGGTGCTGCTGTCCTATTCGAAGCTGGTGGCGTTCGCCCAGCTGCTGGATTCGGACATCCCGGAAGATCCGTACCTGTCCAAGGAACTGCAGCGCTACTTCCCGACCCCGCTGCAGAAGAAGTACGCCGACGCGATGGAGCGTCACCGCCTGAAGCGCGAAATCATCGCCACGGCCGTGACCAACCAGACCATCAACCGCATGGGCGCCACCTTCCTGATGCGCATGCAGGAAGATACCGGCCGCACCATCGCCGAGGTCGCCAAGGCGTACACCATCAGCCGCGAAACGCTGGATGCCCGCGCGCTGTGGGCGCAGATCGACGCCCTCGACGGCACCCTGCCGGAGTCGGTGCAGATCGACGCACTGGAAGTGATCTGGAAGCTGCAGCGTTCGTTCGTGCGCTGGCTGCTGTCGCGCCCGGGCCCGATGCCGGGCATCACCGAGGCGGTCAACCGCTACCAGGGTCCGTTCAACGACATCCGCGTTGCTTCGGGCGTGCTGCCGGATTCGCAGCGTCCGACCTACGAAGCCCTGGTGGCCCAGTGGAAGGAGAAGGGCCTGCCGTCCGCGCTGGCCCAGCAGCTGGCCGAACTGCACTTCCTGGAGCCGGCGTTTGACATCATCGAACTGGCCCGCACCCGCAAGCTGAAGCCGGTGGACGTGTCGAAGGTCCACTTCCGCCTGGGCGATGCCCTGCAGCTGCCGTGGCTGTTCGAGCAGATCGACGCGCTGGAGGTCAACGGCCGCTGGCACGCGGTTGCCCGTGGCGTGCTGCGTGACGAACTGGCCGCGCACCACCGCAACCTGGCCGGCCAGGTGCTGGGCACCAAGGGCAGCAGTGCGGAAGCCAAGGTCGCCAGCTGGATCGGTCGTGACGACAGCAGTCTGCGGTTCACCCTGTCGATGCTGGCCGAACTGGCTGAGCAGAAGACCCTGGACTACCCGACCGTTTCGGTCGCAGTGCAACGCCTGGGCCAGATGGCAGCGCACGGTGCGTAAGTGATGTAACGCCGGACCTCGCCCGGTGAGCGTGAAACGGAGCGGCCCCGCGAAAGCGGGGCCGTTCTGCGTTGTGGGTCTGCCGTTCGCCGGGCATGGCCCGGCGCTACCGGGGCGCGGGGTTCCAGGTAGCGCTGGGCCACGCCCGGCGAGCGCAACGGCGCTCGGTTATGCTCTCCCTCATGCCTTCCCCCCGGATCCACCGATGAGCGACACCCCCCGCATCGCTTTCCTGGCCAGCACCACCGAAGCAGCACAGATGGCCCGCGCGGCGATGCTTGCCCGCTATGGCGACCACGCGCCCGACCAGGCCGATGTGCTGTGCCCGCTGGGCGGCGACGGCTTCATGCTGCAGACGCTGCACCGGCACGGCCGTCTGGGCAAGCCGGTGTTCGGCATGAAACTGGGCACCGTCGGCTTCCTGATGAACCAGTACCGCGCCGAGGATGACGTGGTCGCGCGCATCGCCCGCGCCGAGCCGGCCAACCTCCGGCCGCTGGAAATGGTGGCGCTGACCGAGTCCGGGGCGAGCACGGGTTCGTTGGCCTACAACGATGTCTCGCTGCTGCGGCAGACCCGCCAGGCGGCGCACATCGGCATCGACCTCAATGGCCAGGAGCGGGTGGCCGAGCTGATCGGCGATGGCGTGCTGGTGGCCACCCCGGCCGGCAGCACCGCCTACAACTATTCGGCGCACGGGCCCGTGCTGCCGCTGGGTTCGCACACCATCGCACTGACGCCGTTGGCCCCGTACCGGCCGCGGCGCTGGCGTGGTGCCATCCTCAAGGCCGACACCGAAGTGCGCTTCCGCGTGCTCGACCCCTACAAGCGCCCGGTCAGCGTCACCGCCGATTCGCACGAGACCCGCGACGTGGTGGAAGTGACCATCCGCGAGTCGAAGGAGCACCGGGTCACCCTGCTGTTCGACCCCGAACACAACCTGGAAGACCGGATCCTGAGCGAACAGTTCGTTTTTTGACGACAATACGCTGCCGGCCCCCGCCGATCGCTTGAAGGACCCCCACCGATGGGCGACAACTCCCCCCGTCTGCTGACCGTCGCGGTGACCTCGCGCGCGCTGTTCGATCTGGAAGAAAGCCATGCGCTTTTCGAGAGTGACGGCGTGGCGGCGTACGCCGAGTACCAGCGCCAGCACGAGGACGACATCCTCGGCCCTGGCGTGGCGTTCCCGGTGGTGCGCAAGCTGCTGGCACTGAACCAGGGCGCCAGCCCGGAAAACCCGCGCGTCGAGGTGATCCTGCTGTCGCGCAACTCGGCCGACACCGGCCTGCGCATCTTCAATTCCATCCAGCATTACGGGCTGGGCATCATCCGCGCGACCTTCACCGCCGGTGAGCCTACCTGGCCCTACGTGAAGCCGTTCGGCACCGACCTGTTCCTGTCGGCGAACCCCGAATCGGTGCGCAGTGCGCTGCGCCATGGCATTGCGGCGGCGACCATCCTGCCCAAGCCGCCGGGCGAGACCGCCGCGGCCGCCGCCGACCAGATCGACATGGGGCGCCCGGCCGGCCAGCTGCGCATCGCCTTCGATGGTGATGCGGTGATCTTCGGTGACGAGAGCGAGCGCATTTCGCGCGAGCAGGGGGTTGAAGCATTTGGCCGCCATGAACGCGAGCGCGCCCGCGAGGCCCTCAGTGGTGGCCCGTTCCGCGGTTTCCTGTCGGCCCTGCATACCTTGCAGGAAGTGTTCCCGGTCGGCGACAGCGCCCCGATCCGCACCGCGCTGGTGACCGCGCGGTCTGCGCCGGCGCACGAGCGGGTGATCCGTACCCTGCGCGAGTGGGGCGTGCGCCTGGACGAGGCCCTGTTCCTCGGTGGCCGCCACAAGGGCCCGTTCCTGCAGGCCTTTGGCGCTGACATCTTCTTCGATGATTCGCAGCACAACATCGACAGCGCCCGCGAACACGTGGCCGCCGGCCACGTCCCGCACGGCGTTGCCAACGAAGGGTAGTTGCCAACCTCGGTTGGCATCGCGGCGCAGCCGCGCCCACCAAGGTGGGCGTCCACCTGAGCGCTGACAGGGACGCCGGGCATGGCCCGGCGCTACCACGGCCGCCCGCATCCGGTAGCGCCGGGCCATGCCCGGCGAGCGCAGCGGGGCGCGTTACGGCCGCCCGCGCCCGGTAGCGAAGGGCCATGCCCGGCGAGCGCTGCGGGGCGCGTTACGGCCGCCCGCGTCCGGTAGTGCCGGGCCATGCCCGGCGAGCGCAGCGGGGCGCGTTACGGCCGCCCGCATCCGGTAGCGCCGGGCCATGCCCGGCGAGCGCAGCAGGGCGCGTTACGGCCGCCCGCGTCCGGTAGCGCCGGGCCATGCCCGGCTAGCGCAGCGGCGCGCGTTACGGCCGCCCGCGTCCGGTAGCGCCGGGCCATGCCCGGCGAGCGCAGCGGCAAGGAGCTACGGGCTGCCCGACATCCCCAGCTGCAGGTCCACCACCTTCCAGCGCAGGCCCTGCGGTTCCAGCACCACTCTCATCGGCGGATCGCCGGGGCCGCGCTGGACGTCCACCACGAAACGGTCCAGCGCTTCAAAATGATGTTCGGCGTTTTTCAACGGCCGCGCCGGTTCGGTCGCGCCGAACGTATCGCTGCCCTGCAGTTCGTTGCGGCCACGCTTCCACAGCACATGGCCCTGCAGCATCGCGCCGATGCCGGTCGGCGTGACCATGGTGTCCACCGCCGCGCCACCCAGCTGGTCACCCAGCCCGTACAGCAGCGCGCCAAACGGGCTGGACGCCACGTCCGGCCCGGCCTGCCGCACCAGGTAGTCGTTGAGCTGGGCGCGCAGGCTGCTGCGTACGCGCGGGAAGTCCACGTGGCGCTCCAGGCGCGCGGTATCGCGCTGTTCAATCGCCCTGGACAGGCCATGCACGGCCAGGTACGGACCGCTGAACCACCAGGCGACGACGGCCAGGACGAGGGCAACCAGGATGCCGATGAGCTTCTTCATGGCCCCCAGACTGCCGCAACTGCGGGCGCCGCGGGTTAAGCGTCAGTGACTGGGCGAGCCGCTGCCATCGCCGAAGGCCGCCACCAGCCGCTGCCGCTCGGCTCCCTGCAGCGCCTGCACGTGGGTCCGCAGCACCTGGTCCAGGCTGGAAACGCGGGTGGTGCCAAGGATGCCGCTGGCCACGCCGGGGTGCTGCAGCACGTAGGCAAAGGCGGTCTGGGCCGGGTGCTGGCTGTGTACCGAGGCCACCGCGCGGCGCATCGCGCGGGCGCTGTGCATCAGGGCGCGGCTGCTCGGCTTCAGCCAGGTCCGCGCGAGGTACCAGGCGTCGGCCAGCCGTGGCAGGCGCGGACGGGCTGGCAGCAGGTGGCCCTGTGCGAGCACGGTCCCGGCCAGCACGCCGATGCCCGCCGCGTGCAGCTGGTCGATCAGAGGCTCGCGGTCCTGCTGCAGGGCGTTGTAGTCGAGCAGCACCACGTCGAAGGCCTCGGGGTGCTCGATCATCCAGCGCAGCGTGCTGGCCGAATGGGTATTGATGCCGGTGTGGCGGATCAGCCCGCGCTCGCGCAGGCGCTGCAGCGCGGCCAGCAGCTCATCGTTGATGTCGTGCTCGCTGGCGCCGTGCAGCTGGTAGATGTCCAGATACTCCAGGCCGAGGTTGCGCAGCGAGGCCTCGCAGCTGGCGGTGATCGCCGCGGCGGAGAAATCGCGCTGTTCGGCGCCGCTGATGCCGGCCTGGCCGGTCAGCGTGCCGCCCTTGCTGGACACCACCAGCGACTCACGCGGCACGCGCGCCAGCAGCGGGCGCAGGATGCGGCCCAGGCGCGGTTCGGCATGGAAGCCCGAATAGTTGTGGCCGGTGTCGAGCAGGTTCACGCCCTGCGCCAGCGCGTGTTCGACCACGGCGGCGGCGTCGCTTTCGGCGAAGCGGCGGTGGCCCCAGAAGCCGGAACAGCCCAGGCCGATCGGCGACACCTGCAGGCCGGTGCGGCCCAGCAGGCGCCGCTGCCGGGCCAGGGGCAGTTCCAGCGGCATCAGAATTCCAGGTCCAGCGCAGCGCAGAGGTAATCGACGAACGGGCCCAGCGCGGCCAGGTCCTTGCCCAGGGTGGAGAGCAGGCGCGGGCCGGTCATGGTGTCGTCGTCCAGCGTGCGCCACATCACCCAGTTGCGGTGCTTGAGGTCGTCGATGAACTCGAAGTCGGCGGGGAAGCCACGCGGTGGTCGCACCAGCTTCTCGTTCTGCTCGAAATCGAAGCGCTTGCGCAGGGCGGGCGCGTGCGCGGCCGCCTTCCAGCTGCCCGGGTTGTCGAGGATGAAGTGGCGGATGCGCCGCTGCGTGTCCGGCTCGGGGTGCCACAGGCCGGCGCCGACGAAACTCTCGCCCGGCTGCAGGTGGATGTAGAACGAGGGCGCAGCCACTTCGCGGCGGCGCTCATGGAACAGGCGCGCACCCTGCCAGGTCTTGTACGGCGACTTGTCGTGGGAAAAGCGTGCGTCGCGGTGGATGCGGAACAGCGAGCCGCCGACGCTGCGCGTGTCCGAACGGAAATGGTCGCTGACTTCGGTCAGCGCCGGCTGCAGGTCACCCAGCAGGCGCAGGAACGGCTGCCGCACATGGTCTTCGTACTGCTGGCGATGGTCGTTGAACCAGGTCTTGTTGTTATGCCGCGCCAGGCTGCGCAGGAACTTGAAACTGGCGTCGGAGAAATACGTGCTCACAGCGTCTCCTGCAGATGGTGGCCCCAGTCGCGCAGTGACTGCAGCAGGCCGGTCCGGCGCGCGTCATCGGGCGCTTCGGCGGCCAGCGCCTCGATCTGCTGCTCGTACTGGGGCAGGTTCAGTTCGCCCAGGCCGCTCTCGCCGAGCAGGCGCTGGCGGCGGTAATCCTGCCAGCGCTCGCGTTCAGCCGGTGCGAGGCTGTCGGGGTGGTTGCGTGCGCGGTAGCGGAACAGCAGCTCGGGCAGGCGGGGGTCGCGGAAGCGGCCTTCCAGCGCGGCCAGCTGCTGCGGCGCACTGGTGCGGGCCAGGGCCAGCAACGGCTTGTCGCCGGCACCGAGGAAACCGTCATACAGCGATGCATCTACGTCGGAAACGGTGGCCGGCCGCGGCTGGTTGAACACCTGCCGGGCCTTCTCGGCCAGCTGCGCGGCAACCTCGCGCAGGCGTTCGGCCTTGGCCTCGATCGCCGCCACATCCAGGCCCAGGCGGGCGTGGTCGTCGGCGCGCAGGTGATTCCAGGCCACCAGTGCCGGCACCTTGTTCAGATGCACTTCCTTCAGCGGCACGCGTGCCACACCCTCGGGCAGTTCGCTGGCGCGCATGTACAGGCGCTGCGCGATCACCTCGGCCGGCAGCTCCAGCAGGTCGTCGATTTCGCCTTCCAGGTCGAACACGATCACCCGATTGTTGATGGTCGGGTGCATGGCCAGCGGCAGCACCGGCGCCGCGCACAGGCGGCTGGCCGGGTAGCGCATGGAAATGTGCAGCACCGGCTTCATCGCCGCCACGTCCAGCAGGCTGCCGACAAAGCGCTTGTCGCGCAGCTTCAGCGCGTACTCCCACAGCCGCGGCTGCGACTGCTTGAACAGCCGCGCCATGCCGATGGTGGCGCGCACGTCCGACAGCGCTTCGTGGGCATCGCCTTCGCGCACGCCGTTGGCTTCGGCCAGGTGTTCCAGCTTGAACGAGGTGGCGCCATCCTCGCGTAGCGGCCACTGGATGCCTTCGGGGCGCAAGGCGCGCATCATCCGCAGCATGTCCAGCAGGTCCCAGCGCGAGTTGCCGTTGCGCCACTCGCGCTCGTAGGGATCGTGGAAGTTGCGGAACAGCCCGTAGCGGATGAACTCGTCGTCGAAGCGCAGGGTGTTGTAGCCCAGCGCGCAGGTGCCGGGGCGCGACAGCTGTTCGTTGATGCGGTCGAAGGCTTCGGCTTCGCTGATGCCTTCGGCCATGGCCTGCTGCGGGGTGATGCCGGTCACCAGAGTGGCCATCGGCGAAGGCACCAGGTCATCGGCCGGGCGCACGAAGAAGCTGACCGGCGTGTCGATCACGTTGAGATCGGCATCGGTGCGCATCGCCGCGAACTGGGCGATGCGGGTGCGGCGCGGGTCCTGGCCGAATGTTTCGAGATCGTAGAACAGGAAGCTGTCGGCCATCAGTGTGCGCCCTCCAGGACCGGTAGCTGCGCGTGGATCTGCGCTTCCAGCGTGGCCCAGTCGATGTTGTCCAGTGAATCATGGCCGGCCGTGGCCGCTACCAGCAGGTCGCGCTGGATCTCCGTGCGGCGCAGCGCTTCGGCATACGGCGTGTGCAGGAAGGTGACCATGGTGTAGTGCGGCACGAAGCGCGTCGGCCAGCGCCGCTGCAGCTCCTGTTCCAGCTCGCGCTGCAGCAGGAAGGCCGGGTCGGCCACGCGGTCGCGCATTTCCAGGTAGTTCTCCAGCGCCATCTGCTGGATCGCGCGCGCGTTCGGCTTGCGCTCGGCCTCGAAGGCAGCGAAGGCGCCTTCCAGGTCGTCGGCCTCCTGCAGGTGGCGGGCCAGTGCCACGCAGTCCTCGAAGGCGCAGTTCATGCCCTGGCCGTGGAAGGGCACCATCGCGTGCGCGGCATCGCCGATCAGCACGGCGCGGCCGGCCTGGTGCCAGCGATCCAGGGTGAGCGTGCCGAGCAGGCCGGGCGGATGCTGTTCCCAGTCCGCGCGCAGGTTCGGGATCAGCGGCAGCGTATCGGCAAACTCGCGGGCGAACAGTGCCTCGGCCTGCGCACCAGTGTTGACCGTGGCAAAGCTGGGGTCGCCCTTGTTCGGCAGGAACAACGTGACGGTGAAGGTGCCTTCGTGGTTGGGCAGGGCGATGCACATGTAGTGGCCGCGTGGCCAGATGTGCAGCGCATTGCGCTCGATGCGGAAGCTGCCGTCGGCCGCAGGCGGGATTTCCAGTTCCTTGTAGGAATGGTCGAGGAAGGCGATGTCCTCACCCAGTGGCGCACGCCGGTTCATTGCACCGCGCAGCGCCGAACCGGCGCCGTCGGCGCCGATCAACGTGTCGAAATGGATGTCGTGCGGGCTGTCGTCGCGGTCATCGATGAAGCGGGCGTAGCCGGCATCGAAATCGACGGTGTGCAGGCGGCGGTGGAAGTGCACGGTGGCGCCGGCCTGCTCGGCCAGTTCCAGCAGCGTGGTGTTCAGGTCGCTGCGGTGGATCGACCAGATCACTTCGCTGTCGTCGCGCCCGTAGCGCTGCAGCTGCGGTTCGCCCTCACGCGGGTGCACCATGCGCCCGCGCATCATCACCGCGCGGGCCATCACCTCGCCTTCCACGCCGGCCTGGCGCAGCGCGTTACGGCCGCGTTCGGCCAGCGCCAGGTTGATCGAGCGGCCGCTTTCGTAGTCGGCTACGCGCGGATCGCCGCGGCGCTCGTACAGGGTGATGCGCCAACCCTGCCGTGACAGCAGGATGGCCAGCAGGGAGCCGGCCAGGCCGGCACCGATGATGCTCAAGGAGCGGGATGCGTGTGCGATCAACGGACTGTCCAGAAGCAGGGGAGGGGGCGGCTTAGAGGCCGGCCCAGGCTTCCACTTCCTCGACGAAATGGTGCACGTCCAGGTAGCGGTTGTAGAGCGGGGTGGGCGAGATGCGGATCACGTCCGGTTCGCGCCAGTCACCGAGCACGCCGATGGCGCGCAGGTGTTCGAACAGGGCACGGCCACGTTCGCGGCCGGCGAGCACGCGCAAGGAGAGCTGGCAGCCGCGACGTTCCGGTTCGGACGGGGTGACGATGTCCAGCACCTGCGGCAGGCGCGCGCGCACCAGTGCATCGAGCAGACCGGTCAGGGCCAGCGACTTGCGGCGCAGCGCTTCCATGCCGGCACGCTCGAACAGGTCCAGCGATGCGCGCAACGGGGCCAGGCCAAGGATCGGCGGATTGCTCAGCTGCCAGCCTTCGGCACCGATGGCCGGGTTAAACTGCGGCGCCATCTGGAAGCGCGTCGCTTCATCGTGGCCCCACCAGCCGGCAAAACGCGGCAGGGTGGTGTCGCGGTGGTGACGTTCGTGCACGAAGGCACCGGCCACGGCGCCCGGGCCACTGTTGAGGTACTTGTAGTGGCACCACACCGCGAAATCCGGCGCGACATCGTGCAGGTGCAGCGGCAGGTTGCCGACCGAGTGGGCCAGGTCGAAACCGATGCGGGCGCCGTGCAGGCGCGCGAGGCGGGTGATCGCATCGAGGTCGAAGGCCTGGCCGGTGCGGTACTGCACGCCCGGCCAGAGCACCAGCGCCAGGCGCGCGCCGTGCTCGCCGATGGCACGCTCGATGGCGGCCATCGAGATCGTGCCGTTGGCTTCGTCCGGCTGCACTTCCACCAGGCAGTCCGCCGGGTCGAAACCGTGGAAGCGGATCTGCGCTTCGACCGCATGGCGGTCGGTCGGGAACGCGCCGGCTTCCATCAGGATGACCGGGCGCTCGGCGCTGGGGCGGTAGAAGCTGACCATCATCAGGTGCAGGTTCACGCTCAGCGTGTTCATCGCCACCACTTCGCTGGGCAGCGCGCCGACCACGCGGGCCAGCTGTGCGCTGACCAGGCGGTGGTAGGACAGCCACTGGGTGGGGCCGGTGAAGTGGCCTTCCACGGCCAGCTCGCCCCACTGCTTCATCACTTCCTGCACGGCGGCCTGCGCGCCACGCGGCTGCAGGCCCAGCGAGTTGCCGACGAAGTAGGTCTGTTCACCGCCGCCATGGCGCGGAACCAGGAATTCGTTACGCAGCGGGCGCAGCGGATCGGCGGCGTCCAGGGCGATGGCGTGGGTGCGGCTGAGCAGGTCGGACATGGTCGGGCAACAGGCTGCAACGGGGATGCCAGTGTAGCGCCTGGGGCCCGCGTGATGCCGCGCGGCGCGCTCGCCGGGCATGGTCCGGCGCTACCTGGGAATCACGCGTACCGGTAGCGCCGGGCCACGCCCGGCGACGGTTCAGTCCGCCGCAGGCACCGGCAACGGGTCCACGTGCCCGCACTCACTGCAGGTGCGCAGTTCCAGGCTGGCCTGGTAACGCGCGAACACCTTGGGCAGGTCGGTCTCGATGTTCTGCAGCGGGAAATACTCTTCGTGCAGCTTGTGGTTGCAGCGCTCGCAATGCCAGATCACGCCGTCCTTCTCGTGCGGCAGGCGCTTGCGCTCGACCACCAGGCCGATGCCGCCGGGCGGGCGCCGCGGCGAATGCGGCACCTTGCCCGGCAGCAGGAAGATCTCGCCGGCGCGGATCGGGATGTCACGCACCGCGCCGTCTTCCTGCACCTTCAGCACCATCTCGCCTTCAAGCTGGTAGAACCACTCCGGGCCTTCGTCGTAGTGGTAGTCGGTGCGCGAGTTCGGCCCGCCCACCACCATCACGATGAAGTCGCCGTTGTCGATCATCTTGTTGCCCACCGGCGGCTTCAGCAGGTGGCGGTGTTCTTCGATCCAGGCGTGCAGGTTGATCGTCGAGGCGAGCATGGTCGGTTTCCCTGGGAAGTCAGTCGCGCTTGCCCTGGCGCGGCACGTAGGACAGGGCCTTTTCGTAGGCCGGCTGCAGGTCTTCCTGCGAACCCACGTCGATGCCCATCTCGCGCACGCGGCCGTCCTTCAGGCTGTACACCCAGCCATGCACCATCAGTTTCTGACCGCGGGCCCAGGCGTCCTGCACGATGGTCGAGCGGCACAGGTTGGCGACCTGCTCGATCACGTTCAGTTCGCACAGGCGTGCGTGCTTGAGCTCGTCGGTCTCGATGGCATCGATGATCGCGGTGTGCTTCTGCATTACATCGCCCACGTGGCGCAGCCAGTTGTCGGCCAGGCCGACGCGGGTGTTGTGCAGGCAGGCGTGCACGCCGCCGCAGCCGTAGTGGCCGACGATCAGGATGTGCTTCACCTTCAGCTGGTCCACCGCGTACTGCACCACGCTCAGGCAGTTCAGGTCGGTGTGGGCCACGACGTTTGCCACGTTGCGGTGCACGAACACTTCGCCCGGCGCCATGCCGATGATCTGGTTGGCCGGCACGCGCGAATCGGAGCAGCCGATCCACAGGTATTCCGGATGCTGCTGCTTGGCCAGCTGGTGGAAGAACTCAGGGTCTTCCTTTTCGATGCGGTCGGCCCAGTCGCGGTTGTTCTGCAGCAGCTTGTGGATGTCTTTCATGGTCGGGTCCCTGGCGTCGGGTGGGCGAGGAGCGTGGCCATCCGGCCGCGCCGTCGCGGGAAACAATGCGCTCAGTCGCTGGCGGCGGTCTGCGCGCGATGCCAGCGCATCCACTGCGCCAGCTCGGTGAAATGCGGGGTGTCGAGCTTTTCCAGTTCGGCGATCACCGCCTGCTGGTTGGCCTCGGGGTGGTTCTGGCTCAGTTTCAGTTTCAGCTGCACCTGTTCGACCTGGAAGCGGAAGCCGATGATGCCGCGCAGCTGGCGACGGTGGTCGTCACGCTGCGGCTCGAACTGCCAGTCCTGGCCGACGCTGGCTTCGAAGCGGTCGCCGATGTCGGAGACCAGCTGGGCCAGTTCGTCGGTGTCGTCGAAGCGCTGCAGCTGGCCGCGCAGTTCGGCGGCGGCGTAGTTCCAGGTCGGCACGCGCGAGGCGGCTTCCTTGTCCGGGTACCAGCTGGCCGACACATAGCCGTGCGGGCCGTCGACCAGCACCTTGGCCGCGCCGTCGTGGCGCGACTGCGGGTTGGCGCGGGCCCAGTGGCCGCGCAGTTCCACCTGGTTTCCGTCGCGCCGGTACAGCACCGGCATCCGGGTCAGTTCGGGCAGTCCGTCGGCGGCGGTGGTCAGCACGGTGACGAACGGATCACGCGCCAGCAGGCGATCGAGCCACAGCAGGTCGGTCTCGGCGAAGTCGCGCGGGGTGAACATGGTTTGCGCCTCAGGCGCGCGCGCCCAGCGACTGGATCATGCGCCCGCGCAGGCCTTCATCGCTGCCGGCCTGCGGCGGCTGCACTTCGTGCAGGCTGAAGCCACGCACCAGCGCATCTTCCTCGTCCAGGCCGTCGTACTCGACGAACTCGGCGTCGAACAGCTGCGAACGGGCGGTGTCTTCGCTGTCATAGCTCAGCGTGTTGCCGTCGCTGTCGAGCACTTCGGCGGTGCCGGCCGGGCGCACGCGCAGGCGGGCCCAGATCAGGGTGTTGCCGAGGCTGGCCAGCCACCAGCTGTCACGTGCGTCGTTGTTGTCGTTCATGTGTGCGTTACCAGAGCGAGACCAGCCAGAGCAGGGCGGCCATGCCCAGTCCGGCCAGCAGGGTCAGCAGCGATACCCAGGCCGGCGTCGCAAGCCCGGACAGCGAACGGTCCGGCTGCTGGCGGTAATCGCGGCGCAGCAGCCAGGCCAGGGCATCGGGCTTGAGGAAGGCGCCAGTGCCGAAGCGCGCGGCGAGCGCCGGATGGCGGTCGCGCACGTGCACCAGGGTCAATGGCCAGAAGATCACGAAGGCACTGAACCCGGCCACTGCGACGCCGACGAAACAGAGGGCGAAGAACAGGGTCATGGAAGCAGTACCTCCGTGGTCGTAGGGATGAGCTTAGAAGTCCGCGCTGCCCGGGGCACGCGGGTAGGGGATCGCATCGCGGATGTTGGACAGGCCGCAGACGTAGACCACCAGGCGCTCGAAGCCCAGGCCGAAGCCGGCGTGCGGCACCGAACCGTAGCGGCGGAAATCGCGGTACCAGCTGTAGTGTTCGCGATCCAGGCCGAACTGGGCCATGCGCGCGTCCAGCACGTCCAGCCGCTCTTCGCGCTGGCTGCCACCGATGATCTCGCCGATGCCCGGGGCCAGCACGTCCATCGCGGCGACGGTCCTGCCGTCGTCGTTCAGGCGCATGTAGAAGGCCTTGATGTGCTCGGGGTAGTTGGTGACCACCACCGGGCGACCGACGTGTTCCTCGGTCAGCCAGCGCTCGTGCTCGGTCTGCAGGTCCAGGCCCCATTCGACCGGGAAGTCGAACTTCCTGCCCGACTTCTGCAGCAGGCTGACCGCATCGGTGTAGTCGATGCGCTCGAACGGTGCGTTGATGAAGTCTTCCAGCTTGGTGACCGCGTTCTTGTCCACGCGCTCGGCGATGAAGGCCAGGTCGTCACCGCGCTCGTTCAGCACGGCACGGAACAGGTACTTCAGGAACTCTTCGGCCAGACGCGCGTCTTCGGCCAGGTCGGCGAAGGCGATTTCCGGCTCGATCATCCAGAACTCCGCCAGGTGGCGGGTGGTGTGGCTGTTCTCGGCGCGGAAGGTCGGGCCGAAGGTGTAGACCTTGCTCAGCGCCAGGCAGTAGGCCTCGACGTTCAGCTGGCCGGACACGGTCAGGAAGGTTTCCTTCCCGAAGAAGTCGCGGCTGAAATCGATCGCGCCCTTCTCGTCGCGCGGCAGGTTCACCATGTCCAGGGTGGACACGCGGAACATCTGGCCGGCGCCTTCGGCATCGGAGGTGGTGATGATCGGGGTGCTGATCCAGTTGAAGCCGTTCTCGTGGAAGAAACGGTGCACGGCCTGGGCCAGGCAGTTGCGGATGCGGGTGACCGCGCCGAACAGGTTGGTGCGCGGGCGCAGGTGCGCCACTTCACGCAGGAACTCCGGCGACATCGGCTTGGGCTGGATCGGGTAGGTGAGCGGGTCTTCGACCCAGCCGACCACTTCCAGCGCGCTGGCCTGGATCTCGAACGACTGGCCCTTGCCCTGCGACTTCACCAGGGTGCCGGTGGCGATGACCGAGCAGCCGCTGGTCAGGCGCTTGATCTCGTCGAAATTGGCCAGGGTGTCGTTGGCCACGACCTGGATCGGCGCGAAGCAGGAACCGTCGCTCACATTGACGAAGGCCAGATTCGCTGAACCGCGCACCGTGCGCACCCATCCGCGTACCGTGACTTCGCCACCTTCCGGGATCTTCCCGGCAAGCGCATGTTCAACGCTGACCACCGTCATGACTTGAATCCTCTGCTGATCGACTCGATCTGTGAACACGGGAGTTTACCGGTTGCAGCGTTCTGCTTGCGAGGCATTTTTCGCGACCCTGGCTCCTTATAATGTCCCCGTACCCCTGGAGTGAGCCTCATGGCCGTCAGCCTGACCCCCATCGCCTTCGAGCGCGTGCAGCGCTTTGTTGCCCAGACCCCCGGCGCCCTGGGCCTGCGCTTCGGCGTGACCAAGACCGGCTGCTCCGGCTGGGGCCACGTGACCGACCTGGCCCGTGAGGAGCGCGAGGGTGACACTGTGTTCGACCAGGAGGGCGTGAAGATCTACGTCGACGCCAAGAGCCTGGCCCTGGTTGACGGCACCGTCATCGACTTCGGCAAGCACGGCCTGAGCGAGACCTTCACGTTCAGCAACCCGAACGCCACCGCCGAGTGCGGCTGCGGCGAGAGCTTCACCACAGACGCCGACAAGGCCTGAGTCTGGTCCACGCGTCCGCCGGGCATGGCCCGGCGCTACCGGTTCAGTTTCGCCGCCCCGGTTGCCCGGCACCCCCATCTGCGCCATAATGCGCGGCTTCCTGCCTTCCTGGCGGGAACCCTTGCCCCACCGCGGTATCCACGGCGGGGGGCTGTCCGGCCGCAAGGCCACATCCGAAAGGTAGAAAAAAACATGAGTCGTCATTACGAAATCGTGTTCATGGTCCACCCGGACCAGAGCGAGCAGGTCCCGGCCATGATCGAGCGCTACAAGTCGCTGGTCGAGAACGGCAACGGCACCATCCACCGTCTGGAAGACTGGGGCCGCCGCCAGCTGGCGTACCCGATCCAGAACCTGGTGAAGGCGCATTACGTGCTGCTGAACATCGAAGCCGACCAGGCCGTTCTGAACGAACTGACCGAAAGCTTCCGCTTCAACGACGCCGTGCTGCGCAACCTGGTCATCAAGCGTGACGAGGCTGACACCGAGCAGTCGCTGATCATGAAGAGCAAGGACGAGAAGGGTGACAAGCCCGAGCGTGGTGAGCGTCGTCGTCGTGATGACGAAGAAGGCGAAACCACCCCCGCCGCTGACAACGATGCCGGCGACGACGCCGCTTCGGCCGCCTAAGGAGCACTGACATGTCCAAGTTCTTCCGTCGCCGCAAGTTCTGCAAGTTCACCGCTGAAGGTGTCAAGGAGATCGATTACAAGGATCTCAACACCCTGCGCCAGTACCTGACCGAGAACGGCAAGATCGTGCCGAGCCGCGTCACCGGTACCAAGTCGAAGTACCAGCGTCAGCTGGCGACCGCCGTCAAGCGCGCTCGCTTCCTGGCCCTGATCCCGTACACCGACAACCACGACGTCTGATGCCCGGCGGGGCGGCCCGGTGCCGCCCCCGCTGTGCCAGCTATTCGGACAGCCTTTGTTGCGGGGCATCGCCTCGCTAACGAATAACTTATCTGGAGCAATACCATGCAGCTGATCCTTCTGCAGAAAGTCACCAACCTCGGCAACCTGGGCGACCTGGTCGACGTGAAGCCGGGCTATGGCCGTAACTTCCTCGTGCCGCAGGGCAAGGCCGTTCCGGCCACCGAGAGCAACAAGGCCGAGTTCGAAGCCAAGCGCGCCGAATACGAAGCCAAGGCCCAGGCTATCCACGCCGACGCTGACGCCCGCAAGGCCAAGCTGGAAGGCGCGAGCGTGACCATCGCCGCCAACGCTTCGACCGAAGGCAAGCTGTACGGCTCGGTCGGCGCCCGCGAAATCGCTGATGCCTTCACCGCTGCCGGCTTCGAGCTGAACAAGAGCGAAGTCATCCTGGGCGAAGGCGCCTTCCGCAACATTGGTGAGTACGACGTCCTGGTGCACCTGCACGCCGACGTCGAAACCACTGTCAAGGTTGTGGTTGAAGCCGAAAAGGCCTGATCCCAAGCCGAAAGGCCTGGTGTCACCAGAACGGGCGCCCGCAAGGGTGCCCGTTTTGTTTTTGCGGGCCCCTGTGCGCACGGCCGGGCCCGGGGAATGTTCCACGCCCCGTAGAACATGCCTCGTAGAACCGGCCCACATCGGTATACTCAGGGCGTCACGCCCGTTCCACGGCCAGCGATCCCAGCAGGATCAATGACTTGGAGGGTAAGCAGGCCGCTCGCCGGCCCCAGTCCGGAACCTCTATGCGTCTTTCCACGATCAAGCTGTCCGGCTTCAAGTCGTTCGTCGATCCGACCACCCTGCACCTGCCGACCAACATGACCGGCGTGGTGGGGCCCAATGGCTGCGGCAAGTCGAACATCATCGACGCCGTGCGCTGGGTCATGGGCGAAAGCTCGGCCAGCCGCCTGCGCGGCGATTCGCTGACCGACGTGATCTTCTCCGGCTCCAACGCCCGCAAGCCGGTTTCGCAGGCCACCGTCGAGCTGATCTTCGATAATTCGGACCACACGATTTCCGGCGAGTACGCCTCGTTCAACGAAATTTCGGTCAAGCGTACCGTCAGCCGCGACGGCAGCAGCAACTATTATCTCAACGGAACCAAGTGCCGCCGCCGCGATATCACCGATCTGTTCCTGGGCACCGGCCTGGGTCCGCGCAGCTACTCGATCATCGAGCAGGGCATGATCAGCCAGATCATCGAGGCGCGCCCGGAAGACCTGCGCGTGTACCTGGAAGAGGCCGCCGGCATTTCCAAGTACAAGGAACGCCGTAAGGAAACCGAAACCCGCATCCGCCACACCCGCGAGAACCTCGACCGGCTGGGCGACCTGCGCGACGAGATCAGCAAGCAGCTTGAGCACCTCAAGCGTCAGGCGAAGCAGGCCGAGCAGTACCAGGCGCTGCAGGAAGAGCGCCGGGTCAAGGATGCCGAGTGGAAGACCCTGGAATTCCGTGGCCTCGACGGGCGCCTGTCCAAGCTGCGCGAAGGCCTGTCGCAGGAAGAAACCAAGCTGCAGCAGCTGATCGCCGACCAGCGTGACGCCGAGGCGCGCATCGAGACCTCGCGCGTGCGCCGCGAAGAGGCCGCTGACGCGCTCAATACCGCGCAGGCTGCCGTCTACCAGGTGGGCAGCACGCTGGCCCGCGTGGAGCAGCAGATCCAGCACCAGCGTGAACTGTCGCAGCGCCTGCACAAGGCGCGCGACGAGACGCGGCAGGCACTGTCCGAGCTCGGCCAGCATATCAGCGGCGACGAAGCCAAGCTGAGGGTGTTGCGCGAAGCCGTTGACGATGCCACCCCGCAGCTGGAAGCGCTGCAGGAAGAAAACGAGATCAAGCAGGAAAGCCTGCGCGAGGCCGAAGATCGGCTGGCCAGCTGGCAGCAGCGCTGGGAACAGCACACCTCGCAGAGCTCGGAAGCCTCGCGCGCCGGCGATGTCGAGCGCACCCGCGTGGACTACCTGGACAAGCAGATCCTCGAGGCCGACCGTCGTCGCGAAGCGCTGGCCGCCGAGCGCGCCGGGCTCGACGTGGATGCGCTGGAGGAGGCTTTCGAACAACTGTTCCTGCAGCACGAAACGCAGAAGGCCGCGCTGGACGAACTCGGCGACGACGTCGAGCGCCGCAAGCAGGGCGTGACCGCCGTGCAGGAGCAGCAGCGCTCGGGTCAGAACGAGCTGGCCGAGCTGCGCAAGCAGGTCAATGGCCTGCGCGGCCGACTGGCATCGCTGGAAACCCTCCAGCAGGCCGCACTCGGCCAGGAACAGGGCGCTGCCGTGGCGTGGCTGAAAGCCCATGGCCTGGATTCGGCGGCACGCGTGGGCGAACGCCTCGACGTCGACGCCGGCTGGGAAAATGCGGTGGAAAGCGCGCTCGGCCAGTTGATCGAAGGCGTGCTGGTGGATGATCCGGCAGGTCTGGTCGATGCATTGGGCGAGCTGGGCGATGGCCGCATCGCGCTGGTGGCCGACGATGCCGCTGAACTGAACGTGGCGCCGACCTCGCTGGCCGCACGTGTGCGCGGTCCGGTGGCGATCCGCCGCCTGCTGGCGCACCTGCACGGTGCCCGCGACCTGGCCGAAGCGAAGATGCTGCAGGGCAGCCTGCCCGACGGTGATTCGATCATCACCCAGGGCGGTGAGCGCCTGGGCCAGGGCTGGCTGCGCGTGTCGCGCTCCGGTGCCGCCCAGCAGGGCGCACTGCT
The DNA here is from genome assembly GCA_002364755.1 of Stenotrophomonas maltophilia. Classification (GTDB taxonomy): domain Bacteria; phylum Pseudomonadota; class Gammaproteobacteria; order Xanthomonadales; family Xanthomonadaceae; genus Stenotrophomonas; species Stenotrophomonas maltophilia_AX. Next base: position 266,376 of record DEZI01000005.1, read on the forward strand.
GCGCGAGCGCGAGATCAACGAACTGCGCGAGCAGATCGAACAGCTGCAGGACCGCGAGGCCGCGCTGGAAGAACAGCTGGCCGGTTTCCGTGAGCAGCTGCTGGCAGCGGAGCAGCAGCGCGAAGACGCGCAGCGCTCGCTGTACCAGGCTCACCGCGCGGTGTCCGAGCTGGCAGGGCAGCTGCAGGGCCAGCAGGGCAAGGTGGAGGCGGCGCGCACGCGTATCGATCGCATCGAAGGTGAACTGTCGCAGCTGCTGGAAACGCTGGACGTCAACCGAGAACAGGCGCGTGAGGCGCGCTCGCGACTGGAGAACGCGGTCAGCAGCATGGGCGACCTGGAGTCGACGCGGCAGGGGCTGGAAGGCGAGCGCCGCCAGTTGACCGAGGCGCGAGATCTGGCCCGTGAAGCGGCACGCGCGGCGCGCGAGCGTTCGCACGCATTGGCCCTGACACTGGAATCGCAGCGCGCCCAGGTGGCATCGCTGAGCCAGGCGCTGGAGCGCATGAGCACCCAGCGCAGCCAGCTGGACTCGCGCCTGGGCGAGCTGCATTCGCAGCTGGACGAGGGCGATTCGCCGGTCGAGTCGCTGCAGGTCGAGCACCAGAACGCATTGGAAGAGCGCGTGCGCGCCGACCGCGTGCTGACCGAAGCGCGCACGCTGCTTGATGGCATTGACGCCGAGCTGCGCAACTACGAACAGACCCGCCACCAGCGCGACGAACAGGCGCTGGCCCAGCGCGAGCGTATTTCCCAGCGCAAGCTCGACCAGCAGGCCTTGGTGCTAAGCGCCGAGACCCTGCAGGGCGCGGTGGAAAAGGCTGGTTTCGTGCTGCAGGACGTGCTCAACGCGCTGCCCGATGATGCGCGCCTGGGCGACTGGGAACAGGCCGTGCACCAGATCGACGGGCGCATGCGCCGGCTGGAGCCGGTCAACCTGGCGGCCATCCACGAGTACGGCGAGGCCTCGCAGCGTTCGGACTATCTGGATGCGCAGCACACCGACCTGACCACCGCGCTGGAAACCCTCGAAGACGCGATCCGCAAGATCGACCGCGAGACCCGCGGCCGCTTCAAGGACACGTTCGACCGCGTCAATGCCGGCGTGCAGGCGCTGTACCCGCGCCTGTTCGGTGGCGGCCATGCCTATCTGGAACTGACGGGTGAAGACCTGCTCGACACCGGCGTGACTATCATGGCCCGGCCCCCGGGGAAGCGCGTTTCCAGTATCTCGCTGTTGTCCGGTGGCGAAAAGGCGATGACCGCGGTGGCGCTGGTGTTCGCCATCTTCCAGCTCAACCCTGCGCCGTTCTGCCTGCTGGATGAGGTGGACGCACCGCTGGATGAAGCCAATGTCGGCCGTCTGGCCAACATGGTCAAGGAGATGAGCGAGAAGGTGCAGTTTCTGTTCGTCAGCCACAACAAGGCTACGATGGAGGCGGCCCACCAGCTCTCGGGCGTCACCATGCGCGAGCCCGGCGTCAGTCGTCTGGTCAGCGTGGATCTTGAAGAAGCAGCGCGATTGGCTGGCGCTGCGTGACATGCGATTCTTACTACCTGAATGGATTTGCCGGAGAACCTACTGAATGACCGACACGGCACTGTTGCGCATCGGCATCCTGGCCGCCGGCCTGCTGCTGGTGGCTGCGATCTTCCTGTTTGGCCGCCCGAAGAAGAAGCCGCAGGGGCGCCGCGTGGAAAGCGCCGAACCGGCCAGCGGCGAGCGTCGCGAGCCGGTGCTGGGCGAAGACGGCGTGGCCCTGGCCGAGGGCCGCGGCGAGCCGGGCCTGGGCGACGAAGGCCAGCAGGCCGAACTCGGCCTGGCAGATACCGATCCGGGCAGCAGCGATCTGGGCAAGCGCGCGACGCAGGACTTCGACAAGATCGTGTCGTTGTTCGTGGCCGCCCGTGCCGGTGAGCAGCTGCGTGGCGAGGACATCGTGGTGGCGGCCGAGAAGACCGGCCTGGTGTTCGGCCACATGAACGTGTTCCACCGCCTGGTGGAAGGCCATCCGGAGCGCGGCCCGATCTTCTCGATGGCCAGCATCATGAAGCCGGGCAGCTTCGACATGGCCAACATCCGCGCCACGGAAACCCCGGCCATCGCCTTCTTCCTGACCCTGCCGGCGCCGCTGACCGCGCTCGATGCCTGGGAAAAGATGCTGCCGACCGTGCAGCGCATGGCCGAGCTGCTTGACGGCGTGGTGCTGGATGACAGTCGCAACGCGCTGGGCCGCCAGCGCATCGCGCACATCCGCGATGAGCTGCGTGCGTACGACCGCCAGCACCAAGCGCCGCCGCTGACCAAGACCCCGCGCTGGTAAAAGCGTTTTTCCGGTGTGCCGACCAACGGTCGGCACCCACCCGGATGGGCTTACGCCGGTACGCCGGCGACCTTCGCGAACGCCTGGCGGAACGACGCCATTTCTTCTTCGGTACCGACGGTCACCCGCACGCGCTGCGGCCAGATCGGCCAGCTGCGGCCGATCACCACGCCGTTGTCGGCCATCGCCTTGGCGAAAGCGTTGCCATCGCGCTGCACATCCACCACGAAGCAGTTCGCCTCCGAAGGTGCGCAGCTGAAGCCGCGCTTGCCCAGCCAGGCGATGCTGGCCTGGCGCACCTTGGCATTCTGCAGCCGGCGCTGCGCGATCAGCTGCGGGTCCTGCAGGCTGGCCAGTGCGGCGGCCAGCGCCGGCACCGGCAGCGGGTTCTCGCCCAGGCTGGCCAGTTCGCGCAGGCGGTCGGGGTGGGCTGCCGCCACGCCCAGCCGCAGGCCAGCCATGCCGTACAGCTTGGAGAACGTCCGCAGCACGATCAGGTCATCGCGCGGGGCAACCTGTGCGATCAGGCTGGGCTGATCGCTGTACTGCAGATAGGCCTCGTCCACCAGCACGCGGGTGGCGGACGGCTTGTTGGCCAGCAGCCACGCCAGCTCGGCCGGCGGGCTGATCGAGCCGGTCGGGTTGTTGGGATTGCAGACGTAGATCAGCCCGGTTGGTTGCGAATGCGCGGCTGCCGCCATCGCGCGAAGATCGTGCGCACCGTCATGGCGCAGCGGCACTTTCTGCACCTGGGCGCCGCGCGCAGCAGCCATGTCACCGAGGGTTTCGAAGGTCGGGTCGGCCACCACGAGTGCCGCCTGTGGGCCGGTCCACAACGTGGCCGCACGGTTCAGGGGCTCGCTGGAGCCGGGGTACAGGTGCACATGGTCGGCCGGGATGCCGGCGTGGGCGACGAAGGCATCGCGAACCTGTCCAGCCAGGGCGAACCGGTAGCGGCCACTGAAGGCAATGCTGTCGCGTGCAGCCTGCTGGGCGGCGGGCGAGGGACCGTAGGGGCACTCGTTGAAGTTGAGCAGAACCGGGCCGTTGGCGGGAGCCGCGGCGGGCTGCGCCTGGCCGAGGCGGGGCAGGCCGCTGCCAGCGGCGACGAGGCCGACACCGGCCAGTTGCAGGAAGTGGCGGCGGGAAGCGGGCAGGGTCACGGGCAGGATTCCGAAGGGCAACCGCCGCACGCTAACGCTGGTGGGAGCGGGCAGCAAGTCGGGCGGGGTGAGAGCCCCTCGGGGATCCGACCCCGAGCGGCGCGGGCATGACGAGGCCTGGCACCCGGGCGCGGTAGAATTCACGGCCATCCCAGAAGTATCGGATCCCGATGAGCTCCCGCCCCGCCGAACGCGCCGAAGACCTTCGCCGGCAGATCGCCCAGGCCAACCGCGCCTACCACGAGCTGGACGCGCCGGAGATCCCCGACGTCGACTACGACCGGCTGGTGCGCGAGCTGGAAGCGCTGGAGCAGGAACACCCGGAGCTGGCCCGCGCCGACAGCCCCACCCAGCAGGTGGGCGCGCGTCCGTCCGGTCGTTTCGCCGAAGTGCGCCACGCGGTGCCGATGCTGTCGCTTTCCAATGCCTTCAGCGATGAGGAAGTGGCCGATTTCGTGCGCCGCATCGACGAGCGCCTGGGGCGTCGCAGCCTGAAGTTCTCGGCCGAACCGAAGATGGACGGCCTGGCGATCAGCCTGCGCTATGAGGACGGCCAGTTCGTGCTGGGCGCCACCCGTGGCGATGGCAGCACGGGCGAGGACGTGACCGCCAACCTGCGCGAGATCGGCGACATACCCAAGCGATTGCACGGCCAGGACTGGCCGGACGTGCTGGAAGTGCGCGGCGAGGTCTATATGTCACGCGCCGATTTCGAGGCCTACAACGATCGCGCGCGCCTGCACGGTGGCAAGGTGCTGGCCAACCCGCGCAATGCCGCGGCCGGTTCGCTGCGCCAGCTGGATGCGAAGATCAGCGCACAGCGCAGGCTCAGCTTCTTCGCCTACGGCACCGGCGAAGTGCAGGGCGGTGAGCTGCCCGATACCCATTCGGGCACGCTGGTGCAGCTGGGTGCCTGGGGCTTCCCGGTGAGCGAACTGTGCAAGGTGGTCGACGGCACCGACGGCCTGCTCGGCTATTACCGTGACATCGGCGAGCGCCGCGACGGCCTGCCGTTCGATATCGATGGCGTGGTCTACAAACTGGATGACCGCGCCGGCCAGCAGGCAATGGGCTTCGTGTCGCGCGCACCGCGCTGGGCTATCGCGCACAAGTTCCCGGCGCAGGAACAGAGCACCACCGTGGAGGCGATCGAGATCCAGATCGGCCGCACCGGTGCCGCAACGCCGGTCGCGCGTCTGGCGCCGGTGGCGGTCGCCGGTGTGATCGTGTCCAACGCCACCCTGCACAATGCCGATCAGATCGCACGCCTGGACGTGCGCGTGGGCGACAGCGTGATCGTGCGCCGTGCCGGCGATGTCATCCCCGAAGTGGTCAGCGTCATCCTCGACCGTCGTCCGCAGGGCACCACCCCGTGGCAGATGCCGACCCGTTGCCCGGTGTGCGGCTCGGAGATCGTGCGCGAGGAAGGTGCCGCCGCGTGGCGCTGCTCGGGCGAACTGTCCTGCCCGGCGCAGCGCAAAGAAGCCATCGCCCACTTCGCATCGCGCCGTGCGATGGATATCGATGGCCTGGGTGACAAGTACATCGAAACCCTGGTCGACGCCGGCATCGTCACGCGCGTCGCCGATCTGTATCAGCTCACCCGCGACCAGCTGCTGCACCTGAAACTGGTGCTCGATGCGGAGGATCCCTCGGCGCTGGCCAACAACCTGAAGCCGCATCTGCCGGCCGAAGGCAGTGGCGACGTGCTGAAGGCCGTGCTCAAGCTCGACGGCCAGGACCCGGCATGGCGCGCGCAGGCGCTGGTGCAGCCGGTCGCCTTCGAATGGAATACCAGGAAGATCGCGACCAAGTGGGCCGACAACCTGATTGCGGCCATCGATGCCAGCCGCGAGGCCAGCCTGGAACGGCTGCTGTTCGCACTCGGCATCGAACACGTGGGCGAGAGCACCGCCAAGGCGCTGGCGCTGTGGTTTGGTGATCTGGCGCTGATCCGCCGTCTGCCGTGGCCGCTGTTCAAGCGCGTGCCGGACATCGGTGGCGAAGTGGCGCGCTCGCTGGGCCACTTCTTCGAGCAGCAAGGCAACCAGGACGCCATCGACGCGCTGCTGCAGGTCGGCCAGGTGCGCATCCGCGATGCCCATCCGCCGAGCGCGAAGCTGCGCGAGGGTCTGGACCTGGCCCAGCTGCTGGTGGAAGCCGAGATTCCCGGCATCACCCGCCTGCGTGCGGAAAAGCTGGTGGCGGTGCTGCCCAGCGCACAGGCCGTGCTCGATGCCGAGCATGGCCAGTTCGTCAATGCCGGCCTGCCCGATGACACCGCGCGTGGCGTCGCCCAGTGGCTGGATACGGATGGCCATGGCGTGATGCTGCTGGCGGCAGAAACCGAGATGCAGCACATCCTGGCCAAGGCGCCGGCGCTGGCCGAGGTCGTGGCCGGTCCGCTGGATGGGCAGACGGTGGTGCTCACCGGCACGTTGGCCCAGCTCACCCGCGATGCCGCCAAGGACCGCCTGGAGGCACTGGGCGCCAAGGTGTCCGGCAGTGTCTCCAGGAAGACCAGCTTCCTGGTGGCGGGTACCGAGGCCGGCTCCAAGCTGGACAAGGCGCAGTCGCTGGGCGTGCCGGTGTGGGATGAAGACCGCCTGCTGGCCTACCTGGCCGAACACGAATGATGACCCCGCCGGGCGCCATGCGCGCCCGGCCTGATGCACGAGAGGACACCCGATGCAGACCGCCCCGCTGGATTTCCGCCTGGCCACCCGCGCCGATGAGGACGTGCTGATCGCGTTGATGCGCGAGTTCTACGCCGAGGACAAGATCGAATTCGATGACGCACGCGTACGCCGCGGCGTCGATGCGCTGCTGGCCGACCCGCGCAACGGCGAAGTGCTGCTGTGGCTGGATGAGGCGGGCGAGGTCTGCGGCTACGCGGTGATCGCGATGGGCTTCAGCCTGGAGCAGGGCGGTCACTTCGTGCTGCTGGACGAGCTGTATCTGGCGCACCGCGCGCGCGGCCGCGGCCGTGGCAAGCAGGCGCTGGCCACCTGCGAACAGCGTGCGCGCGGGCGCGGTGTCAGCCGCATGCGCCTGGAGGTGAATCACCACAACGAGCTGGCGCGGCGCCTGTACCTGGCCAGCGGCTACATCGATGACACCCGCGATCTGCTGACCCTGCCGCTGGACCATCCGCGCCCGGAGGGCATTCTGTGAGCGAGGCCATGATGCGCGCGCTGCAGCAGCGTGCCGCGCTCAACGCGCTGCTGCGCCGCTTCTTTGCCGAGCGGGACGTGCTGGAAGTGGAGACGCCGATCCTGTCGATGGCTGGCAACACCGAGCCGAACATCGACAGTTTCCATACCGATTTCAGTGGTCACGTCGATGCCGGTGGCCGCCGCCGCTGGCTGCGCACCTCGCCGGAATTTCCGCTCAAGCGCCTGCTCGCCGCCGGCGTGGGCGACTGCTACGAGCTCGGCCGGGTGTTCCGCAACGGCGAGGCCGGTGGTCGCCACAATCCCGAGTTCACCATGCTGGAGTGGTACCGCGTCGGTTGGGATCACCATCGCCTGATGCAGGAAACCGCCGAGCTGGTGCGCGAAGCGCTGGCGCTGGTCGGGCGCACGGCGACCCTGCGCGTGCTCAGCTACCGCGAGCTGTTCCAGCAGCACGCCGGCGTCGATCCGTTCGATGCGGACGAAGCGGCGTTGCGCGCGGCGCTGGGTGAGGTTCACATCGACCCGGTCGGCCTGACCCGCGATGACTGGCTGGACCTGCTGATGACCCATCGCATCCAACCGCACTTCGATGACGCGGTCATGACCGTGGTGCATGACTGGCCGGCCAGCCAGGCCGCGCTGGCACGCGTCCGCGCGGGCACGCCACCGCTGGCCGAGCGCTTCGAGTTGTACCTGGGTGCGGTCGAGCTTGCCAACGGCTATCACGAGCTGAACGATGCCGGCGAACAGCGTGCGCGCTTCGAGCGCGACCAGCAGCGCCGGCACGAACGCGGCCAGGTGCAGCCTGCGCTGGATGAGGCACTGCTGTCCGCATTGCCTGCCATGCCGGCCTGTGCAGGGGTGGCGGTCGGCGTGGATCGCCTGCTGATGGCGATGAACCGCACGGCACGCATCGCCGATGTCCTTGCGTTTGATTTCGCCCACGCCTGAGGAACCGCGCGCGATCTGCGCCTGAACAAAAACAGCGTGTTTCGCGCTTGATTCAGCAAGCACGATGATGGTCTTATCACGCCTGATGCAGGACACTGGCATCGTGGTTCATCCGCTCCGTTGGGGAATGCTTTGGTCAAGTGGTTTGCGGTCGTCGCGGCACCGGTCTACTCCATGGCGGTATGGGGCGGCCTGCTGCCGTCGTCGGCGTCTGCCCAGGCGGCGGGCTACGAAGGCGAAGTGGTGACCTGCGAATCGCGCGACATGGGCTGGGTGCACTGCGATATCGACGTCAGCAACGGCGTCGACCTGGTGCGCCAGCTGTCCAGCAATGCCTGCATCCGTGGCAGCGAGTGGGGTACCGACCGCAGTGGCGTGTGGGTGACCCTGGGCTGCCGTGCCGAGTTCCGTGCGCGCGGCGCCGAAGGTACCGCCAGCTCCGCCGCTGCCGGCGAAGGCAGGAGCAGGCACCTGGTGCGCCGCGTGGTGCGCTGCGAATCCAACGGCCGCCCGCAGAGCTGCCCGGTGCGGCTGGATGGCGCGCCGGTGCGATTGCTCCGCCAGCTTTCGGTGCTGCCGTGCCGCGAAGGGCAGGGCTGGGGCTACAAGCGCAATGAAGTCTGGACCAGCCGGGGCTGCCAGGGCGATTTCGAAGTGGCCGACGATGCCGGTCGCTTCGTCGACGTGGCCCGCAAGCTGACCTGCGAATCCAAGTCCAAGCGGCGGCGCTTCTGCGGCGCCACCATTTCCACCGAGGCCAAGGTCATCAAGCAGCTCTCCGGCACAGCCTGCGAGGAAGGCAGGACCTGGGGCTGGAGCCGCAACGGCATCTGGGTGGACGGCGGCTGCCGCGCCGATTTCTCGGTGAATTGAGCCCGGGCAGGCTCCAACCACGCGGGGCGTGGCCCTACAATGGGCCCATGAACACAGCCACCGACCTCGACTACGCCCGCTACGATCACATCCGCCCGATCCTGTGGACCGGCGATGCCCTGCAACTGCTCGACCAGCGGAAGCTGCCGTTCGTTGTCGAACACGTGGTCTGCCGTGACAGCGACGACGTCGCCGCCGCCATCCACGCGCTGACCGTGCGCGGTGCGCCGGCCATCGGCATCGCCGCCGCCTGGGGCGTGGTGCTGGCCGCACGCGAGGTCCAGGCCGCCGATGGCGCGCATGCCCTGCAGCAGCTCGAACCGGCCCTGCAGCGGCTGAACGCCTCGCGCCCGACCGCGGTGAACCTGGCCTGGGCGCTGGCACGCATGCGCCGTTGCCTGAGCGCCGCCGATGCCGACTGGAAGGCGCTGCTGGAAGCCGAAGCCCAGGCCATCGCCGAGGAAGACCTGGCCGCCAACCGCCACATGGGCGCGCTGGGTGCGGGCCTGATCGACGCCGGCAGCGGCGTGCTGACCCATTGCAACACCGGCTCGCTGGCCACTGCCGGCTTCGGTACCGCACTGGGCGTGATCCGTGCCGGTATGGCCCAGCACCGCATCGCCCGCGTCTTTGCCGGTGAAACCCGGCCGTGGCTGCAGGGCGCACGCCTGACCGTGTGGGAGCTGCAGCAGGACGGCATCGACGCCACCCTGATCGCCGATTCCGCCGCCTCGCACCTGATGAAGACCGGTGCGGTGCAGTGGGTGATCGTCGGTGCCGACCGCATCTGCGCCAACGGCGATACCGCCAACAAGATCGGCACCTACCAGCTGGCCATCGCCGCCCGGCACCACGGGGTGAAGTTCATGGTCGTGGCCCCGTCCTCGACGGTGGACATGGACACCTTGGACGGCAGCCAGATCGAGATCGAGCAGCGCGACCCGGGCGAGCTGTATGGCGTGGGCGGTACCCGCACGGTGGCCGAGGGCATCGCCGCCTGGAACCCGGTGTTCGACGTCACCCCCGGCGAGCTGATCGACGCCATCGTGACCGAACGCGGGGTCATCCTGAACCCGACCGCCGAGAACATGCGCGCCGCCTTCGGCGGCTGACGCGGGCATGGGGTCGGATCCCTTTCCGCAGGAAAGGGCTCTGACCCCGGCCCCGGTAGTGCCGGTCGCTGGCCGGCAACCCCTAAGTTCCTGATTTGTGCCGGTAAAATCCCCGTAAAGGGAGGCGGAAAACGGCCTGTTGTGGTAGCATCCACAGGTTGAATCGAGGTTCCGGCACGACCCCCTCCCGCAGAGGGCTGCGCCGGACTGGACCGCTACCAGACAACGGAACCCGAATGGCAGAAACCGCCAAGGAAATCATCCAGGTCAACCTGGAAGACGAGATGCGCAAGAGCTACCTCGATTACGCCATGAGCGTGATCGTGGGCCGCGCGCTCCCGGATGCGCGCGACGGCCTCAAGCCGGTGCATCGCCGCGTGCTGTTCGCGATGAACGAGTTGAACGCGCACAGCAACAAGCCCTACTTCAAGTCGGCGCGTATCGTCGGTGACGTCATCGGTAAGTACCACCCGCATGGCGATCAGTCGGTGTACGACACGCTGGTGCGTCTGGCACAGCCGTTCTCGCTGCGTTACATGCTGGTCGATGGCCAGGGTAACTTCGGTTCGGTCGACGGCGACTCCGCCGCGGCGATGCGATACACCGAAGCGCGCATGTCGCGCCTCGCGCATGAGCTGATGGCGGACATCGACAAGGAAACCGTCGATTTCCAGCCCAACTACGACGAAAAGGAACTGGAGCCGACGGTCATGCCGACCCGGTTCCCGAACCTGCTGGTCAATGGTTCGGCCGGTATCGCGGTGGGCATGGCCACCAACATCCCGCCGCACAACCTGACCGAATCGATCAACGCCTGCATCGCGCTGATCGACAATCCGGACATCGATATCGACGGCCTGATGGAGTTCATCCCGGGCCCCGATTTCCCGACCGCCGGCATCATCAACGGCACCGCCGGCATCGTCGCCGGCTACCGCACCGGCCGTGGCCGCGTGCGCATCCGTGCCCGTGCCGATATCGAAGTGGCCGACAACGGCCGCGAATCGATCATCGTCACTGAGATTCCTTACCAGGTGAACAAGGCGCGTCTGATCGAAAAGATCGCCGAGCTGGTCAAGGAAAAGAAGATCGACGGCATCAGCGAGCTGCGCGATGAGTCCGACAAGGACGGTATGCGCATCTACATCGAGATCAAGCGCGGCGAATCTGCCGAGGTTGTGCTGAACAACCTGTACCAGCAGACGCAGATGGAATCGGTGTTCGGCATCAACATGGTGGCGCTGGTCGACGGCCGCCCGCAGTTGATGAACCTCAAGCAGATGCTCGAGGCCTTCGTCCGCCACCGTCGCGAAGTGGTCACCCGGCGCACCGTGTTCGAGCTGCGCAAGGCGCGCGCCCGTGCCCACGTGCTGGAAGGCCTGACCGTCGCGCTGGCCAACATCGACGAGATGATCGAACTGATCAAGACCTCGCCGAACCCGGCTGAAGCGCGCGAACGCATGCTCGCCCGCCTGTGGGAGCCGGGTCTGGTCGGTTCGATGCTCGGCGCCGCCGGTGCCGAAGCCTCGCGTCCGGACGACCTGCCCAAGGGCGTGGGCCTGATCGAGGGCGGCTACCAGCTGACCGAGATCCAGGCCACCCAGATCCTGGAAATGCGCCTGCACCGCCTGACCGGGCTGGAGCAGGATCGCCTGACCGACGAGTACAGGCAGCTGCTGGAAGTGATCGCCGGGCTGATCCACATCCTTGAAGATCCCGACCGCCTGCGCCAGGTCATCCGCGAGGAACTGGTCAACGTCATGGCCGAGTTCGGCGATGAGCGTCGCACCGAGATCCGCCACAGCGAAGAAGACCTGGACATCCTCGACCTGATCGCGCCGGAAGACGTGGTGGTCACGGTGTCGCACGCCGGTTACGTGAAGCGCCAGCCGGTGAGCGTGTACCGCGCACAGCGCCGTGGTGGCCGTGGCCGCAGTGCCGCGTCGACCAAGGAAGAGGATTTCATCGAACAGCTGTGGCTGGTCAACACGCACGACACGCTGCTGACCTTCACCAGTTCGGGCAAGGTGTTCTGGCTGCCGGTGTACCAGCTGCCCGAAGCCGGTTCCAATGCCCGCGGCCGTCCGATCATCAACTGGATCCCGCTGGAACCGGGCGAACGCGTGCAGGCCGTGCTGCCGGTGCGCGAATACGCCGATGGCCAGTTCGTGTTCTTCGCTACGAAGAACGGTACGGTCAAGAAGACCCCGCTGGGCGAATTCGCCTTCCGTCTGGCCCGCGGCAAGATCGCGATCAACCTGGACGAGGGCGATGCCCTGGTCGGCGTTGGCCTGACCGACGGTGAGCGTGACATCCTGCTGTTTGCCTCCAACGGCAAGACCGTGCGCTTCGGCGAGGACAAGGTCCGCTCGATGGGCCGTACCGCCACCGGCGTGCGCGGCATCAAGATGCCGGCCGGCGAGGAAGTGGTCAGCCTGATCGTGGCCGAGAGTGCCGGCGGCAGCGAGGACGAGAACGAGGACGACAACGGTGTCGAGGAAGCCGCCGCCACGGGCGATGCGGTGATCGACGGCGCCGATGACGCCAGCGTGCAGTACATCCTCACCGCCACCGAGAACGGCTACGGCAAGCGCACGCCGCTGCCGGACTACCCGCGCAAGGGGCGTGGTACCCAGGGCGTGATCGGCATCCAGACCACCGAACGCAACGGCAAGCTGGTCGCCGCGGTGCTGATGGGCTCGGATGACGAGGTCCTGCTGATCTCCGACGGCGGCACCCTGGTGCGTACCCGAGGCTCTGAGATCAGCCGCGTCGGCCGCAACACCCAGGGCGTCACCCTGATCCGCCTGTCCAAGGACGAGAAGCTGCAGGCGGTGGAGCGCATGGATGCCTCGATCGACGAGGACGAGGACGAGGCGGCCGCCGCCGGCCCGGCCGCGACCGACGGCGCACCGGCTGCTGCCAGCAGCGAGGACGCCGCGCAGGAGTGATCCTGCCGCGATGAGTGGTACCTGACGACGCCGGCCTTGTGCCGGCGTCGTTGTTTGCGGGATCTGGCCAGAACGCGGCACGGGCGTCGCCGCACGCAAAAAACGCATTCATTTCACAGGCAGGGGCGGATAACGGTGGGTGAACCAGCGGACGATGCCGTCCGCAGTGCCCCCCCGTCCAACCGACCATCCGGTCGCGCCCTGGAGCCTGAAATGCCTGCCGCCCCCTCTGCCGTTCCCCCTGACAACCGCTCCCTCCCGCCGCGTCGCCGACACCCGGTGGCCACCGTCCTTTCCCTGCTGCTGATCCTGCTCGGCGCGGTCATCGGCGGCCTGGGCGTCTGGCTGCTCACGCTGGGTGGATCCTGGTACTACGCCATCGCCGGCATCGCCATGCTGGTCAGCGGCGTACTGCTGTGGGGCAACCGCCGCAGCGCCGCGCTGCTGTTCGTGCTCATCTTCGTCGGCACATTGCTGTGGACATGGTGGGAATCGGGCAGCACCTACTGGCGCTGGGTGCCACGGCTGGGCCTGGTGACCGCACTGGCAATCGTGATGGCGCTGCTGGCGCCGACGTTGCAGCAGCCTTTCCCACGTCGCGCATCGCGTGGTGTTGCTGGCGTGTTGATGCTGGTCTTCGTGGCGGCCTTCGCGCTGGCCTTCGTGCCACACGGCGAAGTGCGCGGTGACCAGCCGTTCCCCGACGCAGCTGCGTCGACCGGCATCGATCCCACCGAGGACACCACGGGCCTGCAGCCCTCCGACCGACCGGCCGACGGTGACTGGGCCGCGTGGGGCCGCAACAACGCCGCGACGCGGTTCTCTCCGCTGCAGCAGATCACCCCGGACAACGTGGCCAGGCTGCAGCCGGCGTGGGAGTTCCGCACCGGCGACCTGCCGGAAAACCGCTGGGGCGCGGAAACCACGCCGTTGAAGATCGGCAACCGCTTGTATCTTTGCACCGCGCGCAACCAGCTGATCGCGCTCGACGCCAGCACCGGCAAGGAGATCTGGCGCTTCAATCCGAAGGTGAAGGACGATTCGATTCCGTACACTGCCGCCTGCCGCGGGGTGTCCTATTATGAGCAGCCCAGTGGCGCCGCCGTGGTCGATGCCGCCCTGGCTGACGCGGCCGCCGCCCTGGCGCTGCCGGCGCCGCCGCCGACCCCGCGCGCGCCCAGCGTGCCCGGCAACCGCCCGGCCTGCACCGCGCGCATCATCGAAGGCACCCTTGACGGCCGCATCATCGCGGTGGACGCGGACAGCGGAAAGCCGTGTGCCAACTTCGGCAACAACGGCCAGGTCGACATCACCCTGGGCATGGGCAAGACGCCGCCGGGATATGTCTCCATCACCTCGCCGCCGGCCATCGTGCGCGGCGTCATCGTTACCGGACACCAGGTGCTGGACGGCCAGCGCCGCGATGCGCCCTCCGGCGTCATCCAGGCCTACGACGCGGTGACCGGCAAGCTGCGCTGGGCCTGGGACATGGACCAGCCGGAACTGACCGGCCTGCCGGCACAGGGCAAGGAATACACGCGCGGTACGCCGAACATGTGGACCACCGCCACCGGCGATGAGAAGCTGGGCCTGGTCTACCTGCCGATGGGCAATTCCGCAGGCGATTACTGGAGCGGCTCGCGCACTGAAAACCAGAACAAATACGCGACCTCGCTGGTGGCCATCGACGTGACCACCGGCAAGCCGGCCTGGCATTTCCAGGCCGTGCGCAAGGATGTCTGGGACTACGACATGGGTTCGCAGGCCAGCCTGATCGACTACCCGACCGCGCAGGGCAAGGTGCCGGCCATCCTGCTGCCGACCAAGCAGGGCGACATGTACATCCTCGACCGGCGCACCGGCCAGCTGCTGACCCCGGCCGAAGAGCGCAAGGTGCCCGGTGGTGGCGCCGAGCCGGAGCAGCGCTCGCCCACCCAGCTGTTCTCGCTGTACCACACGCTGCGCCGCGAGCACGACCTGACCGAGCAGGACATGTGGGGCATCACCCCGATTGATCAGCTGGTGTGCCGCATCCAGTTCCGCAAGGCGCATTACGAGGGTTTCTACACGCCGCCGAGCGCCGATCATCATTCGATTGAATACCCCGGCTACAACGGCGGCTCGGACTGGGGCAGCGTGGCCATCGATACGCGTCGCGGCGTGATCGTGGCCAACTACAACGACATGCCGAACTACAACCGGCTGGTGCCGCGTGCCGAAGCCGACCGCAAGGGCTGGCGGCCGCGCGAGGAGATCACTCACGACAAGGGCGGTGCCGAAGGTGCCGGCGACCCACAGGTGGGCACGCCGTACGCCATCGACGTCAATGCTGGCTGGCGCCTGCCGTTCACTGGCCTGCTGTGCAAGCAGCCGCCTTACGGTGGCATCCGCGCGGTCGACCTGCGCACCGGCAAGCTGCTGTGGGACCGTCCGTTCGGCAGTGCACGTGGCAATGGCCCGTTCGGCATCCGTTCCGGGCTGCCGATCGAGATTGGCACGCCCAACAATGGTGGTGCGGTGGTGACCGCCAGCGGCCTGATCTTCATTGCCGCTGCCACCGACGACCTGCTGCGCGCGATCGACCTGAAGACCGGCAAGGAGCTGTGGCACGTCAAGCTGCCGGCCGGTGGCCAGGCCAACCCGATGGTGTACGAACAGGACGGCCGCCAGTACGTGGTGATCGTCGCGGCCGGGCACCACTTCATGGAAACGCCGAAGGGCGATTACGTGATGGCGTACGCGTTGCCGAAGTGACGTGATGGGTGGGCGACAGCCCAACGCCACCCTCACGGGGCTGGCGTTGGGCTAGGATGGCCGCACGCCTTGTCTGCGAAGGAATCGCCATGTTCGTGCGCTGTCTTCCTGCCCGCCCATTGCTCTGGGCCTTGTTGATCCTGCTGTGCATGGGCGCCGCGCACGCTGCGGCGCCCGCTCCTGAGGCGCGACGTGCCGCCGATGACTGGCTGGCTGCCTTCAATGCCGGCAGCCTTGAGGGGCTACAGACTTTTGCCGAACGTTACGCCAAGAAGGAAGGCAGCACTCCGCAGGATTATCTGGAGTTCCGCGCGTCGACCGGCCCGCTGAAGTTGCTGGAGGTGCGTGAGAGCACACCACTGCAGGCGACGCTGCTGGTGCTGGCGCAACAGACCGAGCGTGCGATGCTGGTGACCGCGGAGATGGACCCGGCCCATCCGGCACATCTAAAGCTGTTCCAGCTGGAAGGCACACCCACGCCGGAAAAGTACCAGCCCGCACGCGTCGGCTTGCCGCAGCTGATGGCCGACGCCCGTGCAAAGCTGGACGCCTTGGCCGCTGAGGATGCGCTGTCGGGTAGCGTGCTGGTCGCGCAGAACGGGCGCGTGCTGCTGGACTGGCACGCAGGCCTGGCCGACCGCAGCGCGAACAAGGCGGTCGATGCGCAGACCCGATTCCGGCTGGCCTCGTCCAACAAGATGTTCACCTCGGTGGCCATCCTGCAGCTGGTGCAGGCCGGCAAAGTGAGCCTGGACGATACGATCGGCAAGCACCTGACGGACTATCCGAACAAGGCCGTCGCCGATACCGTGACCGTGCGCCATCTGTTGGCCCACACCAGCGGCCTGGGTGATTTCTTCGGCGATGATTTCGACCAGTACTCGGCCTCGCTGAAGACGCTGGATGACTACGTGCAGCGCTTCGCCAAGGATGCGCCGCAGTTCACGCCCGGCAGCCAGGATGCCTACTCCAACTATGGCTTCATCGTGCTTGGCCGCATCATCGAGGCCGTTTCCAGGCAGTCGTACTACGACTACGTGGACGCGCACATCCTGCGCCCGGCAGGAATGACCGCTACCGGGTTCGAGCCGGAAACCGTGGATGTTGCGCACCGTGCCATCGCCTATACCAGGAAGGACGGGCAGTGGGTACGCGAAACCAGGACGCTGCCCTGGCGCGGCATGTCGGCCGGTGGTGGCTACAGCACCGCCGCAGACATGCTGAAGTTCTGCGAGGCCCTGCGCGGCGGCATGTTGCTGTCGCCGGCGCTGCTGCAGCAGGCGACCACCGCGCAGAACCACAAGGGCTGGTATGGCTATGGCTTCGTCGTGCAGGGGCAGGGCAGCCAGCGCCAGTACGGGCACGAGGGCGGGGCGCCGGGGTCGAACAGTGCCACCGTGGTGCTGCCCGAGCAGGGCTATGTGGTCATCGGCCTGGCCAACGTTGATCCGGATGCGGTCGGCAACGTTGTCAACTACATCGCGCGGCGCTTGCCGCTGTAACGCAAGCGGTAGAGTCGACCGTTGGTCGACTATCGCGCGCAGCGCGGAGTTTCAGCGGGTCGCGAGGGACAGTCGACCAACGGTCGACTCTACCCCCCCGTCAGCGCGGCACCCGCACCATCTTCGTCATCAGGTGCTCGACCACGCCCGCCGGATCGGCCGTGCGGCCGACGTGCGTGCTGGACATCTGCACGATCGAGCTGCGCTTGGCGGTAAGGAAATGGAAGCGCGCACGCGCGGGCAGCTGTGCGATAGGGCCGGCGTTGGCGTCGCCGCGGCAGATCGCCACGATGGCATCCAGCCACGGCTGCAGCGCTTCCAGGTCCAGTGCCGGCGCGAACGCCTGCAGGCGCCCGGCGTCGATCTCGATCGCGGCTTCCAGATGCCGTGCGCCGGGGCAGGAGACGATCACCCCGACGTTGATGAACTCTTCGCGTTCCACCCGCGGTACCACGCGGATGACCGCATAGTCATACGTGTGCAGCGTGGGCACGGACGGCCTCCTGCACGAACACCGCACGCACATTCAGGCGGTGCTTGAGATAGTTGATGTAGCCCTGGCGGTAGGCCTGCGGGCTGTCGAAGGCCGGTTCGTCCACCAGCCAGCTGTCCGGCACCAGTCCGACGATGCGCTCGATCTCGGCATCGGGCAGGCGCGCGGCCAGCTCGGCATCCACCTCGGCAATGCGGCTGGCAAACGGCAGCAGCACGTGGTCGCGGATCAGCACGAAGGGCTTTTCGCAGGCGTCGCCGGCGTTGGCCCAGTCGTGATGGAAGTACATCGCCGCACCGTGGTCGATCAGGTACAGCTTGCGGTGCCAGACCATCAGGTTGGGGTTGCGCGTGGTGCGATCGACATTGCTGGTGAACGCATCGAACCAGACCAGGCGCGAGGCCAGGTCGGCATCCACCGGCATCGCGGCCGGATCGTAGTTGATCGCGCCGGGCAGGTAATCCAGGCCCAGGTTCAGGCCCTCGCTGGCACGGATCAGGTCCTGGATTTCCGGGTCCGGTTCGGTGCGGGCGAACTCGCTGTCCAGCTCCACGAACAGGACTTCCGGAATCGGCAGGCCGACCGAACGGGCCATCTCGCCGGCGATCAGCTCGGCGATCAGTGCCTTCGGACCCTGGCCGGCGCCACGGAACTTGAGCACCGCCATGCCGTCGTCGTCGGTCTCGACCACGGCGGGCAGCGAGCCCCCTTCGCGGAGCGGGGTGATGTAGCGGAGTGCATGAACGGTGCGCATGAACGGATTCTACAGTCTTCACTCCACCCTGCCGCCTGCGATGTCAGCATCCAGTCGTGGGGAGACATGACCGGCCAGAATGGCTGTGGTGTACGAGAGCTGCCATCCTTCAAGCGTTTCCACGATGTACTTGCAGGCATTGGAGGTGTACCCATGAATGACGAATCCATTCCCCTGCTGCCGACCCTGGACGACGCCAAGGTCGAAGAGATGATCGGCAAAGTGGTGCTGGTGGGCATTACCCGCTACGGCGGCGATGGCCAGATGCGGGACCAGCAGCAGTATTCGGGTACGGTGCTGCGCATCAGTGCCGAGGAAGGCGTGGTGCTGGCCGACGAGGCCGATGGCCATGAACGTTACCTGCCGCCGATGCTCGACCAGTACCGCCCCGCGGAACCGGGTGAGTACCGGCTGCGCTCGGGTGGCGAGATCGTGGTCGACCCCGATTACCTGACCACGTGGGACCTGCACGCGCAGCAGTAGCGCCAGGGCGGATGTACGCCGGGCATGGCCCGGAGCTACCGAAAACCAGCCCTGCGCCCGGTAGCACCGGGCCATGCCCTGTGGGGTTTGCAGCATCCGGCGATTAGTCCTTCCGGCCCATTCACAACCCCCCCCGGGGTGCTAGATTCGGCCGATGCCCGCTGTCTGGCGGGTGCCCAATCACACCCCAGGGGATCAAGGATGCTCATCCATCGCACCTCTCTGGCGGCGGCCATTGCCGTTGCCACCGTCGGCCTGCTGGCCGCTGGCACGGCGCTTGCCGACTACGCAAAGCCGCCGGAGCACCTGCTCAAGGTGCTGAAGGCTCCGCCGCCGCCGGCACCGAGCGTCGACCCGAGCGGGCAGCGCCTGCTGCTGACCACCGCGCAGACCTATCCGTCCATCGCGCGCGTGGCACAGCCCTACCTGAAGCTGGCCGGCGTCCGCCTGGAACCGAAGAACCGCAGCCGCCACGACACCCCCGGTGGTTACGGCATTCCGGCCTGCGTGGCCGCTTTCAGCGTGGTGGAAATCGCCAGCGGCAAGACCACCAAGGTTGACCTGCCGCAGGGCTGTGCCGGTGCGGCGCAGTGGTCGGCCGATGGCAGCCACTTCGCGTTCCAGAACGCGGTCGATACCAGCGTGCAGCTGTGGGTGGGCGATGCAGCCACCGGCCAGGTCAGGCAGGTGCCGGGCGTGCAGCTCAATCCGATCTTTGGCAGCACCGTGCAGTGGCTGGGGGGCAGCCAGAACCTGCTGGTGAAGCTGGTGCCGGCCAACCAGGGCGCGGCCCCTTCCGACGGCGGCGTGCCGACCGGCCCGGACGCGCAGGAATCGCTGGGCAGCAGCGGCGAAAGCAGCACCTACGAAGCCCGCGACACGCTGACCAGCGCGCATGACGAAAAGCTGTTCGCCTACTACGGCGCCTCGCAGCTGGCCGTGGTCGACACCACCAGCGGCAAGGTGCGCCCGGTCGGCAGCGCCGCCATCTTCAACGACGTCAGCGCCGCGCCCGATGGCGTGCACGTGCTGACGGAATCGATCAAGCCGCCGTTCTCGCACGCGGTGACCTACCAGCGCTTCGCCAACGATGTTGCGGTGCTGGACATCGCCAGTGGCAGGACCACCGCCATCGCCAGCCTGCCGCTGGCCGACCGCGTGGCGGTGCATGGCGTGCCGGAGGGCCCGCGTGGTTTCGACTGGCGCTCCACCGATCCGGCTACCCTGGTCTATGCCGAAGCGCTGGACAAGGGCGACTGGAAGGTGAGCGTGCCGCACCGTGACCGCGTGCTGATGCTGAAGGCCCCGTTCAACGGCAAGCCGGTGGAAATCGCCCGCACCGCACAGCGTTTCGAAGGCCTGGCCTGGTCGGCGGATCCGGCCGTGTCGTTCATGTTCGAGAACGACGAGAACCGCCACTGGGTACAGACCCGCATCGTCGATGTCGACCAGCCGAAGAAGGAAGGTCGCCTGCTGTGGGACATGTCCAGCGATGAGCTGTACGGCGACCCGGGCAACCTGGTGTTCAAGCGCTTGCCCAACGGCGCTGCGGTCGTGCGCCAGGAAGGCAATTACGTGTTCCTGCGCGGGCAGGGCGCTTCGCCGCAGGGCGACCGTCCGTTCCTCGACCGCCTGGACCTGGGTTCGCTGAAGAGCGAGCGCCTGTTCCGCAGCGATGCCGATGCCTACGAGCAGTTCCTCGGTTTCAGCAACACCCCGGGCCGTTACCTGACCTGGCACCAGTCAGTGATGGACGCGCCGAACGCGTTCGTGCGCCAGCAGGGCGAGGCGGTTGCCGCAGCAAAGGACGGTGAGGCGCAGTTCGCGTCCACCGCCACCGCGCTGACCAAGCTGGTCGATCCGACCCCGGAAGTGCGCCAGATCAAGAAGCAGCTGGTGACCTACAAGCGCGCCGACGGCGTGGATCTGTCCTTCACCCTGTACACCCCGCCGGGCTACAGGGAAGGCCAGCGCGTGCCGGCGATCCTGTACGCGTACCCGGCCGACTTCGCCAACGCCGCCCAGGCCGGCCAGGTGTCCGGTTCGCAGCAGACCTTCACCCGCCTGCAGCCGTACCGCCTGATGCTGCTGGCCGGCTACGCGATCATCGACAACGCCTCGTTCCCGATCGTCGGCGACCCGAAGACCGCCTATGACACCTATCTGGAGCAGCTGGAAGCCGACGCCAAGGCGGCGGTGGACAAGGCCGTGGACATGGGCGTGGTCGATCGCAACCGCATCGGCGTCACCGGCCACAGCCATGGCGGCCTGATGACCGCCAACCTGATCGCCCACACCAACCTGTTCAAGGCCGGCGTGGCGACCAGCGGTTCGTACAACAAGACGTTCACCCCGTTCGGCTTCCAGAATGAGCGTCGCTCGGTGTGGCAGGCGCAGGACGTTTACCTGAAGGCCTCGCCGTTCTTCTACGCCGACAAGATCAAGCTGCCGCTGCTGCTGGTCCACGGCGAAGACGATGCCAACCCGGGCACCGAGCCGTTCCAGTCGCGCAAGCTGTACCAGGCCATCCGTGGCAACGGCGGCACCACCCGCCTGGTGATGCTGCCGAACGAACCGCACTGGTACACCGCGCTGGAATCGAACGAGCAGCTGGTGTCGGAAATGCTGAACTGGTTCGACACCTACGTGAAGAACGCGAAGTAACGTCGAGCCTGCTCGATTGCCCTTGTAGAGTCGAGCGATGCTCGACTGCTTTTGTAGAGTTGAGCTTGCTCGACTGCCTGCAGAAGCCAGTCGAGCAAGCTCGGCTCTACGCTGGCCATGCCATTGCGTTGCCGCAAAGCTGCGGTACGCTGCAGATCTGGTGTCTGCCACGGATGCGCTCAATGAAAACCATCGTTCTTGCTGTGTTCCTGTCACTGGCCATCGCACCGGCCATCGCGTCGGCGCAGGAAATGACGGATGAACTGGCCGCGCTGGGCATAACCGCGGGCATGCCCTATGCCAAGGCCAAGCGTCTGCTTGATGCAGCGGGCTGGCAGGCCACGCCGCCGGAATCAGGGCAGGCCCCGCTGCCGGACTTCCCCGAGATCGAATGCGGCCAGGGCCGCGATGCAGTCTGCTCGGCGGGCTTCCACAAGAACGATCAATCGGTGGCGATGATCATCGGCACCACGCAGGCGGGGCAGCCGTTCGTGCAGGGCACGTACTGACCGCGCTCGGGCGCTGGTGCTGGCTCGCCAAGAGCAGCCGAGCATGGCTCGGCTCTACATTGAAGGCGGTTGATGTACTGACTGCCAATCGTGACCGGGTACCGCCAACCATGACCTCCGGCCCGTCGCCGGGCGCTCGGGCGCGTACTACCCTCAATGGTTCAAGGCGCGTGGGTGCCTCCTTCCACTGGAGTTGTCGATGTCCCGTTCGTTGCTGGTGGTCGTTTCCGCTGTGTTGACGCTGTCCCCGCTGCCGTTGCTGGCCGCCAGGGCACCCGCGCAGGACCTGGCCGCCGAGGTCAATCCTTTCATCGGCACCACCAACGCCGGCAACGTCTACCCCGGGCCGACGGTGCCCTTCGGCATGGTGGCCTTCAGTCCGGAAATGACCGCACTGCCGGGCAAGCGCTTCCCGATTGCCGCGCCCGGTGGCTATGAGTGGCGCAGCAACGGCGTGCGCGGTTTCAGCCTCACCCACGTCAATGGCACTGGCTGCACCGGCGCCAGCGGCGATGTTCCGTTGATGCCGGTAACGCTGCCGGTGGAGCTCTCGCCGTCGTCGGCCGATGCCGGCGTGCGCTACACCAGCCTGCTGGACCACGTGAAGGAGAGCGCCAGCCCCGGCGCCTACACGCTCACCCTCGACAACGGCGTGGCCGTGAGCCTGGCAGCCACGGCGCGGACGGCGGTAGGCCAGTTCCAGTTCCCGGCCGACAAGCCGGCCAACCTGCTGTTCCGCACCTCCGACAGCGAGGTGGGCAGCAGCGATTCGACCATCATCATCGACCCGGCCACGCGCACCGTGCGCGGCTCGGTCACCAGCGGCAACTTCTGCGGCTACCTCGCCGAGGACCGCCGCGAGAGCTACTACACCCTGCATTTCGTTGCCGAGTTTGACCAGCCGTTCGAAGCGGGCGGCACTTGGCGCGATGACACCGTGCAGCCCGGCGCGCGCGAGGGCGGCGGTGGCACGACCTATGGCAGCAAGGGCCACCCGCCGGCAGGCAAGGGCGCCGGCGGCTGGATCAGTTTCGATGCCAAGCGCACGCCGGTGGTGACTGCACGCATCGGCATTTCCTACGTCGATGAAGCCGGCGCTCGGGCCAACCTGCGCCGCGAGAGTCCGCAGGGCGCGACCGTGGCGGCCACGCAGGCGGCCACCCGTGCAAGGTGGAACGAACTGCTGGGCCAGGTGCGGGTGCAGGGCGGTACGCCCGACGAGCGCACCGTGTTCTACACCGCGCTGTACCACGCCATGCTGGCGCCCAACCTGCACAGCGATGGCGACGGCCGTTACCGCGGCATGGACGGCAAGGTGCATGCGCTGGCCAAGCGGCAGCAGGCGCAGTACGCCAACTACTCGGGCTGGGATGTGTACCGTTCGCAGCTGCAGCTGCTGACCCTGCTGCAGCCGCAGGTGGGCTCGGACGTGGCGCAGTCGCTGCTCAACCAGGCCGACCAGAATGGCGGGGTCTGGGATCGCTGGACCCACATCACCGGCGCCACTGGTGTGATGAACGGCGATCCGTCGCCGCCGTCGGTGGCGGCCATCCATGCGTTCGGCGGCCGCAGCTTCGACCTGCAGAGCGCCTACGCCTCGCTGAAGAAGGCGGCCAAGGTGCCCACCGCACGTGATCTGGACAAGCGCGGTTGCCCGGTGCTGTGCGTGGGCCAGCGCCCGGGCCTGGACCAGTGGCTGGCCCTGAAGTACATGCCGGAAGGCGCGCCGGGCTGGGGCAGTGCGGCCGACACGCTGGAAATGGTCAGCGCCGATTTCGGCCTGTCCGAGCTGGCGCTTGCAGCCGGTGATGCGCAGGGTGCAAGGCAGTTCCGTGAGCGTTCCGGCTGGTGGCGCAATCTCTACAACCCCAAGGCCACCGCTCAGCAGGGCTACATCCAGCCGCGCAACGCTGATGGCAGCTGGCTGGCGTTTGATCCGGCCGCCGATGATGGTTTCGTCGAAGGCAGTGGCGCGCAGTACCTGTGGATGGTGCCGTTCGATCCGGCCGGTCTGTTCGAGGCGCTGGGCGGCCGCGAGGCCAGCATCGCGCGGCTCGATGCGTTCTTCCGCAAGCCCGGCGGTGCGTGGGCCGTGACCAGGTCCGGCCCGCTGCACGCCGAACTGGACAACGAACCGTCCATCGCCGCGCCGTGGCTGTACAACTTCCTCGGCCAACCATGGAAGACGCAGGAAACCGTGCGCCAGGCGATGCGCCAGATCTGGACCAACACGCCCGAGGGCATGCCCGGCAACGACGATCTCGGCCAGATGTCCTCGTGGTACGTGTGGTCGGCGCTGGGCCTGTACCCGCTGTACCCGGGCCGCGCAGACCTGGTGATCGGCAGCCCGCTGTTCACCGAAGCGGTGATCACCCGCCCAGGCGCGAAGATCGTGGTGCGCGCACGCGGCGCGGCGATGGATGCGCCGTACGTGCAGTCGCTGCAGGTGAATGGCAAGGTCAGCACTGCGAGCTGGCTGCCGGCCAGCTTCGTGCAGCGTGGCGGCACCTTGGACTTCGAGCTGGGCAGCACGAAGAACGAGCAGTGGGGCGCGCAGGACGTACCGCCTTCGCACGGCCCCCGCTAAATCCACCCCGGTAGATCCACGCCATGCGTGGATGAACCACCGCACGGCCGGCATCCACCCGGCCAGTAGATCCACGCCATGCGTGGATGCGGTGCCACGCCATGTGTGGATGAATCACCACCCGGCCGTGCTAGCCTGACCGTGCTACAGACAAGCGGCAGGAGGTTCCCATGGAAATTCCACAGGACGTGTACGAGCACGTACTGGGCGTGGCGGTTGAAATGGCCAATGCCAGCACCCACGGCGATACCCGCAGCCAGTGGCGGCTGCACGACGAGCTGCGGCAGTACTGCGATGCGATGGCGGTGGAAGGCCGCGACCATCCTTTCCTCTGGGAAACCCTGGGTGACTTCACCAGCGACAGCGGCGTGGCCATCGGCTACTACGAGCGCGCGCTGACCCAGGCGCGCCAGCTGGGCGTGATCGAAGGCGAAGCGTCGATCTGCCTGGAACTGGCGCGGCGTCATATCGACCAGGGCGAGACCGGGCGTGGTTATGAGTTCGCGCTGCTCGCCGACGAAGCCGCCAGGCAGACCGACGACCTCGATCTGCGGCGGGAGATCAGTCAATTTTTACTGGAAAACACATGAGTTCTCGCATGATTCTGATCCGCAGCTGCATCGCAGCCTTCGCCGCTTTTTGCGCACTGCACGCACATGCGCAGACGCGCGCCGTTGCGATCAACCCGTTGCTGACCAAGCCTGCCTCGGCAATCACGCCTGAAGAAGTTTCAGGCATGCAGCAAAGGCTTGCCGACTGGCCGGAGCTCAGCCGCTACCGCGAGGCGAACGCGCGCCTGCCAGCGAAACAGCCAGGTATTCCCCGGATCGTGTTCTATGGCGATTCGATCACTCAGAACTGGGGCGAAAAAGACCCCAGCACGTTCTTCCCAGGCAAGGGATATATCAACCGCGGTATTGGCGGGCAAACGTCGCCGCAGCTGCTGCTGCGGTTCAGCCAGGATGTCATTGCCCTCAAGCCCGAGGTGGTGGTGATTCTGGCAGGAACCAATGACTTGGCGGGCAATACCGGGCTGGCCACCCAGCCCATGATCGAAGACAACCTGCATGCGATGGTGGACCTCGCCCGGGCGCACGGCATTGGCGTGGTCCTTGCCTCGGTGCTGCCCGTGAGTGATTACCCTTGGCTGCCCGGCACCTCACCCGCACCCAAGGTGCGTTCATTGAACGCTGCGCTTGAGCGGTACGCTGCCGCGAAAGGAGTTGTGTATCTGGATTACTACAGCGCGCTGACCAATACAGCAGGCGGAATTGACCGGTCGTTGGCCTTTGACGGCGTGCATCCCACCGCGGCAGGATACGCGGTGATGGCGCCCCTGGCCGAAGCGGCCATTGCACGCGCGCTTCAGGCGCTCCCGGCGTCGTGCCGCTGAGCGCGTCGCAGGCGCTTACCGCAGGTGCACGATGGCCGCTGTATCCAACAAGATGGTCGAGACCGTGGCGCGCGCCGTGTTCAAGCGCAGTCCGGTGCTGGTCACCGAGCTCTATTCAAGCGCCGGCGAGCAGCCGCGCCGCTATGATTCTGCCGAGGCGCTGTGCGAGCACGGCAGGGCATTGCAGTGGGTCTCAGGCGGCATGCTGCTGATCGGCGTGCAGTACGCGGACATGGGCGGCGCCGTGCGTGTCCGCCCCTTCGACACGGGGCGCGGTGAATCCGCGCGCGCCATGGTGTCCGGCTGGGGGCTGATCTCGATCCTGCTGCCGATGGCCATCGATGCGAACGTCAGCGCGAAAGTGCAGGCCCTGACCGAGCGCGCCGCACTGGCCCGCGAGCGCGGCGCGCTGGACGTTCCGCCGGTGTGCGACTGGAACTGGAAAGTGGTGGAGTCGCACAAGCGCCGCCTGCAGGAAGTACTGAGGAAGGCGCTGTAAAGCAGCTGCTCAGTCGTCGTCGCGCTTCAGCGCCGTATCTGCCGCGAGCAGCGCCTGCGCGGCCGCACTCAGCGGCGGCGAGGGCGGCGTATCGCAGCCAATGGCCGCCATCATCCGCTCCATGCCGACGAAGCTTCGCGCGCGGCGATCGTAGATGCCGGTGACCAGCAGCGCGCGGGTGGCGACTTTCTGCTCGGGCCCGACCAGCACGCGCTGCTCCATGATGATGCGCGTACCGATCCAGCCGGCCAGCCGCGTTTCCAGGGTGAATTCCTGGAACGGCTTGAGCTCGCGCCGGAACTGGATGGTGCCTGCGCCGACGATGGGTGCCCACTTCTCACGCAGCGCCACCTTGCCCAGGTCCATGCGCAGGATCAGGTCCAGCCGGCCCAGGTCGAAAATGTTCCAGTAGCGGCCGTTGGTCATGTGCAGGTTGCTGTCCAGATCGTTGGGCAGCACCCGGAACGGCAGCCGCGAGATACCGAACGGGGCGTCCAGTTTCGGCCGGAACAGGCTGCACAGCAGCAGGTGGAGCAGGCGGAACCAGAGATTCATGACTATGACGACTGTTATAGGACGGCCGATACGCTAATCTATGACGACTGTCCTAGCAAGGTGAGCGCATGAGCCCGCGAGCGTCCGATGCCCCCCAGCGCGTGATCGATGCGGCCGCCCAGATGCTGGCGCGGGTCGGGCTCAATGCCACCAGCATCCGTGAGGTGACCAAGCTGGCCGAGGCGCCGCTGGGCTCGACCTATCACCATTTCCCGGGCGGCAAGCAGGAGCTGCTGGCCCGCGCCACGCAGATGGCAGGCGACAAGGTGGAGGCCCTGCTGGTGGAGCTGCTGCGTGGCGGCGCGGTGCAGGGCCTGCAGCAGTTCCTGGCGATGTGGCGCGAGCGCCTGCTGCGCACGCAGTTCCGCGCCGGCTGCCCTGTGCTGGCCGCGGCGGTGGAAGAACCGGTGGAAGCGGTCGCGAGCCAGCCACGCGCGGCGGCGGCCGAAGTGTTCGCGCGCTGGCAGGGGCATCTGGCCCAGGCCTTCGTGGCCGACGGCCATGCACCGGAGCAGGCGGCCGCGCTGGCCAGCCTGGTCATCGCCAGCGTGGAAGGTGCGGTGGCCATGAGCCGCGCGCTGCAGGACATCGCGCCGTTCGACCAGGTGGCCGCCCAGCTGCTGAAGGCAGCCGCGCCGCCCACACGCTAGAATCGACCCGAACGCACCCACGCGTGCCCGGCAAGGATGTCCGCATGCTGTACTCCCTTTGGTCCGGCCCAGTGTCGGCATGAAGCAGACCAGACGCTTCAACAGCACGCCGTTGAAGCTGCCGATGACACGCAGCAGTGAAGTCGCCCGCGCGCGACGGCAGCTGCAGTACCACGGATGGCCGCGCCTGCAGATGGCGCTGATCGTGCTGCTGACCGGTGGCGCCGGCTTCCTCGCCTCGCATGCGCTGCGCTTGGTCGGCCTGGACAGCATGCTGCTGCGTTATCCGCTGGCAGTGCTGCTGGCCTATGCCGTGTTCCTGCTGCTGATGTGGCTCTGGATCCGTTGGCGCTGGGATGCGGTGGCTGACGGTGCTGCCGAGGTCGTCGGTAATGGCGGCGGTGGCGGCTCCCCACGCGCGGGCCCGTCATGGAGCGGCAGCGGCGGCCACTCTGGTGGCGGCGGCGCATCGGCATCGTGGGCTGAAGCCTCGACCCCATCCATCGCCGATGCCGATGGCGCGTCCCTGCTGGAGGTTGCAGACGGTGAGGCCGGGCTGCCACTGCTTGCCGTGCTCGGTCTTATCGCGCTGGTGGCCACCGTGCTGTTGGCCAGCGTCTGGGTGGTGTGGTCGGCACCGGTGCTGATGGCCGAGCTGCTGGTGGACGCCGCCATTGTCGGTGGCCTGTACCGGCGCATGCAGGGCATGGGCGCGCAGGGGTGGTGGCGGTTGTGCCTGTCGCACACGTTCTGGCCGCTGCTGGGACTGCTGCTGTTCTTCGCCGCGCTGGGCTGGGGTGCACAGCAGCTGGCACCGGAGGCGGTCAGCCTGATGCAGGTGGTGCAGGCGCTGTAAGGTGGGCGAAAAGGAGTGCCGGGCACTGAGTTGCCCGCACAGGAAGAAACTTCATTGCAAAGGAGAAGCACATGGATATGGCTGCATGCAGGACAAAGGGGGTGTGTTGGATGCTCAGTGCGATGTTCGCGCTGGTGATGTCGTTCAGCGCGATGGCACAGTCGCCGTCGGCGAGAAGCGAGTCGGTCGCTGAAGTGGCTGCCGCCACCGAGGAGGCATCGTGCCGTGCCTGCACGTATGAACGCATCGGCCGCAAGGTCGACATAGGTCTGGTGGCCTTGATGGCCACGCTGATCATCGGCGTGCTGTTCGCCGTTTCCCGCGAGTGGGGAACGCCCTCGCAGCGCTGGACCTGCCGCAGCACGGCCTTGTTCCTGGCGGCGATGGGCCTGGTGTTCGTGTGGCGCGCCGGCAGCGTGCTCTACCTGGGCTACAGCCCCTGGCAGGAGGTGCAGCCGGTGGTCGAAGCAGGGTGGGTCGATGGCCTGCTGAGCACCTCGCCGCGCTGGCTGATGGCCCTGCTGCTGATGGCAGCGGCCCCGGTCATCTGGAGGCGCAGCGAGCAGCTGCCACGCTGGCGCATCGCCTGAGGCAGCGCCCGGCAATGCCCGGCGTTTCCACGCTGGCGCTCAATCAAAGCGCCAGCGTACCCCTGCATATACGCCGCGGCCTTCGCCCGGCGTCGAGCGCGCGACATCCTTGCCCGCGTCGTTGTAGCCCGGCGTAACCGTGGCCGCGTAATGGCGGTCACCGATGTTGCGCATCTCCGCCCACGCCTGCCAGCGGCCGCCCGGCGCGTCGTAGCCGATGCGGCTGCCGAAGATCACGTGGCTGTCGGCCCAATAGCTGTTGGCATAGTCCACCGCGATGCGCGAGGCGTATTCGGTGTTCAGTGCGGCATACAGGCCGGAGGCATAGTCGAAGCGCAGTTCGGCCTGGTAGCTGTGCTGTGGCAGGCCGGGCAGGCGGTTGCTGCCGAAGCGCGCGTCGTGGCGGTAGCGGAAATCGCTGAAGGTGTAGGCCTGGCGCAGCGACAGACGGCCCGGCACACCCTGCCACAGCGTGCTGTCCAGCCCGGCCTCGATGCCGCGGTGCACGGTGGGGCTCGCGTTGTTCTCGGCCACGAACAGGTTCGGCACCGGCTGCAGCTCGACGCTCAGCAGTTCGTGGTTCACGTGCGCGTAGTAGCCGGTCAGTTCCCAGCGGCCCAGCGCGGCCTCGCCACGCGCGCCCAGTTCCAGCGTGGTGGCGGCCTGGTTCTGCATCGCCACCGGCGTGCTCTGGCGGCCGGTTGACGGACCGTTGCCGGCGCCGAAGAACTGGTTCGAACCCCAGATCATCGACCACGGGTGCGGGGCTTCCACCGAGCGGCTGAGGTTGCCGAACCACTGCATCTGCGCACTGTGCTGCCAGGTGAAGCCCAGGCGTGGCGCGTAATCCCAGTCGTGGTCACGCAGGCGGCCACCGCTGGTGGGCCAGGTCACCTGCACATCGCTGCGGGTGTTGATAAGGGCCAGACCGGTCTGCACGCGCAGGCGATCACTCACGGCCAGAGTGTTGCCGATGTGCAGCGTGCTCTGGGTGCCGAGATGGCGGAAATCACGCGTGTGCGTGCCGGCCGCATAGCCATTGCTGGCAAAGCGCAGCGACTCGCGCACGTTGGCATCCAGATCGTGGGTCACGCGCAGGCCGACGGTGGTTTCGCTGTCCAGGCCGAACAGCGGATGGCGGCGGCGGTAGTCCAGCGTCGCGTTGAGGTCGGCGTAGTCCAGCTGCTGGCGGTACAGGCTCTCGCCCAGGTCCATCGGGTACTTGTGGTAGGCCAGCCCGGCCTGCAGCGAGGAATCCTCGTCGATCTGCAGCGTGGTCATGTTGCCGATCCAGGTGCTGCCCGGCTGCGGGCGGCGCGCATCGATGGCGAGGTTGGCCGGGTTGGCCGCGCGCGGGTCATTGCGGATCTGGTTGCGGGTCAGGCGCCCGGGCGTTTCGTGATTGGTCTCGCGGTAGCGCACGAAGAAGCGCGTCTGCAGGTCCGGGCTGATCTGCCAGCCGATGTTGGCCATCGCGCCCTTGCCGTCGCCGCGCGCGTGGCGCTGGTAGCCGTCGAACTCGCTGTCGGTGTAGGCCAGGAAGTAGTCGACATCACCACTGACGCCGCCCCAGCTGATCCCGCGCTTCTGGTAGCCGCGGCTGCCGGCCTCGTAATGCAGCTGCACGCCGGCCGAATCGCGGCCGCTGCGGCTGACATAGTCGATGGCACCGCCCAGCGCCAACGCGCCGCGCTCGAAACCATTGGCGCCGCGCAGTACCTCCACGCGCGACAGCCACAGCGGTTCCAGCAGTTCGTAGGGGGTGCCGCCCGGGCCGGTCAACGGCAGGCCATCGAGGGAGAGAGCAATGCCCGAGGCATGCGCGCCCGGCCCACGGTTGATGCCCGAGCCGCGGATCGACACCTTGGTGCCCTCGTTGCCCGGCGATTGCGCGCTGATGCCGGGCTGGTAGGCCAGTACATCGGCGCTGCTGGACAGGCGGCTGTCGGCCTTGGCGACGTCGATGACATTGCTGGCGCCGGGCACGCGCTTGAGCGCCGCGCGAGCCTGGGCGCTGGCATCGGCGGCAGTGACCTGCACCGCGTCCAGCGTGGTGGCCTGCGTAGCGGCGTGGGCGGTGGCGGCAAGGCTGAGGGAAACGGCCAGGAACAGCAGGGAGGGCGTGGGGCGGTAAGACGAGAGCGACATGCGGACAGACTGTAAACCACGAAAGTGGCGCGCAAGTTAACAGGTCGCGGGCGGTACGTCACCCCTGAAAGCAAAGCCGAGCGTGGGCTCGGCTCTACATGGATTGCCGGGTAGCGCCGGGCCGTGCCCGGCGGCGCAGAGATCCCCGGTAGTGCCGGCCGCTGGCCGGCAACGATTGGATCCGAGCGCAGAGCCGGCCAGCGGCCGGCACTACCGGGGAGAGTCAATCAGCCGAGAATTCCAGGCAGATCAAGCCCCTTTTCCTTCGCGCACTTTACCGCGATCTCATATCCGGCATCGGCATGGCGCATCACGCCGGTCGCCGGGTCGTTCCACAGCACGCGGCCAATCCGCTTCGCCGCGGCCTCGGTTCCATCGCACACGATCACCATGCCGGCGTGCTGCGAGAAGCCCATGCCCACGCCGCCGCCGTGGTGCAGCGACACCCAAGTGGCGCCGCTGGCGGTGTTGAGCAGGGCGTTCAGCAGCGGCCAGTCGGACACCGCGTCGGAACCATCGGCCATCGCCTCGGTTTCGCGGTTCGGCGAAGCCACGCTGCCGCTGTCCAGATGGTCGCGGCCGATCACTACGGGCGCCTTCAGTTCACCGTTAGCCACCATCTCGTTGAAGGCCAGGCCCAGGCGATCGCGGTCGCCCAGCCCCACCCAGC
Organism: Stenotrophomonas maltophilia; assembly: GCA_002364755.1. Taxonomy (GTDB): domain Bacteria; phylum Pseudomonadota; class Gammaproteobacteria; order Xanthomonadales; family Xanthomonadaceae; genus Stenotrophomonas; species Stenotrophomonas maltophilia_AX. The sequence goes on from DEZI01000005.1 coordinate 298,033, forward strand.
AGATGCGCGCCGGCAAGCCCTGGAACTTGATCTTTTCGGCGGCCATGTCCAGCCAGCGGTGCAGGTGCGGGTTGTCCGGAATCAGTTCCTTTACCTTGGCATCGGTCCTGGCGATGTCTTCCGGGTCGCCGCTCAGCGCGGCCCAACGGAACGGGCCGATGCCGCGGCAGAACAGCGGGCGGATGTAGGCCGGGACGAAACCGGGGAAGTCGAACGCGTTCTCCACGCCTTCTTCCAGCGCCATCTGCCGCAGGTTGTTGCCGTAATCCACGGTCGGCACGCCCAGCGCATGGAAGCCGAGCATGGCACGGATGTGGTTGGCCATCGATGCACGCGCGGCCTTTTCAACTTCCTTCGGCGCAGAAAAACGCTTCTCATCCCACTGTTCGACCGTCCAGCCCTGCGGCAGGTAGCCGTTCACCGGGTCGTGCGCCGAAGTCTGGTCGGTCAGCAGGTCCGGCTTGATGCCGCGTTCCAGCAGTTCGGCCAGCACGTCTGCCACGTTGCCGAGCAGGCCTACCGACTTCGGCGTGCCCGCCTTGCAGGCATCATCGATCAGCCGCAGTGCTTCATCCAGGTTGTCGGTCCAGGTGTCCAGGTAGCCGGTGCGCAGGCGCATATCGATGCTGCTCTTGCGGCATTCCACGGCGAGGCACGAGGCGCCGGCCATCACCGCGGCCAGCGGCTGTGCGCCACCCATGCCACCCAGGCCACCGGTGAACAGCCAGCGACCGGTCAGATCGCCGTTGAAATGCTGGCGGCCCATTTCCACGAAGGTTTCGTAGGTGCCCTGCACGATGCCCTGCGCGCCGATGTAGATCCAGCTGCCAGCGGTCATCTGGCCGTACATGGCCAGGCCCTTCTTATCCAGCTCGTTGAAGTGGTCCCAGTTGGCCCAGCGCGGCACCAGGTTGGAATTGGCGATCAGCACGCGCGGCGCATCGGCGTGGGTGCGGAACACGCCCACCGGCTTGCCCGACTGCACCAGCAGGGTCTGGTCATCGTCCAGGCGCCTGAGCGTTTCGACGATGGCATCGAAGCTTTCCCAGTCGCGTGCGGCGCGGCCGATGCCGCCGTACACCACCAGTTCCTGCGGGCGTTCGGCCACGTCCGGGTGCAGGTTGTTCATCAGCATGCGCAACGGCGCTTCAGTCAGCCAGCTCTTGGCGTTGAGCGTGGTGCCGGTCGGCGCGGCGATGGTGCGGGACGGGTCGTTGCGGGTCATGCGGCGCTCCGGTTCGTAGCGAATTCAAGGCAGGCGTTGAGCACCTGCGCCAGGGTGTGGCGCAACGGTGCGGCGTGTTCGGGGTCGAGCGGGGTGGGCCAGCTGTGCTCGTCCACCTGGTCGGGCAGCGGCTCGTGCATGTAGCCACGGCAGGCCAGTTCCATCTGCAGCGTGTGCACGCCGCCGGCAATGTCGCTGTAGTGGCGGGTGATCCAGCCGCCCTTGAAGCGGCCGTTGCGCACCTGGCTCATGCCGCTGATTTTCAGCAGGTTCTCCACCACATCGCTCAATGCGTTGTCGCAGGAGGTGTCCGCTGCACCGGACGGGCCGGCCGTGCCCAGGTTGAACTGCGGCAGCTCACCCTCGAACAGGTGCGGGATATGCGAGCGGATCGAATGCGCGTCATACACCACCACCGTGCCGTGGCGCTCGCGCAGGCGCGTGATCTGTGCGGCCAGCGCAGCGTGGTAGGGCGCGAAATAAGTGTCGCGCCGTCGTGCGATTTCCGCGTCATCCGGCTCGTGGCCGGCGTGGTACAGCGGCTGGTTGTCGAAGGTGGTCAGCGGGCACAGGCCGGTGGTGTTCTGGCCCGGGTACAGCGATACGCCACTGGGGTCGCGGTTGAGGTCGATCACCGAACGCGAGATCGCCGAGCGCACGGTGGTCGCGCCCATGCCGCGCACGAAGTCGTAGAGATCGTGCACCCACCAGTCAGCATCGCGCCGCGCCAGCCACGGCGAGTGGTAGTCGCCGATCAGGGCGTGCGGCAGTTCGCTGCCGGTATGCGGGAAGCTGACGATCAACGGGGCGTCGCCCTCGTGCACCGTCAACCATTCGGGATGGGCATTCATGCCTGCGGCTCCACGGTCGGCAGCACTTCGCCCAGGCCGTAGGCCAGCACGCCGCTGCGCACCAGCTTCGTGGCGAGCACCATGTCCGGGTGGAAATAGCGGTCCTCTTCCAGCGTCGGTACCAGAACGCGCAGGGTGGTGCGCACGGTTTCCAGTGCGGCGCTGGAGCGCAGCGGTGCGTGGAAATCGCAGCCCTGCGCGGCGGCCAGCAGCTCGATGCCGATCACGTTGGCCGCGTTCTCGGCCATCTGCATCAGACGGCGCGCACCGTGTGCAGCCATCGAGACGTGGTCTTCCTGATTGGCCGAGGTCGGGATCGAATCGACGCTGGCCGGGTAGGCGCGCTGCTTGTTTTCGGAGACCAGCGCGGCGGCGGTCACCTGCGGGATCATGAAGCCGGAATTCAGGCCCGGGCGCGGGGTCAGGAAGGCGGGCAGGCCGGACAGCGCCGGGTCGACCAGCATCGCCAGGCGGCGCTCGCTGATCGAACCGATCTCGCACACGGCCATCGCCAGCATGTCGGCGGCGAAGGCCACCGGCTCGGCGTGGAAGTTGCCGCCGGACAGCGCTTCGCCGGTGTCGGTGAATACCAGCGGATTGTCGGAGACACCGTTGGCTTCGATCTCAAGCGTGGTTGCGGCCTGGCGCAGGATGTCCAGCGCCGCGCCCATCACCTGCGGCTGGCAGCGCAGGCAGTACGGATCCTGCACGCGCACATCGTTGTCGCGATGCGATTCGCGGATGTCCGAGCCCTGCATCAGCGAACGCAGCGCGGCGGCGGTGGCGATCTGCCCGCGCTGGCCACGGATGGCATGGATGCGCGGATCGAACGGCGTGTCCGAGCCCTTGGCCGCTTCCACCGACAGCGCGCCGGTCACCAGCGCGGCCTGGAACACGGTCTCGATCTCGAACAGACCGGCCAGCGCATAGGCGGTGGAGAACTGGGTTCCGTTGAGCAGGGCCAGGCCTTCCTTCGCGTCCAGTTCCACCGGCTGCAGGCCAGCGCGTGCCAGGGCGTCCAGCGCCGGCAGACGCTCCTCGCCGATGAAGGCATCGCCCACGCCCAGCATCACGCTGGCCAGGTGGGAAAGCGGGGCGAGGTCACCCGAAGCACCGACCGAGCCCTGCGCCGGCACCACCGGCAGCACGCCCTTCACCAGCATCGCTTCCAGCAGCAGCAGGGTTTCCTCGCGCACGCCCGAAGCGCCCTGTGCCAGGCTGACCAGCTTCAGCGCCATCATCAGCCGCACCACGCTGGCCGGCATCGGCTCGCCCACGCCGGCGGCATGCGAAAGCACGATGTTCCGCTGCAGGGTGGCCAGGTCTTCGCGCTCGATGCGCACGCTGGCCAGCTTGCCGAAGCCGGTATTGATGCCATACACCGGCGCGCCCTTGGCGACGATGGCGGCCACCGCAGCGGCGCTTGCGCGCACCACCGGCAGCGCGGCCGGGTCCAGTGCCAGCGGCACGCCGCGGTAGACCTGCCGCCACTGGGCAAGGGTGACGTGGCCGGGGCGAAGAACCAGGGTGTTGCTCATGTGTTGCTCCAGGAAGCAGGCAGGTCGGGCTGCCCGCGCACCACGCGCGCGTGCAGCGGGTTGAATCCCATGCGATAGACCAGGTCGGCCGGCGCGTCGATGTCCCAGATCGCCAGGTCGCAGTCCAGGCCCACCGCCAGACGGCCGATGCGTTCGCCGTGGCCGAGCGCGCGCGCCGCTTCACGGGTGAAGCCGGCGATGCATTCGTCCACGGTCAGGCGGAACAGGGTCGCGCCCATGTTCATCGCCAGCAGCGGGCTGGTCAGCGGCGAAGTGCCGGGGTTGCTGTCGGTGGCCAGGGCCAGCGGCACGCCGGCCGCACGCAGCGCGGCGATCGGGGGGAGGGTGGTATCGCGGGTGAAATAGAAGGCGCCGGGCAGCAGCACGGCCACGGTGCCGGCGGCGGCCATCGCGGCAATGCCGGCCTCGTCGAGGTGTTCGATATGGTCGGCCGACAGCGCACCGAAGCCGGCGGCCAGTTCGGCGCCATGCTGGTTGCTCATCTGCTCGGCGTGGATCTTCACCGCCAGTCCGTTCGCACGTGCTGCCTCGAAAACCTGCCGCGCCTGCGTCGGCGAAAACGCGATGTTCTCGCAGAATACGTCCACGGCCTCGGCCAGGCCCTCAGCGGCGATGGCCGGGATCATCACGTTGCACACCTCGTCGGTGTACTCCTGCGCCTCGCGCCCCGGTGGTACCGCATGCGCGCCAAGGAAGGTCGGCACCACGTTCACCCGGCATTCCTCGCCGAGTGCGCGGGCCACCTGCAGCTGCTTGCGCTCGTCGTCCAGGGTCAGGCCGTAGCCGGATTTGATCTCGACCGTGGTGATGCCTTCGGCGCGCATCGCCAGCAGGCGCGGGCGGCTCTCGTTGGCCAGCTGCTGCGGCGAGGCGGCGCGGGTGGCGCGCACGGTGGAGACGATGCCGCCGCCGGCGCGGGCGATGTCGGCATAGCTGACGCCCTGCAGGCGCTGCTCGAACTCATTGGCGCGGTTGCCGGCGTAGACCAGGTGGGTGTGGCAGTCGACCAGGCCCGGCGAGATCCAGCGGCCTTCGCCATCGATGCGGGTGGTCGGCTGCAGGTGCGCATCGCTGCCGGCCGGGCCGACGTGGACGATGCGGCCCGCGGCGCAGGCCAGCACGCCATCGGTGATGACACCCAGGCCCTCGCCATCGAGGGTCATCAGGTTGACGTTGGACCAGAGGGTATCGACGTGCATGGCATCCACAACGCGGCTGTGCTTATATGTCTATACAATATAGGCCTCCATTTCGGGTTGTCCAGCCATGTCCGATTCGCGTTCCCCGCAGAGTTTTCACGCCACCCACGCCCTGCTGGCCGAGGGCTGGGCGCGCGACGTGCGCCTGCAGGTGCAGGGCGGCCGCATCGCCCGCATTGAAACGGGGCAGGGCGCGCAGGACGGTGACACCCGCGTTGGCCTGCTGCTGCCGGGCCTTCCCAACCTGCACAGCCACGCCTTCCAGCGCGGCATGGCCGGCCTGACCGAGATCGGCGGCGGCGACGGCGACAGTTTCTGGAGCTGGCGCGAGCTGATGTACCGCTTCCTGGCCCACCTGCGCCCGGAGGCGGTGCAGGCCATCGCCGCACAGGCCTATATGGAAATGCTGGAGAGCGGCTTCACCCGCGTCGGTGAGTTCCATTACCTGCACCACCAGGCCGACGGCCAGCCGCATGCCGACCCGGCCGAGATGAGCGCGCGCATCGCCGCCGCCGCCGAGCAGACCGGCATCGGCCTGACCCTGCTGCCGGTGTTCTACGCCCACGCCGATTTCGGTGGCGCACCGCCGAATCCCGCGCAGCGCCGGCTGATCCACGATGTGGACGGGTTCGCGCGCCTGCTGGAAGCGGCGAAGACCGCACTGGCCACGCTGCCCGACGCGGTGCTGGGCATTGCCCCGCACAGCCTGCGCGCGGTCACCGGTGAGGAACTGGATGCCCTGCTGCCGCTGACCACCGGCCCGGTGCACATCCACATTGCCGAGCAGGTGCGCGAGGTCGAGGCCTGCCTGGCCTGGAGTGGCCAGCGGCCGGTGCAGTGGCTGTACGAAAACGCTGCCGTCGATGAGCGCTGGTGCCTGGTGCACGCCACCCACATCACCGATGCCGAGCGTGCGCAGATGGTGGCCAGCAAGGCCGTGGCCGGGCTGTGCCCGATCACCGAGGCCAACCTCGGCGATGGCCTGTTCCCGATGCAGGCGTTCGCGCGCGAGGGCGGCCGCTTCGGTGTCGGCTCGGATTCCAACGTGCTGATCGATGCCGCCGAGGAGCTGCGCCTGCTCGAGTATGGCCAGCGCCTGGCGCTGCGCGGGCGCAACGTCCTCGCCCCGGATGCCACCCGCAGCAGCGGCCGCTTCCTGTTCGAAGGTGCGCTGCAGGGTGGCGCCCAGGCGCTGGGCGTGGCCGCGGGCCTGCAGGTCGGGGCCAGCGCCGATCTGCTTGAACTGGACCCCGCACACCCGGCGCTGCAGGCGCGACAGAATGACGCATGGCTTGACAGCTGGGTCTTCGCTGCACGTAATGGCGCGCTGCGTTCGGTCTGGCGCCAGGGCCGCCAGGTCGTGGCCGACGGCCGCCACCTGCAGCGCGAGGCGATCACCACCGCCTTCGCCGCTGCCCTGCGTGGCGTGCTGGGCTGACCGCCTCCCTCTTATCGAGAATCCCCACACCCGTGAAGGCCAGCAAGTCCGCCACGCTCAACCAGCGTATCCGCAGCGATCTGGAAAGCCGCATCCTCAGTGGAGAGTGGGCGCCGGGTTTCCGCATCCCGTACGAGCACGAGCTGATGGAGCAGTACGGCTGCTCGCGGATGACGGTGAACAAGGTGCTGACCGCGCTGGCCGAGAGCGGCATGATCGAACGCCGCCGTCGTGCCGGTTCGTTCGTGGCGCGGCAGCCTCCGCACCTGGAACAGGTGGCGCTGGAGATTCCTGATATCGCCATGGAAGTCGGCTCGCGTGGCCACCAGTACGCCTATCGGCTGCTGCAGCGCGAACTGCGCCTGGCCGAGCCGGGCAATGCCGGCGAAGTTGAGCTGGCCGGCAGCGGGCCGTTGCTGGCGATGCGCTGCCTGCATCTGGCCGATGGCCGGCCGCTGGCGCTGGAGCACCGCCTGATCAGCCCGGTGGGCGTGCCCGGGGTGCTGGAGATCGATTTCAATACCACCGCGCCGGGCAGCTGGCTGCTGCAGAACGTGTCCTGGACCCGCGCCCAGCACCGCATCAGCGCCTGTGGCGCGGACGCGGGCTCGGCCAGGCTGCTGGACGTGAAGCCAGGCACCGCCTGCCTGGTGATCGAGCGCCTGACCTGGCGCGGCGACCAGCCCATCACCCGCGTGCGGCAGATGTTCCTGGGCGATGCCTGGGACCTGGTGGCGCGCTTCGCGCCGGGCGCGCGCTAGGGTCGAATCCACGCATGGCGTGGATCTACCCTGTCCCCGCCGGGACTACCCGATGCGTGCGACCCATCTGTAGATCCACGCCACGCGTGGATGCCGCCCCATCAATACGTAGCGCACTGCCGCCAACGCACCGGCTCATCCACGCCCGGGCGCGCGTTGAGCTGTACGCGCACATTGCGCAGGGCGGGGTAGCGCAGCACTTCCTGGCAGACCCGCGGCCATACCGCCTCCAGCTCGCCGGTGCGGTTGATGGCGAGGGTCTGCCGGGTCAGCCAGACGCCGCTGGCGATACCGGGCTGGTGGGCCAGCGCGCGTGCCAGTTCGGCCTGGTAACGGTCCAGGGTCGCGATATCGGGATTGAGCTCGTTGCGGCCGTTGTCGGCGGGCGCAGCAGGCGCTGCCTCGGCCGGAGTCGCCGGCGCAGCCACGTCCTCCGCGTCTGCCACCGGCGCTGCGGCCGGCTGCACGTCCGGTTGCACGTCCGGGGCGACCGGTGCCGGTGCGGCTGCCGCGGGCGGCGGCGTGCTGTCGACTGCATTGGTTTCCACATGCAGGCCCTGCAGGCCCAGCCCGACCAGCAGGCCCAGGGTCACCGCACCCAGCGCGGAAATAGCAATACGGCGCAGTGCCTCGTGGCGAGCCGTCGCACGTACGCGCGATTCGATTTCCGCCGGCAGGTAGGGCTGCAGCAGCGGCCACAGGCGCCGGCCATCCAGCACTTCGACAGATTGTTTCTCAGCGGCAGCAAGGCCATCACGCTCGACCCGGCCCTCAGTAATCAGCAGGCCGCCCTTGGCGCCGCCCAGGCGCGCGACCGCGCCCAGCTCGTTCACCGCGGCCGTACCGATGCGGTAGGCAAGCCCGTGCTTGCAGGAGACCAGCCAGGTATTGGGGCCATCGCTGAGCAGGAAATCACTGCTCGGCTCGCGCACTTCGTCGGTCGGGTCGGCCACTTGGCGCAGGCCGCGCCGCTCGCTCAGCATCCGCTTGATCAGTGTCGAGAATTCGCGCCAATGCATGCCCGCCAGGGCCTGCAGTCCCAGTTGCATTTCCGTTCGCCGCCGCTTGACCCACCACAGATAGACGATTGCCAGGGTGCAGGTAAGCAGGGCCGACAGCAGGGCCAGAATCCAAGGGAGCATGCAGAAGGGAGCGGAAGGGGCGAAAACGGAAGACGACAGTGTAAAGGCCACGAAGTCATATTGCGTCAGGGCCTTCCCGACATGAATTGTGATGCAGCCCGCAGATCTGCGTGGCGCAGGCACGAAAAAACCCGCCAATCCTGAAGCCGTGAGGGGAGGGAACAAACGGCAGCCGAAGCGATTGGCGGGTTTCTCGCGATTGTCAGCGAATTTTTATTGCATTGCAACAATCGAGGGTCAGGGCACGCTGCCGGGCGATTGGTGGCTGCCCGGCGCCGGCGAATCACTGCCCGAGGCCGCGCGGTTCTCCAGCTTGGCCAGGCGCGCATGCAGGGCATCGAGGCGGGCTTCGAGTGCGGCTACGTCATCGGCAGTGGGGACATGCAGGCGCTTGAGCACGCCCTGCACCTGCTCGTCGAAGGCCTTCTCCACCTTGTTCCAGGTGCCGGAGGCCTTTTCGCGAGCCTCGTCGAGGGAGGTCTCCACGTTGTCGCGCCAGCCCGGGCCCTGCTCACCGCTGCGTTCGCGGCGGCGGGATTCCCAGGCTTCGCCTTCCTTCACCAGGCCATCGAAGAAGCGGCTGCCCTCGGCCTGCGCGCGGCCCAGTGCACCCAAGCCGGCCAGCCAGACCTGCTGCGCCGAATTGCTGAACTTGCGCGAAAAGCGCTCGGCCTGTTCGCCGAACGAAGCGTCGTCGTCGCGGCGGTCGTCATTCTCGTACTGGTTCATTGCGCTTCCCGGGGGAGTTGGACCTGCCCCCGAGAGTAGCGCGCACGAACGTTGCAGGGCCGTGATGGCCGCTGCCTGGGTTCAGCCCAGCTTTTCCTTAAGCACGCGCTGGATCTCGGTTTCCACCATGCCCTTCATGGCCGACAGCAGGAAGCCCAGCTTGGCGGTCACGCGCACGGCACCCGGGTGCAGCTCGATGGCGCCGTCCACGCCGCTGCCGCTGAAGTTCAGTACGTCGGCGGCCCAGCTGGACTTGAGGCCGAAGCGCTCGCCCAGCTTGGCGGCAACCTGTTCGATCGCCTCGCGGGCCTGTGCATCGGGCAGGGCGTGGGCGTGGCGGACATCGATGGTGGACATGCAGGCTCCTGGCGCTGGGCGGGGATATCAAAGAGGGCGGCCATTGTGCGCATCGGCGGGCGCCACGCCAAGCGCCCGTCGCCGGTTCTTCTGCGTTGGCGAGCAACCTGCTAGTCTGCGCCGCGTGCAGAACCTGCTTGTTCACTTCAGTCAACAACAACAGCCCGACCAGCCCCTGCGGCCCGGGGTGCAGCGCATCGTGCGCCAGGCAAACGGCAGCGTGCGGCTGGGTGATCCAGGCCATGGCGCGCTGCTGCTGGCCCAGTTCTGCATGGACGACCGCGGCCTGTGGCTGCAGGTCGGCAACGGCATCCGCAGCATCCACGTGAACGGTCGCCCGGTGCGGCGCATGGCCCTGCTGCGTGCAGGCGATGCGGTGTATGTGGATGGCGTCGAGATGGTCCTGCAGGGTGAGGTCGAGAGCCTGCTGCAGGCACCCTCGCCATCGCCGGCCAGTGATGGCATCGCCGATGAGCAGCGCCTGTTGCGCGGTGTCGGCGGCCTGCACCATGGCCGCAGCTACACCCTGTCGCGCCCGCGCCTGGTGGGCCGTGGCGGCGATGTTGATATCGAGATCGACGACCCTGCCTTTGCCGAGCAGCACGCACGGGTGGAAGTGCATGGCGATCGTGTACTGCTGCGCGACCTGGGCAGTGCCGATGGCACCCGGGTCAACGGCGTGGCCGTGCGCCACTGCTGGCTGCAGCCGGGCGACCAAGTGGTCTTTGATGGCCAGCACCGTTTCGTGCTGGAAGTCCCGCACGATCCGCGCCGGCGCCCGCTGCCGGCCGAGGACGATGCCAGCCAGGATGCCGAGCAGGTGGCGGACGCGCCGGTGGCCCCGCGCCGCGTGCGGCGCTGGCCGTGGCTGCTGGTCAGTGCCGTGGCGCTGGCCGGCGTGCTCAGCCTGCTGCTCTGGTTCGGCGCGCGCTGATCTGCATCCGCCGGGCATGGCCCGGCGCTACCGGCGTTGCCCCTCCGCATCCATGACGCCTTGCGGCGCACGCCAACCAAGGTTGGCGGCTACCAAAGCCGTGCGGGTAAATGGATACCAATGAAACCAAATTTCCCTTGCCGCACCAGGCCGCAAGGCTGGTGCACTGCGGCATACTAGGGGTCTTGCCCCACAGGTGTCACATGACGCGCGCGTTCAACTTCAGTGCCGGCCCTGCAACCCTGCCGGAATCGGTCCTGCGCCAGGCGCAGGCGGAAATGCTGGACTGGCACGGTGCCGGCGCCTCGATCGTGGAAATGAGCCATCGCGGCCCGGAATTCATGTCCGTGGCGGCCGAGGCCGAGGCCGACCTGCGCCGCCTGCTCGATATCCCCGACGACTACGCCGTGCTGTTCCTGCCCGGCGGAGCCACCACCCAGCAGGCGCTCATCCCGCTCAACTTCGCCCAGGCCGGCCAGCGTGCCGACTACGTCGTCAGCGGCCACTGGGGAAAGACCGCGGTCAAGCAGGCCAGCCCCTACGTGGACGTCAACATCGCCGCCAGCAGCGAAGCCAATGGCTACCGCGAACTGCCCGAGCGCAGCAGCTGGCAGCTTTCCAACGATGCCGCCTACGTGCACATCACCGCCAACGAGACCATCCACGGCGTTGAGTTCCGTGATGTGCCCGACACCGGTGACGTCCCGCTGGTGGCCGATTTCAGTTCGTCCATCGCCAGCGAACCGCTGGATGTGCGCCGCTATGGCGTCATCTATGCCGGCGCGCAGAAGAACCTGGGCCCGGTCGGCATCGCGGTGATGATCATCCGGCGCGACCTGCTCGAGCGCAGCGGCCAGGCCCGCGCGGACATCTTCGATTACCGCTCGCACGTCGCCCGCGATTCGATGCTCAACACCCCGCCGACCTGGAACTGGTACCTGGCCGGCCTGGTGTTCAAGTGGATGCTGGCCGAAGGCGGCGTGGTCGAGTTCGCCAAGCGCAATGCCGCCAAGGCCGCGCTGGTGTACGGCGCCATCGATGCCTCCGGCGGCTTCTATCGCAACGAAGTCGCGCACTCGGCGCGCTCGCGGATGAACATCCCGTTCTTCCTGCCCAACGCCGATCTCGATGCCCGCTTCGTGGCCGAAGCGAAGGCCGCGGGCCTGCTGGCCCTGAAGGGCCACAAGGTGGTCGGTGGCATCCGCGCCTCGCTGTACAACGCCATGCCGCTGGCCGGGGCCGAGGCGCTGGTCGCCTTCATGGCCGATTTCCAGCAGCGCAACGGCTGAGCAATGAACGGCGCGCACCGTCGGGCGCGTGCCCCGCAACAAGGAATTCCGATGGCAAGCAAACCCAGCAAGAAGTCGCCGAAGAAGGGCGAGTCCGCCAAGGCCGCCGCCGCGCCGAAGGGCAAGGCCGCGTCCAAGACCACCCCGGTGCCGACCCAGGCGCCGCTGGCGCTGGCCGATGTGCGCTCGAAGATCGACCAGATCGACCGTGACATCCAGAGCCTGATCGCCGAGCGCGCGCAGTTCGCCCACCAGGTCGGCAAGGCGAAGGGCAAGCTCGCCGCCGCCGTCGATTACTACCGCCCCGAGCGCGAAGCGCAGGTGCTGCGCATGGTGGTGGACCGCAACGAAGGCCCGCTCAGCGATGAAGTGCTGGTGCACGTCTACCGCGAAATCATGTCGGCCTGCCTGGCCCAGCAGGAACCGCTGAAGATCGGCTACCTCGGCCCGGAAGGCACGTTCAGCCAGCAGGCCGTGCTCAAGCACTTCGGCCGCTCGGCGATGGGCCTGCCGATGGCCAGCATCGAAGAAGTGTTCCAGGAAGTGGAAGCGGGCAGCGCCGATTTTGGCGTGGTACCGGTGGAGAATTCGGGGCAGGGCACCATCCAGATCACACTGGACATGTTCCTCACCTCCAACCTGAAGATCTGCGGTGAAGTGGAACTGCGCGTGCAGCAGTACCTGATGTCGCGCAGTGGTCGCCTGGAAGACATCGAGCGCGTTTACGGCCATCCGCAGTCCTTCATGCAGACCTCGGCGTGGATGCGCGCCAACCTGCCGAAGGCCGAGAAGATCCCGGTCGCCAGCAACGCCGAAGGCGCGCGCCGTGCGCGCAATGCCGACGACGCTGCCGCCATCGGTGGCGAGAGTGCCGGTCACGTGTACGGCCTGAAGAAGGTCGTCACCAAGCCCATCCAGAACGATGCCGACAACACCACCCGTTTCCTGGTGGTGGGCCGCAACATCTTCCCGACTTCCGGCCACGACCGCACCTCGGTACTGGTGTTCATCCATGACAAGCCCGGCGCGCTGTTCGATGTGCTCAGCCCGTTCGCCCGCCATGGCATCAGCATGAACCGCATCGAGTCGCGCCCGTCGCACCATGGCAAGTGGGAATACGGTTTCTTCATCGACCTGGCCGGCCATATCGACGACGCGCCGATGCAGGCCGCGCTGGCCGAGCTGGCAGCGCACTCGGCGCAGATCAAGGTGCTGGGTTCCTACCCGGTGGCCGTGCCCTGATTGCCGTTGCGGCCGCGTGCCGCGCCCTTTGATGCACCGCCGGCGTGCCGGCGTTTAGGAATGATCGAACGATGAGCAACGCGCAACACTGGATTGCCCGCAAGGGCCAGCCGCTGCAGGGCAGCCTGACCATTCCCGGCGACAAGTCGGTCTCGCACCGCTCGGTGATGTTTGCCGCACTGGCCGATGGCACCTCGCATATCGAGGGCTTCCTGGAAGGCGAAGACACCCGCGCCACCGCGCGCATCTTCAGCCAGCTCGGCGTGCGTATTGAAACCCCCAGTGCCTCGCAGCGCGTCGTGCACGGTGTCGGCATCGATGGCCTCAAGGCGCCCAGCGCGCCGCTGGACTGCGGCAACGCAGGCACCGGCATGCGCCTGCTGGCTGGCCTGCTGGCGGGTCAGGCATTCGACTGCACCCTGGTCGGCGATGAATCGCTGTCCGGCCGTCCGATGCGCCGTGTCACCGGCCCGCTGTCGCAGATGGGCGCGAAAATCGACACCGAAAGCGATGGCACCCCGCCGCTGCACGTGCATGGCGGCCAGTCGCTGCAGGGAATCGATTTCGCCTCGCCGGTGGCCAGCGCGCAGGTGAAGTCCGCCGTGCTGCTGGCCGGCCTGTATGCACAGGGCGAAACCAGCGTCGTCGAACCGCACCCGACCCGCGATTACACCGAGCGCATGCTCTCGGCATTCGGCGTGGACATCGAATTCTCCCCGGGCAAGGCCCGCCTGCGCGGCGGCCAGCGCCTGCGCGCCACCGACATCGTGGTGCCGGCCGATTTCTCCTCGGCCGCATTCTTCCTGGTCTCCGCCAGCATCATCCCGGGTTCGGAGCTGCGACTGAAGCAGGTTGGCCTCAACCCGCGCCGCACCGGCCTGCTGCACGCGCTGCGCCTGATGGGCGCGGACATCACCGAAGAAAACCCGGCCGAGCAGGGTGGTGAACCGGTGGCCGATCTGGTGGTGCGCCATGCCCCGCTGAAGGGCGCGCGCATTCCCGAAGCGCTTGTGCCGGACATGATCGACGAATTCCCGGCCCTGTTCGTGGCAGCTGCCGCGGCCGAAGGCCAGACCGTGGTGACCGGCGCGGCCGAGCTGCGGGTGAAGGAATCGGATCGCCTCGCCGCGATGGCCACCGGCCTGCGCGCGCTGGGCATGCAGGTGGATGAAACCGACGACGGCGCCACGCTGCATGGGGGCATCGCCTTGGGCAGCGGCACCATCGAAAGCCATGGTGACCACCGCATTGCCATGGCGTTCGCCATTGCCGGCCAGATCAGCGGCGGCGAAGTGCACATCAACGACATCGCCAACGTCGCCACGTCGTTCCCGGATTTCGACGGCCTGGCGCGCAGCGCCGGTTTCAACCTGGTCTGAGGTCGGCACGGCGCCGCTGCGCTCGCCGGGCATGGCCCGGCGCTACCAATCGGCGCCCGGTAGCGCCGGGCCATGCCCGGCGGAAACCAAGCCGCGCCGGTAGTGCCGGCCGCTGGCCGGCAATCCACAACCCCGGCACAAAAAAAGACGGAGGCCGAAGCCTCCGTCTCCCGATCACGAACCCCTCGCTCGCGATCAACGCTGCTCGGTACGGAAATCCACCGGCACGCGCACCACGCTCGCCACGGCACGGCCGTTCTGCATGGCCGGCTCAAACTTCCAGCCCTGCACGGTGCGCAGCACCGAGCGGTCCAGGTCACGGCTGCGCTCGCCGCTGCGCGACACGATGCTCGCCTCGGTCACGTTGCCGCGGGTATCCACGTTGAGGCTGGCCACCACGCTGCCCTGCACGCCGTTACGCAGCGCAGTGGCCGGGTAGGTCGGCTTGTCATTGCTGGCCAGCGGGCTGGCCTCACGGTTGCGAACGGCCGGGGTCGCCTTGCGCTGCTCGCTGGCCGGGGCCGCGTTGCGCGCTGCAGGCGCGGTGGCTACCGGGGTCTCGCTGGCCGGCAGCATGCGCTCGCCCACCGGGGCCGGCGACACTTCTTCCTGGTTCGAGAACCGCAGCCACATCAGCGCACCGGCAAACATCACCACGATCAGCGCCAGCCACAGCAGGGGTGACGTGCGCTGCGGGCGCTCGCTCACGTCGTGCTGCAGATGCGGGGAATGAAGGTGTTCATGGGCAGTAGCACTCATTGCAGACTCCTCGCGTCAGTAACGACGCACAAAGTCTTGCCCGAGGCGATGTAGCGGTGTGTCAGCGTTGCGTCAATGCAACCGGCAGGGTTCAGGTTGCCTGCCGGGAAGCGTTCAGTTACTGCGGCTTGAAGTCGAACGGCACTTCAATGGAGCCCGGAACCGGCTGGCCATTGCTCATCGCGGGGCTGAAGCGCCAGCGGCGCACCGCGTCGGTAGCGGCACGGTCCAGCTCGCGCGAGCCGCTGCGCTGGATCACGGTGATGTTGTTGGCATAGCCGGTGGCATCCACGTCCACCCGCACCACCACGCTGCCGGACTCGCCACGGCGCAGTGCGGCGGCCGGGTAAGTCGGCGGCGGCGACTGGCCCGCCACAGGCATCGGCTGGCTGTTGCCGGTGGCCGGCGCGGCGCCGCCCGGCCCGGCCGGGGCCGGTTCGGTGCTGGCCGGCGGCGGCGGGGCGGTTTCCACCAGCTTCGGCGCCTCCTCCTGCACCGGTGCCGGCTTGGCATCGGGCATGTCGCTGGAGCCGGCCGCGGCTGGCAGGGGCTCGGGCAGCGGCTCGACCTGCGCGGTTTCCTGCGGGGTCTGCGTGGCCGGGTCATCGGCGCGGAAGAATTCCTTGTCGCGGCCGGTCAACCAGACCACCACGAACAGCAGCACGCCCACGCCGAAGGCGATGCCGGCGATCTTCAGGGCGTTGCGCGGGATATGCACGGTGAACGACTTGGCAGGCGATGAGCGGGGTGCAGACATGGACCGGACCATCAGGGAATGCCCCGATTCTGCCACGGTGGGAATGAACCGGGCGGCAGAAATCCGTATAACAGGCGATAATCCCGTTCCTGATACCCACCACGACACCCGCCATGCTTGATCCAGCCCTGCTCCGCCACCAGCCCGCCGACCTCGCCGAACGCCTGCGCACCAGCCGCGGCTTCGAGCTCGACGTGTCTGCCCTGGAGTCCCTGGAGGCCGATCGCAAGCGCATCCAGGTGCGGACCCAGGAGCTGCAGAGCCTGCGCAACAGTCGTTCCAAGGCCATCGGCCAGGCCAAGGCCAAGGGCGAGGACGTGTCGGCCATCATGGCCGAAGTGGCCGCGTTCGCCGATGAGCTGAAGGCCTCGGAAGTGGCGCTGGACGAGCTGCGCGAAAAGATCGACACCATCGCCGCGGGCATCCCGAACCTGCCTGCCGATGACGTGCCGGCCGGCGCCGACGAGAACGACAACGTCGAGCAGGCGCGCTGGGGCACCCCACGTACCTTCGATTTCCCGGTGCTGGACCACGTCGAGCTGGGCGCCCGCAATGCCGGTCTGGACGCCGAGACCGCGGCCAAGCTGTCGGGCTCGCGCTTCACCGTGCTGCGCGGCCAGGTTGCCCGCCTGCACCGTGCCCTGGCCCAGTTCATGCTGGACCTGCACGCCGGTGAACACGGCTACGAAGAAACCAACGTGCCGCTGCTGGTCAACGCCGATTCGCTGCGTGGTACCGGCCAGCTGCCGAAGTTCGAGGACGACCTGTTCAAGACCGCCGTGGGCGATTCCACGCGCTACCTGATCCCGACCTCGGAAGTGCCGCTGACCAACCTGGTGCGCGACGAGATCGTCGACGCCGAGCGCCTGCCGCTGCGCGTGACGGCCCATTCGATGTGCTTCCGCGCCGAAGCTGGCAGCGGCGGCCGCGACGTACGCGGCATGATCCGCCAGCACCAGTTCGAGAAGGTCGAGCTGGTGTCGATCTGCCGCCCGGAAGAGAGCGACGCCGAGCACACCCGCATGACCCGCTGCGCCGAAGTGGTGCTGGAAAAGCTGGGCCTGCCGTACCGCAAGGTGCTGCTGTGCACCGGCGACATGGGCTTCTCGGCGATCAAGACCTATGACCTGGAAGTCTGGCTGCCCTCGCAGAACACCTACCGCGAGATCAGCTCGTGCTCCAACACCGGTGATTTCCAGGCCCGCCGCATGCAGGCCCGCTGGCGCAACCCGGCCACCGGCAAGCCGGAACTGGTGCACACCCTGAACGGCTCGGGCGTGGCGGTCGGCCGCGCGATGATCGCCGTGATGGAGAATTACCAGAACGCCGACGGCAGCATCACTGTGCCGGACGTGCTGCGGCCGTACATGGGTGGCGTCGAAACCATCGGTTGAACCCGGTAGCGCCGGGCCATGCCCGGCGGTTTTGTGGGGGCCATGCATGGCCCCCACATCATCCACGCGTGGCGTGGCTCTACTGCGCATCCACGCCATGCGTGGGTGAACCCCGCGATCACCCCACAACCCGCACCTTCTTCAACGGCACCCACCCGGGCTCACCGTCTTCCGGCACGCACCACGCCCAGCCATTGAGCGTGCGCTCCCCGCGCAATATCTGCCCCGGATCCACATCCAGCTCGCGCGCGCAGTAATCCTCCGTGGCAAACGCGCCACCCTGCGCATCGCGCCCGATCACCGGCGCCGGCACGAACCCCGGTTCCTGCCCCTCGGCCTGGCACAGAAACCAGTCTTCCCAGCTCTCCGGGCCCTCATAACGCTCGCCGACCACCAGCGCCTGCCCGCGGCGCAGGGTGATCGGGTGCGGAAACTCACTGCGGTGCGCAGCCGTCACGATGTAGTCCATGCCCCCAGCCTACCGGCAGCGCGCAACAAAAAACGGCCCCGCAAAGCGGAGCCGTTGGGGTGGGCCGGGATGGGGGAGGGGCTCCCGGCCCGCAATCAGCGCCCCCGACGAGGAGGGGGGGAGGGCGCCGATCGCTGCAACGCAGTACTTATGCAGCCACTTCTTCGGCAGCGTGCGACGGCAGGGCCGACAGCGCGCCGGCAATGGCGTCTTCGCGGTGCTTCGGCGAGTAGGCGATGCCCTCGGCACGCACGAACTCGACGTTGTCGATGCCCATGAAGGCGAACACCTGGCGCAGGAAGGGCTCCTGGAAGTCGGCCGGCGAATCGGTGTAGATGCCGCCACGGGCGCTCACCACGATCACGCGCTTGCCACCGGCCAGGCCCACCGGGCCGTTCTCGGTGTACTTGAAGGTGCGGCCGGCCACGGCAACGCGGTCGATCCAGGCCTTTAGGGTGGACGGGATGCTGAAGTTGTACATCGGCGCGCCGATGACCAGGATGTCAGCGGCCAGGAACTGCTGCATCACCTGTTCAGCGTCGGTCGCCTCGGCGGCATCGACACCGGCCAGCGAACTGCTGCGCAGATGCGGTACCGGATTGGCGTCAAGATCGCGATAATCGACCTGCAGGCCGTCGATCTGGTTCTTGAACTGGGCGACCACAGCAGCGGTCAGCTGGCGGGACACGGAATTGTCGCCAAGCACGCTGGCGTCGAGATGCAGAAGCTTCATGGCAGTCACCTATGTTCTGGAAGGAAGGGGCGGTGTTTGCCGCCGACGGAGAGAACGATAGGTTGTTGCATGGGCAGGATAAAGGTGGTTCAATGCCACGAATTGTTCTAGATATGGAACTCGGGTATGCATGACCTGAATGACCTTTACTACTTCGCCATGGTGGTCGACCACGGCGGATTCGCCGCCGCCGAGCGCGCTCTGGGTATCCCCAAATCGCGCCTGAGCCGCCGTATCAGCCAGCTTGAGACCGACCTCGGCGTGCGCCTGCTGCAGCGCTCCACGCGCCGCTTCGCCGTTACCGACGTCGGCACCAGCGTGCATCGCCATGCGCAGACCATGCTGGCCGAGGCCCAGGCCGCGCGCGAAGTGGTCGACCGCCTCAGCGCCGAGCCGCGCGGTGTCGTGCGTGCCAGCGTGCCCGTGTCGCTGGCGCAGATGCAGCTGCCCAAGCTGCTGCCCAGGTTCCTTGAGCAGTACCCCAAGGTCCGCCTGCAGCTGAACATCAGCAACCGCCGCGTGGACATCATCAATGAAGGCTACGACGTGGCCCTGCGCGTGCGTTCGCGCCTCGATGACGATGGCAGCCTGGTGATGCGCAGCTTCGGCCAGGTGCAGGAACTGCTGGTGGCCAGCCCGAAGTACCTGGACCGCGCCGGCCGCCCGAAAGACCCGGAAGAGCTGACCCAGCACGTCACCCTCAGCATCAGCGAAGACGAGGCGCGCCAGCGCTGGGAGCTGCATGGCCCGGAAGGCGAAGTGCGCCGGGTGGACCTGCAGCCGCGCGTGGCCGGTTTCGACTTCCCGCTGCTGCAGAGCATGGTGAAGGACGGTTTCGGCATCACCATGCTGCCGGAAACCGTCTGCGCCGAAGCCGTGCGCAATGGTGAACTGGAAGTGGTGCTGCCGGACTGGTCGCTGCCGCAGGGCGTGTGCCACGCCGTGTTCGCCTCGCGCCGCGGTCTGCTGCCGGCAGTGCGCGTGTTCATCGATTTCCTGGCCGAACACCTGCCGCCGCAGCTGGAGGCCTCGCGCCTGGATTGCGGTGGCGCGTGCGAGAAGGCCAAGGAAAAGATCAAGGCCAGTGCGCTGGGTGCGCTGGCGGTGGACGCGGGCTGAGGGTTGCCTCACCGCTGACGTGACGAAACGCCCCGGCCATGTTCCGTAATGCTATTCACTTAATCGGTCGGGGTATCGATGGTAGCGCCGGGCCACGCCCGGCGAGCGCAGCGGCCTGTGTCAGACACCACGGCGCTGGAAGGGTTCCGCCGGCCATGGGCCGGCGCTACCAAGAAAAAAAACGCCGCGATCCCGGTTGGGATCGCGGCGTTTTCGTCAAGTGAACAGCATTAAGGCCATGTTCCGGGGCTTTTTGCTTTAACGCGAAAGGGTCATCCGCACGCCCAGTCGATCTTCATCTGCTGCAGATCCAGCTGTGAGTTGCCGCCACCGAAATTGAAGCCGCCAAACCCTTCTTCGAATTCGAGGTAGTAAGGGCCGAACTCAGGGTAGCCCTGCTGGGGCTGCATTGTCCCGCCAAGGTGGGCGATGCAATCCCAGCGACTGAGGTTCAGTGCCTCTCCACGCTCGCTGAATACCTCGATGTAGCCACTGATGGCGCACTCGGATTCCGATTCTCGCGGCGATCTGCCTACGTTGGGATCGTCAGCGCGGATGCCTGCGCTGATCGGCAACGCCACGGTTTCGCTGGAAGCTCCTCCAATTCCCGCCTTGGGAATGACGGCATCTCCGTTCCGGGTGTAGAGCCAGCGGTCGTAGAAGTAGCTCGCGTAGTCCTTCTCGATCCAGGTCGGCGGATCATCCAGCAGGGCTGAATTTGCCTCGGGAGGCAGGCACAGCTCTCCACCAAATTCCTGCTGTGTAAGCCAGATGGCGCAGAACTGCGTGCCAAGGATGTCTACCATGCTGTGGCTGTGCGCATGCCTGGCCTGGCGATGCTGCCAGAAGGGAAGCAGGTCGCTGTCCTCTGGCGGGGTCATGGAAAGGGGGCTGGAGAAGTAGTCCGCGATCTCTTCTACAGAAGAGAGCTCCTCCTGCTGATCGTCGACGAGTAGGGAGAGAGCAACCAGCTCATTTCCCTTGGCTCGGTACTCGGAGGGCAGGTGCAAGGTAAAGGCGTGCCGCAGCGGATGACCGTTGCTGGAACTCAAAGGCCATTGTTCAGCGGTTATGCCTGGCGGAAGGCCCAGCGTCCAGCCTCCGTCCCATTCGCTTCCCCGTCCTGCTTTGGGCAGCACGCGCTGAGGGCCCAGCGCGATGTCAAAGGCCTTGGTCAACGTCGGATCGAAGATGGGCAACGCAGGCTCACAGTAGGTGGCGTTGGGGTTCTCCAAGCGGATGCTTTTGACCTTGTTGTCCTGCGTTTTCACGTTCGCGGTTACCTGCATGCCGTCATTCGTGATGAAGCCGTAAGCCGCCCATCCCTCGACTGCCTCTTCGGGCTTTTCTGGCAGCAGCGCGATTCGAGGGTTCATGGCGAGGGCATCGCCGATGGGCATACCCGTACGCAGGCCCTCGATCAGCACCGTCTTGGGCATTGAACAGGCGAAAACGACGTACCCAACGGCCCGATCGCTATCCAGTCGAGCGAGCACATCCTTGCTCAGGCAAGTCAGATGACCTTGTTCATCCGGCTCTTTCCATCGGGCGTCCAGAAGTTCAGCCAATGTGCTTGAAGGCATGCCCGGGCGCATGTGCAGGAGGCTGGAGTTATCCATTCGGGTCGGGACCATGGGGAATTGGTCACTCTAGCCAGCTGCGGCGTGGGAGGGCTATGGGAATAGTTGCAGATGGGCGTGGAGCAGGGGTCTTGGGCAAATCGCCCAGCCGTGCGAGAATGCACGCCCGGCCAGCAGGCTGGGCCGATACGGAGAGATGGCCGAGCGGTTTAAGGCACCGGTCTTGAAAACCGGCGAAGGGTTAAACCTTCCGTGGGTTCGAATCCCACTCTCTCCGCCAAGATTCGAGCAAACAGCCCTTGTCGTTGAGGGCTGTTTTCGTTTCCTGACTACTCCGTCAATTGACTAGCTGCCCAGCGCAGTAGGTCGTCTCGATCGCGGGTGAACATCTTGCATGTCCCCGTAGGCAGGTGCCTCGGTTGGCGCCTTTCGTTTGCTGCGGCCCGTGGTGATCGCGCATCTAGCGGCTCCACCTCAAGCGCGATTGTCCAGATCGACGCGAGGGCTGCAATTCACCTCGTTCAAGGTGATGGATACTCCTAATCACTACGCCAAGCGCGGCTCCGCTAGGTAGAATCGAACAATAGGACGGAAAGGGAACAGTGATGTCAGCGCAAAAGTATTCTGTAAACCAGCACTTGATCGAAACACTGCTGACATGGGTGAAGTCCGGTGAGATTGCCATACCTGAAATCCAACGCCCGTTTGTATGGGATGCGAGTAAGGTGCGCGACTTGATGGACAGCTTGTATCAGGGCTTTCCGGTGGGCTACATCATTGCTTGGCGCAATCCTACGGTAAAGCTGAAAGATGGCTCTCTGGCAGAGGGCAAGAAGGTGTTGATCGATGGCCAGCAACGGGTCACCGCATTGACCGCCGCGATTGCTGGACAGCAGGTGATCAATCAGGACTACCAGCAAGTACGAATCCGTATCGCCTTTCATCCGATTGAACAGCGCTTCGAAGTCAGCAATCCGGCGATTGAGAAGGATAAGTCTTGGTTTGCGGATATCGCGCCGATCGTCAGCGGAGAGATGAAGGTTCACAAGGTAGGGCGGGACTACCTGGAGCTGAATCCTGATGTGGAAGAGGATCTACTCTATGAGCGGCTCGACCGCTTGTGCGACATCACCAAGAAGCAGATCGGGTTGATAGAGCTGGCGGCAGATCTGGACATCGAGACGGTTACTGAAATTTTCATTCGCATCAATTCGAAGGGCGTTGTGCTCAGTCAAGCAGACTTCGCAATGTCCAAAATCGCTGCCAATGAAGAATTTGACGGTAATACGCTCCGGAAAGCGATCGACTATTTCTGCCACCTTTCCATCGCGCCCGAGTTTTACGTCCACGTTGAGAACAACGACAAAGCGTTTGTGGGTACTGACTACTTCCGTGCGATGCGTTGGCTGAGAAATGAGAATGATGACCTCTACGATCCCAGCTATTCGGACATGCTGCGCGTGGCGTTCACTACAAGGTTCAATCGAGGCCGTCTTTCTGACCTAGTCGGATTGCTGTCAGGCCGCAACTTCGAAACCCGGACCTATGAGAAGGAGATAGAAGAGGCATCCTTCCGTACGCTTGGGGAGGGAGTGAGGGAGTTCATCAATGAAACGCACTTTAAGCGATTCCTGATGATCATCCGTTCGGCCGGATATGTGGACCGCTCCATGATCGGCTCGGTCAATGCGCTGAATTTTGCTTACGTGCTCTATCTCAAGCTCAAACGCGACCTTGGTAACGATCCGAACATCGAAAGCTGGGTCAGGCGTTGGTTCGTTATGTCGCTGCTGACCGGGCGCTACTCAGGTTCGCCCGAGTCACGCTTTGACAAGGACATCAAGGCAGTTGATGAGCGTCCTTTTGCCGAAGTTCTGGGTGAGATCGAGGCTGCCGAGCTATCAGATGCGTTTTGGGATTTTGGCTTGCCACAGGCGTTGACAACCTCCTCGATCAGTGCGCCGGCGATTAAGGTATTCTGGGCCGCACAGGCAAATCGCGGTGACAAGGGCTTTTTGTCGAAGGACATCACTGTGCGCGATATGCTGACTCATCACGGTGACATCCACCACATCTTCCCGAAGAATTTTTTGAAGAGCGCGGGTCTTCAGAGGGCCAAGTACAACCAGGTCGCCAACTACGTATTCGTCCAGCAGGAAGTGAACATCAAGATCGGCGCGAGCGCTCCAGCGACCTACATGGCGGATGTACTCAATCAGTGCCAAACAGGTGTAGCTCGCTACGGTGCGATCACGCGGCTGGATGACCTGAAGGCGAACTTGCAGGCCAACTGTCTGCCAGACGATGTCAGCGCCTATGCGCCTGACCAGTTCGAAGCATTTCTGGCACAGCGCCGCAAGCTGATGGCGCAGAAGATCAGGGGCTACTACTGGGCGCTCTGAATAATGCTGGCGGAGACGAGGGCGCAGTATTGCCCCGTCTCTTCGTCGCCCCGTTCGGAGTGTTCTTGCACTGGCTGCAGGCATAGGTCCGTGAGAGGCTTTAATTGGCAACCTACGTACTCTCAGTATCGGCGCCCAGTCTTTGGCTTGTTATGGCACAACGGGTAACTAGAGCACGATCGGAACGCCCCATGTGGCCCGTTCCGCTCCACAAACACGCCCACCTTGCACACCGGGCAGCGCGCGTCATTGATGGCCGCGCCTGAAATGCCGGTCACCTCCACAACGCCTTCCTCCACCAACTCATCCAGGAAGGGCGAATGCTTCCCCTGCAGCGTAAACATTGCCACGCTGCGCCGCGCACGCGTCAGCGCCACGTAGAACAGTCGCCGCTCTTCGCTCAGCGGATAGGTGTCCCCATCGGGCATCGCCAGCGACAGCACCGGATCATCCGCGCGCAGGCTGGGGAATCCGCGATTCACCATGCCCGGCAGGATCACGTAGTCCGCCTCGCGCCCCTTCGAGCGATGGGCAGTCAGGAACTCAACCTCCATCGTGCTGCCAAACAGCGTCTTCCAATCCGCAGGCACTGCATTGCGATCCGCCCGGTAGCGGCCCAGCACGAATACGCGAACACGCCCATCGCGCCCCTTCGGCACCGCCCCGGACAGCAACTGCTGATGCAGCTTGGCCAGGTACTGTCGAACACCGTCCTGCACCTCCTCGCGCCGGGTCATCTGGAAGGCCTGCAGCACCGGCCCAATCGCGGGCGTAGCCGAACGCACCGCTTTGGCAATATGGGCAGGATTGCGGCTGATGAAGCGGCTGGAGATATCGCACAGTTCCTGCGGGCAACGGAAGGTCTGCTCCAGCTTCAGCACCTGGGCATGGCCCATCCATTCGCGGAAGCCGGTCATCACCGAAACGTCGGCTCCGGCGAAGCGATTGATCGACTGCCAGTCATCGCCCACTGCAAACAGGTGGCGGTGCGGCTGGCTGACCAGTGCACGGCAGAGGCGGGCGCGGGCGCGCGATGCGTCCTGGAATTCGTCGGCCATCACCAGGTCGTAGGGCGATTGGTAATGCCCTTGCTCCAGAATGCCGGCGGCCATGTTGAGCATGTCCTCGAAATCGATGCCGCGCTCGTCTGCCAGCGCTTCGTCCCAGGCCTGGAAGACCGATGCGGCGATTTCCAGGAACCGCCGGTGCCGTTCCTTGAACTGGTCCTCGGGCATCTGGTGCAGGCGCACGGCCAGATCGTCCAGCGTCAGGCAATTGCTCTTGGCGTGGGCAATGAAGGTCCGCATCAGGCCGATCAGGTCGGCATCCGGCATGGGCTTTGCGCCTTCGGTGGGCAGCTCACGGTCGGGGTTCGGGTCGAGCTCGACATCGGCATCGCCGAGTTTCTCCGCAAGATGTTCCAGCGCATGCCCGCTGCGCAGGCCGAACGAGGTCGTCTCGACCAGTGCGGTGCCGCGCGCCACGTGCTGCTGGCGCTTCCACTGCATGCCTTCAGCGTAATTGGCGAAATGCTTCGGCGGCTGGCCGTTGGCATCCAGCGCGAAGTGCTCGTGATACAGCGCCGCGTCCGGGTAATAGAAATCCGGCCGATACTGGCGATGGGTATCGGTGGCGGTATCAAATTCGTAACGGCGCTCGTAGTCGTACGCCACGCCGTTGTAGAACAGCCAATCGGCAATGACGCACTCTTCCAGGCTCTTTACCCGCTCGCCCTGCAGGGTGCGGATGTAGGGCGTGCCGTCGCGGTCGTAGCCATCGGCCATCATCTCGGCGCCGAACGGCGGAAGATCACGCCCGAACACCAGCCGGAACATGTCCCACTGGGTACGGAAGTGGGTCGAGCGGTCCTTCAGGTCATCGACCAGCTCGGCCAGCTTGTTGAAGCCCAGCGTGGCATCGATGGCCCATTCGGGAATGTCGGGCTTGCGGCCGGTGGCCTTGCCGATGATGGCCAGGCCCAGCGCGTGGAAGGTGCGTGCCTCGACCACGGTGTCGCCCATGCCGAGCCGGTCGAAGGAGCGCTGCGCGCGTTCTTCCAGCTCCTTGGCCGCATCCTTGTTGAAGGCGAGCATGACGATCCGCTCGGGCTCAACGAACCCCCGATCGATGGCATAAGCGGCCTTGGCGACCATCGTGGAGGTCTTGCCGGAGCCAGCCGAGGCCACGACCTGCACGCAGTTGTCGAAGCAGATGACCGCGCGGGCCTGCTCCTCGGTCAGCGGCTTGCTTTCCACCCGGTCCAGAAAGTCCTTGGCCAGCAGCAGTTCGCGCGTTGTCATGGCCTCGTTGGCGTCCGCCCAGACGGCGGGCCAGTCCAGGTGCCAGTCGTTCAGCGCCTCCAGTGCGGCAAGGTGGCTGCTGGAGCGCGGATCGTCATGCACGGATTCATCGAGGAACAGCCGTTCCAGATCGTCCGGCGTGAGGGGCAGGGTGGGGCGTTCGGCCAGCAGTGCCTGCTGTTCCTGGTGGGTGATCCAGCGGCGCCCGGCACTGCCGCGGTCGGTCAGGGCGTCTGCCTCGGCCAGCCACGACTGGATCTGCTGCAGGATGTCCTCGAAGAGTACCTTGCGCCCTTCCGTGTCGCGTGCAAAGAGCACCTGCTCGACAGCAGCCGAAAGTCGGGAAGCCTGGCCGTTAGGCAGGCCGTCCACAGACAGCGTTTCGCCGTCCTCGGTCTGCAGCGCAACCCTGGCCCAGAACAGACCCGGACGCACCCGCAGGCGCTGGGCGTCATCCAGTTGCTGCCGGTACTGCCGGCCGTCGATCAGAAGCTCCACCTGCTCGCCTTCCAGCCGCAGGCGCCAGTCCGGCGAGCGGGTCACACGCTGGCCCCAGCCCGAGGGGCGCCATTCCATAGACATCCAGATACTGCCTTGCGTACGTCACTGGGCGTAAAGCGCCCTTACAGCCCAATGATAAGGGGGCTTGGTGCCGTGCGCGGCGTTTCGGGTCTGGCAGGTCAGCCGCCAGCGGTGGCGTTGCACCACCGCTGGCCAACACATCTCAGGCGTTCACATCCACCACGATACGTCCGCGCACCTTGCCCGGGATGATCTTCTCGTACACATCCAGCACTTCGGCCAGGCCGATCTGCTGGATGGTGCTTTCCAGCTTCTGCGGGTCCAGGTCGCTCGCCAGGCGGTCCCACGCACGCTGCCGAACCTCCTGCGGTGCGTTCACTGAATCCACGCCGGCCAGGGTGACGTTGCGCAGGATGAAGGGAATGACCGACCCGTGCAGCGCATCGCTCTGTGCCAGGCCACATGCCGCCACGGCGCCACGGTATTTGGTTTCGGCAATCGCGTTGACCAGGGTCGGGCCACCGGCCACGTCCACCACACCCGCCCAGCGTTCCTTGCTGACCGGCCGCTCGCGCGGCTCGGAGAACTGCGCGCGGTCGATGATCTCCGCCGCGCCCAGGCTGTGCAGGTACTCGGCATGTTCCGGACGGCCGGTTGCAGCCACCACGCGATAGCCCAGCTTGGACAGAATGGCCACGGCAATGGAGCCCACGCCGCCGTTGGCGCCGGTCACCAGCACATCGCCCTTGTCCGGCGTTACGCCCGCATCCTCCAGCGCCAGCACGCACAGCATGGCGGTGTAGCCAGCGGTGCCGATGGCCATGGCATCGCGGGTGGTCAGGTTGCCGGGGATCTTGTTCAGCCATTCGCCACGCACGCGCGCACGCTGGGCCAGGCCGCCGTGGTGGCCCATGCTCAGGTCCCAGCCATTGAGCACCACGCGATCACCGGCCTTGAAACCGGCATTGCTGGATTCCAGCACCACGCCGGCCAGATCGATACCGGGGATGAGTGGATACGTGCGCATGACCGGGCGCTCGTTGGTCAGCGCCAGCGCGTCCTTGTAATTGAGCGTTGAATATTCGACCTGCACCAGGACGTCGCCCTCCATCAGGCTGGCTTCATCGAAATCGACCAGTTCGGTGGCAACACCGGTGTCGGTCTTGCGGGTCAGCAGTGCCTTGAAACTCATGGTGGGGCCTCGCGTTCAGGGGATGGCTCCATGCTAGGCTCGCACCGTTATCGCAACAAGAACGATGGTTTTTCGTAGGTACTATGGTTTTCCGGAGTAGGTATGCGTAGCAGGCGTTGGGACAACAAAAGCGGGTGTGCCGTGGAGGTCACGCTGTCGGTAATGGGCGGTGTGTGGAAGCCGATCATTTTGTTTCACCTGATGACCGGTAAGCGGCGTTTCATGGAACTGACGCGACGCGTGCCGAATGCCACCCAGTCCATGCTGACCAGCCAGCTGCGCGAGCTTGAAGCCGATGGCGTGGTGATCCGCCACGTTTACCCCGAAGTGCCGCCGAAGGTGGAATACGAGCTTTCCGAGTTCGGCCGCACGCTGGTTCCGGTGCTGCTGGCCATGCGCGAGTGGGGCGAGACCTATCGCGGGTACCAGCAGACGGATGCCCCCGCTGACGCGTGAGCGATGTCGCGTTCGGCTCGGCGATTGGGGTTGAATCACCCGCGTGGCTCGACAGTTCCGGTCGACGAATCACCTGATCCTGCGTGCATTTCGACACGTTGTGACGCTACCGCCACGACTACGCGCAGAAGCGGAATTTCCCCACTTTTCAGCGTTGAAGACGTGCGGCAATCATCGCCTCGCCCAGGCACCTGCCTTGGCCGGGATTGGCGTCCCGAACTTACAAAACACGCGGCGTCGCGGTTGCAGCCAGAGCTGTAGCCGCGACAATGCACCCCTGCCAGCTTATGGCGGACGGTGCGTGGGGATCTAAGGATCCGCCGGCTTCTTGTGTTTTGTATCCGGCACGCCAACCCGCACCGTCTGCCACCTTGCATCTGCAGGTGGCCACACCGTGAGGTTGCCGCCATGTCCGACCGTCTTCCCGACTATCCCCGCCTGCACGCGCTGCTCGGCAGTGCCGTGCGCGATCTGCCCAATGCACTGGCCGAAAAGCTCGAGGATGCCCTCTGCGAATCCGCCGAATCCGCTGCGTCATCCGCCTTCCTGGCCCTGCTGAAAAGCTTCGGCAAAAACACGCGGGCCGATGGCCAGCCCTGGACCGAAACCCGCCTCAGTCCAGGCCGCGCCTTCGATATGGACCTGGCGACCCGCAGCGCGTCGGGCATTACCGCACTGACGGCCGTGCTGCACGCCGCACACATTGCTCGGGAGAGTGACGATCCGGACAGCTGTCCGTCCTCGGCGGTCATCGACGGACTGTTTAACGCCTGCCAAGTGCTGTCGGTGCAGGTGGAACGCTGTCTGGTGCCGTAAAGGCTGGGACGCCGTTCCTGTCCCATTGACACCCGGTTCTCTATAGTGGCCCCGGAACCCTGCTATGGAATGGCCATGCACGTGATGTCCCCCGGCCGCTGCCTGGCACTGGCACTTGCTGTCGCAGCAAGTGCCGGTGCATGCGCACGGCCGCCATCCAGCGAACACGAAAGGAATTCTGCCATGTCGGGCGCAACCCAGACCGGCCGTACCCTCAATGGGCATACCTACACCGATGCACCGGTGGATGTGAAACTCGGTCCGACAACGTTCCGGTTTCCCGCCAATTATCTGGACAGCCAGATCGCGCCTTGGCCGGGCGAGGGCGTCACTCTGGTGATTGAATGGCCGGATATGAAGCCGACGGCGCCAGGTGCGCGGGCCGATCCACGCACAAACGATTTTCGAAAGGAGATCAAGGTCCTTATTGACTACGTCGACCGTGTGCCCATCCAAACCGTGTTGGCACGGTACTCCGGCGACGAGGCCCATACGGACGGCGATTCGGTGGAGCGCGGTGATCCTGCTGCCAGGCTTGATCTGCGTATCGCGCAGCCCGAAACCTTGGGCTTGATTCCGTACGCCATCGATGAAGAGAAGATGGCCGTGTATTCAGAGCGATACCAGGCCCGCTATGGCAGGCCGGCACCGCGGAACCCGGCCTACGAAGGTGACTGGTACGTGGTCCGTGACGCACATGCTCGTCTGACCACCTTCATCAGGTGCGACAGCAGTAAGCACAGTGCGGATGGCCTGCGTGTGCAAGGCAGCGAGATCATGGACATGCCTGGATCTACAGTGGCTGGTTGTACGCACTACTTCGTGGATGACGAGAGCAAGCTCTCGATCATGCTCAGCTATAACAGGGTGTTTCTGCAGGACTGGAAACGCATGGAGAGTGCTGTGAGGCGTGTCCTTGCTGAAAGCAAGGTGAAGTAATTCGTGGCCTACAGGGAGGCAGGCATGGGTGGATTGAGCCAAAAGAATCTGGAAATCCTCGGAAGTTACGCCAGGTCCGGGAATCGCGAGCTTTACTGGAACTATCTGTCGCAGCTGGAGGGGGCCGACGGCTACGGGACGCTGGCACTTGGAGTGGTGCGCAATGACAGCCTGCCTGGACGTGTGGCCAACAGTTACGCGCAGAGCCACGCGTCGCACCAGCACGACAATGGCTCCCGCCACCCCAACGCGAATCTGAGCGAGCGGGAATGGGAGTCTTTTGGGCAGACTCTGATCATGCAGGACCTCGAGCGCAGGCAGCGCTGGTTCGACCTGAAGCGCCCGGATCTTGCCTTGAACCTGCCGGGCAGGGACGTGATGCTGTCACATGATCGTGCCTTTGAGCATCACAGGCTTGATCCAAACTGCTGGACCCCGCGCGTACTGCTGCAGGCTGCGCTTGCCAAGGAGGGCCCGCAGAAGATGGAGCAGATCTGGACCGGCATGCTCAACAACGACTACCGCGGCATGACGCGTGCTTGGGACACCAGCACTGACGCTGTGACCCAGATGGGAGCGTGGAACGGCAGTCGCTACGTTCTGACATTGACCGCACACGAAGCGGCCCAGGCCCTTGAAGGACGCTCATCGGTCGATCCCAACGTGATCGGTGGCAACAGCCACTACGCTTTGTACTTTGAGGGCGAAGGAAAGTGGGTCCAGTTCAGCTCAGGCGGTGGGCACAGTAACTCGCGCGAGATCACCGATCCCGCACGCATTGCCGAGCTCAACGATGCCCGTGAGGTGCGCTTGGAGCGACAGCAGAAGGCGACGCAGTTCCATCCCGAGGACACCTTCCGCACGATCACCCGCAGCCCGCTCACGGCGTCGGTCGACGATCTGCAGGACCCGCGGCTCGCCCCGACCCGCCTGGCCGACATCGGTCCGGGTCATGCCGAGTACGGTCTGCTGCAACAGGTCAGGCAGGGTGTCGCGGTTCTGGATGCGCAGGCCGGGCGCACGCATGATGAAAGCAGCGAGCGCCTGACCGCCAGCGTGATGGCGCTGGCGCGCCAACACCACCTGGAGCGGGCCGACCACGTGATGCTGAGCGCGCAGACGAGCGACAACCCCGCCGGCCGGAACGTCTTCGTGGTGCAGGGCGAGCCGAACGACCCCGCGCATCTGCGTGCCTCGATGCCTACGGATCTGGCAGTGCAGACACCTGTCGAGCAATCGCTGCAGCGCCTGCAGGTGGCGAGCATGGAGCGCGAGCAGACCCAGACGCAGCGCCAGCAGCAGGAGATGGATCTGCAGACAAGGGACAACCCATCCATGCGCCTGGGCTAGGCGCCATGGCGACGTAACCGAAGCCTCACACCGCCTTTGCAACTCCGCGTGCGGCCATTGCTAAGTTCGCTTGCAACCCATTCAAGGAACCCAGCAATGACCCGGAAGTCCCCGCTTGTCCTGCTCGGCCTCTGCCTGACCCCGGCGCTGGCCATTGCCCAATCCGACCGCCAGGTGGCCGAAGACATGGTTACCCGTGCCGCCAACGTCTGCCCTGGGCACAGCACCGAGCGCACCGCGCCTACCGTGAAGAAGGTGCCGGTGGGCGCGCTGCGGGTGATGCTCGACCGCGGCCTGGTGATGTGCCCGGACCGCCGGCTGGATGCTTCGGCGCCGGCGGTGTTCTATGGGCGTGTGGGGGTGTTCGGGTGGAACCCGGACGTACCGGCGGCTGCGACGGTCGTTGTGGCGAAGATCGACCAGATGACCCGCAAGGATGAGTACCCGGTGGAGACGCTGGTGTGGGATGCGAAGGGCACGGCGTTGACCCAGCAGACCGTGCCGGCGTTCGAACCGCGGCCGGGTGCGGCGGTGTTGTACAAGGTGCGCTGAGCGTAGCGCGTGTCTCCAGGTAGTTGCCCACCTTGGTGGGCGCTGTTGCTCGCACGCGCGGTGACAGAACCGTGTCCACCAAGGTGGGCACCTACCAGAGCAGTACAAGGTGGGCGGCCGACACCTTCAGATCCTCAGGGTAAGCACCGTGCCGTCGCCATCGGCACTGGTAACACTCAACGTGCCACCGTGGGCCTTGGCGATCTGCGAGGCGATGTACAGGCCCAGCCCGAGGCCTGCATCCAGGCGCCGCTCCTGCGGCCGTGAGAACGGCTCGAACAGCTGCGCCAGCTGCGCCGCGGGAATGACGCCCTGGTTGGCGACGCTGATTTCGATGCCGGCGCCGTCGCCGCGCCCTCGCACCCGGATCGGCTGGTCAGGCGTACCGTGCACGGCGGCGTTGATGACCAGGTTGGCCAGCAGCTGGCACAGCCGCGCGGCGTCGCACATGAACGTTGACGGCAGCTGCAGGTCGACCTCGCAGACCCGCTGCGGATAGGGGCGCATGGCCTCGCGGCAGGCCATGGCGAGGATGCCGGACAGGTCCGACCACGTCTCCAGCTTCAGCGCGATGCCGGGGCCGAGGCGGCCCCGTGCGAAATCCAGGGTGACATCAATCAGCTCGGCGATGCGGTCAGCACTGTCGTTGATATGGCCCAGCACCTTCTGCTGCGAATCGGTCAGCGCGCCAAAGCCCAGCAGATCGACACCGGCGCGGATGGCCTGCACGGGGTTGCGCAGATCGTGCGCCAGTACGCCGATGAATTCCTCGCGCTGCTTGGCCACCCGCTGCAGCTCGGCATTGGACTGCTCGAACTCGATCAGTTGCCGGCTGACCGAATCTCCCTTCGCCTTCAGGCCATCGATGGTGCGGCTGTCGGCGTCGTGGCTGAGGATGGCATCGATCTGCGCCGCCACCAGGTTCGCCAGCGAGTTCAACGACTGCACGCTTTCCTCGTCCACCGGGCGGGGCTCCGGGTCCAGCGTGCAGAGCGTGCCGAAAATGGAGCCGTCGTTCAGCAGCAGTGGAACCGAGATGTAACTACGGAAACCGTGCATGCCCGGCACCGGGCTGTCCTGGAACACTGGGTGGGCCCACGCATCGCCGAACCACACCGGCGCCCGCGAGGCGCGCACGTCCTTGCAGAAGGTCCGGTTGATATCCAGGATCATGCCGCTGGAGATGCCCAGGCCAGCACTGTCGATGCTCTGGATAGAACGCCAGGAGGTGTCGGTCACTTCGCCGATCAGCGCCACCCGCATGCCGGTCAGCGCGCATGCCAGGTCCAGCGAGGGCCGGAAATCAATTCGGGAAGGCATGAGGGATCCGGGCAGACTGCAGTGTGCAACCAGTATAGCGAGCGCTACCGTAGTTTCATCACGCCTTCGCGGCTGAATCCTCACACTCCAGCCCCCTCCCAGACCGCAAGGCATGCCGTGATCAGCAGTACGCTCCTCCAGACCTTCTCCGCCTCCAGTCAGGCCGATGCCCGTTTGCTGCGCACCCGGTTCGGCCAGGCGGAAACCTACGTGGGCTGCTGCGTAACCGGCATAGAGCATGGCAGGCCGGTATTTGACCTGACCGGCGAGCAGATGCTGGATGCGCTGTTCGAGCGCGCCGGGCAGGTGAAGGTGGTGGTGCTGGGCAGCGCTTTCGAGTGCCCCATCCGTTTCCATCAGGAACTGCAGCAGGTGCCAGCCGATACCGCGCTGTGTTTCGCATTTGGCGATGGCGCAACGCTGGAGGAGGCGTTGCCGCTGCTGCGCCCGCAGTACGCCGGCGGCGTGCTGGAGCGCTGCGGCTCGCTGGAGGGTGTCGGCGTGGCTGAACTGGTGGCCGCACGCGCTGCGTGATCGCGAGCAAAGTCAGTCGGGCCAGCTCGACGCTACCGGGCGGGAAGTGCTGCTGCGAAGCGTTCGCTGAACGCTTCAGCTGTCATCGGGCGGGCCAGAGCGAAACCCTGGATTTCATCGCAACCCAGCGCCTGCAGCCGTGCAACCTGCTCGGCGCTCTCCACGCCTTCGGCCACCGCCGCATGACCCAGCCGCTGCGCCAGACCGATGATCGCTTCCACTTTCAACGCCGCACGCGGGTCCACACACAGGCGGTCGATCACCGTCTTGTCCAGCTTCAGCGTGCTGATCGGCAGCTCGGTGAGGTAGCCGAAGTTGCTGTAGCCGCTGCCAAAATCATCCACGGCGATGCGCAGCCCCGCGTCCGCCATCTGCCGCAGCTGCTGGCCGGCAGGTGAGTCCACACGGAGCCACTGGCTCTCGGTGATTTCCACCTCGATGTCCGCGCAGGAGAGCCCTTTCTGTTCGATCGCGCGGATCAATCGCAGCGCTGCGTCTTCCTCGGCCATGTCGCGGGCCGTGTAGTTGATCGACAGCGTCAGCCTGATGCCCGCTGCGCGCCAGGCCGCACACTGGTCCAGTGCCTGGTCGACCACCCAGCGGGTGATGCCCTGCATGACCGCCGTGCGTTCGAAGACCGGGATGAACTCGGCCGGACTGACCGCGCCCAGCTGCGGGTGGTTCCAGCGGATCAGCACCTCGGCCGCCACCGGCATCAGGTCCGAGGCCCGGAAGCGCGGCTGGTAGACCAGGTGGAACTGTTTTTCCTGCAGTGCCTCGCGCGCATCGGTGGCCAGCCGGTAGCCCCGCCGCGTGCGCGCATCGCGGGTCTCGGAATACCAGCGGAACACTGAGCGGCTGTTGATGGCGGCGTTCAACCCCACCAGCATGCGGCGGATGGCCTCGTCGGCGTTGTGCTGGCCCAGGGTGATGCCGCAGATGCCCGCATGGAACGAGGGCGCCATTGGCACCTGCGCGGCCATCAGCGGTCGGGTCAGTCGCTCCTGCAGCTCAACGACCAGATCCTCCAGTGCCTTGGACGAGGACAGCTCGACCACGAATGCAAACCGCGCCACGCCCACGTGGTAGACCTCAGCCATACCCTCGAGCGCCACGCAGAGCCGCACGCCGATACGACGGATCAGCGTTTCCAGCGGTGCCATGCCCAGCACCTGGCCGGCTTCTGTGGCGGTGGTCGCATCGAAGACGTCGATCAGCACCGCATGCAGGAAAGTATCCGGTTCGCGCTCGGCATGGGCGGCGAAATCCAGGGCGAACTGATGTCGGTCGGGCAGGCCGCTGACCGGATCCCGGCGGCCGCTCAGGGCGCGCAGCTCCAGTTCGTTCATCGCAGCGCTGGCCAGGGTCTTCAGCTGCCGACGCTCCGCTTCGGAGAACTGCCGGGGAGCGTCGTCCATGATGCAGAACGCGCCGATGGCAACGCCATTACGGGCAACCAGCGGTGCACCGGCATAGAAGCGAAGCTGCGCTGGACCGGTCACCAGCGGATTGCTGGCGTGGCGTAGGTGCGCGCGCAGGTCATCAATCACCAGCGTATCGGCGGATCCAATCGTCGAGGCGCAGATCGAATCGCGGATATGGGTCTGGGTGACGGCCAGGCCCTTGCGCGAAACCAGCCGTTGGCGATCGACCTCCAGCAGCGAAACGAACGCCACGGGCACGCTGAAGGCGTGGGTGGCGAGCTCGGTAAGATCGTCGAGGGCGGCACCGGAGACGGCGCCCAGGGCATTGAGTCCGGCCAGGGTGGAGAGGCGTTCTTGTTCGGGGGAGGGCATCAGGACCACATCAGAACGTAGTGCAGGTAGCAGGGGAAGGGGGCAGGCCTTCGGCCGCTGAATGCTTCAGGCCTGCCGCGCGATGCTAGGCCGCGCGCCTGAGTGCGCCGGTCGCCTGTGCCGAGACGCGGAACACGGCCGCCGCCTGGTCCAGGTCTGCCGCCTGCCCGGCCATGGCGCGGGCTGCGGCGCTGGCTTCCTCCACCAGCGCGGCGTTCTGCTGGGTGGCCTCATCCATCTGCGCGATGGTCTGGTTGACCTGTTCGATGCCGGCCGCCTGCTCGACGCTGGCCTGGGCGATCTGCTGCACCAGATGCCCGGTCTGGCCCGCGGCGTCGGTCAACTTGCCGATGGCGGCCTCGGTCTGGCGGGCGATGCCGATGCCGGCTTCGACCCGGCCGGTGGATTCATCGATCAGCGCCTTGATGTCCTTGGCCGAGGCCGCCGCGCGCTGGGCCAGCGTGCGCACTTCACTGGCCACCACCGCAAAGCCGCGGCCCTGTTCGCCGGCGCGCGCCGCCTCGACCGCGGCATTAAGGGCGAGGATGTTGGTCTGGAACGCGATGCCATCGATCAGGCTGACCATCTCGCCGATCCGCAGCGACGAGGCATTGATCTGCCCCATCACCCGCACGACGTCCTGCACTGCTTGGGCGGTCTGCTGCAGGGCGTCGCCCGCGCTGCGCGAGGCCGCATCGGCCTGCTGTGCGTGCTCGGCATTCTGGCGCACGGTGGAGGTGAGTTCCTCCATCGAGGCAGCAGTTTCTTCCAGGTTGGCGGCCTGGCTCTCGGTACGCCGTGACAGGTCGGCGTTGCCCGCGGCAATCTCATCGGACGCGCTGGCGATCGCCCCGGAAGCTTCCTGGATGCGGCGGATGATGCCCGCCAGATTCTCCGCAGTGCGGTTGGTGTCGCGCTGCATGGTGGCGAACACACCCTGGAAGTCGCCTTCGATACGGCGGGTCAGATCGCCTTCGGCCATGGCACCGAGCACCTTGGACAACGCACCGAGACTGCCGTCAGCGGTGGCCATCAGGCGGTTGAGGTCTTCAATCATGCGACGGAAATCGTGACGGTATTCTGCGGCATCGCCACGCACGCTGAAGTCGCCGGCGGCGGCCGCCGCCGCCAGGCGCTGGATGTCCTGATTGATCGCGTGCAGGCTGGCCTTGGCCGCATCCATCGATTCGTGCAGGATCGCACGGCTGCCCGGCAGCCGTCGTGCGTCCCGGCTCAGGTCACCCTGCGCGTACTGGTTGAGCACTTCGATGGCATCGACGATCGCATCCAGATGCTCGAACACCATCGTGTTCATGCCCTGCGCCAGTTCGCCGTAGACACCGGGGAAATCAACCGGCATGCGGTGGCTGATGTCCTCGGCGGCATGCTTGCCGATCATCAGCTGGGTCTGCTGCGAGAAGCGCTGCAGCAGGCTGACCATGCCGTCGGTGGCGCGCAGCATCTGGCCGACTTCGTCGGGGCTGTCGTCCTGATGGCGGACGCTGAGGTCACCACGGGTGACCGCATTGATCGACGCCTGCACCTGCGCCAGCGGGCGAGTCAGGCTGCGCGAGATCAGCCACGCCGCGATGACGCCCAGGCCCAGGCTGAGCATGCCGAACAGGCTGAGCAGCGTCGTGGTCCTTGCGGCCAGCGCCCGCATGTCCTGTGCGGCCTCTTCGACCAGTTTCTGCTGCAGATCGGCGAACTCGGCGAGCGCCGCGTTCCAGTCGGCGGCGGCGGGTCCAGCGCGGGTCAGCAGCTGCGTGCTGGCAGCGTCGAAGTCACCTGCCTGCATCGCTGCATCCAGATCGCGGTTGAGTGCCATGGTGGCCTGCTGCTTCTGGGCGACTTTGCCACGCATCGTTTCGGCCAGCGGGCTGCTCGCCGGGCGCTCGGTGAAGTGGGCCCAGATCTGGTCATAGCGCGCCGACATCGCGTGCGCCTTGGCCAGATCGGCCTCCAGGCCCTGACCACGCTTGATCAGCATGTCGCGGCGCAGGAGCAGCAGCTCCTTGTTGATGATGAGCATGTCGTACAGCTCACCCATGCGGGTCACGCGCACGTTGACCGCGTTGTCGAACTGTTGGCGCTGCTGGTAGTTGCTGTGCAGGGCGATCGCAAGAATGGTGGCGATCAGAAGGAGCAGGATGGAAAAGCCCGCAGTGAGGCGGGTGCCAACCTTGAAGCGGCGCAGTGTGTTCAATTTGTGAAATCCGGTAGTCGTTGTAGGCCCGACTGCCGGGCGTGTCTGCGCAGGAGAGAGTCCCGGCAAGCAGTACGACGATAGCGGCGGCGCAGGCTGAAGCTTTAGCGCCGCGGTTCGGATTTTTTCGGGGACGCCCGTGTATCAGGCAATGCAGAGCAGAAACACCGCCGACAGCGCGAGCATCAGCACGAATACGCGCCGGCTCAGGGCCAGGCAGGCGAGGCCGGCCGCCAGTGCCCAGGCGCCCAGCAGGACGCAGGCCAGCAGCCACAGGCCCATGCCCATCAGCGAGCCGGACACCACGCCGGACATCGCCAGTGCTTTGAACAGGCCCACGCCGAGCACGCTGCCGAGCATTCCTGCCTGCAGGGCGACGGCATCATGACGGGCAGGGGCAGGGCGGTGATGCATGGGCTGCACTGTGCAGCACGCCACATCCACGCCATGTGTTTTTTGCGGTTCAGCGCAAGGGGTGAGAGCGGTCGGATCCTTTCCAAAGGAAAGGGCTCTGACCCCGGATCTCCAATCAGGCGCCCCTGGCCTGTCGCTCACGCATCGTCATCCAGCGCGTCGCCGTCCCAATCGGGCAGCGCCTCGTCGGCACGCAGGGCGTCGGGGTCTACCGGCTCCAGCAGGGTATAGTCATCGCGCCGCGCATCGCGGATACCCAGGCCGACATAGGCAGCCTCCAGGGCTGCGGTATGCGCGTGCCGTCGCAGCTGCGCTGGCATGGTCAGCTCCCCCCTCAGCCAGGCCGCCGCGGCCGCGGGTTCCACAAACACCGGCCCATCGGCAGACAGCGGGGCCGGGATCGCCGGGTTGCCATCGGTCAGGATCGAAAACGTGTCGCGCGAGTCGCCGGTCTCGTCCTGCCAGTGCTCCCATAAACCGGCCGCCAGCAGCGCCAACCCATCCTGGCGCTGGACGAACATCGGCCACGGTGGCCGTCGTTGCCGGTCCCATTTGAAATACCCGGTCATCGGCACGATGCAGCGCCGCCTGCTCCAGGCATCGGCAAAGATGCGGCTGCGCGGGGCGCGTTCCAGCCGCGCGGTCACGGTGGTATAGGGCGTGGAGGGGTGCTTCGACCAGCGCGGCACCAGACCCCACTGCATCTCCGCAACGACTGTCGTGCCCTCAGCGTCGGTGGCGCCGGCCGCCCAGACCCAGGCGTGGCCGTCCTTGCCGATGTTGTAGCGTGCATCCGCCGTTGCCAGCATTGCTGACACATCACCGGGCAGGGCAGTGGGGAAGCTGTCCACGTCCACGAATGCCTGCACGAAACGCCGCATGCCCGCTCCGTCGCCGCCTCAGCGCGACGGATGTGCCTGAAGCACGTCGCGTCCGCGCGGGGTCAGGTCGATATCGCCGTCTTCCGCCTGCACGGCAAGGCCTGTCGAGACCGCCCAGGTGGCGGCGTCACTGTCCACCTGCTCCGCATCTGCAATGGCCTGCAGGATCCGGCGCTCTGCTCCGGTCAGCGATGCCTCCATGTTCATACGCCCAGCACGCGCGGCAGCTGCCAGTCCGCCACACGCGCATTGCTCACTGCCTGGTGGCAACCGCAGTCGTCACAGCGGAACAGGGTGCCGCCGGGGAGGTGCAGCAGGTTGCCTTCGGTGGACGAGGTCGTGGCATCGCAGTGGTTGCAGGTCACCGTCAGCGACGTGATGCGTTCAACCCCGCCGGCCATGTTGAAGACGGCTTCGAAGGCGCGAATGGCGAAATGACCGGTGTCCGACATGAGGGAAGGGGTGCCAGGGAGAAGGTGTATTCATCGTCACACTTTCACCTGTGACGGCACCGTCAGCCCGATGCGGTGGCAAGGTCAAATCCAGCCGCGTGGCCACAGCCCCCGTCTGTGGCAAGGGCTGTGTTGCAGGACCTCAAGCCGCCTTGCGGCGGCGGTCAACCAGCATCGACACGCCCCACAGCAGCAGGCCACCGATGGCGGTGGCGGCACCGACATAGCCGGTGGTGGCCGGACTGAAGCCGGCGCTGATGGCCATACCACCGAGCCATGGGCCCAGCGCGTTGGCGGTGTTGAACGCCGCATGGTTGGAGGCGGCGGCCAGTGTCTGCGCCTCGCCGGCCACGTCCATCAGGCGGGTCTGCAGCACGGCGGCCAGCGCACCCATGGTGCCCACGGTGATGATCATCGGGCCGATGGTCCACACCGACTGCGCGGCCAGCGGGTACAGCAGCAGCATCACAATGGACCACACCAGCACGACGGCAGCGGCGTTGAAGTGGAACTTGTCCACCAGCCAGCCGCCGGCGATGTTGCCGATGATCGCGCCGATGCCGAACACGCCCACGGCCAGCGGCATCCACGACTCGGCCACGCCGGTCACCTGCACCAGGGTCGGCGCCAAGTAGGTGAAGACACAGAACATGCCGGCAAAGCCGACCGCGCCGATACCAAGCGCCAGCCACACCTGGGTGGTGTTGAACGCGCGCAGCTCACGCATCGGCGAGGTACGCACCTCGTCCGGGTCGGGCAGCAGGAAGCGGGCGATCATCACCACTGTGGCGATGGCCAGCACGCTGACCAGGGCGAAGGCGGTGCGCCAGCTCAGCTGCTGGCCCAGCCAGGTGGTCAGCGGGTTGCCGATCAGGATCGCGATGGACAGGCCCAGCAGCACCCGCGACATCGCCTGGCCACGCTGGCCGGCAGGGCTGATGGCCGCGGCTACCAGCATCGCCACGCCGAAGTAGGCGCCATGCGGCAGACCGGCGACGAAGCGCGCGACCAGCATCGTGCCGTAGTTGGGCGCCAGGGCGCTGGCCAGGTTGCCCACTGCGTAGAAGCCCATCAGCGCCAGTAGCAGCTTGCGGCGCGGGAACGAGGCGCCGATGAAGGCGAGGATCGGCGCGCCGACCACCACGCCGATGGCGTAGGCACTGATCAGGTGGCCGACCTGGGTCTCGCTGATCGACAGGCCGCGGCTGATCTCCAGCATCAGGCCCATACTGGCGAATTCACTGGTGCCGATGGCAAAGCCACCCAGCGACAGGGCAAGGATGATCCAGGTGCGCTGACGCGGCGTCAGCCGCGCGGCCAAGGGAGAATTGGGGCTCATGCGGGTCGGGCAGGGCGAGGGAAGCCGCTCATTGTACTGCTGCACTGCAACAGCGGCACCCGCGTCAGGGTAAATCAGTGTTTGATGGGTGGCACCGACTGACCGGACCTTGGGCCGCGTCACCTTCCCACGCGCAGTGTGGATCTTCGTCTGCGCCGCCTGCATGCCGCCACCACGGCAACGGCGGCATCATCGCCTGACGCGGGCACGCGATGTGAACGCCATCACGGAGAAGAATGCATGCAGGAGTACACGCATCAAATCGAGCTGCGCGGCCGCTATCGGCTGGTAGCGGTGACCCACGCGCCGGTGTACGCTCCCGGCGATGTCATCGGTCATACGGTTATCGCCGATGACGGGGAGCGTTTGACCGATCTGATGTCGCTGGCCGAAGCGCGCCGGTACCTGGAGGTGCTGGAGCGTGAAGAGGGCATCGAGCCCGGGCTGGAAAATGAAACCAACCTGCGGAAATGGGCGTCGCAACGACGCCGCCGCTAGGCCGTCGCGCCTCAGTGCGCATCATGGAGGATTCGGGTGTTGCCCAGTAATAAGTTCCTGACCATCGCCATCGCTACGGTGGTCGCCCTGCTGCTTGGTTTCGCGTTGTCCGGCTACCTGACGCTGTTGCTGCTTGGCCTGGACACCAAACTGTTCACCTGGAATACCTATTACCAGTACTACAGCGCGCTGGGCCAGCCACAGGTCGCCCCGTTCGTGGGCAAGATCAGGTGGGCCGGCTACCTGGGCTTCGGCCTGCCGCTGCTGGTGGTGCTGGTGGGCAGCCTGGTGTGGCTGCTGAAGAAAGAGAAGAAATCGCTGCACGGCGACGCGCGCTTTGCCACCGGTTCCGACCTGGCCAAGCACGGCCTGTACAAGAAGACCGCGCAGAGCATCGTGGTCGGCAGCCATGGCGGCAAGCTGGTGCGGCTGGATGGCCAGCAGTTCGTGATCCTCGCCGCCCCGACCCGTTCGGGCAAGGGCGTCGGCGTGGTCATCCCGAACCTGCTCGAATACGGCGAGTCGCTGGTGGTACTGGACATCAAGCAGGAGAACTTCGACCTGACCAGCGGCTGGCGCGCCAGCCAAGGGCAGGAGATCTACCTGTTCAACCCCTTCGCCGAGGACCGCCGGACCCACCGCTGGAACCCGCTGAGTTACGTGTCCGACGATCCGGCCTTCCGCATCTCGGACCTGATGAGCATCGGCGCCATGCTGTACCCCGATGGTGCGGAGGACCAGAAGTTCTGGGTCAGCCAGGCCCGTAACGCCTTCATCGCCTTCACCCTGTACCTGTTCGAGAACTGGGATGACGAGCGCGCCAGCGGCTTCCCCGGCGGCCAGGGCACGCCCACGCTGGGCGCGGTGTATCGCCTGTCCTCGGGCGATGGCACCGAGCTGAAGAAGTTCCTCAAGAGCCTGTCCGAACGGCCGTTCCTGAGCAGCAATGCGCGCTCGGCGTTCGCCAACATGCTGTCCCAGGCCGACGAGACCTTCGCCTCGATCCTGGGCACCTTCAAGGAACCGCTGAACGCCTGGGTCAACCCGGTGCTGGACAAGGCCACCAGTACCAACGACTTCCTGCTCACCGACGTGCGCAAGAAGAAGATGACCATCTACATCGGCATCCAGCCCAACAAGCTGGCCGAGAGCCGCCTGATCATCAACCTGTTCTTCAGCCAGCTGATCAACCTCAACACCAAGGAACTGCCCAAGTCCAACCCGGACCTGAAGTACCAGTGCCTGTTGCTGATGGACGAATTCACCTCGATCGGCAAGGTCGACATCATCGCCTCGGCGGTGTCCTACATGGCCGGCTACAACGTGCGCCTGCTGCCGATCATCCAGAGCATGTCGCAGCTGGACGCGACCTATGGCCGGGAGATCTCCCGCACCATCATCACCAACCACGCGCTTCAGATCCTCTACGCGCCGCGTGAGCAGCAGGATGCCAACGACTATTCGGACATGCTGGGCTACACCACCATCCGCAAGAAGAACGTCACCCACGCGCGTGAAAAGACCCACAGTTTCACCGAGGAGCGTCGTGCGTTGATGCTGCCGCAGGAACTGAAGGCGATGGGCCCGGACAAGGAAGTGTTCCTCTACGAGGGCATCCCCCATCCGGTGAAATGCGACAAGATCCGCTACTACAAAGATAAATATTTCACGTCGCGTCTACTGCCAAAAGTGGAAGCTCCTGTTCTGAATTTGTGAGGAAGCCGCATCCGACGGGGCAAAAAACGCGGTCTCACAAATATAAATTTGTGAGATGCGTCAAGAAAACGCCATACGTCTAGGCAATTCAGACTTGTCTGACATTCAATTGACGTGTGGTTGTGCCAGTCTATGCACGGCGCAGGGACCTTTTGGTTCAGCTCGCTTTCAGAAGTGGCCAGGAGTTTCAGCCATTGGAACAGGGATGGTTCCGAAGTTGGTGAGGGTGCGAGAGGACGGGTTGGTGTAACCGTTTTCAGCAACCTGGTTGGCGGTCTTCGGGCCGCCGGGGAGCCGTCGTGAAGCCACGCCTACGCGTCGGGTTCCCGACGCGTGTCCGATTGGCGTCATGCCAAGCCGGAGCAGCCAGGGGACCAACATCGGGACTGCTTTTTCGTACGTCAAAGTGAAGCCCGTATGAATCAGGCGTTTATCGCAAAGTTGTCCATCGCCGCAGCGGCGGCGTTGATGGTGGCAGGATGTGCCACCAAGCCCGCACCCGATTTCGGCGGCCGGTGGAAGCCGGTCAACCGTTTCGCGGAAACCCCCACCGAGATTCCGCTGTATTCCAGCTACGTGTACCAGGCCTCGCCCATGGACGGCACGCTCAAGGGCATGCTTGACCGTTGGGCCAAGGATTCCGGCCGCACGCTGGATTATCGCCTCAGCTCGGATTTCACCCTCTACGGAGCGGTGACGCGGATTGATACGACCAACGCGCAGCAGGCCGTGATCGATGTCACGTCGGCCTACGCGGCGCAGGGCGTTTCCGTGTCCATCGTCGGCAACCAGAT
This sequence comes from Stenotrophomonas maltophilia, assembly GCA_002364755.1. Taxonomy (GTDB): domain Bacteria; phylum Pseudomonadota; class Gammaproteobacteria; order Xanthomonadales; family Xanthomonadaceae; genus Stenotrophomonas; species Stenotrophomonas maltophilia_AX. The sequence continues at coordinate 341,428 of DEZI01000005.1, forward strand.
TGTCGTGCAGAGCGCCGGATCGACGCCGACCGCGTCGGCCCAGAGCCCGGACCCGGACAGCGGCAGCTGAGGCATCCAGGAAACCATCGAACATGCTGCACCCCGCGCCTGGCGACGGGGCGTTGCACCCATTGATGTTTCAGCAGTACGGAAGAATCCATGTTCCGCAAGAAGGATGCAGGCAACAGCCAGAAGGTCGAGCAGTCGGTCGCCAAGGCGGTCAGCTACGAGATCACCGTGGCCGACATGGCACGCCGCAGCGAGCGGCGCGCGTGGTGGGTGGCCGCCGCATCGTTGCTGATGTCGCTGGCCTTGGCCGGTGGCTACTACTACATGCTGCCGCTGAAGGAAAAAGTGCCGTTCCTGGTGATGGCTGACGCCTACACCGGCACCGCCACCGTGGCGCGCCTGCGTGGCACGTTCCAGGGCGAGACCATCACCACCAACGAAGCGGTCAACCGCAGCAACGTGGCCCAGTATGTGCTGGCGCGTGAGTCCTACGACTCCGCTGTGATGGGCCTGCGCGACTGGGAGCTGGTCTTCGTGATGTCGACCGATGCGGTGGGCGCGAGCATGAAGCAGCGTTACGCGGGCAACAATCCGCAGAACCCGTTCGTGATGTATGGGCGCGGCAAGGCCATCCGCGTGAAGATCCTCAGCATCACGCCGCTGGCCGCCCAGGCCAACGGCAGCTTCCGAGGCGCGTCCGTGCGTATCCAGCGCAGCCTGCTGGACAAGCGTACGGGGGTCTCGACCTACCTGGACAACCAGCTGGTCACGATGCGCTTCGAGTACAACCAGAACCTGGCGTTGTCCGAACAGGATCGCGTGCTTAACCCGCTGGCCTTCCAGGTCACCGAGTACCGCGTCGACAACGATTACGCCCGCGGCGTGCCGGTGCCCGATGAGGGCGCGATGCAGCAGCAGGCGGACGCAGCGCAGCAGGCGCAGCAGGCTGCAGCACAGGCACAGGGCATGTACGACCCGAACAGCCCGGCCGCAGCGCCGATGGTCGATCCGGCCACCGGCCAGCCGATGCAGGGCCAGCCGATGCAGGGCCAGCCCGTGCAGGGGCAACCCATGCAGCAGGGCCAGCCCATCCAGGGCCAGCCGATGCAGCAGGCGCAGCCGATGCAGGGACAGCCGCAGGGCATGCAGCCCGCGCAGGCGCAACCGATGCGGGGTGGCTGATGAACCACGCACAGAACCAATCCACCGGAAATGCTGATGGAGCAAGCAACCGATGAGTAGTCGAAAAGTCAGGGGGAGCGCATTGGCGCTGCTGTCGTTGCTGTCGCTGGTGTTTTCCACCGCGGCGATGGCGCAGGCAGTGGACCGATACGAGTATGAGAAGGACCGGATCTACCCGGTTCGTACCGGCCTGGGTCTGACCACCCAGATCGAGCTGAGTCCGAACGAGAAGATCCTCGACTACAGCACCGGCTTCAGCAGTGGCTGGGAACTGACCCGTCGCGAGAACGTCTTCTACCTCAAGCCGAAGAACGTCGACGTCGACACCAACATGATGGTGCGCACCGAGACCCATTCCTACATCTTCGAACTGAAGGTGGTGGCGACCGACTGGCGCCAGCTGGAACAGGCCCGCCGTGCCGGCGTGCAGTACAAGATCGAGTTCGTCTACCCGAACGAGACCGTGTTCGGCGTGGCCCAGGAGGCGGTGGAAGAAGAGGCCAAGCCGCTGCTGAGCACCGAACTGGCCAAGGACCGCCAGTACAACTTCAACTACTCCTATTCGACCAGCAAGGCGAAGAAGATGGGGTGGTTGATTCCGGTGCACGCCTACGACGACGGCCGCTTCACCTACCTCAAGCTGCCGAATTCGCCGGAGTACAAGACCGGTATTTTCCCGGCAGTCTTCGGGCGCGAGAAGGAATACGGTGAGGACTTCGTGGTCAACACCACCGTTGAGGGCAACACGCTGATCGTGCACGGGACGTACCCGTACCTGGTCATCCGCCACGGCGACTTCGTCGTCGGTCTGCGAAGGAACGTGAAGAAATGAGCCAGCAGAACACTCCGGGCAACGACCCGAATAACGTGCGCGATGAGAGGCAGGGCCCCTACGGCAATACGCCTGGCGGCAGCTCCGAAGCACCTTCGAACCCCTATTTCGGCAGCACGACAGATGCTGGATCGCCGGATCTTGATGCGGCGGCGCCACAGCTTCGCTCTGCCGAAGAACAGCGCCTGAACCGCAAAGCGCTGATGTTCTTGGCTGGCATCGTAGTACTGCTGGTTGCGATGGGCTTCCTGCTGTTCCGCAAGGGGAAGGACGATAGAGACGCGGCGGCTCCTCAGCGCGAAGTCGCTCGTGTCTCCACCCCGGAACTACCCAATATCGGGGTGGAGGCGCAGACCGCTCCACCGGCAAGCGCCGCTCAGCCAATTCCAATGCTGCCGGATCCGCCACGTGACAGCGGCCCGCAGCTGGTTGAGGTATCGCGCCCCGAAGCTGCGCAGCCCCGCGGCCCAACCCTGCTGGAGCGCCGTATCTCCGGTGCCGACGATGCAGCGATCGGTACGGGCGCCCGCCCTGGTGGCCCTCAGTCGCAGCGTTCGGCTATCGACGAGCAGACCCGTCAGGCCCTTTTGGCCAATATGCTGCCCAACCAGCAGAGCCCGCAGAAAGTTCGTCGTGGACCGGACGTGGAGGACATCTCCTCAGCGACCTTTATCAACAGCCCCGATGCACTGCTGGTGCGCGGCACGTATCTGCGCTGCGTGCTGGAAACCCGCATCATCACCGACCTGGCCGGTTATACCTCCTGCCTGCTCACCGAGCCGGTCTACTCGATCAACGGCCGCAGCCTGCTGCTGCCGAAGGGCTCGAAGATCTACGGTGCCTACGGTGGCGGCCCCTCGGGCAAGCGTGTCGAGGTCATTTGGGACCGTATCACCACGCCCAATGGTATCGATGTGGCCATGTCCAGTCCGGGCGTCGATGGGCTGGGTGGCGCAGGTCATCCGGGCCAGTACAGCGCGCATTGGGGTAGCCGCATCGCGTCGGCGCTGATGATCAGCCTGATTGCCGACGCCTTCAAATACGCCGCTGCAGAGCACGGGCCGGAGTCCACGACCATTGGTAGCAATGGGTTCGCCGTGCAGTCGCCTTACGAGAGTGCCACCGCACGCACCATGGAACGCCTGGCCAACGAGGCGCTCAGCGAAGGCCGTCGCCCGCCGACGGTCACCATCAACCAGGGCACCATCGTGAACGTCTACGTCGCCAAGGACGTTGACTTCACCAATGTGCTCAACCCGCGCCGGTAACCGACAGAACGACCATGGACGCCGAAGTGTCACCCCTCGCCCTCGTCTCCAGCGATTTCCTGCGCTATCAGTACGAAGTGCTGGGCATCGCCGAGTACATGACCTCGCCTGAAGTGACGGAAATCTGCATCAACCGTCCGGGCGAGCTGTACCTGGAGACGCGGGCAGGGTGGCAGCGCGTGGACGTGCCCGGCCTGACGTTCGAGCGGGCCCGGCAGTTCTGCACCGCCGTGGTCAACGAGAGCAACACCGGCCAGCGCATCACCGATGCCGATCCGGTCGTGTCGCTGACCTTCCCGACCGGGCAGCGTGCCCAGTTCGTCATTCCCCCGGCGTGCGATGCCGGCAAGGTGTCGATCACCATCCGCCTGCCATCCAAGCACACCAAGTCGCTCACGCAGTACCACGAGGACGGCTTCTTTGCACAGATACTCGAGCAGGATGGCAGCCTGAGCGAGCAGGACCGCGAGCTGCTGGAGCTGCGGCATACCCGCGAGTACGCCGAGTTCTTCCGGCGCGCGGTGATGTACCGCAAGAATATTGTCGTGTCTGGCGCAACCGGCAGCGGCAAGACCACCTTCATGAAGGCGCTGGTCAACCACATTCCGGACAGCGAGCGTCTGGTCACCATCGAGGATGCCCGCGAGCTGTTCCTGACCCAACCCAACGTGGTGCACCTGCTGTATTCGAAGGGCGGCCAGAGCGCCAGCAATGTCACCGCCAAGAGCTGCATGGAAGCCTGCCTGCGCATGAAGCCAGAGCGCATCATCCTCGCCGAGCTGCGCGGCGATGAGGCGTTCTACTTCATCCGTAACTGCGCGTCCGGCCACCCTGGTTCGATCACCAGCTGCCACGCCGGCAGCCCGGAGCAGACCTGGGACCAGCTTGCGCTGATGGTCAAGGCATCCACCGAGGGCTCGGGCCTGGAATTCAACGTCATCAAGCGTCTGCTGATGATGACCATCGACATCGTCGTACATATCAAGGCGCATGCCGGTGCGCGCTACATCACCGGCATCGACTTCAATCCTGGGCGTGCCCAGGGGCAGGAGGGCTGAATCATGCTCCCAGGTCTGGAAATGATGGCGTGCCCGGAAATGGCCGTCTCCATGGACGTGATGCAGCACGTCATCAATGTCGAATCCTCGCGCAACCCCTATGCCATCGGCGTGGTGGGCGGCGCCCTGGTGCGCCAGCCCAAGGCGCTGGATGAAGCGCTGGCCACGGTGCGCATGCTGGAAGAGAAGGGCTACAACTTCTCTGTCGGCTTGGCCCAGGTCAACCGCTACAACCTTGGCAAGTACGGTCTGGATTCCTACGAAAAGGCCTTCCAGCAGTGCGCCAACCTGCAAGCCGGGTCACGCATCCTGGCCGAGTGCTACAAGCGCTCGGGGCAGGACTGGGGCAAGTCCTTCAGCTGCTACTACTCGGGCAATTTTTCCACCGGCTTCCGCCACGGTTACGTGCAGAAGATCTATGATTCGATGCGACGTGGGCAGCAGCTGGCCAGCAATGGCGTGGCGCCCATCGACGTGGTCGACCGTGGCGAGCGCCGCGTGGTCAAGGTCGAACACCACCCGCAGAGCGTGTCGCCGATGGAAGCACGGATCGTGGCGCAGAACACTGCGCCGGTCTATATGCCCAGCAATGACCCTGCGCGTGCCTACACGGTGTATCCCTCGACCGGTGCGATGGCACGCGGCAGCCTGCTGAACATTGCCGACCAGGCATTGTCCCGGGTGGTGCTGGGTTCCGTGGATCGCGCGATGCAACCGCAGGCGCCCCAGGGCTACCCGCAGCCGCTGCCGCAGCAGTTGCCGCAGACCGCAGCGCAGCAACCGTCCCTGGCCATGCCGCAGCAGCTGCCGGATGCCGTCGCAGGCGGCAGCGATGCCCCGGTGATGCTCCGTCCGTGGAACGAACGCAATCAGCCGGTTTCGGCACCTGGCAATGTTTACGACGCACCGGCGGCGGCACCTGTCGCGCCGGTTCGACAGATTCCCGCAGGGGATGCGGCCTTCGTGTTCTGACGAAGTCGTGGTGCGACCGGTCCCCCGGCCGGTCGTTTCAGTGTGTTAGTCCATCAACAAGGAAATCCATCCATGAAGCAGTTCAATCTCGACGTCGTACAGGCCCAGCGCACGCTGAAGACCATGCTGATGGCCGTTGCATTTGCTGGTGCCGTACTCGCACCTGAGGCGTTCGCCAACAACGCCAACTACGGCGGCACCGATGGCAAGGTCTGCGGGTTCTTCGGCAGCGTAAACGGCCTACTCAACATGGCTTCGATCGCCGTCGTCACCATCGCCGTGATCTTCGCCGGCTACCAGATTGCCTTCGCGCACAAGCGCATCGGCGATGTCGCACCGATCCTGATTGGTGGCGTGCTGATCGGCGCTGCTGGTCAGATTGCCAAGATGCTGCTGGGTGATGAGTTCGGCGAGTGCACTGCCACCAGCGGCGGCGGCAACGGCGGCATGGCGCTGATGGTCATCAAGAACGTCGCTCAGTACTACGGTGCATAAGAACGTCGTTTTTCGTGGCTGCACCCGCCCTGCGATGTTCCTGGGCGTGCCCTACCTGCCGTTCTTCATGGTGGCCGGTGGGTTGCTGCTGCTCAGCATGTACACGAACTTCTGGTTCCTGCTGACCATTCCGGTCGCCGTTTTCATCATGCGGCAGATGGCCAAGCGTGACGAGATGATCTTCCGGCTGCTGGGATTGCGCCTGATGGTCAAGCTCCGGGTTCGAAACGCGCGTGAGCACGATGGCATGTGGGTGTTCAGCCCGAATCACTACCGCGACAAGCCGGCCCGCATGGATTGAGGGTCGGTCGGGGCCGGCGGGCGTCCAGCGCCCGTCGGCTTCTGACGAAAAATTCCTTCGCAGTACCTCTTTGGAAGCAGTCGTATGTTCAGCCCAGACACCTCCATCAGCGAATTCATTCCCCTGTCGTCGCATGTAGCCCCGAACGTGGTGAAGACCACGGGCGGCGATTACCTGTTGACGTGGCATCTGGAAGGGCTGCCGTTTGTTGGTCGCGAGGAGTGGGAACTGGAGCACCGGCACAATACGTTCAACCGGCTGCTTCAGACCCTGCGCGCGCCGGATTTCGTCAATGTCGCCTTCTGGGTTCACGACATCCGTCGTCGCCGCACGCTGAAGGGAAAGAGCACGTTCAAGCAGCGCTTCAACCAGGACGTGTCCGACCAGTACATGGGCATGCTGTCTTCGCAGCGCATCATGCAGAACGAGCTGTACCTGACGATGATCTATCGTCCGGTCGTGGCCGGTAAGCGCTTCGTCGAGAAGTCGGCCAATGTCGACAAGCTGCGTGCCGAGCAGGAACAGGCCGTAGAAAAGCTGCTGGAGCTGGCCGGCAACGTCGAAGCTGTCATTCGCGATTACGCGCCGTATCGCATGGGCATGTACGAAGCCAAAAACGGCGTGGTCTTCTCCGAAACGCTGGAGCTGTTCGGCTACCTGATCAACCGCATCGATGAGCCGGTTCCGGTGCTGTCCGCCCCGGTGAAGGATTATCTCCCGGTCAGCCGGCATATGTTCTCGGCGAAGACCGGTGACTTTGTCATCAATACCCCCAATGGCGCCAACCACTTTGGCGCCATCCTGAACATCAAGGAGTATGCCGAGGGTACGTACCCGGGCATCCTCAATGGGCTGAAGTACCTGGACTACGAGTACGTCATCACCCACTCCTTCAGCCCGATGGGGCGCCAGGACGCACTGAAGGTGCTGGACCGCACCAAGGGCATGATGATCTCCTCGGGCGACAAGGCCGTCAGCCAGATCGTCGAACTCGACCAGGCCATGGACCAGCTGTCCTCAGGCAACTTCGTGCTGGGCGAGTACCACTTCATCATGACCGTGTATGGCGACAGCCAGGCCAAGCTGTCGCAGAACGTCGCCACTACGCGCGCCGAACTGTCCAATGCCGGTTTCGTGTCCACCAAGGAAGACCTGGCCGTCACGTCCTCCTTCTATTCGCAGCTGCCGGGCAACTGGCGCTACCGCACGCGTCTGGCCAATGTCAGCTCGCTGAACTTCCTCGGCCTGTCGCCGCTGCACAACTTCGCCACCGGCAAGCAGCACAACAACCCGTGGGGCGACTGCGTGACGACGCTGCAGACCACCAACGGGCAGCCGTATTACTTCAACTTCCACGCTACCCACCCGTCGGAGAATTCGCTGGGTGAGAAGGCCATCGCCAACACCATGGTGATCGGTAAGTCGGGTACGGGTAAGACCGCGCTGATCAACTTCCTGCTCAGCCAGGTGCAGAAGTACGAGCCGTCGCCGACCATCTTCTTCTTCGACAAGGACCGCGGCGCGGAGATCTTCGTGCGCGCCTGCGGCGGCAACTACCTGGCCCTGGAGAACGGTGCGCCGACCGGCTTCAACCCGTTCCAGTGCGAGAGCAACGAAGGCAACGTGCAGTTCCTGGCCGATCTCATCAAGGTTCTGGCCGGCAAGCGTGAGTACAGCGCCCGCGAGGAAGAGGACATCTACCGCGCGGTCGAGAGCATGCTCGACACGCCGATGCACCTGCGCAGCATGACCAACTTCCAGAAGAGCCTGCCCAACATGGGCGACGATGGCCTGTACGCGCGCATGCGCCGCTGGACGTCAGGCAATTCCCTGGGCTGGGTGTTCGACAACCCCGTCGATACGGTGGACCTGAGCAAGGCCAACATCATCGGTTTTGACTACACCGACATCATCGACAATCCCGAAGTGCGCGTGCCGGTCATCAATTACCTGCTGCACCGCTTGGAATCGCTGATCGACGGTCGTCCGCTGATCTACGTGATGGACGAATTCTGGAAAATCCTGGATGGCGAAGGTGGCCTGAAGGAGTTCGCCAAGAACAAGCAGAAGACCATCCGTAAGCAGAACGGCCTGGGCATCTTCGCCACGCAGAGCCCGGAAGACGCACTGAAGAGCGACATCTCCGCGGCGCTGATCGAGCAGACGGCCACGCTGATCCTGCTGCCGAACCCGAATGCCAGCAAGAGCGACTACATGGACGGCCTGAAGTTGACCGAGGCCGAGTTCCGGGTGGTCACTGCACTGGACGAGCGCTCGCGCTGCTTCCTGGTCAAACAGGGGCACGCCTCCAGCGTGTGCCAGCTCAACCTGCGCGGCATGGACGACATCCTGTCGGTGATCTCCGCGTCCACCGACAACATCGATGTGATGCACCGCGTGCTGCAGACCGCAGCCATTCGTGCGCGCGTGAAAGTGGATGAGCTGACGCCGGAGCAGTGGCTGGAAGAGTTCTATAGTAATCGTAAGGGCTCTGGAAAGCCCGCATCCAATAATGAGGTTGCAGCATGACGGTCGCGATAGACAGGAACGCAGCAAGCCCCTTGCCTACGATGGAGAACAACATGGAAACCCGACCCCGCGCCACCCGGAACAGGACCCTCGCCACGCGCGTCCGCGCCTCGCTGGTTTGCTTTTCATTTGCTGCCATGATGAGTTGCCCGGTCAGTGGCTACACTATCCCGGTTGTGGAAGTTGGACTTAATACGTGGAACAGCACACTGACTGAGATCAATACGTTGGCCTCCCAGGGCGAGGCATTGGCTGAGTATGGCGAGCAGTATGATCGCTTCGTCAAGACCGCCGCGAACTGGCAGCAGAAGCTAGCCAAGTTCAATCAGATCATTGCGTCTCCGCTGATGCCCAAAGGAGTGACGCTGAAGCCAGTGCCGATCGAGTGGAATGTCGCCGAGCGCTGCGGTGCGGGCAGCATCATGAGCCTTAGCGGCATCCTCACCGCGCTGGACATGAGCCCGGGTGGTGACATCATGGCCCAGCAGCGCAATATCTGCGCAGCGATCCAAGTGCTTGAGAATCAGAAGTACAACGAGACTGTCGAGGTCGTGCAGAAAACCATGCCCGACATGCGCAAGGTGCTGGACAGGATCAAAGACATTCGTGATCTCTGGAAGGGTGAAGGCTCAATGGCGGAGACCTCTGCCAACGCGGTGGTGTCAGACGCGTACATGCAGGCCGAGTTCACCACTTGGGAGAAGCAGACCCAAGGCTATGACAAGCAGATCCAGGCACTCACCAAGATGCAGCAGATACTGGCGCAGCGAGCATTGAAAGGGACGGGTCAATCGCCGTTGGGAACCGTGGTAAAGGCCGCCGCACTCAAGGCAGCGCTCTCGAACTAATTTGGCGCTCCTCTGGTCGAGTTGCAATTAAATTTCAGGTGAAGTTATGGATCTTGGGCTGATGGACAGCATGTTTGGGCAAGGACCGCTGCACATGCTGCAGAATCTGCATGCAGCGTCCTCGATTGGCGACTTTGTGTTTTTCAGGCTGATTCTCGATTACCTGCATAAGGAAATCGCAGAGTATGGCGTGAAGCTTCTCGGCCGGATGATGGCCTGGGTGGGCGGTATCGCGCTTACGCTCATGACCCTATGGGTGCTTATCCAAGGCTTCCGGATTGTCACAGGCCGCAGTCGTGATTCGATGATGGTACTCGTTTCCAACATGGCCAAGGCCGCGCTGATCGTTTCGGTCGCCACCACCATGGGCATGTTTGGACAGGAACTGCACGGGTTCCTGATAAATGACGTCAAGAACGAGATCAGCTACGTTGTCACCGGTAAGAAGGATTCGCCTGAAGACCTGATTGATGAGAACCTTGGTTACATGCAGTTGGCTTTGTCGAGCGTGGATGCGCTGGACGTGATGAGCGACGTGACGCTGGATAACGCGAAGACGCGCGCCATGTGGTTCATCGGCATGGGCACGGGTGGCCCTGCGGTAACCGCCGGTTCGATGTTGCTGCTGTACGAAGTCGCGCTTGCCCTGTTTATCGGACTGGGACCACTCTTCATCCTTTGTCTGCTGTTCGACCAGACCAAGCAGCTTTTCCAAAAGTGGCTGTTGTATGGCATAGGCACCATGTTCTCGATGGCGGTACTGGCGGCTATGACCAGCATTGCAATGAAGATGGTTTCGAAGGTCGCTTTCGCATTCTGGGGCAGCGCATTGGCCGGATCGTTGATGGGTGACAACTTTACGGAAGGTATGTCGAGCATGGCCCTTCAGCAGGGGGGGATGGGTCTGATTCTCACGACATTGATTCTGACTGCGCCCCCAATGGCGGCGATGTTCTTCCAAGGAACTCTGGGCAGCTTCATGGCATATTCGCAGATAGGCGGCAGCGCGGTTCCTGCTTCGCCTGGCCCGAACGGCCAGCCTCCGGGTTCCATGGGTGGTGGAGGCGGGCAATATAGACCTAATGCTCCAGAGAACAGTGTGCATGGCACGACTGATCCATTCCGAGCGACTACCCCGCGGCTTCATACTGGTAACGAGAGCTCGCAGGGGCAGTTGGGAACGCGAGGCAACGCCAATGCTAGTACCGCATGATCATGTTCTGCTGAGATGAATTGGAGGAGGTATTGTCATGAAGCGGGTTGCTGCTTGGATTGCGTGGATTTTGCTCGTACCGCTCGGCGTTTCCAGTGGTCGTGCTCTCGCAGAGGGGGGCAGTTGTCCGCCCGGTTACTACCCCATCGGCGGGCAAGGTGTACAGGGTTGCGCACCTATACCGACTAGCGGCGGGAGTGCAGGATCTGGCTCCCAGGAAATCCAGCTGAGCACGCCAACCGGCCGGTGGGTGAAGACTTGGGGAGCTATCGCCACTTCGATGTCCTCCGACGATGCCGGCGTTTCTGATGGAAAGCGCACGAAGGCGGAAGCTGAAAAATTGGCGGTCGAGCGCTGTGGTTCGACTGGCGCCAAAGACTGTGTAGTCAGCAAGACCTACCATAATCAATGCGTATCTTGGCTGGTGCCGAAAGATCGCAATCCAAATGGGCAAGGTGCGATCGGTACTGGTGGAACTCCCGAGTTCGCTAGGATGTATGCGCAAAGCGTTTGCAAAAATAGTGTGCCGGGTCCCTGTGATGAGGTTTATGCTAATTGCACCAAGCCGATATTTGAGGAGTTCTGAGCCAGAGATGTGAATCGTCCAGGCTTTTGTAGACAGTCGTCAGCCGTTTAGTGCGTACTGCTTCTCGAACCCTACCGGGGACAGCCCGTCGTTGGAACTGTGCCGCCGTTTTGGGTTGTAAAACATCTCGATGTACTGGAAGACGTCGGCGCGGGCCTCGTCGTGATTGCTGTAGATCCTCCGCTTGATCCGCTCCCGCTTCAGCAGCTGGAAGAAGCTCTCCATCGCCGCGTTGTCATGGCAATTGCCTCGTCGACTCATGCTGCACACGATGTCGTGTTCGCGCAGGAAGCTCTGCCAGTCTTCGCTGGTGAACTGGGTTCCCTGGTCGGAGTGAAGCAGAAGCCCGGGGCTTGGTTTGCGCCGCCACACTGCAGCCAATAGCGCCTGCAAAACCAGGTCCGTATGTTGAGTTGGCCGGGTTGCCCATCCAACGACTTGGCGCGAAAACAGATCAAGCACTACCGCCAAGTACAGGAAGCCGTCATACGTGCGGATGTAGGTGATGTCCGTGACCCACGCGCGATTGGGTTCGCTGACCTTGAACCCGCGAGCCAGAACGTTCTTGGCGACTGATCCAACAGGGCCGCTCAAAGGGCGTGGTCGCCGACCGTAGCCGACCATTGCCCGCAGCCCCTCGCTCTTCATCAAGCGTGCCACGCGATGACGACTACACGTCTCGCCAAGCTCGCGCAGATCTGTGGTCACTTTGCGGTGGCCATACACGGAGCCGCTTTCCAGCCAGCTGTGCTTGATCAGGCCAAGCAATCGCCGATCGTCCTTGTCGCGAGCGCTTGCCGGCTCTTTTAGCCAGGCGTAGTAGCCACTGCGATGGACGCCAAGTACTCGACACATCGCCGCGAGACCGAACTCATCTGCGTGTTGCTTCATGAAGGCGTACTTTGCTCTTATCCCTTTGCAAAGTACGCGGCGGCTTTTTTTAGGATGTCTCGCTCTTCAGTGACCCGGCGTAGCTCAGCCTTGAGGCGGCGTACTTCCGCGTTCTGGTCCTGCTCAACACGCCGTCCAACATCGCCTTTGCCTTGTTGCCGCTTCCAGCTGTAAAGGCGGTGGATCGACACGCCCAGTCGCTCTGCAACCTCCGCTACCGGACGGCCGTACTCAACGATCTGTCGGACCGCCTCGATCTTGAACTCATCGGTGTACCGCTTCGTGCTCATAATCACCTCCGCCTAAGCCATAGTTTATGGCTGCGAGGTGTCTACGGAACCTTGGGCGATTCACACCGCTTGATTGAGTCTTACTGACTTGATTGTGTTTTACTGAAATGATCGGATCGAGGTGAATGTCATGAAGCGAGTCTTGGTCTGGATGACTTGGCTACTGCTGGTTTCGCTTGGCTTGTCCGGCTCGGCTTTCGCGGAGGGCGGCAGCTGTCCGCCTGGTTACTACCCCATCGGCGGACAGGGCGCGCAAGGCTGCGCACCGATACCAAGCGGCGGCGGCTCTGGGAGCTCTGGTTCGCAGGAAATACGGCTCAGCACCCCAACCGGGCGTTGGATAAAGACCTGGGGGGCCATTGCTGAGGCTACGGCGACAAGTGACGCTGGTGTCTCTGACGGCAAGCGGACGAAAGAGGAAGCTGAGCGGGAAGCGGTGGCACGTTGTCAGTCTACCGGCGCGAAGGACTGTGTCGCCCATTTCACATACTACAATCAATGTGTTTCCTGGCTCATTCCAAAGGGGCGCAGCGGAGCAGGGCAGGCGGCTATCGCATCAGCTGGAACTCTTCACCTCGCGCGTTTGTCCGCGCAGACAAAGTGCAAAAATGACGTTGCCGGCATCTGTGAAGAGGTGTATGCCAACTGTACCAAGCCCATCTTCGAGGAATTCTGAGCCGGAGGTCGCGCGGCCTGCCCCTGACTTAGGGGTGGCGTGTATGCGGTCCGGCGGTAACCTCGCGCGCCGAGGGTGGAAGCTGCCTGCCTGGCTGCTACCGTGTTGGTCGCCCAAAAGCACTGGGCTGCGCGCCCGTTCCGGTCAGGCGTCTCGTAATACGTCGTCCCAGGAAATCTAGCTGAGCACGCCAACAGGACGGTGGTTAAGGCCAGGGGAGCCATCGGCACGTCGATTCCCTGATGGAGGAAACTGAAACGTTCGCAGTGGAGCGCTGTGCCTCGACCGGCGCCAAAGATTGTGTAGTGGGCAGGACCTGCTTCATTCAATGCGTTTCGCGGCTTGTGCGGAAGGATCGCAATCCAAGCGGGCAAGGCGCGATTGGGACCGGTGCAACTCCTGAGTACGCCAGCATGTTCGCGCAAAGCGTGTAAAAAAGTGATGTGCCGGGCCGCTGTGATGAGGCCTATGCCAACTGCACCTAGCCCAGCTTCAAGGAAGTCCGAGCGCAAGTCCTGCGTGCGACCTGTGCCTCCTATTCCGATGCGTGGGGACCTAGGGGAACCCGTGCCAAGCGCTTGTGGACTTGCGCGACCGGTGTGCAGCGCCTTCGGTCCGGCCACTCCTATGCGAAGGTGCGTGGCGGCCTCTGAACCCGTCCAGCGCAGTTTGCCGTCAGAAGCCAAGGACGATTCGATCGTGTGATGCCAGGCCGAGGACGCCGGGCCAAAGTGGGTAGTCTGGCATGCCGTACGCATCGGGCGGGGGCCGACGACCATCTAACTTAGGTTGGCATACGTTCACGTTGCGGGGGCTCATTCTGTGATCAAGAGCGTTTTTCATATCGCGCCCCCTTCGACGCATCGAACCTGCGCGCGGTAAGCTCTTGTGCGTCAGAAAAATGACGCGCCAATGCGAACGACTGCAGGAGCTTTCCCGTCCATGAGGACTGTGCCCGCCCGTCCAATGGGTGACGATTGCCAGCTTCCCCGATGCGCCACACCCGGCGCTATGATCCGCCATGGCGGTCGACGCGGCGTATTCGAAGGAGTGGCTCGGGATGGAAACAGGGAACGGTGCGCACATGGACGATGCCCTGGCATTTGTTCCCTCCGGCGCGAACCTGCTGGAAGCCGTGCGCGGCGAGCGCAATGGCGAGGGTATCGAGTACCAGTTGCTGGTAATCGACCAGCCGTCGCCGGAAGGGCTGTCGCCCGGCCAGCATGGCCCCAATCGGGTGCTGCTGTTGCTGCGCGGTAATGGCGATGGGCGCTGGCAACTGGCCGCTCGCAACGACACGCTGGTGCCGTGTTCCACCCGCGGTGGCCTGTCGGGGGACCCTTTTGCGTATGCAATGGTAGAGGAAGACACGTTCAGCGTGATCACCAACGGTGGCAGCCGCCAGCGCTGGAGCAGTACGTACACCTTCCGCTTTGCCCCGGCGGAGAGCGCGTGCTGGGTCGATGCGGTGCGCCGCAAGGTCGTGGACATCGAGACCGAGGCGACCAACATCCGCGAATTCTCGGCAACGGAACTGGGGCGCGTGCGGTTCGAGGATTTCGACCCGGCTACGGTCGCCGAGGTGTCGCTGCCATGAACCAGGCTCCAACCGGCGGAATGGAATCCGCGCTGATGACGATCCAGGAGTTGCACCGTGTCGACGGATAGAGAGTCGCAACTGCTGCGGCAGGCGACGGATTCCGGCATTGATTCCCCCCGCGAGCTGGCCAACTTCATGGCGCAGGCGGGGCACGAGTCGCGTGGCCTGAGCCGCCTCAACGAGAGTTTCAACTACACCCGGGCGACCTCCCAGATTCCGGTCGAAGCGGCGTGGCGCAATGGCAACGACGCGTTGGAATCGGCGCGCCAGGAAGCATTGCGCGGGCGCCCGAATGACCTGGCCGAGCTGATGTATGGCGGCCGCCTTGGCAATGATGCGCCCGGCGATGCGCTGAAGTATCACGGGCGCGGCTACCTGCCGCTGACCGGGAAGGAAAACTACGAGCGCGCGGGGCAGGCACTCGACCTTGATCTGGTGAACCAGCCGGAACTGGCCGCTCAGCCCGAACACGCCGCCCGTATCGCCGTCTGGCAATGGCAGACCCGTGTGCCGGAGCATGCGCGTGAGAACGTTCGTGAGGCGACGTATGCCATCAACGGTGCGATGAACGGGGTTGAGGATCGGCTGCGCCGCTTCGATGCGTGGCAGCAGAAGCTGACCCCGGACGTGATGCATCGGCTGGCACATGGGGACGTGGGCGAGCAGGCGTCCTTGGGCCAGGCGGCGGGTCAGCCTGGTGTTGCCGGTAACCGGCTGTTCGATGACGCGCGCACGCAGCTGCAGCAGCTGGGGCCGCGCAGTGGCCTGCAGTCGGACCGGGAGCTGGACAATGCCGCCGGTGCGCTGGCTGTGAGCGCGCAGAAGGCCGGCCTGCAGCAGATCGATCACGTGGTGGCCGGCAACGATGGCCGCATGCTGTTTGCGGTGCAGGGCACGATGGGCGACCCGGCGATGCTGCGTGCCTCGGTCGATCGCGCGCAGGCCGCGCAGCAGCCGTTGGAACAGAGCAGCCAGCAGCTGGCTGTTGCGCAGGACCGCCAGCAGGAACAAGCGGTCAGCCGCGACCAGGAGCAGCAGCGCTCCCGTTCGATGTGAGGCCGGCCCGGCCGCCGTATGTCGGCCGGGTCGGGGTGCTCAGGCGTGCAGGGTGCGCGCGTGCTGCTGCGACTGCTCCAGCGCTGCGTCCTGTGCCTGGCGCTGCTGCGCGGCCAGCTGCCCCACGCGCTGGCTGCTCTGCTCCAGTGGCGTGTTCATCGCCGCAGCAGTATCAACCGATACACGCAGGTGACCGGGATCACCACCCTGGCCCTGCACCGCGAAGCTGCGCGACGCGTCGTTGCTCATCACCACCTCATCAATGCGCTGGCCGCCGGCGGCACGCATTTCCGCCGCCAACGAGCCTGCAAGGCGCTCGCTGCCGGCATCCGGTGTACGGCCCAAGCGCGCGTCCTGCGCGTGCACGCCGCGCAGCGCATCGGTGTACAGCGGGTTGCCGACATGGTCGGGATGGGCCAGGCTGGCGCGGCCTTCCTTCGCCGCATCGCGCGCTTCGGGTTCGCCGGCCTGCAGCGGCCCGCGCGCAGTGTCGTACAGGTCGTAGAGGTTGCCGGTGATGCCGCGCGCGCCGATGGTGATGCCGCGGCGTATGCGGATGACGTCGTCACGGTACTCGTTGATCATGTTCGCGTTCTGCCGCGCAAGCGCCTGGCTTTCCGGCGTGTTCAACACCGAATCGTTGCCGAGGAAGTTGTCCAGCTGGTGCGAGCTCAGCGAGGACGCCGCCGCGCCCACCGCGCTGTCGGGGATGAGCATGCGGAAGCGGCTGTTGCTGAAGCCCCAGTTGCCCAGCGTGTCGATCTCCTTTTCGGTGGCGTACATGCGCACCTGGCCGAAATGCTGGGAGGCCGAGCTCACCGGATCGGCCGCCATGACGTGGTTGATCAGGTTGTCGCCGCCTTCAGGAACGCGGTACGTCAGGCTGACCGCGCCATAGGCGTTGAACGTCTCGCCCTTGAGGTTGAAGTGGTGCGCGGAGACCTGCGCCAGGGTGCCGCCCAGCGAGTGGCCGGTAACGGTCACCTCGGGCGTATGGCCGAGATCGCGGCCCTGCTTGTTGGCGTACTCGAGCGCGCGCCGGGTCAGCTCCAGCGCGTCGTCAGCCTGCAGGTTGCGGCGCATCACCACCATGCCGGCATCGGTGAGCAGGCCATCGCGCACGATCTGGTCGGTGCCGCGGTGCGCCACCACGATCTCGTCGGTGTCCACGCGCTGGTAGATCGTGCCCTGGTAGCCGGTCAGGCGGTTGTTGACGTGCTCCAGCACGCGGTACGGGTGGCCATTGAGCGGGACAGGTTGTTCCTGGCCGGGCGCGTGGCGGCCCACGCGTTCGTCGCGGTAGGCATCCCTGGAGAGCGCAGCGTAGTCCTGGCTGGTAAGGGTCACGGGCGCACCTCGTTGGCGGTCAACGAGGCGGAGAACAGCTGGTCGCGCAGCTCGGCGCGGAAGCGGTTGGGATCATGCTGGCCGGTAGCGCCGTAGTCGGGCAGTTCGGCCACGCGCGGATAATCGCCACGCGGGTAGTGCCGGGTTTCGGTCTGCCCCTGCACGAATGGCTCGGCGCCGAGGAAGGACAGGAAGCGTGTCTCACCGTCGGCGCCAGTCGCCTTGAGCATCGCCCCGGCTCCGCTGAACACCCAGTTGCAGACGCCGCGACCGTAGTAGTCCTCGTCGAGCATGCGGTCCAGGTAGACGGTGCCGCGGTATTCGTCATCGGCCACCTTGCGCAGGATCACCGGCTCCTGGCTGGTGATGCGCGCAGCCACGCCGGTTTCCGGTTCGATGTAGCCACACTGGTCCTCGTTGCTGACGTCGTACTGGGCGACGCCTTCGATGAAGGCGAAATCGCCCGGTGCGTTCTGCAGCCGCAGCACCAGTTCGTAGGCCCGGCTGGGCGAGGGGTTGAGCTTGGCCAGGCCACGCCCTCCCTTGGCGACATCGGCGGCGGCGGGGTCGAGTTCCTGGGTCATGGCGATCTCCGTTCGGCAGGCAACCAGCATCAGCAGCAGCGTGCTTGGCAGCAGCAGGGTGCTGCGCCATCGGGCGCTGGAAGCGGTGGGTGGAAAGCGGGGATGACAGGTCATCAGCCGACCTGTCGAAGAACGTTCCTGGTAATGGCCGGTGCGACGGGAAAACACGATAGGTTTCCGTTCCTTGGCAGCAGGACGTCTTGATTATGGGACGGCTTCTTGACGATATTCCACCGCTTCTCCGCTGAATATGCCGGGAGATTGGCATTTTCCGTCGATGGATCAGCCGAATCGTGATGGGGTTGGTCAATTCACATTGGTAACTCAGGCCGCTGCGTGCCGCGCGCGCGCATTGCAGGCATGCTTGTCACCACCCCTCACTCCACGTTCGAACGTGCCATGATCTACGCCATCCGTGCTGAAACGCCGGCCGACATCGCGGCCATCCATGCGGTGACGGCGGCAGCCTTCAAGGATGCGGCGCACAGCAGCCACACCGAGCAGTACATCGTCGATGCACTGCGCGAGCGCGGCGAACTGGTGGTCTCGCAGGTGGCCGTGCAGGACGGGCAGGTGATCGGCCACGTGGCGGTGTCGCCGGTGGCGATCAGCGATGGCAGCGAGGGGTGGTTCGGTCTGGGGCCGATTTCAGTGGACCCGCCACATCAGGGGCTGGGTGTGGGCGCTGCGCTGATGCGGGCTGCACTGGATGCGTTGCAGGCCATCGGTGCACATGGCTGCGTGCTGCTGGGCGAGCCTGCCTTTTACGGCCGCTTCGGCTTCCACTGCGTGCCGGGTGTGGTGCTGCCGGGCGTGCCAGCGGAGTACTTCCAGGCGCTGCTGCTGCAGGCGCCGATGCCGCGCGGCGAGATCAGTTACTCACCCGCGTTCGAGGCCGGCCCGTCCGGCTAGTACGCGGGCGGGCGAGGGGGGGGCTGCTGTCAGGGCGCGCGCCAGGGCGTGGGTTCCGGTTCCGGCGGCGGAATGCGGTCGCCGCCGATGTGTTCCAGCAGGGTGTTGGTACGGCGCTGTTCGGCCAGCAGTTCGCCCAGCAGGCGGCGCACGCCGAAGATCGCGAATGGCACCAGGATCCAGATGATCGTGAGTGCCAGCGTCGCCAGCGTTGCAAATGTGCTTCCATCCATGAGGTGTTGCTTCCTGCAGTGAAGGGGCATCGACACTAGCATGCCGGTGCGCCCACGCTGGCGTCAGCCGCCGTGGCGCAGATGGATGAGCGGGTAGGGGCGGCCCTGCGAATCGACCTCCGAACGCCCGGTTTCGACAAAACCCATGCGCAGGTAGAAGCCCGGCGCCTGCGCGTTCTGTGCGTTGACGTCAGTGGTCAACGGGCGGTGCTGGGCCAGTGCGTGCTCGACCAGCTGCCGGCCGATGCCCTGGCCGCGCACCTCCGGATCAATGAACAGTGCTTCCATATGGCTGCCATCGAGCAGCATGAAGCCCTGCGGTCGATCCTGGCTGTCGACGGCCAGCAGCAGCGGCGCCTGCGGCAGGAAACCGGCGACTTCGGCATCGATGGCGCGGCGATCCTCGGCGCTGAGGAAATCGTGGGTGGCATCGACGGCGCGGCGCCAGAGATCGACAACGGCACCGCCGTCGGAGGCGCGCGAGGGGCGGAGTATGTTCAAGAACGTGCTCACGGTGCTGCGGTAAACGCCATTCTAGCGGCCCGGGCCCCTGCGGGTCGGCATTGGTCGAAGCGCGCTACACTGCCGCCGCGTGAACTGCCTGACGCCGAGAACCCTCATGACCGATACCCTGGGCGTGCCCGTGCACGACGCCGACGAACACTGGATGCGCCACGCGCTGGCCCTGGCCGAACGCGCGCAGCACGAGTTCGACGAGATCCCGGTCGGCGCGGTGCTGGTGGGCGCCGATGGCCAGCTGCTGGGCGAGGGCTGGAACCTCAACATCGCCTCGCACGATCCCAGCGCGCATGCCGAGATCGTGGCGATGCGCGAGGGGGGGAAGGTACTGGCCAACCACCGGCTGATCGGCAGCACCCTGTACGTGACACTGGAGCCGTGTGCGATGTGCGCCATGGCCATCGTGCACGCGCGGGTGGCGCGGCTGGTCTACGGCGCCAGCGACCCCAAGACCGGCGCCTGCGGCAGCGTGTTCAACCTGCTGGGCGATGGCCGCCACAACCACCGGGTGGAGATCCACGGCGGCGTGCTGGCCAAGGAGGCCAGCCTGCGCCTGACCAATTACTTCCGGGCCAAGCGCGGCAAGCCGCCGCTGCTGCTGGAAGATCATGCGGGCGAGGCCTGAGCAGCGAAAGGGTATGATGGGCGCCTCTTTCCTTTACCGGTGGGCGCCCTGCCTGCCCAGCAACGAGGCGACACGATGGTGGAGAACGGCGCGGCCAACGAACGACTGATCTGGATCGACCTGGAAATGACCGGGTTGGATACCGACAACGATTCGATCATCGAGATCGCCACCGTGGTCACCGATGCCCAGCTGAACGTGCTGGCCGAAGGCCCGGAATTCGCCATCCACCACCCGCTGGAAACGCTGGAAGCGATGGACGAGTGGAACCGCAACCAGCACCGTCGTTCCGGTCTGTGGCAGCGCGTGCTGGACAGCACCACCACCCTGGCCCAGGCCGAAGCGCAGACCGTGAACTTCCTCGCGGAGTGGATTCCGGCCGGCGTTTCGCCGATGAGCGGCAACTCGATCTGCCAGGACCGCCGCTTCCTGCACCGGCAGATGCCGCGCCTGGAAAAGTACTTCCACTACCGCAACCTGGACGTGTCCACGGTGAAGGAACTGGCCAAGCGCTGGGCGCCGACCGTGGCTGCCGGCCTGGCCAAGAACAGCAACCACACCGCGCTGAGCGACGTGCACGACTCGATCGCGGAGCTGCGCCACTACCGCCAGTTCATGGGCGCGCTGTCGGGCCTGCCGACCGCCTGAGGTTGCCGCCCGGTGGGGGCGGATCCCTTTCCAGCGGAAAGGGCTCCGACCCCGCGACGATCCGTTCAACTTCATGGCGCTACTATCGGCCCCATGAACGATCCCATCCTGCTGCCCCGCGATATCGCCCATGATGCCCAGGACTGGGCCGACCTGCAGCGGGCGGTCGCCCTGCTGGAGGCGCCCACGATCACTGCACGCATGGCCAATTTCGTCGGCACGCCGCTGGAGTTCGCGGTGAAGGCCCTGCCCAAGGCCATTTCCGGGCGCATCCATGGTGCGGTCGAGGCGGCGCTGTCGAAGTCCGCGCAGGCCGCGCTGTGGAGCATGGGCAACACGCCGGGCAAGTCGGCATCGACCCGCTGGCACAAGCTGGCGGCGGCCACTTCCGGTGCGGTGGGCGGTGCGTTCGGCTTCGCCGCGCTGTTCATCGAGCTGCCGGTGTCGACCACCATCATGATGCGCGCGGTGGCCGACGTGGCCCGCAGCGAGGGCTTCGACCTGGCCCACTTCAGCACCCGCCAGGCCTGTCTGGAGGTGTTCGCGCTGGGTGGCAACTCGCCGCGCGACGATGCCAGCGAAACCGGCTACTACCTGGCGCGTGGCTTCACCACCGACGTGATGCGCCACCTGTCGGCCGAGCTGGCCGGGCGCGTGGTGACCGGCCGCGACCTGACCCTGGGCGTGGCGCCGAAGGAGGCCGGCAAGCTGCTGGCCAAGCTGGTGGAGAAGGTGGCCGCGCGCTTCGGCGTGGTGGTGACCGAGAAGTTTGCCGCGCAGGCGGTGCCAATCGTGGGTGCTGCGGCTGGCGCCACCCTCAACACGATGTTTACCGACTACTACCAGGACATGGCTCGCGGTCATTTCATCGTGCGGCGGCTGGAGCTGAAGTACGGCGAGGATGTGGTGCGCACCTGCTATGACCGGGTGGCGCATGGTGCGCTGAAGATCGAGCCGACGCTGTAACCGGGGGGAGGGCGGTAGAGTCGACTGTCAGTCGACTATCGCGCGCAGCGCGGAGGCTTTCGCTGGCTGTCGGGAAGGCAGTCGACCAACGGTCGACTCTAGCGTCAGGCGGTGACGGGCTTTGACCCTTGCCTGCACGGCACAACTGTTTTGCCCATCCGCGCCTGTTGCGGGCCACGGCCGATCCCCATCCTTGCGGTCAGTCCCCCCGCAAGAGAACGCGCCATGCTGTTCACCCCCCACACCCTGGGCCCGCTGTCGCTGCCCAACCGCATCGTGATGCCGCCGATGACCCGTTCGCGGGCCGCCGCCGGCAACGTCGCCACCGCACAGATGGCGGAGTACTACGCGCAGCGCGCCGGTGCCGGCCTGATCGTCAGCGAAGGCACCCAGATCAGCTCGCAGGGGCAGGGCTATGCCTGGACCCCGGGCATCCACAGCGAGGAACAGGTGCAGGGCTGGCGGCAGGTGACCGATGCGGTGCATGCCGCCGGTGGCCGCATCTATGCGCAGCTGTGGCACGTCGGTCGCATCTCCCATGTCGCCCTGCAGCCCGATGGCGCGGCGCCGGTCTCGTCCTCGGCGCTGCTGGCCGAGGGGGTGAAGGTGTTCGTCGACCCGACCGGCGCCGGCCCCGAGGCGGGCGTGGGCGAGATGATCCAGCACTCGATGCCGCGCGCGCTGGCCGAGAGCGAGATTCCGGGCATCATCGCCGACTACGCGCAGGCCACCCGCAACGCGCTGGCTGCAGGCTTTGATGGCGTGGAGCTGCACGGCGCCAATGGCTACCTGATCAACCAGTTCATCGATTCGCAGGCCAACCAGCGCACCGACGGTTACGGCGGCGCGCTGCAGAACCGCCTGCGCTTCCTGCGCGAGGTGGCGCAGGCGGTGGTGGCCGTGGCCGGTGGCGAGCGCGTCGGCGTGCGCCTGGCGCCGCTGACCACGCTGCAGGGCGCGGTCGATGACACGCCGCAAGCAACCTACCTGGCCGCCGCGCACCTGCTGGGCGAACTGGGTGTGGGCTACATGCACATCGCCGAGGCCGACTGGGAGGATGCGCCGCTGATGCCGGTGGCGTTCAAGCAGGCGTTGCGCATGATCTATCCGGGCACGTTGATCTACGCCGGCAAGTACACCGCCGAGCGTGCCGAGCAGGCGTTGGCCGAGGGCTGGGCGGATCTGATCGGCTTCGGTCGGCCGTTCATCGCCAATCCGGACCTGCCGGAACGACTGCGGGTGGGTGCGGAATTGAATGCGCCGGATCGCGCGACGTATTTCGGTGGCGGTGCCGCCGGGTTCATCGATTACCCGGCGTTGCAAGAGGCCGTCGAGGCCTGACACCGATGGGTGGTGGATGTCGGTAGCGCCGGGCCATGCCCGGCGAGCGCACCGCGCGGTGCGAGGGAACGCCGCCGGGCACGGCCCGGCGCCACCTTGATGGTCAGGGCTTGTCCCGCACCAGCGCTTCGGCCTCGACCACGCCGCCATCCTTGCCGTGCAGGTACAAATGCATGTCCTGCTGCGGGTAGGGGATGTTGATGCCGGCCTTGTCGTAGCCCAGCTTGATCTGTTCCAGCAGGGTGACCTTGGTGCCGAACTGGTCGGCCGATTTCGTGAAGCAGCGGATGCCCAGCTTGATCGCGTGGTCGCCCAGTTCGTACACCACCACGTCCGGCTCGGGCGAGGGCAGCACGCGGCTGTCGGCCTTCATCAGGGCGATGGCGGTTTCGCGTGCCAGCTGGATGTTGTCTTCGTAGCCGATGCCGATCACCAGTTCGACGCGGCGGGTCGGCTCGGCGGTGAGGTTGATGATCGGCGCGGCGGTGATCAGCGTGTTGGGAATGGTGGTGTGCTGGTTGTCGGCACCGGTGATGACGGTCTGGAAGATGCGCACTTCGCGCACGGTGCCGGTCTGCCCGGCCACGGTCACCACATCGCCCACGCGGAACGGGCGCAGGGTCACCAGCATCACCCCGGAGGCGATGTTGGACAGCGAATCTTTCAGTGCCAGGCCGACGGCCAGGCCGGCGGTGCCGAGTACGGCCAGCAGCGGGGTGATCTGCACGCCCAGCGTGCCGATGGCCAGCACCACCACGATCACCAGCGAGGCGGCATAGACCACGTTGCGCAGGAAGCTGCCCAGCATCGGGTCCATGCCCATGCGCGAGGTCGCGCGCGGCAGCGCATTGGACAGGCGTCGTGCCACCCACATGCCGACCAGCAGGACGACGATGGCCGCCAGCAACGGTACGCCGTAGGTTTCCAGCAGGCGTTCCCAGTCGAGCGAATGGAACCAGGACGTGGTGGCCGGGGCGGGCGGGACGGCAGCGGCGATCATGCGGACTCCTTTGCAGCGATGGTCATGGCGTGTGCGGACGCCAGAAACAGGCACGCCCCGCAGAGGCGGGGCGTGCATGCAGCTGCAGTATGGGCGGACGCCAATGAAAGCGACGTCAGCCCATCAACGCATCAGCCATTGGCCTTGTGCTTGGCCAGGCGCAGCCAGGTGTCGACCACGGTATCCGGGTTCAGCGACAGCGACTCGATGCCTTCCTGCATCAGCCACTCGGCCAGATCCGGGTGATCGGACGGGCCCTGGCCGCAGATGCCGACGTACTTGCCCTTGGCGCGCGCGGCCTTGATGGCCATCGACAGCAGCTTCTTCACCGCCGGGTTACGCTCGTCGAACAGGTGCGCGACGATGGACGAATCGCGATCCAGGCCGAGGCTGAGCTGGGTCAGGTCGTTGGAGCCGATCGAGAAGCCGTCGAAGATCTCCAGGAACTCATCGGCGAGCAGTGCGTTGGACGGCACTTCGCACATCATGATGATCTTCAGGCCGTTCTCGCCCTGCTTCAGGCCGTTCTGTTCCAGCACCTCGACGACCTTGCGGCCTTCTTCCAGGGTGCGCACGAACGGAATCATGACCCACAGGTTGTCCAGGCCCATCTCGTTGCGCACGCGCAGCACGGCCTTGCATTCCAGCGCGAAGGCGGCCGAGAAGCTCGGATCGACGTAACGGCTGGCGCCGCGGAAGCCGATCATCGGGTTCTCTTCGTGCGGCTCGTAGTTGCTGCCGCCGACCAGGTTGGCGTACTCGTTGGACTTGAAGTCCGACAGGCGCACGATCACCGGGTTCGGTGCGACCGAGGCGGTGAGGGTGGCGATGCCTTCAGCCAGGCGGTCCACGTAGAAGCTGACCGGATCACCGTAGCCGGCGATCTTCTCGTCGATCTTCTTCTTCGTTGCCGCATCCTGGCGGTCGTATTCCAGCAGCGCGTTCGGGTGGATGCCGATGTGGCTGGCGATGATCATTTCCAGGCGGGCCAGGCCGATGCCGGCGTTCGGCAGCTGGCCGAAGTCGAAGGCACGTTCCGGGTTGGCCACGTTCATCATGATCTTCAGCGGTGCCGGCGGCATGTTGCCCAGATCGGTGGTGGTGCGCTCGAAATCGAGCTTGCCTTCGTAGATGAAGCCGGTATCGCCTTCAGCGCAGCTGACGGTGACCTGCTGGCCATCTTCGATGACCTTGGTGGCGTTGCCCGAACCGACCACGGCCGGCACGCCCAGCTCGCGCGCGATGATCGCGGCGTGGCAGGTGCGGCCACCACGGTTGGTGACGATGGCCGAAGCACGCTTCATCACCGGCTCCCAATCGGGGTCGGTCATGTCGGCGATCAGCACGTCGCCCGGCTGCACGCGGTTCATGTCTTCCAGCGTCTTGACCACGCGGGCGGTGCCCGAGCCGATCTTGGCGCCGACGGCACGGCCTTCGGCCAGCACGTTGCCGCCCTTTTCAGTCAGCGCGAAGCGCTCGATCTGTGTGGCGTGGCTGCGCGACTTCACCGTTTCCGGGCGGGCCTGCACGATGAACAGCTTGCCGCTGACACCGTCCTTGGCCCACTCGATGTCCATCGGGCGGCCGTAGTGCTTTTCGATGACCAGCGCCTGCTTGGACAGTTCCTGCACGTCCTCGTCGCTGATGGAGAAGGTGCTGCGCAGTTCGACCGGGGTGTCCTCGATCCTGACGCGCTCGCCGGGGACATCGGAATACACCATGCGGATCGCCTTGCTGCCGAGCGAGCGGCGCAGGATCGCCGGCTTGCCGGCCTGCAGGGTGGGCTTGTAGACGTAGTACTCGTCCGGGTTGACCGCGCCCTGCACGACCATTTCGCCCAGGCCGAAGGACGAGGTGACGAAGACCACGTCACGGAAGCCGGACTCGGTGTCCAGGGTGAACAGCACGCCGGAGGAACCGACGCCCGAACGCACCATCAGCTGCACGCCGGCGGACAGGAACACGTCTTCGTGCTTGAAGCCGTGGTGCACGCGGTAGGCGATGGCACGGTCGTTGTACAGCGAGGCGAACACTTCCTTGACCTTGTGCACGACATCGTCGGCACCGGTGACGTTGAGGAAGGTTTCCTGCTGGCCGGCGAAGGACGCATCGGGCAGATCTTCGGCGGTGGCCGAGGAGCGCACCGCAACGGCCACTTCGCCGCCGCCGTTCTCGTCGCACAGCTGCGTGTAGGCGCTGCGGATGTCCTGGTCCAGCTGCGGCTGCAGCGGGGCATCGATCACCCAGGTGCGGATTTCCTTGCCGGCAAGGGTCAGTGCGTTGACGTCTTCGACGTCGAGCGTGGCCAGCTTGTCGAAGATGCGCTTGGACAGGTCGTTGTGGGCAATGAAGTCCTTGAAGGCTTCAGCGGTCGTGGCGTAACCGCCGGGGACGGAGACCCCCAGACCGGCAAGGTTGCCGATCATTTCGCCCAGCGACGAATTCTTGCCGCCTACGCGGGCCAGATCGCCCAGACGCAGTTCGTGCAACCACAGGATGTTCTCGTTCAAGCGCGATGCTCCGTTTGGCCATCGCCCGAGGCGGGCTGAATGGCCGCGTCCGTAGGAAGAAGCCGATATGATGCAGGTCGCAGTACCGTTGGCACAAGCTTGTGCTGCAACCATTTTCAGCTTCAGAGGGGTGAAAACCGCGTATGTCGACCATCCGTCCGGTGTTCTACGTTTCCGATGGAACCGGTATCACCGCTGAAACCATTGGGCATAGCCTGCTCACCCAGTTCACCGGGTTCAGCTTCATCACCGATCGAATGTCGTTCATCGACGACCCCGAAAAAGCCCGGGAAGCGTGTGTCCGGATCCAGGCGGCGGGCGAGCGGTACGAGGTCCGGCCCATCGTAGTGAACTCCTGCGTGGACCAGAGCCTGAGCTTGATCCTGGCCGAAAGCGGGGCCCTGATGCTGGACGTGTTCGCCCCGTTCATCGAGCCGCTTGAGCGCGAATTATCCAGCCCGCGCCTTGCCCGGGTCGGCCAGGCCCACGGCATGGTGGACTTCGAGACCTACCACCGCCGTATCAACGCGATGAACTTCGCCTTGACCCACGATGACGGCATCGCGGTGAATTACGACGATGCGGACGTGATCCTGGTCGCGGTGTCGCGCGCCGGCAAGACGCCCACCTGCATCTACCTGGCCCTGCATTACGGGGTTCGCGCGGCCAATTACCCGCTGACCGACGAGGATCTGGAGAGCGACCGCCTGCCACCGCGGTTGAGGAACTACCGTCGGAAACTGTTCGGCCTGACCATCGATCCGGACCGCCTGCAGCAGATCCGCCAGGAGCGCCGCCCGAATTCGCGTTACGCCAACCTGGACACCTGCAAGCGCGAGGTGGCCGCGGCCGAGGTGATGTTCCAGATGGAGCGGATCCCGACGCTGAGCACCACCCACACCTCGATCGAGGAGATTTCCAGCAAGGTGCTGGGCACGCTGGGGCTGCAGCGCGAGATGTATTGACCGGTACTGCCCCCTGTAGAGCCGAGCCCACGCTCGGCTGGGCCACCGGGGTCTGGCCGGAGAGCAGCCGAGCGAGGGCTCGGCTTTACAGGCGTGAGGCCAGTCTGCGGGTTCGCGGCGGGTGAACGGCCCCCCCCCTTTGGCCGGGGCCATGCAGCCCCCACGTTGTAGGGCCAACGTGTAGGATCGACCCATGGCCCACGCCTCGCCCCGCACCGAACGCATTCCCCGCTTGAGCCGGCTCAGCTGGCTGATGGGCCTGTATGCCGAGAATTACCGGCATCTGGTGCGCTTGTTCGCCCCGGCCGAATTGACCGCCGGCAGCTACGTCTCCTCGGTGGGTGACGGCCTGGATGTGCGTCTGGACGTCATCGAGTGCCACCGCTACACGGTGGAGCTGCGCCTGACCTACGATCTGGCCGACCCGGTGACCGGCGAGCCGGATCCCTCGGCCTATGTGCGCCTGTACCGTGACGCCCGCCAGGCCGAGACGACCCACTGCTACGTGGGCCGCCGCTGGCAGGACACGATGGGCCTGTACCCGCCGCCGGCCGAGCTGATCAGCCACCGCATGCGGATGAACACCTTCCTCGGCAAGTGGCTGGAATACCTGGCCGAGCGCGGCCACGGCGTGGCCACCCTGCGCCGCGACCCGGAAGGCAGTGTCGCGCTGCCGGCCGAGCGCCGCCTGTCGCTGGTGCGCTGATCGGCCATAATCCGGGGCTGACCTGCCGCTGGATGCACGCCCATGCCGTATACCCCGATCGTCGCCACCCTGGGCTATGTGCTCTCGCCCGATCGTCGCCAGGTGCTGATGATCCACCGCAACACCCGCCCCGGTGACCACCACCTGGGCAAGTACAATGGTCTGGGCGGCAAGGTTGAACCGACCGAGGACGTGGCCACCGGCATGCGCCGCGAGATCGCCGAGGAAGCCGGCATCGACTGCACGGCCATGCGGCTGCGCGGCACCATCAGCTGGCCGGGCTTCGGCAAGCATGGCGAGGACTGGTTCGGCTTCGTGTTCGTGATCGACAGCTTCGAGGGCAGCCCGCACGGCGGCAACCACGAGGGCACCCTGGAGTGGGTGGACGTGGACAAGCTGGACACGCTGCCGATGTGGGAGGGCGACCGCAACTTCCTGCCGCTGGTGTTCGACGCCGACCCGCGGCCGTTCCACGGGGTGATGCCGTACCGGGATGGGCGCATGCAGAGCTGGGCGTTCAGCCGGCTTTGAGGCCACTGGGGCGCCGCTGCGCTCGCCGGGCATGGCCCGGCGCTACCGATTCCGCACCCTCCGGGTGGCGCCGGGCCATGCCCGGCGGATTGTCGGCGCGGCGGGGGCGCTCAGCGCCGGTGCGCCAGCACTAGGTGGAAATGCTTGTCGCGCGACTGCCCGTCGTTGCCGGTGGCTGTCTCCCGGTGGCTGCGCCATGCCGAGACATTGAAGCCGGACACCCGCAGCGCCAGCTCCACGGCATCGAGCTCATGCAGCTGGAAATCGGCCGCGAACGGCAGGCTGCGCATGAAGCCGGCATCGCCGAAGGCCAGGCACAGGCGGCCGCCGCGGCAGAGGACGCGCGCCAGTTCGTCCAGCACCGGGGCCAGGTTCGGCCAGAAATACAGCGTGTTGACCGCCAGTGCGGCGTCCACCGAGGCATCGGCCACCGGCAGCGCGTGGGCATCGCCGTGGCGCAGCGCGGCGCGATCGGCCAGGCCGGCACCGGCCAGGTGCTGGTTGCCGGCGTCGACCATCGCCGTGGACAGCTCGATGCCCAGGTAGCGGCTGTCGTCCGCCTGCAGCAGCAGCGGCGCGAACGCCGCATTGCCCGGGCCGATCTCCAGCACCTGTTCGCCTGGCGACACCGCCAGCAGAGTGATGGCGGCCCGGTTGAGCTCGCCGTTGCTGCGGTTCATCGATTCGCCCACGGCCAGTGCGGCCTCGCCGTGGGGGTGCCGCAACTGCGCGGCCAGGGTGCGTGCGTCCAGCATCGACAACGTCCATGAAGAAGGAATCGGACGTGGCGTCGGCGGGTCCGCCGGTGACCATAGCGCCAGGTCCGTGGATTGGGAAGTAGGAAAACCCCGCATCGGGGTGATCAGCAAATGGCCAGCGTCGCAGTCCCTGAGACCTGGTTGTCCACAGGGGGTGTGGATTACGCGTGGGCAACTTTGTGGATAAGCCGCGACAGGCTCCACCCCCCTAGGCTGTCAAGATGGGTGGCGAAAAATTCACCGCGGGTGATGGGGGGTGACGGACGGGTGAAGGACGGGCGATGCCAACGCTGTCACCAGCAGCGGCGCTCGCGGTACCCTGTCCCCCTTGATGCCCCGTGAGACCCCATGAAACGTCATTTCTCGATGCTGCGTGAGTTCCAACTGGCGGACTGGTTCACTCTGGCCAACGCCTTCTGCGGCACCGGGGCGGTGTTTGCCGCCCTGCGCTTCCTGCAGGACGGCGAGCGCGGCTATCTGATGTTCGGCATGGCGCTGATCCCGCTGGCCTTCATCTTCGATGCCCTCGACGGCCGCATCGCGCGCTGGCGCAAGTCCAGTTCCACCCTGGGCCGTGAGCTCGATTCGCTGTCGGATGTGATCTCCTTCGGCGTGGCCCCGGCGGCGCTGGCCTATGCCTGCGGCATGCAGGGCGGCTGGGACTGGCTGGTGCTGAGCTACTTCGTCTGCTGCGGCGTCAGCCGCCTGGCCCGCTACAACGTCACCGCCGAGGCGATGTCCGGCGACGAGGGCAAGGTCAAGTACTTCGAGGGCACGCCCATCCCGACCAGCCTGGCGCTGGTGATCGTGCTGGCCATTGCCGCCGGCACCGATGCCATCGGCCACGATCTCTGGTTCGGCCAGTGGCAGCTGGGCCCGTGGCAGCTGCACCCGATGGTGCTGCTGTTCGCCCTGTCCGGCTCGCTGATGATCAGCAAGACCCTGCACATTCCCAAGCCATGACCCAGCCCAGCGGAGGCGCGCGATGACCAGCTCGGCCCACGACGCCGGCAGCAGCGATTTCGAGAACCTGTCCCGCCAGTACTTCGGCGCCTGGGGCGAGGCCCTGCGCCATGCCGCTATGCCGGGGGCCCCGGCCGGCGACGACCCGGGCAGCTGGCAGCGGTTGTTCGACTGGTGGGGCCAGCTGCTGCCCGAACAAGGGCAGGGCGCGTCGGAAGATGCGCTGCGCCGCTTCCGCGAACAGGCCGGCAGCTGGTACGGCACCATGCAGGAAGTGGCCGCGCGCTTCGCCGGCCGCGATGCCAGCAGCGCCGACGTGGCCCAGGCCTGGCGCGAAGCCGTGCAGGGGCAGGGCGATGGCATGCTGCAGTGGATGCTGCAGGGCGCACGCGGCAGCACCCAGGCAGGTGCCGCGCTGCCCGAATTCGCCGCGTGGCTGCAGCAGTGGCAGGTGCAGGCTGGCCCCTGGCTGCAGAGCCCGGCCTTCGGCCCCGGCCGTGAGCACCAGGCGCGCTGGCAGACCCTGCTGCGCGCGCAGGAGGAATACCAGCAGCATTCGCGCGCCTACGTGGACCAGATCAAGCAGGCGCTGGAGGAGGCCTTCGATCTGTTCGAAAAGCGCCTGGCCGAGCACGAACAGCCGGGCAGCCAGCTGACCAGTGCGCGGGCGATGTTCGATCTGTGGATCGAGGTGGCCGAAGAGGCGTACGCCAAGGTCGCCCTGTCCGAGGCGTTCCAGCAGGTCTACGCCTCGCTGGGCAACGCACAGATGCGACTGCGTGCCGGCCTGCAGCGCGAGGTTGAGCAGGTGAGCGAGCGCATCGGCCTGCCCACGCGCAGCGAGATGGATGCCGCTCACCGCCGCATCGCCGAGCTGGAGCGCAGCCTGCGCCGCCTGCAGGCGCAGGTGGCCGTGCTGGCCGGGACCGCCGAGGTTGACCCGGTGGCACAGCCCGCGCCGGCCAAGGTGAAGCCGGCCGCACGCAAGCCGGCGAAGAAATCCGCCACGCCGAAGCCGGCTGCCAAAAAGGCCGCAACCAGAAAAGCACCGGCGAAGCCCGCCGCACGCCGCACCACTGCGCGGAAATAACGACCGATGAAAGGACCGCTGGGCTTCAACGCCGATGACCTGATGCAGGAAACCCTGGCCATGCAGCGCAAGCTGATGGAAGGGCTGAAGCTGCTGCCGCAGGTGGAGGACGTGGACTATGGCGCCACCGCGCGCGAGGAAGTCTGGCGCGACGGCAAGGTGGTGCTGTACCGCTTCGTGGGGGAGCAGGCGCCGACCCGCAGGCCGCCGCTGCTGATCGTCTACGCGCTGGTGAACCGGCCGTACATGGTCGACCTGCAGGCCGACCGTTCGCTGGTGCAGAAGCTGCTGGCGCTGGGCCAGGACGTGTACGTGCTGGACTGGGGCTACCCGGACCGCTCCGAGCGCTTCCAGACCCTGGAGGACTACCTGCTGCGCTACATCGATGGCGCGGTGGATGCGCTGCGTGCGCGCAGCGGTGGGCCGGTGGACATGCTGGGCATCTGCCAGGGCGGCGTGTTCGCACTGTGCTATGCCGCGCTGCGCCGGCAGAAGCTGGGCCGCCTGATCACCATGGTCACGCCGGTCGATTTCCACACTGCCGACAACATGCTCTCGCACTGGGCGCGACAGGTGGACGTGGACCTGCTGGTGGACACGCTGGGCAACATCCCGGCCGACCTGATGAATGCCAGCTACCTGATGCTCAAGCCGTTCCGTTTGAACGTGCAGAAGTACGTGGGCCTGCTCGACATCCTTGATGACAAGGCAGCGCTGGAGGATTTCCTGCGGATGGAAAAGTGGATCTTCGATTCGCCGGACCTGGCGGGCGAGGCTTTCCGTGACTTCATCAAGCAGTTCTACCAGGGCAACGGGCTGGTGAACGGCACGGTGCGGATCGGCGAGGAAGCGGTGGATCTGTCGCAGGTGACGCTGCCGGTGCTGAACATCTACGCCGAGCAGGACCACCTTGTGCCGCCGGATGCCTCGCGCGCGATGCGCGGCCGTCTGGGCACCAACGATTACACCGAGTCCAGTTTCCGTGGCGGGCATATCGGCATCTACGTGTCCGGCCGCGCGCAGCGCGAAGTGCCGACGACGATCGATGGCTGGCTGAAGGCCCGCGACCTGTAGAGTCGAGCCATGCTCGACTGCTTTTGGGGAATGATGACGTACCGTATTCCGCTGATCCTCGCCGCGCTGCTGGCGGCGCCGCCTGCCCACGCCGCCCCCGGGCCGCAGGCAAAGAGCGAGATCGCGCAGTTGATCGCCAGCCTCGATGGCTCGCAGTGCCGGTTCCAGCGCAATGGCAGCTGGCACGACGCGGCCGAGGCGCGTGCGCACCTTCAGCGCAAGTACGGTTACCTGCTGAAAAACAACAAGGTGGACAGCGCCGAGCAGTTCATCGAGCGCGCCGCCAGCCAGAGCAGCATGAGCGGCAAGGCCTACCGCATCCAGTGCCCGGGACAGGCTGAACAGACTGCTGCCGCTTGGTTCGGTGCCCGCCTGCAGGCGCTGCGTCAACGCACGCCGTAGACATACCGGCGGTGTAGAGTCGGGCCACGCTCGACTGCTCTTTCTGGTTCCCGAGGAGGTGCCACCATGAACACCACGCCACGCACGCTGTCGCGTTCGTTGAACGATCGGATGATCGCCGGCGTGATGGGCGGCATTGCCCATCGCTTCGGCTGGAACCCCACCCTGGTGCGGATCGTGTTCGTGCTGGTCTCGATCGGTTCGGCTGCTTTCCCCGGCATCCTGGTCTACCTGCTCCTGTGGCTGCTGATCCCGAACGAGGCCGATTGAACGCCGCCTCGCGGCCCTGGCCGGTCTGGCTGCGCGCGCTGCAGGTGCTGGGCGCGGCCTGGACCCTGCCCAATACGCTGATCGGCGTGATCAGCGGGCTGGTCGGCCTGCTGGGCGGGGCGAAGCTGCGCTGGAGCGGCCGCGACTGTGCGCTCATCTTCGACCACTGGCCGTGGGGGCCGGGCGGAGCGATCACCCTGGGCAATGTGATCCTGCATACCGGCCACGACCTGGGCATGTCCTGCCGGACCTACGCGCACCAGGCGGGGTGGGGCGTGGAGCCGTTGATCCGGCTGGATGACCATGAGCGGGCGCATGTTTACCAGTACCTGGTGCTGGGGCCGCTGTACCTGCCGGTGTACCTGCTGTGCGGGGGCGTGAGTGCGCGTAATCCGTTCGAGCGGGCGGCGGATCATTACGCCCGGTTCGGCCATGGCTGGTGGCCGTAGTTTCCAGCCAACGGCGCAGCCCCTCGTGGCTGGGGCCGGTAGAGTCGACTGTCAGTCGACTGGCATTGCGAGTTGGGCCGGGCGGGGGGGGTTCGCGGGACACGCCGTAAACCCATCCATGGGGGCTCGATGGCGCCATCCTGGCGCCAACGGTCCCGCGAACCCACCCCGCCCGGCCCCTGACAGTTTCCGTGCGCGTCCAGCCACGGAAAAGAAAAAGAACAGCAGAAGCGGATCGCGCGCTGCGCTTGCTCGTGTAGAGCCGAGCCTGCGCTCGGCTTGCCGTTACCCCGCGAGGGGCAGCCGAGCATGGGCTCGGCTCTACAAAGAGCGGCCGGCGAAGCTGCGCTGCTTTTGATCTTCTATTTCTTTTCCGTGGGTGGCGGACGAGGCAGAAATCTGTCAGCGGCCGGGTGGGTAGGTGGGGCGGGGTGTCTGCGGCATGGATGCCGCGGACAAGCCCCCATGGATGGGTTCACGGCGTCCCCTCACTGCCTACCCACCCGGCCCGCCCCAGGAAATTCGCTTTAGGCGATCCGGCCAGGCTACCCACGAGGGGCTGCGCCGTTGGCTGGAAAGCCCCGTTTGTTAGGCGGAGGTTAAAGATCCGTAAGCGTTCTGCAGTGATCGGGCAGTCATCTGCATGCAACCGATCGTCATTAGCCTTCGTGACGTTCCAGTCAGCTTGGTCGCGGTAAGCTCTACCCGGATGAGCTCGCAAGTACCGCTCATCGTGTGCAGTACGCAGTAGCAATTTGGAGGAAGACATCACATGGCAATTGTTCTCTATGTCGGTGGTAGCAAGGATGGCGAGAAGGGCGTGGTGCCCTACGGCTTCAGCAAATCCCGCGCCGACACCGCGCTGGGGCCGGAGTTCTACACCGAGCGGTTCATGGAACTGCAGGGTGTCGGCAAGGTCCGTCTGATGGCCCTGGAAAGCCTGCGCGACGACATCGTCATGCAGCGCGCCGCCCGCCACTACCGTTGACCCCGAAACACGCGGCAGGGCGCGCCCATCATCGCGCGCCCGCGCCGGCATCCCAGCCCCACCTCGCCAGGATGCCGGCGTCCCGACCGGCCGCCGGAGGCTGAATCCCGCCCCCTGTCAACGCCTTGTCCCGCTTGGTCGTGGGTTGCCAGAATGGGGGCTTCCCGTAATGCGGCCAAGACCTGAAGCAATGCACGACGCCAAGAACGCCCAGAGCGCGCTCGCCCAGCAGATCGCCCAGACCATTGCCGAGGAAATCGGTGCCCAGTCCGCCCAGGTACGTGCCGCCGTCGGCCTCCTCGACGAGGGCGCCAGCGTTCCGTTCATCGCCCGCTACCGCAAGGAAGTGACCGGCGGCCTGGACGACACCCAGCTGCGCAACCTGGAAACCCGCCTGACCTACCTGCGCGAGCTGGAAGACCGCCGCGCCGCCGTGTTGGCCAGCATCGGCGAACAGGGCAAGCTGAGCGACGAACTCCGCAACGACATCCTCGCCGCCGATACCAAGAGCCGCCTGGAAGATCTGTACCTGCCGTACAAGCCCAAGCGCCGCACCCGCGCGCAGATCGCCCGCGAGGCCGGGCTGGAACCGTTGGCCGATGGCCTGCTGGGTGACCCGACGCAGGATCCGCAGGCGCTCGCGGCCACTTTCGTCGACACCGACAAGGGCGTGGCCGATACCAAGGCCGCGCTGGAAGGTGCCCGCGCGATCCTGATGGAGCGCTGGGGCGAGGATGCCGCGCTGGTCGGCGAACTGCGCACCTGGCTGGGCGAAACCGGCGTGATCCGCGCCCGCGTGGCCGAGGGCAAGGAAAACGAAGGCGCCAAGTACCGCGATTACTTCGAACACGCCGAGCCGCTGGCGAAGATTCCCTCGCACCGCCTGCTGGCACTGTTCCGTGCGCGCCGCGAAGAGATCCTGTTCCTGGAACTGGACCCGGGCAGCGATGCCGAGGCTGGCCATCAGTACGCCGAAGGGCGCGTGGCGCGCAAGGCCGGGATCGCCGACCAGGGCCGCGCCGCCGACCGCTGGCTGCTCGATGCCTGCCGCCTGACCTGGCGCGCGAAGCTGCACACGCACCTGCTGCTGGACCTGTTCAACCAGGCCCGCGAGAAGGCCGAGGCCGATGCGATTGCGGTGTTCGGCGACAACCTCAAGGACCTGTTGCTGGCCGCGCCTGCCGGCCCGAAGACCGTGCTCGGCCTCGATCCGGGCATCCGCACCGGCTGCAAGATCGCCGTGGTCGATGCCACCGGCAAGCTGGTGGCGACCGAGACCATCTACCCGCACGAACCGCGCCGCCAGTGGGATCAGTCGCTGCAGACGATCAAGCAGCTGTGTGCGAAGCACAACGTCGAACTGATCGCGATCGGCAACGGCACCGCCAGCCGCGAGACAGACAAGCTGGCCGGCGAGGCCATCAATGCTGCCGGCAACCCGAAGCTGCAGAAGGTGGTGGTCAGCGAAGCCGGTGCCTCGGTGTACTCGGCATCTGAATTCGCCGCCAAGGAGTTCCCCGGCCTGGACGTGTCGCTGCGCGGCGCGGTTTCAATCGCCCGCCGCCTGCAGGACCCGCTGGCCGAACTGGTGAAGATCGAACCCAAGGCGATCGGTGTCGGCCAGTACCAGCACGACGTGGACCAGTACCGCCTGGCGCGGGCACTGGATGCGCGCGTGGAAGACTGCGTGAATGCCGTCGGCGTGTACGTGAACACCGCCTCGGCCGCGTTGCTGTCGCGCGTGTCCGGCCTGTCGTCGACGGTGGCCGAGAACATCGTGCGCCACCGCGATGACAACGGCCCTTTCAAGCGCCGCAAGGACCTGCTGAAGGTGGCGCGGCTGGGCGAGAAGACCTTCGAGCAGTGTGCCGGCTTCCTGCGCATCGCCGATGGTGACCAGCCGCTGGATGCCTCGGCCGTGCACCCGGAAGCCTATCCGGTGGTCGAGCGCATCGTCGCCAGCACCGCGCGCCCGATCAAGGCGCTGATCGGTGATGGCGGCTTCCTGCGTGGCCTGAAGGCCGAACAGTTCACCGATGCGACCTTCGGCGTGCCGACCGTGCGCGACATCCTCAAGGAACTGGAAAAGCCGGGCCGCGATCCGCGCCCGGAGTTCAGGGCGGCGCGCTTCGCCGAGGGCGTCGAGGACATCAAGGACCTGCGCGAAGGCATGGTGCTGGAAGGCGTGGTCAGCAACGTGGCGGCCTTCGGTGCGTTCGTCGATATCGGCGTGCACCAGGACGGGCTCATCCACATCTCGGCGCTGTCGGACACCTTCGTCAAGGACCCGCGCGACGTGGTCAAGGCCGGCGACATCGTCAAGGTGAAGGTGCTGGAAGTGGACGTGCCGCGAAAGCGCATCGCCCTGACCCGTCGACTGGACGACACCCCCGGCCAGGCCACCAGCCGGCCCGGCCAGCGCGAGGAGCGTGGCCAGGGGCAGGGGCCGCGCCGCGATGCCGGCGGTCCGAACCGTGGCCAGAACCGCGGGCAGGGCAATGGCGGCCGCCCAGCGCAGTCGGCGCCACCGGCCAACAACGCCCTGGCCGACGCCTTCGCCCGCGCCAAGCGCAGCTGAGTCCGGGCCCCTCCAGGCAGTCGCTTGCGAGGGGGGACTTGTCGAGGTTCCCCCGCAGTGCGCACACTTGCGCCCAAGGGGGGCCATCGGGCCGTCCCGTCGTCGCCGGGGAGGGCCGTGGCGCCAATCGTTCCCGCCAGCATCCATGAGGGTTGCAGCCTTGCGCTGCGGCCCGCGCGCGCCTGCGCGCGGGGCAGGGAGCGCTGATGGGCGGCCCCGGCAACAACGAAGGCAACCTGGTAGAGCGGCGCCTGATGGAGCTGGCCGAAGACCGCCGCCGCCTGGCCATGATCATTGAAGGCACCGCAGCGGGCACCTGGGAATGGAACGTGCAGACCGGCCAGATGCGCATCAACGCGCGCTGGGCCGAGATCGTCGGCTATCGCCAGGAAGAGCTGGAGCCGGTGAACCAGGATACGTTCCAGGCGCTGGTCCATCCCGATGACCTGGCCCGTTCCGATGCCGCGCTGGAGGAGCACTTCCGCGGGCACACCGACCACTATGCGTGCCTGCTGCGCATGCGCCACAAGGACGGCCACTGGATCTGGATCCACGACCGCGGGCGCGTGTTCGAGCGGGACGGGCAGGGGCGCCCGGTGTGGATGGCCGGCGCCCACGATGATGTGACCGAACTGCAGCAGGCCCGGCAGGACGCGGCGGAAATGCGCCAGCGGCTGCAGGCGCTGCTCGATGCATCCGACGAAGTGGCGGTGATGGCCACCGACCCGCAGGGCGTGATCACCCTGTTCAACAGCGGCGCCGAGCGCCTGCTGGGTTATACGGCCGATGACGTGATTGGCCGGGTCGACCCGGGCGTTTTCCTCGCGCCTGACGAGATCGCCGCGTTCCTGGCGCCGCTGGCCGATGCCGAAGGGCGCTTGCCGACTGTCTTCCAGGCACTGGCCGCGCAGGCCCAGGACGGCACGTTCTCACGGCAGTGGACCTTCCTGCACAAGGATGGCCAGCGCCGCCAGGTGCGGCTGTCGATCAGCCGCATGGACGGTGCCGACGGCCAGCGCATCGGCTACGTCGGCATGGCCATCGACATCACCGAGATGCAGCAGGCGCGTGCCGATGCGCGGCTGGCCGCGGACAAGTTTGCCGGTGCGTTCACCTCGGCGGCGCTGGGCATGGCCCTGGTCTCGCTGGAAGGGCGCTGGCTGGACGTCAACAATGCGCTGTGCCGGATCCTGGGCTACCCGCGCGAAGAGCTGCTGCAGGTGGATTTCCAGCGCCTCACCCATCCGGCCGACCTGCAGACCGACCTGGCGCTGGTGCAGGACCTGCTGGCCGGCCGGCGCAATTACTATCATCTGGAAAAGCGCTACCTCAACCGCGATGGCAACACCATCTGGGCGCGCCTGTCGGTCTCGCTGGTGCGCAACGAGCGCGGCGAGCCGCTGCATTTCGTGTCGCAGATCCAGGATGTCACCGCCCAGCGCAGCAGCGAGCAGCGCCTCTACGAAACCGAGCAGCGCAGCCGCATCACCCTGGATGCGGTGGCCGACCTGGTGCTGAGCGTGACCCTGGAAGGACGTATCGAGTACGCCAACGCTGCGGCCGTGCGCATCCTGGCGGGTGACAACGCGCTGGCCCTGGCCGGGCACAACGTGCAGGACGTGCTGTCGCTGACCACCGAGTACGCGCCGGGCTCGGTGCTGGATGTCGCCGTGCTGCTGGATCCGGACAGCAACGCGGTGGACCTGCATGCTGACCTGCTGATGCGGCTGGGCGCGGCCACGGTGCCGGTGGACCTGACCCGCGCCTGGCTGCGCGATGACGACGGCCAGGTGCGTGGCGCGGTGTGGGTGCTGCGCGACGATACCCAGCAACGCGCCCGCGAGCGCGAGGCACGCCATCTGGCCGAGATCGATCCCTTGACCGAACTGGGCAACCGCCGGGGTTTCGAGGCTCACCTGCAGCAGGCGATCACCCGCGTCGAGCGGACCGGCCAGGCGGCCTCGCTGATGTTCATCGATCTGGATCGCTTCAAGCCAATCAACGATACCTGGGGTCATCTGGCTGGTGATGCCGTGCTGTGGGCGGTGGCCAGCGTGCTGCGCCATGGCGTGCGCGATTCGGACATCGTGGCGCGGCTGGGGGGCGACGAGTTCGCGGTGATCCTGCCCGGCTGTGGTCCGCGCCGGGCCGCGCGCATCGGCCGTGAACTGCTGCACACCCTGACCGCGCTGTCCATCCCGTGGGACACGGCCCGGCTGCGGATCGGCGCCAGCATCGGCATCGCGCCGCTGGAGGCGGGCATGACCGTGGACGAGGCAGTGGCGTCGGCCGATGCCCAGTGCTACCGGGCCAAGGCCATGGGCCGCAACAACGTGCAGGTGCAGGGCGAGCTGGGTGAACTGCGCGGCGAGGACAACGAAGCGGGCTGAACCAGTACGTATCACAAGCGCGTTGATGCGATCTCAATCTGTGAGAGGGCGGGGCGGAACAATCTTTCCATCGCCATTTCAGCAGGGAGTTGCCATGAACCGTTGGAACACACCTATCGTCGGTGCCTACGCCCCCGCCTGCATTGGCTGGCTGCTGGCGCTGGCCGGCGGCCTGCGCCTGGAGCAGCTTCGCCTCGATCCGTTGGCGCAGTCGCTGGTGCCCGTATTGCAGTGGGGGGTCGCCAGTGCACTGCTGGCGACCCTGGGCTGCATCATCGGCGCCAGCGCCGTGCTGTGGCGCAATGGGCGCCGCTGACCGGGCCGAGCTACGCAGTCCTCTAGCGCAGAACAGACGCTGTATCCACCAGCCGCACGTCATGCATCTGGTCGAGGTAGGCCTCGTAGTAGCCTTTATGCGAAGCACCGACAATGGCGAGCGGATGTTGGCAACCATGCGCAGGTTGCGGGTTTCCCAGTAGCCGAGGTAATTGCGCCCGAATGCCTCGGGGGAGGGGTCCTGCAGCGCAGCGCCGAAGTCTGCACGGTAGGCAAGTTCAGCCCATTCGGGGCGGTTGTAAGCGCGATACAGGGCAAGAACGCCATCTGGCGCAGCAAGCGCCGCATACAGCGGCGTGTCAGCGTCCTTCATCGCCTGCACATAGGGGTTGTCCCAGACGGCTTCCAGCGCTTTGCGACCGGCTTCGGCCTGTTCCGGCGGCGTGGGTGAATCGGCCGTGTGGTCATCCACCGGCCAGAGGCGGTCGTGTCCCAACCGCGCCGCAAGCACGGCAGCAACCTGGAACGTTTCCTGTCGACGTACCCTATGCGCTTCAAGGGTCTGTACCAGGGCAGGCGTCAGCCCGTCGCCAGCATGCCGCTCCGGAACCTGCAGGCGAAGCCACTGCACTTGTGCAGAGCCTGGTTCGCCCGCTGCAAGCAGGACGGCAGCAAGATGGCGCCGTTGCGAGGGCGTTGCATCCTTTGGCAACCCCGCCAGCAAACGCTCTGCTTCGCCGCTTGCGACCGGGACATCCATGCCGGTGGCCGCCTGTGCCGCCGTGGTATCGAAGCAGTAGGTCTGCGCGGTTTCCGCGTAGCGCAGCGGATTGCGGCGCATGACGTTTGAACATGAGCTTCTCCCTGCAATGGATGCATCCGTGATGACGACGATCCTGCACGCGACGCCGTGCGATGTAATCCTCCGTTGGTCATTACAACCATCCGGCCGCTGCCTGCATCGCAGCCAGGCGGGGCATGGGCCACAATGGACGCTGCAGGCTGGAACGAACGACGACATGGACGCTGCACTCCCCATCGTGACGATCGCCGCACTGCTCGGTGCGATCATCGGCTTTGTCGGGCCGCTGGGCTGGCGCTGGCAGCTTCTGCGGCTGTCGCCGGTACTGCTGCTGCCGCTGGCCCTGCATGTGCTGCAGACCACGCCGTGGATCTTTGGCGGCGGCAGTAACTGGGTGACTGCGGCGTTGCTGGTCTGGGTAGGCAGTCTCGGTTATCTGCCGGCGGTGCTGGCCATCGCCGTGCTGCGCTGGATGATGTGGCGGCAACGCTGACCGCGGAGGAACACGATGCTGGTAAGGGTAGGCACTCTGGACGAAGCCCTGCAGGTGCTGCGGGGCGTGGGCGAGCTGGGCCAGGGGCGCACGCACGCCACCCACATGCAGCACCTGGCTGGCCGTCGCCACCTGGTGCTGGTGGCCGAGCAGGGCGGTGAACTGGTCGGCTTCAAGGTGGGCTACGCGCTGGACCGCCGGCGCTTCTACAGCTGGGTTGGCGGCATCCATCCGGCACATCGCCGCCAAGGTATCGCCCAGGCCGTGCTGGAAACCCAGCAGCGCTGGGCCGTCGCGCAGGGCTACGACAGCATCGAGGTGAAGACCTCGCAGGCCTTCCCGCAGATCGTGGCCCTGCTGGAGCGCAACGGTTACCAGCCCCGGGGCGAGGCCGAGGGCAAGCTGCGGTATCGCCGGGTTCTGTGAAGACGCGGGGGCTGCAAATGCCCCTAAAGGCCGCGACCCGCCCGCCGATAACCTGACTGGATCCCGCTCCTGTCCCTCGCGGCTGGACTCCAGGCTGCCCCCGACGGGCGGTCCGTGCTGTGTGTACCGCCTTCCGCAGTCCGCAGTCCAGAGCTCTACGCGCACAACGAACAAGGACGCTTCCCCCGCGCGTCTGCAAGTCCAGGCAATTGATGGCCCCGCCGGGCACCCGCCCGCCGGATTGCATTTCATTGGACTCCGAGGAACCCACGATGCTGATGCCAGGATTCACGGCGGGTGAGCAGACACCGGCCGACCCGCACTCCCGTTTTTCGCCCTGGCGCGTGTTGCTGGGCGCGCTGGGCGGCCACCGCACCACCACCGAACTGTCCGCGCATGACCGCCGCCAGGATGAGCTGGCCGCGCAGGTGGCCGCGCTGCATCGCGTGCAGGCGGTGATCGAGTTCGCCCTGGATGGCACCATCCTGCAGGCCAACGACAACTTCCTGCAGGCGGTGGGCTACCGCCTGGACGAGATCCAGGGCCAGCATCATTCCCTGTTCGTCGATCCCGAGCATGCCCGCAGCGCCGAGTACCGCGAGTTCTGGGCGCGGCTGGCGCGCGGCGAGTTCGACGCCGGCCAGTACCGGCGCTTCGGCAAGGGCGGGCGCGAGATCTGGATCCAGGCCTCGTACAACCCGGTGCTGGATCGCCAGGGGCGGCCGTACAAGGTGGTGAAGTTCGCCACCGACATCACCGCGCAGAAGCTGCAGGCCGCCGATTCCGCGGGCCAGCTGGCGGCGATCGACAAGTCGCAGGCAGTCATCGAGTTCTGCCTGGATGGACGCGTCCTGTCGGCCAACGCCAACTTCCTGGCTGCCACCGGCTACACGCTGGACGAGGTCCGCGGCCAGCACCATTCCCTGTTCGTCGAACCCGACGATCGCAGGAGTGCCGAATACCGGCAGTTCTGGGAAAAACTGGGCCGTGGCGAGTACGACGCCGGCCAGTACCGGCGGCTGGGCAAGGGCGGGCGCGAGGTCTGGATCCAGGCGTCTTACAACCCGATCCTCGACATGAACGGCCGCCCGTTCAAGGTGGTGAAGTACGCGACCGACATCACTGCCCAGGTGCACGAGAACCAGGCCACCCAGCGCGCCGTTGCGCAGACCCGCGAAGTGGTGGCGGCGGCAAAACAGGGCGATCTGACCCACCACGTGGACATGACCGACAAGCGCGGCCCGATCGCCGAGCTGTGCGAGGGCGTCAATGCGCTGGTGGAGGCGATGGCCGGCATCCTCGGCCAGATCAAGTTCGCCGCCGACACCATTGCGGTGGGCGCAACCGAGATCGCGCAGGGCAACAGCGATCTGTCCCAGCGCACCGAGCAGCAGGCGGCCTCGCTGGAGGAAACGGCGGTGTCGATGAAGGGTCTGGCCGACACCGTGCAGCGCACCGCCACCAACGCACGCCAGGCCAGCGAACTCGCCGGCGGCGCGGCGGACGTGGCTGCGCGCGGTGGCACCGTGGTGCATGAAGTGGTCTCGACCATGGCGATGATCAACGCCTCCTCGCGCCGCATCGTCG
Organism: Stenotrophomonas maltophilia; assembly: GCA_002364755.1. GTDB lineage: Bacteria > Pseudomonadota > Gammaproteobacteria > Xanthomonadales > Xanthomonadaceae > Stenotrophomonas > Stenotrophomonas maltophilia_AX. The sequence continues at coordinate 384,667 of DEZI01000005.1, forward strand.
ACATCATCGGGGTGATCGACGGCATTGCGTTCCAGACCAACATCCTCGCGTTGAACGCGGCGGTGGAGGCGGCGCGCGCCGGCCAGCATGGTCGTGGTTTCGCCGTGGTGGCCACCGAGATCCGTGAGCTGTCGCAGCGTTCGGCCAGCGCGGCCAAGGAGATCAAGCAGCTTATCGACGCGTCGGTGGCCAATGTCGGCGCCGGCACCGCGCAGGTGGAAAGTGCCGGGCGCACCATGGATGAGATCGTGCGCGACGTACGCCGTGTCAGTGACCTGATGACCCAGATCAGCACGGCCGCCCAGCAGCAGAGCGATGACATCCAGCAGATGAACCAGGCCGTGGACCTGATCGACCAGGGCACGCAGCAGAACGCGGCACTGGTGGAAGAGGCCTCGGCGGCGGCACGCAGCATGGAGGAGCAGTCCGCTCAGCTGCTGCAGACCGTGGCCGGATTCCGGGTGGATGCGGGGCAGGGCAGTTCGACGGCACAGCGCACGCCGATGCTGCGGGTGGTGCCCTGAAGCCGGGGGATGAGCCTCCCGAAACGCAAAAGGCCAGGTCGATGACCTGGCCTTTTGTTCGATGGTGCCGGTGAAAGGACTCGAACCTTCATGGGGTCACCCCCGGCTGATTTTGAGTCAGCTGCGTATACCATTCCGCCACACCGGCAGCAGCGGGCTAGTGTAACCGAGCCCGGCGGACCTTCATAGAGGCCCGTTCGGACAGGGCCGGAAGCCCGCCGTCCTGTCGGCAATGGCTGGCTGATGGCTATACTGGATCGGCTTAACAGGTGGGGGGAGGCCCCATGGCAGCGTTGCAGGATCTGCGCGTGTTGGTGGTCGAAAACGACGAAATGAGTGCGGCCCTGCTGCAGATGCAGCTGGTGCAGGCCGGCGCCGTGGTCGTCGGCCTGGCGGCCACGGTCGCTGATTCGCTGCGCCTGCTGCAGGAAACCTCGCCGGACGTGGCACTGCTGGATTACCGGCTGGCCCGCAACGAAACCAGTGAGCCGGTCGCCGCGGCGCTCGCCGCGGCGGGCGTGCCCTTCGTGCTGGCCACCGGCATGACCACCGATCAGCTGCCCGCATCGATGCGCGGCGGCGTGCTGCTGGTGAAACCCTATCTGTCGGTGGATCTGTCGCAGGCCCTGCTGCGCGCGGTCGGCCGTACCAGCGCGCGGGCCTGAGCGCAGTCTTCCGGCTCATGCCGCTTCTTCGTAGACGTAACGCAGATCCTCGCGGTCATCGAGGATGGCGTGCTGCGTGGCCAGCTGGGCCGGATCGGGATTGAGCCAGGCGTCCAGGTGTTCGCGACGGATCGGCACCACGCCGCGGTCATGGCCGGCGGCAGCCACGTCGGCCGGCGGTGCGTCGGTGATCGCGGCGAAGGACAGCAGCCGCCCCTCAGGACCTTCCCATTCGGCCCACAGGCAGGCCAGCAACAGGTCGCGCGGTGGGTCGGGGCGGAATTCCAGCACCACGTCCTGTTCCTTCTCATCGGCACCCAGGCTGCGACCGGCGATGGCATGGCGCGGGACATGCTCGTAGAACGCGCTGACCACCACCACGCCATGGCGCAGGCCGAAGGCGCCGCGCCAGTAGCCTTCCAGGCTGTCACGGCGCGCGTTGTAGGTGCTCGGGTACAGCACGTCGTTGCGTGCGGGCTTGTCCGGCAGGCGGCACTGGTAGCGCATCGGCTTGATCACCCGCTGCCCGTTCTCGCTGACCATCACCGGTGCGTAGGTGCCGGGGAAGATGCGGTTGTCGCGCGGCAGCAGCTGCACACGGTGCAGATCGTCCAAGCGGGCCTGTGCACGCTCGATGCGGTTGCTGGCCACGCGCAGGTCGTTGCGTGCCTTCTGTGTGGGCCGCGTGGCGAGGATGGCGTTGGCGATGTCGCGCCGTTCGCCCTGCTTCAGCAATTCGGCCTGCAGCGTCTGCTGCTCCTCGGCATGCCATTGCTGGATCTTCGCCACGATGTCGCGGCCCTGTTCGGTGCGTGCACCGGCAAAACCATCGTCCATGGCCTTGGGCGTCTTCGGCCGCTTCTTGCCGGGATCGTGTGCGTACAGCTCGGCGAATTCTTCCAACGACAGCACCGCGCCGTACTCACGGACGAGCTTGGCGTAGTCGGCGCGGATCAGGGCGGAATAGCACATGGGCGTTCCATGGGTGGAGGTCGCAGCGGCTGCGACGAGACTGCGGCAGGATAGCCCGACACCCGGGAGATGACGCATGAACGATTCGACGAGCTGCCAGTTCCGCGATGGCGTGCCGATTGTTGAGGACTACTGCCAGCTGCGCCTGCTGGCGGGGCTGAGCGCCAAGACTGCCGAGGCCGCCAGCCGCGCGCTGCCCAATACCCTGTTCGGGGTCTGCGCGTACCAGGGCAGCGAACTGGTGGCGATGGGCCGGATCGTCGGCGATGGTGGCTGCCACCTGCAGGTCTGCGATATCGCTGTCGTGCCTAGGTTGCAGGGGCAGGGCCTGGGCAAGGAGGTGATGCGCCGGCTGGATGCCTGGATGCAGGCAACGCTGCCGCCTTCGGCCTATGTAAGCCTGCTGGCCGATGGTGAGGCGCACCGCCTGTACGCGCAGTTCGGGTTTGCACCGACCGCGCCGGCCTCGATCGGGATGTACCGGCGGTTCTGAGTCTGTGGCATCAGGCATTCATCCACGCAGGGCGTGGATCTAGGGGAATGACAGGCAAAGAAAAACCCCGGCCGGGGCCGGGGTCTTCAAGAATTGGCGTCCCCACGGGGATTCGAACCCCGGTCGCCACCGTGAAAGGGTGATGTCCTAGGCCTCTAGACGATGGGGACGCACGAAAACTTCAAGTTGTAGATCTTCGACGGCCTAATGTCGAAGTGGTGGAGCCAAGCGGGATCGAACCGCTGACCTCCTGCATGCCATGCAGGCGCTCTCCCAGCTGAGCTATGGCCCCATGAAACTCCGGATTGTCCTGCATGGGAGCAGGGTCCGTTTTGAAACTGGCGTCCCCACGGGGATTCGAACCCCGGTCGCCACCGTGAAAGGGTGATGTCCTAGGCCTCTAGACGATGGGGACGCACGAAAAACTTCACGTTGTAGAACCTTCGACGGCCTAATGTCGAAAGTGGTGGAGCCAAGCGGGATCGAACCGCTGACCTCCTGCATGCCATGCAGGCGCTCTCCCAGCTGAGCTATGGCCCCGTGTTACCGAGCCGCCTATCTTACCAACGTATTCACCTTTGTGGAAGCTTTTTTTTCGCTTTCTTCGTTGTGGTTCACCAGGGCCACAAGGGCAGGGGAACCGCAACGCCACAACCTGAACGCCGGTAGGCGGTGAACAAAAAAGACCCGGTTATCGGCCGGGTCCTCGTTGTTCGTGATGAGTTGGCGTCCCCACGGGGATTCGAACCCCGGTCGCCACCGTGAAAGGGTGATGTCCTAGGCCTCTAGACGATGGGGACGCAGATCTCATCAATGTTCTTCGCGACTCTTCCGACGGCCTAATGCCGAAAGATTGGTGGAGCCAAGCGGGATCGAACCGCTGACCTCCTGCATGCCATGCAGGCGCTCTCCCAGCTGAGCTATGGCCCCACGTCGCTGAGGAGCGAAATAATAGCTGTGACCCCGGGGGTTGGCAAGCGTTTGTTGCACTTTTCTTCACGTCCGTTGCGAGCTCGATGTCAGCCGCCCAGAAGACGCTGCGCGCGCAGGCGCAACGCGTTGCTGATGACCGATACCGAACTCAGGCTCATCGCCACCGCAGCGAGCATCGGCGACAACGTAATGCCCCATGGCACCAGCACGCCGGCCGCGACCGGAATGCCCAGCCCGTTGTAGAGGAAGGCGAAGCCGAGGTTCTGCCGCATGTTGCGCACGGCTGCACGCGACAACTGGCGCGCACGCAGGATCCCGCGCAGATCGCCCTTCACCAGCGTGACCTGTGCGCTGGACATCGCCACGTCGGTGCCGGTGCCCATGGCGATGCCGACGTTGGCGCTGGCCAGCGCAGGGGCATCGTTGATGCCGTCGCCGGCCATCGCCACGACGTGACCTTGTGCCTGCAACTGCTGCACCAGTGCGGCCTTGTCGGCGGGGCGGCTCTCGCCATGCACTTCATCCAGGCCCAGGGTGGACGCCACGGCCTGCGCGGTCAGCAGGCCATCGCCGGTGGCCATGATGATGCGCAGCCCATCGCGGTGCAGCGCGGCGATGGCTTCGGCGGTGGTCGACTTGATCGGATCGGCCACCGACAACAGGCCTGCAAGCTGCCCCTCCACCGCCAGGTACATCACGCTGGCACCACGACGGCGCAGCGCATCGGCCTGTTCCTGCACGGCGCCCACCGGCACCGATTGCCCGGCCATCAGCGCCGTGTTGCCCAGCCACATCGCGCGCCCGTCCACGCGGCCACGCACGCCCAGGCCGGTGATCGAATCGAAATCCTCCACCGCCAGCAACGGTAGGCCACGCGTGCGCGCAGCGGTGACGATGGCTTCAGCCAGCGGATGCTCGCTGCCCTGGTCCAGGCTGGCCGCCCATTGCAGCACCTGCGTGTCTTCCAAACCCGCGCAGGCATGCACGGCGTCGAACGCCGGGCGGCCCTCGGTGAGCGTGCCGGTCTTGTCGATCACCAGCGTATCGACCTTGCCGAGTGCTTCGATGGCTTCGGCATCGCGGAACAGCACGCCATGCTGCGCGGCGCGGCCGGTGGCGACCATGATCGACATCGGCGTGGCCAACCCCAGCGCACACGGGCAGGCGATGATCAGCACCGCCACCGCGCTCAGCACGCCATGCGTCCATGACGGCTCCGGTCCGAACAGGCCCCAGCCGAACAGCGCCAGCGCGGCGACGGCCAGCACCGCCAGCACGAACCAGTACGCCACCTTGTCGGCCATGCGCTGCATCGGTGCGCGCGAACGCTGCGCCTTCGCCACCAGCTGCACGATCTGCGCCAGCGTGCTGTCGTCGCCAACGCGTTCGGCTTCGATCACCAATGCGCCGGAACCATTCAGGGTCGCGCCGATCACGCTGTCGCCAGCCTGCTTGGTCACCGGCACCGGTTCGCCGGTCAGCATCGATTCGTCCAATGAAGAACGGCCCTCCAGCACGCGGCCATCCACCGGCACCTTCTCGCCGGGACGCACGCGCAGGCGGTCGCTGGCCTTCACCAGTGCCAGTTGGACATCATGCTCGCTTCCATCGGCATCGATGCGCCGCGCGGTCTTTGGTGCCAGGCCCAGCAGGGCCTTGATCGCTGCCGAAGTCTTGGCCCGCGCGCGCAGTTCCATCAGCTGGCCGAGCAGGGTGAGCGAGATGATCACCGCCGCCGCTTCGAAGTACACGCCGACGTGGCCGTGCTGCTGGAACGAGGGCGGGAACACGCCCGGTGCGACCGTGGCCATCACGCTGTAGCCGTAGGCGGCGATGACGCCGGTGCCGATCAGCGTCCACATGTTGGGGCTGCGGTTGCGGATCGACTGCGCCCAGCGTTCGAGGAACGGCCAGCCTGCCCACAGCACCACCGGCGTCGCCAGCGCGCCCTCGATCCACACCCGCAGCGTCGGCGACAGCGCATGCAGCAGTGGCGTCATCGCCAGCATCGACAGCGCCATCGTCGCCACGCTCAGCGGCAGCGACACCCAGAAGCGGCGGCGGAAGTCGGTCAGTTCCGGATTCTCGCCTTCGTCCAGGCTGGGCATCATCGGCTCCAGCGCCATGCCGCAGATCGGGCAGGTGCCGGGACCCTCCTGCACGATTTCCGGGTCCATCGGGCAGGTGTAGAGCGTGCCTGCGGGAACCTCGGGGGCGACGTAGGACGACGGATCAAGGTAACGCTGGGGATCGGCGATGAATTTCTGCCGGCAGCCGCCACTGCAGAAGTGGTAGTCGTGGCCCTGGTGATGGGTGTGATGCGCGGTGCTGGCCGGGTCAACGTCCATGCCGCAGACCAGGTCCTTCACCGTTGCAGGCGCCTGCTTCGCACCGCCACAGCAGCCACCTGCGGTGGGCGATTGGCCGTGGCCGTGATGGGAGTGTCCGCTGTTCATGCGTTGTCCTCGGTCAGCGCGGCGAGGATGGGGCACTGTCCCAGCGCACCATGGCCGGGGCAGGCGTCCACCAGCTGCGCCAGCGCGGCGTGCATGCGCTGCAGTTCGGCCATCCGCTGCTCGATGTCGAGCAGACGGGCCTGTGCCGTATCGCGCACGCTGGCCATGTCCTGCTTCTGGCGGTCGCTCAGTGCCAGCAGCTCGGCGATCTCCTCCAGGCTGAAGCCCAGCGCCTTGGCCCGGCGGATGAACCGCAGCCGGCGCAGGTCCTGCTTGCCGAAGATGCGGTAGCCGCCGGCAGAGCGTGCCGCGGTGGGCAGCAGCTGCTGGCGTTCGTAGTAGCGGACGGTGTCGATCGGCACCCCGGCCTCGCGGGCCAGCTGTCCAATATTCATGGCTCACTCCTGGTGGATGCCGCCATTGTCAACCCTGGAGTCTGGTCAAGAGTCAAGGGTTTATGGGTTTCCCCCATTCAGCGCACTTTGCAACTTTCTTCATAGCCCTGCCGTTGCGGCACTTCCTACCCTTCGCCTGAACCGGCCGCTCGACGGCCTGAACGAACGGAGGAGGGGAGTGTGGAGGGACTGAACAACGAGGGTTTCGTCGAGGTTGCCGTGGTCGAGTATCCGGGGGGAGATCCGTCTGCAGCTTCGGTATTGGCTGAAATGGCCCATGTGGCCAATCGCCTGGCCCAGCAGCAGCGGCGCCCCACTGCCCGCGTGCTGGTTACCCGCTGGATCGTGCCAGCCAGTAACCGGGGTGTGAACCGCATCGCCGGCGCGGAAATGCTGGATGCGGCGATTCCTGCCGTGATCGCCCTGCCGGGCCAGGTCAGCCCGGTGGTTTCGGTGCGCGCCGAGGAGGTCCTGCTGGACTGGCTGCGTGCGCATTACGACGGCGGCAGCCTGTTGGCCGCGGCGGCCGACGGCGTCGGCGTGCTGGCACGGGCGGGCCTGCTGGCCGGGCGCACCGTATCGGGCCCCGATCTGCGGCGCCATCCGGGCCTGCTGGGCCAGTCCGCCAGCTGGGCCCCCAGCGAACGTGCGCTGGTCGATGATGGCGACCTGCTCACCGTGGCCGGGCCGCAGGCATGGCGTTACCTGGGCCTGCGCCTGCTGTATCGCCTGCACGGGCAGGGCGTGGCCAGCGCGGTCGCTCAGCAGCTGGGCATCGTCGTACCGGCGGGCGTGCAGCAGGACCTGGAGCGGTTCAGTGCCAACTTCGCCCACGGCGACCGTGATGTGCTCAAGGCCCAGCGCTGGCTGCACACCACGTCCGCACGCGGGGCGACGCTGCCGGCCATCTGCGAGGTCTCCGGTCTTGAGCCGCGGACGCTGCAGCGGCGCTTCCTGAAAGCCACCGGGCTGCGCCCCATCGAGTACTGCCAGCGGCTGCGCGTGGCCAAGGCGCAGACCCTGCTGCAGCAGGGCGCCAGCATCGACGAGGTGGCCTGGGGCGTGGGTTATGCGGACCAGAGCGCGTTCCGTCGCCTGTTCCTGCGTATCGTCGGCATGACGCCGGCCAACTACCGGCGGCACGTGAACTGCAAGCGGCGTGAGCGCGCGTTGCCGGCGCCGGCGGCGATGGCATCGCGGGCCGTGCCGGTGGTACCGGTTGCGGACTCGCGGCTGGACGCGGCCTGACGACCGCGGGCGGGATGCCGCGCTTGCAACACGGGCGCGGCGCTCCGACCATGCAGGACTCTGGAATGTGGTGCAGGTGATGTAATGGCAAGTGTGGGGCCGGTGCCGATGCCGGTAGTGGTAATCCTGATCTGTCTGCTGCTGGCGATGGGAATCGCGCGGCTCTGGCCGGCGCGCCAGCCCGTGCCGCCGCGTCCTTCGGGCGCGGGCCAGGTGCTGGACATGCTGCTTATCGGCCTGCTCTGCGGTCGTGTGTCCTTCATCGCCGCCAACTTCGCCTTCTATCGTGACGCGCCGTGGAGCATGTTGCAGATTGCCGATGGCGGCTATCACGTGGCCGTCGTGCTGGCTGCCGCGCTGGGGTGGGGGGTCTGGCGCCTGCGTCGCAATCCTTCGCTGCGTGTTCCGGTGCTGTGCAGCGCACTCGCCGGTGCGCTGCTGTGGGGCGTGGGCAGTCATGGTCTGTCGCAGTGGCAGGCCAACACGCTTTCCCTGCCGGCGGTGCAGGTGGTGGATCTGCAGGGGCAGCCGCTGGACCTCGAACGATTCCGTGGCAAGCCCGTGGTGCTGAATCTCTGGGCCAGCTGGTGTGGCCCATGCCGGCGCGAAATGCCGGTTCTGGCCCGTGCGCAGCAGTCCCACCCCGAACTGCAGTTCGTCTTCCTCAACCAGGGCGAAGGCCAGGATGAAGTGCAGCAGTTCCTGGCCACGGAGCAGCTTGCGCTGCGCGATGTCCTGCTCGACGAGCCTGCGTCGGCCTCCACCGCGCTGGGCGTGCGCGCCTATCCCTCGACCCTGTTCTTCGATGCGCAGGGGCGCCTGCAGGATCTGCACCTCGGCGAACTGACCCAGGCCGGTCTTGAACACAAACTGCGCAGGCTGCGGTAGCCTGCGTGGGCATTTCCTTTTGGAGTCCCCATGCTGTCGATTTCCCTGCGCGCCGCGCCTGCGGTCCTGATCCTGCCGATGCTGCTGGCCATGACCGCCTGCAGCCAGGCACAGACGCCGCCGGCCAAGATGCCCGCCGGCACCGCGTCGGCCCCTGCGGCAGGTAAGGGTGAGCGCCCTGCGGTCCTGAAGGGCATCGAGAAGCACGGCTTCGAGGTGGTTTCCGAATTTGATGCGCCGGGTGGCCTGCGCGGCTTTGCCGGCGTGGTCGGTGGCCAGCAGCCGGCGGCGGCGTATGTCACCGCGGATGGCAAGCATGTGCTGGTCGGCAACCTGTTCGATGCCGAGGGCAACGACGTGGCCGCCGAGGCGGTGGAGAAGCTGGTGTCCGCGCCGATGTCGGCCAAGATGTGGTCCAAGCTGGAAGCCAGCGCGTGGGTGCGTGACGGCAAGGCTGACGCCCCGCGGATCGTCTACACCTTCAGTGACGCAAATTGCCCGTATTGCCACAAGTTCTGGGACGCGGCCCGTCCCTGGGTTGATGCAGGCAGGGTGCAGCTGCGTCACATCATGGTCGGCGTGATCCGTGAAGACAGCCCGGCTAAGGCCGCGGCCATCCTGTCCGCCCGCGACCCCAGTGCCGCGCTGCTGGAGAACGAGCACCAGTTCGACCGCGGTGGCATCAAGCCGCTGCCGAGCATCAGCCGCGACGTCGCTGGCAAGCTCGACGCCAACCAGGTGCTGATGGTGGAAATGGGCTTCCAGGGTACGCCGGGCATCCTGTTCCAGAATGCAGAGGGCAGCGTCGAGCGTCGTGCTGGCCTGCCGCAGGGCGACGACCTGCTGAAGGTGCTGGGTCCGCGCTGACCGCGCCGCTCACCCGTGATCAACAACAGCAGGCCCGCATGGCGACGTGCGGGCCTGTTGCGTTCTGCGACCGTGCGGCTGGATACGGCTGCGCAGTGGGCGGTGCGGTATCACGTATGAATAGTGACTGAGATCAAACATCGTGACTTGATCGCAATCAAGGCTTAAAGCGACAGGCTCGCTAGCCTTGATGCATGGATTCCAGCGTCAACACGACAGGGACAGCGTCGCGGATGTGCCAGGAGCAGGTGATTCGTGCCGGGTCATTCACGACACCCTCACTTCGGGCTTGCTACCCAGACGCCTGCGGTCGCCACCCCGCTGGCACCGCAGCCGCAGTCGAACTGCCCACGGCAACAACAGGGCGATGTCATCGTCCTGTTGCCTGCAGCATGCAGGCTGCCTGCGGGTATCGACGCAGTACTCCGCAACCCAGCAACGGCAGGTCGCTGTCGGGAACGCGCAGGCGTCCCGCCCGGCAGTGTCTGGCAGGTGTTCGTCCATGGAGGATGCAATGCGCTTGGCAGGACTGAGTCTGGCGTGCATGGCGGCGATGGCGGCAACGCCGGCCCATGCCGAAGAGGAGGACGCGCAGGCTCTGCGGCGCGAGATCGTGGCCATGCGCCAGGCACTGGAAAGCATGCAGCAGCGCCTGGACCGTCTCGAACAGCGCGGAGTCCTTGCCGGCGCGGCGACGACGGCCTCCGCTGCCCCGCCAGCCGCCGCGCCCATCACGCCAGCCGCGACCGCTGTGCTGCATCCCACCCAGGTACCCGGCGTGGCATCGCCAGTCCTGCCACAGCGTGAATCGGTGGCCGATCCCTCCACTGCAGCGTCGCGCCCGGACAGCGCTGCAGGCCCGACCGATCCTGACCTGAAAGGCTTCTTCGCCATTCCCGGCACGGACACCGTCATCCGCATCGGTGGCTACGCCAAGCTCGATGCCATCGCCGATTCACGCGCGGCCGGCGACGAGGACCAGTTCATCCCTTCGTCGATACCCGTGGGCGGCAGCCACCGCGATGTGTCCAACTTCAACATCCACGCCAAGCAGACCCGCTTCAGCTTCGAGGCGCGCCGGCCCACGACGCACGGCAACCTGCGCTTCTACCTGGAAAACGACTTCTTCGGCAGCAGCGACGGCTACCAGTTCCGCCTGCGCCATGCCTATGGCCAGCTCGGCAATACCTATGCCGGTTACGGCTATTCCAGCTTCATGGACGCCGACAGCCTGCCCGACACCCTCGACTTTGCCGGGCCGGGCGGCGCGGGCTATCTGCTGGTGCCCGGCATCCACCACAGCTTCACGATGGGCAAGGGCAATACGCTGACCCTGGCCGCCGAGGATCCGGACACTGAACTGGCCGGGGCCAGCGAGACACGGGCGGCCGCCAACCGTGTGCCCGACGTCAGCGTTACCGCCCGCATGGAACGCGACTGGGGTCATCTGCAGCTGGGTGCGGTGGCCCGCAGCCTGGCCTATGACGGTGAGGGCGAGCGCGACCGCCGCACGGGCGGAGGCCTGCAGCTCAGCGGCTCGGCGGCGGCAGGCGAACGCGATCTGCTGCTGTTCGGTGCGCTGGGCGGGCGTGGCCTGAGCCGCTACACCGCCGACCTCACCGGTTCCGGGCTGGATGCGGTGGTCGATGCCAACGGGCGACTCGATGCGCTGGACCTGCACGGAGGCTTCATCGGCTACACCCATTACTGGTCGCAGCTGTGGCGCTCGAACCTGATCTTCGGCCAGCTGACCCTGGAGCGGAACAGCGCACTGGCCGCTGAGGCGTTCCGCGAAAGCCGCTACGGCGTGTTCAATCTGATCTGGAGCCCGGCACCGTCGTGGACGATGGGCATGGAGCTGCTGTACGGACGCCTGGAACAGCAGGGCGGCGCGCGCGGCGACACCGTCCGGGTACAGGGCAGCCTGCAATACAACTTCATCAGATAGCCGCCAGCGCGGTCGACGCCGGCGCAGCCAGTCCCCATGCCCGGTGCTGCCGGGCCAATGCCAGCTTCAGGAGAGTGTCATGGCAGAAGCAAAGAAAATCGGGGTGGTCGGAGCCACCTTCCTCGTCGCCGGCAACATGATGGGCTCCGGTGTATTCCTGTTGCCCTCCAGCCTGGCCAAGATCGGCACCGCCTCCATCTGGGGCTGGCTGATCACCACGGCTGGCGCGCTGCTGCTGGCCTTCGTGTTTGCCAAGCTGGGCAAGCTGGCGCCCAAGGCAGGCGGCCCGTATGCGTATGCGCGTGACTGGTTCGGGCCCTACATGGGCTTCCAGACCAACACCATCTACTGGTTCGCCAACTGGATCGGCAATGTCGCCATTCCGATCGCGGCGGTGGGTTACTTCAGCTACTTCTTCCCTATCCTGTCCGAACCGCTGGTGCGCTGCATCGCGGTGCTGGTGCTGGTGTGGGCGCTCAGCTTCGCCAACATGATCGGGCCGGCCTTCGTCAGCCGGGTGCAGACAGTCACCACCAGCTTCGCACTGGTACCCATCCTGGGCATCGCCATCTTCGGCTGGTTCTTCTTCGACGCCGATATCTTCAAGGGTGCCTACAACGTGTCGGGTGAGTCGAACTTCGGTGCGATCTCCAGCGCGGCGGCACTGACGCTGTGGGCCTTCATCGGTGTCGAGTCGGCCTCGGTGACCGCGGGCGTGGTCGAGAATCCGGAAAAGAACGTGGCCCGCGCCACCTTGGCCGGCGTGTTCCTGGCCGCCATTGCCTACATCGCCAGTTCCTCGGTGATCATGGGCATGGTGCCGAATGCGGAACTGCAGGTGTCCGACGCGCCGTTCGCGCTGGCCGCGGCCAAGGCTGTCGGTGGCTGGGGCGGGGCCCTGGTCAGCCTGTGCGCCTTCGTCGGTGCCGCTGGTTCGCTGGGCGGCTGGATCCTGCTGACGGCGCAGAGCGCCAAGGCGGCATCCGATGACGGACTGTTCCCGAGCATCTTCAGCAAGACCAACAAGGACGACGTGCCGGTCAAGGGCGTGCTGATCGTGGCGGTGCTGATGACCCTGGCGGTGCTGGTCACCTCGACCTCGGAAACCGCATCGGCGCAGTTCGATGTGATCACCTCGGCAGCCGTGGTGCTGACCCTGCTGCCGTACATCTATTCGTGCGTGGCCTGCTACTTCGTGGTCGAGCGCTCGCACACCCTGGTGCACACCGGTGCGTTCTGGACCCTGACCAGCCTGACCGTCGTGTACTGCCTGTGGGCGATCTACGGTTCGTCGGGAAGCATCGTGCAGTACGCCTTCCTGTTCGTGCTGTTCATCACCGTGTTCTATCCCTTCTTCAGCGAGGAGCGCCGCCAGCAGCGGCAGCGCGCCCGCGAGGCATCAGCCATCGGCGCCGGCGCCCAGCGTTCCTGAGTTCGACAAGGAGAATCAACGTGTACTTCAAGTCCCTGGATTACCCGGTCATTGTCATCGACAACGACTACGAGTCGCCGCGCATCGGCGGCATCCTGATCCGCGCGCTGGTGGAGGAACTGCGTGGCAACGACCAGCGCGTGCTGTGCGGGCTGAACCTGGATGATGCGCGTGCCGGTGCCCGCACCTACGTGGCCGCCTCGGTGGTGCTGATCTCCATCGATGGCAGCGAGGAAGTGGACGGCGAGTTCCAGCGGCTGACTGCATTCCTGCGCGAACAGAGCGCGCGCCGGGCCAACCTGCCGGTGTTCCTGTACGGCGAGCGGCGCACCATCGAGAAGGTGCCGAGCAAGCTGCTCAAGCACATCCATGGCTTCATCTTCCTGTTCGAGGACACCAAGAGCTTCATCGCGCGGCAGGTGATGCGCGCGGCCGAAGACTACATGAAGAACCTGCTGCCGCCGTTCTTCAAGGCGCTGATCCACCACGCCGCCGAATCGAACTATTCCTGGCATACGCCGGGCCATGCCGGTGGCGTGGCCTTCACCAAATCGCCGGTGGGGCGCGCCTTCCACCAGTTCTACGGCGAGAACACCCTGCGCAGCGACCTGTCGATCTCGGTGCCGGAACTGGGCTCGCTGCTCGACCATACCGGCCCGATCAAGGATGCCGAGGAAGAGGCCGCACGCAACTTCGGTGCCGACCACACCTTCTTCGTCACCAACGGCACCTCCACCGCCAACAAGATTGTCTGGCACGGCACGGTGGCGCGCGGCGACGTGGTGTTCGTCGACCGCAACTGCCACAAGTCGCTGCTGCATGCGCTGATCATGACCGGCGCGGTGCCGGTGTACTTCACCCCCAGCCGCAATGCGCACGGCATCATTGGCCCGATCAGCCTGGACCAGTTCACGCCGGAATCACTGCAGCAGCGCATCGCCGCCAATCCCCTGGCCAGCCAGGCGTACAAGGCCGGTTCCAAACCGCGCATCGCGGTGGTCACCAATTCAACCTACGACGGCCTGTGCTACAACGCCGAGAAGATCGCCGATGAGATCGGCAGTGCGGTCGATTTCCTGCACTTCGACGAGGCCTGGTACGCCTACGCCGCGTTCCATCCGTTCTACGAGAACCACTATGGCATGGCCAAGGGCAAGCCGCGCGAGCAGGACGCGATCATTTTCACCACCCATTCGACCCACAAGCTGCTGGCCGCGTTCTCGCAGGCGTCGATGATCCATGTACGCAACTCGGCGCAGCGCAACCTGGACGCCGAGCGTTTCAACGAGTCGTTCATGATGCACACCTCGACCAGCCCGCATTACGGGGTGATCGCGGCCTGCGACGTGGCGTCCAAGATGATGGAGGGCGATGCCGGCCGTTCGCTGGTGCAGGAGATGCATGACGAGGCGATCGCCTTCCGTCGCGCCATGCTGCACGTGCGCGACGACCTCGGGCGCGAGGACTGGTGGTTCAGCGTGTGGCAACCCACCCAGGTCGAACGCAGCCTGGACAAGGGCGATACGCCGGCGCCGATGGTGGCCAAGCGCGAGGAGTGGTACCTGCAGCCCGATGGTCATTGGCACGGCTTCGAGAACCTGGTCGACGACTACGTGCTGATCGACCCGATCAAGGTGACCCTACTGACCCCGGGTCTGTCGATGGACGGCAGCATGGGCAGGCTGGGCATTCCGGCGGCGGTGCTGAGCAAGTTCCTGTGGAGCCGCGGAATCACGGTGGAGAAGACCAACCTGTACTCGGTGCTGTTCCTGTTCTCGATGGGCATCACCAAGGGCAAGTGGAGCACTTTGGTGACCGAGCTGATGGCGTTCAAGGAACTGTATGACCGCAATGCGCCCCTGAGCCAGGCCTTGCCGACACTGGCTGCCGACTATCCGGTTGCCTACGCCGGCTGGGGCCTGCGTGACCTGTGCGATGCGCTGCACGCGTTCAACCAGGAATTCGCGGTGGCCAAGGTGATGCGCGGGATGTACGTGGATCTGCCGACCCCGGTGATGACACCGGCCGATGCCTACAACCACCTGGTCAAGGGCGAGATCGAGCGGGTCGACATCGAGCAGGTCAGCGGCCGCATTGCCGCCACGATGCTGGTGCCGTACCCACCGGGCATCCCGACCATCATGCCGGGTGAGCGGTTCGGTGCCAGCGATGAGCCGATCATCCAGTCGCTGCGGATCGCCCGTGAGCAGAATGCGCGTTTCCCGGGCTTCGAATCGGACGTGCACGGGTTGATCATCGAGCACGACGGCGATGGCGTCTCGTATCGGGTGGAGGTGCTGAAAGCCTGATCCGGAGGTAGAGTCGGGCAAGCTCGACTCTACAGCTGCGGTGAGAGCAGGCCTCCGGCCTCAGAGCGGCTTGTACTGGATCTGCGCCGCCAGCACGCGCAGGCCGTCGGTGCCGCTGGACAGGATGCGTTCCTCGCCCACGCCCTTCAGGCGCTGCAGCTGGAAGCCCTCTTCGGCGGGCAGGCGTGCGGCGAGGGCGTCCAGATGGTGCAGAGCACCGGGGCCCTCGCAGTCGAACTGCCCCCAGTAGTGACCGTGGCGATGTATGGTCAGACGGTAATGCATCAGTGGGTCTCCGGCAGGTGCTGCAGCCACTGCGCGAACATGGCGTTGGCTGCAGCGGCCAGCGGCGCGCCGTAGCGACGGGCCTGCGCACGCAGGTCGTTGGGATCGATGCCGGCCTGTGCCAGCTCGAGGGCGTGGCCGATCAGCCAGCGCTCGAACAGGTGCGCATCCAGTTCCGGATGGCATTGCAGGCCGAGGGCATGGTGGCCGACGGCGAAGGCCTGGTGGCGGCAGGCCGGCGTGCTGGCCAGGCGCTGCGCACCGTCGGGCAGTTCGAAGGCTTCGCCATGCCAGTGCAGCACCGGGATGCCCTGCAGGGCCTGCAACGGCGAGCGCTGGCCGTCTTCGTTGAGCAGCAGCGGCGCGAAGCCGATCTCCTTGCCGCCACTGGCCGCGACGGTGGCGCCCAGGGCGCGCGCCATCAGCTGCGCGCCCAGGCAGATGCCCAGCGTCGGACGCTGCTGCTGCAGGCGGCATTGCAGCAGGGCGATGCTGTCGGCCAGGAATGGGTAGAGGGCCGTGTCATTGACGCTGATCGGGCCGCCGAGTACCACCAGCAGGTCGGCCGCTTCGGCGGCCTGCAGCGGATCGACGCCGGCCTGCAGGACCTGCACAGTCCAGCCCTGCGCGAGCAGCAGCGGCTGCAGCGTACCCAGATCTTCGAAGGCAACGTGCTGCAGCACCACGGCATGCTTGCCGGCAGCGGGCGTCATGCGGGTTCCCCTGCGCTGGGCCAGTAGAAACTGTCCGGTGTCGTGCGCGCGCCGAAGATCGCCTGGCCGACGCGGACCACGGTGGCGCCTTCTTCGATGGCGACCTCGAAATCGCCGGACATGCCCATCGACAGTTCTGACAGTTCGATGCCCGCCGGTGCGCTGTGCTGCAGCTGGTCGCGCAGTTCGCGCAGGCGCACGAAGCAGGCGCGCACGCGTTCGACGTCGGTGGTGAAGATCGCCAGGGTCATCAGGCCGCGCACGCGCAGGCGGTCGAAGGCGGGCAGCTGCTGCACGAAGGCGGCGACGGCGTCCGGTTCCAGGCCGTATTTGCTGGGTTCGGCCGAGGTGTTGACCTGCACGAACACCTCCAGCGTGCGGTCTTCCAGCTGCAGCCGCTGCTGCAGGGCCTCGGCCACGCGCAGGCTGTCCAGGGCCTGGAATTCGCTGGCGAAGCGGGCGACATGGCGGGCCTTGTTGGTCTGCAGGTGGCCGATGACCGACCAGTGCACGCCGAGGTCGGTCATGGCTTCGGCCTTGCGCTGGGCTTCCTGCACCTTGTTCTCGCCCAGGTCGTGGCAACCGGCGGCCACGGCCATGCGGATGCGCGCCTCGTCGACGGTCTTGCTGACCGGCAGCAGGCGCACGCTGGCCGGGTCGCGGCCGGCGCGCATGCAGGCATCGGCGATGCGCTGGCGCACGGTGACCAGGTTGGCAGCGATCTGTTCGACCGACTGGGCGACGGGCCAGTCGGCGGCGGCTAGGGGCATGGGGGACCTCCGGTGCGGGATGGCCAGGGTGGGATACACTGGCACAGGACAAGGCTTAGTTTGGCATAGGACAAAATGAAAATCACCGGGCGTAGCGCCGAGGCCATTTTCGACAGCATCCGTGAGGGCATTGGCAACGGCCAGTTGGCCGCGGGCAGCGTGCTGCCGCCGGTGCGGGAGCTGGCCGAGCAGCTGGGGGTGAACCGGAATACCGTGGCGGCCGCCTACAAGCGCCTGGACGGTGCTGGCCTGGCCAGCACCGGGGGCCGCCGTGGCACGGTGGTGCGTGGGCCGGCACAGGCCATGGCTCGCGAGGGCAGCGCGCCGGGGCTGGCCCTGCACGACCTGGCCGGGGGCAACCCGGACCCGCGGCTTCTTCCCACGCTGCGCGTTCAGGCCGCGGCCCCGCGGCTGTACGGGGCGGAGACGGTGGATGTGCGCATGCAGCGGCTGGCGCGCGCCTCGCTGGACCCGCATTGCCCGGCCGGCTATGCGCTGGAACTGACCCATGGGGCGGTGGATGGCATCGAGCGCCTGCTGGCGGCGTGGCTACTGGCGGGTGACCGTATCGCGATCGAGGATCCGTGCTTCCTCGGCAGTCTGAACGTGCTGGCCGCGGGCGGGCATGCGGCGCTGCCGGTGGCGGTGGACGCGCATGGCATGCAGGTGGAGGCGCTGCGTGCGGCGCTGGAGGCCGGTGCGCGTGCGGTGCTGCTGACCCCGCGTGCGCACAACCCCACCGGCGCCAGCCTGGATGCGAAGCGGGCGCGGGCGCTGCGGCAGCTGCTGGCCGGTTACCCGCAGGTGGCCGTGTTGATCGACGATCACTACGCGCTGCTTTCGCAGCAGCCCTACCATTCCGTGCTTCCGGATGATGGCCGGCGCTGGGCGCTGCTGCGTTCGCTGTCCAAGGCGCTGGGGCCGGATCTGCGGCTGGCGTGGCTGGGCTGTGATGCTGCCACTGCCAGCGTGCTGCGCCTGCGTCTGGCGGCCGGCACCGGCTGGGTCAGCCACCTCCTGCAGGATGCGGCCAGCGCGGTGCTGGAATCGACGCCGCAACGGACGAAGATCACCGCTGCGGGTGAGCGTTACCAGCAGCGCCTGCAGTCATTGCAGGAACTGCTGCGCGCGCGCGGATTGCAGACGCCGCTGCCGATGGAAGGCTTGAACCTGTGGCTGCCGCTGCCGGGTGACAGCCACGCGCAGGTACTTGCGCTGGCGGCACGTGGCTGGCATGTGCGTGGTGGTGAAGTGTTTGCGGTGGCGGCGCCGGCGCATGGCGTGCGCATCACCTGTGCGGCGCTGGGGGCGGCGGAGCTGCGCAGGCTGGCCGATGACCTGGCGGCCGTGTGCGGTGGGTAGAGTCGAGCAAGCTCGACTCTGCAAGGGCGGGCGCTCAGGGCGCGGCGTTGGCGCCCGGTCGCACGTAGTAGGTCTGGCCGGTGTCATCCAGGAACACCAGTTCCGGCTTGCCCTGCCATGAGGTGAGCATGGCGCCGGTGTTGTTCTGGTGCCGCACCATCAGGCTCGCGCCGCGATCGGGGTTGGCCACGACCTTGAACACTTCGGTGGTGCCACTGGCATCGTCCAAGGTGAGCAGGGCTTCGCCACCGCGGTCGCTGGTGCCGTAGCCGCCGCGTTCGGAGCCATCGGGTCCGAGCAGGATCATGCCTGAGAGTGCGGTGGCACGCGGGCCCTGCGGTCTGCCCTTGCTGAGCGGATCGGGCACGGGAGCGCCGAGGATGACGCGGGCCTGGCCCTTGTCATCGTGGATGACCAGGCCGCGGGCTTCGATCACCCGTTGCGGTGATTGGCTGTGGTGCAGGTTCCAGGCGGTCCAGCCGGAAACGAGCAGGGCGAGGGTCGACACCCCCAGGGTGGTCAGCATCAGTGCGCGGGCCATCGTTCGTCCTTCCTTGGATGTGCCGACGATAGCGGATGCAAAAGCGGAAGGGTAGGGCCGCGCGGTCAATGGAAATCGCGGCTGTGGCTGCGCAGGCCCTGCAGCAGTTCATCCAGGCACAGCATGCGCTGCACGATTACATGCTGCACGCCATCGACGCGTTCCAGGCGGCCGTCGATCTGCATCAGCTGGGTATCGACCAGCACGCGGTGCTGGCGGTCGGCCACGTGCCGCCAGATCACGGCATTGACCATGCCGGTCTCGTCTTCCAGGGTGAGGAAGGTGACGCCGCTGGCGGTCTGCGGGCGCTGGCGCATGCGCACCAGGCCGGCGATGCGCACGCGGCGTCCATGCCCGTGGCCTGCCAGCTGCGCGGCGTCGAGGCAGCCACGGCTGCGCAACTGCGCGCGGAGGAAACTGATCGGATGGCGGCCGAGCGTAGTGCCGGTGCTGCGGTAATCGGCCTGCATGTCCTCCCACGCGCTGGGCAGCGGCAGGGCCACGCGGGCTTCGGTAGTGGCGCGGGCCTGGTCGAACAGCGGCAGCCGGTTTTCCACGCCGGAAATATCCCAGCGTGCACGATGGCGGTGGCCGCTGAGCCCACGCAGCGCACCTGCATCGGCCAGCAGGCCCTGCTGGCGCCGGTCCAGCCCGGTGCGCTGGCAGAGATCGCCGACATCATCGAACGGGCGGCGCGCGCGTTCGCGCATCAGTGCCTGCACTGCCGTTTCGCTGCAGCCATCGATCAGGCGCAGGCCGAGCCGGATTGCCGCTGTTCCCTTGCTGAAATCCAGGGTGCAGTCCCAGTCGCTGTGGCGCACGTCTACCGGCAATACCGTGATGCCATGACGGCGTGCATCCTGCAGCAGCTGGTCGGGGCTGTAGAAACCCAGCGGCTGGCTGTTGATCAGGCTGGCGGTGAACGCGGCCGGGTAGTGGCACTTCAGCCAGCAGCTGGCATAGGTGAGCAGGGCGAAGCTGGCGGCATGGCTCTCGGGAAAGCCATAGCTGCCGAAGCCCTTGATCTGCTCGAACAGGCGTTCGCCGAATTCCAGGCTGTAGCCGCGGTCGAGCATGCCGGTCAACAGCTTCTCGCGATGTGGCTCCAGCCCGCCATGGCGTTTCCACGCGGCCATCGAGCGACGCAGTGCATCGGCTTCGCCGGCACTGTAGCCGGCGGCATCTACCGCCAGCTGCATCACCTGTTCCTGGAACAGCGGCACGCCCAGGGTGCGCGCGAACACGCGCTCCAGCTGGGGTGGATAGAGCGGGTTGTCCGGATCGTTCAGTGCCTCGGGGCCCTGTTCGCGCAGGATCCGCCGGCGCTCCAGGTAGGGGTGCACCATGTCGCCCTGGATCGGACCCGGGCGCACGATCGCCACTTCGATCACCAGGTCGTAGAAGGTGCGCGGCTGCATGCGTGGCAGCATCGCCATCTGCGCGCGCGATTCGATCTGGAACACGCCAATGGTTTCGGCGGCGCAGATCATGTCGTAGGTCGGGCCATCCTCGTCTGGAATCGCATCCATGCGCCCTTCGTGCAGGCCGTGCTGCTGCAGCATGGCCAGGCACTTGCGGATGGCGGTGAGCATGCCCAGCGCCAGGCAGTCGACCTTCATCAGGCCGGTGGCATCGAGGTCGTCCTTGTCCCACTGGATGACGGTGCGCCCGGCCATGGCTGCGTTCTCCACCGGGACCAGGGTGGACAGCGGGTGTTCGGAAATCACGAAACCACCCGGGTGCTGCGACAGGTGGCGGGGAAAGTCGATCAGCTCTTCGGTGAGTGACAGCAGGCGCCGCATCAGCGGCGTGTCCGGATCGAAGCCGCGTTCGCGCAGGGTGTCCGGCAGCGGGATGTTGCCGCCCCAGTGGTCCATCGCCGCACCCAGCTCATTGACCTGGTCCATCGGCAGGCCGAGCGCGCGGGCGACATCACGGATCGCGCTGCGGCCGCGGTAGCTGATCGCCACGGCGGTGAGCGCGGCGCGCTCGCGGCCGTAGCGGTTGAACACGTACTGCAGCACTTCCTCGCGACGCTCGTGCTCGAAATCGATGTCGATATCCGGTGGCTCGTCGCGCTCATCGGAAATGAAACGCTCGAACAGCAGGTTGCTGCGCGCCGGGTCGATCTCTGTGACGCCGAGCACGAAGCACACCGCCGAATTGGCCGCCGAGCCACGCCCCTGGCAGAGGATCTGCTGGCTGCGGGCGAAGCGCACGATGTCCTGCACGGTGAGGAAGTAGGAGGCGTAGTTCTTCTTGGCGATCAACGCCAGCTCGTGTTCGATCTGCGCGCGCTGCGCCGGCTGGATGCCTCTGGGCCAGCGCTCGGGAATGCCTTCTTCCACCAGTGCGCGCAGCCAGCTGTCCGGGGTCTGCCCGTCGGGCACCAGCTCGCGTGGATAGGTGTACTGCAGCTGGTCCAGGGTGAAGTGGCAGCGTTCGGCGATGCACAGGGTCTCGGCCAGCAACCCGGGGGGATACAGCTGGGCGAGCGCGCTGCGCGGGCGCAGGTGGCGCTCGCCGTTGGGGAACAGGCGCCAACCGGCTTCGGCCACGCTGCAGCGGTGGCGGATCGCGGTCAGCGTGTCCTGCAGGGCGCGGCGGCGGCGCACATGCATGTGCACGTCACCGCAGGCCACCAGCGGCAACGCGTGGCGTTCACCGAAGGCCTGCAGCTGCTGCAGGCGGCGCACGTCGTCGTGTTCGTGGTGCAGTTCCACCGCCAGCCACAGGCGGTCGTTGAAGCCGCTGCGCAGCAGCGGCAGGTGGCTGGCATCGGGCTGACGGTCCAGCCACAGGCACAGCAGGCCCTCGGCCAGGCCGTGCAGATCCTCGCGCACGCAGCGGTACTCGCCCTTGCCCGCGCGCCGCCGGCAGGTGGTGATCAGCTGGCACAGGCTGGCATAGGCGTTCTGGTCGGTGCACAGCAGGGCGATCTTCGGCCCATCCTCGACCTGGAATTCGGCACCGATGACCAGCGCCACGCCGTGCGTTTTCGCCGCCTGCCAGGCACGCACGATGCCGGCCAGCGAGCACTCATCGGTGATCGCCAGGGCGCGGTAACCCTGGCCGGCGGCGCGCGCGAACAGCTCATCGGCGGTGGACGCGCCGCGTTGGAAACTGAAGGCCGACAAGCAGTGCAGTTCGGCATATGCAGGGGCGATGGTGGTCATGGCGGTTCAACCGAACCAGCCGTGCAGCATCCACGGCGCATGCGGATCGTTGCGCGGGCGGAAGGCCCAGCCGCGCTGGCCGTGGGCGGTTTCCACCACGTAGTAATCGCGGCGCGCGTCGGCCTGGTCCCACCAGCCCGATTCGATCCGCTCCGGCCCGGCGACGATGCGCAGGCGTGGGTCACGCAGCGGTTGCGGCGTGTCCAGCAGCCAGCCGGGGCGCAGCGGCCAGTACGCCGGGGGCTTGGCCGCCGGCTGGGTGCCGCTGGCACATTCGGGGCGATGGTCGGCCTGCACCGCCAGCGGCTGCACGGCGTCATCGCCGAGGCGTGCGCGCAGGCGCTCGCGCAGCTGGGTCCACGGCATCGCCTGTGCCGGTCGGGTGTCGAACAGATCGCGCGCGGCCGGCACGAACGGCGGCAGGTGTTCGGCCTGCAGGCGCAGCGCCCGGCTGCCGGCGGGCAGGGCGAAGGCTTCCATGCGGTTGCGGGCGATCTCGAACAGCAGCGCGGCATCGCGCTCGGGTGCCAGCAGGCCGACGGTCAGCACGCTGGCCGGCAGCAGGTCATGTTCGAAATACAGGTCGAAGCGCTGCACGCCGCCATCGCGCGAACAGAGGAAGGCGGCCAGGTCCAGCAGCAGGCGGCGCAGCGGGAACAACAGGGCCTGGCTGGATTCGATCTCGTACTCGAATTCGATGCGCGCATCGAAGCGGTCCGGGGGCTGGTAATAGCGCAGTGGCGGCACTGGCAGGCCACGCAGCGCGTCCAGCTGCTGCAGCACATCGGGGGCGAAGCGCCGGGCCAGGCTGTCGCGTGGCAGGTCGAGGGCGGCGCCCAGCGTGCGCAGGCCGGAGCGGCCGAGCACGGTGACCGCTTCGGCGGGCAGGCCGCAGCGCGACAAGGGCAGCTGCGCGAGCAGCGCCGGCAGCTGCAGCCTGTCGACGCCGAGGCCATCGTGCACGTTGGCCAGCACGCGTGCGGCATGCGGGGTGGGTGCGGCTACCAGGCGGTGGCGGAAGCCCAGCTCGTGCAGGCCATCGCGCAGGCGTTTCTCGATCTTCAGCCAGTCACCGAACAGGGCACGGCTGGCGCCGATTTCCAGCACCAGCGCATGCGGGAAATCGAGGCTGACCTGCGAGCTGTAGGCATAGGCCCAGCTGGCGAGCAGCTGGCGGGTGTGCTGTTCGGCGCTGGGATCGTAGTCGTGCAGCTGCATGTCCTGCACCAGCACCTGCGCGGCAGACAGCAGCATGCCCGGGCGCAGGCCGGCCGCGCGCGCCGCCGGACTGACCGCACGCAGCACGCGGCGCTGCGCCGGGCCCTGCAGCAGCACCAGCGGCCGCTGCGGGTCCGGCTGCAGGCGCAGCACGCTGTCCAGCGCCAGCTGCGGCAACAACAGGCAGGCCCAATGCATGGCGCGGCCTCAGTGGGCGAGGGCCAGCGGCAGCGGTTGCGCCGGTGGCAGGCCGCCGCGGCACTTCAGCACCCGTACCTGGCCGTGGTCGAGCTGCAGGCGCAGGCTGGCCGGGGAGGGATTGCGCGCGGCGCGCACGTCGCGGAACACGAAGCCCAGGCACTGGCCGCTGTCGGCAGCGACCTGCAGGCGGCGCAGCGAACGGTCATCGGCCTGCTGCGGCTGCGGCCAGCACAGCACCGCGGCACAGGCCGCCGAGCGCAGGCATTGTTCGGCCGCCCACAGGGCCTGCTTCGGCGCGGCCTGGATGATCTGCAGCTGGGCCAGGTCGAGGCCGGCCGCGGCCCAGGCCGGGGCGTGCGGGCGATAGGGCGGGGCGACCAGCACGATCGGCCGGTCGCGCTGGCTCAGCCTGGCCAGCGCCGGCCAGACCAAGGCCAGCTCCCCCACCCCGGGGGCGTCCTGCAGCACCTCGCACAGGCCGCTGGCCGGCCAGCCGCCGCCGGGCAGGCGGGCATCCAGCGCCGGGTGGCCACTGGCCAGGTGGTCGCTGGCCGGCCCGGTGCGCGCCGCGCCACGCCACAGCTGGCGGCCGTCCAGCAGACGGTCGAGCGCGACGACGGCACCCATCAGCCGGTCCTCCAGAGGAGGCGCCGGCCAGGCGGGAAGCGGCAGGAATGGGCGGGAACGGCTGGCATGGAGCGAGTATCGACGGGCCGGGATCAGGGGCTGAGACCGACATGCTACTCGCCTTGTGAGTAGAATTACTAATGAAATTGGCGGGCTGGCCGGTAGATCCATGCCATGCGTGGATGGGGTCATCGTGAATGGGGTCAGAGCCCTTTCTGCGAAGGGGATCCGCCCCCTCCGCCTGCGCCTTGCGCCGTTTGTTCAATCCCGGCCGGGGGCATGGCGACCACCCTGCAGGCCCCTTGCTCACGGCCTGCCGATGAAACGCTGGATTCTCCGCCTGTACGCCCCGTTGTTCCTGTCCGGCTTCGTTGCCGCCGCCATCGCCTGGGTCGGTCACCATCACGGCGACCCGCTGTGGCTGCTGCCCCTGCTGGCCGTCGCCATCGCCGTTTCCTTCGTGGCCGAACGCCTCTGGCCCTACGACCCGGCGTTCAACCACGACCACGGCGATCGCCTGCGTGACACCCTGCACGCCGTGGTCAACGAAGGCCTGAACCTGCTGTCGATCGCGGCCGTCCCGCTGCTGGCGGCGGTCATTCCGTGGCAGGCGTGGCCGCAGCAGTGGCCGTTCGCGCTGCAGGTGCTGGTCGCCATCATCGCCGCCGATCTCGGCATCACCCTGGTGCACTACGCCAGCCACCGCATCGGCTGGCTGTGGCGGCTGCACGCGGTGCACCACAGCGTGACCCGCATGTACGGCTTCAACGGCCTGATGAAGCACCCGCTGCACCAGGCCGCCGAGGCGGTGGGCGGCGTGCTGCCGTTGCTGCTGCTGGGCCTGCCGTTGCCGGTGGCGGCGGTGCTGGCGTTCGCCATCGCCATCCAGCTGCTGCTGCAGCATTCCAACGTGGACATGCGCCCCGGCGTGCTCGGCCGGGTGATGGCCTGGGCGCGGCTGCACCGTTTCCACCACATGCGTTACGGCACCGCCGGCGACGTCAACTTCGGCCTGTTCCTGACCGTCTGGGACCGCCTGCTGGGCACGGCCTTCGATGCGCCGGACTATCGTCTTGGGACGCGTGACCTCGGTATCGGCAGCCAGCCGGAGTATCCGCGCGGATATGCGGGGCAGTTGCTGGCACCGTTCCGCGCGCTGCCCCATGGGCAGGTACCCGAGGTGCCCGAAGGGCTGCGCCGCCGCCGTTGAGTGCGCCTCAGGCAGCGCGCAGCTGCAGGCCCTGCAGTTGCGCCGCACCGATGCCGAACATGCGCCGCAGGCTGCGCGACAGATGGGCCAGATCGGAGAAACCGGCGGCATGCGCGCTTTCGGTCAGGCTGTGCCCATGCAGGTGATGGGCCAGGGCGATGCGCAGCCGCTGCCACAGCACCCAGCCACGCAGGGTCACGGCGAGATCGGACTGGAAGCGCCGGTGCAGCTGGCTGGTGGACAGGTGCGCGGCCCCGGCGATGTCGGCGGCGGGCACCGGGCCGGGCAGGTGCTGGGCGATGCGCTCCAGCGCCACCTGCACGCGGCGGTCCAGCGGCTGCGCACGGCTCAGCTGCGGCAGGCGTTGCTGCAGGGCGGTGATGTCGGTAGGCAACGTGGGCAGCTGCTGCTGGATCTGTTCGAGATCAGCGTGAGCCGGTTCCAGGAACAGGGTGCAACCGTCCTGCGGCGCCGAGAGGATGGCGTGCGGCACGAAGGACGGCAGCCACAGGCGCTGGCCGTGCTGCGCCACGCCGTCGATCTCCACCTGCCAGTGCGCGCCATCGCTGAGCAGCAGCTGGTGGGCATAGTGGGCGTGCGTGCCGCTGCCAGCGGCATGGCCCCGCAGCAGGGCGGCGTGTGCATCCAGCAGCAGGGTGCCAGTCCAGGGCAGGGCGGGGTGGGGCATGGGCGTAATTGTAGATCCACGCCATGCGTGGATGGATCTCCACCGGAATCGAATATCTCGTGTTGACCTGAAAAGCATCCACGCATGGCGTGGATCTACTGGCCACCAGCCAGCTGTCGAAGGCGGGGCACTGTG
>DEZI01000005.1:410796-432487 GCA_002364755.1 Stenotrophomonas maltophilia
TGCGGGGTGTGAGCCGCATGGATGCGGCGACCAAGGCTACATGGACGTACTTGCGCCGTCCCCGCAGACCCACAGTGCCCCGCCATCCCACGGAATGCGGCATTTGATTCTGCTGTTGCGTTTGCCGTTGCTTCTTCGGGTGCCGGGCGGCAGCCCGGCCTTTCCATCACCGCCCGTGCGGGTCCGGGCGATGGTGCACGTACTCGACCACGGTGCCATCGGGATGCACCGCATTGAACGCCGCACCGGTGGGTACCACCTGCAGCGGGAAGATGATCTCGGCGCCGGCCGCCACCAGCCTGTCGTGATAGGGCCGCACATCATCCACCAGCAACGTGCCGGTGGTGGAGGTGAACGGCGCCAGGGCGTCATCGCTGCCTTCGATCAGCAGGAACGCACCGACCATGGCCAGGCGCAGGCCGGCATCGGGGAACGGAAAGCCGGCATCGGCCACCACGCCCTGCAGCTGCTCGTAGAACGCCACGCTGCGCTCCAGCTCGCCGGGAGTGACGAACACGCGGATCAGCACGCGCGGGCTGCGCTGGCTGGAAGTATCACAGCGGTCGCGCCAGAGGTGGTCGAAAGTGCGGTGTACGTTCATGGGCTCGGTCCATCGCCGGGGACTCCCATTATCGGCACGGCCCTGCGGCCCACTGATGACCGCCGGTGATGGCCTGATAACCAAGGTCGTGGGGTGGCCTGTGACTTAGGTCCTGTTGACAGTCATCAACAGCCTCGCCCAATCTTAATGGGATGGGCCGCTCGACGGCCCGGGCAGGCAGGTTGTCACGCCGGGAGGAGGGTCCCGCGCGCAGACCGGTCCGTCCCCTGGCCCGCGGTGTGTTGCCTGGCAACGCCCGCGCGGCATGAACGCTGCACCCTTCGGCGGCACTTTCCCTGGACCGATTGCCTTGGCAACGGAATTACGCTCGCTGATGAAAACGTTTACAAAGCCGCTTGCCCTGTCCCTTGCGCTGTCTGCCGCGCTGGCCGCCCCGGCCTGGGCGGACACGGCCGCCTTCACCGTGCTGACCCTGGACCAGGCGCCGACCGCCGATGCCATTCCCGCCCTGGCTGCCCAGCTGAAATCCCTGCAGGTGGACGCCGTCAGCGTGCGCCAGGTGCAGCGCGGCATCGGCCAGGTCGATCCGCTGCAGCTGCTGGCCGATGGCCTGGGCTACGAATACCGCTTCATCGCCGCCGGCAAGGATGACGGCCAGACCCAGCAGGGCCAGGCCGTGCTCACCCGCCTGCCGATCGCCGCTGAATCCGGCCCCGACCAGCCGGGCCTGAACTACCTGCGCCTGGACGATGGCCGCCACACCGTGGCCGTGTACACCGATGCCGGTGCGGGCGCCGCGCGCCTGCCGGCCCTGGTCACCCGTTCGCGCCTGGGCGCACCGGCCGTGCTGCTGGGTGCGGTGGCCGGTGAATCGGCCAAGGCCGCCGGTTTCGATCCGGCCCGCGTGGCCCTGGAAGCTGATGCC
The DNA here is from genome assembly GCA_002364755.1 of Stenotrophomonas maltophilia. Lineage (GTDB taxonomy): Bacteria > Pseudomonadota > Gammaproteobacteria > Xanthomonadales > Xanthomonadaceae > Stenotrophomonas > Stenotrophomonas maltophilia_AX. Next base: position 412,284 of record DEZI01000005.1, read on the forward strand.
AGCTACTTCAGCGATGGCTTCCAGGCCGCCAGCAGCGCGCCGTTCAAGATTGATGGCAGCGCCCTGCGCGCGACCCTGCTGACCCTGGCTTACGTGGCCGACAAGGGCGGCGAGCAGCCGTGGATGGATGCCACCCTCAACGCCGATGCGCGCGCTGCGCTCCTGCTGAAGGCGATGACCGAGGACGAGAAGTTCCAGATGCTGCACAGCTACTTCGGGCTGGGCAAGGACGGTGGCCCGCTGCCGGAAGGCGCCGTGGGTTCGGCCGGTTTCGTGCCGGCGGTGCCGCGCCTGGGCATTCCGGCGCAGCAGTCGGCCGATGCCGGCGTGGGCGTGACCAATCCGGGCGGCATCCGTCCGGGCGACTTCGCCACCGCGATGCCGTCCGGCCCGTCCACCGCCTCCAGCTGGAACCGCGAAGTGGCCTTCGCCGGCGGCGCGACCATGGGCCGCGAGGCGTGGCAGCAGCGCTTCAACATCCTGCTGTCGGGCAGCGTCAACCTGCAGCGTGACCCGCGCAACGGCCGCAACTTCGAGTACGCCGGTGAAGACCCCTTGCTGGCCGGTTCGATGGTCGGCGCGCTGATCCAGGGCGTGCAGAGCCAGCACGTGATCTCCTCGATGAAGCACTTCGCGCTGAACGACATGGAGACCCGCCGCAACTTCCACGACGTGCGCATCGGCGAACAGGCCATGCACGAATCGGATCTGCTGGCCTTCGAGATCGCGCTGGAAGCCGGTCGCCCGGGCGTGGCGATGTGCTCGTACAACAAGATCAACGGCACCTACGGCTGCGAGAACGGCTACCTGATGAACCAGGTGCTGAAGCAGGAATGGAAGTTCCCCGGTTTCGTGATGTCCGACTGGGGCGGCGTGCACAGTGGTTCGAAGGCGGCGCTGGCCGGCCTGGACCAGCAGTCGGCCGGTGAAGTGTTCGACGCCGCGGTGTTCTTCGACGAACCGCTGCGCCTGGCCGTGCACGGCGGCGTAGTGCCGCAGGCGCGCCTGAACGACATGGTGGCGCGCATCCTGCGCACGATGTTCCTGCATGGCAACTTCGACAACCCGCCGCAGCACCAGAAGGTGGATGCCGAAGCCGGCTACGCCGTCGCCCAGCGCACGGTGGAAGAGGGCAGCGTGCTGCTGCGCAATGAAGGCAACCTGCTGCCGCTGGCCGACAGCGTGAAGCGCATCGTCATCATCGGCGGGCATGCAGACAAGGGCGTGATCGGTGGCGGTGGTTCGTCGATGGTGGGCGTGACCGCCAAGGGCACCAACGCGGTGCCGGGCGTGATGCCGACCACCTGGCCGGGCCCGGTGATCTTCCACCCGTCCTCGCCGCTGGAATCGCTGCGTGCAGCGCGCCCGGACGCGACCATCGAGTATGTGGACGGCACCAACGCCGCCGCGGCGGCCAAGGCGGCCGCGCAGGCCGACGTGGCCATCGTGTTTGCCACCCAGTGGGCGGCCGAATCGGTGGACCTGCCGGACATGCAGCTGCCCGACAACCAGGACGCACTGATCTCGGCGGTGGCCAAGGCCAACCCGAAGACCGTGCTGGTGCTGGAAACCAATGGTCCGGTGCGTACACCGTGGCTGGCGCAGGTGCCGGCGATGCTGCAGGCCTGGTACCCGGGCATCCGCGGTGGTGAAGGCATCGCCGCGCTGCTGACCGGCCAGGCCAACCCGTCCGGCCGCCTGCCGGTGACCTGGGTGGTGGACGAATCGCAGCTGCCGCGCCCGCACATCGACGGCCTGGGCTTCAAGCCGAAGAAGGAGTTCGGCGACGTGTTCGATTTCGATATCGAAGGCGCCAACGTCGGCTACAAGTGGATGGCCGCCAAGGGCCTGACCCCGACCTTCGCGTTCGGCCACGGACTGTCCTATACCTCGTTCGCATATGAAAACCTGAAGGTGAGCGTGGAAGGCTCGCGCCTGGTCGCCAGCGTGGACATCCGCAACACCGGCAAGCGCGCTGGTGCCGACGTGGCCCAGCTGTACCTGAAGCTGCCGGCCGGCAGCACCACGCCGATCCGCCTGATCGGTTATGACAAGGTGCAGCTGCAGCCGGGCGAACAGCGCCGCATCCGCATCGACGCCGAGCCGAAGACCCTGGCCCACTACGATGCGCAGGCACGCCAGTGGAAGATTGACGGCGGCACCTACCAGGTGCAGCTGTCGCGCAACGCCGCCGAGCCGCTGCAGAGCGTGGACGTGCAGCTGGTGGAGCAGGTGCTGCGCTGATCCATCGGGTTGTTGATGCATGAAGAAACGGCCCCGCAAGGGGCCGTTTCTGTTTTTGCGGGCTGCCGCTGCGCTCGCCGGGCATGGTCCGGCGCTACCCGGTCACGGCATCCCCGGCGGGCGCCATCATCCGCCAGGCGTGCCGGTGAACCACCCACGCAGGAAATCAATCAGCTGCCGCACCTTCGCCGAAGGCTGGGAGCTGTGCGGGTAGACGGCGTAGACGCTCTGCTGCGGGAAGCGGTGCTGGCGCAGCACCGGCCGCAGGCGATCAAAGGCCAGGTCGTCCTCGATCAGCCAGCGCGGCAGCACGGTCACCCCGGCGCCGGCCAGGGCGAAGGCGCGCAGGCTGCTGGCGCCGTCCACGCGCACCACGGCATTGCCCGGATTGGTGGCAAACAACGCGTCGCTGCCGTCGGGCGCCACCACCGGCACGTCGGCCAAGCGCGGATAGCCGAGGCGGGGCAGGGTGCCCAGCTGTACCGGGTCATCGGCCGCATCGGCAGAGGGCAGGCGCGCCAGCAGCGACGGGGCGGCCACCGCGCACAGCGGGTGCCGCTCCAGTTCGCTGGCGTGCAGACCTGAATCCGGCAGGCGGCCAAGGCGGATGGCCAGGTCGAAGCGCTCGGGAATCAGGTCGGCCGGTGCCGGCGAAGTGGACAGATGCAGCTGCAGCGCCGGATGCCGCGCGCGGAATGCCTCCAGCGCCGGGATCAGCCGCAGCTGCGCGTACTCCGGCGTGGTGGTCAGGCGCAGCGTGCCCTGCAGCTGGTGCTGGTCGCGGCGCGCGGCATCGATGGCCGCCTGGGCCGCATCCAGGGCCTGCACGCAATGCTGCAGGAACTGTTCGCCGGCCTCGGTCAGGGCCAGGTGGCGGGTACTGCGCAGCAGCAGGGTCACACCCAGCTCCTGCTCCAGCCGTTTCAGGTTGAAGCTGACCACCGCGCGGCTGAGACCAAGGCGGTCGGCGGCTGCAGTGAGGCTGCCGGCGTCGACCACGGCGCGGAAGATGTCGAAGCGATCCAGGCTGACCATGGTGATTCATTGTCAAAACAGATTTGACAGTGTTGCAGCTGCTGTCGTGTTTTTCCAACAACGATCAAAAGGCATGCTGGCCGCTTCCCCGCTGGAGCGCCGCCGATGCCGTCCCCCCGCCTGCGCCATGAGGCGATCTTCCTGCTGGTGTTCGCCCTGGACCTGGTCAACATGTTCATTGTCACGGTGGCCTACCCGGCGCTGGCGGCTGAGCTGCATGCGGATGTCGGCCTGTTGGCCTGGGTCGGTACCGCCTACATGCTGGGCCTGAGCGTGGTCATCCCGCTGGCACCGTGGCTGGCCGCGCGCTGTGGCGAGCGCCGCCTGCTGCTGGTGGCGCTGCTGCTGTTCGCGCTGGCGGCGGCCTTGGCCGGTGCAGCGCCGGGCATCGGCTGGCTGCTGGGCTGGCGGCTGCTGCAGGGCCTGGCCGGTGGCCTGCTGATCCCGGTCGCGCAGGCGGCGGCCTACCGGCAGTGCAGCCCTGGCCAGCGCGGCGCGCTGACCCGCCGCATCCTGCTCGTTGCTCTGCTGGTGCCGGCACTGGCACCGGCGCTGGGTGGCCTGCTGGTGCAGTGGCTGTCCTGGCGCGGCGTGCTGTGGGCCAGCCTGCCGCTGGCACTGGCGGTGGTGGGCCTGGTGCTGGCCTGGATGCCGGCCGATGGTGAACGCAGTGCGCCGCGCCTGCAGGCCTATGCGCTGGCCACGGCGATGAGCGCGCTGGGCGTGCTGCTGCTGGCACTGACCTGGCTGGGCGAGCCCGGCCACCGGATTGCCGGCGCGATGCTGTTGCTGCTGGCGCTGGTGCTGGCGACCGCCCACCTGCGCCACGCGCGCCGGCAGGCACAGCCGCTGCTGCGCTGGTCGCTGCTGTCCCATCGCGGGCTGCGGCTGGCGATGCTGGTCTATCTGGCCGTGCCAGGCGTGTTCATTGGCAGCCAGCTGGCCAGCACGTTGCAGCTGCACCAGGCCGGTTACAGCGCCGCTCGCATCGGTGCGCTGATGCTGCCGTGGGCGCTGGCCTCGGCGCTGGCCATCACCGGCAGCCGTCGCCTACTGGCGCGCTTCGGGCCGGGCGCGGTACTGCGCGTCGGTATGGTGTTGCAGGCGTCGGGTCTGCTGCTGATGGCCCTGCTGCCGCAGCCTTCGTTCGCGCTGGCGGCACTGCTGTTCGCGCTGATGGGGGCGGGCGGCAGCCTGTGCAGCAGCACTGCGCAGACGCTGGCCTTCCACGGTGTGGAGGCTGAGGCGCTGGGTGATGCCAGCGCGCTGTGGAATCTCAACCGGCAGCTCAGCTTCTGTCTTGGCACCGCCGCCATCGCGCTGCTGCTGGCGCTGGCCATGCAGTGGCTGCCGGCGCGGGCCACCGATGTGGCGCTGGGCCTGGCCGCTTTGCTTACCCTGCTGCCGATGGTGCTGTTGCGCCGCTTGCAGCCCCTGACACTTGCGCAACCGGAGCATGCCTGATGCAACAAACAGCCGAACATGAAATCCACGAACTGCACGACAAGCTTCAAGCCTGGTTCCGCGCCGAGATGGGCGCAGACGCACTCGACGATCTGATGGCGCATTTCTGCGCGGACTTCAGCATGGTCGGCATTGCTGGGCGGCGGCTGGATCGGCAGGCGGTGCAGGCCTTGTTCGTGGGTGGGCATGGTGCTCGCCCGGGCCTGCGCATCGCCGTGGACGCCGTGCAGGTGATCGATGCGCCATCACCGCTGGCGGTGCTGCGCTATCGCGAGGGGCATGCGGTAGGCGATGGGGCGGTCGCGTGGAGGGAGTCGCTGGCGGTGCTGCGGCAGGAGCAGGGGCGTTGGCGCTGGTTGGCGCTGCATGAGGTTCAATCCGGCTGACGGATCCGCCGGGCCTGGCCCGGCGCTACCTCGGGCGCGGATCGGATCCACCGGACATGGGACGCCGCCCCTTGTGGGCCGTGCGTCGGTCGCGCCGGGCCATGCCCGCCGGGCGCTGTAACGCCCCACGGTACATGTGCCATCAGTCCTGCCCGCAAAGAGCGCAGAACGCAAAGCCTGCACACACTTCACCGGGCAGGGCAGGAGTAGGCTTGGGACTTTCCTGTCGGGAGGGGTTTCCATGTGTGTGCGTGCCGTTGCTGTAGCGATCGCCCTTGGCCTGTCCAGCACCGTGCTGGCCGCCGATACCCCGCCGATGACCCCGGACATCAGCGGCAAGCCCTTCGTGGCCCCTGATGTCGGCCGTGACTACGACAAGCGCGTGGTGATGGTGCCGATGCGCGATGGCACCCGGCTGTACACCGTCATCGTGGTGCCCAAGGGCGCGCACAACGCGCCGATCCTGCTGACCCGCACGCCCTACGACGCCGCCGGCCGCGCCAGCCGCACCGATTCGCCGCGCATGCGCGACCTGCTGCCGCAGGGCGATGAAGTATTCGTCGATGGCGGCTACATCCGCGTGTTCCAGGACATCCGCGGCAAGTACGGTTCCGAAGGCGATTACGTGATGACCCGACCGCTGCGCGGTCCGCTGAACAACACCAAGGTCGACCATTCCACCGATGCGTGGGACACCATCGACTGGCTGGTCAAGCACGTGCCGGAGACCAACGGCAAGGTCGGCATGCTGGGTTCGTCGTATGAGGGCTTCACCGTGGTGATGGCCTTGACCGACCCGCATCCGGCGCTGAAGGTTGCCGCACCGCAAAGCCCGATGGTCGATGGCTGGATGGGTGACGACTGGCTCAACTACGGCGCGTTCCGCCAGGTCAACTTCAACTACTTCGCGATGCAGACCGAGAAGCGCGGCAAGGGCACGCCGCTGCCCAGCCTCGGCTACGACGACTACAGCACCTTCCTGCGTATCGGTTCGGCTGGCGACTATGCGCGTTTCACCGGCGTGGACCAGCTGACCTGGTGGAAGAAGCTGGTGCAGCACCCGTCCTACGATGCCTTCTGGCAGGGCCAGGCGCTGGATGCGGTGATGGCGAAGACGCCGCTGAAAGTGCCGACCATGTGGCTGCAGGGCCTGTGGGACCAGGAAGACATGTGGGGCGCCAACCATGCCTACCAGGCGATGGAGGGGCGCGACACCGGCAACAATCTCAATTACCTGGTGATGGGCCCGTGGCGGCACAGCCAGGTGAATTACACCGGTGACTCGCTGGGCGCGCTGAAGTTCGATGGCGATACCGCGCTGCAGTTCCGCCGCGACGTGCTCAAGCCGTTCTTCGACCAGTACCTGGTGGACGGCGCGCCCAAGGCCGACACGCCGCCGGTGCTGATCTACAACACCGGCGAAAACCATTGGGACCGCCTGCAGGGCTGGCCGCGCAGCTGCCAGGAGGAGTGCGCCGCGGCCAGCAAGCCGCTGTACCTGCGTGCCGGTGGCAAGCTGGCCTTCCAGGCGCCGGCCGCGGGCGAGGGTGACTTCGAGGAATACGTGTCCGACCCGGCCAAGCCGGTGCCGTTCGTGCCGCGTCCGGTGCGCTTCGGCGACCGTGACATGTGGACCACCTGGCTGGTGAAGGACCAGCGCTTCGTCGATGGCCGCCCGGACGTGCTGACGTTCATCACCGAGCCGCTGAGCGAACCGCTGCGGATCGGTGGCGCGCCAGCGGTGCACCTGCAGGCATCGACCAGCGGCACCGACAGCGACTGGGTGGTGAAGCTGATTGACGTCTACCCGGACCAGGATGCCTCGTCGCCGGAAATGGGCGGCTATGAGCTGCCGGTCTCGCTGGCGATCTTCCGTGGGCGTTACCGCGAGAGCTTCAGCGAGCCCAAGGCGCTGGTGGCCAACCAGGTGCAGCCGTACCGCTTCGACCTGCCCAATGCCAACCACGTGTTCCAGAAGGGGCACCGGGTGATGGTGCAGGTGCAGTCCAGCCTGTTCCCGCTGTACGACCGCAACCCGCAGACCTACGTGCCGAACATCTACCTGGCCAAGCCGGGGGATTACCGGAAGGCCACGCAGCGGGTCTGGCACAGCGCAGCACAGGCCAGTTACATCGATCTGCCGGTGTATTGAGGTCAACGGGCGCGCCGGGCGGGACCATCCGGTAGCGCCGGGCCATGCCCGGCGGTAGTGCCGGCCACTGGCCGGCATGTCATGCGAGAGCGTGTCGACCAAGGTCGACACCTGCCGGAGCGGGGGCGCGCGATACCGGTAGCGCCGGGCCATGCCCGGCGGGTAGTGCCGGCCACTGGCCGGCATGTCATGCGAGAGCGTGTCGACCAAGGTCGACACCTGCCAGAGCAGGAGCCATGGCGCCATGGCGCCATGACACGGGATTACGCGCCCAGTGCGGGATAGTCGGTGTAGCCGTGTTCGCCGCCACCATAGAGGGTGTTGGGGTCGAGGTCGGCCAGCGCGGCGCCACTGCGCAGGCGCGCCACCAGATCGGGGTTGGCGATGAAGGGACGCCCGAACGCAACCATGTCCGCGTAGCCGCTGGCAACGGCCTGCTCGGCACGCACGGCGTCATAGCCGTTGTTGGCAATCCACGGGCCACGGAAGCGCGCACGCAGGCCGGCGTAGTCGAACGCGAGGTTGTCACGGTCGCCGCCGGTGGCCCCTTCGATGACATGGATGAAGGCCAGGCCCTCGATCGTGTCCAGGCGCTCCACCGCGCGGTCGAACAGCGGCTGCGGATTGCTGTCGTGCGCATCGTTGACCGGCGTGACCGGTGAAAGACGCACGCCGGTGCGGGCCGGGCCGATGGCCTCGGCCACCGCGTTGACCACTTCAAACAGCAGGCGCGTGCGGTTCTCGATGCTGCCACCGTAGGCATCGCTGCGGTGGTTGCTGCCGTCGCGCAGGAACTGGTCGATCAGGTAGCCATTGGCGGCGTGCACTTCCACGCCATCGAAGCCGGCAGCAATCGCGTTGCGAGCAGCGATGCGGAAGTCCTCGATCAGCGCCGGGATTTCCTCGATCTCCAACGCGCGTGGCGCGGATACATCCTCGAAGCCGTTGGCGGTGAAGGTCTTGCCCTTGGCCTGGATCGCGCTCGGTGCCACCGGCACTTCGCCTTCCGGCAGCAGGCTGGTGTGGGAGATGCGGCCGACGTGCCAGAGCTGCAGCACGATGCGGCCACCGGCGGCGTGCACCGCATCGGTTACTGGCTTCCATCCCGCCACCTGTGCGTCGCTGTAGATGCCGGGGGTGTCCAGGTAGCCCTGGCCGAGCGGGCTGATCTGCGTTGCCTCGGCAATGATCAGGCCGGCGCTGGCGCGCTGTTGATAGTAGGTAATCGCCAGGGGCGAGGGCACGCGGTCGGGCAGCGCACGGTTGCGCGTCAGCGGCGCCATGGCGATGCGGTTGGCCACGGCGATGTCGCCAAGGTGGGTGGGCGTGAACAGCAGATCGGCGGCAGGACTCATCGAAGGTTCCACTGGGGGAGAGGTGTTGCTTGGAGGATAGGCGCGAACGCGTTGCAGCGATGAGAAGGAACGTTGCACAGACGGCGAGGTATGCCGCGTCGGCGATGGCACGTCCGTAACACGCCGGGGCGTAACGTCCTTGCCAAGCGGGCGCGCCCCGCAACGATGACCAACACCTGGAGAACACAGATGATCGACTACCAGCTCAAGGGCAAGACCGCGATCGTGACCGGCGGTGTGTCCGGCATCGGCCTGGCCGTGGCGGAACTGCTTGCTGCATCCGGTGCCAGCCTCTCGGTGTGGGACCTGAAACAGGACGCGGTGGATGCCACCGTTCAGAGCCTGAAGGCCAAGGGCGTGCAGGCCATCGGCATCGCTCTGGACGTGACCGATGAAGCGGCGGTGGAGGCAGCGGTACAGCGCACTGTGAAGGAGCTGGGTGGCATCAACGTGGCGGTGAACAACGCCGGCATCGGCGGCCCGGCTGCGAGCAGTGGCGACTATCCGGTCGATGGCTGGAAGCGCGTGGTCGATGTGAACCTGACCAGCGTGTTCCTGTGCCAGCGTGCGCAGATCCAGGCGATGCGCGCGGCGGGCAAGGGCGGCAGCATCATCAACATGGCCTCGATCCTGGGCCAGGTGGGCTATGCCGGTTCCACCGCCTACGCGGCGGCCAAGCACGGCGTAGTGGGTCTGACCCAGACCGCCGCGTGGGAGCACGCCGGCGATGGCATCCGCATCAATGCGGTCGGCCCGGGCTTCATCGCCACCCCGCTGCTGGAGAAGATGGATACCAAGGTGCGCGCGACGCTGGAAGGGCGCCATGCGCTCAAGCGCCTGGGCACGCCGGAGGAAGTGGCGGCGCTGGTGGCCTGGCTGGCCAGTGATGACGCCTCGTTCGCGACCGGAACCTACTACGCGATCGACGGTGGTTATCTGGCGCAGTGATGCGCTGACGCCCGGCGCTGCCTGGCGAACCGGCAGCGGTGGCATCTTCACCAGAGTGCCACGGCCCTCGCGCGACGCTCCATGGAAACTGCCGGAGTCTGCTGATGGAACTCACCCAGGACGTATCGATCCTGCTGCGCGTGGCCGCGGCGATGCTGTTCGGCGGCGTGCTCGGCGTCGAACGTGAGATGGGCAAGCACGCCGCAGGCCTGCGCACGCACATGCTGATTGCCGGTGCGGCGGCGCTGATCGTCGGCCTCGGCGATTCGGTGGCCGAACACTTCCAGCAGGAGCGCTACCGCGACCTGCTGCAGGTCGATCCGGTACGCCTGATCGAGGCGGTGGTGGCCTGTGTCGGCTTCGTCGCCGCCGGCACCATCCTGCGCGGTAACCGCGAGGACCAGGTCAGCGGATTGACCACGGCGAGTTCGCTGGTGATGTCTGCGGCCATCGGCATTGCCGTGGGCATCGGCAAGTACGTGATCGCCATCGGGGTGAGCGTTCTCTGCGTGCTGGTGCTGGCGGTGATCCGACGGGTTGAGAGGAAGCTCTGAACGGATCGAGAGGAGGGAGTCAGAACCCCTGCGGGGTCCGACCATCTCCGGGCAAATGGTCAGACCAGATAAACGGCGAACCTGTGCTCTAATGGCGACTTGCTCCTGATTTGGCAGACGCCTTGAATCGCCAGTGGATCCCATACCGCGAATGGTCATACCAATGCGCGTTCATCGCAAGGTGGACGCCATGACCTCGCCGCGTGTCTCCGACAAGGTGGCCGCGCAGCTGCGCCTGATGGTGCAGGAACAACAGCTGCGGCCCGGCGACCGGCTGCCGGCCGAGCGCACCCTGGCGCTGGAGCTGGGCGTCTCGCGCACCGCGCTGCGCGAGGCCATCGCGCAGCTGGCCAGCCAGGGGCTGCTGACCGCGCGCGTCGGCGGCGGCACCTACGTGGCCGACCCGGCGGCACTCGCCCGGCAGGCGCTGCAGGAACCCCTGGCCCCCTACCTGCCGGTGTTCCGGGGCGATCCGGAATACCGCTTCGATGTGCTGGAAATCCGCCACGCGCTGGAAGGTGCCACGGCGTGGCATGCCGCACTGCGTGCCACCGACGAAGACCGCGCGCGGATCAGCCGGGCCTTCCAGACCATGATGGACGCGCACGGCAGGAATGACCCGTCCGGCGAAGCCGCTGCCGATGCGGCCTTCCATCTATCCATCGCCGAGGCCTCGCACAACCTGGTGCTGCTGCAGGTGATGCGCGGCCTGTTCGAGCTGCTGCAGACCAACATCTCGCAGAGTCGCGAGAAGCTCTACACCTCGGCAGCAACCTTCTCGCCGCTGTCCGACCAGCATCGCGAGATGATGGATGCGGTGCTGGCGGGCGATCCCGGGCGCGCGCGCGCCGCGGCCCACGCCCACCTTGAGTTCGTGCACACCACGCTGCGCACGCTCGATGACAACGAAGCCCGGCGTGCGCGGGCCTCGCGTCTCCCTTCCCCACATGGCTGATGACGTCCGGTTGACTCCATGATCATTTCCGCTTCCACCGATTATCGTGCCGCCGCCGAGCGTCGACTGCCACCGTTCCTGTTCCACTACATCGATGGCGGCGCGTATGCCGAGCACACGCTGAAGCGCAACGTGTCCGACCTGTCCGACATCGCGCTGCGCCAGCGCATCCTGCGCAACATGTCCGACCTGAGCCTGGAAACCGAACTGTTCGGCGAGACGCTGGCGATGCCGGTGGCGCTCGCACCGGTCGGCCTGACCGGCATGTACGCCCGGCGTGGCGAGGTGCAGGCCGCGCGTGCGGCCGACAGCTGCGGCATTCCGTTCACCCTGTCGACCGTCTCGGTGTGCCCGATCGAGGAAGTGGCGCCGGCCATCCAGCGCCCGATGTGGTTCCAGCTGTACGTGCTGCGCGACCGCGGTTTCATGCGCAACGCGCTGGAGCGTGCGCAGGCGTCCGGCGTGACCACCCTGGTGTTTACCGTGGACATGCCGGTGCCCGGCGCGCGCTATCGTGACGCGCATTCGGGCATGAGCGGTCCGAACGCCTCGCTGCGCCGCGTCGGCCAGGCCATCACCCATCCGCGCTGGGCGTGGGACGTGGGCCTGCTCGGGCGCCCGCACGACCTCGGCAACATTTCCGCCTACCGCGGCAACCCGACGGGGCTGGCGGACTACATCGGCTGGCTGGGCAGCAACTTCGATCCGTCCATTTCGTGGAAGGATCTGGAATGGATCCGCGAGTTCTGGAAGGGCCCGATGGTGATCAAGGGCATCCTCGACCCCGACGACGCGCGCGATGCGGTGAAGTTCGGCGCCGATGGCATCGTGGTCTCCAACCACGGTGGCCGCCAGCTGGATGGCGTGCTGTCCACCGCACGCGCACTGCCGGCCATTGCCGATGCGGTGCAGGGTGACCTGAAGATTCTCGCCGATTCGGGCATCCGCAACGGCCTGGACGTGGTGCGCATGCTGGCGCTGGGTGCCGACACGGTGCTGCTGGGTCGCGCCTTCGTCTATGCGCTCGCCGCACAGGGTGAGGCCGGTGTGGCCAACCTGCTGGACCTGGTTGCCAGGGAAATGCGGGTGGCGATGACGCTGACCGGTGCGCGCTGCATCGCCGACATCGGCCGCGACTCGCTGGTCAGCCTGCCATGAGCGACCACGCGAACGTGCTGGCACAGCTGCGCACGGCCGTCGGCAGCCAGCATGTGCTGACCGGTGACAGGGCGACCCGGCGCTTCCGCCGCGGCTATCGGTTCGGTGAAGGTCCGGTGCTGGCCGTGGTGCGCCCGGGCACACTGCTGGAACTCTGGCGGGTGCTGCAGGCGGCGGTGCAGGGTGGGGCGGCGATCATCCTGCAGGCGGCCAACACCGGTCTGACCGGCGGTTCCACCCCCGATGGCGGCGACTACGATAGGCCGATCGTACTGATCAACACGCTGCGCCTGACCGGCATCCAGCTGTTGAACGAGGGCCGCCAGGTGCTGTGCCTGCCTGGGGCGACGCTGGATCGGCTGGAGCAGGCGCTGGCACCGCTGGGGCGCGAGCCGCATTCGGTGATCGGCTCATCCTGCATCGGTGCCTCGGTGCTGGGCGGCATCTGCAACAACTCCGGCGGTGCGCTGGTGCGCCGTGGCCCCGCCTACACCGAGCTGGCACTGTTCGCGCAGGTCGACGCGCAGGGCCAGCTGCAGCTGGTCAATCACTTGGGCATTGCGCTCGGCGATACGCCTGAGCAGATCCTGCAGCGCCTGCAGGCGGGCGACTACCGCCCCGCCGACGTCGGCGATGGCGGTGGCCGCGCTGCCTCTGATGCGCACTATGCCGAGGATGTGCGACGTATCGATGCAGATACGCCCGCACGCTTCAACGCCGATCCCAGTCGCCATTTCGAAGCCTCCGGTTCGGCTGGCAAACTGGCGGTGTTCGCCGTGCGCCTGGATACGTTCGAGAAGGAAGCCGCCGAGGTGTTCTACATCGGCAGCAACCGCACCGCCACGCTCACCGCCATCCGCCGCCAGCTGCTGACTGGCTTCGAGCGCCTGCCGATTGCCGGCGAGTACATCCACCGCGATGCGTACGACATCGGCGAGCGCTACGGCAAGGACACCTTCCTGCTGATCGATCGCCTCGGCACGGCGCGCGTGCCGGCGGCGTTCGCGTTGAAGAGCCGGGTGGATGGCTGGTTCGAGCGGCTGGGCCTGCGCGGGGTGACCGATCGGGTGATGCAGGCGCTGACCGGCCTGTTGCCGTCGCACCTGCCGCCACGCATGGCCGAGTTCCGCCAGCGCTACGAACATCACCTGCTGCTGAAGGTATCGGCACAGGATGCCGCGGAGACCGAGCGCTGGCTGCGCGAGTGCTTTGCCAACCATGAGGGCGGTTTCTTCCGCTGCAGCGTCGAGGAGGGTCGCAAGGCCTTCCTGCATCGTTTCGCCGTGGCCGGTGCGGCCGTGCGCTACCGCGAAGTCCATCGTGCGCAGGTGCAGGACATCGTGGCGCTGGACATCGCCCTGCGTCGCGACGATGCGGACTGGTTCGAGGCGTTGCCCGCCGACATCGACGGGCGCTTGCTGCACAAGCTGTACTACGGGCACTTCCTCTGCCACGTGTTCCACCAGGATTACATCGCGCGCAAAGGCGAGGACCCGGTAGCCATCGAGCACGCGATGTGGGCGCTGCTGGACCAGCGTGGCGCCGAGTACCCGGCCGAACACAACGTCGGCCACCTGTACCCGGCCAAGCCGGCGCTGGCCGCCTTCTATCGGCAGCTGGATCCGAGCAACACGTTCAATCCCGGTATCGGCTACACCTCCAAGGCGCTGGGGTGGGGCGGCTGTGATTGCAGCGGGCGATGACTATCATCGGTATTCCGCAGGGATGCGCCGGAGCGCAGGAATGACGATGCACACGATGATTTCGCGAGCCGCGTGGCTTGCGCTGCTGCTGTCCACGCCGGCACTGGCATCTGCGCAGGGCTCGATCCTGCCGCAGCAGCGCGATGCCGCAGGGAATGTGATGGAGCCGCTGGGCCAGGTGCTGTTGCCCGGCGAGGATGGCGGGGACCGACTGCAGAACTGCACGGCCGACCGTGCCTGGTGCGTGGCCCTGCAGCCCAGCGACACCGAAGGTGAGGCATCCACCACGCTGGTGGTGACCGAACGTGCACAGGGCACCGGCCAGCCGCAGTCGTGGCACGTGACGATGGACGTGCCGTCCGAAGGTGAGCTGTCACTGTGGCCATGGATCGTGCGGCTGGCACGGGGCGTGGGTGCCGACCAGGCCGTGGCTGATCCGCAGCAGCGGGCACGACAGAGCGTGCTGGTCGGCGGCATCAGCAAGGTCAGCAACATGTATTCCGGCGGCGGTGCCGATGCGTCGCGCCTGCAGCTGGCACGGGTGCGGCACCTGGACGACGGCATCCAGGTCGATCATGACGTGCTCGGTGTGGCCTGGGCGGGACATGCGGAGATCCGTGCCTGCTTCAGCGAGCAGGACATGAAGCAGCGCGCTGGCGCCTGCCATGACAGTTACGGGTTCTCGGCCAGGCTCTCGCTGGATTCCACCGCCACGGCGATGCCGGTGCTGCGCTACCAGACCGTGGCCACGCGCTTCCCGGCCGGTGTGTCACGCAACGAGGATTCGCTGGCCAAGGGCCCGCTGACCAAGAAAGACCTGCGCACCGAGCAGGACCCGGCGTGCACGTATGTGCGCACGTTCCGCTTCAGTGATGGTGTTTACCGGCCGGATCAGGCACTGCCGGACTGCGCGGGCTATACCGAGCCCTGAGCGCGGTGGAGTCGAGCTTGCTCGACAGTGCCTTTTGTAGAGCCGAGCCATGCTCGGCTGCTTGTGCCAGGAGCAGCCGAGCATGGCTCGGCTCTACAGGAAGCGAAGAGCAGCCGAGCATGGCTCGGCTCTACAGGAAGCGAGGAGCAGCCGAGCATGGCTCGGCTCTACAGGAAGCGAGGAGCAGCCGAGCATGGCTCGGCTCTACAGTCGGGTCACTCGCAGCGTGCGGCGGTGATGACGTTGTTCTTGTCCACGTACACGCGCAGGCGGTCCGGGCGGATGTCCTTGGTGGTGATGGTGGTCGGTCCGATCGGGTTGACCAGGCCGGCGCCGCTTTCACGGGACAGGCGGCGCATGTTCTCTTCGTTGCCCGGCTGGCCGACGGCCCAGCCCAGGGTGCTGGCATCGCAGCGGCCGCTTCCCTTGACCTGCGGGCCGGGCGTGCTGACGCAGGCCGACAGCAGCAGTGCAGTGGCAGGAAGCAGCAGGAACAGGCGGTGGGCAGTCATGTGGGCGCTCCATTGCAGGGGAATGGCCGCACCATAGCACTGTCTGCCGCGGCCCCGGCAGCGACCAGATCATTGCCGCTGGCCGACCGCCGATGCATAGTGCGCGAACGTACGGCATCGCGCCGTCGGGCAGGTCGGGCCATTCCGGCGCAGGTGCGGAACAGGGTATGAAGTCAGGCGAGGCGCACGGACAGGGCTGGCTGACCTCGACGGCGGTGCTGTCGTTGCTGCTGGCAGCCGCGACGGTCAACGCCGCGGCCATTGATCCGGCAGTGGCGGCCGCAACCGCCGATGCTGCCCCTGTGTTCGGTGGCTGGCGCAACCTGCAGACCGAGGCCGGCCATGAGCCCGCGCAGCGCAATCTGGCGTTCGGCATGCTGCCGCAGGAAGCGACCCGCGGTGACCGCTTCGTCATTCTTGATCGCGAAGGCCGCCGCGCGGTGTGCTGCCTGCAGGTGGCCAGTCCGTCGCTGGGCGTGGCCGCGCTGCGCGAGCAGTACCATCTTGCACAGGCCGGGGTGGATGACCTCGGCAACGTGCGCAGCCCGTCCCGCCCCTATGTGCCGCATGTCTATGCGATGCAGCGGGTGGATGAGCTGGCCGACTACACCTTCGCCGACGTTGCCGGTACCTACAGCGACCTGGGCGGCCTGCTGCTGCCGGAAGCGGCCGCGCTGGACGCCGAGGCGACCACGGTGCGCCTGGGCGAGGTGCCGTACCGGCTGCAGTTCCAGCGCCAGCCCTTTGCCGATGACGATGGTGCGCTGGACCGCTACATCCTGCAGGCCCCCGGCCATGGACCGGCGAAGGTCGTGGAAGTGCCGTTCGGGACGTACTGAGCGCGGAGTGGCCCTCTACAATAGGCGTGCGGCGCTGCCTGTCGTGCCCTGTTTACGTGAGTTTCCACCGTGTCCCTGCGTCCCCTGCTGCTGTTGTCCCTGACCACCCTGGCTGCCTGTGCCAGCGCGCCGCCGCCGCCGCCGGTGCATTCCGATGCACTGTGGCGCCTGATCGAGCGTGACTGCGAAGGGGGCGATGGCCCGCGAGGTGCCTGCCTGCAGGTGCAGCCCGGCGCCGACCGCCGCGATGTACTGGTCAAGGATTCGCATGGGGATTACCAGTTCCTGCTGATGCCGCTGGACAAGGTCAGCGGCATTGAAAGCCCCGGCCTGTACCGCAAGGGCGTGCCGAACTACTTTGCCGCCGCATGGCAGGCGCGTTCGCACACCCAGCAGGCGCTTGGCCAGCCGCTGCCGCGCGAAGTGGCCAGCCTGGCGTTGAACTCGCCGCATGGTCGCTCGCAGCACCAGCTGCACATCCACGTGGACTGCCTGCGTGCCGACGTGGTGCAGGTGCTGGACGAGCAGCGTGTGGCGCTGGGTCCGCAGTGGGCGCCGCTGCCGGTGCCGCTGCTTGGCCACCCATACCAGGCGCGCGTGCTGCCGGGCGCGGAGCTGACCGCCAACCCGCTGAACCTGCTGGCCTTTGACCTGAGCGGCCCGGCCGACGTCGGCAACTGGAGCCTGCTGGTGGCCGGTCACCGCGATGCGAACGGCGCGCCCGGGTTCGTGCTGCTGGCGACCCGGCTCGACACCGCCACCGGGAACGACGCCAGTGTCGAGGAGCTGCAGGACCACGCCTGCAGTGTGTTGACCGGCGCCGGTTCCGCGCTGGAGCGGGTGCGCTAGCCCCGCGCGGGGTGCTGGCGGCGCCAGGTCGGCGCGGTCAGCGCATGCAGGCTGCGGTCTTCCCAGCCGCCGAGGCCCAGGTGGTGGTCGCGCAGCAGGCCTTCGTTCTCGAAGCCGGCGGCGCGCAGCACGTCCGCAAGCCCAGCGCTGTCGTCGGGCGGAAGCATCACATAGACGCGGTGCAGCCCGACCTGTTCGAACAGGAACGGGCACAGCGCCTGCAGCGTGTCGGCGAAGCGTTGCGCATCGGTCCAGTCGGCCTGGCAGAAGCGCTGCAGCTCGGCGCTCCGATCGCGCGCGGACTGCAGGCGCACGGTCAGCTGGTCGATCAGGGTATGGCTGGGCTGGTCAAATACGCCCAGCAGCAGGCGATCATTGTCCTCCTGCAGGCGCGAGCGCTGGATGCCGATGAACAGCTGTACCTCAGCCTCGCTGCGGCAGTTCAGGTTGCAGCGGTTACGGCGCTGCCCGCACAGCGTGCGCCAGGCTGGCAGGTCGGTGCGCTGCAGCGAGCGCAGGTTGATGGAGCCATGGCCCAGCAGCAGCAGGTGGCGGCGCAGTACCGGGTGCAGGGCAGGAGGGGAGGCAGGGTTCGGTTCGATGCACATCCGGCCACGATCGCGTCTGCGCCGGGCGATGCCCATGAAATTTGTTGCAAAATGCGGAGCGTACTGCGCGACGGTCCGGGGCCGTTCAGAAATGAAGGTGCTGTGGCTGCGTCGCCAAGTCCGGATGCGCAGGATCTGACCCGGTCGTACCAGGCCGCGGCGACCCGTGCGCTGGGCGAGGACGTGGCGCTGGCCTCGCTGACGTGTGGCTACACGCTGTGCATGGGCGAGGTGCGCAGCCGCAGCCAAGGTGGATTCCGTGACTGGGTTGCATTGTTCGGCAAGGACCGCGGCGCACCGCATTACGCGTTGATGACGGCCGAGCATCCGCTGGGAAGCGGGCCGTCCTCGGGGCGGTTCGTGTTCTCGATCGATCCCACTGCCAACGGCATCAGCGCCGAGCCTGCTCGACTACCGCACGCTCGCCGTCAAGGCAGCGCCTGCACGCTGTACGACTCGATGACGTAGCTGAAGGCCTGTTGCTGGCGGTCGCGCAGCAGGGCACGTACTTCCAGGATGACGCCATGGTCGCCTTCGCCACGCGGTGGCCAGAACGTCTGGTCGGCGAGGGTCTGGCGCTGGAAGCCGAGCGGGCCGACCACGCGGCCGAACGGTTCGTCGCTGCTGTCCAGCACCTGGTTCATCGCCGTGCTGAGGCGGCCCGGCAGGTACCAGTTGTCGGCTTCTGAGAGCACGCGGCTGCCGCAGACCAGTTGCACGCGACGGTAGCGCAGCGGCGTATCGGCGTGCGCGCCGAGCGCCTTCAGCACGTCGGCCGGTGCCGCCTTGTCCTGGCCACGCACGCGCACGGCGCGCACGCGGGCCTGTTCGGCCAGGCCGTGCTCGGCGCACCAGCTTTCCAGCGTACCGGTCGCACTGGGGCCGGCCAGCACGCGCTGGTGCAGCTGTTCGACCAGGGCGGCGGGCGCGACGCGCTGCTGTCCGGGCGGCGCCTGCAGCGGCGCGGTGGCACCGGCATCGGTGGCGGACAGGCTGGCGATCGGGGCGGCGGCCAGCAGGGATGCGGCCTGCCAGCGGCGGAGACGATCGTGGCGGTCGGACGGGCCCATGCGGCATCACAGCGGAAACAGGCGCCCATGGTACCCGTTCAGGCGTGTCCCCGGCGTGCCGAAAGCGTCGCGACCTGTCGGGTATTCATCGCGTTGCCAAATACGAGGCATGCAGATATTTCGTTGGCCGATGGGCCGGGCGGGGCGCACGATGGGACCCTTGTCTGGCTTTCCGGGAGTTCCCCCATGACCCTGCAGTTCATCCGGGGCGGCGTCGACCGCGAGGGTGCGCCGGTGCATTTCCACATCCGCGACGGGCGTTTCGAGGGCTTCAACCGCGTGGCGGGCGCGGCTGAAGGCGCCGAGGTCATCGACCTGCAGGGTTTCACCCTGCTGCCGGGCCTGGTGGATGGGCACATCCACCTGGACAAGAGTTTCGTCGGCGACCGCTGGCGTTCGCACCAGCCGGTGGCCAGCCTGCGCGAGCGCCTGGCGGTGGAAAAGGCGGCCGTGGCCGACGCCGCGCCGATGGTGGACCGCGCCGAGGCGCTGATCCGCCAGTGCAGCGGCTTCGGCACGGTGGCGATGCGCTGCCACGTCGATATCGACGCCAGCACCGGACTGCGGCACCTGCAGGCCGTGCGCGAGGCTGCGCAGCGCTGCGCCGGCATCATGCAGATCCAGCTGGTGGCGTTCCCGCAGGCAGGGGTGATGTCCTGCGCGGGCACGGCCGCGGTGCTGGAGCAGGCCCTGACCGAAGGCGTGGAAGTGCTGGGTGGCATCGACCCGACTACGCTGGATGGCGATGCCGAGGGGCAGTTGGCCCTGCTGTTCGGCCTGGCCGAGCGCCACGGTGTGCGCCTGGACATCCACCTGCACGAACCGGGTGAAACCGGTCTGGCCCAGCTGCTGCGCATCGCCGCGCGTACGCGTGCGGCCGGGCTGCAGGGCAGGGTGGCGGTCAGCCACGCCTACGCACTGGGCGAGGTGCCGCTGGCGCGCGCCCTGCAGGTGGGCGAGGCCTTGGCAGCGGCCGGAGTGGCGATCATGAGCAACGCGCCGGGCGATCACCCGTTCCCGCCGCTGCGGGCGCTGCACGATGCCGGGGTACGGGTGTTTGCGGGCAACGACAACATCCGTGACTGCTGGTGGCCCTACGGCAATGGCGACCTGCTGCAGCGGGCGATGCTGCTGGGCTACCGTTCGGGGTTCTACACGGATGCGGACCTGATGCTGGCGCTGGACATGGTGACCATGCATGCGGCGGCGGTGATCGGGTTGCCGGACTACGGGATGGGCGAGGGGCTGCCGGCGACGTTCGTGGCGGTGCGGGCGGATCATGGTCCGGCGGCGGTGGCAGGTGTGCCGGTCGCGCGGCGCGTGGTTGTCCAGGGACGGTGGGTGTAGTCGGCAGGGCTTGCAGCCCTGCACCCGCGGTAGTGCCGGCCGCTGGCCGGCAACCTCAAGATCAAAAGCGGCATTCCGTGGGATGGCGGGGCAC
>DEZI01000008.1 GCA_002364755.1 Stenotrophomonas maltophilia
CATGGGCTCGGCTCTACACGGGATTTCCGAAGCGTCGATCTTGCCCGGTTGCTCAGCTGTAGAACCGAGCCTACGCTCGGCTGCTTTGCATCCGGCTGATCGCAGCCGAGCATGGGCTCGGCTCTACACAGGGTTTCCGAAGCGTCGATCTTGCCCGGTTGCTCAGCTGTAGAGCCGAGCATGGGCTCGGCTCTACACGGGGTTACCGACCCCGGTAGCGCCGAGCCGCTCCCTCAGTAGTCGTAGCTCACGCTCACCCGCAGCGAGCGCGGTGCCTGGCGCACCGTCGCCGCGCCGTACAGCGGGTCAGGCTGGCCCGGGTCCAGCTCGGAGTACGGCGACTTCCACAGCGCGACCTGGCTGTTGAACACGTTGAACACATCCAGGTTGAAGCCCAGTCGACCCTCGGCCGCGGCCGGGCGATAGGACACGCCCAGATCCAGCTGCTTCAGCCACGGCAGCCGCCCCTGGCTGCCCGGAGGTGCGGGCTGGCCGTTGTAGAAGTGGTAGGCGATGCCATAGCCGGAGGGATCTTCGAACTCCGGGCCATACGAACCCAGCGCGCTGAACGGCGTACCCGAGATCACCCGCACGTTGGCCGAGACCAGCCATTCCGGCGTCAACTGGTAGTAACCGTGCAGCTTGAACTGGTGCGTGTGGTCATTGCTCTGCGGCCCGTTGGTGTGCTCCATCAGCTGGGCGTAATCCCAGGCCTGCGTGGTCGACACCGCAGTCTGGCCGATGCCCGACAGCAGCTGGCCTTCGGTGGTGCCGTAGCTGCGCGACCAGGTGTAGTCGGCACGGCCATACCAGCGTCCATCGAACGGATGCTCCAGCGACAGGTTCACCGCGTAGTAGTTGCGCTTGAACTTCGGGAAGCCCATCTCGGCATTGGTCAGCGGCACGCTCACATAGTTGCCGGCGGTGTCGACCAGGTTGAAGGTATTCGCGCGGCCCGGGTTGATCAGCCAGCAGCTGACCGGGTTGCTGTCCTTGGTGACGTTGTAGCCAAGGCTGCTGGCCTTGCCGAGCACCGCATCGATATCGCAGTAGTCATCCACGCCGCTGCGCAGCACACGGTACGTCGCCTTCGCGCCGTACACCCAGTCCTGGCCCAGTGCCTTGGTGAAGCCGAGGATGAATTCATCCTGGAACGACGGCTTGATGCCGGAGGTGGCCACCGTCTTCGCGTCCGGCAGCAGGCCGTAGTTGTTGTTGGACGACACCGCATCGGAGAACTGGGTGAGATCGGTCGGGTAGCCGTTGCTGTCGATGCCGCCGTACGTGTAGTAGGTGGACGTCGCCAGCGTTGCTCCGGCCGCATTGAACGCCGGGTTCAGCGGCAGCGCCAGGTAGTAGCGGCCCACGTTGCCGAACACCTTGAAGCGGCCGTCGCCGCCGACATCCCAGCTGAAGCCCAGGCGCGGTGCCCACTGCCCGCTGGTCTGCTTGATGTAGGCGTCGCCATCGCGGTTGTAGTTGGTGAACTGGTCCAGGCGCAGGCCGAGGTTCAGCAGCAGGCGGTCGGTCACCTGCCAGTTGTCCTCGACGTACTGCGCCCGCTGCGAGGCGCGCACCGAGGCCAGCGCACTGTAGATGTACTGGCGCACGTAGTAGCCATCCTGGCCATTGCGGATGCCGCCGGTGGCCGGCACGCCGAGGCCGGTATTGATCGGCACGTTCGGGTTGGACTGGCCGTAGATCCAGTAGTAACCATCGGCCGACGCCACCGAGCCACGGTTGAGCGCGCGTGCGTTCTGGTTGTCGATGCCCACCGTGATGCTGTGGTCGCCCAGGACATAGTTCGCATCCAGGCGCAGGTTGTTGCTGCGGTTGCCGCGCGCGGGGTCGACCAGCAGCGAGGTGGTCTGCGCGTTGGTGATCGGCGTGCCACCGTTGAGCGCCGGGTTCTGCAGGTTGGCGCTGTTGATGTAGGTCAGGCTGCCGTCATAGGCGGGATTGCCGATGTAGTCATCGGTCTTCATCTCACCGTACTGCGCACTGACGGTGAGGCGATCGGTCAGGTAGCCGGTGTACTTGGCCGTCCACAGGTCGCCGCCGGTCTTGGTGGTGTCCTCCTTGCCGCGCTGCGCGCCACGGGTCAACGTGTCGTAGTCGTAGGCGAAGCTGTCACCACGGAACACGTTGCGGCTGGAGGCGCCGGTCAGCTCCAGCAGGTGGTTGTCGGTGATGTTCCAGTCCAGCTTGGCGTACCAGCGCGGACGGTTGTACTCATACTTCGAGTAGGAATTGGTCGCCTCGACGTTCTTGACGTCGGTGCCTTCGCGGCGCTCCAGTTCGTAGGAGCCGAAGAAGAACAGTTTGTCTTCGATCAGCGGGCCGCCGGCGTAGATGCTCTCCGTGGTCACCCACTCGCGGTCCTTGCTCTCCGGCGAGTACAGCGCACCGTCGCCCGGGTAGCGCACGTCGTCCTTGTCAGAACGCGTGGAGGCCGGTTCCCAGGTGAACTGGCCACCGAAATGCCAGTCATTGGTGCCGCGCTTGCCGACGGCATTGATGACGCCGCCATCGGAACGACCGTACTTGGCGCTGTAGCCACCGGTGTAGATTTCCTGCTGGTCGATGCTGCCATAGGGCAGCGTCAGGCCACCGAGGCCACGCAGCGGATCGGTGCTGTTGAAGCCGTTGATGTAGTACGCGTTCTCGGCCGCCGACGAACCGCCGAAGCTGACCAGCTGCGCACCGGTCGGGCCGGCATAGCTGCCGTTGCCACCGTTGCCGACCACGCCCGGTGCGAGCTGGGCGATGGCCTCGGCCGAGCGGCCCAGCGGCAGGCGCTGCAACTGCTCGGCGGTGATCACCGTGCGCGAATCCACGCTGCTGACGTCGATCGCAGCCGCGGCGCGATCAGCGCTGACCTGCACGCCATCCAGGCGCGTGACCTCACCGAACGACACCTCGGTGCTGGTGCCCACCGTCAGCGCAACGCCCTCGCGGGTCTGCAGCACCTTGCCGTCGGCATCGCGTGCTTCCACCGAATAGCGGCCCAGCGGCAGCTGGCCGATGGTATAGCGGCCACGCGCGTCCACCGTCACCTCACGGGTGAGGCCGGTCTCGCTGCGGACGAAGATGCGCTGTGCCGAAGGCGGCGCGAGGCCGGCGATGGCGCCGGTGGTGGACTGGGCATGCAGTGCGGGGGACGCGGTGGCAAGCAACACCGCCAACGCCAGCAATCGCGGGCGCAGTGAGGAACGAGCAGTCGTCATCGTGGGGCGTACGGGTAGTGGGGGAAGCGCTGCCTGCGCGCCGCGATGGGCGCGCCAGACATTGCACATTCATTAACCCCGCTCACGCCCCAATGCAGAAATGCCGAGTGGTTATGTGCTGCTGGCCGATGGCCATACCCGATCGGCCGGCAGGTCATGCTCGGTCATGCAGAACTCAACTCAAGCGCTCCTCGACAGCTCCCGCGCCAGGAACGGGGCCGTCCTGCTGCCTTTCGCACGCGCGACCTGATGTGGGGTTCCCTTCGCCACGATGGTGCCGCCCGCACGGCCTGCGCCCGGCCCAACGTCGATCACCCAGTCCGCCTGCGCGACCGCACGCATGTCGTGCTCGATCATCACCACCGTGTTCCCCGCCTCCACCAGGCGCTGCAGCTGCACCATCAGCCGGTCCGCGTCAGATGCGTGCAGACCGGTGGTGGGTTCATCCAGCACGTACAGGCTGCGCCCACGCTGGCTGCGCTGCAGCTCGGTGGCCAGCTTGATGCGTTGTGCCTCACCGCCTGAAAGCTCGGTGGCCGGCTGGCCCAGCCGCAGATAGCCCAGGCCGATTTCCTGCAGCAGGTGCAGCGGGCGTGCGATGGCATCTTCTTCGCTGAAGAACGCATGCGCTTCGTCCACCGTCATCTGCAGCACATCGGCGATGGTGCGCTCATTCCACAGCACCTTCAGCGTGGCCTCGTTGTAGCGCGCACCATGGCAGGTGGGGCACGGCGCATAGACGCTGGGCATGAACAGCAGTTCGACGCTGACAAAGCCCTCGCCTTCGCAGGTTTCGCAGCGGCCCTTGGCCACGTTGAAGGAGAAGCGCCCTGCGTCGAACTTTCGACGGCGTGCGGCCGGCGTCGCGGCAAACAGCTTGCGCACGTGGTCGAACAACCCGGTGTAGGTCGCCAGGTTGGAACGCGGCGTGCGGCCGATCGGCTTCTGGTCCACCTGCACGACGCGCTGGATGGCATCCACATCGCCCGCCAGCCGGCCGCGCGTTGCTTCGATCACCGTGGGGCCATCGGTCGGTGTGCTTTCAGCGGTGTCCTCCACCGGCTCATGGCCCAGATGCAGCAGCATCAGCTCCGGCAGGGCCTGCGCCATCAGGCTGGATTTGCCCGAGCCGGAAATGCCGGTCACGGCGGTCAGCAGGCCCAGCGGCACCTGCGCATCCACACCCTTCAGGTTGTGCCGGTGGATGTCCTGCAGCTCCAACCAGCTGTCCGCGCTGCGCTGCCGGCTGGCCGGCGCTGGCACCTGGTCGAACAGATAGCGGGCCGTGCGAGAGTCCGCGACCTGGCGCAGACCTTCGGGCTCGCCACTGTAAAGAACATGTCCACCGTGCTCGCCCGCTTCCGGGCCCACGTCCACCAGCCATTGCGCGCGACGCATCAGCTCCAGATCATGTTCGACCACGAACACCGAGTTGCCACCGTCGCGCAGCCGGTCCAGTGCGTCGTACAGCGCCTTGCTGTCGGCAGGATGCAGGCCTGCAGAGGGCTCATCGAGCACATACAGCACGCCGAACAGCAGCGAGCTCAACTGCGTGGCCAAGCGCAGGCGCTGCAGTTCGCCGGCAGACAGCGTCGGTGTTGCCCGATCCAGGGACAGATAGCCAAGGCCCAGGCCACGCAGCTGCTGCACGCGTGCCATCACCCCGCCCGCGAGCCGCTGGGCAGCCAGCTGCTTTTCCTTGGACAGTGCCGACGTACGCCGCACATCCGGTGCTGCCGCGTGGCTTGCACGGCCAGCGGCAGCCCGTTGGCGGCGATCTCGGCCGGTGGCGGTGCGGCTGGTGCCTGCGCCCGGGTTGTGCGCGCTGAAATCCCCCGCGGCGATCGGCTCCAGCAGCTCTGCCAGCTGATCCAGCGGCAACCGCATGAACTCGCCGATGTCCACGCCTGCAAAGGTGACCGAGAGTGCCTCGGGCTTCAGCCGCTTGCCTTCGCAGGCCGGGCACAGTCTGCCTTCCATGTAGCGGGACACGCGCTTGCGCATCAGCGCACTCTGCGTGTTGGCAAAGGTGTGCAGCACGTAGCGGCGTGCGCCGGTATAGGTGCCCATGTAGCTGGGTTCCAGCTTTCGCTTGAGTGCCGCGCGGGTCTCGGCAGGGGTGAAGCCGGCATAGACCGGTACAGTCGGCGCGTCCTCGGTGAACAGGATCCAGTCGCGGGCTTTCTTCGGCAGCGTCTTCCACGGCACGTCGATGTCGTAGCCCAGCGTGACCAGGATGTCGCGCAGGTTCTGCCCGTGCCACGCCGGCGGCCAGGAAGCGATGGCGCGCTCACGGATGCTCAGCGAGGGGTCGGGCACCATCAACGCCTCGGTCACCTCATACACGTGGCCAAGGCCGTGGCAGGTGGTGCAGGCGCCCTGCGGCGTGTTGGGCGAGAAATCCTCGGCGTACAGCATGGGCTGCCTGGCGGGATACGTGCCCGCCCGCGAATACATCATGCGCACCAGGCTGGACAGCGTGGTGACACTACCCACCGATGACCGCGCGTTGCTGGCACCGCGTTGCTGCTGCAGCGCCACCGCTGGCGGCAGGCCATCGATCGCATCCACATCCGGCACGCCGGCCTGGTCGATCAGCCGCCGTGCGTAGGGCGCGACGGACTCGAAGTAGCGTCGCTGCGCCTCCGCATACACGGTACCGAAGGCCAGCGATGACTTGCCGGAACCCGAGACGCCGGAGAACACCACCAGTGCATTGCGCGGAATGGAGACGTCGACATTCTTCAGGTTGTGCTCGCGCGCACCGCGAACCTCGACGCAACCGCTGGCGGTGGCTGCGGACGGCGGCGCTTTGGAGGATGAGTTGGACATCGTCGCGATCCTGCAGGCAGTGAGTGGCACGCATCAGCGCGTGCCCGGCGCCCTATTCTCGCTGCTGCCGGGGTGAACGGGAGTGACGGTTGGAGCGGCACCCACAAGGTGGTACAAGACACGGATGGACGACAGAAAATACTGGTTCACACGGAAGCGATACGGCTGGGGCTGGGGCCTGCCCTGCGCCTGGCAGGGCTGGGTGGTTTACGCCGTGGCATTCACTTTGCTGCTGGCAGGGCCGTTCCTGTTCTCGCCGGTCAACCGACCCGTGGCATTCCAGCTGTACACGTGGGCAGTGATTCTGGTCCTGGTGCTGGTCTGCTGGCTGAAAGGCGCGCCGCCGGGGTGGCGCTGGGGGAAGTAGTGGGTGGCAGACGCGCGCGTCTCCAACATGAATCAGCCCGCCAGATCTGCAACCGCGAATCCAAACGCCACCACACCCGCACCCAAGGGTAGATAGGTCATCCACACAGGGCTGCCCTCAAGCAAGCGAGTACAGATGAGGTACCACCGGCAACGGGTGGTCGGGCATCGAAAACCCGTGATACTGCGTAAGTTGTTTACGCTTGCCGGCTATGGCGGGCGGAGCGTGGAGGCCTTGTGCCTGCCGGTCTTGCGCAATGTCCCGGTTTTCGAGCCACGTCTCCGCCCGCCACCTTCGTGTGGCGGCTACCGACTGTCTGCACGGAGCACTCGCCATGACCACACCGAAGTTTCCCGCCCACACGCCTGCCAACAGCGAAGACGACGACACCCCGCCGACCCGCCCGGGCAGCACCTTCATCAACGCCCTGAAAGACATCGGCTGCGGTGCCGCCGCCGGTGGCCAGCCGTGGCCCGAACCGGAGCTGCGCATCGGTCGCCGCATCGCTTTGGCCGATGTAGATTGCGCACGCGCCGGCCTGACCATCGCCCTGGAAATGCTGCTGGCAGGCGAACGCATCCGCCAGAACGGCCCGGATGAGGATTACCCCGGCGACCGGGTGATGGAGGGTCTGATCATGGCGTGCCTGGCCATCAATGGGCAGGCCGCCTCGCGCGTGCGTCCGCAGGAATGACGCGCGATGCAGGCAATGCGCCGGGCATGGCCCGGCGCTACCTGTGCGATTGCTGCAGTAGATCCACACCATGCGTGGATGGCCACGCGCGGTGCCGGCATTCCGCCGGGCATGGACCGGCGCTACCGTCGGGTTTCACTCGAAAAAAAAACCCCGGCGCGTGGCCGTAATGCTGTTCACTTA
>DEZI01000006.1 GCA_002364755.1 Stenotrophomonas maltophilia
AACATAGGATCTCGACTCTACATTGCGGCCAGTCGAGCAAGCTTGACTCTACCTATGGACCTCATGACCACACCACCCTCCCCTGCCCGACGCCTGCGCCGCTGGTTGCTTTCCGGCGCACTGCTGCTGATCGCCGGCATCGCAGCGCTGTCCCTGTGGAACAGCCCGTGGGCGGCGGCACCGAAGATGCTCTGGTCATTGGCACGCATGCCACCGGCCACCGAGCTGCCCGTACCCGTGGACGGCGTGCGCCCGCGACAGATCGCCGACACCTTCGGTGCCCCGCGCGGCAGTAACCGCACGCATGCCGGCATCGACATCTTCGGCAAACGCGGCACGCCCGTGCGCAGCGTTACCGCAGGCGTAATCGCCGATGTGAGCGAACGCGGGCTCGGCGGACGCCAGGTATGGGTGATCGGGCCCGGCCGCGAGCGCTACTACTATGCGCATCTGGAAGACTGGGCCGAGGGCCTGGCGCGAGGCCAGGTGGTACAGGCCGGGCAGCTGCTGGGCCATGTCGGCAACAGCGGCAACGCCAAAGGCACACCGCCGCACCTGCACTGGGGCATCTACGGCAAGGACGGCGCCCGCGACCCGTTGCCGCTGCTGCGTTGAGCGTAGTGACGCTGCTGCTGGACGCCACGACGGCCCCGCCGCATCATCAACCGCAGTGGCGAGGAGAGCACGCCGATGGCCCAGCTTCGCCCCACCCCGCTGTTGATCGCTACCGTGATCCTGGCCACCGGCTGCAGCACCCTGCAGGCACACCGCGACCCGTGGTGCAGGCAACTGGCTGCCTACGCCAACACCGCAAAGGTCGGTGCCCCGCGTTCGATTGAACTGGTGACCGACTGGAGCCGCTGGAGCAAGGGCTGCAAGGACGATGGCAGCGACGCGGGCAAGCAGTTCTGCCAGTGGCTGATCCCCAACACGTCGACCGAATTCGCCTCGGCCAACATCCGCCATGCGCTGGCCTGCCTGGATCCGGAGGCCACCTATGCCGGGCCGCCGCGCGCCACCCCGGTATACATGACCGGCAAGGTGCAGGTGTACGGTGCGTCCATGATCGATGAAGACGTCATGGTCACCCTCGAATATGCCGATGGCATCGAGGACCAGTTGCCGCGCATGAAGATCCAGGCCGAACGGACCCCGCTGGATGACTGAGGCGGCGAAGGGACTGGCACGCCCCATCGCCATTTGTGAATAGCAACAATTCGCATTACCATAGTTGCGTTTTCCGGGCAGCCAGGACGGTTCGCCCTCCTCGCATTGCCCAGCCACCGTCCTGCAACGCAGGGCCCCGCCAGCGGCGTGAGACCCCCACCAGCCGCGGCGCCAGACCATCCGGGAAGCCGGTCGGACGCACGCACGTGCCCGTCCAGGAACCCACATGATCCGCTCGACCCCTGCTCTCCTGCCGCATCGCCTGTCCGCGGCGGTGCTCGCCGCCCTGTGCCTGGCCGCCGCGCCGGCCGCCTTCGCCGAAACCGCCGCCGACCCGACCACCCTCGACAAGGTCGTGGTGAAGGGCGAGCGCGCCGAAGGCTATTCGGTGCGCAAGACCTCGGCCGGTACCCGCTTCGACCTGGCCCCGCGCGAGATCCCGCAGTCGGTCAGCATCATCAGCCACCAGCGCATCGAGGACCAGAACCTCGACGACATCATCGACGTGCTGGGCAACACCACCGGCGTGAGCAGCACCCAGTCCGACACCGAGCGCACCGAGTTCTACGCACGCGGTTTCTACATCGACAGCTATCAGTTCGATGGCCTGCCGACGCAGATGGTGCAGAACTGGAGCTATGGTGATTCCGGCCTGGACCTGGCCCTGTACGACCGCGTGGAAGTGGTGCGCGGCGCCACCGGCCTGCTCAGCGGCGCCGGCAACCCGTCGGCGTCGGTGAACCTGATCCGCAAGCACGCCGACAGCGCCGAGCTGGCCGGCAGCGTCTCGGTCAACGTCGGCAGCTGGGGCCGCACCCGCACCACCGTGGACGTGGGCAGCGCGCTGAATGCCAGCGGCACCGTGCGTGGTCGTGTCATCGGCAGCTACCTGGACACCGATGCGCAGATGGACCGCTACAACCAGCACAAGACGCTGGGCTACATGGTCATCGACGCCGACCTGACCCCCGACACGCAGCTGAGCGTGGGCTACGACTACCAGCAGAAGCGCGCCAACGGCGCCACCTGGGGTGGCTTCCCGATGCTGTTCTCCGATGGCACCAGCACCGGCTATGACGAATCGTTCAATGCCAGCCCGAACTGGACCTACTGGGACACCACCAGCAAGCGCGCCTTCGCCACCCTGGAACATGGCTTCGCCAACGGCTGGAAGTTCAAGATCGGCGCCACGCATGACGAGACAAAGGCCGACGACAAGCTGTTCTACCCGGCCTACAACGACTGGGTCACCGGCGCCTCGTACTTTGACAAGAACACCGGTGCCGGCATTTCGCCATCGGCCGGCTTCTACAACACCGAGCGCAAGGTCGACGCGATCGATGGCTTCGTCGACGGCCCGTTCCAGCTGTTCGGCCGCGAGCACCAGTTCATGGCAGGCCTGAGCTACAACAAGCGCGACTACGCCAACTACGGCGACTACCAGGTCGGCGGCGCCGGCCTCGCGTGGGATCCCTTCTCCAGCTACCTGAACTGGAACGGCAATATCAGCGAACCGGACTGGAACCCGCTGAGCCTGGCCAGCGAAGGCACCATTACCCAGAAGGCCGGCTATGCCGCCACGCGCCTGTCACTGGCTGATCGGCTGAAGCTGATCATCGGTGCACGCTATACCGACTGGAAGAGTGAAGGCGAAGGCGCCGATCGTTCGCACAAGGTGACCACGCCGTATGCCGGCCTGGTGCTCGACATCAATGACACCTACTCGACCTACGCCTCGTACACCGAAATCTTCCAGCCGCAGATGCTGAAGGACCGCAACGGCAGCTACCTCGACCCGGTCGACGGCAAGAGCTACGAGGTGGGCGTGAAGGGTGCCTGGTTCGACAACCGACTGAATGCTTCGGTGGCCGTGTTCCGCATCGAGCAGGACAACGTGGGCCAGTCAACCGGTGAGCCGGTGATTGGCGGAACCGGCGGCGAAACCGCCTACGTCGCCGCACGCGGCACGGTCAGCCGTGGCTTCGAGTTCGAGCTGAACGGCGAACTGGCACCGGGCTGGAACGCCACCTTCGGCGCCTCGCGCTACGTGGCCAAGGACATCAGCGATGCGGACATCAACACCAACCTGCCGCAGACCACGCTGAAGCTGTTCACCAGCTACACCCCGCAGTCGTTGCAGGACCTGACCGTCGGCGGTGGTGCCAACTGGCAGAACCGCATCTACTACGCGGTGCCGGCGTACGGCCGCATCGAACAGGACGGCTACGCGCTGGTCAGCGCCTTCGTGCGCTACCGCATCTCGCCGGAGTTCAGCGTGCAGGCCAACCTCAACAACCTGCTGGACAAGAAGTACTACTCGCAGATCAACGGCTACGGTGCGTTCGGCGACGGCCGCAATGGCTCGCTGACCTTCACCTGGTCGTTCTGATGCAGACGGCGCCGGGCGATTCCCGGCGCCGTGCTTTCTGTAGAGCCGAGCCCATGCTCGGCTTTTTCATGGCCCGTGTTTGCAGCCTCGAGCTTGCTCGACCGGCCCTCATGTGAATCAGCCGAGCGTGGGCTCGGCTCTACAAGTCACCTGCCGCGCCGGGATGATCCCGGCGCGGCATCCAGGCCTTAGAACCGCAGGTCCGCGCGCATGTACCAGTAGCGGCCACGCGGGATGTCGTAGGTCGAGGCGTCGTAGCCGTTCAACGAGCACGACAGGCAGATCGGCGGATCCTTGTCGAACACGTTGTTCAGGCCCGCCGTCAGCTGCAGCCCCTTCATCCAGTCGATTTTGTAGCCCACCTGCAGGTCGTGGTACGTAGTGGCGGCCAGCGTGTTGGTGCCGGCGGCCTGGTTGCTGCACACCGGGAAGGCCACTGCATCACCGCAGTCCTCGGTCAGCTCGGAGATGTGGCGCACCGTCCAGTTGGCGCTCCAGTTGTCCAGCGTCCAGCCGATGCTGGCGTTGCTGGTCCACTCCGGAATCGAGCTGTCGGCCACTTCCACGCCCGGCTTCTGCGGCTGCCGCTGGCCGGCCGCACCGGTCGCCTCGTAGCGGCCGACGAAGGTGTTCTTCCAGCCCAGCTTGAACTGGCCGATGTCGCTCTGCGGCAGCGTCCAGAACAGGTCCACGTCCCAGCCATCGGTCTTGATCGAACCCAGGTTGGTCAGGCGGTTGTTGAAGCTGTTGACCGCACCGGTGCTGGCGCGGGTGATGCCATCGCAGTAGACCGGGTCCAGCGTGTCCACGCACAGGTCCAGCTGCGTCTGCGCATTGATCGCCTGGATCGCGCCGTCGATGTTGTGGCGGTAGAAGGTCACCTCCACGTCGAAGCGTTCGGACCAGGTGGCGTTGTTGCCGAACCACGGGCTCCACACGAAGCCGGCACTGAAGCTGCGCGAACGCTCCGGATCCAGTTCGCGGTTGCCGCCGGTGGTCACCGAGATCTGCGAGTTGGCCTGCTGGAACCCGGCAGGCACGCCCAGCGCGGCGCAGTTGGCAGGATTGCCCCGCGGCGCGGTCCCGCCCAGGCCCACCGAGCAGGGATCGAACAACTGCAGGTCGGCACGCGCGGCCGAGCCGTACAGCTCGCCGATGGACGGTGCACGGAAACCCTCGGCATAGGTGGTGCGCAGCACGAAGTCATCGGTCACCTGCCAGCGCAGACCGTACTTGGGGGTAAATTCGCCACCGAAGGTGGAGTAATCCGAATAGCGCCCGGCCAGGCTCAGGTCGAGCTTCTTGCCCAGCGACGAGTCGGCGAAGATCGGTACGCTCAGCTCCAGGTAGGCCTCGTTGACGTCGTAGGAACCGGATGTCGGCTGCGAAGGCACGCCGTTGTAGTGGCCGATCACCGTCAGCGGGTCGGGCTGGTACCAGCCTTCATAGCGCCGGTGTTCGAGGCCGGTGGCGAAGGACACCGGGCCGGCCGGCAGAGTGAACAGATCGCTGGACAGGTTGGCGGTGACCAGGCTCAGCTCGTTCTGGCTGCGGTCGCGCACCACCGGCTGGATCCAGCGCAGCATGTCCGGGGTGATCGAGCCGACGCCGCCGAAGATGTTCAGCGGCACGCAGCCGGCCGTGGCCGCGCACAGTGCCGGATCGCCCAGCGCCAGGTTCACGTTGTAGATGTTGTAGCTGCCGTAGTTGGTCTGCTCGGCCTTGTTCTTGCTGTACATGCCGTTGACGTCCCAGTACCAGCTGCGGTTCGCCGCCTGGAAGCTGCCCACCAGGCCGGTGGCGAAGTACGTGGTGTTGACCTCCTGTTCGAACACACGCGCGCCACCTTCCACCGGGCGGCGGCCGATCAGGCTCATGTTGCCGCCGGACACCAGGTCGAAGCCGAACGGGTTGTACGGGTTCAGCGCCGACACCACGATGTTGTCGGCCAGCGGATTGCCGGTGGCACCGTCCGGCCCGAAGAACAGCGGTTCCGGGCCCGCCTGGTTGGTCGATTCGCGGCGGTTGCCCAGCGCTTTGACGTACCACTGCACGTCGTCGGTGATGTCGAAGCGGAACTGTCCGAACACGCCTTTGCGCTCGGACGGCGTCAGCACCATGTTGTATTCGGCGAAGTTGAAGCGGTCGGCGCTGGTGAAGCAGTGATAGTCGTCGCTGCGGTTGCAGCCGGCGCTGCCGTCATAGCGTGGGTTGCTCACGCCGGTGTTGGGCACGATGTCCTGTTCGGCGCCGGTGTTGGGGTCGACGAAGGCGAAGCGCCCCTGCGGAATGCCGCCACTGCCGAAGGCCAGGCCGGTGCCGGGAATCGGGAAGCGCGACTGTTCGCGGTCGCGCGCATAGACCGCATCCTGCCTGGTCCAGCTCGCGCCGAGGAACAGGCTGTAGCGCTCGCCGCTGGTGCCCCAGGCCAGGTCCACGCCCTTCTGCGTGCCATCGCCCTTGCTGTACTCGCCGTAGTTCAGGGTCACCTGCCCGCCATCGAAATCGCGGCGGGTGATGATGTTGACCACGCCGGCGATCGCATCGGAGCCGTACAGCGACGAGGCACCGTCTTCCAGCACTTCGATGCGTTCGACAATCGCCAGCGGAATGGTGTTGAGATCGGTGGCCGCGCCCACGCCCGACGCCGAGGATTCATTGACCCAGCGGATGCCATCCACCAGCACCAGCACGCGCTTGGCGCCCAGGTGGCGCAGGTCGACCTGCGCCGAACCGGCACCGACACCACTGCCATCCGGCGGGAAGCCGAAATTGCCGGAGGAATTGAACTTGGCGTTCAACGCCGAACCCGAACCGGTGAGCTGCTGCAGCACTTCACCGATCGAGCTCAGCCCGGTGCGTTCGATGTCGCCCCGGCTCAGCGTCTGGATTGGCACCTGGCCTTCCACTTCAGCACGCTTGATGCGGGTCCCGGTCACTTCGACGGCATCCAGGGTGGTGGCCGTCTGGGCCATTGCCCCCAGCGGTGCCAGGGCCGTCACGCACAGCGCGACAGCGACCGCCAAGGGGCGGTAATGCAGGTGATTCATTCGCTCTCTCTCCAAAGGAATGTCGGGACATGGGCTGCCGCGCTCCCCCCCTGCGTGGCGGCAGCGTCTCCTTTGTAAACAAGCTGTAAAAACATTGGCGTGACCAGCGACACTCTTTCACGCCGTTCTGACGAATGAAACGCGCTCATTCCGCCCTGAAGACCAAGACAGGCCGGCGCCCTAGGAACAATCCGAAATTCCTGGGGTTGAGCGCTCTCGCGCCGAAATCAAGGCGAAACTGATATTCCGGAACTGTCCAAGGTGTGCGTGATGAAGGGACATCCTGCCGTCCTGGCCGCGACACTGCTCGCGACACTGGCGCTGCTCTTCACGGGCAGCGCCCGTGCCGCCGGCGTGATCGAATGCAACAACTGCGCATCGCCCAGCGATGTGGCACTTCAATCCGGGCCGGGCCTGACGGTCATTGTGGATTTCGGGCGCGCGCAGCTGATGGCTTTCAACGTTGAATTCGATCACGCGCAGGGGCGGTGGCAGGCCAGCGAGACACCGGTTCCAACCCAGATCCAGATGAATTTCCTGCGGATTGTGGAGTCCACACTGCCTGCCACGGACCTGCTGCATCAGCAGGTACCCGGCGGCCATCGCGAGGCACCGCATCCCTGAGCTCCGCTGAGGGAGCCGCGCTCCCTCAACGAAGCCCAAGCCCTTTCACCGCACGAAGGCGATCCGCTCCATCCCCGTGGCCTCGGCCGCCGCCAGGATCTTCGCCATGCCTTCGTATTCGGCAGACGGATCGGTGGCGATGCGCAGCTCCGGCAGGTTGCCGGCATGCTCGCTGGCCTGGGTACGCAGGCGCGCCTGCAGATCACCGATGGGCATCGGCTGGCCGTTCCAGCTCAGCTGGCTGGACGCATCCAGGCGCAGCTCGATCGGCGGTGGTGGATCCGGACGGTCGACCACCCTGTCCGTCGCCTGTGGCA
Source organism: Stenotrophomonas maltophilia (assembly GCA_002364755.1). Lineage (GTDB taxonomy): Bacteria > Pseudomonadota > Gammaproteobacteria > Xanthomonadales > Xanthomonadaceae > Stenotrophomonas > Stenotrophomonas maltophilia_AX. The sequence continues at coordinate 7,548 of DEZI01000006.1, forward strand.
GCTGCACCGCGATGGGCCGCGACAGCATCGGCGCGGTCACGATGAAGATGATCAACAACACCAGCATCACATCCACCAGCGGCGTGACATTGATCTCCGCCAAGGGGCCGCTTTTTCCTGCGCTACTGAACGCCATGTGCCACTCCCTGCACCCGGGCCGTTCGCCCACGCCGACAGTACGTCGCCGGTGCAGGCTGGCGGCAGTGTCTGCGCGCGGAGCATTCAGCTGCCGTTGCCCGGTGCGATCCGTGCACGCGATGCGAAACTGAATTCAGCCAGCGCCCGCTATGCTGGGCCCATGATCCGACGCTCTTCGACCGCCCTGTCCCTGCTCCCGCTGTCCGCATCGCTGCTGATCGGCTGCGCCAGCGCCCAGTCACTCGACGCCCAGAGCGGCCAGCTCAAGGCCGCCATCGATGCGGCCGAACGCGGCCAGCTCGAACCGCGCCAGGCCGCCGCGCTCAGCCGCCACCCGGCCTATGGCTGGGTCGAGTTCGCCCAGCTTCGCCGCAACATCGATACGGTCGATAGCGGCCAGGCCCAGGCCTTCCTCAAGCGCTATGACGGCCAAGCCGTTGCCAACAGTTTCCGCAGCGTCTGGCTGCCCTCGGTGGCGCGCCGCCAGGATTGGCCTACCCTGCTGGCCAACTGGGCGCCCACCGACAACGTCGGTCTGCGCTGCGCGCAGCTGACCGCACGCCAGGCGACCGGCAAGGTCGACCCACAGTGGATCAGCGAGGCACAGGACCTGTGGCGCAAGAACGGCAAGTCGCTGCCCGATGCCTGTGACGCGGTGTTCGCCGTACTGCAGGCGCAGGGTGGGATGAGTGATGCGCTGCGCTGGGAACGCATCGATGCCGCTGCCGACGCACAGCAGCCAGCGGTGATGCGCAGCGCCGCGCGGGGCCTGCCGGCGACCGACCTGGCCCTGGCCAGCACCTACGCCGCCTTCGTCGACAAGCCCAACGCCAGCGCGCTGAACTGGCCGCGTAACGAGCGCAGCCGGCGCATCGCCACCGACGGTCTGGAAAAGCTGGCCAAGGCCGACCCCGGTGCCACCGAACAGCAGCTGCCGCAGTACGCGCAGGCACTGGGCCTGAGCGCCGACCAGCAGGCCCAGGTGCGCTACCAGATCGCGCTGTGGACGGTGGCCTCCTACCTGCCCGACTCCGCGCGCAGGCTCAACGCCGTGCCCGAATCGGCCTACGACGAGCGCCTGCACGAATGGCGCGTGCGTGAGGCGATGTCGCGCGGTGACTGGGCGGCCGCGCTGACCGCCATCCGCAAGATGGGCAGCAAGCAGCGCAACGATTCGCGCTGGGCGTATTTCGAAGGACGCATGCTGGAAAAGACCGGACAGGCGCAGCAGGCCCAGCCGCTGTTCCGCACCGCCGCGCGCGCGCCGACCTTCCACGGCTTCCTGGCCGCCGACAAGCTGCAGCAGAACTACACGCTGTGCCCGTGGAAGCCCAACGACAGTGCGCAGGCGCAGGCCGCCGTCGCCCGCGACCCGGCCATCCAGCGCGCGATGGCGCTGTACCAGATCGATCGCAACGGTTGGGCCGTGGCCGAATGGAACAGCGCGCTGTCGCGTTTTGATGACACCCAGCGCCGCCTGGCGGTGCGCGTGGCGCAGGACAACGGCTGGTTCGACCGCGCCGTGTTCGCGCTCGGCAAGCAGCCGCAGGAACAGCGCCTGTACGACCTGCGCTTCCCGCTGCACCACGACAGCACCATCCGCCGCGAATCCTCGCGCAACGCCATCGACCCGGCCTGGGTGGCCGCGGAGATCCGCGCCGAAAGCACCTTCACCCCGCGTGCGCGCTCGCCTGCCAACGCCATGGGCCTGATGCAGGTGCTGCCGGCGACCGGTGCGGGCGTGGCGAAGAACATCGGCCTGACCGCCTACGGCGGCGCCGACAGCCTGTACGACCCGGACACCAACATCGCCATCGGCACGGCCTACCTGCGCCAGCTGATGAACAAGTACGACGGCCTGCCCTACGTGACCATCGCCGCCTACAACGCCGGCCCGACCCCGACCGCACGCTGGCAGAGCCAGCGCCCGGGCTTCGACCCGGACCTGTGGATCGAGACGATCAGCTACAAGGAAACGCGCGAGTATGTCGCCCGCGTGCTGGCCTTCAGCGTGATCTACGACTGGCGCCTCAACGGCAATGCGTTGCCCCTGAGCGACCGCCTGATGGGCCGCCTGGTGGACAAGCGCAAGGCGTTCACCTGTGCGGCGGACGCCGACCAGGGCGGGGATTGATCGACGCGGGTAGTGCCGTCCGATCCGGTAGCGCCAGGCCATGTCCGGCGAGCACGCGGCACCGCGGCACACGCCCATGCGATCATCACCGGCATGAAGATCTATCTTGTCGGCGGCGCCGTACGCGACCGCCTGCTGCAGCGCCCCGCCGGCGACCGTGACTGGGTGGTGGTCGGCGCCACCCCCGCGCAGATGGAAGCGCAGGGCTACACCGCCGTGGGTCGCGATTTCCCGGTGTTCCTGCACCCCAAGACCGGCGAGGAATACGCGCTGGCACGTACCGAGCGCAAATCCGGCCGCGGCTACCGCGGCTTCGTGGTCGATGCCGATCCTGGGGTCACTCTGGAAGAAGACCTGCAGCGCCGCGATTTCACCATCAATGCCATCGCCTGCGATGAAGCAGACGGCAGCCTGGTCGATCCCTATGGCGGCGCGCGCGACATCCAGCAGCGCGTGCTGCGCCACGTCGGTCCCGCCTTCGTCGAAGACCCGCTGCGCGTGCTGCGTGCGGCGCGCTTCATGGCCCGCTTCGCGCCGCTTGGCTTTACCGTCGCCGAGGAAACCATGGCGCTGATGCGCGAGGTCGCCGCCAGTGGCGAGCTGGACGCGCTGGTGCCCGAACGCGTGTGGCAGGAACTGCGCAAGGCGCTGGTCTGCGAGCGGCCATCGGCCTTCCTGCGCACCCTGCACGACGCGCATGCACTCGGCCCGATCCTGCCGGAACTGGAAGCATTGTATGGCGTCCCGCAGCGCGCCGAATTCCACCCGGAAGTGGATACCGGCATCCACCAGGAGATGGTCAGCGACATGGCCGCCCGGCTGGCACCGGGCGATGACCTGGTTGGCTTCGCCGCGCTCACCCACGACCTCGGCAAGGGCCTGACGCCGCCGGACGAATGGCCGCGCCACATCATGCACGAGCAGCGTGGCCTGAAGCCGCTGAAGGAGCTGTGCGCGCGCCTGAAGATTCCCACCGAGCACCAGCAGCTGGCCGAAGCAGTCTGCCGCGAGCATTTGAACGTGCACCGCATCGACGAGCTGCGTGATGCCACCGTGCTGGACCTGCTGTGCCGCTGCGATGCCCTGCGACGCCCCGAGCGCGTGGCCCGCATCGCCCTGTGCTGCGAGGCCGACAAGCGCGGCCGGCTGGGCTTTGAGGACGGCGACTACCCTCAGGGTGAAACGCTCAAGCGCCTGCACCAGGCGGCGTTGTCGGTACAGGCGCGGGATCTGGACCTGACCCATCTGAAGGGCCCCGCCGTTGGCGAGGCGCTGGCCAGGGCGCGGGTGAAGGCGATCGCGGCCGCGCGCTGATTGTTACAGGGAGTGCCGGCCGCTGGCCGGCAACCAGAAATCCCCGAAATCAGTGCGCCATCCCACGGGTGATCGCAGCGGCGCGATCCTTCAGCTGGGCCACCGCATCGGGAATCATCTCCATGCCCACGTCAAGGCCCGGGTTCAGCACCAGGCCCACGCCCTCGCCGATGCCCGCCAGAAGCGCGTGCACGGCAATCGGCATGGCATGGGCGAACTGCGGCAGCTGCTCGTGCCAGAGACCGGCGCGCTCGGGCGCGGTGAACACTGCGAACATCGGCTCGCCGCCCTCGCTGGTCAGCACCAGCGGCGAAATGCTTTCGTCCCAGGCGCCATCCTCGCCGATGGCCTTGTCCAGCAGCACGAACACCGGCGCGGTCAGCAGGCCATCAAGGAACTGCGAGGCAGTCAGCGTACCGTCCTGTGCCTGCAGCAGGCGGACCTCCAGGTCGTTGAGGGGTTCGAACGGCGTGTCGTGGTCCATGGTCGGTTCCGGTACGTGATTGCAGGATGCCACTTTAGCAGGCTGGCGCCTCAGGCCATGTGCCCGTGACGCCACATCCACCCTGCCACCGCCAGCCCAGCCACCACCACCAGCATCACCGGCAGGCCGAAGCGGTGGCGGAACGGGATCGGCACCCCGCCCAGCTGCTGGTCGATGGTCTCGGTATCCAGCACCCAGCCATGCGTGCAGCGGGTGCAGGCCAGCTCATAGCGGCGCTGGTAGACGAGGCCGAACAGCAGGTCGATGCGCGCCATGCGGTAGCGCAGCTGCGGGGCGAAGTCGGTTTCGGTCTGGCAGCGCAGGCAGTGGTGGGCCTCGGTCGGGCCGACCACCACCACCCGCTCCTGCTGGCCGATCATCATCACCGGTCAGCCGCCCGTGCAGGCAGGCTGGGCCAGCAACCAGGCCTGCGCGGCGGCGGCGGTGGCTGCATCGCCATCGGTGCGCTGGTCCGGCTCGATCTTCAACCCATCGCCGCCACCCCTGCGGTCCTGCATCACGCTGGTGGTCAGCAGCAGCGCGCTGCCATCGACCAGCGGCCGCATCTCGTTGGCAGTGGACAGCCCTGCAGTGGGTTGGCCAAAACTGCGTGTCTGCGGGCGACCGCGGAAAGCGAGCACGGATGCCTCGCCGGAACTGGCGGAGCGCGGTCCGATCAGCACAGCCACGGGAGCGCCCGGGTGCTTCAACTGATAGCCGGGCGCACCAAGATCGACGCGCACACGCTTGCCCAGGCGCACCGAGGATGGCGTCAGCTGCCAGCGTGATGGCCCTTCGGCCGTGGCAAAGGAACCGACATCCTCAATGGCCCCCGGCGTGGTGCGCAGCAACGGTGCCGCACCCAGCAGCATCGGCCACATGTTGCCACCGGTATTGCCGCGCAGATCCACGATCCAGCCACACCGGCTGCCAGTGTCCTGGTCGCGGATGATCGCCTGCCAGCGCTGCGCACGTTCCTTCATCTGCTGGTGTGCGGCCGGCCCCTGCATGACAGCGTAGCCGCCGATCTCCACGCGACCGATGCGCGGGTCCAGCGCTTCGACTGGCCTGATGGGTCCCGAGGCAGGTCCAGCTGCGCCATTGCTACGTTCCAGGCGTTGCGCCGTGCCATGCAGCTGCGTTGCACTGATCCAGAGTCCATGTCCCCCCGAGCTCCGGCCGGTAGCCTCCTGCAGTACCTCACGGGCCTTGGCCGGATCAGCCTGTGCCGCTTTCAGGCGCGCACGGATGACCGGCCAGTCGACTCGGTCGCGGTACAGCGATTCCTTCTCCAGCATGTCCAGCAACTGGGCCTGGGCCTCGGGCGCAGGCAGCTCGGTGGTGTTCGGGACGGTGCCATGTGCGGAGATACTTGGCACTGCGACCAGTGCAATGGCCATCATGTGGTGATCAAGCGCCATTCGACGTTCCTTCGTCGGGTCGGTGAGGTGCCCAGCATACGCCCTCGGCCATGGCGCAACGTGTCGGAATTCGTACTCAGGGTTGCTGCATGCCGTGGTGGTGATGGCCGATCATGCGGGCGCGTTGGTGGCGCCGGATGCGGCCACAGGGTCATGACGCCGGGGGATGGGTGTCGACCAAGGTCGACACCTACCAGAGCGGGGCATTCCACCGGGCATGGCCCGGCGCTACCAGTCCGCGCGCAGGCCGATGTTGCCTTCGATGATCCGGCGCTTCTCGTTGCGGTCACCGCCCAGCTCACGCGTGTAGTCGGCCACGGCGTACGCGCTGATGCTGCGGTTGAAGCGCGCGACCACGCCTACGCCCGCCTCCAGCGCACGCGAGCGCTGCGCATTGAGGATCGTGTCACTGTCGAACTGGATGCGGTCCTCGCCCGCGCGGCCGTGCCAGTAGTTCACCTTGAAGTACGGCTGCCAGCCGTTGTCGGCCAACTGGTAATCACCGGCCAGGCGCAGGCCGACGCGGCCGGTCCAGGCGTTGTCACTGTCGAAGCGCACCGCAGAGACTTCGTCGCGCCGGTCATCCAGCGAACTGCGCTGCCAGATCACCTGTACCTGCGGTTCCAGCCACCACGAGGACTGCCCGAACTGCAGCAGCGGCTTGCCCACCTCCAGCGACAATGTGGTGCCATCACCCTTGACGTCGATGCCGAGCCCGCGCGAGGAACGCACACGGCCGTCGTAGCGGCTCTGCAGGGCCACCGCGTCGAGGTAGCCGCCCTCGCTGCCGGTCAGGGTCCAGTAGAGGCCCACGTGCTTGTCATCCAGCCGGCTCTGGCCGACCTGCACGTTCTCCCAGCCCAGCGCCAGGCCGGTGGTCCTGCCCTGCGCGCGGGTGCGGCCGACCAACACGCCCACCTGGTTGCGATGGTCGTCAGCGGCGGCCGCCCACACATCCAGACCGGCCTGCACGCCCATCACATCGCCATCGAAGCCAGGCTGTGCGTCGCCCTTCCAGTGGATCTCGGTGCTCTGCCCCACCAGCCGCCCCCAGGCAGTGCGGAAGGCGCCGTTGCCGTAGAGCAGGCGCTGTTCCCCCTGGCGCTCGTGGAAGGTACCGAGACTGGCCAGCGAAGTCTCGCGCAGCAGCGGCGGCACCACCGCGTAGGCGGCGGTTTCCAGGCGGTACAGCGGCACCACGTCGCCCTGCGCCGGTCGTGCACCCGGGCTGGGCGGGGTCGAGCCTGCACCGGGCAGGCTGCTGCCGGCCACCGGTACATCGGGTACGGCCGGGTCGCTGGGCGGTGCCACGGGCGCCGGCTCCGGGGGTGGCGGCGGCGGTGTGGTCTCACCGGCGGTCAGATCGGGATCAATCGGATCCTCCGGCGGCGGTGGCGGTGCGGGCGTGATCGGCGGCGGCGGCGCGACGTCGGGAGTGGGTGGCGGCGGCGTGGCGTTGCCGTCGCCGTTCGGTGCCGGTGTCGGGCCAGCCACCAGGGTCGAACGCAGGTACCAGTTCTCGCCCGTGCCTGCGTTGACGCCGCCCTTGAACAGGAAGTACTCATAGGCACCGGCCGATACCGGTGCGAACAGCGAGAACGCATTCGCCGCGGTGGTGCCGCCATTCAAGGCCTGCACCACCAGGATGCCGTCGGCCAACGTCGCCGCGCCACCGCCGCCGGCATTGAGGATGCCGATGCCGGTGGTGCCGGTGGCACTGCCGCCATCAATCACCAGGCGGTCGCTGCTGGAGCCATCCCCCGCCAGCACCGTGCGCAGGTACAGGCCGCCGCCCTCGCCGCGGTAATTGCCGCGGATGCTGAAGATATCGCCTGCGCCCGAGCCGGTGAGATCGATGCGCCCGGCGTTGACCACGTTGACCAGCGCGCCCGCAGCGAACGGCCGCAGCGCATGCGCGCCGTTACCCGCATAGAGCGTACTGGTGTCGTCCAGGGTAAGCGTGCCGGTGCCCGTACCGCTGTCGCCGAGCACGAGGTCGCCGTCGAAGGTCAGCTCGGTGCTGCTGGCCAGGCTGATCGCCTCCCAGTTCTGGAAGCGGGCCACGCCGGTGGTCTTGACGTTGCTGAAGTTGAGCTGGTCATTGCCGCTGCTACCGTTGAACAGCGGCACTGCACCCAGGTTGGCCTGGTTGAGGTTGCTGAGGTTGGCCACGTCATCGTCCGGTCCGCCGTCGATGGCGCCGTAGACGATGCCACCGCCATTCCAGTTGAAGGTGTCGTTGCCGGTACTGAGCAGCACCTGCCCGCGCACGGTTCCATCGGTGATGGTCACGCTGTCATTGCCGCCGCTGACGCTGATGTTGCCGCCGATGTACGCGGTGCCGGAGATGATGATGGTATCGGTATCGAAGCCGGTGACCACGTTGCCGTCGACCGTGCCGCCGGACTGGTCCCACAGGTTCTTGTCCAGCTTCATGTTGACCCGGCCAATGCGGCCGCCGGTCATCCACGCCTGGTCGCCATCCTCGAAGGCGCCGATGATGCGGCCGCCGCTCATGCGGAACGTGTCGATGTTGTCGCCCTGCTGCAGCGCGCCGATGGTGCCGCCGGTCATGACGAAATCATCGCGGCCGCTGCCCTGCGTCACCAGGCCGGTGATGGTGCCGCCGCTGACCGTCATCCGGTCATCGCCGTTGCCCTGCTCAACGCTGTCGAGCGTGCCGCCACTGATCAGCAGCACGTCGTTGCCATCGCCCTGCAGCACGCCGCCGCTGATGCTGCCGTCCAGCATCTCCAGGCGATCATTGCCGGCACCGAACTGCACGCCGGTGCGGCCGCTGATGGTGCCGCGGTTGACCAGCACGCTGTCGCCGGCACCGATGAACTGCAGTGCGGTGGTGTTGCCGGTGCTGATGCTGCCAAGGTTGTCGACACGGCTGCCGCCACCCAGCTGCACCGCGATGCCACCGACCGAACTGATCGCCCCCTGGTTGCCGAGCTGGTGGCCGCCGGCGCCGACCAGGCTAATGGCGCTGCCGCCACCGCTCTGCTGCAGCTGTGCGCCGCTGGTGACGTCGAGGGTGATGCCGGCCTCGCCGTTGGCGCTGACCGGCACGGTCTGCGGGTTGGGCGCTGCGGCACTGCAGATGACGGTCTGCCCGGCCAGCGGGGCGACGTTGTCACAGCCCGCCCACGCGATGGGCACGGTGGCAGCCAGTGCAGCGGGGATGGCGAGGGCCTGCAGCAGGCAGCGGGTCAAGCGGCGCGGACGCGGGGCGGCAACGGACATACGGCACTCCTGAATCGGGACGTCAGGTACTGCGGATATGCACACTGCTGGCGCCGCAGAGGCGCACTAAGCATTCAGGTCCCACGTTATGCCGGATGCAGCACACGTCGCGCGTGAAGTAATTCATGCATCACACCGAGTACATGTGCATGAAAGCGTTCATGTTTTTCATGCATCACGGCGACATGCAGCCACGCGTGGCGTGGCTCTACTGACGGCCGCCGTAGGTTCACGCACGAAGCGCGGGTACCACGCATGACGCGTGCGCAGGTAGATCCACGCCATGCGTGGATAACAGCTTGTCCGTGTCGCAGTCAGATCTTCAGGTAGATGCGACGCCGGTCCAGCCACCACGCCACGACCCACCACAGCGCAACGAAGGCGATCGCCTGCAGCATCGAGGCCAGTTCCAGTGCGCCCGGCATCGCCGTGGCCAGCTGCTGCCACACCCGACCCCAGACGCCGGTGGCCAACAGCACCACCGACATCATCGAGGCGCCCACGTAGGCGGTGATGGCATTGACGCCGAAGCGGCGGCCCAGCGCGGGCCAGCCCCTGCGGTCGATCAGCAGGTGCCCGAGCCATAGCGCCAGGGCCGCCAGGCCGCCGGTCCACAGCACGTAGCTCGGCGTCCACAGCTGCTTGTTGAGCGGCAGCACCGTGGCCAGCAGCAGACCCAGCACGGTGGCCGCCACGCCCAGCCCGGCCAGTGCGGAAGCGCGCCCGTTGCGCAGCAGGCCACCGGCCAGCAGGCCCAGCACGGTGCTGGCGAATGCGCCGAGGCTGCTCAACAGGCCTTCCGGATCGTGGCCGAGGCCGGTGCCGGCCTGCCACTGGTAGATGAAGGGCGCGAACAGTGTGGTATCCAGGCGGCTGGCCGGGTTGGTCCACGGCGCCAGATCGCCGATGCCCAGCAGCAGCACCGTGTAGCCCGCCAGCAGTACGACCAGCAGCGCCACTTGGATGCGCGGCCGCACGTACACCGCCACCACGCCGACCACGGCCGCACACAGCGCAATGCGCTGCAGGACACCCCAGATGCGGAAATGATGCGTGTTCAGCGCCCACCACACCAGCAGGTGCAGCAGCACGCCGGCGAGGGCGATGCGCAACGCGCGTTGCAGCACGCCACGAGCCAGCGCCGGGCGCGCGGCGGCGGCGTGCGCGCGCGGCGCTACGGTGAACGCCATCGACACGCCGACCAGGAACAGGAAGAACGGGAACACCAGGTCGGTGGGCGTGCAGCCATGCCAGTCCGCATGGCGCAGCGGCGCGAACACCGCGCTCCAGTCACCGGGGTTGTTGACCAGCAGCATCGCCGCCACGGTGAGGCCGCGCAGGGCGTCGATCGAGCCCAGCCGGCGTGGCGGCGCTGCGTCCATCAAGCCGCCTCGTACTGTCCGGCAATCCAGGTGCCGCGCACCTGCAGGGCATCATCCAGCAGCACCAGGTCGGCCTGGTAGCCCTCGGCGATGTGGCCCAGGCGGTCATCCACGTTGAGGAATTCCGCTGGATAGGTGGACGCCATGCGCGCCGCCTCGGCCAGCGGCTGGCCGAGCAGCTGCACGGTGTTGCGCACGGCCGTGGCCATGTCCAGCGCCGAACCGGCCAACGCACCGGCCGCATTGCGCACCACGCCATCGACGGCGGTGATGGTCTCGCCGTACAGCACGTAGCTGGGATCGTCCGCACCAACCGGCGGCATCGCGTCGGTCACCAGCAGCAGGCGGCCGCGCGGCTTGGCGGCCAGCGCCACGCGCAGGCTGGCCGGGTGCACGTGCACGCCATCGACGATGATGCCGATCCAGCTGTCGCGGTCTTCCAGCGCTGCACCCACGGCACCAGGCTCACGCCCCTGCAGCGGCGACATCGCGTTGTACAGATGGGTGAAGCCGCGTACACCGGCATCCAGGCCGTCGCGGATCTCTTCATAGGTACCGGCGGTATGCCCGGCCGCCACGATGACGCCGCGCTCGACCAGCGCGCGGATCGTCTCCAGCGGCACGCGCTCCGGCGCCAGCGTCAGCAGGGTCACGCCGTTGTCCAGCGACGCGGCCAGTGTGATTTCCCCGGCATCGGGCACGCGGAACTTGCTGGCATCGTGGGTGCCCTTGCGCGCCGGCGCGATGTACGGGCCTTCCAGATGGATGCCGATGACGCCCGGCACCTGCTGCGCGATCGCCTCGCGCATCGCACCGATCGCCTCGCGCATCACGTTCACGTCGTCGCTGATCAGGGTCGGCAACATCGCGGTGGTACCGAAGCGCCGGTGGGCCTGCGCGATGGTGCGCAGCGAGGCGACATCCGGCGTGTTGTTGAACAGCGCACCGCCACCGCCGTTGACCTGTACATCGATGAAGCCCGGCAGCAGCCAGCCGCCGCCGAGGTCCACCTGTTCGTCGGCCTCGCCCAGCTGCGGGGCGGCGTCGGGCAGCAGCGCGATGATGCGGCCGTCTTCGATCACCACCGCCAGGTCGTCGCGGAAATCATCGCCGGTGAGGATGCGGGCGTTGCGCAGGACCGTGGCCATCAGACCGTCTCCGTAACCTTGTTCAGGTGCGGCGGCAGGTCGGGATTGAAGCCACGGCGGATCGCCAGTGCGTTGATGGCGCGGTAGAAGCTCTGCACGGTCAGCAGCGGTGCGCACAGCGGGTGCGGCGCGACCGCCACCGGCAGGTTGCCACCGGCGCCGGCCATCCACACCTGGGCGCCGCGCGCGCTGAATTCCTCGGCCACCGCACGGGTGCCGGTACCGGTTTCATCGGGCTGGGCAAAGGCCAGCACCGGGAAGCCGCGGCCGACCAGCGCCATCGGCCCATGCTTGACCTCGGCCGAGCTGTAGGCCTCGGCATGCAGGCTGCAGGTTTCCTTGAACTTCAGCGCGGCTTCCTGCGCGGCGCCGAGACCGAGGCCACGGCCGAGCACGAACAGGTTGGTGGCATTAACCAGGCCATCGGAAACCGCACTCCAGTCGCACTGCCACGCCGCACGCAGCGCATCGGGCAGCAGGTCCAGCGCATTGCGCAGGCTGCTGTCCTGCTTCCAGTAGGCGGCCAGCTGCAGCAGCGCGGCCAGCGAGGCCAGGTAACTCTTGGTCGCGGCCACGCTCTTCTCGGTGCCGGCATGCAGCGGGATGACCGTGTCGGCCAGCTGCGCCAGCGGCGAATCCTCGACGTTGACCAGGGCGACCACGCGCGCACCGGCGGCCTTGGCGGCTTCTGCATTGCGCAGCAGGTCCGGACTCTTGCCCGACTGCGAGATGACGATGAACAACGCACCGCGCAGCTGCAGCGGTGCGGCGTAGACCGAACCCACCGATGGCGACGCCGAGGCGACCACCAGGCCCAGCTGGGTTTCCAGCAGGTACTTGCCGTAGGTGGCGGCATGGTCGGAGCTGCCGCGTGCGCAGGTCACCACGAACGGCGGCGGCGCCGCACGCAGGCTGGCGGCCAGCGTTTCCATCGTGGCGTGGTTGCGGGCGAACTGGCGGGCAACCACCTCGGCCGCTTCAGCAGCCTCGGCGAACATCAGGGTGGCGGTGGGGTCGGACAGCGACATGGCGGACTCAGGCGGGTTCGGAAGGAAGGGGGCGCGCGCCGGCCGGGCGCATCGGTGCGGTGGAGCCGCGCACCACCAGCTGCGGCACGAAGCCCTGGTTCTGCAGGGCGGCCGGTGCATCGTCGTAGGCATCGCTGCGCAGCTGCGCGATCAGCAGGCGCGCGGCGTGGCGGGCGATGTCCTCGGTGGCCTGCTTGGCGGTGGTCAGCGGCGGCCACGACTGGCGCGAGAACGGGCTGTCCTCGAAGCCGGCGATGGAGAGGTCGTAGGGCACGTTCATGCCGGCCGACTTCGCGGCCGCCAGCACGCCGGCGGCGATCTCATCGTTGGAGCCGAAGATGGCGGTGGGCGGTTCGCGCAGTGCCAGCAGGCGACGCGCGCCGCGGAAGCCATCGTCGAAGGTGTAGTCGCCCTGCACCACCAGATGCTTGTCCACGGTCATGCCGTAGTCCTTCAGCGCGGCCTCGTAACCGGCGTAGCGTTCGCCCGAGGAACGGTGCGAGGAACCACCCCAGAGGAAACCGATGCGCTGGTGGCCGAGCTGGATCAGGTGCTCGGTGACTTCGTAGGCGGCCTCGCGGTCGTCGACGAACACGCAGGCACCGTCGGCGGGGTCTTCGGTGGCAGCAATGATCCGCACCAGCTTGATGCCGCGCGCGGTCAGCGTCTGGATCAGGTCGCGACGCTCGGACATCGGCGCGGTCAGCACCAGCCCGGCCAGGCGCGAACGCTGCACCCAGTCGGCCAGTTCATCGGCCAGCATCGGCGAGCTCGAATCGCAGGGATGGATCTGCAGGCCGAAGCCGGTTTCGCGGCACGCGGCGAGCACGCCGTTCTGCACGCCGATGATGTGGTACGGGTTCGGGTTGTCGTACACCAGCCCGATCACGAACGTGGTGCCGCTGCGCAGGTTGCGCGCCGACGGATCGGGTTCGTAGTCGAGCTCGGCGATGGCACGCAGCACCCGCGCACGGGTGGCCTGCATCACCGACGGTTCGTTGTTGATGACCCGCGATACCGTCTTCAGCGAGACCTTGGCCTTTTCGGCAACGTCCTTGATGGTCGCTCTGCGCATCGGCTTTTCCTGGGGTTGGCTGCCGTCCATCATCGCCGATCAGGCCTTGTCCTGCGGCAGGCCGGCGCGATGGCCGATCACCGAGTAGAACAGGATGTAGAGGTAGCACGGCACCATCAGCAGGACGAACACCAGCTGGAAATCGATGTGCTGCTTGAGCACGGCGAACAGCTGCGGAATGATCGCGCCGCCGGCGATGCCCATCACCAGCAGGGCCGAGCCGGTTTCGGTGAAACGGCCCAGGCCGCGGATGGCCAACGGGAAGATGGCCGGCCACATCATCGCGTTGGCGAAGCCCAGCAGCGCCACGAACGCCACCGAGACATAGCCGTGGGTGGCCCACGCGCCCAGGCAGAACAGCACGCCCAGCACCGCCGAGACGGTGAGGTAGCGCGACTGCGAGACCACCTTCGGAATCAACGCCAGGCCGACCACGTAGCCGATGAGCATGGCGAACAGGGTCAGCGAGGTGAACATCTTGGTCTGGTCCAGCGGCAGGTCGAAGCCGTGGCCGTAGGTACCGATGGCGTCACCGGCCATCACTTCGACGCCCACGTAGACGAACAGGCACAGCACGCCCAGCCACAGGTGCGGGAACTGGAAGATGCTGCGGCGCTCGGCGGCACCCGCTGCCGTCGGCGTGGCGTTGGCTTCGGACGGCTTGATTTCCGGCAACGGCGAGAACAGCACCGCCACCGCCAGCACCACCAGCACACCGGCCATGGCCAGGTACGGCGCGTGGATCTTGGCGGCGAATTCGTTGAGCAGCTGCGCCTTGGTCGCTTCATCGGCAGCGGCCACGCTGGCCGACAGATCGCCGATGCCGTGCAGCACCAGCGTGCCGATCAGCACCGGTGCCAGCATGCCGGCGATCTTGTTGCAGATGCCCATCAGCGCGATGCGGCGCGCGGCCGTTTCGATCGGGCCGAGGATGGAGATGTAGGGGTTGATGGCGGTCTGCAGCAGGGCCAGGCCGCTGCCGATCACGAACAGGCCGCCGAGCGCGCCCGGATACCAGCGCTGCGTGGCGAACTCGCCGAACAGTGCCGCGCCCGCGGCCATCACCAGCAGGCTCAGGCTGAGGCCCTTCTTCATGCCGGTGCGGCGCAGGATCCACGACGACGGCAGGGCGAGGAAGAAATACGACAGGTAGAACACCATCAGCACCAGGAAGGCACCGACCTCGCTGAGCTCGAATGCCAGCTTGACGAAGGTGATCAACGGGCCGTTGAGCCAGGTGAAGAAGCCGATCAGGAAGAACAGCACCCCGACGATGGCGATGGAGGCGGCAACGTTTGGACGCGCGCTTGCAGCAGTGACGGCGGACATCAGGTGGGCTCCTGCGGCGACGACCGCAGAAGGCGGTGTCGGAGAGTGGCTGGGAACAACGTTGTCACATTCTTTCGGTGGAGCACGACCGTTTGTCAACTTGATTGCACAGGCCCGATGCGGCCATGCTGCACTGCGCAACAGCACTGGCGCACTCTGCGCTGAATGCGCTCTGCGCCTAGAAGCCCATGGCGCAACGGCTTGCGGCTTAACGCCGGGTCAAGGCGATGTAAACGTTTACGCTGTCTCTCATTCGTTGCGCCGCAGCAACGAAAGTGTCACGAACTCGTTGACATCGTTGTCAACGCAGTTACAGACTCCGCCCCATCGACGGGCCCTTCGTGGGTCCGCTTCCCACCTGCAGCAGGAGCCCGCGTGACCGCCAGCCATCCCGCCCCGGCCCATGTCCTGTCCCGCGTCGCGCCCTCGTTCCTGGCCGCCGACGTCGGCGGCACCCATGTGCGCGTGGCAAGGGCACAGGCCAGCGGCGACGAGGCCCATCCGGTGCAGCTGCTGGAATACCGCAAGTACCGCAATGCGGACTACGCCGGCCTGAGTGCGATCCTCACCGACTTCCTCGGCGACAGCGCGCGGCCCAGCCAGTGCGTGGTCGCCACCGCCGGCTTCGCCCGCGAGGACGGCACGGTGATCACCGCCAACCTGCCGTGGCCGCTGTCGGCCCGCCAGGTGGAAGCCGAGGTCGGCCTGCAGCACGTGCACATCGTCAACGACTTCGAAGCGGTGGCCTATGCCGCGGCGCAGGTTGACGCAAGCGGCGTGCTGCACCTGTGCGGCCCCGAGACCGCGCCGCGCGGCCCGACCCTGGTGGTCGGCCCCGGTACCGGCCTGGGCGCCGCGCTGTGGATCCCTGCTCCGCACGGCCCGGTGGTGCTCGCCACCGAAGCCGGCCAGCCGACGCTGGCCGCAAGCACTGAACTGGAAATGGCCATCGTCCGCCACATGCAGCGCGACCGCGCGCACGTGTCGATCGAACATGCGCTGTCCGGCCCCGGCCTGATGAACCTGTACCACGCCATCTGCGCACTGCAGGGGCAGGCCCCGGTGCTGGCCAGCCCGGATGCGGTGACCGCCGCAGCGATGGCCGGTACCGATGCCTTCGCCCGCCAGGCGCTGGATGTGTTCTGCGGCCTGCTCGGCAGCACCATCGGCGACATGGCGCTGTTCTACGGCGCGCAGGGCGGTGTCTACCTGGCCGGCGGCATCCTGCCGCAGATCCGTGAATACCTGCATGCCAGCACCTTCGTCGAACGCTATCTGCAGAAGGGGCCGATGGGCGAAGCGCTGGCACGCATCCCGGTGAAGGTGGTCGAGCACGGGCAGCTGGGCGTCATCGGCGCCGCCAGCTGGTTCCTGCTCCACGCCAACGCCTGAACCGCAGTACGCAGCAAGCAGTACGCAGCACCGCAGTACGCACGACGCACTGGAATCGCACCATCGCGCCCGGCAGCCCCTGCTGGCGCCAGGCATGACCTGCCATTCGTTCGCCGCCGACAACGCACATCAGTGATGAGGAGAGACATCATGAACACCCGCAAGACTCTGCTTTCGGCAGCCATCGTCGGCTGCCTCGCCTTCTCGGCGCACGCCCAGCAGGCCACCCCGCAGGACCTGGACACCGTACAGGTGGTGGGCATCCGCGCCAGCCTGGAAAAATCGCTGGACACCAAGCGCAACAACGTCGGTGTGTCCGAAGCGATCACCGCCGAGGACATCGGCAAGTTCCCCAGCACCAACGTCGCTGAAGCGCTGTCGCAGATCCCGGGCGTTACCCTGGACCGCCGCTTCGGCCAGGGCGAGCGCGTCAGCATCGACGGCACCGACCCCAGCCTCAACCTGTCCTTCCTGGACAACCACCCGGTGGCGCAGGCCATCTGGCTGTACGGCGAACAGCCCAACCGCGGCTTCGACTACACGCTGCTGGCCCCGCAGATCCTGGGCCGCGCGGAGATCATCAAATCGTCCGAAGCGCGACTGACCGAAGGCAGCCTCGGCGGCACCGTGCTGATGCACACCCGCCAGCCGCTGGACCTGAAGCAGAACGAAGTGGCCGCCTCGGTGGGCTACAGCTACAGCCAGCAGGCCAGCGAAGGCAAGCCGAACGCGGCCGTGCTGTACAGCTGGAAGAACAACGACGAAACCTTCGGCGTGGCCGTCTCGGCCCAGCACTACGAAGAAGCCGTCGACCGCCAGGGCAAGGAAGTGTTCGGCTACACCAAGGCCAGCACCTTCCCCAATGCCACCGGCGTGGCTGCCGACGTGGACGTGCCGAACTCGTTCAACGCCGCCTGGTTCCAGCAGGAACGCAAGCGCGACAGCGCGGTGGTCAACCTGCAGTTCAAGCCGACCGATGAGCTCGAGTTCAACCTGAGCGGCATGTACATCAAGGAAAAGTTCGACAACTACAACCAGTCGCTCTATTCCTTCCTGACCTGGAACCCGGGCACCGTCAACGCCGTCAACCAGCTCGGCGACGTGCGCAACGGCGTGGCCACCAGCGGCCACTCCAATGCCAGCGCCATCGCCAACAGCGGCACGCTGATCTATGACAACAACGTGCGCCTGTCCGAAGTGGTCACCAAGGGCGTGGACCTGCGCGGCGCCTGGAAGGGCGAAAGCTGGGGCGTGACCGGCCAGGCCGGCCAGAGCAAGTCCGACAACAAGAACCTGGCCCAGTACTTCATCGAGCCGTTCTATAACGGCGGCTACAGCTGGAACATGGACAAGGGCATCACCTTCGATGACCCGGCAGGCGCCCGCGACCCGGCCAACTGGGGTTCGGCCGGCGGCTGGTTCGGCAACAACGGCGTGTTCTCCACCGAGAGCAAGGACACCTACGCCCAGCTCGACTTCAACGTCCAGTTCGACAGCATCTTCAACCAGCTGCAGTTCGGCGTACGCCACGGCAAGCACGATGAAGCCTTCACCCTCAACGTGTACGGCGGCGTCACCCCGGGCACGCTGGCCGACGTCGGCACCATCGGCCTGACCGATATCCAGGGCTTCACCCCCGACCAGGGCCGCCACGTGCAGGCCGGCCGCAACAACGTGCTGAACTGGGTGCGCAACAGCCCGATCGACTACAGCAACCCCGATCCGGCCAGCTACCTCAACAACAGCTGGGCGCTGACCCAGACCAACAACGCGGCCTACGCGCAGTTGAACTTCTCCAACGGCCCGCTGCGCGGCAACCTGGGCGTGCGCTACGTCGATTCCAAGACCGAAGGCAGCGGCTTCGTCTACGGCGGCACGCCGACCCTGACCGACCTGGACAGCAAGTGGCAGACCCGCACCAAGAAGGAAGACTTCGTGCTGCCGTCGTTGAACGTCGCGTGGGACACCGACAACGACTGGGTGTTCCGCTTCGCCGCCGCCAAGGTGATCGCCTGGGCGCCGTACAACCAGATGGTCAACAACACCTTCCTCAACGACACCACCCTGACCGGTTCGGGCGGCAACGCCGATCTGTCGCCGTATGAGTCGTGGAACTTCAACGCCTCGGCCGAGTACTACTACGCGTCGCAGGCCGTGGTGGCCTGGTCGGTGTTCTACAAGAAGATCGACAACTACATCGACACCTCGGCCACCATCGAGCGCCAGTACAACTCGATCCGCGATACCTCGCCGGCCACCTGGGCGAACCTCGTCGGTACCAACGGCTGCACCGCCGACGGCTACTGCGATTACAGCATCCAGCGCCCGCGAAACGCCGGCAGCGGCCACGTCAAGGGCTTCAACATCAGCTTCCAGCAGCCCTTCGGCGAAAGCGGCTTCGGCCTGACCGCCAACTACACCTACGCCAACGGTGAGAACAACACCGGCGATCCGCTGCCGTACCAGTCGCGCAATGCCATCGCCTTCAGCCCGTACTACGAGAAGGGCCCGATCAACGCGCGCCTGACCTACAACTGGCGTGACAGCTACCTGGCCGGCGGCTACGTGGCCGGTGCCGCCCCGTCCAGCGTGGACGACTACGCTGAACTGGGTGCCAGCTTCGGCTACACCTTCAACGACAACTGGTCGCTGACGGTGGACGCGCAGAACCTTCTGGACGAGACCTACTTCCAGTACCTGGGCGACAAGGAACACCTGGCTGGCAAGTACAAGAGCGGCCGCCGCTACATGGCCACCCTGCACTTCAAGTTCTAGGACTGCACCCAGCTGCACATCGCGACGGGCCCGGATTTCCGGGCCCGTCGTACGATGGGATACCGGAATCGCCGCCTGCGCGGCGGCCACGCGCGGCACAGCGAGCCGCCCACCACAGGAGTGAGACGATGCGACCCTTCCCCCTTGCCAGCATGCTGCTGGGCCTGGCAATGCTTCCCGCTGCCGCCCGCGCCGCCGATGCCCCGGCACTGGATACCGGCCCCGGCCCACAGCTGCGCGCCGGCAGCCTGATGCTGATCCCCGCACCGGCCAACGTGCAGCGCGGCAATGGCGCCGGCATCACCGTGTCCGCAGGCACGGCCTTGCGCGCCGACAGCGAAGCCGAGCAGCGCGTGGCGGGCCAGTTCGCCGATCTGCTCGCCCGCAGTGGCGGCCCGCGCCTGGCGCTGGCCACCGGCAAGGCCGCAGCCAAGGCCGGCGGCATCCGCTTCCAGATCATTCCCACCTTCCGCGACACCGGCGAGGGCTACAGGCTGGAGAGCACCGCGCAGGGCGTGCTGGTGCAGGCCGGCAACGAGACCGGCCTGTTCTACGGCGCCACCACCCTGGCCCAGCTGGCCACCGGCGGCAGCCAGGGCGCGCTGCCGGCCGTGCAGATCCAGGACGCACCGCGTTTCAGCTGGCGCGGCTTCATGCTCGACTCGGCGCGCCACTTCCAGAGCCTGGACGAGATCAAGCGCGTGCTCGATGCGATGTCCGCGCACAAGCTCAACACCTTCCATTGGCACCTGACCGATGACCAGGGCTGGCGCATGGAGATCAAGCGCTACCCGAAGCTGACCGAGGTCGGCAGCTGCCGCCTGCCGGCCGGCGAGGGCGGCATCGATCCGGTGACGAAGCAGGAATACCCGTACTGCGGTTTCTACACGCAGGACCAGATCCGCGAAGTGATCGTCTATGCGGCCAGGCTGCACATCCAGGTGATCCCGGAAATCGACGTGCCCGGCCACGCCACGGCCGCGATCGCCGCCTACCCGGAACTGGGTTCGATCAGCACGCCGCTGAAGCCGATCAGCGAATGGGGCGTGTTCCCCAACCTGTTCAACGTCGAGGACGGCACCGTCACCTTCCTGGAGAACGTGCTGGAGGAAGTGATCCAGCTGTTCCCGGCGAAGTACGTACACGTGGGGGGCGACGAAGCGGTCAAGGACCAGTGGATCGCCTCCAAGCAGGTGCAGAAGCGCATGCGCGAGTTGGGCATCAAGGATGAGATGGCCATGCAGAGCCACATCATCAAGCGCCTGGAAACCTTCCTGGAAGCGCACGACCGCCGCCTGATCGGCTGGGACGAGATCCTCGAAGGCGGCCTGCCGCCGCAGGCCACGGTGATGTCCTGGCGCGGCACCGAAGGCGGCCTGGCCGCGGCCAGCAGTGGCCATGACGTGGTGATGTCGCCGGTCAGCCACCTGTATCTGGACTACCTGCAGACCGGTTCGCCGAACGAGCCGCCGGGCCGCCCGGCCCAGGTCAACCTGGCCAAGCTGTACAACTTCGAGCCGGTACCGGCCGAGCTGGCCGCCGACAAGCGCGGGCACATCCTCGGCCTGCAGGCGAACATGTTCACCGAGCACACCCGCACCTACGCACGCCTGCAGCACAACCTGTTCCCGCGCCTGGCCGCGGTGGCCGAGACGGGCTGGAGCGCGCCGGAGCATCGCGATTTCCGCGATTTCCTCGCCCGCCTGCCGGCGCAGCTGCAGCGCTACCGCGCCTGGGGCCTGGCCTATGCGCAGACCCCGTTCGAAGTGGGCGTGGGCCATACCGACGACCGCGCCGCGAACACGGTGACGGTGTCGCTGGCCAATCCGCTGGGCTATGAGGTGCGCTACAGCACCGACGGCACGCCGGTGACCGCCAGCTCGCCGCTGTACCAGCAGCCGCTGACCCGGCCGCTGCCGGCCACCGTGCAGGCCGCCGCGTTCTTCCAGGGCCAGCCGCTGGCAGCGGCACCGACGATGGCGTCCTACACCGCGCAGTCGCTGCTCAGCCGCCACAGCGAGGAGCTGCGCAGCTGCGTGGGCGAAAAGGGCCTGGTGCTGCGCCTGGAAGACGATGGCCCGCGCGAAGGTGCGCGCACGGTGTTCACCGTGGACATCTTCCAGCCGTGCTGGCGCTGGCCGGCCGCGCAGCTCGATGGCATCGGCAGCGTGCAGGTTCGTGCCGGACGCATTCCGTACTACTTCCAGCTGGCCCACGACGAGCCGGCGCGCAAGTTCGAGAAGGCCAAGGGCCACAACGGCGAAATGCTGATCCGTCGTGGCGACTGCACCGGCAAGGTCGTGGCACAGGTGCCGCTGCCGGCCAGCACCGATGCCGATGGCTTCGTCACCCTGCGCGCGGCGCTGCCGAAGGGCGTGTCGGGCACGGACGATCTGTGCATCAACTTCACCGGCGATACGCGTCCGGCGATGTGGGTGCTGGATGAGGTGACGCTGAGGTAGAGCCGAGCCCACGCTCGGCGGCCGTTGCTCCATCCACGCATGGCGTGGATCTACGGGTGAATGCATCCACGCATGGCGTGGATCTACTGACAACGACGTGCTACCTCAGGCGCGCCAGCGCAGCAGGATGTCGCGCAGCGGGGTCAGGGCGGTTGCCAGGCCCGACAACACGCCCAGCGTGTTGGCCAGCGCATCCATCAGGTCGGCGCTGCGGTTGCTGGTCAGTGCACCCTGCGCGAACTCGATGCCCACGCCCATCAGCACCAGGCCCACGCCCGCCCACAGCAGCGGCGTGCCGCGGCGGAACAACTGCACCGCGCTGCCGGACAGGATGAAATAGGCCAGGAAGTGCTCGACCTTGTCGCCGTTCTCGGGCAGGTCGATCGGCGGCGGCGGAATCAGGCAGACCACGATCACCACCAGCACCGCCAGCAGCCACAGCGCGGTCCACAGCCGCGGCCGACGCAGCGGCTTGATCACCGGCAACCCTGCGCTCACAGGCGCCAGCTCAGGTCACCCAGCTCGAAGGCCGGTTCGAAATCCACCTCGCGCTGCAGGCCGATCACCTGGAAACGTTCGCCCATCTCGGTCGGCAGGGTCAGCTTCTTCACCTGGTCGCGCAGCTGGATGCGGCCCACTTCATCGGTGCGCTCCTCGGCCAGCACCAGCACCTGGTCCAGGCCATTGCCGAGCAGGAAACTGGACTGGCTGCAGTAGCCAGCCAGCTCGAAGCCCCCGTGCAGGCCGGCCTCGGCCATGGCGGTGAAATCCACCGACGCGGTGATGTCCTGCAGGCCCGGCCAGCGGTACACCTCGTTGTGCACGTGGTGGCGGTAGAACGCTCGCACGGTGCCGTCGTCGCGGTCGTGCTGGTAGAACTCGCCACGGTTGTAGCCGTAATCGACGAACAGCATCGCGCCGCGCTGCAGGCCACCCGCCACCGCCTGCAGCCAGTACGGCAGCTGCGGCAGCACTTCGGAGCGGTAGCCATCGGCGAAGGGCTTTTCAAGGTAGCGTTCGAGGTGGCGCACCGCGCCGTTGAGCAGCACATCGGCCGGCTGCGCGCCGCGCATGAAGTTGCCCTCGCCATCCAGCTCGACGGTTTCCTCGTAGACCTCGCCGTCCTTGATCAGGAAGCGCGGGGTCGGCAGCGCGTCGATCACCTCGTTGGCGAACACCACGCCGTCCCAGTCGTCATCGAACGGGCGGTCGACCCATTCCACGCGGCTGGCCAGCTCGGCCGGCAGGTTCTGCTGCAGGCGCTGCTGCTGGCGCTGGCGCAGGTCCGCGCTGGGCTCGAGGATGGCGTAGCGTGCCGGCAGCGCGTCCAGTTCGGCCAGGCGCAGCAGCACGGCCTCGGCGAAGGCACCGGTGCCGCCGCCCAGCTCCAGCATGCGCGCGTGCGCGTCCAGCTGGGCGAACACCGGGGCCAGCGCGTTGGCCACGCTGCCGGCGAACAGGCTGCCGAGCTCGGGCGCGGTGGTGAAATCGCCGCTGCCGCCGAACTTGCTCGCGCCGGCGCTGTAATAGCCCCAGCCGGGGGCGTACAGGCACAGCTCCATGAAGCGCGAGAACGGGATCGCCCCGCCCTGCGCAAGGATTTCGGCACGCAGGGCGGCCGCCAGCTGGTCGCTGTGGGCCAGGGCGTCGGCTTCAGGCAGGGGGAAGGTGGGCTGCATGGTGTCTTCGAATGCGGTGACAATGGTGCACAGGATAGCCGAGCCTTGGAGGACCCTCATGAGCGACACCGCCCCCGTGGCCCTGATCACCGGCAGCGCCCGCCGGATCGGTGCGGCCATCGCCCGCCAGTTCCACGCCTGTGGCTGGTCGGTGGTGCTGCACGCCCATACATCCAGCGCCGAGCTGCAGCAGGCCGCGTTCGACCTGGAAAACATCCGCCCGGGCAGCGTGCTGGCCCTGCAGGCCGACCTGCGCGACGCCGATGCCCTGCCCGACCTGGTCGAGCAGGCCGTGGCCCACTTCGGCCGCCTGGATGCGCTGGTCAACAACGCCTCCAACTTCTTCCCCACCCCGTTCGGCCAGGTCACCGCCGAGGCCATGGACGAGCTCTACGCGGTCAACGCCCGCGCGCCGCTGCTGCTGTCACAGGCGGCCGCGCCCTACCTGCGCCGCCAGCAGGGCTGCATCGTCAACCTGACCGACCTGCACGGCACTGACCCGATGCGCGACCACGTCGCCTACACCATGGCCAAGGCCGCGCTGGAAATGGCCACCCGTTCGCTGGCGCTGGAACTGGCGCCGAAGGTGCGGGTGAATGCCGTGGCGCCGGGCGCGATCCTGTGGCCGGAACAGGGCAAGGACGATTTCGCCCGCGAAGCGCTGCTGGCGCGCACGCCGCTGGCCCGCATCGGCACCGTCGAAGAGATCGCCGAGGCGGTGCACTGGCTGGTGGCCGAGGCCAGCTTCGTCACCGGCCACACCCTGCGCGTGGATGGCGGACGTACGGTCAGTTGACGTTCCGCCAGGCATGGCCCGGCGCTACCAGGCCACATGGATCGGTAGCGCCGGGCCATGCCTGGCGAGCGCAGCGGCAACGAACCCGATCATTCCAGCTCCACGACCTCGAACGCTTCGCCATGCTGCCTGTGCGCGCGCCACAGCGTGGCCAGATCCTGGCCACTCACCGGATCGATGAAGTCCGGGGCGATGTCCGCCAGCGGCTTCAGCACGAAGGCATGCTTCAGTTCCGGGCGCGGGATGCGCAGGTGACCGGGCCCTTCCACCACCAGGTCGCCGTAGAACACCACGTCGACATCCAGCGTCCGGTCGGAAAAGCGCGGCCCGCTGCGGTCGCGGCCATGCGCGTCTTCCAGCGCGTGCAGCCAGTCGTCCAGTTCCTGCAGCGGCAGATCGGTCTCGATCGCCACGCCGTTGTTGAGGAAAGCCGGGCCATCGAAGCCGACCGCGGCCGTGCGGTAGGCCGGTGATACCCGCAGCGCGCCGAAACGCTCGCGCAGGGCCATCACCGCGGCGTGGAGGTAGCGGCGGGGCTGGACGTTGCTGCCCAGGCTCAGGAGCACGGTGGTCATGCGGTTCCGGTGACGGCGTTCAGGGGGTGGGGTGGGCATGCCATCGTCACGGCGGCCTGCCTACAATCCGGGACGCACATGATAGGACACCCACATGACCTATTGCGTTGGAATCGAGGTGGACGAAGGCCTCGTCTTCGCCGCCGACACCCGGACCAATGCCGCGCTGGACGATGTCCGCGTGCACCGCAAGCTGCACGTGTTCGAGTACCCCGGCGAGGCGACCTTCGTAGTGATGGCCGCCGGCAACCTGGCCACCACCCAGCTGCTGGTCTCGCGCCTGCAGCGTGATGCCGACGAAGCGCGCACGCCCAACCTGCGGCAGATGCGCCACCTGTTCGAGGCCGCCGCCTACGTGGGCGCGCTGCTGGTGGACAGCCAGGTGAAGTGCCAGCACACCGAACACGGCCACGACGGCGTCAACACGCAGGCCACGCTGATCTTCGGCGGGCAGATCGCCGGCGAGCAGCCGGGCCTGTACATGGTCTACCCGCTGGGCAATGCGATTGCCGCCTCGCCGGAGACGCCCTACCTGCAGATCGGCGAATCCAAGTACGGCAAGCCGATCCTCGACCGCATCCTCGGCCCGGCCACGCGGCTGGAAGACGCCGCGCGCACGGCGCTGCTGTCGCTGGACTCGACCATCCGCTCCAACCTGTCGGTGGGCCTGCCGATCGACATGGTGATGCTGCGCAAGGGCGAACTGCAGGTGGGCCAGCAGATGCGCTTCACCGCCGATTCGCCGCTGTACGCCGACATCCACAACAACTGGTCGCGGCGGCTGGAGCAGGCGGTGGCGAGCCTGCCGCGGTTTCCGTGGGAAGCGCCCGGCACCGACGCATGAAACCCCCGGCCTTGGCCTGGCGCTACCGGATTAAGGTGACGGTAGCGCCGGGCCATGCCCGGCGACGCGGTGTCAACCCAGCGCTTCGGCCACCGCGCGGAACACCTGCTGCATCTGCAGCGGCTTACGCAGCACGTGCACGTCGATGCCGGGCGGGAAGGCGCTGGTGTCCAGCTCCACCGCGGCCTCTTCCAGCACCAGCGCAGGGCCGGCGTAGCCCAGCGCAGCCATCTCGCCCAGCAGCTGGCTCGCCGGCAACAGCCGCGAGCCGGCATCGGCAATGACCAGCGCCGGCATCGCTTCCTGCTGCATCCAGCGCAGCGCGGCCGGGCCGTCGGAAGCCAGCTGCAGCTGATACCCCTGGCTGGACAGCGCGTTGCCCAGCAGCGACAGCCGCGTGGCTTCGCCATCAACCACCAGGATCGACTGGCCACTGCCCAGCGCCACCAGCTGTTCGACCGGCTCACCGCCCTCGGCCAGCTCATGCATCGGCAGCCGCAGCTCGAAGCGTGTGCCCTGCCCCAGCTGGCTGCTGACGTGGATGCTGCCACCGGCACCTTCGACGATGCGCTTGCAGGAGATCAGGCCCAGCCCGGTGCCGTCGGCCTTGGTGGTGAAGAACGGATTGAACAGGTGCGACAGCGTGTCGGCATCCATGCCGATGCCTTCGTCGTCGACCACGATGCGCAGCCAGTCCACGCCCTCGCGTTCGCCGGCATGTTCGGCGGTCAGGCCCAGGCGCCCGCCCTGCGGCATCGCCTGGATCGCGTTGAGCGCCAGGTTCAGCAGCACCTGCTGCAGCTCGGTGTAATTGGCGTCGACCGCCAGCCCTTCGTCCTGCACCTTCAGCTCGAGGTTTACTGCCTCGGGCACGTTGCTGCGCAACAGCAGCGCCACGGCCTGGAACAGATCATCGATGAAGATGCGCTCGCTGGGATTGCGCGAGCCACGCACGAAGGACAGCATCGATTCGGCCATCTCGTGGCCACGCCGGCCGCACTCGGCGATGACGTCGGCCAGGTGATGCAGCTGCGGATCTTCGGTACGTGCCTTCAGCAGGTCCGGCATGATCAGCAGCGGCTGCAGGATGTTGCGCAGGTCGTGGCTGAGCCCGGCGGCAAGCAGCGAGAGGCTCTCCAGCCGCTGCGCGCGCATCAGTTCGGTTTCCACGCGCAGGCGCTCCACCGCGCTGCGCGCATCACGCACCGCACGCGCCACCGCCGACGGCAGGCGCGCCGGGTGGTGCTTGATGATGTAGTCGTTGGCGCCCTTCTGCAGGGCCGCCACCGCGTTCTCCTCGCCCATCGTGCCGGAGACGAAGATGAAGGGAACATCCGGTGCGGCCTCACGCACGATGCGCAGCGCTTCGTCACCGGAGAAACCCGGCATGCTCAGGTCCGACAGAACGATGTCCGGCGCGAAGCTGGCCAGCGCCTGGCGCAGCTCGGGACCGCTCTCCACGCGCTCGAAACGGGCGTCCAGGCCCGCGTCGAGCATCTGTTCGGACATCAGCTCGGCATCTTCCGGTGAATCTTCCACCAGCAGGATGCGCAGCGCCCCGAGGGCCGGACCGGTCAAGGGCATGGCCTTACTCGACGTCCGGTGCCTGGTTGATCAGCGCCCAGAACTTGCCCAGGGTCTGCACCGCGCCGAAGAACTGATCCACGTCCACCGGCTTCACCACGTAGGCGTTCACGCCCATGTCCCAGCTGCGCGCCAGGTCGCTTTCCTCGCGCGAGGACGACAGGATGACCACCGGCAGCCGCTTCAGTTCCTCGTGCTCGCGGATCTGCCGCAGCACTTCCAGGCCATCCATGCGCGGCATCTTGATGTCCAGCAGCAGCACGGCCGGCAGGCCCTCTTCGCGGCCGGCCCAGGCACCGCGGCGCAGCAAGTAGTCCATCACTTCCACGCCGTCCTCGACGTGCACGATGGGGTTGGCCAGGCGGGCCTCCTGCAGTGCATCGACGGCCATTTCAGCGTCGGCCGGGCTGTCTTCGGCCAGGAGGATGGTGCGCAGCGTCGTCATGCGGAAGACCCTTGGTTGACTGCATCCAGTGCCGGAGGCAGATAGAAGTGGAAGGTGGCGCCAGCGTCGGGCGCGGCTTCGGCCCAGATGCGGCCACCATGGCGGGTCAGTACGCGGCGTACGCTCGCCAGGCCGATGCCGGTGCCGGGGTAGTCACTAGCCTTGTGCAGGCGCTGGAACACGCCGAACAGCTTGCCGGCGTAGGCCATGTCAAAGCCTGCACCATTGTCGCTGACCGTGAACTGATGGCCGCCATCGGCCTGCTGCTGGTAGTCCACGCGGATCTGCGCCGGATCGCGGTTGCCCGAGTACTTCACCGCGTTGCCGAGCAGGTTCAGCCACACCTGGCGCATCATGTTCTCGTCGGCCACCACGATCGGCAGCGGCGCAATGTTCCACTCCACGTGGTGGGCCACGCCGCTGTTTTCGGCATCGATCTTCAGGTTGGCATCGAGCATGGCCCGCGTGTCGGCCACCAGCGTCTGCATGTCCACCGCCTGCTGGCGCATCGCCGCGCGGCCCAGCCGCGAATAGACCAGCAGGTCGTCGATCAGTGCCGCCATGCGCCGCGCCGAACCGGAGATCACATCCAGGTAGTGATGGCTCTTCTCGTCGGCGCCCTCGCCCAGGTGCCGCGACAGCTTGTCGGAGAAACCGGCGACGTGGCGCAACGGTGCGCGCAGGTCGTGCGACACCGAGTAGCTGAAGGCCTCCAGTTCGCGGTTGACTTCCGAGACCTGGGCCACCTTGCCTTCCAGCTGGCGATTCAGTTCTTCCACGCGCCATTGCACGGCGCGCTGCACGGTCACATCGCTCACCGTCATCAGCACCACTTCATCATCGGTGTCGGGCAGCGGCATGCGCCGCGCGTTGATGAGCATGTAGCGCACCGTGCCGTCGGTGCGCTGTTCGTGTTCGAAGTCCCATAGTTCGCGCCCGCGCAGCAGCACGTCGGACAGGCGCTGCCGCACCACCGGATCCTGCCACGCGCCTTCGCCGACATCGGCCAGCAACGTGCCGTCGGCCCGCTCGTCCTGCAGCCCGTACAGTTCGGCGAACGCCGGGTTGTGCAGCTGCACGCGCAGGTCGCGGTCGAGCAGCACGATCGGCTCGCGCACGGTCTGCAGCACAGAGGCGGCCCGCGCGGCCGCGCGCAGCGACTGCCGCTCGGCCTGCAGGCGGCGGCCGATCTGCCGCTGCAGCAGCCACAGCACCAGGCCCAGCAGGCACAGCTGCACCACCAGCGAGCTCCACGACACCAGCTCGGTCTGCTTGCGCTGGCGTGCCGCCTTCTCGGCACGCGCCGCCAGCAACGCCTGCTCGCTGGCCTGCAGTTCTTCGACCAAACCGCGGATCGGGTAGCGCGTGCTCAGGTCCTGCACCAGCACGCGCTGGTCAGTGTTGGGTTCCGAGCGCGCCAGCTGCCGGGCCAGCGCCATGCGCCCTTCCAGCATCGATTCGATGCGGCCGATGCGGATCAGCTGGTCGGGATTGTCGCGGGTCATCCGGGCCAGCTCGGTCAGCCGCCCTGGAATGTCGTTGGCCTTGGCCATGCGGCCGCGCAGGCCGGGCGCATCCACGCCCTTGGACAGGGTCAGCGCCGCCGACTCGACGTCGCGAACGTCGGCCTGCAGCTGCTGAAGGGCCACGCCGACCGCCTGCGTGTGGCTGACCCAGGCCATCGCCTGTTCGTTGTCCTGCTGCAGCTGACGCAGGGTCAGCCAGGGGACGATGATGATCGCAGCAGCAGCGAGTGCCAGGGCAGGCAACCGCCAACGATCCCAGATGTCATCACTGAACACCAGCGCCATGATCCATCGTCAACGAAGCGATGGCGCCAATATAGCGCAGCCGTTCACTCCGCGAACACACGACAGGGGCGCCCCCTGCGGGACGCCCCTGTCCACTTCAAGCGAGCGCCGGGATCAGCGCTTGGCGGCGGCGTTGACCTTCAGCGCGGCCGAATCTACGCGGGTCACGCCCTTGATGCCCTTGGCAGTGGTGACGGCCTTGTCCTTCTCGGCCTGGGTGGCAACGGTGCCGCTGAGGCTGACCACACCGTTGACCGTTTCCACCTTCACTTCGGTGCCCGGGACATTGCTGCTGGCCAGCAGGTCAGCCTTCACCTTGGTGGTGATCCAGCTGTCGGTCACCGGCTCGTTGGAGTCGTGGCGATCCGCGTGGGTCATCGCCTTGTGGTCGGCCTTGGCCGGATCCTTCGCCATCGAATCCTGCGCGAACGCTGCGGAGGAAGACAGGGCCAAGCCCAGGGTGAGGGACGAAGCAATCAGGGTGCGGGTCAGGTTGCTCATCGTGCGGTGCTCCTTCTGGATGTGCTGCCAGTGTGGACAGGTGCCTGTGTTGCAGGCGTCGGGCCGGGGTCACGCTGCCGTGAATCCTCGAAACGCAGCGGTAACCGTTCAGTTTTGTCTTGCCCGCAGCCTCGTTCTACGCTTTGTCTCCCCCACCCTGCGAGCGGTCCATGCGCCCCGACCTGCAACTGGCCCTGATCGGCTACGGCCTGGCCGGCCGTGTCTTCCACGCCCCGCTCATCCAGCACACGCCCGGGCTGGCCCTGCACAGCATCGTCAGCTCGCAGCGTGACACCCTGCTGCGCCGTTTCAGCGATGTGCACGTGCGCGCCACCGCGCAGGAGGTGTTCAATGACCCGGCCGTGGACGCGGTGGTGATCGCCACGCCGAACGCGCAGCACGCGCCGCTGGCGATTGCCGCATTGGCCGCCGGCAAGCACGTGCTGGTCGACAAGCCGTTCGCGCTGGACGTGGCCGAAGCGGAAACGGTGCTGGCCGCCGCGCGCGATGCCGGGCGCATCGCCACGGTGTTCCAGAACAGGCGCTTCGATGCGGATTTCCTCACCCTGCAGGCGCTGCTGGCCGAGGACACGCTGGGCGAGGTGGCTGAATGCCATGCGCATTTCGACCGCTACCGGCCGCAGGTGCGCGATCGCTGGCGCGAGCAGGAAGGACCCGGCAGCGGCCTGTGGTACGACCTTGGCCCGCACCTGCTGGACCAGATGCTGGTGCTGTTTGGATGGCCGCAGGCGATCGATGCCGATCTGGCCGTGCAGCGCGAAGGCGGCAGCGGCATCGACTATTTCCATGCGGTGCTGCATTACCCGCAGCACCGCGCGATCGTGCATGCTGGTTCGCTGGTGGCCGCGCCGACGCCGCACTTCGCGGTGCATGGTCGCGACGGCAGCTGGGTCAAGCACGGCCTGGACGTGCAGGAAGCGCAGCTGCGCCGTGGCGTGGCGCCGGGCGCGCCCGGCTGGGGCATCGACCCGCGGCATGGCGAGCTGCTGCGCTGCGATGCGGAGGACAACGTGCAGCGCACGACGGTGGACAACCTGCCGGGTGACTACCGGCGGCTGTACGCGCAGTTCGCGGCGGCGATGCGTGGCGAGGGCGAGCCGACGGTGAGTGGGGGGCAGGCGCTGCAGCTGATGCGGTTGCTGGAGGCGGGGATGGTGAGTGCGCGCGAAGGACGGCGGGTGGTGCTGGGGTGATCGGCAGGGCTGCGCCCTGCACCTGCTCAACGCAACGGCAACGGCAACGGCAACGTCAAAACCGTGCATTCCGTGGGTTGGCGGGGTGGCTCAGGTTGCGGGGACGGCGCAAGTACGTCCCTGTAGCCTCGGTCGCGCCATCCATGGCGCTCACGCCCCCGCAACCTGAGCCACCCCGCCTTCGACAGTTTCCTGCGGGCTGTTGGAACCTGCTGCTGATGGTGGACGCTGTGGGTGGGTGCCGACCGTTGGTCGGCACGGCCTCGGATCTGGCAGGTGTCGACCTTGGTCGATACAGTAGAGCCACGCCATGCGTGGATGGCGTGGAAACGATCGGCTTGGGAAAGCACGGTAGCGCCGGGCCGGGCATGGCCCGGCGCTACCGATCCGTCGTGATGCTTACGACTTCTTGATGGCGTGGCCGCCGAATTCGTTGCGCATCGCCGAGAGCAGGCGGTCGGTGAACGAATTGGATTCGCGCGAGCGCAGGCGTTCCAGCAGCGACAGAGTGATCACCGGTGCGGGCACGTCCAGGGCAATCGCTTCGGCAACGGTCCAGCGGCCTTCGCCGGAATCCTCGACGTACGGGGCGATGCCATCCAGCGACGGATTGCGCTTGAGCGCCTCGGTGCTCAGGTCCAGCAGCCACGAACGCACCACGCTGCCGTGACGCCAGACGTCGGCCACCTGGGCCAGGTCCAGTTCCATCTCCTGCTTGCGCTCCATCAGCGCGAAGCCTTCGGCATAGGCCTGCATCATTCCGTACTCGATGCCGTTATGGACCATCTTGGTGAAGTGGCCGGCACCGGACGGGCCGACACGGCCCCAGCCACGATCTTCGGCCGGGGCCAGGGTGCGCAGCAGCGGCGCGACCTGCTCCACCACCTCGGCGTTGCCACCGACCATCAGGCTGTAGCCTTCCTGCAGGCCCCAGACGCCACCGCTGGTGCCGCAGTCGACGTAGCCCAGGTCATCCTCGGCCAGCGCCTTGGCGCGGCGGATCGAGTCCTGGTAGTTGGAGTTGCCGCCGTCGATGACGATATCGCCTTCGGCCAGGTGCGGGGTCAGCTGGCCCAGAGTCTGGTCGACGGTTTCGCCGGCCGGCACCATCAGCCACACCACGCGCGGCACCGGCAGTGCCGCAACCGCCGCGGCCAGCGAGTCGACGACCTCCAGGCCGGCCTCGGCGGCGCGCTGGCGGGCACTTTCGCCCGGGTCGTAGCCGACCACGCGGTGGCCGCCGCGATGCAGGCGTTGGGCCATGTTGGCGCCCATGCGACCGAGGCCGATCATTGCAATGTCCATTGTTTCACCTTCAGTTGGGGTCTAGGGTCAGGCTGCCTGGCCGGCCGGTCGCCGCGCAGTGGCGCAGCTGCGCCTCGCGCCAACGCCGAAAGAGCGTGGTATGCAGATTGTGCAACGCCAGGTCGATGGAAAACGACGTGCGTGGGTTGCGGTCGAGCAGGCGGATGATGTGGTAACCGATGGGACGTATACCGCGTGGGTGCACATAGATCACGAACTGCTGGTAGAACGGATCGTCCAGCAGCTGGTCCAGCCGTGCCAGCGTGGCCTGGAAACGCGGTTGCAGCTGCGCGCGCAGGCCGGGGTCGCGTTCGTACAACAGGCGTTCGAAATAGCGGCGGCCGAGCCGCGGAATACCCTGCGCAAGCTTCCAGATCTCGGCGTTGCGCTGGTCGTACCAGGCCAGCCCGCCGTGCGCGGCCAATGCCTGTGCGGCGTCTGCGCCCACGTCGACGACGATGAAGTTCTCGGCCTGGTTGCTCAGGTCGTCCAGCGTGGCGACGTCGCCCACGTGTTCAATGAAACCAGGCACGCCGAGGAAGGCCGTACGGCCCATCGCCGCGGTACGCACCGCCTTGCCATCAGCAAAGAACTCACCGGCTTGCGCGCCGAGCAGGATGCTGTCGGTGTCGTGCAGGCCCAGCAACGTGCCGATCGACAGCTCGGCGTGCGCGAATTCGGCATCGAAGGCGGCATCGCCGTACAGCTCGCGCTGGGTGGCCAGCTGCGCGACCTGGCGGCCCACGCCACATTCGGCGCGCACGCTGCCGGTGTAGAACGCGTCCACCGCGCGGCTGTTGCCGGCCAGCGGCGTGTAGCCACGTCCGAAGCTGCGGGTGTTCTGCCAGCCCTGCGCAGGCGCGCCGCGTGCGCCGAAGCCGATCCAGCCCAGCTGCAGGCCACTGAAGCGGAACCTGGGGTTGCCCTGCAGCGCCTGCGCCGCGCGCTGCGCCGCTGCGCCCAGCTCGAAGGTATACGCGCAGAGCGTGGCCGGGTCGTCAAGCAGGCGCTGCAACAGGGCCTGCCGCGCGTCGTCGGTCATCGACGCCGGCCAGCGCACCTGCAGGTCGCCGGCCTGCTGCGCGGCCTGCAGCGACGCGCGCGTGCAGACCGGCCCGCCGTGGATGCTCGGCGCCTCGATCATGGCAGTTTCGAAGCGCCAGCCCAGCCGCTGCAGCAGGCCCTGCGCGCACGCGCCGGTGGCGGCGCTGCCAAGCACGGGCCAACCCAGCAGCAGGGCCAGCCCCAGCGCCCTGCCCTTCATCGTCAACCCTGGTCGGCTGGAGGTTGCGGGGCGGGCTCGGCGGGCGTGGGGGTGGCCGGTGCCGCGGGCTCAGGGGCCGGTACGGCCGCCGGTGCGGGCTCCGGCACCGCCGCCGGTTGCGGGGCCGCCGCAGGCGTCGGCTTCGCCGCTGCGGCCGCCGGCAGGTACTGGTGCAGGCGGTCAAAGAAGCGGCGATAGAAATCGGAATCGGTGATCGTACTGCTGGCAACCTTCACCAGCGAATCGTCATTGCTGCCGAACGGCAGCGACACCGAGCCCAGCGCACCCACGCCGACACTGGCCGAGGTCGGGCTCTTCTTCAGCGCGTACCGGTCCTGCACGGCGCTGACGAACACCAGCGCCTGCTCGCTGCCGCGGGGTGCGCAGGAAATGCGCAGCACCAGCTGCTCATGGTCGTCCTCGCGCACCTGGAAATTCTTGTTGCCTTCCACCTGCCCATCGTCCGCACGCGCGATCGCATAGCCCTGGCTGAGCAGGGTGCGGCGTGCCGCTTCGCAGGCCTCGGCCGGGCGGCCATCGACAGTGCGCGAGAAGGTGTCGCCCGAATCGAAGGATTCGCGCAGCAGGCTGTTGTCGGCAGCACGGCCACCGCAACCGGCCAGGGCCAGGGTGCTGGCCACGGCCAGCAGGGACAGCGAAAGACGGGAGGCCCGCATGGGTACTCCTGCGAGAACGGAAGCCCCAAGGGTAGACCCGGGGCCGTGTGCGCCAGGTCGAAGCCCCCGCCCCCGTTGCTCCCGGTTCATCGACGTCCGCCGAGCATGGGCTGGCGCTGACGGAAAAAAACGGGGCCGGCAATGCCGGCCCCGTGGGGTACTTCACGTCAGCGGCGGGTCAGTCGGCCCAGCGGCCGGCGCCGGTGGACTGCGGCAGCACCTGGGCCGACAGCGGGCGGTCGGTCTCCAGCAGGTTCACCGCATCGGACAGGATCGACGCCGATTCACGCAGCAGCGGGTCCGGACGCTTCTCGGCGGCCTTCTCGCGGGCGGCATCCTTGACGATGTCGCGCTCGTTACCGGTCAGTCCGTCATCGCTGCTGTCATCGGCCAGCGGGTCCAGGGCCAGGCCCAGTTCCTTGCGGGTGATCTGGCGGTCCTTGCGCTGCTTGTCCTGGCGCTCACGCTCGGCCAGGCGGGTGGCTTCATTGAGCGAGACATACTTCTTGGCCGCCTCGGTGCGGAACTGCTGCACGTCCTCGTTCCACCACTGGAATTCCTTGTCGGTGGCGATACGGGCTTCGTGGCGCGTTTCCAGCTTCGGCAGCAGCGGCGCGAAGTTGCCGTACTGGGTGTGCGGCACGGCGGCGATGCGGGTCCACGGCAACGCGTTGTCGTAGGTGCTTTCGCCGAACTCGGTGGCATCGACGCTGGCCGGGAAAGCCAGGTCCGGCACCACACCCTTGTGCTGGGTGCTGCTGCCGCTGATGCGGAAGAACTGCGCGATGGTCAGCTTCACCTGGCCGAAGCGCTGGGTCTCGCCACTCGGCCAGCGGTCGAGGTCGACGATGTTCTGCACGGTGCCCTTGCCGAAGCTGGTTTCACCGATGACCAGACCACGGCCGTAGTCCTGGATGGCACCGGCGAAGATCTCCGAGGCCGAGGCCGAGCCACGGTTGATCAGCACGGCCAGCGGGCCGTCCCAGGCAACACCCTGGTTGCGGTCGCTGTTGACGGTGACGCGGCCACCGGATTCGCGCACCTGCACCACCGGGCCCTGCTCGATGAACAGGCCGGTCAGTTCGATGGCTTCATCCAGCGAACCACCACCGTTGTTGCGCAGGTCCAGCACCACGCCGTCCAGCTTGTCGTTCTTGAAGCCGGCCAGCAGCTTGGCCACGTCGCGGGTGGCCGAGGCGTAGTCGGCGGCATTGCGGCGACGGCCTTCGAAATCCTGGTAGAAGGTCGGCAGCTTGATCACGCCCACCTTGCGCTCGGGCTGGCCATCCTTGCCCGGGATGGTCATGGTCTCGCCCTTGGCCGCCTGTTCGGCCAGACGCACCTTCTGACGGGTCAGCAGCAGGGTGTGGTGCTTGCCGTCCACGCCGTCCTCTGCAGAGATGAACTCCAGGCGGACCTGGGTGTCCTTGGCGCCACGGATCTTGGCCACCACGTCATCGATGCGCCAGCCGATCACATCGTCCACCGGCCCGGATTTGCCCTGTCCGACGCCGACGATGCGGTCGCCCGGCTTCAGGGTGCCGTCCACGGCGGCCGGACCACCGGCGATGATCTCGCGGATCACCACCATGTCGTCCTGGCGCTGCAGCTGCGCGCCGATACCTTCCAGCGACAGCGACATCGCCTGGTTGAAGTTCTCGGCGGTGCGCGGGGTGAAGTAGTCGGTGTGCGGGTCGACGGCGCTGGTGTAGGCGTTCATGAAGAACTGGAAGACGTCCTCGCCCTTCAGCTCGTTGACGGTCTTTTCCAGCGTCGCGTAACGCTTGTCCAGGGTCTTGCGGATGTCGTCGGACTTCTTGCCGGCCAGCTTCAGGCGCAGCCAGTCGTTCTTGACCGACTTGCGCCACAGCTCATCGAGCTCGGCATTGCTGGCCGCCCACGGCACGTCCTTGCGGTCGTACTCAAAGCGCTCGTCGGTGGTGAAGTCCGGTTCCTGCTTCAGCAGCTTGCGCGCGTAACCGACGCGCTCGCCGACGCGCTGCTTGTAGACGGCGAATACTTCAAAGGCAGGCTCCAGCTCGCCGCCGCGGATGGCGTTGGCGATGCCGGCCTGGAACGGCGCGAAACGGGTCACGTCGGCCTGGGTGAAGTACTGCTTGCCGCCGTCGAGGGTTTCCAGGTAACGCTTGAACACGTCCTTGGAGGTGGCCTCGTCCAGCGCGCGCGGCCGGTAGGCGTAGCGGCTGTCGGACAGCAGGCCGTAGACCAGCTTGGAGGTGGTGACCTGGTCGGCGGTCGCGGCCGCCGGCAGCGCCGGCGAGTCGGCCTTGGCCGCCAGCGCCAACGGCGCGACCAGCGCCAGGGCCATCAGGAATGCGGGGGCTTTGAATTTCATGAACGTGCTCGAAGGCGCCTTGCCAAGGGGGAGACTGCAGGGTGTTCAGACACCACGACAGTGCCGAAAGTTGCCGTGGTTGTCACCCGGCCACGTTCGGTGGAAATCCAGCCTAGCGGGGCCGGTGTAGCAAATTGTGAATGCAGGGCAAGGCGTGCGGACCAACGGTCCGCACCCACCGGGGAGCGGGTGACAGCCACCGGTAGCGCCGGGCCATGCCCGGCGAGCGCAGCGGGAAGGAACCGCCGGGCATGGCCCGGCGCTACCGGTCAGGAAATCCCTGCGCCCTTGGCCTGGACGTCGGCGTGGTATGACGAGCGCACCATCGGGCCAGAGGCCACGTGGCTGAAGCCCAGCTCGTAGCCGTAGTCTTCCAGCGCCTTGTAGTCCTCGGGGGTCCAGTACTTCAGCACCGGGTGGTGGTGCGCGGTCGGCTGCAGGTACTGGCCGATGGTGATCATGTCCACGTCATGCGCACGCAGGTCGCGCATGGTGGCCTTGATCTGCTCGAACGCCTCGCCCAGGCCCAGCATGATGCCGCTCTTGGTCGGCACCGACGGGTGCTGCGCCTTGAAGTTCTTCAGCAGGGTCAGCGACCACTGGTAATCCGCACCCGGGCGCACGTTGCGGTACAGGTCCGGTACGGTTTCGATGTTGTGGTTGAACACGTCCGGCGGGTTCTGCGCCAGGATCTCCAGCGCGCGCTCCATGCGGCCCTTGCCACGGAAGTCCGGGGTCAGCACTTCGATGCGGGTGCCCGGCGACTTCTCGCGGATGGCGGTGATGCAGTCGACGAAGTGCTGGGCACCGCCGTCGCGCAGGTCATCGCGGTCAACGCTGGTCACCACCACGTACTTCAGGCCCATGTCGGCCACGGTCTGGCCGAGGGTGGCCGGCTCGTTGGCATCCGGCGGCTTGGGGCGGCCGTGGGCCACGTCGCAGAACGAGCAGCGACGGGTACAGACCTCGCCCAGGATCATGAAGGTGGCGGTGCCGTGGCTGAAACATTCGTGGATGTTCGGGCAGCTGGCCTCTTCGCACACGGTCACCAGGCGGTTCTCGCGCAGCTTGGCCTTCAGGTTCTGCACGGCATTGCCCGAAGGAATGCGCACGCGGATCCAGGACGGCTTGCGCAGCACCGGTGCGTCGGCGAACTGCACCGGCGAACGGTTGATCTTGTCCCCGCCCATCTGCTTGACGCCCACCTGCAGCGGCGCGGCGGACGGAAGCTCGGCCTGCACGATCTGCAGGGGAATGGTGCGGGCGGTGGTCTCAGTCATGGCAGTTCCGGGGGGGCGGTCAGGCGGCCGCAGAAAGATCGGGCAGGTCGGGCGTGGGCTGCAGCAGAAGGCCAAACTGGCGGGCCAGATGGTCCAGCAGCACCGGCTTGACGGCGTCCATCCCGGACGGGCCACCCAAGTCTACCACCGAGGTCACCTGCAGCCCCTGATAGCCACAGGGGTTGATGCGGTGGAAGGGTTCCAGGTCCATCGACACATTGAAGGCCAGGCCGTGGAAGGTGCAGCCGCGACGGACGCGGATGCCGAGGGCGGCGATCTTCGCATCGCCCACGTAGACACCCGGTGCACCGTCACGGCGCTCGGCACCGATGTTCCATTCGCCGAGGGTGTCGATCAGGGCCTGTTCGATGCGGCACACATAATCGCGCACGCCGATGCCCAGCCGCGGCAGGCGCAGCAGCGGGTAGACCACGATCTGGCCTGGGCCGTGGTAAGTCACCTGGCCGCCGCGGTCGACGTGCAGCACCGGAATCTCGCCCGGTGCCAGCACGTGTTCATCCTTGCCGGCCTGGCCGAGGGTGAACACCGGATCGTGTTCGACCACCCACAGTTCGTCGGCGTCGTCATCGGTACGCTGGTCGGTGAAGCGCTGCATGGCGCGCCAGACCGGTTCATAGGCCTGGCGACCGAGGTCGCGCACCACCGCAGGGCGGGCCGGACGCTGCCCGGGGGCAGGCTCGGCCACGCAGCTGGCCGCTACACCGTCCACTTCACTTCCGGGTGGTCACGCAGGGCCTGGTGGGCCACGTCATACTGCTCGCGGTTCTCGGCCCGGAATACCAGGCGCACCGAGACGTACTTGCCGTTGGACGAATGCTTCCAGCTGATGCGCTCGTTCACCACGTCGACGCCAGCGGAGAGCAGCAGGCGGGGGAGTTCCTGTTCCAGACCGCGGTTGGCCGGGCCCATCGCGCTGAGCTCGAACTGACCGGGGAACTGGAAGCCGTGTTCGGGGTTGTCGGACTTGATTTCCATGGCCCCATTATCGGGCCGCAGGGCAACAAACCCAAGAGTATTCATCAACGTCAAACGCCGCACGGGCGGGCTGCTGCGTTGCAGGCTGCGGCCCGGTTCAGCCTGCGCCGGAGCGGCGACCGGTTTTTCCGGCAGGACAAGTGCGGTTTACGGAACAGACAAGTGAAGGCGGACGGCTCGCTCCGTCACGGGGACGGGAGTAGTCTTTTGTTGCATAAATCGACCTTCACATGCCAACGACCTGATGATCATTCCATCCATGCGTACAGCCGCCACCCTCGGCCTGACCGGCCTGCTGGCGGCCGCCGCCCTGCCCCTCACTGCCCGCGCCGCCCAGCAGTGCGGGCCCGATGCGATGAGTGAGCACCCGCCGCAGGTCAATTTCCGTGTCGACAACGACCTGTTCGGCGCCAAGGACCAGGACCAGGGCTACACCAACGGTGCCCAGCTGACGCTGGTCTCGCCCAACCTGGTGGACTACACCGATGACCCCTGCCTGCCGCGCCTGGCCCGCTGGGTGAACCGTCACCTCGAGCGCCTGCACCCGGGTGAATTCGAGCAGCAGAACATGATCTTCAGCCTCGGCCAAGGCATCTATACGCCCACCGACTTCACCCGCAAGGACGTGATCGAGGATGACCGCCCGTATGCCGGCGTGCTGGTGGCCAGCTTCGGCTACAACGCCCGCCGCGGCGACCGCCTGCAGACCACCCTGCTGACCCTGGGCGTGGTCGGCCCGTGGGCGCAGGGCAAGCAGGTGCAGAACGCGGTGCATGACCTGCTGGGCGACGAGAAATTCCAAGGCTGGGACAACCAGCTGCACAACGAGCCGGTGGTGATGTACACCCACGAGCGCATGCGCCGCTGGCCGGGCGATGCCAGCGTCAATGCCGGCGGCTGGGGCTGGGATGCGATCAGCCACTACGGCGGCTCGATCGGCAATCTGGAAACCAAGGCCAATTTCGGCGGTGAAGTGCGCTTCGGCTGGAAGCTGCCCGATGACTTCGGCAGCACCCCGCTGCGCCCGGCGGGTGAAAACACCGCACCGACCCGCGGCGGCAAGCCCAGTGGCTGGTCGTGGCACCTGTTCGCCACCACCGATGCGGCGTGGGTGATCCGCGATATCACCCTGGACGGCAACACCTTCCGCGACAGCCACAGCGTCGACAAGCGCCACGTGGTGGCCTACGGC
Source organism: Stenotrophomonas maltophilia (assembly GCA_002364755.1). Classification (GTDB taxonomy): domain Bacteria; phylum Pseudomonadota; class Gammaproteobacteria; order Xanthomonadales; family Xanthomonadaceae; genus Stenotrophomonas; species Stenotrophomonas maltophilia_AX. The sequence goes on from DEZI01000006.1 coordinate 47,398, forward strand.
GGCTACGGCATCGCGGTGATGCGCGGCCGCTGGAAGTTCGCGATGGCGCGTTACCACAGCACCCGCGAGTTCAACGGCCAGCGCGAAGCCCCGGTGTTCGGCAGCTTCACCATCAGCCGCTCGCTGTAACTGCCCCCTGTAGCGTCGAGCCGTGCTCGACTGTCGTTGCGATCAGTCGAGCATGGCTCGACGCTACAAAAAAATGAAAAGGCCGGCTTTCGCCGGCCTTTTCACTCATCACGCCGTGGCGTGGATCATTCCGATTCCCACCACATCCAGAAGCTGTCCCACAGGCGCTTGAAGAAACCCGCCTGTTCGACGGCGGCCACGGCCACCAGCGGAGCTTCGGCAACGACCTTGCCATCCAGGGTCACCTTGACGGTGCCGATCTGCTGGCCGGCGGTGAACGGTGCTTCCAGGGTCTTGGGCACGTCGATGCTCGGCTTCAGGTCGTTGTAGCGACCGCGCGGCACGCTCACCAGCATCGGCTGGGCCACGCCCAGCTGCACCTTGTCGGTGGCGCCCTTCCACACCTTGTGCTCGGCCACGGCCTTGCCGGGCTCGTACAGGCGGTGGGTTTCGAAGAAGCGGAAGCCCCAGTTGAGCAGGGCCAGGCTGTCATCGGCGCGCTGCTTTTCCGACGAACCACCCAGCACCACGGCGATCAGGCGCTGGTCGCCGCGCTGGGCCGAGCTCATCAGGCAGTAGCCGGCTTCGGAGGTGTGGCCGGTCTTGATGCCGTCCACGCTGCCATCGCGCCACAGCAGCAGGTTGCGGTTCGGCTGCTTGATGTTGCCGACCTGGAATTCCTTCACCTTGTTGTAGGCGTAGGTTTCCGGGTAGTCACGCACCATCGCGCGGCCCAGCAGTGCCAGGTCGTAGGCGGTGCTGTGATGGCCTTCGGCGCTCAGGCCGTGGGCGTTGACAAAGTGCGAGTCCTTCATGCCGATCTTGGCGGCGTAGCTGTTCATCAGCGAAGCAAAGGCTTCCTCGCTGCCGGCCACGTGCTCGGCCAGGGCGATCGCGGCGTCGTTGCCGGACTGGATCGCCATGCCCTTTTCCATGTCTTCCAGGCGCGCGGTCTGGTTGACCGGGAAGCCGCTGTAGCTGCCGTCGGTGCCGGCGCCGCCTTCGCGCCAGGCGCGCTCGCTCATCATCACCTGGTCGTCGGCGCGGACCTTGCCGTTCTTGACCTCGGCGGCGACCACATAGGAGGTCATCACCTTGGTGATGCTGGCCGGGGCCAGCTGTTCATGGACGTTCTCGCCCGCCAGCATCTGGCCGGTGGCGTAGTCCATCAGGATCCAGGCCTTGGACGTGCTCGGCACCGGGGCCGGCGGCGTGGCGACGACCGCCGGGGCGGCGGCGGAAGCAGCGGGCGTCGGCGTGGCCGGGGTCGGCAGCGGCGTCTGGGCGGAAGCCAGGCCAACCACCAGGGTGGCGGCCAGGGCGGTGGCGGCGGAACGGAAATTCATGGGACTGCAGGCTCCAGGGGACGGCCAGAATGGAGGGTGGTTCGAACGACCATTGTACGGCCGGTGTGACAGGGGCCGGCAGCACCGGCCCGGGCGGATCAATCCTTGACGATCTGCGGCGAACCCAGGCCGAGACCTGCGATGCGGCCGACAAGTTCCGCGGCGTTGGCATGGTCGCTGGCCGGTACGCGCAGGCGGAACAGGGTACGGCCGCCGGCGGCGATGTCGCTGATGGTGGCGCCGACGATGCCGGCGGCGTTGAGCTGGCCCATCGCGCGGGTGGCGTTGTCGCGGCTGGAGAAGCTGGCCACCTGTACCATCACAGCCCCCACCACCTGCTGCGACAGCGTCGGCGACGGGGTGGCGGCCGGTGTGCTGCGGACCGGCGGCGTGCCGGTACGCGGGGTGGCGGCGGCCACAGCCACCGGGGCAGCGGCGGCGCTGCGCACCGGCGCTGCACTGGGCGGCAGGCTGCTGACCGCCACGTCGGGCAGCGCGCTGCTGGCGGCCTGGGTGGTGGCGGGCTGGCCGCGGGCCGGCGTGCCATCGGCGGGCAGACGCTGGACCAGACGGTCGATATCGCTGGGCGCGGCGGCACGCGGGGCGACGGCCGGGCGTGCGGCAGCGACGGTCGTGGCAGCCGCAGCGGCTTCGGCCGCACGGCGCTCGCGGCGCGACGGCTTCTGCGCCAGCAGGTTGCTTTCGCCCGGCTGCAGCGCGCGCACTTCCACGTTGCCGGTGCCACGCTGGGTGATGCCCAGGCGCACGGCGGCGGCGTAGCTGAGGTCGACCACGCGGCCATCGTGGAACGGGCCACGATCGTTGACGCGCACGATCACCGATTCGCCATTGTCCAGGTTGGTCACGCGGGCGAAGCTGGGCAGCGGCAGCGTCTTGTGCGCGGCGGTGAACTGGTACATGTCGTAGACCTCGCGGTTGGAGGTCAGGCGGCCGTGGAACTTGGCGCCGTAATACGACGCAGTGCCGCGCTCGACATAGTCATGGGTGTCGTCGAGCACGTTGTACGACTTGCCCAGCACCACGTAGGGCGATTTGTTGCCGATGACCGAGCGCTCGACCGCAGTCACTTCCGGCTCGGGAATGCAGGCCACGTTCGGCACGTAGCTGGGCGTGGTGTCCTTCACCCCCGGCTTGTACAGGCCGCCGGCGGTGTAGTTGCCGCGGGTGGCGAGGTCCTCGGTGGCGGCCGCGTACGGCGAACCATCCGGGCAGTGCGCCGGGCGCCCGCTCTTGCCCTGCACCACCGTGCTGGGCACCTTGCCGCCATGGCCGGCACTGGGTTTGTCCGGTGCGCTGCTGCAGGCTGCCAGCGCCAGCACGACGATTCCGGGGACCAGCCATCTTATGTTCATGCCGGGGGCAGCTCCTGTCCGGCAATGGCCTGCGACAACTGGAACACGGCCATCGCGTACATCTTCGAGAGGTTGTAGCGGGTGATCGCGTAGTAGTTCTGGAAGCCCAGCCAGTACTGCTTCCCGGTACTGCCTTCAAGCGTGATCGGCGTGGCGGTGGCACCCTGCTGCACCGGCGCGCTGGGCTCGTAGCCGCGCTGGGCCAGCTCGGCCAGCGACCAGGTGGGCATCCACTCGGTCGGATTGAATTCCTCGCGTCCCGGCGCCAGCGTGGCCGGCACCGCCACCTGGCCGCCGCGCACCCAGCCGCCCTTCTTCACGAAGTAGTTGGCGATGGACGAGAACACGTCGTCGTAGCTGGTGAACAGATCGCGGCGACCGTCGCCATTGCCGTCCACGGCGTAATCCAGATAGCTGGAGGGCATGAACTGGCCCATGCCCATCGCACCGGCGTAGCTGCCCTTGAGCGTGGTGATGTCCAGTTTCTCTTCGCGGCCCAGCTCGAACAACTTGGCCAGTTCATCGCGGAAGAACAGCTCGCGGCGCACTTCGCGTTCCAGCTTGGCCGGGTCGCCGCTGCGCGGGTAATAGAAGGCCAGCGTGTACAGCGCATCGAGCACGCGGTGGTTGCCGGCGTTCTTTCCGTAGCTGGTTTCCACGCCGATGATCGCCACGATTACTTCGGCCGGCACGCCGGTGCGCTGCTGCACGCGGTCCAGTTCGGCGCGGTGCTCGGCCAGGAAGGCGCGGCCGCCATCGATGCGCGCCTTGCTGATGAACATCGGCCGGTATTCGTTCCACGGCTTGACCCGCTCGGCCGGCCGCGACATGGCCGCGATGATCGGCTGGCGCACCTGCGCCTGGTCGAGCACGCGGGCGATCTCGGCCGGCGCCAGGCCATAACGCTTGGCGGTATCGGCGATGAAGTTGGCGCGGGCGGTCTCGAACGGCACCGGGGTCAGGTCGACCGGCGGCGCCGTGGCCGCGGTCGCTTCCGGGGCGGCTTCGGCCGGGCCCTGCTGGGGCTTGCCGGCCGGATGGCGCGGCGTGCTGCTGGCCTGGGGTGAAGTCGGCGGGGACGTCGGCTGGGTCGCGCAGGCGACCAGACCGAGGGTGAGCAAGCAGGCCAAGGAGCGTCGAATCATCGTCGCAGGTTAGCAGGTCATGGATGAATTAAAACCCCTAACACCATGAATCACAACGATTTGCCCGTGTTCAGCGGGAAATGTGAAGGCGTCGTGATTACCCTGCCCCATTCAGGCAGAGGTTGCCGGTTGCGCCCCCATCCCCGCAGGCGCAACCGGCGACCGGATCCTGTCGATACCTGCGCGGCTGCCGCTCCCCAGTGACAGTGCCCCGCGCTCCCTGTATCCGTTGGACCAGTGCTGCTTCCCGCCCGACGCCCCTCGCGCTGCATCTTCAGACGGCGCGCCATGCCGAACGGGCCGCCATTGTGCAGGCCGATTGCGACAAGTCCATTGATCCGGATCAACACCACGTCAAAGTGTGAATTGATCCGCATTTTTTTTGGCACTTCGTCGGGGTGGCGGTGGCATGGGGCGGATGTTCGCTGCCACAGCGCGCGACTACGCCGGCGTTCCGGTCACGCGGCGTGCAGTTGCAGGTCAACGTATTCGGACAAACCACGGCAGGCCAGCAACAGCTCATCGCGCGCACCGTTGCCGATGTGCTGGCTTTCATCACCCTCCACGCGGGCCCGCTCGGCGGCGTGCAGCAGCTCCAGCAGGAAGGTCAGGCCGACATTGGCGCGGTTGGCGCGGGCCAGCGCCAGGCACTGCCCCGGCGTGTGCCCCTTGCGGGGCCAGGGCTGGCCATCAGCGGCATCCCCCTGGCGGATACGCTGCAGGCAGCCCAGCAGGGTGATGGCACCGGGCGACGGGGTGTCCTGGGTGGCGGTCAGGGTGGTTTCCAACGCCTGGGCGATGGCATCGGGCAGTTCGTTGGCAGCCTCGCCCAAGGTGGCGAACAGGTGTGGATAGCGGGACGTGGTCATGGGTCATCCTTGTGCGGTCGACAAAGAAGCCACCCCGCGAGGATGCGGGGGTGGCGGACGATGCGTGGCTCCAATACCGGTGACCAAGTGTTAAAGCGCCGGCGGGCACGAGGCCCTCCACGCACCGCCCGCCAGAAACGCACGGACAGATTGCCAGCCGACGCCGCCCGAACAGGAAAGGGCGACGCCGGCTGGCAAGCGTAAACAACACTTAGGTCAACGGGATTGGAGTCCCGCGCCACCCGTTGTCGGTGGCCGCCCATGATTTGCATGAACGGCCATGGGTGCCAATGAGAAAAGTTGGAAAGTCGAATTTTTCAGAAGGCGATGCGAGGCGCGCAGCGATAGGCCAAAAGCGTCAGCCAAAGCCACCGGGCGTGGCCCGGCGCTACCCGTTCACCGGCCGGTGCACGCGCACCGCCATCACCAGGCCGATCCCCGCCAGCAGCGAAACGGCCGAGGTGCCGCCGTAGCTGACCAGCGGCATCGGGATGCCCACCACCGGCAACAGGCCGGAAATCATTCCGCCATTCACCAGCACATAGACAAAGAACGCCAGCCCCAGGCTGCCGGCCAGCAACCGCGCATGCGTGTCGCGCGCGTGCACGGCAATCCACAGGCAGCGCCCGACCACGAACAGGTACAGCGCGAACATCGTGGCCACGCCCATCCAGCCGAACTCTTCGCCCAGCACCGAGAACGCGAAGTCGGTGGTGTATTCGGGCAGGAAATCCAGGGTGGCCTGCGTGCCGTTGCCCCAGCCGCGGCCTTCCCATCCGCCCGAACCGATGGCGATGCGTGACTGCAGGATGTTCCAGCCGGTGCCGAGCGGATCGGCCGCGGGATCGAGGAAGGTCAGCACGCGATCCTTCTGGTACTGCCGCAGCAGGCCGAACCAGGCCAGCGGCGCGGCCATCGAAACGCTGGCCAGCCCGGCCGCCACCCAGCCCCAGTGCAGGCCGGCCAGCAGCAGCGCGAACACGCCGCTGGCGGTGACCAGGGTGGCCGTGCCCAGGTTGGGCTGCAGCAGGATGAGCACGCCCGGCACACCGATCAATGCTGTGGCGGTCAGTACCGTGCGCGGCGACGGTGGCAGCGGCTGGCGGTGCAGGTACCAGGCCATCATCAGCGGCAGGCTGAGTTTGAGCAGCTCGGACGGCTGCAGGTAGAACACACCCAGGTTGAGCCAGCGCTGGCCGTACTTGCCGGTCCCGATCACGTACACCGCCATCAACGGCAGCATCGACAGCGCATACAGGGCCGGGGTCCACGCGCGCAGGCGCAGCAGCGAAACCCGCGACAGCAGCCACATCGCCGCAAGGCCACCGGCAAAGCGCGCGGCCTGCCCGGTGACCGGGCCCGACACGCTGTGCAGCACGGCCAGGCCGGCTGCCATCAGCAGCAGCAAGGCGAGCAGCAGCGGCAGGTCGATCGTACGCACCGCCTCGCGGCGGATGCCGGATACACGTTTCCATTCCACGCAGGCAGGGTAGCGAGCGGCGCTTGCGCGAAGCTTTCCCCTGTCGCCGGGCATGGCCCGGCGCTACCGGTTTTCGTTTTCTGCGTCGCCGCAGTTTATCCGTAGCCGCCGTGCACCGGGTTGTGGCTGCGTACGGCCATTACCAGGCCGAAGCCGGCCAGCAGGGATACCGCCGAGGTGCCGCCGTAGCTGATCAGCGGCATCGGCACGCCCACCACCGGCAGCAGGCCGGAAATCATTCCGCCGTTCACCAGCACGTAGACGAAGAACGCCAGGCCGGTGGCACCGGCCAGCAGGCGCGAGTACGAATCGCGCGACTGGCTGGCGATCCACAGACAGCGACCGATCACCACCAGGTACAGGGTCAGCACCAGGGCCACGCCCATCCAACCGAATTCCTCGCTCAGCACCGAGAACGCGAAGTCGGTGGTCTGTTCGGGAATGAAGTTCAGGTGCGACTGCGAGCCTTCGCCCCAGCCCTTGCCATCGAAGCCGCCCGAACCGATCGCGATCTTCGACTGGATGATGTTCCAGCCCGCCCCCAGCGCGTCCATCTCCGGGTCGAGGAACATCATGATGCGGTCCTTCTGGTACGGCCGCAGCAACCAGAACCAGGCCAGCGGCGCGACCGCGGCCACCCCGCCCACGCCCAGGCCCACCCACCACCACGGCAGGCCCGCCAGCAGCAGCACGAACACGCCACTGGCGGCGATCAGCACGCCGGTACCGAAGTCCGGCTGCAGCATCACCAGGCCGGTCGGCACGCCGATGATGACCATCGCCACCAGCACGGTATTGAAGCGCGGCGGCAACGGCATGCGGTGCAGGTACCAGGCCACCATCATCGGCAGGCTGACCTTGAGCAGCTCGGCTGGCTGCAGGTAGAAGAACTTCAGGTCCAGCCATTGCCGGCCGTACTTGCCGGTGCCCAGCACGAACACTGCCAGCAGCGGGATCATCGAGATCGCGTAGATGAGCGGGGTCGCCGAGCGGATGCGCAGGATCGGCACGCGCGAGATGGCCCACAGGGCAGCCAGGCCGACCACGAAACGCGCGCCCTGCGCCATCACCAGGCTGTCGCCGCCGGCGCTCTTCAGCGTGGCCAGGCCGATCACCATCAGCGCACCGAGGGCCAGGCACAGCACCCAGTCCAGGCTGCTGAAGAAGCGGCGCAGCATGTCGCCGGCCCAGCGCAGGAAGTCACTCATCGTGCAGGCTCCGCGGGGGGCGAACGGGGGCTGGCGGGCAACGCGGCGGCGGGTGCGGCAGGCGCGCCCGGGGCCGGGGCGGGCGCCGGTCCCGGGGCGGGCATGCCGACCAGGACCGGATGCTCGCCCAGCTGCGCGGCGGCGGTGTCGCCGGCCGGGCGCGCGTTGGCATCTTCATTGTCGAACGCGGTCACGCCGATGACGGTGGTGCCGCGCTCGGCGTCCAGCGACTGCATGCCCTCGGGCATCTTGCCCAGCAGGTAGGCGTCGAACACCTTGCGGGCGATCGGCGCGGCGGCCGAACCACCGTAGCCACCGCCTTCGACGGCGATGGCCAGGGCGATGACCGGCTGCTCGACCGGCGCGAAGCCGACGAACAGCGCGCGGTGGCGCAGGTGCATCGGCAGGCTCTTCGGGTTCACCGCGGCCGTGCCCTTGCGGCTGACTACCTGCGCGGTACCGGTCTTGCCGGCCATGACGTACGGCGCGCCCGCGGCCATGCGCGCGGCGCTGCCGCCGGGCTGCATGGTGGCCATCATGCCCTCGCGCACGGCCTGCAGGTTGTTCGGGTTGGGGCTGACCGGCTTGCTCGGGCCGGGTTCGGTCGCGACCCAGTCATGGTCGAAACCAGCACGCTGCTGGATGACCAGGTGCGGGGTGCGCAGCTGGCCATTGGCCAGCGCACTGACGCCGCGCGCCAGCTGCAGCGGGGTGACCTTCCAGTCGCCCTGGCCGATGCTGATGTTGACGGTATCGCCGGGGTACCAGGCTTCCTTGCGGCTTTTGCGCTTGTAGGCCGGCGACGGCAGGATGCCGCCGATCTCGCCGGTCAGGTCGATGCCGGTCGGCTGGCCGAAGCCGTAGTACTCCATGTAATGGTCGAAGCGCTCGATGCCCAGGTCCAGCGCCAGCTTGTAGTAATAGGTGTTGACCGACTGCGCGATGGATTTGCGCAGGTCCGTCCAGCCATGGCCGCCGCGGTGCGAATCGCCCCAGCCGCGCGAGGTGCCCGGCAGGTAGAACATGCCGGTGGACAGCACCTTGTCTTCCGGCCGGCGCACGCCCGAATCCAGGCCGGCCAGGCCGATCAGCGGCTTCAGGGTGGAACCGGGGGCGACGCCACCCAGCACCAGGCGGTTGAACTGCGGCCGCGACGGGTTGTCGTTCAGCGCCTTGAAATCGGCATGCGAGATGCCGTTGACGAACAGGTTGGGGTCGTACGACGGCAGGCTGACCATCGCCAGCACTTCACCGGTGCGCGGGTCCATCGCCACGGCCGAACCTTCCTGGTCACCGAAGGCGGCCACCAGCGCACGCTGCAGATCGGCATCGATGGACAGGCGCAGGTCGGCGCCGGACTGCGCGGCCACCCGGCCGATGGTGCGGATGGCGCGGCCCTGCACGTTGGTCTCGACCTGCTCGTAGCCGACCTTGCCGCGCAGCTGCTGCTCGTAATAGCGCTCCAGGCCCGACTTGCCGATGTGGGTCAGCGCGGCGTTGCCTTCGCCGAGGATCTCCAGGTCCTTCTCGTCCACCCGGCCGACGTAGCCGATGATGTGCGCGAACAGGTCGCCATAGGGATAGCGACGGGTCAGGTAGGGTTCCAGCTCCACGCCCGGGAAACGCCAGCGGTCCACGGCGAAGCGCGCCATTTCCTCATCGGTCATGCGCAGCTTGAGGGTGACCGGCAGGAACTTGCGGCGCGCCTTGCGCGACTTGTTGAACGCTTCCAGCTCTTCGGGGCTGATGCTGATGATCTTCGCCAGCCCGTCCAGGGTGGCGTCCATGTCCTTGACCTTGTCCGGGGTCACGTCCAGGCGGAAAGCCGGCACGTTCTCGGCCAGCAGGCGGCCGTTGCGGTCGTAGATCATGCCGCGCCCGGGCACGACCGGCCGCGGCTTGATGCGGTTGGCCTCCGAGCGCGTGGCGTAGATGTCGTGGTCCAGCACCTGCAGCTTGAAGTACCAGCCGCCCAGGCCCAGCAGGCAGACCAGCACGCCGAGGAAGCCCAGCGCCGCGCGGCGGCGGAACTGTTCGGCTTCGGCGTGCGGGTTCTTGACCTGGCGACGCGGGATCATGGCTCAGCGCCCGCGCTTGCCGAAACGGACGGCGTCGAGCAGCACGAACACCAGCGGCCACAGGCCCATGCCCAGCAGCGGTGCCCACCAGTACGACCACGGCAGGGTCGGCTCACCCACCAGGATGTGCACCAGCGCGCTGACGATGCGGTCATTGAACAGCAGGCCGCCGATGGCCAGCATCTGCTGCGACATCGGGAAGAAGCGGATGCGGGCGCGGAAGCGCTGCAGGATGAAGGCCAGCATGACCAGTCGCATGGCCTGTTCGCCGAGCACGCCGCCATACAGCAGGTCGGCGATGACGCCGCTGGTGAAGGCGATGCCCAGGCCCACGCGCTCGGGGGCCTCGATGACCCAGTACGCCAGCACCAGCGCCAGCCAGTACGGGCGCAGCGGCTGCAGCAGCGCAGGCAGCGGCAGCAGGCCCAGCAGCAGGGCCACGACCAGGCTGGCCGGCAGCACCCAGGGGTTGTCGCGCAGGCGGCTCATCGTGCGGGCTCCTGCGGGAGGGGTTGCTGCGGTTGCGGTTGCCGGCCAGTGGCCGGCACTACCTGGGAACTGGCTGGGGCGGCCGGTTCCTTCGCAGCCGGTGCAGGCGCCGTGGCCGGCGCGGTGCCCGCGGGCAGCGCATCGGTCTCGGCGGGGCCTCCGGCGACGTCGGCTTCGAGGCTCTGGCGCAGCTCCGGCGGAATCCGGATCGCCGCGCCCGGGCGCAGCAGCAGCACGTCGCGGCCGCGGTCGAGCTGGGCGGCAGGCTTCATTTCGCCCACCAGGAAGGCGTGGGTGTCGTCGGGGCGCAGCGCGGTGATGGTGCCGACCGGGAAGCCCGGCGGGAACCGCCCGCCCAGGCCGGAGGTGACGATCTCATCGCCTACTTCCACGCCCGCGCTCAACGGAATGTCGCGCAGCTGCAGGGTGTCGCCGCGGCCGTAGACGATCAGGCGCACGCCGTTGCGGGCCACAGTTACCGGCACGGCATGGTCCGGGTCGGTCAGCAGCAGCACGGTGGAGGTACCACCGGTGGTGCTGATCACCTGCCCCATCAGGCCACCGGCATCGATCACCGCCTGCCCCACGTGCACACCATCGCGGCTGCCGGCATCGAGCACCAGGCGCTGCTTGACCGGGTCCAGGTCGATATCGAGGATCGGCGCCAGCTGCACGTCCAGGCCACTGCGCTCGGCCACGTTCAGCAGTTCGCGCAGCTGGGCGTTGTCCAGCGCGGCGGTCTGCAGGCGGGTCAGGCGTGCATTGGCCAGCAGCAGCTGGTTGCGCAGTTCGCGGGTCTCGGCCACCAGCTGGCCATGGCTGGCCGCGTTGTCGCGCACCTGGTTGCTGAGCTTGCCGGGCAGGCCGGCCAGCGCCCACACCGGCTGCACCAGCGCATCGGCCTGGGCGCGCACGCGCGCCAGCCAACCGGCCTGGTCGTCCAGCACGATCAGGATGATGGCCATGGCCAGGTAGGCGAGCAGTCGCAACGGACTGGCGGCGTCACCGGATCGGGAGGCTACGGGAGGACCGGCGTAAGGCGGCACGGCAACAGTTCAACCAGCAAAGGGCGAAGGGGAAACACGGCGGCGCCCCACCGGCGCTGGCCCGCAGCAGCGGGCCACACCCCGGAAGGGCGCTGCAGGAACGACCAGGCGGCAGGCCTCAGTCCGGCGCAAAGAACTCGTTGCCGTGCATGTCGACCAGTTCCAGCGCACGACCGCCACCGCGGGCCACGCAGGTCAGCGGATCGTCGGCCACCTGCACGTGCAGGCCGGTTTCCTCGGAGATCAGGCGGTCCAGGTCGCGCAGCAGGGCGCCACCACCGGTCAGCACGATGCCGCGCTCGGCGACGTCGGCGCACAGTTCCGGCGGGGTCTGCTCCAGGGCCAGCTTGACCGCGCTGACGATGCCCGACAGCGGCTCGTGCAGGGCCTCCAGCACTTCGTTGGAGCTGATCTTGATCATCTTCGGCACGCCCTCGGCGAGGTTGCGGCCGGAGATTTCCATCTCGATCACTTCCGCCTGCGGGTAGGCACAGCCCAGCTCGACCTTGATGCGCTCGGCGGTGGCTTCACCGATCAGCATGCCGTGGTTGCGGCGCACGTAGTTGGTGATCGACTCGTCGAAGCGGTCGCCACCGATGCGCACCGAGGCCGAATAGACGATGCCGTTCAGCGAGATCACCGCCACTTCGGTGGTGCCGCCGCCGATGTCGATGACCATCGAACCGCGCGCTTCGGTGACCGGCATGCCGGCGCCGATCGCGGCGGCCATGGGCTCTTCGATCAGGAACACGTCGCGGGCACCGGCTTCCTCGGCCGATTCACGGATGGCGCGGCGCTCGACCTGGGTCGAACCGGCCGGCACGCAGACCAGCACGCGCGGGCTCGGGCGTAGCACGCGCGACTTGTGCACCTTCTTGATGAAGTGCTTGAGCATCGCCTCGGTGTAGGTGAAGTCGGCGATGACGCCGTCCTTCATCGGGCGGATGGTGGTGATGTGGCCCGGGGTACGGCCCAGCATCTGCTTGGCTTCGGCGCCTACGGCTGCCACCGAGCGGGTGCCACCGATGGCACGGTCCTGGCGCACGGCCACGACCGACGGCTCGTTCAGAACGATACCCTGCCCACGCACGTAAATAAGGGTGTTGGCCGTGCCCAGGTCGATGGACAGGTCGTTGGAGAACATGCCACGGAGTTTCTTGAACATCTGAGGAAGGAGTCCTGAGGGGTGTCGTGCCCGCCGCGGGATGGCGAAAAAATGGGCAGAATTCGAGGCCGACAAGCCTAGCAACCCGCTTCCCGGCGAGCAAGGAAAAAACTAGCTGAACCCGCGACTTGGCTGGGTTTCGGCCTGATCGGGCATCACCGGTTCTGGCCCTGAGCGGCACCAGCAGGTAACCTTTGCGCCGTCGGGCGCCCAAGGGCGCCATTTGCTTGCTGGCCGATGCCGGCTGGCCACCCCCAAAATTCACCGCATAGGCTTACATCGATGTCCGCTCTGATCTGTGGTTCTCTTGCCTTCGACACCATCATGGTGTTCCCGGACCAGTTCAAGAATCACATCCTGCCGGACAAGGTGCACATCCTGAACGTGTCGTTCCTGGTCCCGCGCATGCGTCGCGAACTGGGCGGCTGCGCCGGCAACATCGCCTACAACCTGAAGCTGCTGGGCGGCAGCCCGATCCCGATGGGCACCGTCGGCCAGGATTTCGCTCCGTACCGTGAGCACTTCGAGCGCATGGACATCGACCTGAGCCAGGTCCGCGTGCTGGAAGACATGTTCACCCCGCAGTGCTTCATCACCACCGACCACGACAACAACCAGATCACCGCGTTCCATCCGGGCGCGATGATGCGTTCGCACGAGAACCACGTGAAGGACGTGCCGGGCGTCACCTTCGGCATCGTTGCGCCGGACGGCCGTGACGGCATGATCCAGAACGCGGCCGAGTTCCTGGAATGCGGCATCCCCTTCATCTTCGACCCGGGCCAGGCGCTGCCGCTGTTCAACGGCCCGGAGCTGCGCGATTTCATCGAGCAGGCCGACTACGTGGTGGTCAACGACTACGAGTCGAACCTGCTGCAGGAACGCACCGGATGGGACGAGAAGCAGATCGTCAGCCGGGTGAAGGCCTACATCACCACCCGTGGCCCGAAGGGCGCGGTCATCCACACCCCGGAAAAGAGCTACGACATCCCGCCGGCGCACGAGCGCCGCGTGGTCGACCCGACCGGTTGTGGCGACGCCTTCCGCGCCGGCCTGATCTACGGCATCGAGAAGGGCTACGACTGGCTGACCATCGGCCGCATGGCCAACCTGATGGGCGCGCTGAAGGTCGAGCACCCGGGAACGCAGAACCAGCGCTTCACGTTTGAAGAGTTCCACGACCAGTTCAAGCAGCAGTTCGGTTACGCGCTCGGCGCGTAACCAAATTGCCTGCGCATCAACGCAAACGGTAGCGCCGGGCCATGCCCGGCGGCTGTTCACCGCTGCCGCGCTGCGCGCTCGCCGGGCATGGCCCGGCGCTACCGTAGATCGCTCTGGTAGCTGTCGACCTTGGTCGACACTGCCGGCCAGCGGCCGGCACTAGCTGAAGCAGCCGAGCGTGGGCTCGGCTCTACACGGTCATGCGCCCTGCCAGGCCGCCATCAGCGCGCGGCAATCGGCGAAATGCCAATCCGCGCGGCCCGGCCACGGGTTGTCGGGCAGGTTGACCAGCACGGTGCGCGCACCGGCGGCGCGGCCGCAGTCCAGGTCGTAGGCGTGGTCACCCACCATCACCGCCGCGTCGGCACCGATGCCCCACCGCCGCAGATGCTGCTGCACGCCGTCGGGTGATGGCTTGGGCACCGCTTCATCGCGGCCGATGATGCCGCCATCGTCAAACAGATCCCCTACCCCGATCGCATCCAGCGTCAGCTTCGCCAGCGCATGGTCGTTGCGGGTCAGGATGCCCAGCTGGCAACCGGCCGCGGCCAGCGCGCGCAGCAGCTCGACCGCGCCGGGCGCCGGAAGCGCGCCTTCGGCCAGCCCGCGCTCGTGGGCCAGCAGCCAGGCGTGCTTCCGCGCCGCCTCCGCACCCGGCAGGCCCGCCAGGTGCACGAGGATGTCCGCGCTGGGCGGGATGCCCAACTCGCGCTTGATGCGCTCGAAATCATGCATGGCCACGGTCAGCGTGCCATCCATGTCGAACACCCAGTGGCGCACGGCCGACAGTGCCGGCGCGTCCACGGCGGTGGCCGTCACTTCCACCACTGCGGCATGCGGCTGGTGTCCACGCCGCCGGTCTCGAACACGGCCGTGCGGGTGCCACCGGCCTTCACCGGGAACTCGATGCTGATCGACTTGCCCTTCTGCGCCAGCTTCCACAGCGCCTTCTGGTCGGTGATGAACATGGCGATGGCCTCATCGGTCTTCGGCCGCCAGGCTGCCATCGAGATTGGCTTGCCACCGTCCACGGTCACCTTCACCGTGCACTGCGGGCAGCGGAAATCACCGGCCTGCAGCACCAGGTAGGCGTGCCGCTTCCATTCGGGATGGTCGCGGAACACCAGCTGCACCGGCTTGGCGCCGCTGCCGTCCACGTCCACCCGTTCCTTGCTGTAGAGGGTGGCCGAGACCTGCTTGCCCTTGCTGCCGACCGGCATCTCGTTGTACTGCCACAGCGCCTGCATGCGGCGCAGGTCGCGCGCGGCATCGCCCTTGGCCTTCACTTCATCGAAGCCGGCGGCGATGCGCTCGGCCGCGGCGGTGTCCTTGTACTGGTCCAGCAGCGAACCGCCATGGATGCGCGCACGTTCCCAGTCCTGCGCGGCCACGGCCGCGTCGTACTGCTTGGCGACGTCCTCGGCCTTGGCTTCCTTCTGCGCCTGGGCGGCGGCAGCGGCGGCTTCCTGCGCCTTGCGCTCTTCCTCGGGGTTGCTGCAGGCGGCCAGGGCCAGGGCGCAGGCAGTGATCAGGATCAGTCGTTTCATTCGGAAGTCCTTTGCGGGTGCCCTCTGATTCTATCGGCGGCGGATGGCGGATACAGCAACGGCGGGTTTCCCCGCCGTTGCCGGTGACGCAGTGCCTGGTTGCCGGCCAGCGGCCGGCATTGCCGCTTACTTGGCTTCAGCCTTGGCCAGCAGATCCTGCACCGAGGCGGTGGTGATCGGGTGGTAGCCCGGCTTGGCTTTCTCGAAGGCCTGCTTGGCCAGCTCCAGACCCTTCGGGGTCTTCACCAGTTCGGCGTAGATCGGCATGATCAGCTTGCGACGGCCGACGCGCTCGATGAACGCCGCGGCCGCATCATTGGCCTGCTCGTAGCCGCTGCGGATGGCCAGCGGGTACCAGCGCATGGCGATTTCGCCGTTGGCGGTGCCGGTGAAGTGGTAGGCCTTGTCCAGCGCGGCCAGCTTGTCCAGCGGCAGGCTGGTGCCCAGGCCGTCGATGAAGCGGACCCACTCCTGGGTGCCCCACTCGGCGGTGACCTGGTTGGCCGGCAGGCTGCCCGCACCGGAGAACGCGATGCGCGCGGCATCGACGCTGCTGAAGTTGCGCGACTGTGCCTTGGTAGCGAACGACGGGATGCCCGGCTCGTCCAGCCATGCCTTCAGCTCGGCCTCGCTCACCGCCGAGGGGTTCTTCGGCAGCAGGTTCTTCTTCAGGTAGTCGACGAACTGGTCGGTGTTGGCGCTCTGGAAGGCGTGGTCATCGAACCAGCCACGCAGGAACGGATCGAAGGTCTCGCGGCCGAAGCGCTGTTCCAGGAACTCCAGGAACCACGAGCCCTTCACGTAGGCGACCTGGCTCAGGGCCTCGTCGGGGTCACGCTCGTTCAGCGGCGGCAGCGCCAGGGCCTGGTCGGCCGGGCTCATGTCCTTCACTTCGGCCAGCAGGTCGGTCTGGTCGATCTGCTTCTCCATCTCGGCCATCTCCTTGCCGTACAGGGCTTCGGTGATGCGGCCCTGGACGTAGGTGGTGAAGCCTTCATTGAGCCAGATGTCCTTCCAGCTGGCGTTGGTCACCAGGTTGCCCGACCAGCTGTGCGCCAGTTCGTGGGCAACCAGCGAGACCAGCGACTTGTCGCCGACGATCACGGTCGGGGTGGCGAAGGTCAGGCGCGGGTTTTCCATGCCGCCGAACGGGAACGACGGCGGCAGCACCAGCATGTCGTAGCGGCCCCAGCGGTATTCGCCGTACAGCTTTTCGGCGGCACCGATCATCTTCTCGGTGTCTTCGAATTCCTTGGCGGCCTTGTTGACCATGGTCGGCTCGGCCCAGACGCCGGAGCGGCCGGAAATCGGCTCGAACACCAGGTCACCGGCAGCGATGGCCAGCAGGTAGGACGGGATCGGCTGCGGCATCTTGAAGGTGTAGTCACCGTCACGCGCCGCCTTCGGGTCGTTGTCGGCGCTCATCAGCACCATCACGTCCGGGCGCGAGATCACGTGCGCGCTGTAGGTGAAGCGCACGCTCGGGGTGTCCTGCAGCGGCACCCAGGAACGGGCATGGATGGCCTGCGACTGGCTGAACATGAAGGGCAGCTTCTTGCCCTCGGTCATCGACGGCGCCAGCCACTGCAGGCCCGAGGCGGTCGGTGCGGTGTGGTAGGTCACTTCGACCTTGGCCGGCTGTTCCGGCGCTTCGATGGTCAGCTTGCTGCCGAACACCTTGTCGACCGGGGCCAGGGCGAACTTCAGTTCGCTGCGCGCGCCATCGGCGCCGATGGCCTCGACCTTGGAGACGTTCAGCTCACGGGTGTCGAGCACCAGCTGCTGGGCGTCCTTCTGCTTCCATTCCAGAGTGTAGGTGGCGGTGCCGCCGATCTGCTTCTGGTCGAAGTCCAGCTTCAGATCCAGCGCGATGTCCTTGATGACGACCTTGTCCGGCTCGGCGTACGAGCTTTCGTCGTGGCTGCGGTTCTCGGCGTTCACGGGGGCGGCGGGGGCCTTTTCGGCAGTCGGGGCGGCGGCGGGTGCGGCCGCCTCCTGGGAGCAGCCGGCGGCCAGGGCCACGGCCAGCGGAAGGAGCATCAGCGGATTACGCATGAATCGGGACCGTTACGAGGATCAAACCCCAATGGTACCTCTCCCTCGCCCCGGACGCGTTGCGCGATGCGGGGTAAGGCCGGACGGGGGCCGGCCCTGCGCCATGGGCGCCCGGCGCGGGCGTGTGCCAACCAGGGTTGGCACCTGCCGGAACTGGTAGCGTTGGGCCATGCCCGGCGGCCCCACACGCTTTACAGCTTGTAGCCGGAGTGGATCGAAACGATGCCGCCGGTAAGGTTCTTGTAGTGGCAGCGCTCGAAACCGGCCTGCCCCATCATTGCCTTCAGCTCTTCCTGCGGCGGGTGCTTGCGGATGCTCTCGGCCAGGTACTGGTAGCTGTCCGAATCGTTGGCGAACAGCTTGCCCAGCTTCGGCAGGATCCTGAACGAGTGGAAGTCGTAGATCGGCTTGAACCAGTCGGCGGTGACTTCGGAGAACTCCAGCACGCGGGCCTGGCCGCCCACCTTCAGCACGCGGTACATCTCGCGCAGGCCGGCGTCCTTGTCGGTCACGTTGCGCAGTCCGAAGGCGATCGTCACCAGGTCGAAGCTGTTGTCCGGGAACGGCAGGGCTTCGGCGTTGCACTGCACGTAGTCTAGGCCGAGCACCAGGCCGCGGTTGGTCAGGCGGTCACGGCCGACCGACAGCATGCCGGCGTTGATGTCGCCCAGCACCACCGACCCTTCCGCACCCACGCGCTCCTTCAGCAGGGCGGCGATGTCGCCGGTGCCGCCGGCCAGGTCGAGCACGCGGTCACCCGGCTTCACCTGCGCGGTGGCCACGTAGTAGCGCTTCCAGGCCCGGTGCACGCCGAGGCTCATCAGGTCGTTCATCAGGTCGTAGCTGCGCGCGACCGAGGTGAACACCTCACCGACAAGCTTCTGCTTGTCCTTGGCGGCCACGTCGCGGAACCCGAAATGGGTGGTACCGGATTTGTAGGGGGATTCGCTCATGCCGCTGATTATCGCACCGCCGGAGCCGCTGCGGGGTAACCGGGCCTTATCATGGCGGCCCATGACCCACCGGAGGCCCACATGATCACCACGCCCGACTACCAGGCCCTGCTGCAGACCGCCATCGCCGAAGCCCGACAGGGGCTGGCCGAAGGCGGCGTGCCGATCGGCGCGGCGCTTTACCACAACGACGGCCGCCTGCTCGGCTGCGGCCACAACCGCCGCGTACAGGAAGGCGACCCGTCCGTGCACGGTGAAACCGATGCCTTCCGCAAGGCCGGCCGCCAGCGCCGCTACCAGGACACCATCATGGTCACCACCCTGGCCCCGTGCTGGTACTGCTCTGGCCTGGTGCGCCAGTTCAACATCGGCACGGTGGTGGTGGGTGAATCGCGCACCTTCCAGGGCGGCATCGACTGGCTGCGCGGGAACGGCGTCAACGTGATCGACCTGGACAGCCAGGAATGCGTCGACCTGCTCGGCGGCTTCATTGCGCAACATCCGGACATCTGGAACGAAGACATCGGCGAATAAGCGCCTCGTTCCCACTCTGCGCACAGCTGCATGAACGCTTCAGAGCCGGCACAGCCTTGTGCCGGCAGTGCCTTGTGGCACATCCAACCCAGCTATTCCCCATGAATGCGCTGGTCTCTCCGCGCACTGCTGACATGCTCATCACAGGCCGGGGGTAACGTGTGGCCTTGCCCGGCACATAGGGAAGTCCGCAGTGCGGACTGCCTGCATCCACACGCGATGCCTGCCGTCTCTCCAGCCGAGCGGCTCCTGCCTTCAACGCTAATCCGCCCATCCATTGCCACCGCGCGGTGGCAACACCGACTGCACGTCGCGCTGACGCAGCTTGCACTGACTGTTACGCGACACTGCGGTTCCGACGCTTCATCCAACCCAACCGAATTGGAATGACATGCACGCTGAAGTCCCCACCATCCCGCCGGTCATCGACGTAGACGCCGAACTGGATCATTGGCGCCGGCAGCACGCTGACGGTGCCTTGCCGCACAACTCGTTCGGCTCATATGTGCCGTGGATCAAGTTCGCCTGTGATTCGCTGATCACCCAGCCGCGCGCCAGCAATGCCGAGCGCGACGAAGCATTCCAGACCCAGTACGCCCTGCAGATCATGCCGCGCCTGACCGAATCGCAGGCCCGCGAGTTCGTCGACCGCTGCTGGCAGCACGTCTATCAGACCAGCCGCGTGCGCCTGCAGGACGCCCCACGCCTGCGCGCCTGACCTTAGTGCTCCTGCGGCTGCACGGCCCGTGCACGGGCAGCTGCCGATCATCGTCGTCACTTGGGTGGAACGACGACGATGAAAGCAAGGACCCTGTTCAATGCGATCGCCAAGAAGGCCGCAGCCGCCACCGGCTCGCCGTGGACCTTCCTGGCCGCGGTGGCGATCGTGGTGATATGGGGCATCAGCGGCCCCGTGTTCGGCTTCAACGATACCTGGCAGCTGGTGATCAACACCGGCACCACCATCATCACCTTCCTGATGGTGTTCCTGATCCAGCACACGCAGAACTCGGATACAGCGGCGATGCAGATCAAGCTGGACGAGCTGATCCGCGCCACGGCCGAGGCCAACAACGAACTGCTGGACCTGGAAGAAATGGACGAAGAGCGGCTGGAGGAAATCCGCGCCGAGTACGAGCGCATGGCCCGCGAAGCCGGGGACGCGTTGGCCCGGGTACGTTCCTGCCGCGCGGCGCCGCGCGATGATGAGGCGGTTTGATCAAGTCCGGTAGCGCCGGGCCATGCCCGGCGAGCGCGACGCGCGGCCTGTGTCCGACGCCATGAACGCCCACGCTCTGGTAGCGCCGGGCCATGCCCGGCGAGCGCGACGCGTGGCCTGTGTCCGATCCCATGAACGCCCACGCTCTGGTGGCGCGGGCCCTGCCCGGCGAGCGCGACGCGCGGCCTGTGTCCGACGCCATGAACGCCCACGCTCTGGTAGCGCCGGGCCATGCCCGGCGGGCGCGCAGCGCGGCCTGTGTCCGATCCCATGAACGCCCACGCTCTGGTAGCGCCGGGCCATGCCCGGCGAGCGCGACGCGCGGCCTGTGTCCGATCCCATGAACGCCCACGCTCTGGTAGCGCCGGGCCATGCCCGGCGAGCGCGACGCGCGGCCTGTGTCCGACGCCATGAACGCCTGCACCAAAGCCGCCGGGCATGGCCCGGCGCTACCGAAGCCACGCACGCGTGGGACAATGCCCGGCGAGCGCGGTAGAACCCCACAAGCTGCCCAGGACTCCGCCGATAGGTGGATTCAACGCGCATTCCCAGACTGGTTCAATGTCCAGTCGTCATCTAGAGCGCGGTCGCGATTCCCGCATCGATGGATACTACGTGCTCACCACCGTGGTGCTCGAGCGACGTCCGGTATTTGCAGACGCTCGCTGTGCAGAATGCCTCGTGGATACGCTGCGCTTCGTCGAGCGCGAAGGACAGAGTCGCTCATTCGCCTGGGTGATCATGCCCGACCATGTTCATTGGTTGATGCAGTTGCGCGCCGGCACGCTCGCCCGATTGATGGGAACGTTGAAATCGCGCAGCAGCCGCCTTATAGGGCAGCAGTTCGGTGTGGAGACGCCCCTGTGGCAACCTAGCTACTTCGACCACGCTGTTCGCCATGAGGATGCGTTGAGGCGTCACGCACTCTACATCCTGGGGAATCCAGTCCGTGCGGGGCTCGCTACCGAGCTTGATGAGTATCCGTTTGCCTGGTGTCGATGGCCGATGCGATCGTGATTGGACGTGTGGTAGAAGCCGCCGGGCGTGGCCCGGCGCTACCGGGGACCATCCCGCCCTGGTAGCGCCGGGCCGTGCCCGGCGAGCGCGAAGCGCGGACTGCGTCCGACGTCATGAACGTCCGAAGAAAAGCCGCCGGGCGTGGCCCGGCGCTACCGGGACCATCCCGCTCTGGTAGCGCCGGGCCGTGCCCGGCGAGCGCGAAGCGCGGACTGCGTCCGACGCCATGAACGCCTGCACAAACGCCGCCGGGCACGGCCCGGCGCTACCGATGTTGCCTTCGCCTTCGTGCGCGGACTGCGTCCGACGCCATGAACGCCCGAAGAAAAGCCGCCGGGCGTGACCCGGCGCTACCGGGACCATCCCGCTCTGGTAGCGCCGGGCCGTGCCCGGCGAGCGCGAAGCGCGGCCTGCGTCCGACGTCATGAACGCCCGAAGAGAAGCCGCCGGGCGTGGCCCGGCGCTACCGGGACCATGCCGCTCTGGTAGCGCCGGGCCGTGCCCGGCGAGCGCGAAGCGCGGACTGCGTCCG
>DEZI01000007.1:0-18062 GCA_002364755.1 Stenotrophomonas maltophilia
CCCCGCCATCCCGCGGAATGCCAGCCTTTGACGTTGACGTTGACGTTGCATTGAGCGGGTGCAGGGCGCAGCCCTGCAAGGAAAAACCCTCCCTCAGCCGTCGCCCTGGATGCCACCCGGCGCGTGCGAGGGATCGCGCCAGCGCCGCACCGTGCGCTGGAAGAACAGGTTGTTCGGCAGCTGCAGCACCGTGCCCTCGTGGCCGTTGCCGGTTTCCTGCAGCGTCGTGTAGATCAGGTTCACGTCGATCACCCGGCCCTTCAGGCCCGGCTTCTCGCCGTTCTCCAGCACTTCGATGTAGTCATGCAGGCGGAACGGGCGCGTGGTGAAGATCAGCAGCGTGCAGAAGATGTTGGACAACACGCTCCACGCCGCGAAGAACGCCACTGCACCCACCGCGGCAAAGCCGGTGAAGGCCGTCCACAGCACCGATGGCTTAGCGCCCAGCAGGCTGAGGATGTACAGCAGCGCGCTGAAATAGACCACGAAACTGGTGATCCGGCGCGCGCCCATCGCCATCTCCGGCGGCAGCGTGTAGTGCTCGGCGAAGCGGTGGATCAGGCGGCGGGCAAGCACCCGCAGCAGCCAGGCGACCACCAGCACCAGCACGATCTGCAGGGCGATGCCGATGTAGTGCAGCCACGGGTGGCTCCAGGCGGGCAGGTGGTCTTTCAGCGACAACATCATGGGGCGACAGCATCTGGCGTTAACGACCCTTGATGTTACCCGGCGCGTGCCGGGGTTTCGACCGATCCGGACCAGGCGACGCAGACCAGGGCCTGGCGATGCTGATGCACGCAGGCCTGGCCGCTGTCTGCGCGCAGCTGCAGCGACAGGTCCAGGGCCTGCAGCACGACGCAGGCGACGATCACCAGCAGGGCGGCGCAGGAGGGGCTGGACATGGCAGGACTCCGGGAATTTTCATCAAGGACCCTGCATGGATGCAGCCGGCACCGAAAAGGTTGCAATGCGGCTGCCGTCAATCGGGCTTAAACCTTTTTCCGGGTCGCCGCATCCAAGCGATATGCTCGACACCACCATGCCCGCGCTGCCTGCCGCCAACGACGCTGTCGACGATCCCGCCCTGGTGCGGGCCGCGGCCGCCGGAGACATGGCGGCCTATGAACAGCTCTACCGGCGGCACTCGCCGCGTGTGTTCGCCGTGCTGTGGCGGCTGTGTGGCGGCCAGCAGGCGCGCGCCGAGGATGCGCTGCAGGAAGCCTTCCTGCAGGCGTGGAAGGCGCTGCCGGGTTTCCGTTTTGAAAGCAGCCTGGCCACCTGGCTGCACCGGCTGGGCGTGAACGCGGCGCTGATGGAACTGCGCGGTCGCGCTGCCGGGCAGGACCACGATAGCCTGGAGGATGTCGACGGCGGCCTGCAGGAGCTGGCCGTGCACGATCGCTGCGCCGGCACCGAGCGCGACCTGGAGCGCGCGCTGGCGACGCTGCCACCACGCGCCCGTGCGGTACTGGTACTGCACGACATCGAGGGCTGGAAACACCAGGAGATCGCCGAACAGCTGCAGATGGCCGTCGGCAGTTCCAAGGCACAGCTGCACCGCGCGCGTGGCCTGTTGCGCGCGCGTCTGGGAGACATGACATGAGTACCCACGAAACCGATCACGACCAAGACCCCGATCTGCAGGCGCGGCTGCGCGCGCTGCCCCAACAGCGCACGCCCCCCGCCGATGGCTGGGCGCGCCTGGCGGCGCAGCTGCCACCACGCGAGGCCGCACCCGTCGAGGTGGAGCGCGCAGGCAACGTCGTCGTCCTGCCGCAGCGCCGCCGTCTGCGCGGGTGGCTGCCGCTGGGCGCGGCGCTCGCCGCCAGCCTGGCCGTCTATGCAGTGGCACCGTGGCGACAGGCGCCGCTGCAGGCACCAGCACCATCGACCCTGCAGCTGCAGGCGGCGGCCATGACCGAGCAGTACCGGCAGGCCGTGGCATCGCTGCCCGGTGGCCGCGCGGCGGCCTGGCAGCCGGCCCTGCACGAACTGGATGAAAGCGCGGCACAGATCCGTGCCGCGCTGGCGCAGGATCCGCGCGCACCGCACCTGCTTGGACAGCTCAAGCGTACCTACGCGCTGCGGCTGGAATTGACCCGGCAGGCGGCGCAGGCCGCCGCGGCCGGAATGACAACCTGAGGAGATACCCCATGCGATCCCTTTTTCCGCTCTGCGCTGCGTTGCTGCTATTGCCCTCGCTGGCCCTGGCCGACACCCGCGTCGATGAGCGCCATACCCTGGCCAGTGGTGGCCGCATCGAGCTGA
Source organism: Stenotrophomonas maltophilia (assembly GCA_002364755.1). Taxonomy (GTDB): domain Bacteria; phylum Pseudomonadota; class Gammaproteobacteria; order Xanthomonadales; family Xanthomonadaceae; genus Stenotrophomonas; species Stenotrophomonas maltophilia_AX. Next base: position 2,269 of record DEZI01000007.1, read on the forward strand.
GCAACGTGGCTGGCAAGGTCACCGTGCGCGGCTGGGACCGCAACGAGGTGCAGCTGACCGGCAGCCTCGGCGATGGCCTGCAGCTGCGCCAGGAAAAGAGCGCCAACCGCGTGCGCTGGGAAGTGGAGTATCCGCGTCGCCACACCAGCGGCACGGCGACGCTGGTCCTGAATGTCCCGCGCGCATCGGAACTGCTGCTGAGTACGGTCAGTGCCGACCAGGACATCAGTGGCATCGACGTGCGACGGCTGCAGGCCGATACGGTCAGCGGCAGCCTGACCGCGGCCGGACGCAGTGGCGACAGCAAGCTCAACACGGTCAGCGGCAATGTCATCGCCAAACTGCAGACGCCGCGCCTGGACGTGAACACGGTCAGTGGCCGCATCGAGGCCGGTGGCGGCGTGTCTGGGGATATTGGTGCGCAGACGGTGTCCGGTCGGGTCGGCGTGGATGCCGGCCGCGTCCAGCGCCTGGCGGTGGAGACGGTCTCGGGCGGCATCGATCTGTCCACCTCCGGCCTGGCGCCGGGGGGGCGCATCAACGTCGAGTCGGTCAGTGCGTCGGTGAACCTGCGGCTGCCGGTCAAGGTCTCGGCACAGCTCTCGGTCAACAGCTTCGCCGGCTCGATCAACAGTGATGCCGGCACGGTGGAGCGGCCGCGCTATGGGCCTGGCAGCAGCCTGGACACGAAGCTGGGTGGCGGTGATGGTGACATCCGCATCCAGTCGCATTCGGGCAGCGTGCGGGTCAGCCTGGACCGCTGAGCGCCGCCCGGCAGGCCGCGGCGGCAGCGCCGCCGCGGTCAAGGTGGGTCAGCTGGCTTTCTTCAGCGCCCAGGTGGTGCCAAGCACTTCGATCTTGCCACCGCTCTTGCGGAACGCGGCCAGATCGGACGCAATCGAATCGCTGCTGACCGTGGTGCTGGCGGCCGCGCCCTTGCGTTCGCTGCGGATGCTGTTGGTAGCCTTCGCGGGGGTCTTTGCCTTGCGGGGCATGGTTGCTCCTGTCAGGTGGAAGGGGAGGAAAGCGACCAGGCATCGGCCTGGCGCAGGTAATCCTGCCGCTCGCGGCGGCAGTCGTCGCCACCCATCGAAAACTGGCGGCAGATCGCCGGGCGCTGCGAATAGATCGTGCAGCGCAGGTGATAGGGATCGATCGCCGCGCACCAGCCCTCGTCATTGCGCGCCATCACGGCACGGCCGTGCCTGTCGCGCGAGGTATACTGGCGGGGCACGTCGTCGCCGGCCTGCAGCAGCACGGGCAACCGGCAACAGACCGCGTCACAACGGCGGCAGTCGATGGGTGCAGGTGTTTCTTCAGGTTGTGCGGCCACAGGGGCCAGGCGGGTGCCCAAAGCGGGTCTCGATGGCGGCTCGGGTAGTACGCGGACCATGAACGAGCCAGAAGGCATGGCCGCAAGGCCCGCGACGCGGGCCGGGCCCTACCCGGGTACACACACCGGCGCAGCCGGCGGAAGGTAGAGCCCTATCAAGCCTACCGATGGTAGCAAACTCTGCGTAACGTTTTGTTAATCCCGGCTGGCTGCCGCGAGCGCCAGGCCCTGGACGACGCCCAGCGAGGGCTCGCCGTGAACCGTGCGGGCGCCCGGGAAGGCCTCGGCGGCAGCCTGCCGCAGGTAGCCGGCGCGGGACATGCCGCCGGTCAGGAACACCGCATCCGGGTCGCCGCCGATGTCGCTGCGGACCTGGGCCAGCAGTTCGCGGATCTGGGTCAGGTAGCCCGAGGCGGCCGTGGCCAGGCCTTCGGTGCTGCAGTCGGCGTGCAGATCGCGGGCGATGTAGTCCAGCGTGCTGCGGTGGCTGGGGCTGCTGCTCAGCGCGATCTTGGCGCGTTCGACGTCGCGGTACAGGCGCGCGGTATTGCCGGTGTCCTGCAGCGCCTGCAGGCGCGAACCCCACGGATCGTCGACATGGTCGTACTTGTGCTGGCGGAAGTCGCGCTGGCGGGTCATGTCCTGCACGGTGGCCGCTTCCACGTAGTGGTGGGCGGGCACGCGGGTGACGCCACGGCCGAACAGCGGCATGTAGCTGGACAGGCTCAGCGACAGGTCGATATCGGTACCGCCGCGGGCGATACCCCAGGCGCGGTGGATGCGCGGGGCGGCATCGCCACCCACTTCGGCGTGGGCGATATCGGTGGTACCGCCGCCGATGTCGACGATGACGGCCTGGTGCCGCTCACGGCTTTCGGCGTGGTAGTGCATGGCCGCCGCGGCTGGTTCCTCGAGGAAATCGATCTGGTCGAAGCCGGCCTGGGTGGCGGCCTCGCGCAGGATGTCCAGCGCCTGGTCGTTGCCGGCGGCGCCGATCGAGCTGCGGAACTGCACCGGACGGCCGAGCAGGGCCGCGCGCAGCGGCTGGCCGAGCTGGGCGCTGGCAGTCAGGCGGATGTGTTCGAGGATGTGCGCGGCGATGCCGGTGATGGTCTGGCGCGCGCGCGGGTGCAGGTTGTAGCCGAGCATCGACTTCGGGCTCTGCACCAGGTTGCCTTCGTGTTCCTCGAAATAGGCTTCCAGGGCGTCATCGCCGTAGATGGCGTTCTGCAGCAGGTCGCTGGCGCTGCGTTCCTGGCCGGCGCGGGCTTCCATCCATTCGCGGCGCAGGGCGCGCAGGGCTTCGCGGCGCAGCGCCGGCGGGGGGCGTTCCTGGCCGGCGGCGCGGGCGGCACGCGCGGCGCTGTCGATCATCTGCTGCAGTTCGTGTTCCTGGCCGGCATCGAGCTGGAAGTCGTCCGGATCAGGCACCACGCCGGGGAAATACACGCTGGTGCGGAACTGTTCCGCTTCGCCGAAGCGGATCGGCAGCAGCTGTCCATCGCGGACGATGGCGGCGGCGGAGTTGCTGGTACCGAAGTCGATGCCAAGGCGCATGGGGAGGTCCGGGGGCGGGCGGGGGGGGGGCCGCGCACTCTGCTGCAGTTCGGGTCTTCCTGCAAGTTCGTCCTCTGCTTCGGGTGGGTTCAGCGCCCCCTCGGCTCTGGACAGTTTCCCTGATCGCGGCAACAGATGGAAAAGCAAGAACCTACGCTCCTGATTGTCCCTGCCGCCGACGCGGGAAACTGTCCAAGGCGGGACGGAGAGGGGCCGTCGGGACCGTAGGCGCCACGGATGGCGCCTACGAGCTACATGGACGTATTTACCACGTGTCCCGGCGGCCCCTGTCCGTCCCGCCCATGCGATATCAATCAAGGCGCCACACGCAGGAAAAAATGGAAGCACGGATCCGCCGGTTACAATGGTGGTTGTTGATTCATTTTGAGGTACTTGCTGATGTCTTCCGCTCCCGCTTGCCCGCAGTGCACCCTGCAAAACACCTATGCCGATGGCGCGCTGTGGATCTGCGCCGACTGCGGTTTCGAGTGGACCGCCGAGGAGGGCACCGGCACCTCCCTCATCGTGCGTGACAGCAACGGCAACACCCTGCAGGCCGGCGACACGGTCACCGTCATCAAGGACCTGAAGGTCAAGGGCTCGTCCATCCCGCTCAAGCAGGGCACCGTCATCCGCAACATCCGCCTGGTCGAGGACGATGCCGAACATATCGAAGGCAACTCGGACAAGATCAAGGGCCTGGTGCTGAAGACCTGCTTCCTCAAAAAGGCATGAGCCGCGCTCAGCGTCGTGCCTGCTGCGTGCGCAGGCGCGAAAGGCCATCCAGCTTGGCCTGGTAGCGCTGCTGGTTGACGCTGCCACCCAGCGAACGTGCCCGCGTCAGTTCGCGGTCGGCACGGGCCAGCTGTCCCGAGAGGAAATACGCGCGCGCCAGCCCGAAATGGAACTGGTGCGCGTTGTCGTACAGCTGCACCGCGCGCCGGTAATGGCGGATGGCCGTGGCCAGGTCACCGTTGCGCTCCGCGGCAGCACCGGCCATGTACTGCGCGAACGGATCGTCGCGCTGCACCGCCTTCAAACGCTGCTCCAGCGCCTGCGCCTGCGTCACCAGGCCCAGGCGGCGATACAGCACGCTGGCGTTGATCAGCGCCGAATCCTCGCGGCCATCCAGTCGCAGTGCATTCTCGAATGCGGCGCGCGCACCCGCGACGTGACCTTCGCGGCTGTCAAGGACGCCGAGGTTGTTCCAGGTGGGCGCGAAATCCGGCGCGCGCGCAAGTGCCGCCGTGAAGAACGCGCGTGCCCCCATCGTGTCGCCCGCGGTCATGCGCTCGGCGCCGCGGTTGTTGTAGAAGTGCGCCAGTGCGCGGTCCAGCGAGATCGGGTGCGGGCCGCGGCGGTCGTAGAGGATGTTGCGGTCGAGGTCGACGGTGCCGCCGCGACCGTCCACCATGATCCCCACGTTGACGTGGCCCACGCTGTAGACCACGCCCTGTTCCTGGTCCTGGTACCAGGACACCACGCGATCCACCTCCTGCACACGCGCCTGGATGCCGGCTTCGCGCGCCAGAGTGGCAAACAGCAGGGTGAACGCCAGGCAGTTGGCCTGGCGCTTCTGCCAGATTTCCGTGAGCGTGTAGGTCGCCGTCGGGTCGTACTGCAGGTCCAGCGAATGCGCACCGAAGATCATTTCGGCCAGCGCCTGCAGGCGCTGCTCGCGCGAGCTGTGGCGGGCGATCACCCGCGTCTGCAGCATCTGCCGCAGCGGCGCGGGAATGGCCAGCACCTGCTCCGGTGTCGGCACGCTGGCCACCGCAACCGGTGCGGCCGGCGCCACTTGGGGGGCGGGCGGTGGAGGATCCTGGGCCAGGGCGGCTGACACGCCCGTGGCAGCCAGCAAAGGCGCAAGGCAACAAGCGGCAAGACGGCGCATGGCAGTTTCCTGCGGCGGCGGGCAGGCCCGCCTGCCGGCAGTGTAGACCCGCGCGGGTGGGACGGCATCAACCATTTGTCGGCCGTCCGCGTTCATCCACATGCGGTGTGGACCAGCCCGCGACAAAGCTGTGGACAACCTCTTGCCAGCCTTGTCCGGCGGGCGATGTGAGCGACTGGTGAAAAATTGTCCAGCTTGCCCGCGGCGCCTGTGGGCGGGATGATCCCTGCATGGACTTCGCCCCGATCCCGCTTGCACCGGCGCAGTGGCAGACGCTGCAGGATGCCTACGCCACGCCGCCGCGCGCCTACCACCACTTCGGCCACGTGCGCGCGGTGCTGCAGCACTGCCAGGACGTCGCGGCCGGACCGGGCTGGCAGCAGCCCGCCGAGGTGTATCTGGCGGTGCTGTACCACGACGCTATTTACCAGGCGGGGCGCAAGGACAACGAAGCGCGCTCGGCCGAGCTGGCGCGCAGGGCCATCGCGCATGCGCCGGAGCTGTCGGGCATCGATGCAGCGCGGGTGGAGCAGCTGATCCTGCTGACCGCGCGCCACGGCGAACTGGGACCGGACGACGTGGATGCCGAGGCGGCCCTGTTCCTGGATTGCGATATGGCCATCCTGGCGGCTCCCGAAGCGGTGTTCGCCGCCTACGACCGCGGCGTGGCCGAGGAGTATAAAGGCGTGGTGCCGGGCTTCCTCTACCGCGCCGGCCGCCGCCGCTTCCTGCAGGGCCTGCTGCGCGCGCCGCGCATCTTCCTCAGCGACTTCTTCCACCAGCGGCTGGATGCGGCGGCGCGCGCCAACCTGCAGCGGCAGCTGGACGCCTGAGCGGGACCGTTACACTGGGTGCCTGTCTGCAACGCCGTGCCTGCCCGTGACCGACCCCGTGTCTGCGCCTGATCCCGATCCGCGTCCGCTACCGCCGGAAGAACCCGGCCCCAACGAGTGCTGCGGCAGCGGCTGCCCGCTGTGCGTGCTCGACCTTTATTCCGACGAGCTGCAGCGCTACCGCAAGGCGCTGGCCGAATGGAAGGCGCGGCATCCGCAGGAGGCGTCATGACGCGCGCGCGGCCGGCGGCATTGCTGGCCATGGTCGCGTTGCTGCTGTTCATCACCACCGCGCTGTGGACCCAGTTCGCGCGCAGTGACCTGGATTGGGTGCAGACCACCCTGAGCATCTACCTGCACGGACCCTGGGGACTGGCCCTGCGCAGTGCCTACTGCCTGTTGGCGCTGGCCATCGCCGTGCTCGGCATTGCGCTGTACCGGCACAGCACGGGCCCGCGCCGCAGTGGCGCCGCACCGCTGCTGTTCACCGTGGCCGCGCTCGGCCTGGCCACCGTGTCCATCGGCGACAGCTGGCTGCCCGAGGCGACGCCACTGCTGGCGCCACTGGTGCATGGCGTGGCCGCCAACACCGCCTTCCTGTGCGCCAGCGTGGGCATGCTGCTGCAGGCCTGGTACCTGCGCCGCGAACCGGGCTGGCAGCGCAGTGCGGCCCTGCTGTGGGGCTGGGCGTGGCTGGCCTTTGCCCTGTTGTGGCTGCACGTGCTGTGGCGGGCAGGTCCGCCGCGTGGGCTGGGCCAGAAAACGGTGATCGTGGTGATCGTCGGCTGGCTGCTGTGGCTGGCGGTGGCGATGTACCAGCGGGGTAGCCGCAGCGCGTCCCGCTGAACCGCCAAAGGCCTGCACGGGTACGTGCCGTGCACGCGGTGGCGGCGTATCGTGTGCGCATTCCACCGGGGATGCGATATGAAGCGTGCAGGGCTGGGCAGGGCAATGGGTGTGGTGCTGGCGCTGGCGGCGTTGCCGGCCATGGCGGCAGCGAACGTGCAGCAGTTCAGCCACGGGCGCTTCGACCAGATACCGGTGCACATGCCGGCAGGAACCCCGCAGCGGGTGGTGATCTGGTTCCATGAGCCGACCGCCGGTGGCGATACCAGCCGCCTGCCGATCGAGGCCCTGCGTGCCGATGGCGCTCTCGTTGCCGCCGTGGACATCACCCACCTGCGTGGCGTACTGAAGCGCGAAGGTGATCCGACCTGCTCGTTCGGTGCCGGCGACGTCGAGAATTTCTCGCGCTGGCTGCAGGCATCGCTGCACCTGCCGGGTTATCACCTGCCGTTGGTTGGCGGTGATGGCGAAGGTGCGGAGATGGCCTACACGCTGGCCGCGCAGGCCGATACCCAGGTCTTTGCCGGCCTGCTGACCACCGGCTTCTGCCCCGGGCACAGCCACGAGCGCATGGTCTGCGGCGATGGCGTGAAGCACAACCGGCTGCAGCCGGCCGAACTGAATTTCCCGTGGCTGAGCGCGGCCGGCGGCAACGCCTGCCAGGCCGGCCAGGCCAGCCCGTTCGTGCAGCAGGTGGCGATGGCGCGTGAGTTCAAGCGCACCGCACGCGGCGATGCCTCGCCGGGCCTGGTGGCTGCGGCACGGGTGGTGGGCGCGCAGGCCGGCGTGAGCCTGGCACCGCCGCCGGATGCGTTGAAGGGATTGCCGGTGGTGGAAGTGCCGGCCACCGGCAACGGCGACACCCTGGCCATCTTCGTGTCGGGCGACGGCGGCTGGGCCGGCCTGGACAAGAACGTTGCCGCCTCGCTGAGCGAGCATGGCGTGGCCGTTGTCGGCATCGATTCGCTGCGCTATTTCTGGAGCGAGCGCACGCCCAAGGGCTTTGCCGCCGACCTGCAGAAGATCATCGCCCACTACCGGCAGCAGTGGCACCGCGACAAGGTGGTGCTGGTCGGCTTCTCGCAGGGCGCCGACGTGTTGCCGGCCACCATCAACCAGCTTGATGCAGGCACCCGCGAGAGTGTGGAGCGCATCGCCCTGCTGTCGGTGGGGCGCAAGGCCGATTTCGAATTCCACGTCAGCAACTGGCTGGGCGGTGGTGGCGATGGCCTGCCGATCGCACCGGAAGTGGCCAGGCTGCCGGCGGGCAGGACACTGTGCGTGTACGGCGAAAAGGATGAGGATGCGCTGTGCCCGGATCTGCCCTCCAGCGAGGCAGTGCAGAAGGTGAAGCTGCCGGGCGACCATCACTTCAATGGTGATTACGACCGCCTGGCCGAAGTGATCCTCAAGGGCGGCGCGTAAACCGCACCCACAGGCAGCGCCGGGCCATGCCCGGCGGAGAGCGTGCGAACCAACGGTTCGCACCCACCGGGGTGGGTTCGCACCCATCGGGGTGGGTGCGCACCCACCGGGGTAGCGCCGGGCCATGCCCGGCGGAACACGCGATCACCCGCGGCGCGGGTCCAGCGAAATCAACCGCGTGGCATCCAGCAGCGCCGCCGGCAGGTGCATGCCGCCGGGTGCGGCGAGGTAGCGCGGGCGCCACTGTGGGGCGAACTTCGACTTGAACCGGCGCAGGCCGCTGAAGCCGTAGAAGCGTTCGCCATGCCGCGCCAGCAACCCGGCCAAGCGGTTCCAGCGGCCCGCCAAGCGGTGCTGGGCCAATCCGGACAGCGGCGCCATGCCCAGCGAGAAACGCGCATAGCCCTGCGCGCGGCCCCACAGGAACAGCTCGATGAACAGGAAATCCATTGTGCCCTTCGGTGCCTCGTTGACGTGGCGCATCAGGTCCACCGACAGCTCGGCACCGGCCGGTGCCTGCCACAGGTTGGCGAAGGCCACGATCTCGCCCTCGACCTCGACCAGCGCCACCGGGAAGCGCACCAGGTACTGCGGATCGAAGCTGCCCAGCGAGAAGCCCTTTTCGTCACCGGCCTTGTCGTCAAGCCAGGCGTTGGAAATGGCATGCAGGCGCGGCAGCAGCTCGGGAATGTCTTCCACCGGCGCTACGCGGAACGACAGGCCGCTGCGCTTGCCGCGGTTCCAGGCCTGGCGCAGGTCGGCGCGCTCGCGGCCTTCGAGGCCGAAGTCGTGCAGCGGCACGATGGCTTCCTCACCCAGCTTGACCAGGCCCAGGCCGAGATCCAGATACGTCTGCCAGTACGCCTCGCCCACCTGGTAGAACACCGGCCGTAGGCCGAGGCGGTCGGCTTCCTCGCGGAAGCGCCAGATCAGCGCACGCGCGACGTCGGGCGGGCCGACCGGATCGCCCATCGCGATCAGCGAGCCGCCATAGCGTTGCATCATCACGAAGCCCTGTTTCGCCTCGTCGCGCAGCACCGCCTTGTCGGCGGTCAGCACCAGGCAGGCCTGGGTATCAGTGGCGTTGGCCAGCACCGGGGCCAGCGCCTGCAGGGTGGCATTGTCGGCGGCAGGGAGGGGCGTGCGCGTGCTGTGCAGCAGGCGGGCCAGGCCGAACATCACCAGCGCGATGGCCACCACCAGCAACGCGCGCAGCGCACGCGGGGCATTGCCCGATACCGCGAACTGCCACCACAGCTCGTTCTGGTATTCGACGTGGCTGTAGGTGAAGAACAGCAGCCAGGTGACCGCGACCAGCACCAGGCCCAGGTTGCGCAGCCACGGCCACGACCACGCTTCATCCAGCAGCGCGCCCTGGCGGTAGAACTCGCGGCGCGCGGCCCAGAGCGCCATCGCCACCAGCAGCGCAGACACGGCGATGAGCGGCTGGCCGCCGCGCAGCCAGAGCGGCAGCGGCGTGATCACGCACACCGCCATCGCCAGGATCCAGGCCGCATGGCTGCGCCGGGCCAGGCCCTGGCCGATCAGCAGCAGGACGACGCCACCGAGGCTGCCGATCAGGTGCGAGGTTTCCAGGATCGGCAGCGAGGCGTTGAGCAGATGGCGGCGCGGTGTCGGCAACGTGCCATCGATGACCAGCGCGGCGCCGATGCTGAAGGCGGCCAGCGCGATGATCTGCGGCAGCCACGGGCGCAGCGCATGCCAGCCGGCGCGGGTGGCACCGGCGCTGGCCTGCAGCGGCTGGCGCAGGGCCGGGGCGAGGGCGAGCAGGGTGGCCAGCAGCAGCGGCAGCACGTAGTAGGTGACGCGATAGATCAGCGCGGCCGCCAGCACCGCGGCCGGGGCGACCTGCGGCAGCAGTTTCAGCAGGCTCCACTCGAACACGCCCAGACCGGCCGGGACCGTGGACACCAGGCCGGCCAGCACCGCCACCAGGTACAGGCCGACGAAGCCGGGCAGGCCGGTGGGGGTCGAGTCGGGCAGCAGCACGTAGAACGCGGCGCTGGCCAGCACCAGCTCGATCACGCTGAGCACGGTGACGCCGAGCATGGTGCGGCGGTCGGGCAGCCACAGGCCATGGCCGAAGATGTGGAACTGGCGACCGTTGCGGCCGACCAGCAGCACGGTGGCGGCGTAGGCGAGCAGGGCGAGGATGCCGACCACGCGCACTGCGGCCGGGTCCAGCGGCAGGGCCAGTGCGGCAGCGGCCGGCTCCATGCACAGCGCCACACCGATCAGCAGCCAGGCGCCGAGCACGAAGCCCAGCGTGCTCATCAGCACCACCTGGCCGATCTGCGCCAGGTCGAGGCCGGCGCTGCGGTAGCCGCGCAGGCGCACCGCGCCGCCGGTCAGTGCGGCAAAGCCCACCGTCTGCCCCAGGGTGTGGGCGAGGAAGGCAGTGATGCCCACGCGCGCCGGATGCACGCGGATGCCGCTGCGGCGCAGGCCGATGGCATCGAAACCGATCAGGCAGGCATAGCTGGCCAGGCCCAGCAGCACGGTCAGTGCGATCTGCGTGCCGGTCAGCTCGTGGAAGGCTTCGCGGATGGCGCGGTAGCCGTGCTCGTCGAACTCGTTGGCCAGTCCGTGCAGGGCCAGCGACAGGATCAACAGCGGGATGACGATGGTCAGGACCCGCTTCCATGACGGGGTGTGCGAAGCGGTGGTGGGGTCGTTGGCTGGGGTCATCGGCGCAAGAATGCGACAGCAGGGGGGAAGAGGGGTGTCAACATGAACGTGGCGCATCGTGCGCCTGTCGCCGGCGTTTGACCAGCACCGGCACTGTGCGGCGATTGGCGGCAACGAATGTGCGTGCGGGAGGCCACATTTCATCGCCCGGCTGGGTGAGAATGGGGTTCAGTCCACCCCGCAGGAGCCACGCCCATGATGGAGCGTTACGACGTCGGACCACGTATGTCCGAGATGACCGTGCACAACAAGGTCGCCTACCTTTCCGGCCAGATCCCGGAAGACACCAGCCAGGACATCACCGGGCAGACCCGGCAGGTGCTGGCGGAGATCGACAAGCTGCTGGCGCTGGTGGCCAGTGACCGCCAGCACGTGCTGCGCGCGGAAGTGTTCCTGGCCGACATCGCCGATTTCGATGGCATGAACAAGGCGTGGGATGAGTGGGTGGTCGAAGGTGCGACCCCGGCGCGTGCGACGTTCGAAGCGAAGCTGGCGCATGCCGAGTGGAAGGTCGAGATCGTGATTACCGCGGCCGTGCCGTAATCCGGGATTGCGTGAAGCGGGATCGGATCCCTCTCCGAGGAGAGGGCTCTGACCCCGTTCTGGTTCAGTGCGGACGAATTTTCGTCGCGGCGTGCGCGGAGAGAGCGATGCAGGCCTGCATCAGGCCTTCCATGATGCGGTCGCCGACGTATTCGTCGGCCTCGCCGTCCTGGCGGGTGCGTTCGGCGGCCAGCACGAGTTCCTGCACCACGCGCAGGCCGACCAGGGTGCAGTCTGCGTCGGTCAGGCCAAGATGGCCACCGGGCAGCAGGTAGCCTTCCGGCCAGGGGAATCCATCGACGGCGGCAGCCGCGCTGATTTTCCGCAGCAGGGCCATCAGCCTGTCGGGATGGCGCTCGATCTCGTCCGCTGCATCGGTGATGTCGCAGGTGCAGTCGTCGGTAACATCCGAAGGGGTCATGGCATAGCTCCGTTCAGGTCAATCGGTAGCCGCCACGGCACGGTGGCGGGCGGAACGTGCCTTGAAAACCGGCCAGCCGCTTGGGGTGGCCCGTCACAGGACGTTTGCGGAAGTCTGGCATGCGGCTGTAAGAGGCCGCAGTGGGCTGGCGCATCTGCCACGAGCAGCGGGGCAATCTGCGATGTGCGTCCTGTTTCGTGAGGGCGCGGGGCGCGCAGGGCGCGGTGATTGCGACGGATGTCTGGTGAAGCGGGGTCAGGGCCCTTTGCGTTGGAAAGGGATCCGACCCCGGCTACAGCTGCACCAGGTCGATGCAGTCCACCGGGCACGGCGGGATGCACAGCTCGCAGCCGGTGCAGAGGTCGGCAATCACCGTGTGCATGTACTTGGCGCCGCCGACGATGGCGTCCACCGGGCAGGCCTGGATGCACTTGGTGCAGCCGATGCAGTCGGCTTCGACGATCAGCGCGACCTGCGGCGCCTTGTGCTCGCCGCGCGTGCGGTCGAACGGCACGGCCGGTACGCCCAGCACCTGCGCCAGCGCGCGTGCGCCGGCATCGCCACCGGGCGGGCAGCGGTCCACGCCCGCTTCGCCGCGAGCCATCGCCTGCGCATACGGGCGGCAGCCGTCGTAGCCGCATTGCCCGCATTGGGTCTGCGGCAGCAGGCGGTCGAGACGTTCGGTCAGGGGCGGGATCAGGCTCATGCGTGGCGAAGGCTGCGCGTCAAAATCACTTCAGGGGTCTACCGCGGTACCAGCGCTCGTGGGCGAGGGCCAGCATCGGGCGGTCTTCGTAGCTGTCGCCATAGGCGTGGATGCGCAGGTAGCGCGACAGGTCGAACTGGCGGCGGATGTGCTCGACCTTGCGCGGGGCGCAGTCGCCGCCCGCATAGCGCCCGGTCAGGCGTCCATCCTGGCTTTCCAGCCGGTTGCAGATCAGCTGCAGGCCCAGCTGTTCGCACCACGGCCGGAGGTACAGGTCCAGCGAACCGGACACGATCACCACGGTGTGCTGCTGTTCCTTGTGCCAGCGGATCTGCTCCAGCATTTCCGGACGCATCACCTCGGGCAGCACCTCGCGGGCGAAACCGGCCGCCAGCGTGGTGATGTCATCGGCGTGGCGTTCGCTGAAGGTGAGCCGGGTGACGCGGGCGCGGATGCGCGCGGCGGAAATGATGCGCAGGCGGTAGGCCAGCAGCCAGGGGCCGACTTTCCACCACGCGCGCGCCAGCTGCTCGGGCGTGGCCACGCGGCGCAGGAAGCGGCCATAGGTATCGCAGGTGGTGACGGTGTGGTCGAAATCGAACAGCGCCAGTTCCATCCTGCTCTCTCCCATGGCCATGCCTTCCGTGGCGGTCTGCGTGGAGGGCGCGGTGGTAGCCGCGCCCGCAGGGCATCAGCGGACCGGCATGCCCGGCTGCGCGCCGCTGTCGGCGTCCAGCAGCGCCAGCGCGCCACCGTCGAAACCGGCCGACAGGATCATGCCTTCGCTCAGGCCGAAGCGCATCTTGCGCGGGGCCAGGTTGGCGATGAACACCACGCTGCGGCCGACCAGTGCTTCGGGTTCGCCGTAGCTGCCGCGGATGCCGGAGAAGATCTGGCGCTTGCCCAGGTCGCCCGCATCCAGTTCGAAGCGCAGCAGCTTGTCCGAGCCTTCCACGAACTCGCACACCAGCACCTTGCCAATGCGCAGGTCGAGCTTGGCAAAATCATCGATGCCGATGTGGGCCGGCGCGTCGGCGCTGTTCGCTGCGTCCTTGCCCGGAGCCGGGGCAGCCGGCTTCACGGCTTCGGTCTTGGCGGCGGGGGCGGCAGCAGCGGCTGGCTGCAGGGTGTCCTTGGAGGCGTCGATCATGGCGTCAATCTTCTTCGGGTCGATACGGGTGAACAGCGGGGTGTACTCAGCAATGCGGTGGCCCAGCAGCGGCTGTGCCAGAGCGGTCCAGTCGTTCACCGGCGCGGCCAGGAAGGCTTCGGCCTGCGCGGCGGTGGCCGGCAGCACCGGCTTCAGGGCGGTCACCAGCACGCGGAACAGGTTCAGGCCCTGGCTGCACACCGCCTGCAGCTGCGCGTCGGCGCCTTCCTGCTTGGCGATGACCCACGGCTTGACCTCGTCGATGTAGCGGTTGGCTTCGTCGGCCAGGGTCATGGTCAGACGTATGGCGGCAGCAGGGTCGTTGCGCTCGTACGCTTCACGGATCGGCGCCAGGCCATCGACGAAGCGCTGGTACTGCGCAGCGTCGGGCAGCTGCGCAGCCAGCAGGCCGTCGAAGCGCTTGCTGATGAAGCCGGCGCAGCGGCTGGCCAGGTTGACGAACTTGCCGACCAGATCGGCGTTCACGCGCGCCACGAAGTCGCCCAGGTTCAGGTCGAGGTCGTCCACGCCGCCGCTGGTCTTGGCCGCGTAGTAGTAACGCAGGGCTTCCGGCTCCAGGCCGGCGTCGAGGAAGGTACGCGCCATCACGAAGGTGCCGCGCGACTTGCTCATCTTCGCGCCGTCGACCATCAGGTAGCCGTTGACGTGCAGGCGGGTCGGCGCGCGGTGGCCGGTACCGTTCAGCACCGCCGGCCAGAACAGGCCGTGGAAGTTGACGATGTCCTTGCCGATGAAGTGGTGCAGTTCGGTGCTGCTGCCTTCGCGCAGGTGCGATTCGAAGTCTTCGCCGAGCTTGCCGCACAGGGTCTGGAAGCTGGACAGGTAGCCGATCGGCGCGTCCAGCCAGACGTAGAAGTACTTGCCCGGCTGGCCGGGGATTTCGAAACCGAAGTACGGCGCATCGCGCGAGATGTCCCACGCGCGCAGGCCGCCGTCAGCGTCCAGCCATTCCATCAGCTTGGCCTTCACACCCGGCAGGGCGACGTCGCCGGTCAGCCAGTTGCGCAGGAAGCCTTCGAAACGGCCGACCTCGAAGAAGAAGTGTTCCGAATCGCGGATTTCCGGCGTGGCGCCGGAGATCACCGACTTCGGATCCTTCAGGTCGGTCGGATTGTAGGTGGCGCCACAGACTTCGCAGTTGTCGCCGTACTGGTCGGCGCTGCCGCAGTTCGGGCAGATGCCCTTGATGTAGCGGTCGGGCAGGAACATGCCCTTGGCCGGGTCGTAGAACTGCGCCACCGAGCGACGGCTGATGTGGCCGGCCGCTTCCAGCTTCAGGTAGAACTGCTCGGTCAGCGCCTTGTTGGCGGCCGAGTTGGTCGAGTCGTAGTGGTCGAAGGCCACGCCGAAGGCCGCGAAATCGCGCTCATGGCCGGCCTGGATGTTGGCGATGAAGGCTTCCGGGGTGACCCCGGCCTTTTCCGCGGCCAGCATGATCGGCGTGCCGTGGGTGTCGTCGGCGCAGACGAACCAGGCCTTGCCGCCGCTCATTCGCCGCGCGCGCACCCAGATGTCAGCCTGGATGTAGCCGACCAGATGGCCCAGGTGCAGGGGGCCGTTGGCGTAGGGCAGGGCGGTGGTGACGAGCGCGGTACGGGTCATGGTCGCGGGGTGCAGCCGAGGGGAACCGCAGATTATCGCATGCCTGCAACGAGGTGACCCGGCCGGGGCCGGGTCACGGAGGTACTGCGCGGGCCGGAGGCCTTACTCGCGGACCCAGGTCTGGGTGCGGCAGATGAAGGCGATGCAGCCGGAAACGTCCAGCTTGCCGCCACCCGGCTGCAGTTCCAGCTTCGATTTGTAGGTCTTGCCGTTGGCCGGGTCGAGGATGGTGCCGCCGGACCACTTGCTGTGGCTGCCCTTGTCCTGCGACAGGTTCCACAGGATGGTCATGCCCTTCACCGGCTTGTTCTTGTTGGCGCCTTCGCAGCCGTCGCAGACCGGGTTGGGACCCTTGTCCGAGTGCAGGATCTCGACCACCTTGCCGGTCAGCGCGCCGTTGGCGGCCTGGCTGATCTCGACGATCGACTTCACCTTGCCGGTCTTGTCGTCGATGGTCTTCCAGCGGCCGGCGGCGCTGTCGGCGGCCTGGGCCGACAGGGCGGCCAGGCACAGCGGCAGTGCCAGCAACAGGGTCTTGAAGGTCTTGCGCATGGTCCCCTCCCAGGGTTCATTCCGGCACGTTGCCGGTACAGGGTGACTGTATACCCATTCGGCAGGGTATGGGGAAGGGGGGCTTTGCAGGGCTTGCAGCCCTGCACCTGCAGAGGCCGAAGCAACAGCAACAGCGGCATTCCGTGGGATGGCGGGGCACTGTGGGTTTGCGGGGACGCAGTGAACCCGTCCATGGGGGCTT
>DEZI01000007.1:18246-53708 GCA_002364755.1 Stenotrophomonas maltophilia
CAGTCCCCCGCCTCTGACAGTTTCCCGCTGCTCATGGTGGGTGCCGACCGTTGGTCGGCACGGACCGGATCAGACGACTTCGTACAGCTCCAGCGGCAGGTCGTCGGGGTCGGTGAAGAAGGTGAAGCGGGCGCCGGTGTATTCGTCCACGCGGATCGGTTCGCAGGCGACGCCGTGGTCGGCCAGGCGCTGGATGATCGGTTCCAGCGCGGCCACCCGGAAGGCCAGATGACGCAGGCCCTGGGCCTCGGGGCGGCTCGGGCGCGGCGGTGGGGCGGGGAAGGAGAACAGCTCCAGCTGGCCACCGTCGGGCAGGGCCAGGTCCAGCTTCCACGAGTCGCGCGCGGCACGGTGGTTCTCGGCCAGCACGCGCAGGCCGAGGATGCGCACATAGAAATCCTTTGAACGTGCGTAATCGCTGCAGATCACGGCGGCATGGTGGATGCCCAGCAGGCCGCCGGTCGTTGCGCCGGTCATGGCGTGGCAGGTGCCGCCGCGGCAGGCTGCTCGAGCCAGCGGTCCACCTTGCGCTCCAGCACGTCCAGCGGCATCGAGCCGTCCTTCAGCACTTCGGCATGGAAACGGCGCAGGTCGAAGGCCGCGCCCTGGCGGGCCTTGGCCTTGTCACGCAGGGCCAGGATGCGGCTCAGGCCAGCCACGTTCGACAGTGCCTGGCCCGGCTGGGCCATGATCCGTTCCACTTCCGCGCTGGCGTCGTCCTCGCTCATGTCCACGGTCTTCTGCAGATAGCTCACCGCCTGCTGCTTGCTCCAGCCCTGCGCATGCACGCCGGTGTCGGCAACGACGCGGGCCGCGCGCAGCAGGCGCGAATACAGATAACCGATGCGGTCGTAGGGATCGCTGTAGACGCCCAGATCGTCGCCCAGCGTTTCGGCATACAGGCCCCAGCCTTCGACGAACGCAAGGTCGCCACCGAGGCGGCGGAAGCGCGGCAGCTTGGCCAGTTCCTGCTGCAGTCCCAGCTGCACGTGGTGGCCGGGGATGGCTTCATGCAGGTACTGCACCGGCACGCTCCAGCGCTTGCGGCTGGGCAGGTCGCGGGTGTTGATGTAGAGCACGCCGGGTTGCCCCGGCTGGCCGGGCTGGTAGGCCGCGGCGGCAGCGGTCATCGCGCGCTCCGGCTCGACCGCGCGTACTTCCAGGCGATCCTTCGGCAGGGTGTCCAGGATCTGCGGCAGGCGTGCATCCACCTGCTGCTGCAGCTGGCGGTAGCGGTTGATCAGTGCGTTGGCATCGCCGTACTGGAACTGGCGGTCGCTGCGCATGCTCTTCAACAGCTTGGCCTGCGAGCCGCGCAGCTTGTTGGCCTTCATCACCGAGGCGATCTGCGCGCCCAGTTCCTGCACGCGCTGCTCGCCCAGGGCATGCAGCTGGGCGGCGGTCTGGTCGCTGGCGGTGGTCTGCACGATCAGGTTGGCGTACCAGCCCTGGCCGTCGGGCAGGGCGCCCAGGCCGCTGCTGCTGCGGGTGGCCGGCAGGTATTCGGTGGCGATGAAGCCGCGCAGGGCGCGGTAGGAAGGCAGGATGCGCAGCTCGATCATGCGCTTGTATTCGGCGCTGATGCGCGCTTTTTCCACGGCGGGGATATCGCCCGGCATGGTCCTGATCGGCGACCAGAAGATGCTTTCCTCGGCGGTCGGGGTGATCACCGCGTCCAGTTGTGGCAGCACCTTTTCCATCAGGTCGCGGGGCTGCACCACGCCGGCCTTCATGCCCTGGCGCATGTTGTCGATGGCCTGGTTGAACAGGTCGGGGATGCCCAGCGAGCGGCGCGACCAGGTGTCGTAATCCTTGACCGTGTTGAACGGCTGCGCGCCGGCACCGGCGCCGAGGATCGCCATGATGCTGCCGATGTTGTAGTACTGGCTGATCGGCATCATCCAGCTCGGGTAGCGTTCGGCGGCCAGCGAGGCGCGCGCATCGCGCACGAAGATCTCGTAGCTGAGCAGGTCCTGGCCCTGCAGGCCGTCACTGCCGACCTTCTCGACCTTGCCCAGCCATTCGCTGGTGAAATCGTGCGACTGCTGGCGCCATGCGGCGGAGAGGATGTTGGGCAGCTGGTCGTTGTAGCGGGCGTCGCCCTGGAACGTGGCCTGCAGCGGATTCAACCGCATCGAGGCTTCCCAGTATTCGTCGTACAGGCGCTCCAGCTGCACCTGCTTGGGCACGGCGCGGGCCGGTGCGACCGGGCGCGCTGCGGCGCGGCGCGTGCTGCTGCCGCGTGCCGGGGTGGCGCGTGCGGGCTTGGCCTTCGGCTTGGCGGCCTGCCGGGTCTGCGCGGCGGCGGGGCGGCTGGCCTTCTTCTTCGCTGCCTCTGCCGACGGCACGGCACTGAACAGGAACAACGCGGCGATGGCGGCGGCCAGGGCGCGGGTGGGATACGGCATCAGGAGCTTCCGTGGAACACAGACCGTGGAGCTTGCACGATCCGCGCGCCTACGGCCAGCGTGAAGGCGCAGTCAGCTTGCCGTCGCTGGGGCTTCAGTCAGCCGCAGCGGCAGCGCGCAGCTGCGCGGCGCGTTGTTCGCCCAGATAGCGGGTGATCGCGCGTCGCATCAGGTACAGCAACGGGATCAGGGCGATCGCAAAGCCCATCTTGTAGACGTAGTTGACGCTGCTGACGGCCAGGAACAGCGAGGTCGGCCATTTCTGCGGGCCCAGCACGAAGGCGATCCAGATCACCACGAAGCTGTCCACCAGCTGCGAGACGGCGGTCGAGCCAGTGGCGCGCAGCCACACATGGCGCTCGCCGGTGGCCTGGCGGATGCGATGGAACACCGCTACGTCGATCAGCTGGCCAACCAGGAAGGCCACCAGCGAACCGGCGATGGTCCACATGCCCTGGCCGAACACCGCGGCGAACGCCGCCTGGTAATCCGGCACGCCGTGCGCATCCATCGAGGTGACCCACCAGCTGGCCGGGGCCAGCGAGATCGCCGCGAACGCGAACAGGAAACCGTAGGCGATCAGTACCACCGCCAGCCACGAGATGAAGCGCACGCCGCGCTTGCCGAAGAACTCATTGATGGTGTCGGTCATGATGAACACCACCGGCCACAGCAGCGT
This sequence comes from Stenotrophomonas maltophilia, assembly GCA_002364755.1. Lineage (GTDB taxonomy): Bacteria > Pseudomonadota > Gammaproteobacteria > Xanthomonadales > Xanthomonadaceae > Stenotrophomonas > Stenotrophomonas maltophilia_AX. The sequence continues at coordinate 21,334 of DEZI01000007.1, forward strand.
GCCGGCGGTGAAGCTCAACGAGCCGGTCTGGCCGAACAGGTTCCAGTTCAGCGCATCGATGCCCAGCGTGTCTTCCAGCGCGAAGATCTTGACCCCGATCAGCTCGGCCAGCACTGCGTTGCCGCAGAAGAACGTGGCCAGGATGATGAACAGCAGGACCGCACGGTCCTGCAGGGGGCGCGCGTAGGGCGCGTCGCTGGGCGTGGTGCTCACTCGGGGCGTTCGCCGGCGCGGGTGAACGGCACGCTGGCCGGGGCCACGGCACCGCCGGAAATGATGAAGCTCATTGCCTGGTCCACGGTCCAGTCGGTCGGGGTGAGCAGTTCCACCGGCACGATTTCCAGGTAGCCCGAGGTCGGGTTGGGCGTGGTCGGCACGTACACCGCCGCCAGTTCGCGGTCGGTGCCTTGTTCCTTGATGACCCGGGTGACCAGGCCGACCGACTTCATGTCACGGTGCGGGAAATCGATAAGGACCACGCGCTGGGTGCTGCCCGGTTCGGTCTGCAGCATGTCCAGCAGCTTCTTGGCGCTGTCGTAGATGATGCTGGCCAACGGGATGCGCTTGATGATGGCGCCGACCCAGCGCAGCAGGCGCTGGCCGACCACGCGACGGCTGGCCACGCCGACCGCCAGGATGACCAGCAGGGTGGCCAGCAGGGCGATGGTGTCCTGGATCCACTCGGCATGGACCCAGCCAAGGTAGTGCGGGAAGCTGGTCGCGATCTGCTCGGACAGCGGCACCACCAGCGGGCTGGAAATACCCGACAGCAACACGAAGACAAACTTCACCACGACCCAGGTCAGCCAGATCGGCAGCAGGGTCAGCAGGCCGGTCAGGAACAGGCGTTGCAGGGAAGGACGGGGGACCAGGACGGGGGCTTCGAGCGACATGTGCGCATTGTAGCGGCCGGCGGCGCTGGATTACGCTGGAACCCAGCGGCGGAGCCGGACAGGGAAGGGATGCTGTGGTGAGGATGCTGCGCGGAGTGGGCTGGGCCCTGCTGGGGCTGCTGGTGCTGGCGGTGCTGCTGTGGACGATGTCGCGGTTCTGGCCGCTGCCGGCCGCCCAGCGGGAGCAGGTGCGGCTGCTGGAAGACGTCCGGCAGGCGCCGGGCAGGAACGGGTTCGCGCTGCTGTGGACGCTGCCCTTCGACGGCCTGGAGCCCGCCCAGCGCGAGGCTGCGCTGGGCGAGGATGCGCGGCGCTGGCAGGCGCGCTCCACGCCGGACGTCATCGATTCCGCGCTGGCGGCCACGCAACCGGCAGTGAAGGTCGACAACCGGGGCTATTGCCGGTCCACCGGTGAAAGCTGCCTGGCCAGGGTGCGCGCCGATACCGCGCAGTTCCGTGCCGCCCATGCGGGGCATGAGGGCCTGCATGAGCGCCTGGACGCGCTGGCCGATGCAGAGCGCTTCGACAGCCCGTTCCAGCCGGACGGTGCCACCGGATTGTTCCCGATGCCGCGCTACCAGACTTTGATGGATGGCAGCGGCGTGCATGCGCTGGCCTTCGTGCAGGGCGATGTTCCTGCGGCGCTGGCCGGCAGCTGTCGTTCGGTGCAGCTGGGCCGGCGCCTGATGCACGGTGGCAATACGCTCATCGACAGCATGATCGGCGCCGCGATGGTGCGCGCCAACGTGCACCTGCTCGCGGAGATGCTGGCGGAACTGCCGCCCGACCAGGTGTGGCCGTCGGCCTGCGAAAGCGCACTGCTGCCGATGGAAGCTGCTGGACAGAGCCTGTGCCGGCCGATGCAGGGCGAGTTCGCGATGACCCGGGCCGCCATCGATGCATCGCTGCAGCAGACCGGCACCGTGCTGGTGATGGATCGCGAGCACACGCTGGGCCGCTTCGCCGCCAACTTCGGCTGGGCCTGTGGTCCGGGCTCGGAGGCTGCGCTGCAGGGCGACCGGCCGGTCGAGGTGGTTGCGGGCTCGGATTGGGATATGCGCTGCCTGGCCAACATCGTGGGCTGCACGCTGAGTGACATCTCCGGCCCGGCCTACCAGGATTACGCCGCACGCAGCCAGGACGTGGCGGCCCTGCTGCGCCTGCTGGGCGCACAGCGCTGGTTTCGGCAGCAGCCGGAAGGTCCGCAGCAGGCCCTGCAGCGCCTGCCGGCGCAATGGAGCTCATCCACGCGTGCGCCGGTGCTGTCGGCCGATGGCTCGCGCCTGCAGGTGCCGCGCCGCGCGCGTGATGCAGGCGGCAAGGATGATGCAATGCTGTCGGTGCCGTTGTAGGTCAGGCAGCGCTGCCGCGCGCCTGCGGCTTCAGGCGCACGTAGACCTGCTTGCGCACGCGGGCGACGACGTCGCCGGAGGCATCGACCACGTCGTTGCTGAACCAGCGCAGGACCTTTTCGCCGTTGGCGGCCTCGGCGCGCAGTTCATCCAGCATCGCCTCGTCGATATGGAAGGCAGTTCGCACGGTGCCGCGCCCGGGCTTGAGGAAGTCGATGGCGCCGGCACGGTCCCACACGTAGTAATCGCGGCCCAAGGCATGTATCAGGCCGAGCATCCAGAACGGATCGGTCATCGCGAACAGGCTGCCGCCGAAATGGGTGCCGACGTAGTTGCGGTTCCAGGGGCGCATCCGCAGCTCCACCTCGATCTGCCGGTAGTCCGGGGTGATGCGGGTGACATGGATGCCGGTGAACATGAACGGCGGCCACAGGTTGATGCCGAGGCGGAACGTGCTGGCTTTCATGTGCGGATGGGGCGCGGGGTCGAGAACCCGAGTCTAACCATTCGCATGCGTATGTTGAACCCCGGGCCGCAGCATCCAACATGCCCGGATCCCGGGCCCGCGTGCGTTACGGGTCGCCATTCATGGCATAGCCGTCGCGGCCGTTGTCCTTGGCGCGGTACAGCGCGGCGTCGGCGCCTTCAACAAAATGATGGGGGTGCACGCTGCCGTCGGGCACGCGCGTGTACACGCCGATGGTGAGGGTGATGCCTGCGCCGCTGCCGTCGCCTGGGGGCGGCAATGCGCGCACGCTGGCGATCAGGTCCTCCACCACCAGGCGTGCACCGTCGGCCGGCGTGTCCGGCAGCACCAGTGCGAACTCGTCGCCGCCATAGCGCGCGGCCATGTCGCGCGGGCGGCGCGCATGTGCGGAGATCAGCCGGGCTACGTCGCGCAGCACGCCGTCACCCACCTGGTGGCCGTGGCGGTCGTTGTGATGCTTGAAATGGTCCACGTCGATCAGGGCCAGGCTCAGCGGCTTGCTACTGCGCCGCGCGGCATCGCATTCCTCCTGCAGGGCCTGTTCGAAACGCAGGCGGTTGCCCAGCCCGGTCAGCGCATCGCGGTTGGCCTGGCGGTGCCAGGCCGAGATGCGCCAGACCGCCCACACCAGCAGGATCAGCATTACGCCGAACTGGGCGCTGGCCGGTGCCCACCACAGGTGGCCCACGCGCAGTAGCAGCCAGGCCAGTACGGGGGCCAGCGGCAGCGAGCAGAGCGCAGCCAGCCACGGCAGGCGCAGGCCCAGCAGCATCACGCACAGCGCGGCAATCAACCCGGACAGCAGGTCCTGCACGGCGCGTGGCAGCACGTTGATCTGCTTGTCCTGCAGCAGCATTGAGGCGATGTTGGCCTGGTATTCGCTGCCGCTCATCCAGTACTCGCGGGTGGTCGGGGTCAGCAGGCGTGATGCGATGCCGCTGGCGGTCATGCCGACCACGATGCGCCGGCCGCGCAGCAGCGACGCGTCAACCTGCCCATCGAGCACATCGGCGTAGGAGACCTGCGGCAGGCGCTCGGGCGGGCCGGCATAGCGCACCCGCACGTAATCATCGCGACGCCATTGATAGGGCGATTCGAGCGCGGGCTCGGGGTCGGCCAAGCCGTGCACGCGATTGGCCGGAATGCCGGCCAAGGCCATGCCCAGCGATGGCCAGTGCGCCTGGCCGATGCCGGCGCGCAGGTATACGCCGCGCGCCACGCCATCGGCATCGACCTCGACATCACTGTGGCCGATCGCCGCGGCGCTGGCCGCAATCAACGGGATGGGCAGCAGCTCCTCGGCCAGGCGGTCGCCCGCCGCCGGCGCCGCCAACACCGGCAGCACCACCCGGCCGTTGCGGCGGATGGCCGCGGCCAGCGCCGCATCCTGGCGCGCATCGTGGCGGTCCGGCTCGGACAGCATCAGGTCCAGCACCACGCGTTCGGCGCCAGCATCGGTCAGCCGGTCCAGCAGCCGTGCATGCACCGAGCGTGGCCACGGCCACTGGCCGATGCGCTGCAGGCTGTCCTCATCAATGGCGACGATCAGCACGCTGGGGTCGGGCCGGTACTCCCAGTCGCCCACCAGCAGGTCGTACGCCGCTTCATCCTGACGCCACAGGAAGTGCCCGTCGCTGACCACCGCCGTGGCGATGCCGGCCAGCAGGGCCAGCAGGATGCGCCGCGACCAGGGCAGCGGCGAGCGCCTCACAGCAGCAGCCACAGCAGCAGGGCACCGCCGCCGGCGCCGTAGCACAGCCGGCACGGCAACGTGACCTGCTGGTCCGGTGAGAACGGGCCGGCGTGGCCGTCGTCGTCGATGTACTGCACGCGCACGTGCAGGGTGCCGCGCCACGGTCGCTTGAAGCTGACCTGCGGCTGCGCCAGCGTTTCATCCACCAGCGGTGCCTTGAAGTCACCGCGGCGGTCGACCTGCACGCGGTAGCGCTGGCCTTCGCTGCCCGCCTGCCAGCGCAGGGTCAGTTCGCCATGCGCAGCTTCGGGCGGCTGCAGGGCCGGGTCGACCGGTTCGTCGGTGAGCTGCAGGGGCAGGGCCTGGCCGAACGGGCCCTGGTGGCCCTGGCCATCGCGCGAGGCGACGCGCCAGAAGTAGTGGCCGGGCGGCAACGGCGTGGCCAGGCGCAGGTCGGTGCCGTTGCTGGCCTGCTGCTGCAGCGGCTGCAGGAAACGAGGCTCGGTGGCGATCTGCAGCACGCTGCTGCTCGCGCCCGGGGCCTGGGTCCAGCGGAAGCGCGGCCGGTCACTGTTGGCGGTCTGGCCGTGCAGGGGCGACACGGTCAGCGGCGGTGGCGGCTGGTCGCTGAGCAGGAAATCGGCGCTGGCATCCAGGCCCTCCACGCCCTGTGCATCGACGGCGCGCAGCAGCAGGCGCAGGGCGCCGGGCGGAAGGTCGTCGATGACCAGCGAGGTGTCGCGGGTGGTGGTCGCGAACAGCAGGATCTCCGGCGTGGCGGCCAGCACGACTTCAACCCGGTAGTGGTCGGCAGCGGCCACCGGCTCCCAGGCCAGGCGTGCCGGCAGTGGTGCCAGCACAGTGGCATCGCTGCGCAGCCGCGGCGCGGGCAGCAGCGCGGAGACGGCGTCGGGTGCGGTATCGGCGCTGGCGCTGCGGCTGGCCTGGCCCGGGCGCACCAGGCGCTGGCCATGCGGGTTGCCGACCTGCACGCGGCCTTCCAGCACTTCGGTGGCACCGACCTGCGTGCCGTTGCCGGCACTGACGCGGAACACGGTGCCGCGCACGCTGCTGGTGGCGGCAGGGGCATCGATGATGTAGCGCGACGCCGGGCCTCGGGCAGGGGTGACGCGGTTGCTGGCCCGGCCCTGCTGCAGGCGCATGCGGGTGTCGACCATGCCGGTGTGGCCGTAACGGCTCAGCTGGTCCAGGCGCAACCGCGAATGCTCGCGCAGCTGCAGGCGCGATGCATCGGCGAATTCGAGGGTGACGCTGGCATCGGCATCGGTCTGCACGGTGTCGCCAATATGCAGCAGTTCGCCGGCCAGCAGGGCGCGCGTGGCGCTGCCATTGGCGGCGACCAGTTGCACGGTGCCGCGCACGGCCAGCACCCGGGCCGGCGCCGGTTCGACCCGCAGCCAGCTGACCGGGAAGCGCAGCAGCCCGCCGGGCGGCAGGCGGTAGGGGTTGTCGATGCGGTTGTGCTGCTGCAGCTGCTGCCACGGCACGTCCGCCTTCAGGTACAGGCCGCCCAGGTCCCAGAGGGTATCGCCGGGGCGGACCCGGTAGTTCCAGTCCTGTGCGGCGGCGAGGCCGGGCAGCAGGAACAGGGAGCACAGCAGTGCGGCGAAGCGGCGGGCGAGGAAAGACGACGAACGGCCAACGGTCACGGAGTGCTGTCCCGGCTGTGCGGGGGCGCAGCTGCAAGACCCCATGGCCCCGACCTCATCCCCCCGAATGGATCGTAGCGGCCAAAAGGACGCTACCGGTCACATTATTGCCCGCCGTCAGTGCAGGATTTCTGAACGAGACACGTCTCTGTTCAGAACAGCAGCGAGGCCATCTTCCGGCGGTAGCGGCCAACCAGGTCCTCGTCGGTGATGACGTTGAAGGCATCGATCAGTACCTTGCGCGGCAGGCCGTCGGCGAAGCTGCGGTCGATCCGCAGCATCTCAAGGAACTGTTCCAGCGCGGCTTCGTCGTGGCCGCCGAGCAGCAGCTGCACGCCACGCAGATGGCGGGCCTGCAGGTCCTTGCCATCGGCGGCGATGCGCGCGTCGAGGGCCTCGGCCGAGGGCGCATCCTTCAGCGCGGTAGCGAAGGCCAGACGGGCACGGCCGCGCACTGCGCGGTCGTCGGTGGCCAGGTTGGCGGGCAGGGCGTCGATCAGGGTGCCGGCCTCGTCCACGCCGCCCACCTGCAGCAGGGCCAGGGCGAGGTCAAGCTTCAGTTCGTCCTTGTCCGGCTCGGCGGCGATCTGCGCACGCAGCACGTCCACCTGCGCCTGCGGGTCCAGCGGCGCTTCGTCCTCGGCCACGGTGTCGCCGATATCGGCCGGCACGATGCCGTGCTGGGCCAGGAACTCACGCAGCTGGCCTTCGGGGATGGCACCGGGGAAACCGTCGACCAGCTGGCCGCCCTTGACCAGGAACACGGTCGGCACCGAACGGATCTGGAAGGCGGCGGCGATCTGCTGTTCGGCGTCGACATCGACCTTGGCCAGCTCGAACGCGCCGTTGTACTCGGCCGCCAGCTTTTCCAGCATCGGGCCCAGGGTCTTGCACGGGCCGCACCAGGTGGCCCAGAAGTCCACCAGCACCGGCGTCTGCAGGGATTTCTGCAGCACCTCGGCCTCGAAGGTCGCGGTGGTGGCGTCGAATACGTGGGTCGTCGTCTCGGTCATGGGGGAAGTATCGCCTGGCAACTGGAGAACGATTCTATGGTGTCGATCCATGTAGGTCTCAACCCTTTCCTCACACCGGGCACGGACAAAGGCGTCGTGGCTTGGCGGTTGCCGCGCCTGCCGCGACAATGCAGGGGTCTTTCATTACAGGTGGATCCGCGCGATGTCCGTGCTCTGGCTTGATCGTTGGTTGGGGCTGCTGGCCGCCGCGTGCTTCGTGCTGGCAGTCGTCGGTTTCGGCGCGGCGCTGGGCGGCTACTCCCAGGCCGTGCACCCGGTGGCGCTGCTGGGTGCCCACGGCGTGCCGCACGCGCTGGCCTTCAACGTGCTGGGCCTGGTGCTGCCGGGCGCGCTGGCGGTGGTGGTGGCCGAGCGCCTGCGCCGGCAGCTGCCGGTGGGGGCGGGCTGGGCACCGCGGGTGGGCAGCCAGATGCTGCTGCTGGCGGGCCTGGCCTTCGCGGCGATGGGCCTGCTGCCGCTGGACCCGGAGGATCTGCACGGCGGCGCCAGCCAGCTGCACGCCAGCGCGTGGATGGTCTGGGTGCTGGGCTTCGTGGTCGGCGCGCTGATGCTGGGCATCCCGCGCCTGGGCGCTGGGCAGGGGCGCGCCATGGCAGGGCTGGTCGTGGCCTGCGGCGCGCTGGCGGGCCTGGCTGCCTTCGCCCTGCAGGGCGTGCTGCCGGCGCCGCTGGCGCAGCGGCTGGCCTTCGCCTGCTGGGCGGCCTGGCTGGCGCTGGCCCTGCCGCTGTCGCGGGCGCGCTGAGACGGCGGCCGGGCCACCTTCGCGCGGGGCTTTCCGGCCCGGGATTGGAGACGTTTGCCGCACTGCGGTACGCTGTACCGCTTTGCCGCCGCAACCGCGTGTTACATGACCAGCGCCGAACCCAACGTTTACGACCCGCAGCAGGTTGAATCCGCCGCCCAGGCCTTCTGGGATGCCACCCGCGCCTTCGAGGTCGACGAGACCTCGGACAAGCCGAAGTACTACTGCCTGTCGATGCTTCCGTACCCGTCCGGCGCGCTGCACATGGGTCATGTGCGCAACTACACGATCGGCGACGTGATCAGCCGCTACAAGCGCATGACCGGCCACAATGTCCTGCAGCCGATGGGCTGGGACGCGTTCGGCCTGCCGGCGGAAAACGCCGCGATCAAGAACAAGACCGCGCCGGCGGCGTGGACCTACAAGAACATCGACCACATGCGCAGCCAGCTGCAGTCGCTGGGCTATGCCATCGACTGGTCGCGCGAGTTCGCCACCTGCCGCCCGGACTATTACGTCCACGAGCAGCGCATGTTCACCCGCCTGATGCGCAAGGGCCTGGCGTACCGCCGCAACGCGGTGGTGAACTGGGACCCGGTCGACCAGACCGTGCTGGCCAACGAGCAGGTCATCGACGGCCGCGGCTGGCGCTCCGGCGCCCTGGTCGAGAAGCGCGAGATCCCGCAGTGGTTCCTGCGCATCACCGATTACGCCCAGGAACTGCTGGACGGCCTGGATGAGCTGGATGGCTGGCCGGAATCGGTCAAGACCATGCAGCGCAACTGGATCGGCCGTTCCGAAGGCCTGGAAATCCAGTTCGACGTGCGCGATGTCGATGGCAGCGCGCTGGACCCGCTGCGCGTGTTCACCACCCGCCCGGACACGGTGATGGGCGTCACCTTCGTGTCGATCGCCGCCGAGCACCCGCTGGCGCTGCACGCCGCGAAGAACAACCCGGAACTGTCCGCGATGCTGGCCGACCTGAAGCAGGGCGGCGTGTCCGAAGCCGAACTGGAAACCCAGGAAAAGCGCGGCATGGATACCGGCCTGCGCGCCGTGCATCCGGTCACCGGCGAGCAGGTGCCGGTGTGGGTCGCCAACTTCGTGCTGATGGGCTACGGCACCGGTGCGGTGATGGCCGTTCCCGGCCACGACCAGCGCGACAACGAGGTGGCCAACAAGTACGGCCTGCCGATCGTGCAGGTCATCGCCCTGAAGGATGCGCGCAACGATGATGAGCGCACCTGGGATGCCACCCGCTGGCAGGACTGGTACAGCGACAAGAGCCGCCAGACCGAACTGGTCAACTCGGCCGAATTCGACGGCCTGGACTTCCAGGGCGCCTTCGAAGCACTGGCCGAACGATTCGAGCGCAAGGCCCAGGGCCAGCGCCGCGTCAACTACCGCCTGCGCGACTGGGGCGTGAGCCGCCAGCGTTACTGGGGCTGCCCGATTCCGGTGATCTACTGCGCCAAGTGCGGCGCGGTGCCAGTGCCGGAAGAACAACTGCCGGTGGTGCTGCCGGAGGACGTGGCCTTCTCGGGCACCGGTTCGCCGATCAAGACCGACCCGGAATGGCGCAAGACCACCTGCCCGGATTGCGGCGGCGCGGCCGAGCGCGAGACCGACACCTTCGACACCTTCATGGAGTCGAGCTGGTACTACGCCCGCTACACCTCGCCGGGTGCCCGTGATGCCGTCGACAAGCGCGGCAACTACTGGCTGCCGGTGGACCAGTACATCGGCGGCATCGAGCACGCGATCCTGCACCTGATGTATTTCCGCTTCTACCACAAGCTGCTGCGTGACGCGCGGATGGTGGACAGCAACGAACCGGCGCGCAACCTGCTGTGCCAGGGCATGGTGATCGCCGAGACCTACTACCGCCCGAACCCGGACGGCTCGAAGGACTGGATCAACCCGGCCGACGTGGACGTGCAGCGTGACGAGCGCGGCCGCATCACCGGCGCCACCCTGATCGCCGACGGCCAGCCGGTGGTGGTCGGTGGCACCGAGAAGATGTCCAAGTCGAAGAACAACGGCGTGGACCCGCAGGCGATGGTCGGCAAGTACGGCGCCGACACCGTGCGCCTGTTCTCGATGTTCGCCGCGCCGCCGGAACAGTCGCTGGAGTGGAACGAAGCCGGCGTGGATGGCATGGCCCGCTTCCTGCGCCGCCTGTGGGCCCAGGTGCACAAGCACGCGGCCGACGGCGCCGCCCCGGCGCTGGACGTGGCCGCACTGGATGCCAACCAGAAGGCACTGCGCCGCAAGACCCACGAGACCATCGGCAAGGTCGGCGACGACTATGGCCGACGCCACAGCTTCAACACCGCCATTGCTGCAGTGATGGAACTGATGAACGCACTGGCCAGGTTCGAGGACGCCAGCGAGCAGGGTCGTGCGGTGCGCCAGGAAGCGCTGCAGGCCGTCGTGTTGCTGCTGAACCCGATCACCCCGCACGCCAGCCACACCCTGTGGCAGGTGCTGGGCCACGGCCAGACGCTGCTGGAAGACCAGCCGTTCCCGCAGGCCGACAGTGCCGCGCTGGTGCGTGATGCGCTGACCCTGGCCGTGCAGGTCAACGGCAAGCTGCGCGGCACGATCGACGTGGCGGCCGATGCCGCGCGCGAGCAGGTGGAGGCACTGGCCCTGGCCGAGCCGAACACCGCCAAGTTCATGGAAGGCCTGACGGTGCGCAAGATCATCATCGTCCCCGGCAAGATCGTGAACATCGTCGCTGCCTGATGTACCCGGCACCGGCCGCCGTCCAGGCGGCCGGTGCGTTGTCGCCACGGCCATCGGCCGATGGCCCTGCGTTCACGCGTCCTCGGGCACGCTGTCTGTTGCCGTGATCGCCCGGCTCCGCCAGACTGTTCCCATGACCCGAATTCTGCTTGCCCTCGTCCTTGCCCTCGGCCTTGCCGGCTGTGGCTTCCACCTGCGCAACAAGTTGATGCTGCCGACCGACACCGCGCCGGTGAAGGTGGTGTCCACCGCGCCCTACAGCGAGCTGGTCAAGCTGTTGAACCGCAGCCTGCTGGCATCCGGTGCGAAGCTGGCCGACGAGGACAGCAAGGATCCGGCAGCACAGCTGCAGGTGCTGTCCGAGCGCTGGGGCGACCTGCCCATCGCCATCGACGCGCAGGGCCGTGCGCAGGAATACAGCCTGCGCTACGCGGTCATCTTCATCTTCCGCCGCGAGGATGGCAGCGAGCTGGTGCCGCAGCAGGTGATCGAACTGTCGCGCGACTACGTGTCGCCGCCGACCGACGCCACCGGTACTACCACCGAACGCGAGATCCTGGCCGACGAACTGCGCCGGGAAATGTCCGCCTCGATCATCCGCCGCATCGACAGCGTGGTGCGTGCCGAGCTGGAACGCGGTGGCAGCCTGTCCGCGCCGAAGCCGGCCGTGACCACCGATGGCGAACCGGCGACGACGCCGGCGCCGGTCAAGCCCTGAGCTGCCGCCCACGATGGAACTGCGACCGGAGCAGCTGGCCGGCCAGGGCGGTGACACCGCGCTGGCGCCGGTGTACCTGATCGCCGGCCCGGAAACGCTGCGCGTGCTTGAAGCCGCCGATGCGGTGCGCGCACGCGCCCGTGCCAGCGGCGTCGACGAACGCGAGGTGTTCGACGCCGACGGCCGCGACTTCGACTGGAACCAGCTCGACGCGAGCTTCAACGCGCCCAGCCTGTTCAGTGCGCGACGCCTGGTGGAAGTGCGCCTGCCCAGCGGCAAGCCGGGCAAGGACGGCGCCGAGGTCATCGGCCGGTTCTGCGCCGACCCGGCGCCGGACGTGGTGCTGCTGATCACCGCCAACGAATGGAGCAAGGCCCACCAGGGCAAGTGGGCCGAGGCGGTCAACCGCGTCGGCGTGCTGTCGGTGGCCTGGGCGATCAAGCCGCACGAACTGCCGGACTGGATCGAGCGCCGCCTGCGCAGCAAGGGCCTGCGTGCCGACGGTGCCGCGGTGCAGCGCCTGGCCGAGCGCGTGGAAGGCAACCTGCTGGCCGCCGCGCAGGAAATCGACAAGCTGGCCCTGCTGGCCGACGGCCAGCCGCTGGACGCAGAGCGCATGGAGTCGCTGGTGGCCGATGCCGCCCGCTACGACGTGTTCCGTCTGGTCGAAGCGACCTTCTCGGGCCAGCCGCAGGCAGTGCTGCGCATGCTGGCCGGCCTGCGTGGCGAAGGCGAGGCGGTGGCCGCGCTGATGCCGATCGTGATCCGCGAACTGCTGGCCGGCGCCGGCCTGGCACGGGTGCAGGCCCGTGGCGGCAACCTCGCCGCTGAAATGAAATCGCGCGGCATCTGGGAATCGCGGCAGGCGCCGTACAAGCGCGCGCTGCAGCGGCATCCGGAAGGCAAGCGCTGGGAACGATTCGTGGCCGAGGCCGGCCTGGTCGACCGCATCGCCAAGGGTCGCGCCGACGGTGACGCCTGGCTGGCGCTGGAGCGCCTGCTGGTGGCGGTGTCCGAGGCCCGTGCCGTGCGACTGCTCGCGCGCGCCTGAGTGATGAGCCTGCGGATCTATTACGGGGGCACCTTCGATCCGGTGCACCTGGGCCATCTGGCCATCGCGCGCGCCGCACGCGACGAACTGCAGGTGGCCGTGCGCATGTTGCCGGCCGCCGACCCGCCGCATCGCGCCGCCCCGGGAGCCACCGCTGAACAGCGCTGCCGGATGCTGTCGCTGGCCATCGGCGACGAGCCGGGCCTGCTGCTCGACCGCCGCGAGCTGGACCGGGCCGCACGCAACCCTGGCCAGCCGTCCTACACGGTCGACACCCTGCGCGAGCTGCGTGCCGAGCTGGGCCCGAGCCGGCCGCTGGCCTGGCTGGTCGGTGCCGACAGCCTGCTGGCCCTGCCGGCCTGGCACGAATGGCAGGCGCTGTTCGGCCTGGCCCACTTCATCGTGGCCGAGCGGCCTGGCAGCCCGTTGCGTGATGCCGTGGCTGGCGAGCTCGGCCAGGCCCTGGAAGGACGCTGGGCCGACAACGAGCAGTCGCTGTTCGCCAGCCCGGCCGGGCGCGTGCTGCGCCTGCACCAGCCCCTGCGCGGCGAGTCGGCCAGTGCCGTGCGCGCCCAGATCCGCGCAGCCGGGCTCTGGCGGGCGATGCTGCCGCCGGCGGTGGCCGACTACGTGGCAGGGGAGCGCCTGTACCACCCCGGCACACCCTCAATACCCGCGTGAATGGCGCAAGCGCGCCATGCCCGTATAATCGCCCCCACGTTTATCGAGTCGATCCACTTTGAGCAACCAGACCCAGCCCCAGACCATCAAGGTCGATCTGCCCAGCCCGCCGCCATCCGTGCCGCAACTGCTGGCCAGCGTCCGCCAAGCCACCGAAGACCTGAAGGCCAAGGACCTGGTCGAGATCGACGTGCGCGGCCGGTCCAGCGTTGCCGATTACATGATCGTCGTTTCGGGCACCTCGACCCGCCACGTCAAGTCGATCGCCGATGAGGTCGTGCGCTTCGCCAAGAACATCGACGTGATGCCGCTGGGCGTGGAAGGCGAGCGCGAAGCCGAGTGGGTGCTGGTCGACCTGGGCGACATCATCGTCCATGTCATGCTGCCGCGCGTGCGTGAGTTCTACGCGCTCGAGCGCCTGTGGACCGTCGGCGACCAGCCGCCGCCCAGCGACGACGACGAAGTGGCCTGAGCCACGGCGTTGCTGTACCCCTTCGACGGCGCCGATGGCGCCGTCGACGTTTTGGAGACTGCGTAGATGAAAGCCCGCCTGATCGCCACCGGTGAACGCGCACCCAGCTGGGTCGCGCAGGGTTTCGCCGAATACCAGAAGCGGCTGTCGCACTGGCTGCCGTTCGAACTGGTGGAAATCGAGCCGGGCCTGCGTGGCAAGGGCCGCGATGCGCGTCGCGCCACCGAGGACGAAGGCAAGCGTGTGATCGCTGCGCTGCCGAAGAATGCCTACGTGGTGGCGCTGGACGTGCCGGGCCGCCAGCTCAGTTCGGAACAGCTCGCGCACCGCCTGGAGCATTGGCGCGGGCAGGGCAGGGACCTGGCGTTCCTGATCGGTGGCCCGGAAGGGCACTCGCCGGAAGTGTCCGCGCTGGCCGATGAGAAGTGGTCGATCGGACCGCTGACCCTGCCGCACATGCTGGTGCGGCTGGTGGTCGCCGAGCAGCTGTATCGGGCCGCCGCAATGATTGCGAATCACCCCTACCATCGCGCGTGAAGAGTGGTTATACTAGTCGTCTGCCCGAATAGCTCAGCCGGTTAGAGCACTTGACTGTTAATCAGGGGGTCGTTGGTTCGAGTCCAACTTCGGGCGCCACCTTTGAAAACCCGCATCGCGAGATGCGGGTTTTTTTGCGTCCACTGTCAGGCGCTGAAATTCCTGTAGAGCCGAACCCACGTTCGGCTGCTTCTGCATCGTCGCGTCAGTCGAGCATGGCTCGACTCTACAAAGCGACGCAGTCGAGCATGGCTCGACGCTAGAGGCACCGCAAAAGCAAAGGCCCGGGCAGATGCCCGGGCCTTTGCAGATGACGCGCCTTCGATTACTTGAAGGTGTACTTGGCGCCGACGGTGAAGTAACGGCCAATTGCACCGCTGAAGTGCAGCGGGTTGTAGTTGACCGCACCGTAGGTGCTGGGGTCGAGCGGAGCGATGCGGTCGAACACGTTCTGCACCGAGGCGTTCAGTTCGAAGGCTTCGGTGATGTTCCAGCGGCCGGACAGGTCGAAGGTGGTGAAGGAGGAGATCTTCTCCACCGGCGAACCGTCTTCATAGAAGGCCAGGTAGTCGCCACCGCGGCGGTCCTTGTTCTCCATGCTGTCGATGTAGTTCACCACACCACTGACGCTCCACGGACCCTGCTTCCAGGTAGTGCCGAAGTTGATCTTGTCCTGCGGCGTACCGATGCAGTTGGTCACGTCGCAGTTGCCGTGGGTGCCGACGTAATCGACGGTGGTGTCACCCTCGGTACGTTCAAACTTCAGGATGTGGCTCCACTGCAGGTCCATTTCCAGCTGGCCGGCGCCGAAGTCGAAGGTCTGGCGCACGTCGGTGTCGATACCGCGGACACGCGAGGAGTTGGCGTTCACGTACGCGGTGTTGACTGCCAGGATCGTGCCGCTGTTGGCCACGCCACCGATGTTGTTGGAATCGCGCAGGACGTTGCCGGCGGCGATCGCATCGGCGGTGCTCCCCTGTGCGATTTCGTTGGTGCGCTTGATTTCCCAGGCGTCAACGGTCAGCGAGGTGGTGGAGGTCGGCTGCAGCACGATACCCACCGAGTAGCTCTTGGACTCTTCCGGCTTCAGGTCCTTGTTCGGGCGGGTGATGATCGCCACCGAGCGCGCGGTGCACTCGTTGGCCGGATCGATGGCGCAGCGCACCGGATCGCGGGCGTTGGAGAAGGCGGCCAGGCCACCGTCACCGTTCTCGGCCGGGTTCGGCGCGCGGAAGCCTTCGGCGTAGCTGGCGCGCAGGGCGATCCAGTCGGCCGGGGTCCACTTCACGCCCAGCTTCGGCGTGGCCTTGCCTTCACCGCTCTCGTACTTGTCGTAACGCACGGCGCCCGACAGTTCCAACGATTCCAGCACCGGTGCGGACAGTTCGGCGTAGCCGGCGTACACGTTCTGGGTGCCGTCATAGGCCGAGTAGCCCAGGCCGATGATCTGGCCGACGTCGGTGAAGGTCTGCGGGGTCAGGCTGTTGCTGGTCTTGCGCCACTCGGTACCGAAGGCCAGGCCCAGCGGGCCGCCCTTCAGGTCCATCAGGCTGCGCGAGATGGTGAAGTCGAACATGTCCAGGCTGGACTTGGCGCGGGCGCTGATGGTCGGGCTGATCGCGTCGTAGACCGACTGCGGGGTCAGCGAGGCGTTGTCACCGATGCGCCAGGTGCCGTACGGACAGGCCGGATTGCCCAGCACGCAGCGCACGGCGTCATAGTTCAGGAAGCCGGTGCGCTTGTTGACCAGGTCGGTGCCCGAGTGCAGGTAGGCGGTGTCGTAGCTCCACTCACCCCAGTTGCCCTTGACGCCCACCAGGAAGCGGTTGAACTCGTTGGTGTTGTTGGTCACGCGCGGGCCCACGTCCCAGGCGCTGTAGCGCAGGCGCGCAGCGTAGGGCAGCGGATTGTCCGGATGGCCGGCGTAGAGCATGGTCGCACCGGCGCCGCTGTTGGCGTTGACCGGGCCGCCCGGGTAACCCCAGCCGCCGGACACGCCGGACGGCGTGTTGCTGAAGATGGTTTCCTTCTTCGAGTAGCCGATCTCGGTGTAGACCTCGCCGCCTTCACCGAAGGCGAAGCTGGCACGGCCGAACACGTTGACGTACTTCTCTTCCGGGGTCAGGTCACGGTACAGCTGTGCCGGATCCCACAGGCAGCCCTGTGCCTGGGCGGTGGCATCGGTCTGGCCCGGAATCGTGGTCACGCCCGCGCAACCCGGCAGCGCAACCAGCTGGCCGGCGTTGTTGAACACCGAACCGTTCGGGCCGGTGCCGCCGGCAGTGCCGCCGGACAGGAAGGCGCCACCGAGGAACTGCGCGTCAGCGGCGTCGTAGCCCCAGCGACGGATATCGCCGGTGCCGATCCACTTGCGGTTCTTGCGGTCGCTGATCTGGATGCGGTCGGTCTTGCCGACGTCCAGGCTGAAGAACGCGTTCCAGCCGTCGCTGGCGAGGTCGCCGGTACCGGCGGTCAGGGTGGCCTTCTTGGCATCACCATCGCCGTCGCCGGACACGCCGTACGAACCGCGCAGGATCGCGCCCTGGAAGTCACTGCGCAGAATGATGTTGACCACGCCGGCGATCGCATCGGAACCGTAGATGGCCGACGCGCCGTCCTTCAGCACTTCCACGCGCTCGACGGCGTCGAGCGGGATGGTGCTCAGATCGGTGAACACCTTCTGGCCATCATCGGCCAGGCCGTAGGTCGCCATGCGGCGGCCGTTCAACAGCACCAGGGTCGAACCGGCACCGAGGCCGCGCAGCGAAATGCCCGCGCCGCCACCGGCGAAACCATTGCCGAAGGTCTTGGGAATGGAGCCGGCGCCATCGGCGGTCAGCGTCTGCAGGTACTCGGCAACCGTGGTCTTGCCGGTGCGATCGATTTCCTGGCGGGTCACCACCTGCACCGGAGACGGCGTCTCGGTGTTGGTGCGCGGGATGTTGGAACCGGTGACCGTGATGCGGTCAAGGTTGGTGGCCTGTTCCTGTGCGAAGGCAGAGGAGGAGGCCGCGGCGCCGGCCAGCAGCAGGGTGCCGCCAGCGAGGATATGGGTGATGGAAGTTGCCAGGTGGTTTTGGCGGCGGCTGGCGGGCCGTTGGATCGGGTGTTTCACAGCTTCTCTCCTGACTGGAAAACTCGAGCATTGAGGGCGTCATCCGGTATGTACCGGGACGTATCAATCTAGGTTTCTGGCAGGTGACGGAGCTGTGAAGTTTTACTGAATTCGTAACGATCTTTCGACAGAAGCGAAATGTTTTGGCGCGAACGGCTCTTGACGGGGGCCGAACTCGGAAAAAGGGCGACCCGGCATCGCGCCGGGCCGCCCGCGGGCCTCAGTCGGGCAGCGAGAACTGCACCGGCACCATGCCGATGGCCGGCACGGCCACGCCGTCACGCTCGGCCGGCACGAACCGCCACTGGCGCAGCACCTGCTGGCGGGCGGCCTGGTCCAGGCTGCGCGAGCCGCTGCTGCGCTCGATGCTGACGTTCACCGGCTTGCCGCTGGTATCCACCTCGACCCGCAGCAGCACGGTCCCCTGCTCATGGTTGCGCAGCGCCGGGACCGGATAGGCCGGCGGCGGGGCGCTGCGGTACTGCAGCTGCACCCCGGCCATCGGCGTGGATGGCGCCAGACTCGGTGCCGCCTGCACGGGGGCCGGTTCGGCTGCGGGCAGGATGATGCCCTGGGCCTCTTCCAGCGACGTGGTCGGGGCCGGCAGAGGCGGGACTACGGTCGGCGCGGCGTGGGGCGTGGGCCTGACCTCGGCCTGCACCGGCTGCGGCTCCACCGGCGGCGGTTCCGGCGGCTTCGGCTGTTCCTTGGGAATAAGCCTGACCTCGGTGGTGTCGCGGGGCAGGGCGGTGATGGCCTGGTAGGTTGCCGGGATCAGCAGCAACAGGAAGGCCAGCAGGTGCAGGGCGATGGCCGCGCTCCAGGCGGCGACGCGGGCGGGATCGAACTGCAGCGGTACAACGGGATACGTACGAACCATGGTCCACCTCCATGCCAGTGACGAAGTCCTCAACGCACCAGGGCCGCCATCGGGGTTGCCGCACGCGGCTGGCAGTCAATCATTAGCGCCGCCCCCCGGCCACTGCCTAGAGGCAGGGGCAACGTCGTTGGGCTGGGCTTCATGAACGGGTAGCGCCGGACCATGTCCGGCGGGAGAGGCCGCGCCGCTGCGCTCGCGGAGCACGGCCCCGCGCTGCCTGGGCGGCACGTGATAGACGGCCCGCCAATGAAAACGGCGCCCCGAAGGGCGCCGCGTGTGTTCTTGCGATGCGCTCGCGGGGCCGGGCCCCGCGCTACCGGTTACCGCCCCAGTTCGAACACCACGTCCAGGTTCACCGACACGGTCGATTCACCCGGCGCCACCGGGGTGGCCTTGTCCATTGCCGCACCGGCGGCCATGGCCCGCATCATCGGCATCGGGCGGAAGCCGCCGTTGCTGTTCTCGGAAATGCTGACGATGCGGCGCACCTGCAGGCCCAGCGATTTCGCATAGGTCTGGGCGCGGGCCTGGGCCTTCTTCAGCGCGGCCAGGCGGGCTTCGTCATAGACCGGCTCGGGCTGGTCGATCTCGAACTGCGGGCCGTTGATCTGGTTGGCGCCCTGCGCGGCCAGGGCGTCGAGCACCTTGCCCAGCCTGGCGATGTCGCGCACCTTCAGGCTGACCGTGTTGCTGGCCTGGTAGCCGGTGATCTTCGGCGCCTCGTTGTCGGCGTAGCGGTACTGCGGGTTGAGGCTGACGCCGCTGGTCTGTACGTCGCGTTCGGCAATGCCGGCAGCCTTGATCGCGGCCAGCACCTTGTCCATCTGCTGGGCGTTCTCGCGCATGGCGCTGTTGCCGTCTGCTGCCTGGGTGACGACACCGGCCGACAGGGTGGCCACGTCCGGCACGCGGGTGGCCTCGGCGTTGGCCGAGATGTTCAGGAGGGTGCCTTCGGCCGGGGCGGCGATCGACGGCGACGACGGGGCGGCGTGGGCGGTCATCGAGGCTCCAATAGCGAGGGACAGGGCAAGCAGCAGCGGGGTGGCGGTGCGGCGCATGGGATCTCCTTGGTGTGGCGGTGAGGTTGGTGTCGCAGCGATGAACGCGCTGTGAGTCCGTTCGGGGTTGGACGCGCATCGGGCGGGGTTGCCGACGATTCAGGCAGTGCCCTCAGGTTATGCTGTGCTGATGCTCTATCTTGCTTCCCGCTCCCCCCGACGCAACCAGCTGCTGGCCCGACTCGGACGCCCCTTCCAGGCCCTCGACCTGGAGGTGCCCGAGGTGCGTGCGGCTGCCGAAAGTGCCGAAGCCTATGTATGCCGCGTCGCGGCCGACAAGGCGCGCGCCGGCCTGGCCGCGGTGCTGGCCACCGACCCTCAGGCGCGGGTGCTGGGCTCGGACACCGAGGTCGTGCTGGACGGCGAGGTGTTCGGCAAGCCGGCCGATGCGGCCGACGCGCGGGCGATGCTGGCGCGGCTGGCCGGGCGCACCCACCAGGTGATGACCGCCGTGGTGGTGGTGGGCGCTGGCGGGCTGGACAGCGAGCTGGTCGTGTCCGAGGTCACCTTCGCCCCGGTCAGCGCGGCCGACATCGCCGCCTACGTGGCCACCGGCGAGCCGCTGGACAAGGCCGGCGCCTACGCCATCCAGGGCGGGGCCGAGCGCTGGATCGAACACCTTTCCGGCAGCTACTCCGGCGTGATGGGGTTGCCGCTGCTTCACACCGATCGTCTGCTGGCGCGCTGCGGCGTGCCGGCCCCCATTGCCGATGCCGCCAGGGAGGCTGCCGATGTCTGAGGAAATCCTGGTCAATGTGACCCCGCGCGAGACCCGTGTCGCGGTGATCGAAAACGGCATGCTGCAGGAGCTGCACATCGAACGCGGCTGGCGCCGCGGCGTGGTCGGCAACATCTACAAGGGCAAGGTGCAGCGGGTGATGCCCGGCATGCAGGCGGCCTTCGTCGAGGTCGGCCTGGAGCGCGCGGCGTTCCTGCATGCCAACGACGTGATCCGGCCGGCCCCGGTGGCCAGCGCCGATACCGAGAACACCACCCTGCCGCCGCCGTCCAGCGTGCCCATCGTCGAGCTGCTGCGCGACGGCCAGGACATCGTGGTGCAGGTGGTGAAGGACCCGATCGGCACCAAGGGCGCGCGCCTGACCACGCAGATCAGCATTCCCTCGCGCTACATGGTGCTGCTGCCGCAGTCCAAGGTGGTGGGCGTGTCGGCGCGCATCGAGGATGAAGGCGAGCGCGCACGGCTGAAGGCACTGGTGACCGAACTGTCGGCCCAGCACGGCGGCTACGGCTACATCGTGCGCACCAATGCCGAAGGCCAGCCGGCCGAAGCCATCGCTGAAGACGTGGCCTACCTGTCGCGCGTCTGGAACGTGGTCGAGCGCCGCGGCCGCGAGGCGCCCTCGTGCAGCAACATCTATGAAGACCTGAGCCTGCCGCTGCGTTCGGTGCGCGACCTGATCCGCAAGGACGTGGACAAAGTTAAGGTCGACTCGAAGGAGACCTTCGCCCAGCTCCAGGCCTTCGTGGCCAAGTACATGCCTGTTCTGGCCGAGAAGCTGGAACTGTATTCGGGCGACCGGCCGATCTTCGACATGTTCGGCGTCGAGGACGAGATCGGTCGCGCGCTGGACAAGCAGGTGCCGCTGAAGTCCGGTGGCTACCTGGTCATCGACCAGACCGAGGCGATGACCACCATCGACGTGAACACCGGTTCGTTCGTCGGCCAGCGCAACCTGGAAGAAACCGTGTTCCGCACCAACCTGGAGGCCGCGCAGGCGGTGGCCAGGCAGCTGCGGCTGCGCAACCTGGGCGGCATCATCATCATCGATTTCATCGACATGGATGATCCCGAGCACCGCCGCCAGGTGCTGCGCACGCTGGAGAAGGCCCTGGCCCGCGACCACGCCAAGACCACGGTGTACGACTTCTCGCCGCTGGGCCTGGTCGAGATGACCCGCAAGCGCACGGTGGAAAGCCTGGAGCGGCAGCTGTCGGAAACCTGCCCGCAGTGCAGCGGGCGCGGCTCGATCAAGACCACCGAGACGGTGACCTACGAGATCTTCCGCGAGATCACCCGCGCCGTACGCCAGTTCGAGGCGGCGCGCCTGCTGGTGATCGCGTCGACCAAGGTGGTGGCGCGCATCACCGACGAGGAATCGGCGGCGGTGGCCGAGCTGGAGGAATTCCTCGGCAAGAGCATCCGCTTCCAGGCCGATGAGCAGTACCTGCAGGAGCAGTTCGATGTCGTTCTGCTCTGAGCCGCGCGGACCGGGCGCCGGTCGAGGCCGATGAGCGCGCCGCCGCGCCTGCGACTGCGAAGGATCCGCCGTCATTTCGTTGCTGCCTGCGCGGTCGGCCTGGTCGTGCTTGCGCTGCTGGTGGGGACGCTCAGCCAGCTGCTGCCGCTGGCCGAGCGCCACCCCGAGGCGATCGCCGCGTGGCTGAGTGAGCGTGCCGGGCAACCGGTGCGTTTTGAACAACTGGACACCGCCTGGACCCGGCGCGGCCCGCTGCTGCAGCTCAAGGGCCTGCGCATCGGCGCGGGTCAGGGCCTGGCCATCGGCGAGGCCGAGGTGCTGGTGTCGATGTACAGCGGCCTGCTGCCGGGCCGTTCGCTGACCGAGCTGCGCCTGCGCGGCTTGGCCCTGGACCTGCAGCAGGGCAGTGACGGCCGCTGGTCGGTACGTGGCCTGCCGCAGTCCAGCAGCGGCGGTGATCCGCTGGATGCGCTGCGCCGGCTGGGCGAACTGCAGGTGATCGGTGGCCGCCTCGGCGTGCATGCGCCCGGCCTGGGTGTGGATGCCACGCTGCCGCGCATCGACCTGCGCCTGCGCGTGGATGGCGACCGCCTGCGGGTGGGCGTGCGCGCCTGGGCACAGACCGACGCGCTGCCGCTGACCGCGGTGCTGGATCTGGACCGCCGCCACGGCAACGGCCAGGCTTGGCTGGGCGCGGATCCTGTCGACTTCAAAGCCTGGTCGCCGTTGCTGGCGGCCGGCGGCCTGCGCCTGCGCGAAGGCAAGGGCGAACTCAACCTGTGGCTGGTCCTGCGCGATTTCGCGCCGGTGGCCCTGACCACCGATTCTGACCTGCGCGAAGTCCGCATCGACGGCGCGCCTCTGCAGGGCGCGCCGCTACAGAGCACGACCACACCGGGCCTGCAGCTGCAGCGCGTGCAGGCGCGACTGCGCTGGCAGCGCCAGGGCGATGGCTGGGCGCTGCAGGTGCCACGCCTGCGCCTGCAGAACGGGCCGGACGAACAACAGCTCGATGGCCTGCAGGTGCAGGTGGGCAGGCAGCTGCGGATCAGCAGCGGGCCGGTGCAGGCCGGGACTGCGCTGCGCGCGCTGGCGCTGAGCGACCGCCTGGAGCCGGGCCTGCGCCGCTGGCTGTACCTGTCCAAGCCGCAGCTGGATGTGCAGTCGCTGCAGCTGCAGGGCGAGCGCGACGGCCCGTTGTGGGCGCAGGGTGAACTGCGGGCGCTGGGCTTTGCCAGCGTTGGCGATGCCCCGGGCGTGCGTGGCCTGGGCGGTCGTTTCGAAGGCGATGCCGATGGCTTCAGCCTGCAGCTGAAGCCCCAGCAGGAGCTGCAGTTCGACTGGCCGACCGGTTTCGGCGAGCGCCACGACCTGCACCTGGCCGGGCAGATCGTCGGCTGGCGTGACGAAGCCGGCGGCTGGCGCATCGGCACCCCGGCGATGCGCGTGGAAGGCACCAACTATGCGGCCGACGTACGTGGCGGCGTCTGGTTGCAGGGCGACGGCACGCGCCCGTGGCTGCAGCTGGCGGCCAAGCTGGACGACGTGCCGATGACCGCGGCCAAGCGGTTCTGGATCCATTCCAGGATGAGCAAGGGCGCCACCGACTGGCTGGATGCGGCCTTGGTGGGCGGCCAGGTGCGCGGCGGGATCGGCCTGGTCAGCGGAGACCTGGACGATTGGCCGTTCGACCACAACGATGGCCGCTTCGAGGCCACCGGCCACATCAGCAACGGCGATATCCGCTTCCAGCACGACTGGCCGCTGATGGGCCAGGTCGACGCCGATATCGCTTTCATCGGGCCGGGCTTCCACATGCAGGGCCGCGGTGATCTGGCCGGCGTGGCGGTGCAGAAGTTCGAGGCCGGCATCGAAGATTTCGGCCACGCGCCGCTGTACGTGCGTGCCGACAGCCAGAGCGAGGCGGGGCGCCTGCTGGCGATGCTGCGGCAGAGTGGCCTGCACAAGGACTACGGCGACACGCTCGACAACCTGGTCGCCAGCGGCCCGGCCAACGTGCACTTCGACCTGCTCCAGCCGCTGCACCGCGATGAAGGCGGCGGGCACCTGCAGGGCAGGGTGGACCTGGCCGGTGTGAAGCTGGTGGACAAGCGCTTCGATCTGGAATTCGACGCCATGCAGGGCCAGGCCCACTACGGCAGCGGTGGCTTTGCCGCCGAGGAGCTGGCCGTGCGCCACCTCGGCCAGGACGGCCGCCTGAGCCTGCGTGCCGGCGGCTATGTGCGCAACCCGGCGCTGGCCTTTGAATCGGAACTGGCAGCACGCCTGGATGCCAAGGTGCTGATCGACCGCGCGCCGGAAATGGCCTGGCTGAAGCCCTATCTGGAGGGCACCTCGGCCTGGACCGTCGCCGTCAACCTGCCCAAGGTGGCGCCCGGTGCGCCGGCCCCGCCCAGTGAGCTGCGCCTGCATTCGGACCTGGTGGGGACCCGCCTGGACCTGCCGGCGCCGCTGGACAAGCCGGCCGCCGATGCGCTGGCGACCACCGTATCGGCACAGCTGCCGATGGGCGACGGCCGCATCGACGTGGCGTTCGGCCAGCGCCTGGCCCTGGCCGCGCGCACCCACAACAGCCAGACCGGCGTGCAGGTCACGATGGGCAGCGACCGCGTTGACCGCGACCCGCCGCCCAGCGGGCTGGCCATCAACGGCCGCAGCCCGACCCTGGATGCGCTGGAATGGATCGGCCTTGCCCGTGGCGCCGGTGGCGATGGCGATCCCATGCCGCTGCGCGCGGTGGACGTGCAGGTCGGCAGGCTGATGCTGATCGGCGGCATCTTCGAACAGACGCGGCTGCAGCTGCGGCCGGGCGCGCAGGCGCTGGACGTGCGCCTGGACGGCCCTTCGCTGGCCGGCCACCTGAGCGTGCCCAATGCCGATGGCGGCACCATCAGCGGCCAGCTCGACCGCGTGCACTGGCAGTCACCGCCGGCCGCGCCAGGCGTCGACACCGCTGTGGCCGCGACGCGGCCGCAGACCGGTGCCGATGACATGGACCCTGCCAAGCTGCCGCCGTTCGCCCTGCACATCGCCGACCTGAACTTCGGCAAGGTGATGCTGGGCCAGGCGGTGCTGCGCACGCGCCCGCTGGGCAACGGCCTGAGCGTGGACGAGCTGCGCTTCCGTGCCCCGGAGCAGGAGATCGACATCACCGGCCGCTGGCTGGGCAAGGGCGCCGGCGCGCGCACCGAACTGACCGTCAAGGTGCGCAGCGAAGATCTGGGCGGGCTGATGCAGAACCTCGACTACGCTGGCCAGCTGCGCGGCGGCTCCGGCCAGGCGCAGCTGCAGGCGGCCTGGGCGGGCGGGCCGTCGGATTTCCAGCTGGGCAACCTGCAGGGCACGCTCGACATCGATGCGCGCAACGGCCAGCTGCTGGAACTGGACCCCGGCGCGGGCCGCGTGCTCGGCCTGCTCAGCGTGGCCCAGCTGCCGCGTCGCCTGATGTTCGATTTCCGCGATTTCTTCTCCAAGGGCTTCGCCTTCAACCATATCGAAGGCGGCATGCAGTTCGGCGATGGCATGGCGCGCACCGACAAGGTGCTGATCGAAGGCCCGGCGGCCAACATCACCATCCGTGGCCAGACCGACCTGCGCCAGCAGCAGTTCGACCAGACCATCGACGTCAATCCGCGTGCAGGCAACCTGCTGACCGTGGTCGGCGCGGTGGCCGGCGGGCCGGTG
Organism: Stenotrophomonas maltophilia; assembly: GCA_002364755.1. Taxonomy (GTDB): domain Bacteria; phylum Pseudomonadota; class Gammaproteobacteria; order Xanthomonadales; family Xanthomonadaceae; genus Stenotrophomonas; species Stenotrophomonas maltophilia_AX. Next base: position 46,389 of record DEZI01000007.1, read on the forward strand.
GGCGCGGCGCTGGGTGCGGCCACCAATGCGGTATTGTCAAAGCCACTCGGCGAGATCGGCGCCCGGACCTACCGGGTGACCGGCCCCTGGAAGGAGCCGAAGGTGGAGGTGATCGAGCGCAGCCGTGACCGGACCCCGGCGCCGCCCCGCGCGCCTGCACCGGCCCCGTCCGTGCCGCCGACCGTCACCGACCCGCCGCGCCCGCGTTGAGCGTCGCGGCCCCTGTTCATCCGGCGGCCTTGCCTGGCCGCCTCCAGACCCCCAGATCGAGACAATGACTGATAACGCACTGACGCTTGCCCAGGACCGCCTGCTGCGCCCCGGTGGCCTGGATACCGCCGGCCTGGAGCGCACCTTCGGCCAGCTGCTCGGCCCCGGCGTGGACTTCGGCGACCTGTATTTCCAGCACGCACGGCGCGAAAGCTGGAGCGTGGAGGACGGCATCGTCAAGGACGGCGCCCACTCCATCGAGCAGGGCGTGGGCGTGCGCGCCATCGCCGGCGAGAAGACCGGCTTCGCCTATTCCGATGACATCCATGCCGACGCGCTGCTGACCGCCGCGCAGTCGGCCCGCGCGATCTCGCGCGAAGGCGGCGCCCAGGCCGGGCGTTCGCTGCTGCGCGGCAACGCGCGCGCGCTGTACCCGACCCTGGACCCGATCGACAGCCTGGGCAACGAGGCCAAGGTCGAGGTCCTCAAGCGCCTGGACGGTTACCTGCGTGCCGCCGACCCGCGCGTGAAGCAGGTGATGGTGAGCCTGTCCGGGGGCGTGGACACCGTGCTGGTGGCCCGCACCGACGGCGTGCTGGGCGCCGACGTGCGCCCGCTGGTGCGGCTGAACGTGCAGGTGATCGTCGAGCAGAACGGCCGTCGTGAATCGGGCTATGCCGGCGGCGGTGGCCGCTATGGCTATGCCGAACTGTTCGCCGATGGCCGTCCCGAAGCCTTCGCCCGCGAGGCCCTGCGCCAAGCGCTGGTGAACCTCGAAGCCGTACCGGCTCCGGCCGGCGTGATGCCGGTGGTGCTCGGCCCGGGCTGGCCCGGCGTGCTGCTGCATGAAGCCGTTGGCCATGGCCTGGAAGGCGACTTCAACCGAAAGGGCACCAGCGTCTACGCCGGCCGCATCGGCGAACGCGTGGCCGCCCCGGGCGTGACCATCGTCGACGACGGCACCCTGGACGGGCGCCGCGGTTCGCTCAACATCGATGACGAGGGCCACCCGAGCCAGTGCACTACGCTGATCGAGGACGGCATCCTGGTCGGCTACATGCAGGACAGCCTCAATGCCCGCCTGATGGGCGTGGCGCCGACCGGCAACGGGCGTCGCGAGTCGTTCGCGCACCTGACCATGCCGCGCATGACCAACACCTACATGCGCGCCGGCGAGCACGATCCGCAGGAAATGATCCGCTCGGTGAAGAAGGGCCTGTATGCGGTCAACTTCGGTGGCGGCCAGGTCGACATCACCAGCGGCAAGTACGTGTTCTCGGCCACCGAGGCCTACCTGATCGAGGATGGCCGGATCACCGCGCCGGTGAAGGGCGCGACCCTGATCGGCAACGGCCCGGAAACCATGCAGAAGGTGCGCATGGTCGGCAACGACCTGGCCCTGGACGAGGGTGTCGGCATCTGCGGCAAGGATGGCCAGAGCGTGCCGGTGGGCGTGGGCCAGCCCTCGCTGCTGATCGAAGGCATCACCGTCGGCGGTACCCAGGCCTGAGCCGGGCGATGGCCAGCGCCACCGCCCGGGCCGGCGGGGACTCAGTCCTCGTCGGCTTCGTCGGTCTCGACGTCGTCGGCCTCATCGGCCGAGGCCTTCAGGCCCAGCGCCGCCGGCAGCATCAGCGTACGCAGCACCTGGAAGATCTCGCGGTAGGCGCGCGGCGGCTTGTTCTTGGCCTTTTCGGCCTGGGCGTTGCGCACCAGCGTACGCAGCTGCTGGCGGTCGGCCTGCGGGTACTCGTCGAGCAGGGCGCCCAGCGCTTTGTCGCCGTCGGCCAGCAGGCGCTCGCGCCAATCCTCGGCGCGGTGCATCATCGCCACTTCGCGGCGGCCGGTTTCGCTGTTGGCGTCCAGCGCGTCGCGGATCGCGTCCAGCGTGGTGTCTTCCTCGCGGCGCATGTGCTTGGCCAGGAACGCCAGCTGGCGCTTGTGGGCGATGTGGGCGGTGATCCGCTTGCACTCGGCGATATGCGGCAGCAGGTCTTCCGGCACCGGCAGGCGCGCCAGCTGGGCCGGGGTCAGCGACACCAGCTTCTCGCCCAAGGCCAGGACATCGAGCGCGTCGCGCCGGTTCTGGCTGCGGCTCTTGTCGTGGAATTCACCGGTTTCTTCGTCGCGTCCGCGCATCGTCCATACCTGATTTCAAAAAAGTCGCCCGGCGTGATGCCGGGCCCAACCCGCACAGGATAAAGCATTGAACGTGATCGCCCCTGAAGTGGCCGTCGGCGACGACAGTCCGGCCCGTCTGGAACGCCTGGCCGACCTTTCCCAGCAGCTGCTGGAGCGCGCCCGCGCGCTGGGCGCCAGCCAGGCCGAAGTGAGCTGCAGCGAAGACCGCGGGATGGAAGTGAACGTCCGTCTCGGCGAGGTCGAGACCGTGCAGTCCACCCGCGACCGCGGCATCGCCCTGACCGTCTATTTCGGCCAGCGCAAGGGCAGCGCCAGCACCGCCGACCTGAACGAGGCGAGCCTGGCGGCCACCGTCGAGCAGGCCTGCGCGATCGCCCGCCACACCGAGGACGACCCGGCTGCCGGCCTGGCCGACGCGGCGCTGATGGCCCGCGACTTTCCCGACCTGGACAGCTGGCACCCCTGGGCGCTGCAGGCCGACGAGGCGGTGGACCTTGCCCTGGCCTGCGAAGCGGCCGGCCGCGAGGCCGACCCGCGGATCAGCAATTCCGACGGCGCCTCGGTGTCGAGCATGCAGAGCGTCTCGGTCTACGCCAATTCGCACGGCTTCATCGGCCGCGAGCGCGGCACCCACCATTCGGTCGGCTGCGCCCTGATCGCCGGCAGCGGCGACGGCATGCAGCGCGACGGCTGGTACACCGGCGGCCTGGCCCGCGAGGACCTCGAGGCGGCCGACCACGTGGGTCGCCGCGCCGCCGAGCGCACCGTCTTCCGCCTGCAGCCGCGTTCGTTGCCGACCGGCAGCATGCCGGTGCTGTTCGCCCCGGAAGTGGCGCGCAGCCTGGTCGGCCACCTGCTGTCGGCGGTGTCCGGCGGTGCCCTGTACCGCCAGGCCAGCTTCCTGCTGGACAGCGTCGGACAGCAGCTGTTCCCGGACTGGATGCAGATCGAGGAGCTGCCGCACCTGCGCCGCGGCCTGCGCTCGGCGGCCTTCGACGGCGACGGCGTGGCCACCCGGGCGTCGGCCCTGGTCCGCGACGGCGTTCTGCAGCGCTACGTGCTGGGCAGCTATTCGGCGCGCAAGCTGGGCCTGCAGACCACCGCCAATGCCGGCGGCGTGCACAACCTGCAGCTGGCGGCCAACGCCGCTTCGCTGCAGGACATCGCCCGGCAGATGGGCCAGGGCCTGCTGGTGACCGAGCTGATGGGGCAGGGCGTGAACGGGGTGACCGGCGATTATTCGCGGGGCGCCGGGGGCTTCAAGGTCGAGAACGGCGAGATCCAGTACCCGGTCGACGGCATCACCATCGCCGGCAACCTGCGGGAGATGTTTGCCGCCATCGAAGCGGTAGGCAGCGACGTCGACCCGCGCTCACACATCCGCACCGGCTCGATCCTGGTCGGGCGGATGACCATCGCCGGTAATGATTGATGCCATTGATGGCGTAAGCTATGCGCGCCTGACGCGACCGGCCTGCCGCCGGTCGGTCAAGACCACCCAAAAACAAGGAGTTTTGTCGTGAGCGATTTCGAAAACGTGCCGGCCGCCTCGAGCGTGCCGAGCGACCAGCGCACCATGGCGCTGGCAGCGCACCTGCTGGGCATCTTCACCGGTTTCATCGGTGCCCTGATCATCTGGCTCATCAACAAGGATGACGCCGGCAAGGGCTTCGTCACCGACCAGTCCAAGGAAGCGCTGAACTTCCAGATCACCGTAGCCATCGCGGTGCTGGTCTGCGTGGTCCTCAGCTTCGTCATCATCGGTGCCATCCTGATGCCGATCGTCTACGTGGCCAATCTGGTCCTGTGCATCATCGCGGCAGTGAAATCCAACAACGGCGAAACCTACCGTTATCCGTTCACCCTGCGCCTGATCAAGTAAGCGGCAACGATCAACGACGCAGAAAGAAGCGCCCGGCAATGCCGGGCGTTTCCATTTGGGGCGCGTTCGGTAGCGCCGGGCCATGCCCGGCGAGCGCGCCGCGCGGTTGCGTCAGCGATTGCGCTCAGTGATCGCGTTCCACTGCCAGCGTCGCCAGCGCACGCAGTGCGTCGGCTTCTTCGCCATGGCTGGCCAGCACCGACTGCATGCGCGCCGCCAGTTCACGCAGATGCGCCTTGGCACCATCCATGCCCAGCAGGGCCGGGAAGGTGCTCTTGTCCTGCGCCTGGTCCTTGCCGGCGGTCTTGCCCAGCTGCTCGGAACTGGCTTCGACATCGAGGATGTCATCGCGCACCTGGAAGGCCAGGCCGAGCGCGTCGGCAAAGTCATCCAGCTGGGCCAGCCGTGCCTCGGGGGCGTGGCCGCACAGCGCGCCCATGCGCACCGCGGCGCGGATCAGCGCACCGGTCTTCAGCGCGTGCATGCGGGTGAGTGCGGCCAGCGACTGCTGCTGGCCGGTGGCATCGATATCCAGCGCCTGGCCACCGCACATGCCGGACGCACCGGAGGCGTGGGCCAGGGTCTGCAGGCAGGCCACGCGCAGGGTGGCCGGCAGCGGCGCATCGGCCAGCAGTCCGAACGCACGGGTCTGCAGGGCATCGCCGGCGAGGATCGCGGTGGCCTCGTCGAAGGCGATGTGGGTAGTGGGCTTGCCTCGGCGCAGGGCGTCGTCGTCCATCGCCGGCAGGTCGTCATGCACCAGCGAATAGGCGTGGATCATCTCCACCGCCATGGCGGCGGCATCGAGCTGGTCCAGCGGTGCGCCGAACAGCTGGCCGCTGGCATACACCAGCAGCGGGCGCATGCGCTTGCCACCGCCCAGCACCGAATAGCGCATCGCCTGGTGCAGGCGTTGCGGCGCATCGGCCGGCGAGGGCAGGGTGGCGTCGAGCTGGCTTTCGATACGGTCGCGCCAGCGGGCGAACTGCCCTTCAGCCGTCATGGCTGGGCGGGTCGAAGGGTTCTGCGGCTTCGGGCTGGGCCGGATCGCTGAGCAGGCGCACGCGCAGTTCGGCCTGTTCCAGCGCCTGCTGGCACTGGCGGTACAGACCGACGCCACGTTCGTAAGCACTGAGCGAAGCTTCCAGGCTCAGCTCGCCGGTTTCCATCTGCTCCACCAGCTGTTCCAGCGCTTCGAGCGACTGCTCGAACTGGGCAACGGGGGAGGCGTTTTCGGGGGACTTCTTGGCCATGCGACAAGTGTGGACGGCTGCCGCGCGGGGGTCAATTCACCAGCCGCCTGGTCGCCACTGCAACTGCGCATCGTGATCCTGCAGCCACGCCTGCAACGACGCGGAAACGACCACGTCGGCCGCGGCCAGCAGTTGCCCGCCGTCGAACAGCAGCGGCAGCTGCGCGCGCCGCCAGGGCGCCAGGTGCTCGCGCTGCAGGCAGTCCTTCAACGCGTGTGAATGGGTACGGCCGGGCAACAGGATGCGTTCGCCTCCCTGCCGCGCACGCACCTGCAGGGGCCGGTCGAAGGCTGCGCCGCCGAGCAGGCGCAGTTGCCCGCCATCGGGCAATGCCAGCGGCCCACGGCCATCCCATGCGACCTGCCAGTCCGTGGGCAGGGCGGGCAGGTGTGCCGGCAGCAGGTAGGCGTGGCCACGCCATTGCTGGATGGCGTGATCCTGCCAGCGCACCTGCGCCTGGCGATCGCTGGAGGCTTCCAGCAGCTCCTGCTGCAGTTGCCGCAGCACCGTGGCCGGCAGCGGTGCTGCGCCATGCGCGCGCACCCACGCACGCAGCACGCGTGCACCGCGCGCGGGCGACACCTGGCGCAGCAGTTCCAGCGACAGCACGCGGGGCGCCACTTCGAGATGGGCGATCAGTTCGGCATCTTCCTCGTCCAGCAACGCGCGGGTCTGCGCGCAATGGTCGGCGCTGCCGGCCAGTGTTGCGGCCGCGTGCGGCCAGCGCTGGCGCAGCAGTGGCATCACGTGCAGGCGCAGGAAATTGCGGTCGGCGTCGTCGCGCGCGTTGCTGGGGTCTTCGATCCAGTGCAGGGCATGCACCAGCGCATAGTCGCGCAGCGCGTCGCGTGCGGTGTGCAGCAGCGGGCGCCACAGGCGGTGGTCGTGCAGGGTGCTGTCGACGGCCATCGACGCCAGTCCATCGATGCCGGAACTGCGCAGTGCACGCAGTAAAAACGTTTCGGCCTGGTCATCCTGGTGCTGGGCCAGTGCCAGCGTTTCGCCGTCATGCAGTTCAGCGGCGAAGGCCGCGCGCCGCGCCTGGCGTGCCGCTGCTTCCACGCCGAGGCCAGCAGCGGTGTCGACCTGCACGCGATGCACGGCGAGTTCGATGCCCAGGGCGTCGCATTGCTGCTGGCAGTGCTGCACCCAGACATCGGCGCTGGCCTGCAGGCCGTGGTGCACGTGCACGGCGCGCAGCGGTGTACCGCTGGCGTGGGTGCAGCGTTGCAGCCAGTGCAGCAGCACGGTCGAGTCCAGGCCGCCGCTGTAGGCGACGAGCAGCGGGGTTTCCAGCGCGACCAGAGTGGGAAAGGTACTCACGGCGGGAAGTATAAAGGGCGTGTCTGGCAGGGCTGCACCCTGCACCTGCCGAAGCCGAAGCCGAAGCAACAGCGGGCTATCGGTGGGATGGCGGGGTGGGTCCGGTTGAGGGGGACGCCGTAAACCCGTCCATGGGGGCTTGGTCGCGGCATCCATGCCGCTCACACCCCCTCAACCGGACCCACCCCACCTTCGACAGTTGGCCGCGATCTGTCGGAACGGCGTTCTGCTCTGGAGGGTGCCGACCGTTGGTCGGCACGGGGTCGGATATCGATGTCTGACAAATGTGTCGACCAACGGTCGACACCTACCAACAGCCGCGTCTCCCGGTAGAGACACGCCATGCGTGGATGATTTGTTCGATATCCCACAGATGTGCCGACCAACGGTCGGCACCCACCAACAGCCGCCGGCCAACTGTCGAAGGCGGGGCACTGTGGGGTTGCGGGGGGTGAGCCGCATGGATGCGGCGACCAAGGCTACATGGACGTACTCGCGCCGTCCCCCCAA
>DEZI01000026.1 GCA_002364755.1 Stenotrophomonas maltophilia
TAAGTGAACAGCATTACGGCATTGCCGGGGTTTCTTCTGCGCGCGCTACCCGCCGGGCCATGCCCGGCGGGCGCACTTCAGTACGCGAATTCCTTGAACACCGGATCGACGTCGCCGTGCCAGCGGCCATGGAACAGCGCCAGCTTGCGCTCGGCCGGGGTCAGGCCCGATTCGACGATCTCCTGCAGCACGTCCAGGAACTTGCTTTCGTCCTGGCTATCGGCATTGCGCGCACCGCGGCGCTTGAGGCCTTCCACGGAAATCTTCACTGCTTCGCGGGCCAGGTCGCGCACGGTGCCGTTGCGGAACGGCAGGCCCATGGCGTACTTCGGCACGCCGTCGCGCAGCGCGTGGCGCTCGGCCAGGCTGAAATCGCGCACCAGGTCCCAGGCGGCATCCAGCGCGGTGTCGTCGTACAGCAGGCCGACCCAGAACGCCGGCAGCGCACACAGGCGGCTCCACGGGCCACCGTCGGCACCGCGCATTTCCAGGTACTTCTTCAGGCGCACTTCCGGGAAGGCGGTGGTCATGTGGTCCGACCAGTCGCGCAGCGTCGGCAGCGCACCCGGCAGCACCGGCAGCTTGCCCTGCATGAAATCGCGGAAGCTCTGCCCGCTGGCGTCGTGGTAGATGCCATCGCGGTAGGAGAAGTACATCGGCACGTCGAGCAGGTAATCGACATAGCGCTCGTAGCCGAAGCCATCCTCGAACACGAAGTCAAGCATGCCGGTACGGTCGGCGTCGGTGTCGGTCCAGATATGCGAGCGGTAGCTCAGGTAGCCATTCGGCTTGCCTTCGGTGAACGGCGAATCGGCGAACAGCGCGGTGGCGATCGGCTGCAGCGCCAGCGACACTCGGAACTTCTTCACCATGTCCGCTTCGGTGGCGTAATCCAGGTTGACCTGCACGGTGGAGGTGCGGGTCATCATGTCCAGGCCGAGCGAACCGACCTTGGGCATGTAGGAACGCATGATCCTGTAACGGCCCTTGGGCATCCACGGCATTTCATCGCGCGTCCACTTCGGCTGGAAGCCCATGCCGAGGAAGCCGAGCTGCAGTTCGCCGGCCACCTGCGCCACTTCGTTCAAGTGGGTGCCGGTTTCCACGCAGGTCTGGTGGATGGTTTCCAGCGCCGCGCCGGACAGTTCCAGCTGGCCAGCCGGCTCCAGCGTCACCGAGGCGTTGTCACGCAGCAGGGCGATGGTGTTGCCGTTCTCCTGCACCGGCTCCCAGCCGAAGCGGGTCAGCCCGTTGAGCAGGGCTTCGATGCCGCGCTCGCCTTCGAAAGTCGGCGGGCGAAGGTCGTCCAGGCGGAACCCGAACTTCTCGTGTTCGGTACCAATGCGCCACTGCGCACGGGGCTTTTCGCCGGAGGCAAGCACCTCGACCAGCTCCGAGCGGTCGGTAATGGGCGTATCGGCGACGTGGCTGGGGCTCGACAAGGGGAGGACTCGCTGGACAGTGGCAGGGGATGTGGGGCTGGGGGCCTTCCATCGCAAGGGCGCACTATAGCGTGGCGGCCCTTCACAGCATGCGACGGTGACGGGTTTCAGCATCCTACCGACGACCTCTTGACCCCCGTACACTCAGGCCATGAGCCGCCATTCACGACACCCGGAACTGCACCGCGCCGACCGCGTCGGCTGGCTGCGCGCGGCCGTGCTGGGGGCCAACGACGGCATCGTCTCGGTCGCCGGCCTGGTGGTCGGCGTGGCCGCCAGCGGTGCCTCGGCCAGCACGATCCTGGCCACCGGCGTGGCCGGTACCGTGGCCGGTGCGATGTCGATGGCCGCGGGCGAGTACGTTTCCGTGCAGACCCAGGCCGACACCGAAGCGGCCGACCTGGCAATGGAGATGCGCGAGCTGGACGAGGATCCGCACAGCGAGCTGGACGAGCTGACGGCCATCTATCGCCATCGCGGCCTGGAGCCGGCATTGGCCCGGCAGGTGGCTGAGCAACTCACGGCGCATGACGCCCTGGGTGCACACGCCCGCGACGAACTCGGCATCACCGACACCCTGCGCGCGCGCCCGCTGCAGGCAGCGCTCGCCTCGGCCGGTGCGTTTACCTGTGGCGCCGCGCTGCCGGTGCTGACCGCCCTGTTCTCCAGCGCGGAGAAGGTCACCGTAACCACCACCGCCAGCACCCTGATCGGCCTGTGCATGACCGGCGCGATGGCCGCCCGTGCCGGAGGCGCGCCGCCGGTACGCGGTGCTGTGCGGGTGTTGTTCTGGGGCGCGCTGGCGATGGCCGCCGCCGCGGGCATCGGCAAGCTGCTGGGAGCCCACCTGTCATGACCACGATGCTGCCCCCTGACATTGCTCTGCTGGCCGAGATGGCCAGCCTGGCCGGCTGCGACCGTGCTGAAGGCTACGCCTGCATCACTGCGCGCCGCGAGCACGGTGCCAGTTCCGTGGAGATACCGCAGCCGCAGTTCGTCATCCTGCTGGAAGGCAGCAAGCAGGTGCGCACCGCGCACCAGTCGCTGACTGCCCACGCGGGTGACATGCTGCTGTTCACCCAGCGCTGCCGGATCGATGTGGTCAACACGCCCGACGCGGGCACCGGCCGCTACCTCGGCGCCATCGTGCCGCTGTGTGCGGAAGTACTGAGCGCAGCGCGCACGCTGTGGAGCGAAGCACTGCCTGCGCCCGGCGATGCGATCGCGCAGCCGCGGCTGATCGACCACGGCACGGTGCTGCGGCGCTGGCGCCAGGCACTGCAGGACGGGCATTACAGCGAAGCGCGACTGGCCTTGGCCGAACTGGTGCTGGCTTGGTGCCGGCAGGGCCACGGCAATCTGCTGCTGCCGCAGGCCCCAAGCCTGGGTGAGCAGATCCGCGACCGCATCGCGGCCGAACCGGCGCGTGACTGGCAGTCGCGCGATGTGGAAGACCAGTTCGCGCTGAGCGGCGCGACCCTGCGCCGCCGCCTCGCCGCCGAACGCACCAGCCTGCGCCAGCTGTTGACCGAGGCACGGCTGGCGCACGGCATGACGCTGCTGTACACGACCGATCTACCACTGAAGACAGTGGCCGCCCGCGCGGGGTATCGCTCGGCGGCGAGTTTCAGCAAGCGGTTTGCGGAGCAGTACGGGCTGGCGCCGACAGACATCTAGGGTGGGTTCGGCAGGGCTTGCAGCCCTGCACCTGCTCAATGCAACGGCCAAAGCCAGAGCGGCATTCCGTGGGATGGCGGGGCGGTGTGGGTGGTCAGGACACGCCGTAAACCCATCCCTGGGGGCTCGATGGCGCCATCCATGGCGCCAACGGTCCTGCCCACCCACACCGCCCCGCCTTCGACAGTTGGCCGGCGGCTGATGGTGGGTGCCGACCGTTGGTCGGCACATCTGTCGGATATCCAAATTCATCTGGGGTCGGAGCCCGTTGCGCAGCAACGGGATCCGACCCCGTGTACCGACAGATCGCGGAGAACTGTCGAAGGCGGGGTGGGTCCGGTTGAGGGGGCGTGAGCGCCATGGATGGCGCGACCGAGGCTACATGGACGTACTTGCGCCGTCCCCCTCTACCGGACCCACCCCGCCTACCCACGGATACCCAGCTTTTGCCGTTGACGTTGATTGCAGCACGTGCAGGGCTGCAAGCCCTGCAAAACAAAACCCCCTTGAGCATTCCACGCAGTGGTTTGAGCGCATCGCGTGCGCGCCACCCGGCACCCTGCACAGCGACGGAATCTCCCGCCTTACCGAGCCCCCCCCTCATGACCCTGCGTCACCTGCCCCTGCGCGGCGCCCTGCTGCTGGCCCTGTCCTCCCTGCCGCTGGCCGCCCTGGCCGAAGCCACCTCGCCCGCCCCCACCCGGCAGGTGCCAGGCGTCTACCACCAGCGCGTCGGCGCCCTGCAGGTCACCGCCCTGTTCGATGGCGTGGTCGCGCTCGGCCGCCAGCAAGTGGTCGATGTCTCGCCCACCCTGGTCACCCGCCTGCTCGACGGCCGCTATGTGCCCGAGGACAAGAAGGGCCTGCAGACCGCGGTCAACGCCTTCCTGGTCCGCCAGGGCAACCACCTGACCCTGGTCGATACCGGCACCGCGCAGTGCTTCGGCCCCGGCCTGGGCCAGGTGCTGGGCAACCTGCGGGCCGCCGGCGTCGACCCGGCCGAAGTGGATGACATCCTGCTCACCCACGCCCACCCGGACCACCTGTGCGGCGTGCTCGACGCGCAGGGCCAGCCGGCCTACCCCAATGCCACGGTGTGGCTGTCCAAGGCCGATGCCGACTACTGGCTGGATCCGGCCAGCGAAGCCAGTGAGCCGGACCGCGTGCGTTTCGCCTTCCCGCTGGCCCGCACTGCGGTGGCGCCGTACCAGGCCCACGGCAGGCTGCGCACCTTCAAGCCCGGCGATGCCCTGCCCGGTGGCGCGGTGGCGATGGACAGCCACGGCCATACCCCAGGCCATGTCTCCTACCGGTTCGACAGCCAGGGCCAGTCGTTGCTGGTGTGGGGCGACGTGCTGCACTTCCACGCGGTGCAGTTCGCGCACCCGGAAGCGGCGTTCGAGGCCGATGCCGACCGCAGGGCGGCCATCGCCAGCCGTCGCGGACTGCTTGAGCAGGCCACCGCCAAGGGCTGGTGGGTGGCCGGTGCGCACCTGCCGTTCCCCGGCCTGGGCCATGTGCGCGGCGAGGGCGAGGCCTATGCGTGGGTGCCGACGGAGTATTCGCCGTTGAAATGAAAGGTCGCCGGGCATGGCCCGGCGCTACCGGTCCCCGGTCGCGGCAACATGGGGTAGCGCCGGGCCATGCCCGGCGATCGCAGCGGAGACGCCTTACGCCAGCCCCAGCCAGCCGCCGATCACGCCGCGGGCTTCGTCCACGCCGGTGCGGTCCTCACCGGAGAACACCTGCACGCTGACGCTGTCGCCATAGGCCGAATGCAGTTCCTTGCGGACCTTCTGCAGGGTCTGCATCTGCTGGCTGCGGCTGAGCTTGTCGGCCTTGGTCAGCAGCGCGTGCGCGGGCATGCCACGCTGCACGGCATAGGACAGCATCTGCCGGTCGTAGTCCTTCAGCGGGTGGCGGATGTCCATCACCACCACCAGGCCCTTGAGGGCTTCGCGGGTGCGGAAATACCGGTCGATGAAGGCCTGCCAGTGCGCCTGCAGGTCCAGCGGCACCTTGGCGTAGCCGTAACCGGGCAGGTCGACCAGGTGCGCTTCCGGGGTGATCTGGAAGAACACCAGCTGCTGGGTGCGGCCGGGGGTCTTGGACACGCGGGCCAGGGAGTTCTGCCGGGTCAGCGCGTTGAGGGCGCTGGACTTGCCGGCGTTGGAGCGGCCGGCGAAGGCCACTTCGGCCCCTTCATCGGGCGGCAGCTGCCGCACGTTGTGGGCCGAGAGGTGGTAACGGGCGCGTTCGATGAGCAATGACATGCGCCTAGGATCGCATGTTGCGGCGCCGCGCGCCCGTTCCTGGGGCCGCAGTCCGGGAAAATGCTGCACTGCTGCGTTGACCGTGCGCGGAAACGGCGTTGATAATCCGGGCGATGCCGGCGGCCACGCCCCGGCCCGGTCCATACGGAGCTTTAGCATGCGCCACGCTCGCGTTCTTGCCGTATCCGCTCTTGCCACTGCCGTCGTCGTTGCCGCCGCTGCGTTCGCGCAGACCACGCTGACCCCGCTGCCCGACAACGGGCCGATCCGCACCGCCTCGCTGGAAGTGGATTTCAGCAAGACCACGTGGGGCGACGCCAAGGCCGGCCAGACCAAGGCTTCGGCCTGCGCGGCCTGCCATGGGGCCGACGGCAATTCCACGGTGGAGATGTACCCGTCCATCGCCGGCCAGAGCGAACGCTACGTGGCCCAGCAGATGGCCCTGATCGCCAACGGCCAGCGCAGTTCCGGCGCGTCGGTGGCGATGGTGCCCTTCGTGCAGAACCTCACCCCGCAGGACATGCGCGATATCGGCGCGTTCTTCGCCACCCAGAAGGCCACCGCCGGCATCGCCGACGACACCGCTGTGGCCGACGGCCCCTACAAGGGCATGAAGTTCTACGAGATCGGCCAGCAGCTGTACCGCGGTGGCGACGGCACGCGCGGCCTGCCGGCCTGCATGGCCTGCCACGGCCCCAGCGGCGCCGGCAACCCCGGCCCGGCCTACCCGCACATCGGCGGCCAGCACGCCAGTTATGTCGCCCGCCGCCTGCAGGAATACCAGGCCGGGCAGACCAACGAGACCGACAAGGCGCACTTCCAGATCATGGCCGCCGTCGCCCAGAAGCTGAGCGAGCAGGAAGTCCAAGCGCTCTCCAGTTACCTCCAGGGCCTGCACAACAAGGCCGATGACATCGCCGCCGAGGCCGTCGCCACGCAACCGGCCGCCGCCCCCTGACCGCCACTGGTCGGCCCAGGTCGCCACGGCGACCCGCGGCTGAGGTATGTTTCCTTCACGCCGGCGGCTGCGCCGGCGTTGTTATTTTCAATGGAGATGCGTGTCGATGAGGTTGATTCCCCGCCTTCTGCTGTCCCTGCTGGTGATGCTGCCGCTGGCCGCCTGCGCCGCCACCCCCGCCAATGCCCCGCTGGTTGAAGGCAAAGACTACGAGCGCATCGCCAAGTCCGGCCCGTTCCAGCCGCTGGCCGGCAAGATCGAAGTCGTTGAAGTGTTCGGCTACACCTGCCCGCACTGCGCCCACTTCGAGCCGCAGCTGGAAGCCTGGGCTGCCAAGCTGCCGGCCGACGTGCGCTTCACCCCGGTCCCGGCTGCCTTCGGCGGTGTCTGGGATGCCTGGGCCCTGGCCTATTACGCGGCCGATGAAGTGGGCGTTGCCAAGCGCAGCCACGCCGCCGTGTTCAAGGCCCTGCATGAGGACGGCTCGCTGCCGATGCAGAACGTCTCCGCCGATGAGCTCGCCAACTTCTATACCGCCTATGGCGTGAGCGCCGACCGCTACAAGCAGGCCCTGCGTGGCGATGCGGTGCAGAAAAGGGTCGCCGAAGCCCGTGCCTTCGCCCAGCGCACCCAGGTGCCGGGCACCCCGGCCATCATCATCAACGGCCAGTATCTGGTGCGTGGCAACAGCTTCGAGGACCAGCTGCGCGTGGCCTCCAAGCTGATCTCCGAAGCCCGCGCCCGCGGCGGCCGCTGAACCGATCCCGACCATCGACACGGCGCTGTCGCCGCCGCATGTCATCATTTCCCCCTGGCCGGCGCCCGCCGCTGGCCCCACTTTTCCAGATGCTGGAGACGTTTGAATGAAGACCCGTATCGCTGCTTTCGCACTTGCAGCCCTGCTGCCGATCCTGGCGGCCTGCAAGGCTGACGACGGCACCACCAACACCACCGCCCCGGCTGAAGCCGCCACCACACCGGCTGCCGCCGAGCCTGCCGCGGCCCCCGCCGCCGAGCCCGCTGCCGCCACCGAAGGCGCTGCCCCGGCTGCCACCGAGGCCGCTCCGGCCGCCGCACCGGCCCCGACCACCACCGCGCTGACCGGCCCGGCCCCGGTGGAAGGCAGCGACTACCAGGTCATCAGCAACGGCCAGCCGTTCCAGCCGGCCGCCGGCAAGGTCGAAGTGGTCGAGATCTTCGGCTACGTCTGCCCGGCCTGTGCCGCGTTCCAGCCGCTGGTTGGCCCGTGGAAGGCAGGCCTGCCGAGCGACGTGAACTTCGTCTACGTGCCGGCCATGTTCGGCGGCACCTGGGACAACTACGCCCGTGCCTTCTACGCTGCGCAGACCCTGGGCGTGCAGGAGAAGACCCACGAAGCGCTGTATGCCGCCATCCACTCGCAGCAGACCCTGAAGGGTGAGCGCGGCGCCGACTCGGTCGACGACATCGCCAAGTTCTACGCCGGCTACGGCGTGGATCCGAAGCAGTTCGCCGCCACCATGGGCAGCTTCGCGGTGAACGCCAAGACCAACTCCGCCAAGCAGTTTGCCCAGCGCAGCGCGATCAGCGGCACCCCGTCGATCATCATCAACGGCAAGTATCTGGTGAAGGGCAAGAGCTTCCCGGACATGCTGCGCATCGCCGACCACCTGATCGCCCGCGAACGCGGTGCGGCCCAGGCTCACTGATCCAAGAGGCAGTTTCCCCGGCCGTGACTTCCCCCACCACACGGACCCTGCGCTTGCTGACGGCCAACATCCAGGCCGGCTCAAGCACCCGCCGCTACAGCGACTATGTGACCCGCAGCTGGTCACATGCGCTGCCGGCGGGACGCAAGCGCAGCAGCCTGGACGCGATCGCCACCCTGGCGCGCGGCCATGACATCGTCGGCCTGCAGGAGGCCGACCCGGGCAGCCTGCGGTCGGGCTTCACCAACCAGACCCACTACCTGGCCCAGCGTGCCGGCTTCAATTACTGGAGTCACCAGCCGAACCGGCGCATGGGCGGGGTGGCGTCCAGCGCCAACGGCCTGCTGAGCAAGCTGGAACCGGTGGAAGTACAGGACCATGCCCTGCCCGGCCGCATCGGCGGGCGCGGCGTGCTGCTGGCCAAGTTCGGCGATGGCGAGGACGGCCTGGCCGTGGCCGTGGCCCACCTGTCGCTGGGCGCGGGTTCGCGGATGTCCCAGCTCGGCTTCATCGCCGAGTTGCTGTCCGACCACCCGAACGCGGTGCTGATGGGCGATTTCAACTGCCTGGCCGAGCGCCCGGAAATGCAGGTGCTTTACCAGAAGACCCGGCTGCAGCCTCCGGGCTGCGTGGTGCCGACCTTTCCCAGCTGGCGTCCGGACCGGGCCATCGACCACATCCTGGTCAGCAGCAACCTGCAGACCCGCAGCGTGGAAGCCGTACCGGCCGCGTTCTCCGACCACCTGGCCCTGGCCATGGCCATCGACGTGCCGGCTGACGCCCTGCGCTGACCTATCGCACCGGTGGGCGTGCCTTCTGCTGCTCTGGTGGTGCGGACCTTTGGTCCGCATGCTCTCCGCCGCGCGGTCATCGTGCTGCCCCGAGCGCCATCATCCGGGCGACATCTGGATCGCGCAGTCGCTACTACCGGCTGTGTAGAGTCGAGCTTGCTCGACTGCAGTTGCCTCTGCCGTCGTAGAGTCGAGCTTGCTCGACTGCTGTTCAATCCAGTCGAGCATGGCTTGTATGT
>DEZI01000023.1 GCA_002364755.1 Stenotrophomonas maltophilia
CGCCTTCCAGCGCCAGGCGGGCGGAACCCGAGATGATCGGGGTGTCGTCGCCCGGGAAGTCGTACTTGCTCAGCAGCTCGCGGACTTCCATTTCGACCAGTTCCAGCAGCTCGGCATCGTCAACCATGTCGGCCTTGTTCAGGAACACGACGATGTACGGGACGCCGACCTGACGCGACAGCAGGATGTGCTCGCGGGTCTGCGGCA
Source organism: Stenotrophomonas maltophilia (assembly GCA_002364755.1). Classification (GTDB taxonomy): domain Bacteria; phylum Pseudomonadota; class Gammaproteobacteria; order Xanthomonadales; family Xanthomonadaceae; genus Stenotrophomonas; species Stenotrophomonas maltophilia_AX. The sequence continues at coordinate 208 of DEZI01000023.1, forward strand.
TCGGGCCGTCAGCGGCCGAGCACACCAGGATCGCGCCGTCCATCTGGGCGGCACCGGTGATCATGTTCTTGACGTAGTCAGCATGGCCCGGGCAATCGACGTGGGCGTAGTGACGGGTGGTGGATTCGTATTCGACGTGCGCGGTCGAGATCGTGATACCACGAGCCTTTTCTTCCGGAGCGGCGTCAATGGCCGAGTAGTCCTTGAACTCGCCGCCGAAACGCTCGGCACCGATCTTGGTCAGTGCGGCGGTCAGCGTGGTCTTGCCGTGGTCGACGTGACCGATGGTGCCGACGTTGACGTGCGGCTTGGTGCGCTCGAACTTACCCTTGGCCATGGCTGCTTATCTCGAATTCGTCTGGTGTGGTGCTTAAGATGGTGCTCACAAAAGGAATCGAACCTTCGACCTCTTCCTTACCAAGGAAGTGCTCTACCGACTGAGCTATGTGAGCGAGTTTTGCATTATGGCATGAACTCGATAATATTCAAAGTTCATTCAATGGAGCGGGAGACGGGAATCGAACCCGCACCATCAGCTTGGAAGGCTGAGGTTCTACCATTGAACTACTCCCGCACCGGGAATGTGCCACAACGTGAATCTGGTGGAGGGAGGTGGATTCGAACCACCGAAGGCGTAAGCCAGCAGATTTACAGTCTGCCCCCGTTGGCCGCTTGGGTATCCCTCCTTACCACCCCACCCCGTTGCCGCCGAAGCGTTGCGGTGTGTGGTGGTGAGCCGCTTATTCTGCTGATGGGACGGGGGGCTGTCAACGCTTTTTTCGGTTTTTTTCACACGTTGTCGCAAACCCATTGATACGCAAGGTTATTGCCCCGGCAGCACCAGGGCCTCGTTGGCGAAAACTGCGACATGGGGTACTCCGTCGGCGCCAATCCAGCCCCGATACATGCCCTGCGTGTTGAACGGCGTGGCTGCTTTTCCGTCTGCGGACAGCACGATGGCGCCCCCATCGCCACCCATCTGCGGGATGGTGTCGTTGATGACGCCCTTGCCGGCCTGCTCCGGCGTCTGCCTCTGGTAACGCATGCGCGCGCAGATCTCGTGCGCCGCTGCGGTGCGGATGTAGTACTCGCCCCAACCGGTACCGGACACTGCGCAGCGCGCATCGGCCCAGGTGCCGGCACCGATGATCGGCGAGTCGCCCACGCGTCCGTAGCGCTTGTTGGTCATGCCGCCGGTGGACGTGCCTGCCGCAAGATGCCCCTGCGCATCCAGCGCGACGGCGCCGACGGTGCCGAAGTGCTTGGCGGTTTCGAGATCGGCATGGGCCTGGCCGCTGGCCTCTTCGTTCAGTGCGCGCTGCAGTTGCTGCCAGCGCTTGTCGGTGCGGAAATACGAGGGATCCACCAGGCTGACGCCCTGCTCCACCGCGAACGCCTCGGCGCCCTGCCCGACCATCATCACGTGCGGCGATTTCTGCATGATCAGCCGCGCCAGCTGGATCGGGTTGCGCACGCGCTGCACGCCCGCGACCGCACCGGCCGCCTGGGTGGCGCCATCCATCAGCGCAGCATCCAGTTCGTTGTGGCCGTCATGGGTGAACACCGCGCCCTTGCCGGCATTGAAGGTGGGATCGTCCTCGAGCACGGTGATCGCCGCGGTGACCGCCGCCAGCGCCGGGCGACCCGCCGCCAGTTCGGCATGCCCCTTCAACAGCGCCGCCTTCAGCGCCGCGCGCGCAGCCTTCTCCTCGGCCGGCGACAGATCCTTGCGCTCGACCCCTGCCCCGCCATGGATGACCAGCAACGGCGAGGTAGACGGCGCTGCCTGCGCGAGCAGGGGCAAGGACAGGGACAGCAGGGCAGACAGCGCCAGGCGCAGTTTCATCAGGTACGTCTCCAAGGAGTATGGTTCGATAGCGCCGGGCCATGCCCGGCGGCCTGGTCGCATCGCTCTTTCCGCCGGGCATGGCCCGGCACTACCGGCGCGTGATCTCGATCTCACCGTCGGTGATGTCGACCACGGCGTTGTAGTCGACATCGGCCTGGAAGTCATCCAGGCGCAGGCGGCCACCGCTGGCGACCACGGTGACCGGCACGGCGTGGAACTGCAACGGCTCACCTTCGACCATCCGGTCGGCGTCGCGGCCGGGGCTGACCACCCAGACCTTGCCCTGGCCATCGGCGCTGTAGACCTGGGCTTGGCCGTCGGGCTCCACGCACAGTGCGGTGTCCTCGTCCACGCCGATGCCGACCATGTCCGGATCACCACTTTCCTGCGCGGCGCGGGCGACGAACACGATCAGGCGGCCGAGCCGGTCGCGCTTGTCGAAATGGGTATCGGTGACCACGCGCTGCAGGTAGGGCATGTGCAGGAAGCCGCTGTCCAGGGTGACCGCGTTGCCCATCGGGTCGGCCAGCGCACCGGACGAGGTGATGCTGCCGCCATCGAGCGCGCCGTAGGCGTAACCACCGAGGATCGCCAGCCCGGCGCTGGTGCCGGCGATCGGCTTGCCGGCGCGGACATGCGCGTTGAGCGCGCGGTTGAGCGCCGTGCCCTTCCAGAAGCGGATGTAGCGCGACTGGTCACCGCCGGCAATGAAGATGGCATCGGCGGCGGCGATCACGCGCAGCACCGCCGGATCGTCCGCGCCGCGGCGGTTGTCGAAGACCAGGGTCTGCACGGCGGTGGTCCCGCCGATATCGCGGTACAGGCGCTCCTGCAGCTCATCGGCACCGGAGGCGCGCAGGATCAGCACGCGGCCGTTGCCGGCCTGCCGCAGCCACCACTGGAAGGCCTCGGGCACCCACTCGCCGCCGCCCATCAGCATCATCGCCGGGGCGCGTGGACCGGGACGAGGTGCATCCAGGTCGCCAATCTCGTAATAATCGAAGCCAGGGGAATGCAGGTCGCGGGAGTCGTGCGCTGACGCCAGCGGGGCCATCACGGCGAGCACCGCCGCCAGCACGAGGCTTGACCAGAATCGGCGGACAAGGGAACTCATCGTGGATCTCCCTGAACAGAATCGGCTTGCAACCGTTTTCACTCTTTGCCAGATGAAAGACCTGTAGTCAAGGGCATGAAAAAGGCGTTAAATGCGCGCGCCCATTCCGGATTGTGAATGGGGGACAGGGCCCCTCCTCTGCGGGCCGGCTTCACTCCCGAGATATCTCTCATGCGTAGACAGGCGATGGCGTGGTCGATCCAGCTGGCGTTGATGGGTGTTGCTGCCTCGGCAGCGGCCCAGAGTCCCGGTTCCTCTTCGGTGCAGCAACTCGATGCGGTTCAGGTGACCGGTTCGCGTATTCCGCGCGCACAGGTGGAAGGCCCGGCACCGATCACGGTGATCAATGCCGAGGAGATCCGCTCCAGCGGCTTCACCACGGTGCCCGACGTGCTGCGTGCGATGACCCAGAACGGCGGCGAAACGCAGAGCCAGCAGTCCTCCAGCGGCGCCGACTTCTCCCCGGGCGCACAGCAGGTCGACCTGCGCGGGCTGGGCCCGAACCACACTCTGGTGCTGGTCAACGGCCGCCGCATCGCTGATTTCCCGATGCCGTTCCAGGGCCGCAGCAACTTCACCGACGTGTCCAACATCCCGCTGGGCATGATCGACCGCATCGAAGTGCTGACCGGCAGCGCATCGGCCATCTACGGCTCGGATGCGATCGCCGGCGTGGTCAACTTCATCCTGAAGAAGAAGGCCGACGGCACCACGGTCGACGTGCGCATGGGCACCACCAGCGAAGGCGGTGGCGAGTCGTTCGACATGAGCCTGTCCAGCGGCTTCAGCAAGGGCAATTTCAATGCGGTGTACAGCGTGGAGCTGCAATCACAGACGCCGCTGTGGGCCTATGAGCGCGGCATCCAGGATTCGACCCGGGACGGGCCGACCGAAGGCTCCCGCATCGCCCGCCGCGCCTTCCTGCGCACCGACTACAACGATGACTACCTGGACCCGGGCGCGGCCAGCTGCGAAGCGCTGGCCGGGCAGAACCAGGGCAGCACCTACCACGCCTTCCGCCCGCGCTATGGCTATTACTGCGGCAGCGATGCATCGATCGGCTACGGCACCATCCTCAGCAAGCGCCGCGGCGCCAACGGCTATGCCTCGCTGAGCTATGACTTCGAGAACGGCCAGCAGTGGTTTGCCGACGTGCAGATGGGGTACCACACGCTGGCCCTGATGCGCGATGTCACCTCGTGGGGCCGCATGGCCGCCGACGGCGACGAATCGGGCTACTTCAACAACCAGGCCACCGGTGAGATCGAGTTCTGGCAGCGCCAGTTCTCGCCCGAGGAAATGGGCGGCCTGCGCAATGCCATGGTGCGCAGCACGCAGAAGACCTTCAGCGTGACCACCGGCTTCAAGGGCAACCTGGCCGGTAACTGGGATTACGAAGCGGCACTGAGCCACTCGCAGTACCAGTCGCGGATCAGCTGGCCGCAGACCGTCGCCGCCAAGGCCAACGACCTGTTCCTGGGGCCGCAGCTGGGCGAGGACGATGACGGATTCCCGATCTACAACGCCGATCCGTCGCGCCTGTACCGGCCGCTGACCCGCGCCGAGTACGAGTCGATCGCCGCGCGCACGACCTACAGGCCGAAGTCGCGCACCGAGACCGCCGCCCTGACCCTGACCAACGGTTCGCTGTTCGGCCTGCCCGGCGGTGATGCCGGCTTCGCCGCGACCGTGGAAGTGGGTCAGCAGGCCTACGCGTTGAATCCCGATCCGCTGGCGACCGAGTACTACTACTACAGCTGGAAGGATTCGGACGGCAAGGGGTCGCGCAACCGCTGGGCGACCGCTGCCGAGCTGCGCCTGCCGCTGCACGACACGCTGAACCTGAGCGTGGCCGGCCGCTACGACCAGTACCGCTATTCCGGCCATACCATCGGCAAGGCGACCTGGAGCGGCGGCCTGGAATGGCGCCCCGTGGACAGCCTGCTGGTGCGCGGCTCCTACGGCACCGCCTTCCGTGCGCCCGACCTGCACTACGTGTTCGCCGGCCCGGGCAACGACGAGACCACGGCCGAAGATCTGTACAGCTGCCGTGCCGACGACGCCGATGACTGCTCCGACTACGAGCGCAACGTGATCCGCAGCCGCAGCGGCAACCGCGAGCTCGACCCGGAGACCAGCACCTCGTGGAGTGCAGGCTTTGTCTGGTCACCGGCCGCCGGCCTGGACCTGTCGGTGGACTGGTTCGACATCGACATGCGCAAGCAGGTGCAGGACATGGACGTGCGCACGATCCTGGCCAGCGAAGCGAACTGCCGCCTGGGCGACGCCGACATCACCTCGCCCACCTGCGTGGACGCGCTGGCGCGGGTGACCCGTACTGCCGACGGCCGCCTGTACGGCGTGTACGTGAACCCGATCAACGTGGCACGCGAGTCGACCTCGGGCATCGACGTGGGCCTGCGTTACCGCCTGCAGACCGGCGCCGGCGACTTCATCTTCAACGGCACCCACACCTGGGTGAAGAAGCATGATTTCCAGCGCTACCCGGGTGACCCCATCGAAGACCAGTTCGCGGTGAACAGCGGCTTCGACATCCCGCGCACCAAGACCAGCGTCAGCGTGACCTGGGAGAAGGACGCGTGGTCGGCGACCGTGTACGGCTCGCGCCTGGGCAAGCTGCCGAACTCGGACAGCTACGACCAGGTGTTCGACGAGGACAGCGGCGACAGCCCGTACATCAAGGCGACCTACCGCTACAACGCCTCGGTGCAGTACCGCTTCGACGACCACTCGCGCCTGTCGCTGTCGGTGGTCAACGTCTTCAACAAGATGCCGCCGAAGGACGCCACGTATACGGCCTACCCGTACTACGACGTGTCCTGGTTCGACAGCGTGGGCCGTACGATCAACCTGCAGTACACCCACACGTTCGGCGGCACCGCGTTGTAAGCGCGGTTTCGCAGGACCTGGACGACAAGGCCCGCCATTGGCGGGCCTTGTTGTTTATGCACACCGCACGTGGAGAGCGATGGGAACTTGATGTGGACAAGTGGGTGCGAGCGTTACGCCGCAGACGTTTCCACGCGTGGTGAAATTTTGTCCACGGCGCGGGGGCAAGTGTTGGTAGAGCCGAGCCCATGCTCGGCTCCGGCGGGCATCAGCCGAGCATGGGCTCGGCTCTACAGGGCAGGCTGGGTTTTCCACACCGCGCGTGGAAAGTGGTGGGGGTTTGGTGTGGACAAGTGTGTGCGAACGTTGCGCCGCAGGCGTTTCGAAAGGTGGTCATTTTTTGTCCAGCACAGAATCTGATGCCGGAAACGCGGACGCCCCGCTCGAGGCGGGGCGTCCGGGGTCGATCCGTTGGCGCTGGATCAGACGTTGAAGCGGAAGTGCAGCACGTCGCCTTCCTGCACGCGGTATTCCTTGCCTTCCAGGCGCAGGCGACCGGCTTCCTTGGCGCCGGCTTCGCCTTTGTACTTGATGAAGTCGTCATATGCGATGGTTTCAGCGCGGATGAAGCCCTTCTCGAAGTCGGTGTGGATGACCGCGGCCGCCTGCGGGGCGGTGGCGCCCTTGCGCACGGTCCACGCGCGGACTTCCTTCACGCCAGCGGTGAAGTAGGTCTGCAGGCCCAGCAGGCTGTAGGCCGCGTTGATCACACGGTTCAGGCCCGGCTCACTCAGGCCGAGGTCGGCCAGGAAGGTGTCGCGGTCTTCGTCGTCAAGCTGGGACAGCTCTTCTTCGATCGCGGCCGACACCGGCACCACCTGCGCGCCTTCGGCGGCGGCGTGGGCGCGCACGGCGTCCAGGTGCGGGTTGTTCTCGAAGCCGTCTTCCAGCACGTTGGCGATGTACATCACCGGCTTCAGGGTCAGCAGGAACAGGTCACGGACCAGCGCCTTCTCTTCCTCGTCCAGGCCGACCGAGCGACCGGACCTGCCGTCGGCCAGGGCGGCCTGCAGCTTGGCCAGCACCGGCTTGCGCGCGGCCGCTTCCTTGTCGCCGCCCTTTGCCGCGCGCTCGGCGCGGTTCAGTGCCTTCTCGACGCTGTCCAGGTCGGCCAGCGCCAGTTCGGTATCGATGGTTTCGATGTCCGAGATCGGGTCGACCTTGTTGTTGACGTGGATGACGTCGGCGTTCTCGAAGCAGCGCACCACGTGGGTGATCGCATCGACTTCGCGGATGTGCGCCAGGAACTTGTTGCCCAGGCCTTCGCCGCTGGCCGCACCGGCCACCAGGCCGGCGATGTCGACGAACTCGACCGCTGTCGGGATGACCTTCTGCGGGTTGATGATCGCCGCCAGCTCACCCAGGCGCGGGTCCGGCACCGGCACGATGCCGACGTTCGGTTCGATGGTGCAGAACGGGAAGTTCGCCGCGGCGATGCCCGCCTTGGTCAGCGCGTTGAACAGGGTCGACTTGCCGACGTTGGGCAGGCCGACGATGCCGCATTTGATACCCATGGGTGACAGCTCTCTGGGGTGAAAGTGATTGGGGAAGCAGCGACGTGGGCGCTGCTTTTCCAATCATTCTCCGTACCGACCAACGGTCGGTACCTACCGGTCTGGTTGATTCCGTACCGACCAACGGTCGGTCCCTACCGGTCTGGTTGATTCCGTACCGACCAACGGTCGGTACCTACCGGCCTGGCCGACCAACGGTCGGTACCGGACCGGCTATTTCGGGGTGTGCAGCCGCTTCATTGCTTCGTTGAAATCGCCCTGCACTGCCAGCGGCAGCACGTCGATGGCATCGTCGATGGCGCGTGCGATCAGCACGTCGTCGTCCTTGGACGGACGGCCGAGCACCCAGCCCACCACGCGGTCCTTGTGGCCGGGATGGCCGATGCCCACGCGCAGGCGGTGGAACCTGCCGTGGCCGAGCAGGCGCATGGTGTCACGCAGGCCGTTCTGGCCGCCGTGGCCACCGTCGAACTTCAGCCGTACCGCGCCGGGCGGCAGGTCCAGTTCATCGTGCGCCAGCAGGGTTTCCTCCGGCTCGATCTTCCAGAACCGCTGTGCGGCGGTGACCGACTTGCCGCTGAGGTTCATGAAGGTGGCCGGCTTCAGCAGCCACACGGTCTGCCCGGCGATCTCGACCTTGGCGGTCTCGCCGAACAGCTTGCTGTCCACGTTCCAGCGTGCACCGGCTTTTTCAGCCAGGGCCTCAACGAAATGAAACCCGGCATTGTGCCGGGTCCGGGCGTGTTCCGATCCGGGGTTGCCCAGACCGACAATCAGTCGCAGTCCTGCCATGGTTCCTTCCAGAACGGTGCCTGCCCGCAGGCAGGCACCGCTACGGTATTACTCGGCAGCCGGAGCTTCAGCGTCGGCAGCGTCTTCCTTGCCGTGCTTGGCGGTGACGATGGCGTCGTCGTGGTCCTTGCCCAGCGCCAGGGCCGGGATTTCCACGCCCTTCGGCAGCTTGATGTTGGACAGGTACACCACGTCGCCAGCGTTCAGATCGGCCAGATCGACTTCGATCGACTCCGGCAGGTCCTTCGGCAGGCAGCTGATGGTGACTTCCTTCAGTTCGTGGGTGACCACGACGTCGGCAGCCTTGCCAGCCGGCGAGGTGTCTTCGTTGATGAAGTGCAGCGGAACCGAAGCGGTCAGGGCTTCGTTCTCGTTCACGCGCAGGAAGTCCAGGTGCATGATCAGCTGCTTGTACGGGTGGCGCTGCATGTCACGCAGCAGCACGCGCTCGACCTTGCCATCCAGGTTCAGGTCCAGGATGGAGGCGTAGAACCACTCGTTCTGCTGGGCCAGCCAGATTTCGTTGTGGTCCAGGCTGATGGCGACTGGCTCGGCGGTGCCGCCGTACACGATGGCCGGGATCACACCGGCGTGACGCAGGCGGCGGCTCGCACCCTTACGCTGCAGTTCACGCTTGGTGACCTTGATTTCATGGGTCTTCGACATTTTCGACTACTCAGGTTGTTGCCTTGCCTTGCGGCTCGGCGATTGAAGATGCTTCCGCGACCAGAAGCACCCGGGGTGTGTCCCCGCCGTTGCCGGCAGGGACGAAAAAATCAGTCGACGTACAGCGAGCTGACCGACTCGCCGAAGGCGATGCGGCGCATCGTTTCGGCCAGCATTTCCGCCACGCTCAGCTGGCGGATCTTGCTGCACACCCGCGCCGCGTCCTTCAGCGGGATGGTGTCGGTCACCACCAGCTCGTCGAGCTGGGAATTGGTGATGTTGTCCACCGCCGGGCCCGACAGCACCGCGTGGGTGCAGTAGGCGGCGACCTTGAGCGCACCGCGCGCCTTGAGGGCAGCGGCAGCGGCGCACAGGGTGCCGGCGGTATCGACGATGTCATCGACCATGACGCAGGTCTTGCCTTCGACGTCACCGATGATGTTCATCACGGTGGAGACGTTGGCGCGCGGACGGCGCTTGTCGATGATCGCCAGATCGGCGTCATCCAGGCGCTTGGCCACCGCACGGGCGCGGACCACGCCGCCCACGTCCGGCGAGACGACGATCAGGTTCTCGGTGCCGTAGGCGCGCCAGATGTCGGCCAGCAGCAGCGGGGACGCATATACGTTGTCCACCGGGATATCGAAGAAGCCCTGGATCTGGTCGGCGTGCAGGTCAACGGTCAGCACGCGATCAGCGCCAGCGGTGCTGAACATCTTGGCCGCCAGCTTGGCGGTGATCGGCACGCGCGAGGAACGCATGCGGCGATCCTGGCGCGAGTAGCCGAAGTACGGCACCACGGCGGTCACGCTGGCCACCGATGCGCGCTTGAGCGCGTCGATCAGGACCAGCAGTTCCATCAGGTTCTCCGCGCTCGGCGCCGAGGTCGGCTGGATCACGAAGACGTCCTGCTTGCGGACGTTTTCTTCGATCTCGACCTGCACTTCACCATCGGAGAAGTGCGAGACCAGTGCCTTGCCCGGGCGGACTCCCAGTTCCTTGCAGATGTTCTGCGCCAGACGTTTGTTGGCGTTGCCGGAAAATACCAGCAGGTTCGGGGACTCTTGCATCATGATTGTCTCGGGCGGGGACGAGTGGCGGGGATCCGGTAGCGGCAAGGACCGCTGCGGCCCCTGCTGCTTACAACACCGCGGCTGTTTCCACGTCCCGCGCAGTGATGCGCTGGATGGCGCGGACGCAGCCGCATTGGCAGGGGCGGGAGGATTCGAACCTCCGAATGCCAGGATCAAAACCTGGTGCCTTGGGCCTCTTGGCGACGCCCCTGCATTGATGAATCAGTGTTGCTCGAGTGCATCCAGCAGTGGCGAACGTGCAACGCCCGCGGCCACCCTTGCCCGCAACTCCTTCGGCAACTCCGCTCGCCCCTGCGCTGCGGCAGCCTGCGAATCGAACTCGACGAAACAACCACTTCCGGACCCGGTCAAACGTGCCTGGCCTATGCTGCTCAACGCGACAAGCACCGCCTCGACGGCAGGCTCGCGGCGGCGCAGCACCGGCTCGAACACGTTTCCGACCAGAGCGCCGGAAGCGAAGTCGTCTATTTTCGCCTGTGGGCAGTCGCGCGTCAAATCCGGGTCAGCGAACAGGGCCGGGGTCGGAACATGAACGCCCGGTTCGACGATCACGTACCAGGCCGGCGGCAGGGCCACCGGCTGCAGGCGCTCGCCCACGCCCTCGGCCCAGGCGTTGTGGCCGCGCACGAAGACCGGCACATCGGCGCCCAGGCGCAGGCCCAGCGCGGCCAGCGCATTCTCGTCAAGGCCGGCCTGCCAGAGCCGGTTCAGGACTACCAGCACGGTGGCCGCATCGGACGAGCCGCCGCCGAAGCCACCACCCGCCGAAACATGCTTTTCAACGACGATATCCGCACCCTGGCCGACGTTGGCAACCGATTGCAGCAACCTGGCCGCACGCACCGCCAGATCATCGGCCTCGGTAACACCGGCCAGGCCCTCGCCCTGCCGTCGCACCTGGCCATCGCCGCGCAGGCGCAGGCCGATGCGGTCGCCCCAGTCCAGCAAGCGGAACACGGTCTGCAGCTCATGGTAGCCATCGGCGCGGCGGCCGGTGATGTGCAGGAACAGGTTCAGCTTGGCCGGGGCCGGCCACCAGGACCAGCCATCGGCGTCAATCTGCGCGGTCATGGCGCGTCGGTGCCCCACTGGTCGACCAGCAGGCGCACCTTGGCGTCCTCACGGCTGGCCTCGATGCGCCGCGGCAGGGCCGGGCTTCCTTCCTGGGCCGGATACCAGTCCAGGTACTGGATCAGCCAGCCGGCCTGCTGCATGCGCCGCGGGCGGCCCTCGGCATCTCGCTCCACGCTGCTTTCCCCGGAACCGCGCAGCACCAGGCCACGGGTCCAGTCGGACAGTTCATTGACCGGGATATCCCAGCCGGTGGCATCGAGCAGCAGCTGGCGGGCGTCATCGCCGGCGCGCGGGCCATCACCGAGCCCTTCCAGGCGTGCCCCGCCCTGTACCGAATCCCCCTGCAGGGTCCAGCTCTGGCGGGTGACCGGCGCACTGAGCTGGATGCGGTATTCGCTGCCCTGCTGGACCCAATCGATGCGACCGCTGCCACCGTTCTTTCCCTTGCTGACCGCGACCCGGCCCTGGAAGCTGTAATCGGGCTGCGCGCGCAGCGCCTGCACGCGGGCTTCCTCGGCGCGCTCGGCGGCCGGCGACACGGTATAGACCACGTCCGGAGCCGGCGTCTTCTGCGTGCCCACACTGGTACAGGCGGTCACCGCCAGGGTCACGGTCACCAGAAGCAGCGGCCGGATCATGGAAACACTCATGGATTGAATTTCTCGCGGGCGCGCAGCAGCGCGCGGTTTTCAGGGTCGAGCTTGGCCGCTTCCTCGAAGAAGTGGCGGGCCTCGTCGTGCTTGCCGAGCACCCACAGCACCTCACCCACGTGGGCGGCGATCTCCGGGTCGCGGGACAGCGTCCAGGCACGGCGCAGCTGCACCAGGGCTTCGTCGTTGCGGCCCAGGCGATACAGCACCCAGCCGTAGCTGTCGACGATGGCCGGGTTGTCCGGCTCGGCCACGCGCGCGCGGTCGATCAGTTCCAGGGCTTCCTGGTAGCGCTTGGTGCGGTCGGCCAGGGTGTAGCCCAGCGCGTTCAGCGCCGGCACGTTCTCCGGGTCGGTCACCAGCACCTTGCGCAGGTCGGCCTCGGCGCGGGCGATGTCATCGCGCCGCTCCCAGGCGAGGGCGCGGGCGTACAGCAGGCCGTTATCGTCCGGATAGGCGGCCAGGCCACGGGCCAGCGCATCCAGTTCGCCCGGCAGGTCGTCGGCGCGCTGGCGCAGCTCGGCTTCCAGCAGGTAGGCATCGCGGCGCACGTCATCATCGACCATGGCATCGGACTGGATGGCATGCACCTCGTCCAGCGCCAGCGCCTGCCGGCCGGCCAGGCCCTGCGCATTGGCCGCGCGCAGACGCGCCTCGTTCAGTTCGTCGCCGCCCGGCACGCTGTGGTACCAGTTCACCGCCTCGGGGTAGCGCTTGAGGTACTCGGCGATCTTGCCCAGCAGCAGGCGCTGCGCCGGGTCCGGCTTGGCGGCCTGCCGCGAGAGTTCGTTGTAGAGGCCCGACAGCGCGGCGGTGTCGCCCTGCTTGGCCAGCAGCGAGGCGCGCATGCCCCAGGTCTGCACGTTCTGCGGGCCGACGGCCAGGACCCGCTCGGCGGCGGCCGGCCGGCCCAGGCTGTCATAGGCAATGGCCACGGCGTTGCGCAGCTCCGGGTCCTGCCGGGTCTTCGGCTCGACCCCCTGCAGCAGCGCCAGCGCCTGCGCGGTCTGCCCGGCCTGCTGCAACTGGCTGGCGCGCAGCAGGGCCACCCGCGGCTCATCCGGGAAGCGCTTGACCACTTCGTCGATCATGCGCCTGGCCAGCTCGGGCTTTTCCATGCGCAGGGCCAGCCGGCCGAATTCCTGCCAGGCCTCGATCTTCGGCGGAATGGCATTGGCATCGACCAGCTCGCCGAGCACCTGCGCCGGTACCGCCGGGTCGCGGCCACCGCCGATCAGGGCGGCCAGCGCGAACTTCCAGCCGCGATCGTCGGGGTCGGCCAGCAGGGCCTGCAGCTCGATGCGCGCGGCCTTCACGTTGCCCTGGCGCATCGCCAGCGCACCGGAGGCACTGCGCATGGACAGCGAGCTGGGGGCGCGCTTCTCCCACAGGGCCAGGCCCTTGGCGGCGCTGGCATCATCGTTGGCCAGCATGGAGATACGGGTGGCCCGTTCGGCCAGCCCGGCATCGCCGTCGGTCTGCTCGGCCGCCTGCAGGTACCAGTGCGCGGCGTCGGCCAGCTTGCCGGCCTGCAGGGCGAATTCACCGGCCATCACCGGTTCCAGGGCCAGTGCTTCGCTGGCCGGGCCCCGTGCGGGGGCCTTGACCGGCGCCGCCACGAGCACCTGGCTGAAGGCTAGGGACAGCAGCAGAACACTGGGGATGCGAATCAATGCGGGCATCGTCGGCATCGGGGCCTTAAAATGTCGTCCAATGGCCAGCAGCTTATCGCAAGCAACTGAACAATGACCCTGTGGGTGCTCGGACTGAATCACCAGACCGCACCGGTAGAGCTGCGCGAGCGCGCGGCCTTCGCCGGTGACGCGTTGCCGCGCGCGCTCGGTTCGCTGCGCGATACCCCGCAGATCGCCGAGGCGGTCCTGCTTTCCACCTGCAACCGCACCGAGCTGTACGCGGTGGCCGATTCGCCGCAGGCGCTGGACCAGTGGCTGCACAGCCAGGCCGGCGACCTGCAGGGCTACCTGTACCAGCATGCCGACGCCGATGCGGTGCGCCACCTGTTCCGGGTCGCCACCGGTCTCGACTCGATGGTGCTGGGCGAGCCGCAGATCCTGGGCCAGGTGAAGGATGCCTGGTCCACCGCGCGCGACCACGGCCTGCTCGGCCAGCGCCTGGACCGGCTGTTCCAGCAGACCTTTTCGGTGGCCAAGCGTGCGCGCACCGATACCCAGGTGGGCGCCAATCCGGTCTCGGTGGCCTCGGCCGCGGTGCGCCTGGCGCAGAACGCGTTCGCCCGCCTGGACGATTCGACGGTGCTGCTGGTCGGCGCCGGCGAGACCATCGAGCTGGCTGCACGGCACCTGAGCGAAGGCAAGGTGCGCCGCCTGCTGATCGCCAACCGCACCCTGGCCCATGCGCAGGAACTGGCCACCCGCCACGGCGGCGTGGCGCTGCCGCTGACCGAGCTGGAACGCCACCTGGCCGAGGCCGACGTGGTGTTCTCGGCCACCGCTGCGCGCGAACCGGTCATCCACCGCGAGATGGTGGCCAAGGCCCTGCGCGCGCGCCGGCACAAGCCGATGCTGCTGTTCGACCTGGCCGTGCCGCGCGACATCGAGGCCGAGGTCGGCACGCTCAACGATGCCTTCCTGTACACCGTCGATGACCTTGAGCGCGCGGTGGAAGACAACCGCCGCGGCCGTCGCGAGGCGGCCGCCGAGGCCGAGGCGATCATCGACCTGCAGGTCTCGCGCTTCGTTGAAACCCTGCAGGCCAGCGCCCACCAGGCGCCCCTGCGGCAGCTGCGCGCCTTCGGCGAGGCCACCCGTGCCGAACTGCTGGAGCGCGCGCGGCAGCAGCTGGCCAACGGCAAGCCAGCCAACGAAGTGCTGGAACTGCTGGCCCATGGCCTGACCAACCGCCTGCTGCACCCGCCGACTGCCGCCCTGCGCGCGGCTGCGCTCAGTGGCGACGCCGACCTGACCCGCGCCGCCGAGCGCCTGTTCCCGGCCACGCCGGGCTACCGCCACCCACCCGTGAGACCCGATGACGCCGACCCTGCGCCGTAAGCTGGAAGCGCTGGCCGAGCGCCGCGAAGAACTGGAACGTCTGCTCGCCGAACCCGACGTGGTCGCCGACAACAACCGTTTCCGCGATCTTTCGCGCGAATTCGCCCAACTTGAACCGGTCGCCACCGCCTTGGCCGACGAAGCCCGTGCCAAGGCCGACCTCGCCGCCGCCGAAGGCATGCGCGCCGACCCCGACCTGCGCGAGTTGGCCGACGAGGAGATCGCTGCCGCCCAGGCCCGCCTGCAGGAGCTGGAACAGGAACTGTCCCTGCTGCTGGTGCCGCGCGATCCGCGCGACGAGGGCAACCTGTTCCTGGAGGTGCGCGCTGGTACGGGCGGCGACGAAGCGGCGATCTTCGCCGGCGACCTGTTCCGCATGTACGCCCGCTATGCCGAGCGCCAGGGCTGGAAGGTCGAGATCGAATCGGACAGCCCCGGCGAACATGGCGGCTACAAGGAAGTGGTGGCACGCGTGGTGGGTCGCGGCGCGTTCTCGCGCCTGAAGTTCGAATCGGGCACGCACCGCGTGCAGCGCGTGCCTGCCACCGAATCGCAGGGCCGCATCCACACCTCGGCGGCGACCGTGGCGATCATTCCCGAGGCCGACGAGGTCGATGACATCGTCATCAACCCGGCCGACCTCAGGGTGGATACCTACCGCTCGTCCGGCGCCGGTGGCCAGCACGTCAACAAGACCGAATCGGCCATCCGCATCACCCACGTGCCGACCGGCGTGGTGGTGGAATGCCAGACCGAGCGCAGCCAGCACGCGAACCGCGACAAGGCGATGAAGCGGCTCAAGGCGCAGCTGCTGGATGCCGAGCGCCAGCGCCAGGACGCGGCGCAGGCCGAGTCTAGGCGGCTGCAGGTGGGCAGCGGCGACCGCAGCCAGCGCATCCGCACCTACAACTTCCCGCAGGGCCGGATCACCGACCACCGGGTGGAAGGGCTGACCCTGTACGACCTGCCCAACGTTCTGTCCGGCGACCTGGACGCCCTGCTGCAGCGCCTGAGCCACGAGCACCAGGTCGACGCGCTCGCCCAGCTGTCGGCGGGCTGAGCCGATGTCGGCCTGGCAGCAACGGCAGCAACTGCAGCAGGCGCTGGCACGCCAGCCCGGTGATTTCATCGCCTGGGTGATGCTGGCCGATGTGGAACTGGAGGCCGGTGATATCGCAGCCGGCGAACAGGCCGCGCGCCGCGCCCTGCAGCTGCGGCCGAACCATCCTGAAGCCCTGGCCCGGCTGGGCCGGGTGGCGTGGATGGTCGGCGCCCACGCCGATGCGGCACAGCTGCTCGGCCAGGCTTCCGCGCTGGCACCGGAACACCCGGGCATCGCCCTGTGGCTGGGCCACGCGCTGGAAGATGCCGACGATGCCGAAGGTGCCGCCGCGGCCTATCGCCGCGCGCATACGCTGCTGCCCGGCGAACCGTACATCACCGCGCAGCGCCTGGCCTGGCAGCGCCGCCTGTGTGACTGGCAGGACGTGGACGCGCTGGCCGCACAGGTGCGCGCCGCCGTTGCCGCTGGCCAGGGCGTGGTCGAGCCGTTCGCATTCCTCAGTGAGGACGCCAGCGCTGCCGAGCAACTGGCCTGCGCCCGCATGCGTGCCGCTGCGGTGGCCGCGGCCGTGCGCCCGCTGCCGGTGGTGCCGGTGCGTGCACGCGGCCCGCTGCGCGTTGGCTTCCTCTCCAATGGATTCGGTGCGCACCCCACCGGCCTGCTGATCGTGGCCCTGCTGGAGCAGCTGCAGGCCGACCCGGCACTGCAGCTGCACCTGTTCGCGCTGAACCGCGATGACGGCAGCCGCATCCGCGAGCGCCTGCAGACCGCCGCACGCCTGCACGACGTGGCCGGCCAACGCCATGCCGAGACCGCTGCACGGATCCGCGCGCAGGGCATCGACGTGCTGTTCGACCTGCGTGGCTGGGGCGGTGGCGGTGCGCCGGAGGTGCCGGCCATGCGCCCTGCCCCGCTGCAGCTGAACTGGCTGGCCTACCCCGGCACGTCCGGTGCGCCGTGGCTGGACGCGGTGGTTGGCGATGCCTTCGCTCTGCCGCCGGCACTGGAACCGCATTACAGCGAACGCGTTCTGCGCCTGCCGCGCGCCTTCCAGCCATCCGACAACACCCGCGTGCTGGAACCTGCACCGACCCGCGCCGACTGCGGCCTGCCTGCGCAGGGCGTGGTGTTCTGCTGCTTCAACAACAGCTACAAGCTCAACCCGCGCAGCATGGACCGTGCCTTCGCGGTGCTGCAGGCGGTGCCGGGAAGCGTGCTGTGGCTGCTGGCCGGCCCGGGCAAGGCCGATGCACGCCTGCGCGCGGCGGCACAGGCGGCCGGCGTGGATCCGGCACGGCTGGTGTTCATGGCCAAGCTGCCGCACCCGCAGTACCTGGCCCGTTATGCGCTGGCCGACCTGTTCCTGGACACGCACCCGTACAACGCCCACACCACCGCCTCCGATGCGCTGTGGGCCGGCTGCCCGGTCCTGACCTGCCCCGGCGACACCTTCGCCGCGCGCGTGGCCGGCAGCCTCAACCATCACCTCGGCCTGGCACACATGAACGTAGGCGACGATGCCGCCTTCATCGCCACCGCCAGCGCCTTGGGCAACGACCCGTCGGCCCTGGCCGCGCTGCGCATCGAGCTGGCACAGGCACGCGAGCGCAGCGGCATGTTCGACATGGCTGGTTTCGCCGCGGATCTGTCGGCACTGCTGCAGGCCTTGGCGCGCGAGCATGGCTGGGTGGGCGTGGCGGGGTAGCGTCGACACCGCCTCGGCAACCCCTGCGCTACGCTCGGGCTTCCTTCCAGCGTGGTGCAACGATGGGCAAGCTCAAGCGCAAGGAGTACGACGAACTGCTGCAGCCGCTGCAGCTGGAACTGACCGCGATGGCGCGCTGGGTGCAGCACAGCGGGCAACGCCTGCTGGTGCTGTTCGAGGGCCGCGATACCGCCGGCAAGGGCGGCGCGATCCAGGCCATCAGCCAGCATCTCAACCCGCGCCAATGCCGGGTAGTGGCGCTGCCGAAACCGACCGACCGCGAATCGACGCAGTGGTATTTCCAGCGCTACGCCAGCCACCTGCCGGCGGCGGGCGAGATCGTGCTGATGGACCGCAGCTGGTACAACCGCGCCGGCGTGGAACGGGTGATGGGCTACTGCAGCGAGGCCGAGTACCAGCAGTTCCTGCACCAGGCACCGGTGTTCGAGCAGCTGCTGGTGGATGACGGCATCCTGCTGTTCAAGTACTGGCTGTGCGTGGACCAGGCGCAGCAGGAGAAGCGCTTCGAGGAGCGCCACAGCGATCCACTGAAGGGCTGGAAGCTGTCGCCGGTGGATCTGAAATCACGCAGCAAGTACAGCGCCTACACCGAGGCGCGCGAGGCAATGCTGCGGGCCACGCATCGCGACGCGGCGCCGTGGACGCTGGTGGATTTCAACGACCAGCGGCTGGGGCGGTTGTCGCTGGTGCGCAACCTGCTGGACCGGCTGCCGGATACGCGGGTGGATGAGCCGGTGCTGGATCTGCCGAAGTTGAAGGGCAAGCTGCACGTGGAGCACTACGACGTGCTGCGACCGATCGAGGATTTCCCGGTCAAGGAATGAGGGTGGTTCGGCAGGGCTGCGCCCTGCACCTGCCGAAGCCTTCAAGCAACGGCCAAAACCAGAGCAACGGCGTGCATTCCGTGGAATGGCGGGGCACTGTGGGTGTGGGCAACGGCTGCTGTTGGTGGGTGCCGACCGTTGGTCGGCGCATCTGTCGGATATCGAATGAGTTCATCCACGCATGGCGTGGCTCTACCGGGGCGCGCGGCCTGGGGTGTGAGCGGCATGGATGCCGCGACCAAGCCCCCATGGATGGAATGCAGGCGTTTGACGTTGATTGCAGCAGGTGCAGGGCTGCAAGCCCTGCAAACAAAAAAACCTACTTTGCAGCAGCGATCTGCTGTTCGACGTCGGTTGCGGTGACCGGCCCCAGGAACGTGTGCGCGACCTTGCCGTTCGGATCGATCAGGTGCGTCAGCGGCAACCCGCGCGGAATCGCGAAGTCGGCCGGCGGGTCGAACGGATCGACCAACACGATCGGGTAGGTCACCGGATGCTTGGCCAGGAACGCCTGCATCTCCGGCGTCTCGATGTCCTCGTAGGCCAGGCCCACCACTTCGATGTTGCTGCGCATCGCATGCAGCGCCGACAGCTCCGGCATCTCCTTGCGGCACGGTGCACACCAGGTCGCCCAGAAATTCACCACTACCCACTTGCCACGGTGCGCAGCCAGGTCGTAGTCGCTGCCGTCGATGGCCTTCATCTTCAGGGTCGGGAACTCGGCGGTCGTGCGCTCGGCCGGATTCTCATCCGCGCCCTCCACCGCCGCCGGAGCCGCGGGCGTCGGCGCCTGGGCCGGCGGTGCACTGCTGGCCGGGGTCGGTTCCTGTGCGGGCTTGCAGGCGGCCAGAGCCACCAACAGAGCCAGCGGCAGGGCCTTCAACAGGGGCGTGCGGATCATGGGGTATCTCCGTAATCAGGATAGATGTCGCTGACGCGGCGCTTGAGGCGCTCGCGCAGCGGCAGGCGAAGTTCGTCCAGGGCGGCAAGCGCGGCCTTGCCCAAGCTGTCATCGCGGTACGGCAGGAACTGCTCGGCTACCGGGATGCGCAGCTGCGTCCATTCGTAAAGGTCAGACAGACTGACTTGGTCCAGATCCCGCGCGAGAAGCCAGTCGCCATTCTCGTCGCGGCGCAGCAGGCCATGGGCCTGCAGTTCGCAGACCAGATCATGCAGCAGCGCATCGGTCAGCAGCGGTTCCAGTCGCAGGATCTCATCGTCGTCAAGGCTTTTGCCGAGCGCGCGCGCCTGCTGGAAGCGTCCGAGCAGGCGTAGCAGGCCGTAGAACTCGAAACCCTGCGGCAGGCGCAGTTCCACTGGCTGGTAGCGGAAGGCGGCCATCGACGAGGCCAGCGACGCACCCAGCAGCACCGCCACCCAGCACAGGTAGATCCACAGCAGCAGGATCGGCACGAAGGCGACCGTGCCATAGAGCTTCTGGTAGGACTGGAAGCTGCCCAGGTAGGCACCGATGCCCCACTTGATCAGTTCCAGCAGCACTGCCGCCAGCACCGCGCCGGGAATCGCATGCCGCCACTTCACCGTGTGATGTGGCACTACCCGGTAGACCAGCATGATGCAGACAAATTCAATCAGCACCGGCGCCAGCCGCAGCGACAGGTCGGCCAGCCAGCGCCCTTCCTGGGTGCCGAACAGCGGCAGTGCCAGCACCCGCGCCGACACCGCCAGCGAAGCGGCCGCGAGCATCGCGCCGAGGGTCAGCACCGTCCAGTAGACCAGGAAGCGGGTCAGCTTGGGCCGCGTGCTGCCCACGCGCCAGATCTGGTTGAAGGTTTCCTCGACACTGTTGAGGGTGATCAGCAGCGACACCACCAGGGCGATGAAGCCGGCGGCGGTGAGCTGGCCGGCACTGGCCGAGAACTGCCGCAGGTAGCCTTCGGCCGCGCGCGCGGCGCTGGGCACGAAGTTGGAGAACACGTAATCGCTGAGCTGGTCGCTCCAGCGGTCGAACACCGGGAACGCCGACAGCACGCCAAATACCACGATCGCCAGCGGCACCAGCGCGAACACAGTGGTGTAGGCCAGCGCCGCCGCTGCCTGGAACAGGCGGTCGTCGAGGAAGCGGCGCCAGAGGAAGCGGCCGAAGCTGGCGGCCCGGGCGCGATCCCGCGCGCGATCCATCCACAGGTTGAGCGTATCCAGAGGTTCCATCGGCGCAAGGGTACCCGATGCGGAATCGATGCAGGATAGCCATACTGGCATCCACACGATGAGGAGACCTGCACGCGATGGGCGAGATTCTGGTGCTGTACTACAGCCGGGGCGGTTCGGTGGCACGGCTGGCGCGCCAGATCGCGCGGGGCATCGGCGAGGTGCAGGGCATGACCGCGCGCCTGCGCACGGTGCCGCCGGTGGCCGCGGTGACCCAGACCGCGCAGCCGCCGGTACCCGATGACGGCGCGCCCTACGTGAACGTGCAGGACCTGGCCGAGTGCCAGGGCGTGCTGCTGGGCAGCCCTACCCGCTTCGGCAACATGGCCGCGCCGGTCAAGCATTTCCTCGATGGCCTGGGCGCCGAGTGGGTCAATGGCACCCTCGCCGGCAAGCCGGCCGGCGTGTTCACTTCCACCGCCTCGATGCACGGCGGACAGGAATCGACCCTGCTGTCGATGCAGGTGCCGCTGCTGCACCACGGCTGCCTGATCGTCGGCATTCCCTTCACCGAGCCGGCGCTGAGCCACACCACCAGTGGCGGTACGCCGTATGGCGCCAGCCACGTGGCCGGTGCCGCCGACGACCCGCAGCCGACCGACGATGAGGCCGTGCTGGCCCGTGCGCTGGGCCGCCGGGTGGCCGACATCGCACAGCGGCTGGCCCGATGAACACAGCGCCGCGCACGGCCGTGCTGCTGGCCCTGCTGGGCCTGGCGGCGCTTTACGTAGGCTGGTTCATCAATGACAGGCACTGGTTGGCCACCCAGCTGGTGTTCACCGCGCCGCCGCTGGCGCTGGCCATCGCTCTGCGCCTGGGCTGGCGCAAGGCCGGGTTCTGGGCCTCGGTACTGGCCCTGGGCTGGTTCAGCCACGGGGTGATGAGCGCCTGGAGCCACCCGCAGACCCGCTGGCTGGCGCTGATCGAGATCGCCCTGGCCCTGCTGGTGATCTTCACCGCCAGCCTGCCGGGGCTGCGCGCCCGCTTCAGCAAGCGACGCTGACGCTGCGGCCGCCGGGCCTTATCATCTGTGTTCCCGGCCCCGCGCCGCTGTACCTGTCCTGGTTTCGCGCATGCACATGATGGAAGAGCTCCTGGTCGTCACCACCGGTGGCACGATCGACAAGATCTATTTCGACGACAAGTCGGACTACCAGATCGGTGATCCGCAGATCGGCATGATCCTGCGGGAGCTGGGGGTGACCTTCCGCTTCAACGTCATTCCGATCCTGCGCAAGGATTCGCTGCACATCAACGATGACGACCGCGAGCTGATCCGCGCCACCATCGCCGCGCAGGCGACCCGCCACGTGCTGGTCACCCACGGCACCGATTCGATGGTGCAGACCGGCCAGGTGCTGGCGACGATTCCGGACAAGACCATCGTGATGACCGGTGCGCTGAGCCCGGCACGCTTCCGTGGTTCGGATGCGGAGTTCAACATCGGCTGTGCGATCGGTGCGGTGCAGTCGCTGCCGACCGGCGTGTACATCGCGATGAACGGCCGCATCTTCGACCCGCAGCACGTGCGCAAGAACGTGGCGGCGAACCGCTTCGAGTCGGTCTGACGAACCCGTAGTGCCGAGCCCA
Organism: Stenotrophomonas maltophilia; assembly: GCA_002364755.1. Classification (GTDB taxonomy): domain Bacteria; phylum Pseudomonadota; class Gammaproteobacteria; order Xanthomonadales; family Xanthomonadaceae; genus Stenotrophomonas; species Stenotrophomonas maltophilia_AX. The sequence continues at coordinate 22,275 of DEZI01000023.1, forward strand.
TGCTCGGCAGCTTTCTGACAGCCGAGCATGGGCTCGGCTCTACGGAAACCAGCCGAGCGTAGGCTCGGCCTCCAGAAAAGACACCCCGGCCGGAGCCGGGGCGTGCCCTTGGAGAGGGACTTGGGCTCAGTACTGGGCGTTGAGGGTGACGCCCGAGAAGGTGCTGTACCCCTTCACCCTGACGTGCCAGGTGCCGGCGGCGGGGTTGTTGATGGTGCAGGTTTCGTTGTTGCCGCTCAGGTACGGGCGGCAGGTGTAGGTCGTGTCGGTCGGGGCACTGCCCTGGCGCACGTACAGGTCGGCATCACCGCTGCCGCCACTGATCGCCACGCGCAGCTGCGAGCGGCCGGCCGGCACCTGCACCGTGTAGCTGAGCGAGGCACCGCTGGCCGCGCCCAGGCCGGTCACCGGGACGTTGTTCTGCAGCACGGTGCCACCCGGGTCCGGGTTGGTGCCGCCGCCGGTACCATTCTTGGCGGCGGTCACCGCTGCATTGGCATCAACGATGCCCGCGCCGCAGCCGCCCGAGCAGGCGCCCGGCAGTGCACGCGCGGTGCTCTTGATGATGCTTTCCACCTGCGCCGGGCTCAGCGGCGAGGGCGCCACCGACTGCATCAGCGCCACGACGCCGGCCACGTGCGGCGCCGCCATCGAGGTGCCGTTGTAGGACGCATAGGTCGCGCTGGCCGGCACCGTGGTGCCGGTGTTTAGGGTGGAGAGGATGTTCGCGCCCGGTGCCGAGATGTCGATGCCGTTGCCGTAGTTGGAGAAACTGGCCTTGGCGCCGGCCGAGGTCACTGCGGCGACCGCCACGACGTTGGCGCAGTTGGCCGGCACCGAGGTGGAGACATTGGCCGACTCGTTGCCGGCAGCCACCACCACGGTGGTGCCACGGCCGACCGCGCCGTTGATGGCGTTCTGGTAGGTGGTCGAACAGGTGCCGCTGCCACCCAGCGACATGTTGATCACTTCTGCCGGATTGGCGTTGGCCGGCACGCCGCTGACGGTGCCACCGGAGGCCCAGGTGATGGCGTCGACGATGTCGGAGGTGTAGCCGCCGCACTTGCCCAGCACGCGCACCGGCACGACCTTGGCGTTGTAGGCGGTACCGGCGACGCCGGTGCTGTTGTTGGTCACCGCGGCGATGGTGCCGGCCACGTGGGTGCCGTGCCAGCTGGAGTTGGAGGCCGGGTAGCCGGCGCCGCACTCGTTGGCGGCGTACCAGTCGCCTTCATCATTGGGGTTGTTGTCACGGCCGCCGCCATCGCGCGCCATCGCGGCATCGCTGATGAAGTCGTAGCCGGGCAGGATGTTGGCGTTCAGATCCGGATGGCTGGTGATGCCGGTATCGATGACCGCCACGACCACGCCGGTGCCGGTGGATTGATCCCACGCAGGGCGCACGTTGATCGACGCACTGGACGTGCCGAAGCCCCACTGTTCGCTCAAGCGCGGATCGTTGGGCACCAGGTTGGCACGCATGATCTGGTCGACTTCCACGTATTCGACGTTCGGGTCGGAGGCGAGCTTGCGCATCAGCAGCTCGGATTCGGCCTGGTCCAGCGAGCGGTCGGAGCGCACCACGCTCGGACCGGTAGCCAGGCGGCGGACCTGCTGCAGGCCGAGGGCGCGACCCTGGGCGCTGGGCAGGCCGGCGGCAGCGGCCTTCAGCGACGAGGCCAGTGCGGTGGTGTTGGCCACCAGCTGGTTGCCGTCCTTGAACTTGACGATGAACTGCCGGTGCTCCGGCGCGGACTTCAACCCGCTGAGCTGGACATCGCCAGCGAAGGCCGGGGCGGCCAGCAGCAGGGAGGTGATGACGGAAGCACTGAGAACCACCCACGACTTGCGCAGGCGCGGTTGCGAAACCTGGGACATCGGAATTTCCCTTTCTAGTGGTGTGAATGCCGGAATGGGCAGAAGCACCGGCCCGAGCGCGCGATGGAGGTGTGCACGCGTGACTCGAAGTCCGGTCAGTCAGCGGATTCCCCTGCGACCCGCCGCACTGTTGACGCTAATGGCCTGAAACGGACTCCACAAGATTTTCAGCGTCTTTTCAGCAACGTGAAATGTCTGATATGAGACGTTTTGGGTGTAGGGTTTGTGAAGGTGAAGGAACTTTCACGTGACCTCGACAGACATGAACGGGACTTTGAGTGTCCACTCATGTCTTTGCCGACATCGGCAGGCTGCCTGCCGGAGATGGTTGCTGAAACGCAGAAAGCCCGTCACGGGGACGGGCTTTCCGGGTACGGCAGTCGAGCATGGCACGACTCTACAGGGAGCGCAGCCAAGCGTGGGCTGGACTCTACAGACCTGGTACGGGCGATCAGCCCAGCTTGACCAGCCAGTTGTGGCGGTCCGGCTGGCGGCCGTACTGGATGTCGGTCAGCTCCTTGCGCAGCGACATCGTCACTTCGCCGGCCGGGGCGTTGATGTCGCCCACCGAGAAGCCTTCGCCCTTGAGCTGGCCGATCGGAGTGACCACCGCGGCGGTACCGCAGGCGAACACTTCGGCGATGTCGCCGGAGGCCACGCCGTCCTTCCACTCGTCGATGGTGACCTTGCGCTCTTCGACCTTCATGCCGCGGTCGCGGGCCAGCTGCAGGATGCTTTCGCGGGTGATGCCCTCGAGGATGCTGCCGGACAGTTCCGGGGTGACCAGGGTGCCGTCCTTGTAGACCAGGAAGACGTTCATGCCGCCCAGTTCTTCCAGGTACTTGCCTTCGACCGGATCCAGGAACAGCACCTGCGAGCAGCCCTGTGCCTGCGCCTTCTGCTGCGGCAGCAGCGAGGCGGCGTAGTTGCCACCGCACTTGGCCGCGCCGGTGCCGCCCTTGGCTGCACGCGCGTATTCGGTGGACAGCCAGATCGACACCGGGGCAACGCCCTTGGCGAAGTACGGGCCGGCCGGGCTGGCGATGACGTAATAGCCGGCCTTGTGCGCGCCGCGCACGCCGAGGAAGGCTTCGTCGCCGATCATGAACGGACGGAAGTACAGGCTGGACTCATCGGCCGACGGCACCCAGTCGCTGTCCAGCGCGATCAGCTGCTTCAGCGATTCGACAAAGATCTCCACCGGCAGTTCCGGCAGCGCCAGGCGCTGCGCCGAACGCTGCAGCCGGCGGCCGTTGGCATCCGGGCGGAAGGTCCAGATCGAACCATCGGCGTGGCGGTAGGCCTTGATGCCTTCGAAGATTTCCTGGCCGTAGTGCAGGACGGCCGCGGCCGGGTCCAGCTGCAGCGGGCCATAGGCACGCACGTTGGCATTGTGCCAGCCGGTGTTCTTGTCCCAGCGCACTTCCACCATGTGATCGGTGAAGTGCAGGCCGAAGCCCGGCTTCTCCAGGATCTGGGCGCGCTCTTCAGCGCTGCGCGGGTGGTCCGAACGGGTGACGGCGAAGCTGGGAATGGACTGGGACACCGGAGGTTTCCTGTTCTGGTTGCGGGTAGTGCCGGACCCGCCGTGCGGCGGGCCGTGGGTCAAAGCATGCCGGTTTCAAGCCGGGCGGCCTCGGACATCATGTGCTGGTTCCACGGCGGGTCGAACACCAGTTCGACATCGGCCTGGGCCACGGTCGGGACCATCTCGAGCTTGCTGCGCACGTCATCGACCAAGATGTCGCCCATGCCGCAGCCGGGTGCGGTCAGAGTCATCTTCACGTCGATCTCGCGCTGGCCCTCGTCCAGATGCTTGATCTCGACTTCATAGACCAGGCCCAGTTCGACGATGTTGACCGGAATTTCCGGGTCGAAGCAGGTGCGAAGCTGCTGCCACACCAGCTGTTCCACCTGTTCATCGGTGGCATCGGCGGGCAGTTCCAGCGGCGCCGGGGCCTCCTTGCCGATGGCGTCGCCGTCCTTGCCGGCGATGCGGAACAGGTTGCCTTCGACGAACACCGAATAGCTGCCGCCCAACGCCTGGGTGATATAGCCATAGCTGCCGGCAGGCAGGGTCACGGTGTCGCCCTGCGGGACCATGACGGCCTCGCAATCGCGTTCGAAGTGGACAGGTTCGCTGCTACGGGAATACATGGGGACCGATATGGGGCCGCGGCCGAAGCCACGCAAGACGGCATTCTAGCCCAGCCGCCCTGCCCCCGCCGGTGCACCGCGGCAAACCACAGTATCCTGTGGGTGTCCTTCAGGAAGCTTCGATGTCCTCCAATGCCGCGCGTGCCAGGACCGTCACCTGGCTTTGGCCCTTCATGCTGCTGCTGGGTCTGGTTGTCGCCCCGATGGTCTGGGTGCTGCTGGCCCTGATGACCGGTCGCCAGGTCGGCTGGATGGCGGTGCTGACCGCCCTGGAACTCACGTTCATGCTGCGCCTGGGCACGCTGGGCCCGGGCCGCCTGCGCATCGCGCTGGTGGTGCTGGGCACCGTGCTGGTGAGCGCGGTGGCCTACTGGTGCATCGCCAGCGCCTGGATGGGCGGTTCGATCGGCCTGAACCCGATGGATGCCGCGCTGCGGATGGGCCCGCACCTGGCCTGGACCCTGACCAGCCTGGCCAACGGAGCCGTTGAATGGATCTGGCTGGCCGTGGCCGTGGTCGTTGGCGCCTGGCTGGCGCGCTGATCGGGTAGAGCCGCCGGGCATGGCCCGGCGCTACCTGGACGCCTGCACGGGTAGCGCCGGGCCATGCCCGGCGAGCGCAGCGGCACGCGGCCTTCAATGCCCGCCGTCGAGCGCCTTCAGTTCGCTCACCAGCGAGGCCGCGGCTTCGGCGCCATCGCCGTACAGCATGCGGGTGTTGTCGGCGTAGAACAGCGCATTCTCGATGCCGGCAAAACCGGTGCCCTTGCCACGCTTGATCACCACCACGTTGCGGGCGTTGACCACGTCCAGCACCGGCATGCCGTAGATCGGGCTGGCCGGGTCGGTGCGTGCCACCGGGTTGACCACGTCGTTGGCACCGATCACCAGCACCACGTCGGTGTTGGCGAATTCGGGGTTGATGTCGTCCATGTCGGCGATCAGGTCGTAGGGCACGCCCGCTTCGGCCAGCAGCACGTTCATGTGCCCCGGCATGCGACCCGCCACCGGGTGGATGGCGAACTTCACCTTCACCCCGCGCTGGCCCAGACGCTGCGCCAGTTCCCAGATCTTGTGCTGGGCCTGGGCCACGGCCATGCCGTAGCCGGGCACGATCACCACGCGCTCGGCGAAGGCCATCATCGCCGCCACGTCGGCCGCTTCGATCGGCTTCTGCGAACCGGTGATCGCCTGCGCTTCGCCACCGGCGCCACCGCCGAAGTTGGAGAACAGCACGTTGCTGATCGGCCGGTTCATCGCCTTGGCCATCAGCCGCGTCAGCAGGATGCCGGCCGCGCCGACCATCATGCCGGCGATGATCAGCGCCTCGTTGCCCAGCACGTAGCCTTCGAAGGACACCGCCAGGCCGGTGAACGCGTTGTACAGCGAGATCACCACCGGCATGTCGGCGCCGCCAATGGGCAGCGTCATCAGCACGCCCAGGGCCAGCGCCAGCACGAAGAAGGCGACGATGGACCAGGTGGTGAGCGTGCTGGCGGCGATGATCGCCAGCACCACCACGGCCAGCGCCACCAGCAGGTTCAGCGCCTGCTGGCCGGGCCAGGTAACGCGCTTGTCCAGGCGCCCGTCGAGCTTGGCCCAGGCGATGACCGAACCGGACAGCGACACCGCGCCGATGGCCGCGCCGACCACCGCCAGCAGCAGCATGGTGGCCGAGGGCTGGCGGGCGGCCAGGTCGGCCAGCGCCTGCGCGCTCCAGTGGCTGGTATCGCGGTTGGCCAGGAAGGCATAGCGCAGCAGTTCCACCGCGCCGATGGCCGCCGCCGAGCCACCGCCCATGCCGTTGTAGAGCGCCACCATCTGCGGCATGTCGGTGATGGCGACCCTGCCGGCCGACCACCAGGCCAAGCCGGCGCCGAGCAGCAGCGCCACCAGGATCAGCGGCACGTTGTGCAGTTCGGGCAGGAAGAAGGTGGCCACCGTGGCCAGCAGCATGCCCAGCCCGGCCCAGCGGATGCCGCTGCGCGCGGTGAGCGGCGAGGCCATGCGCTGCAGGCCGAGCAGGAACAGCGTTGCGGCCACCAGGTAGCTGGCCTTGACCAGCCAATCGAGCAGTTCGACGGTGCTGATGTTCAAGCCTGCGGCTCCTTCGGTTCGTCCTTGCCACCCTTGGGCGCGCTCGGCTTGAACATTTCCAGCATGCGCGCTGTTACCACGTAGCCACCGGCGGCGTTGCCGGCGCCCAGCACCACGGCGAGGAAGCCCAGGGCCTTCTCCAGCGGTGTCTGCGCCTGGCCCAGCACCACCATCGCGCCGATCAGCACGATGCCGTGGATGAAGTTGGAACCCGACATCAGCGGGGTATGCAGGATGACCGGCACCCGCGAAATGATCACGTGGCCCGCGATTGCGGCCAGCATGAAGATGTACAGCGCCACGAACCCGTCACTCATCGGCAACGCCTCCCGCTCTGTCTTCGTCGCCCCATCATAACCACGGGCTGAACCCGACGCGTACTCCGGTCAACCAAAGCCCCGCTCACGCGTTGTCGATGGTGACCCCGAGCGAGGAACCGTACCCTGTGCTGGTGAGCAGCCCCCTCCCCCCGACCGCCGACGCCGATGCCCTGCCGGCATCGCTGGACGCGTTCCTGGCCAGCGTCGGCCCGCGCGCCTTCCGCTTCGCCGAAGCCGGCCTGCGCCAGCGCGAGGATGCCCTGGACGCGGTACAGGATGCCCTGCTGCGCATGCTGGACTACGCCGACAAGCCGGCCGCCGAATGGGCGCCGCTGTTCTGGAGCATCCTGCGCAGGCGGGTGATCGACCTGCAGCGCCGGCGCCGCTTCCGCCTGCCGTTCTGGCGCGACAACCACGATGCCGACGGCGCCGACATCGACTGGGCCGACCCCGGCCCGGACCCGGCACAGGCGCACGAGCAGCGCCAGCAGTACCAGCAGCTGGTGCAGGCCCTGCGCACCCTGCCCGCCCGCCAGCGCGAAGCCTTCACCCTGCGCGTGCTGCAGGACCTGGACGGGGCCACCACCGCCCGCGCCATGGGATGCAGCGAAGGCGCGGTAAAGACCCATCTGGCACGCGCCCGACAGGCGCTGCAGGATTACCTGGAGAACCACCCGTGAACCGCTCCCTGCCTTCCGATGACGCCCTGCGCAGCCTGCACGCGCAGTCGCTGCAGTCGCTGTCGCCGGCCACCCTGGCGCGCCTGCGCCAGGCCCGCCATGGCGCGCACGCGGCGCACCGGGGCCGCTGGCGCTGGTGGCTGGCCAGTGCCTGTTCGCTGGTGATGGCGCTGGGCATCGGCGTGCAGTTCACCGGCCCGGGCACGCACACCGCCCCGGCCCCGGCACCGACGGTGGCCACGGTGGAAGACAACAGCGCGCTGTACGACGAGAATCCCGACATGTACCTGTGGCTGGGCGACACCGACCTGGCAATGGAGTGAGAACCATGCTGCAACGCCCCACCCTGTCCCTGCTGTTCGCCCTGGTCCTGCTGCCGGCTGCGCCGCTGCTGGCACAGACGACCGCGCCTGCCACCACGCCGGGCGCGAGCGCCGCGCTGCCGAACTGGGAACAGCTCAGCCCGGCCCAGCGCGATGCGCTGCTGGCCCCGCTGCGTGACCGCTGGAACGGCGCCGATGCCGGCCAGCGCCAGCGCATGCTCTCGCACGGCCAGCGCTGGCAGTCGATGAGCCCGGAAGAACGCGACAAGGCCCGCCGCGGCCTGCGCCGCTTCGAGCACATGAGCCCGGAACAGCGTGAGCAGGCGCGCGCGCTGTACGGCCAGATGCGCACGTTGAGCCAGGCCCAGCGCGATGCACTGCGCGAGCGCTGGACGGACATGACGCCGGAACAGCGCAAAGAGTGGGTGCGGGAGAATCCGCCGCCGGCGAAGCCGCGGTAAACGGGTAGCGCCGGGCCATGCCCGGCGGAACCTGTGCGGGCCGCTGCGCTCGCCGGGCATGGCCCGGCGCTGCCGCTTCAAAGCCGCGTGGAGCTCTTTGTAGAGCCGAGCCCACGCTCGGCTGCTTCATCGCCTCTGCGCAAGCCGAGCATGGGCTCGGCTCTACAGCGTGCGGGCCGGGTCACGCCTGCCAGCGCGTCTTCGCCAGCAGTTCGTCTTCCCAGTCGAAGCCCAGCTGACCGCCCTGCACGAACAGGGTAACGAAGTTCAACAGGTTGCGCGCGTACATCTCGCTGGCCTGGGTGGCGCCGCGGCTGGCCAGGTTCAGCGGGCCGTCGATGGCCACGCCCTGGTGGTCGATGCACTGGCCCGGCTGGGTCATTGCACAATTGCCACCGCTCTCGGCGGCCAGATCGACGATCACGCTGCCCGCCGCCATGCCCTCGACCATCGCCGCAGTGACGATGGTGGGTGCCGGCCGGCCTGGCACGGCCGCGGTGCAGATCACCACGTCCACGCTGCGCAGATGGTCAGCAAGGCGGCGCTGCTGCTCGGCGCGCTCCTCGTCGGTCAGCGCGCGCGCATAGCCGCCCTCGCCCGCTGCGCTCACCCCCAGGTCGAGAAAGCGTGCGCCCAACGACTGGATCTGTTCACGGGTTTCCGGGCGCACGTCGAAGCCTTCCACCTGCGCGCCGAGACGGCGCACGGTGGCGATCGCCTGCAGGCCGGCCACGCCGGCACCGATCACCAGCACCTTGGCCGGGCGCACGGTACCGGCCGCCGTGGTCAGCATCGGGAAGAAGCGCGGCGCGCGCTCGGCGGCGATCAGCGCGGCCTTGTAGCCGGCCATGCCGGCCTGTGAACTGAGCACGTCCATGGCCTGCGCACGCGTGGTGCGCGGCAGCTGCTGCAGCGGGAACAACAACAGGCGGTCGTCACTTGCCAGCGCCGCCAGCGATGGGTCGCTGGCCGGAGTGAGCAGGCCGACTACGCTGGCGCCCGGCTTGAGCTGGGCCAGCACCGCCGCCGGTGGCGCCTGCACGCACAGCAGGATGTCGATCTCGCTCCAGCGGCCAGCGTCGAAGACGCGCGCGCCGGCATCGTCATAGGCGGCATCGGGGAAGCCCGCAGCCAGTCCGGCGCCGGCTTCGTACCAGACGGTGACGCCCAACGCCCCAAGCTTGCGCGCCGTTTCCGGCGTCAGTGCCACGCGCCGTTCGCCCGGCGCGGTCTCCTTCATCCCCAGCAACGCCACGGCCATGCAGGTCCCCGCTGATCGGTGAGTTTTCCCGATCCTAGCAGGCGGCCACCCCTCAGTGCAGGGTGGCGCTGCCCGGGTCCAGGCGGTCGATCACGCCCTGCATGGCGCTGTCGAAGGCGCCATCGTCGACGTGGGCGCGCAGGCGGCCCAGCCGCACCATCACCGCCAGTTCTTCCGGCGAGGCCACGCAGAAGCGCACGCCGCGGCGGTTGACGAACAGCAGGCGCGAGGAGATCGGGCTGATCCAGGACAGCTTGCCGGCCTGGACCTTGCCGTCCTTGTCGACGAAGTCCAGCCAGTTGCCGATTTCCATGCGACGGAAGCGATCGGCGTCGGCATTGTCGAAATCATCGGTATCGACCTGCCCGGCCAGTTCCACGGCACTGGCTTCGGGCACCGGCGCGGTCGGCAGCGCGACCTGCGGCAGTTCCGGCAGCGCGCGCTGCAGTTCCGGCCGCGATTCGGCAATGCCCTGCAGGGTGCCGTGCAGCGCATCGATGGCGGCCGAGGCCGCGTCACCATGCACGCCGACACTGGCGAACACCTTGGCCAGCACCGGCTGCCAGGCCTGCAGCCACGGCTTGCCGATGATGTGCCGGCGTGCCTCGGCCACTTCTTCCAGCAAGCCATCGCCCAGGCTCAGTGCCTCGGCCACGGACGCGCCGTCCTCGCCCTCGCGCAGCAGCGCCAGGGTCAGGTGGTGCTGCCACGGCTGGCGCAGGAACTCGGCGATCGCCGGCGGCAGGGTGGCATCGCCGATGCGGCGGTCCAGTTCGGCGCCGGCGCGGTTGCGGGCCATCTCCAGCTTTTCCTGGCCACGCTGAGTTTCGGCGGCGCGGCGCTCGGCGATTTCCACGCGGCGACGATGCTGCAGCAGGAAATCGCGGAATTCTTCTTCCAGGGTCAGGAAGATCGCCAGGTTCTCGTTGAACTCGGCGACCAGGCGCTCGATGATCTCCTCGACCTTGGCCATCAGCATGCGCTCGGCCTGGCTTTCGCCGGTGTTGCCTTCGCACGCCTCGGCCAGCGAATTGAGCAGCTTGCGGGCCGGATGGGTCTTCTGCACGAACATGCGGCGGTCGAGCATGGCGACTTTGACGAAGGGAACCACCAGGCGGCCGATCAACTCGCGCGAGCGGCCTTCCAGTTCGCGTTCGTCCAGCATCACGTCGAACAGCATGCCGACCAGGTCGATCGCATCCTCGTCCTGCGGGTCCAGCCGCGTCTGGCCGGGATCCACGCCGAGGCGGGTGGCGTTGGACAGCACTTCGCTCTTCAGCCGCTGCGCCAGCGATTCGCCGTCCTCGCCGATGGCCGCGCGAAGGGTGGCGCTGGGCGTGGCCTGCAGCAGCGACAGCACCGACATCATCTCGCGCTGGCTGAGCGGGCGATGCTGGCCCACCGCCACCTGCGCGGCCGACGTGGCGTCCTCGCGGACATGCCGGGTCTGCTGCAGCAGTTCGTGCAGCGCCTCCAGCAGCATCCCCTGCTGGCCCTGCTGGCCGGGATAGGCTTCGCCCGACCCGGCCGGCGCGCCGCCGGGCATGCCGTTCTCGCCGGGCAGCTGCTGCTGCATGTGGCCACGACGTTCGGACCAGCGCGCGGCAAACCGCTGCGCCCAGGCCGGTGCGGCCTGCTCCTCGGTGCTGAAATCGGTCTCGAAGCCCGACGTCTGGCGCTGCTCGACCAGGTCGTCCAGCCCGTGCGGGGCCTGCGGGGCCGAGGCCGGGGCCGCCGACAGCGGTCGCCGCGGGGCGCCCATCTGCGGCATCACACCGGCGGCCGCCAACTGCTCGTCCAGCTTCTCGTAGATGCGACCCACCGGCGTGCGCATGTCGCGCTCGCACAGCTTGATCAGCACGAGGTGTACTTCCGGGGCCAGCTCGCACCCGACGAAGGCCTGGTGGATGGCCACGCCCAGGTGCTCGGGGCTGATCGGGTCGAGGTCGGCGTCCAGTTCCAGACCGCCGACCAGCCAGCCGAGGCGACGGTCGAGGCGGGCCAGCACCGGCTTGAAATCGCGCAGCAGCACGGTGGCGAAGTTGCGCACCGCCAGCCGCGATTCCAGGACATGCTCGGGAATGAGGCTCAGGCTTTCCTCGGCCGGCCCGGACAGGGTGGCTTCGGCGGACAGCGGCTGGCCGTCGGCCAGCGCGGCCCAGGCCTGGTCCAGGTGGGCGGCAAAGGCCGCGGTGATCTCGTCCCGGCGCCGGCGCAGTTCGCGCATGGCATCCAGGAACAGCAACTGCGACGAGCCGGCATTGCCGGCTCGATCGAACAGGGCATCGTCAAACCGCGCCAGCGCCGCGCCGAAGGCCTGACCCAGCGCGGGCAGGACAGCGTCACGCGCACGCTTGAGCTGGGCCGGGTCACGACCCGACGATCCCATCTGAGTGGGCGCACTCATCATTCGGGAAGGCTCCCCACCTTCTCTGGTACGACAGGCATCATGGACATCGCGAGGACCGGTACACCCCATGTACCGGATCGTCGATGGTAGGCCGGCCAGCCCGTCACGGACAGTGAAACAGTCCTCACTTCAAACCTCACGACCGGCGGCCCGGCAAGACGGATATCCTAAGCCGTGCGGGGCCTGCGAGGCGAGGGGAAGGGCTCGCCGGTTGCCCGGCAGTGGCATGACGTTCATCACAGTTTGATATTGAAGGGGCAAACACGACGCAGACAGCGTCACCAACCGCCCCGACTATAATCTTCAGCCCGTGATGACCGGTTCAGACTCCATGCCCGACCCCGCAGCCCTGCTCGCCCTAGACGCCCGCCGTTCGGTGCCCTCGCGGCAGCTGGGCGAGCCCGGCCCGGACCCGGCCACCCTGCTGCGCATGCTGCAGTCGGCGGTCCGCGTGCCCGACCACGGCAAGCGCGTCCCGTTCCGTTTCCTGAAGATTGCCGGCGATGCCCGTCACACCCTGGGGGACTTCCTGGTCGAACGCAGCCGCCAGCGCGATCCGCAGGCCGGCGAGGCGGTGTTCGAGAAGGACCGCCAGCGCTTCAGCCACGCCCCGGTGGTGATCGTGGTGGTTGCCAGCCCGCGCCCGGACGCCAAAGTGCCCGAACAGGAGCAGCTGATGACTGCCGGCTGCGTCTGCTTCGCCCTGCTGCAGGCCGCCCAGGCGCTAGGCTTCGGCGCGCAGTGGCTGACCGCGTGGATGGCCTTCGACCCCGCCGTGCATGCCCACCTGGGCCTGGCCGAGGGCGAAGGTATCGCCGGCTTCATCCATATCGGCACCCCCAAGGCCGACGTGCCCGAGCGCGAGCGGCCGGACGCCGCGGCCCTGCTGCAGGACTGGACCGGCCAGTGAGCGCCGTGAATGCCGTGCCGCTGCCGCCGCCGCTGTACCTGGTGGATGCCAGCATCTATGTGTTCCGCGCCTGGCATTCGCTGCCGGACGAGTTCCAGGACAGCCAGGGCTGGCCGACCAATGCGGTGCACGGGTTCGCCCGCTTCCTGCTGGACCTGCTCGAGCGCGAGCGCCCCCGGCACATCGCCATCGCCTTCGACGAAGCGCTCGACAGCGGCTTCCGCCACCGCCTGTACGCGGCCTACAAGGCCAACCGCGACCCGGCGCCGGAAGCACTGAAGCGACAGTTCGTGCACTGCAAGGCGTTGTGCGCGGCGCTGGGCCTGGTGGTGCTCGCCCACCATGACTACGAGGCCGACGACCTGATCGGCAGCGCGCTGCACCAGCACCGGCACAGCCATCGCGGCCTGATCATTTCCGCCGACAAGGACCTGTCGCAGCTGCTGCTGGACCACGACGAACAGTGGGACTACGCACGCAACCAGCGCTGGGACGTGGCCGGGGTAAAGGCGCGGCACGGCGTGCACGCACACCAGATCGCCGATTACCTGGCCCTGTGTGGCGATGCGGTGGACAACATTCCCGGAATCAGCGGAGTGGGCGCCAAATCGGCGGCGGTGCTGCTGGCCCACTTCGGCAGCATGGACGCGCTGTACGAACGCCTGGACGAAGTGCCGTTCCTGCGCCTTCGCGGCGCCGCACAGATGGCCGTGCGCCTGCGCGAGCAGCGCGACCACGCCCAGCTCTGGCGGCAGCTGACCACCATCGCGCTGGACGCGCCGCTGGAAGGCTGCCAGCCGGGCCTGCTGCGCCAGGCGGCGGACCCGGAGCTGCTGGGCGGCCTGTGCCAGGCGCTGCGCTTCGGCCCGCTGACCCGCCGGCGTCTGTTCAGCGCCGCAGGCGTCAACGATCCCGGTGCGGCCACAGCGGCCGGTCCCAACGATTTCCCTCCCTCCTACAGCGAGCCCGCATGAGCCAGAGAAACACCGAAGCCCCGCGCGTCGTCTACGAAGGCAAGTACCAGCGCATGGTCGTGCGCGGCACGTGGGAGTACAGCGAGCGCACCCATGCCGGTGGCCTGGCGGCGATCATCATCGCGGTCACCCCCGAGGACAAGGTGGTGTTCGTCGAACAGTTCCGCGTGCCGCTGCAGTCGGCCACCATCGAGATGCCGGCCGGCCTGGTCGGCGACATCACGGCGGGCGAGTCGATTGAAGCGTCAGCCGTGCGCGAGCTGGAAGAAGAAACCGGCTGGACCGCCGAGCACGCCGAAGTGTTGATGATCGGCCCGACCTCGTCCGGCGCCAGCAGCGAACAGATCGCCTTCGTCCGCGCCACCGGCCTGCGCCGCATCGGCGAAGGCGGCGGCGATGAGAGTGAAGACATCACCGTGCACGAGATTCCGCGCGCGCAGGCCGCCGCCTGGCTGGTGCAGAAGATGGGCGAAGGCTACGCGCTGGACGCCAAGCTCTGGGCCGGCCTGTGGATGATCGAGCACCATCTGGATGGACGCCCGCGTGGCTGATGCCGACCTGCATGCGGCGCCGGCCCTGCTCGGTGCCGACGATCCCGCGATCTACACGATCCACCATGCGCAGGGTGCCTCGCCGTTCGTACTGCTGGCCGACCACGCCGGCCAGCAGGTACCGCGCGCGCTGCATGGCCTGGGCCTGGCGCAGGCCGAGCTGGACCGCCACATCGGCTGGGACATCGGCATCGCCGGCACCACCCGCGCACTGGCCAGGCTGCTGGATGCCTGGGCCATCGAACAGACCTATTCGCGGCTGCTGATCGACTGCAACCGGCCGCTGGCCTCGCCCACGCTGATCCCGGAAGTGAGCGACCACACCGTGGTGCCGGGCAATGCCGGGCTGTCGGCGGCGCAGCGGCAGCAGCGCATCGACGCCATCCACGCGCCGTACCACGCGCGCATCGATGCCGAGCTGGACGCACGCCGCGATGCCGGCCGCCCGACCCTGCTGGTGATGATGCACAGCTTCACCCCGGCGATGAACGGCACGGCGCGGCCGTGGCACGCCGGCGTGCTGTACCACCAGGACACGCGCTTCGCCCAGGCACTGCTGCAGGCGCTGCGCGATGAAGGCGACCTGGTGGTGGGCGACAACGAACCGTATTCGGTGAGCAGCACCAGCGATTACGCGGTGCCGGTGCATGGCGAAGGTCGTGGCCTGGTGCACGTGGAGTTGGAGATCCGTCAGGACCTGATTGCCGATGTGGCCGGGCAGCAGGCCTGGGCGGAGCGGTTGGCGCGGATTTTCAGCGCGTTGCAGCCGGGGTTGTTGGCGGCCGGGTGAGGGTCATCCACGCGTGGCGTGGATGGTGTTGTTCAACGCAATACGGGCGCGTCCATCCACGGGAACGGCTTGAACCCGTGCACCTGCACGGTCGCGCCGATCGCTTCGAACTGATCCTTGATGGCCTGCGCGCGGTTGCGATCCAGGGCCTCGCCCAGCAGCAGCGGCAACGCACGGCAGCGTGCCAGCGCTTCACCCACCGGCACCTCATGCAGGTGCGCCACGGCCTGCGCGGTGCCCTTCAGCTGCTCGTCCGCGCACGCCAGCAGCTGCAGATCGAACGAGGCAAAGATGCCCGCGCCTACGCCGGCATCGCGCGCGATGGCCTGGTCTGCGGCCGTGGCCTCACCCAGCGCCTCGTCGATGCCTTCGATCTGCTGGAACGCGTCGTACGCGTGGTAGTACGCCAGCGCCTGCGCGTACTCGGCCAGCGTGGACAACGGGCGCTGCCGCTTCTGTACGTCGAGCACGTCCGCGAACGTGGCCGGCTCCAGATAGGTGGACAGGCCCAGCGCGCGCGCCTCGGCCGGCACCTCGCTGTCATCGTCGAACGCGGTGTCCTCATCGGGCGGCAACCAGAACCGCGCATGCATCGGATCGCCGTCGGTGGCATGTACCCAGCCGAAGGACGCGTACACGCCGTGGTCGTCGTTGCAGGCGACGAACGCGTGCAGGGTCTGTTGCAGGTCCAGCAGTTCGATCATGCGTCGTTGGCCAGGCAGGCAGGAGTGCTCGAGTCTACCGGTGCCGGGCGCAGGCCCAGCGCGATGACCACGCCGAACAGGGCGAACAGCGCGGCGCCGTACTCGGCACGCACCAGCCCGGCCAGCGCGCTGGGCGAACCTGCAACATCGGCGCCGGCATTGGCCACCATCACCAGCACCGCGAGACCCAGCGCACCGCCGATCTGCTGCGCGGTGGCGGCCATGCCCGACGCCACGCCCTGCTGTGCGGCCGGCACGCCCTGCCCGGCCACGATCCACATCGAGGTCCAGGTCGTGCCCTGGCCGATGCTCAGCACCACCACACCCGGCAGCAGCGGCCAGAAGTTCGAGGCGTGCGGGAGTGTTGCTGCGACCCAGGCGATGCCGACGGCGCCGGCCAGCTGGCCGAGCACCAGCACTTTGCGTGCGCTCCAGCGCTTCAGCGCCCACTCGGCCAGCTGGATGCCGACCGTGCACACCGCCGTCGCCGGCAGGAACGCCAGGCCGGCCTGCAGCGGACTCCAGCCGTAGCCATCCTGGAAATACAGCGCCATGAAGTAGTACTGCACGCCGTAGCTGCTCATGAAGGCGAAGGTGAGGCCGAGCGCGGCACGCAGTCCAGGCAAGCGCAGCAGCGCGAACTGCATCAGCGGATCGCGGCTGCGCTGTTCGATCTGCACGAAGGCCACCAGCAGCAGCGCCGACAGCAGCAGGCAGCCCAGCGTGGCCGGCGCGGTCCAGCCCCACTCCGGTCCCTGCACGAGGGTGGTCACCAGCAGGCTGCCGCCGAGGGTGACGGTGATGCAGCCGGCCAGATCGAACGAGCGCCCCTGCGCGCGCGGACCATCGGCCGGCAACCATGCACCGGCGGCGACGGCGCAGGCGGTGGCCAGCGGCACGATCACCGCCAGCACGGCCGGCCAGCCGAACGCCTGGGTCAGCACGCCACCGAGCAGGGTGCCCAGCGCCAGGCCGACCGCGCTGGCCATGCTCCAGATCGCCAGCGCGCGGTTGCGCACCGGGCCCTCGGCATACAGCGTGTTGATCAGCGCCAGCGTGGCCGGGAACAGCAGCGCGGCACCGATGCCCTGCGCGGCGCGCGCAATGATCAGCAGCGTGGCGTTCGGCGCCAGCGCACCCAGCAGCGAGGCCAGCGCGAACAGCAGCATGCCCAGCCGGTAGAAGCGGCGGCGCCCGATCAGGTCGGCGGCGCGCCCGCCCAGCAGCAGGCTGCCACCGAAGGCCACGGTATAGGCGCTGACCACCCACTGCAGCTGCTGCGCGTTGATCTGCAGCGCCCGGCCCATGTCATGCAGGGCGACGAAGATGATGGTGGCGTCCAGGGCGATGATCAGCTGGGCGGTGGCCAGCAGGGTCAGCGCCCAGCGCGGGTACTTGAGAGGGGGCATCGGCGGCGGTGGATCGGTGGGGGAACGCAGTCTCATTGATGCGGCGCTATCAATAAACCCCCGCCCAACCATATCTGTCATGATTTTCGGCATGAATGGATCCTCGTTGGACCTCAGTGCCGTGCGCATGCTGGTGCAGGTGGCCGAGGCGCGCAGCTTCACCGTCGCTGCCGGGCAGCTGGGCCTGAGTCAGTCCGGGCTGTCGCGCGCGATCGGCCGGCTGGAGGCCACGCTGGGGGTGAAGCTGCTGCAGCGGAACACCCGCAACGTGGCGCTGACCCCGGATGGGCGCCAGTTCGTCGACCAGGTCGCGCCGCTGCTGTGCGGCCTCGAGGATGCCGAGCGGCAGCTGGCCGACCGCCCGGGCACGCCCTCGGGCACGCTGAAGATCAGCGCGCCGTCGATGTTCGGGCGCAAGGTGCTGGTGCCGCTGCTGGGGCCGTTGCTGCAGCAGCACCCGCAGCTGCAGGTGGACGCGGTGCTCAGTGATCGCCTGGTCGATCTGGTCGAGGAAGGCTTCGATGCCGCGCTGCGCACCGGCGTGATAGCCGACCAGCGCATCGTTGCGCGGCCGCTGCGGCCGCTGCGCTGGGTGACCGTGGCCAGCCCGGCCTACCTGGCCCGTTGCGGTACGCCGGGGGATATCGCCGCGCTGCACGACCATGACTGCCTGGCGGTACGCAACCTGCGCAGCGGACGCGTGGTGGACTGGCAGTTCCGGCAGGACGGCCAGCTGTGCGACTTCACCCCGCCGACGCGGATGGTGTTCGACAGCGGTGACCCGCTGGTGGAAGCGGCCATCGCCGGCATCGGCATCGTGCAGGTGATGGATTTCGCGGTGGCCGATGCGTTGGCCGACGGCCGCCTGCAGCGCGTGCTGCAGCCGTTTGAAGGCCGCAGCCGCGAGCTGTCGCTGATCTACCCGCCGTCGCGGCAGCACTCGCCGAAGCTGCAGGTGCTGGCCGACGCGCTGCTGGCCGGCGACTGGTAGATCCACGCCATGCGTGGATGGGGTTCGTTTACGCGGTAGCGCCGGGCCATGCCCGGCGAGCCGCATCGCGGCGGCGGAACGGAATGCCGCCGGGCATGGCCCGGCGCTACCAGTAGGGCGTTGCCGGCCAGCGGCCGGCACGACCGATCAGGCGAAGCTATCGGTGGCGCGCACCAGCGCGTCCACGTTCTCCGCTTCGAACGCGGAGTGGCCCGAGGCCGGGGTGATCTCGAGCTTGGCCTTCGACCACACCTTGGTCAGGTCCCAGGCATTGGCCAGCGGGCACACCACGTCGTAGCGGCCGTGCACGATCACGCCCGGAATATCGGCGATGCGGTGCGCGTCGCGCAGCAGCTGGTCTTCCACTTCGAAGAAGCCACCGTTGACGAAGTAGTGGTTCTCGATGCGGGCGAACGCCAGCGCGAAATGCGGGTCTTCGTGGCTGTTGATGAAGTCGTCATCGACATGCAGGAAGCTGGTCGCGCCTTCCCACACCGCCCAGGCCCTGGCCGCTTCCAGGCGCGTGGTTTCGTCTTCGCTGGTCAGGCGGCGGTGGAAGGCCGAAATCAGGTCGTGGCGCTCCACGGCCGGGATCGGCTTCAGGTAGTGCTCCCACGCATCCGGGAACAGGCGGTTGGCGCCTTCCTGGTAGAACCATTCCAGTTCCCAGCGGCGCAGCATGAAGATGCCGCGCAGGACCAGCTCGGTCACGCGCTGCGGATGGGTTTCGGCATAAGCCAGCGCCAGGGTCGACCCCCAGCTGCCGCCGAACACCTGCCAGCGGTCCACCTTCAGGTGCTCGCGCAGCTTTTCGATATCGGCAACGAGGTCCCAGGTGGTGTTGTCCACCAGGTCCGCATGCGGGGTGGAACGACCGGCGCCACGCTGGTCGAACAGGATGATGCGGTACTTCGACGGATCGTGGAACTGGCGCATCTTGTCGCTGCAGCCACCGCCCGGACCACCGTGCAGCATCACCACCGGCTTGCCGTCCGGGTTGCCGCACTGTTCGAAGTACAGCGTGTGGCGGTCGTCGACCTTCAGGGTGCCGACGTCGTAGGGGGTGATGGCGGGATACAGCGTACGCATGCTTGCAGCTCCAGGGTGATGCCCTGCCAAGGCAGGAGAACCTCCATTCTAGGCCGGGCGCTGGCCCAGGGTGATGCGGTCGCGCTGCTCCAGGTCCTGCGCGGTCTGCACCTGCGCATAGCCGGCCTGCTCGAACAGCGCGCGGATCGCCTCGCCCTGGTCCCAGCCGTGCTCGATCAGCAGCCAGCCGCCGGGCAGCAGGTGCGCCTGGCCGCCGGCGACGATGCGGCGGATGTCATCCAGCCCATCCAGGCCGGACGCGAGCGCCGTGGCCGGTTCGAAGCGCAGGTCGCCCTGCTGCAGGTGCGGGTCATCGCTGGCGATGTAAGGCGGGT
The DNA here is from genome assembly GCA_002364755.1 of Stenotrophomonas maltophilia. Classification (GTDB taxonomy): domain Bacteria; phylum Pseudomonadota; class Gammaproteobacteria; order Xanthomonadales; family Xanthomonadaceae; genus Stenotrophomonas; species Stenotrophomonas maltophilia_AX. Next base: position 41,614 of record DEZI01000023.1, read on the forward strand.
TGCTGGCGATCAGGTCAAAGCGCTGACCCTGCAGCGGCGCATACCAGTCGTGCCCGCCTTCGGCGAAGCGCACGTTGCCCAGTTCATGACGGGCGGCATTGCGCGCGGCCATCGTCAGCGCGCCGGTGCTGGCGTCGGTGGCCAGCACCTGGGCCCGCGGGCGCTCGCTGGCCAGGGCCAGGGCGATGGCGCCGCTGCCGGTGCCGAGGTCGGCCACCTGCAGGTCGCGATCGGCCGGCAGGCGCTCCAGCGCCAGCTCGACCAGCAGCTCGGTTTCCGGGCGCGGAATCAGGGTCGACGGGTCGACGTCCAGGTCCAGCGTCCAGAAGCCGCGGCGGCCGGTCAGGTAAGCCACCGGTTCGCCGGCCACGCGGCGCGCCAGCAGGGCGTCGAAGGCGGCCAGATCGGTGGCGGGCAGCGGATCGGTGGCGTGGGCGAACAGCCAGCTGCGCGGCCGGTCAAGCACGTGCAGCAGCAGCAGTTCGGCCTCGCGGCGGGCGTCGATGCCGCCGAGGCGGGCGCTGGCGTCGGCTACCGCCTGGCGCAGGGTGGGTTCGGGTTGGATGGGCATCCGGCAATTGTAGAGCCGAGCCCATGCTCGGCTGTTCCAGAGGCAGACAAGCATGGGCTCGGCTCAATAGGAGCCGGGATTCGTTCAGCTTCTCCGGGGCGGCATAAGGAGGGGCTATCGGCCCGTCGTCAGGGCCAGCCTCGATTTTCCTTTTCATACAACCACTTGCGGGATGGCCACGACCGGATTCATGGCAGGCTCATCGCATTTCAATAGGATCCATCTATCAAATAGATGAAATCAATGCATTGTCCTTATCGCTGATGAATCGGTAATCTAGCTCCTGTCGATTCACCCGTTCCCCCTTCACCCAGAGGAAAAACGATGTCCCTCATCAACACCCAGATCCAGCCGTTCGAAGCCAACGCCTACCACAACGGCGAGTTCATCAAGGTTTCCGATGCCAGCCTGAAGGGCCAGTGGTCCGTCCTGATCTTCATGCCGGCCGCATTCACCTTCAACTGCCCGACCGAGATCGAAGACGCCGCCGAGCATTACGCCGAGTTCAAGAAGGCCGGTGCCGAGGTCTACATCGTCACCACCGACACCCACTTCTCGCACAAGGTGTGGCACGAAACCTCGCCGGCCGTCGGCAAGGCCCAGTTCCCGCTGGTCGGCGACCCGACCCACAAGCTGACCCGCGCCTTCGGCGTGCACATTGAAGAAGAAGGCCTGGCCCTGCGCGGCACCTTCATCATCAATCCGGAAGGCGTGATCAAGACCCTGGAGATCCACTCCAACGAGATCGCCCGTGACGTCTCCGAGACCCTGCGCAAGCTGAAGGCTGCCCAGTTCACCGCCGCCAACCCGAACCAGGTCTGCCCGGCCAAGTGGAAGGAAGGCGAGAAGACCCTGACCCCGTCGCTGGACCTGGTCGGCAAGATCTAAAGCAGTACCGGCCTGCCGCGGCCCCACGCCGCGGTGCGCCCCTCATCCCCGTGCCGGCCCCACGCCGGCGTGGGGGTGAACCCAAGGCAGCCGAGCAAGCAAGCCATCGCTCGCCAGCCCCTTCCACAGCTGTCTCTGCTGCCTTGGGTTCACCCCTACCCCCTCGCTGGTCCGCTATCTTTCACAGCGGTGCCACGCCCCCTGTTTGCCTGAAGCCAGGAGAAGACCATGTTGGACGCCAACCTGCAGTCGCAGCTGAAGACCTATCTGGAGCGCGTGACCCGCCCGATCCAGATCACCGCGCACGCCGATGACGGTGCCAAGTCGCAGGAAATGCTGGAACTGCTGCAGACCCTGGAAAGCCTGTCGGACAAGATCTCGCTGCAGATCCTGAGCGACGGCCAGGGCCGCGTGCCGTCCTTCGACCTGGGCACCCCGGGCCAGGACATCCACCTGACCTTCGCCGGCCTGCCGATGGGCCACGAGTTCACCTCGCTGGTGCTGGCCCTGCTGCAGGTCGGCGGCCACCCGGCCAAGGCCACCGCCGAGCTGATCGAGCAGGTGCAGAACCTGGAAGGCGACTACCGCTTCGAGACCTACTTCTCGCTGTCCTGCCAGAACTGCCCGGACGTGGTGCAGGCGCTGAACCTGGCCGCCGTGCTCAACCCGCGCATCCAGCACGTGGCCATCGACGGCGCGCTGTTCCAGGACGAAGTGGAGAAGCGCGAGATCATGTCCGTGCCCACCGTGTACCTCAACGGTGAAGTGTTCGACCAGGGCCGCATGACCCTGGAACAGATCGTGGCCAAGCTGGACACCAACGCCGGCAAGCGCGATGCCGAGAAGATCGCCGCCAAGGACGCCTTCGACGTGCTGGTGGTCGGCGGTGGCCCCGCCGGCGCCGCAGCGGCCATCTACGCCGCGCGCAAGGGCATCCGCACCGGCATCGCTGCCGAGCGTTTCGGTGGCCAGGTGCTGGACACGATGGCGATCGAGAACTTCATTTCGGTGAAGGAGACCGAGGGCCCGAAGCTGGCCACCGCGCTGGAACAGCACGTGCGCGAGTACGAGGTGGACATCATGGACCTGCAGCGCGCCACCGGGCTGGTCCCGGCCGGCGAAGACGGCCTGGTGCAGGTGCAGCTGGAAAACGGCGCGGTGCTGAAGTCGCGCTCGATCATCCTGTCCACCGGCGCACGCTGGCGGCAGATGAACGTGCCGGGTGAGGACCAGTATCGCAACAAGGGCGTGGCCTACTGCCCGCACTGCGACGGCCCGCTGTTCAAGGGCAAGCGCGTGGCGGTGATCGGCGGCGGCAACTCCGGCGTGGAAGCGGCCATCGATCTGGCCGGCATCGTGTCGCATGTGACCCTGCTGGAGTTCGATTCCAGCCTGCGCGCCGATGAAGTGCTGCAGAAGAAGCTGCGCAGCCTGGGCAACGTGACCGTGCTGACCAGCGCGCAGACCACCGAAGTGCTCGGCGATGGCAGCCGCGTCACCGGCCTGGTCTACAAGGACCGCGTTGGCGGCGATGCCCACCGGGTCGAACTGGAAGGCATCTTCGTGCAGATCGGACTGCTGCCCAACACCGAATGGCTGAAGGACAGCGTGGCGCTGTCGCCGCGTGGCGAGATCGTCATCGATGACCGCGGGCAGACCAACCTGCCGGGCGTGTTCGCCGCAGGCGATTGCACCACGGTACCCTACAAGCAGATCATCATCGCCATGGGCGCCGGTTCCACCGCGGCACTGAGCGCCTTCGACCACCTGATCCGTTCGTCCGTGAGCAAGGGCAGCGGCGCGGTGGCCGAGGCGGCCTGATCATTCGTTCCCAGGGTATCGGGGGCACCATTGCCTGCTGGGTAAGCCGGTCCGTTACCCCTGGGGTCTTACGATGAATCTTCGCGATCTGAAATACCTGGTTGCCCTGGCCGATCACAGGCACTTCGGCCGGGCTGCCGCCTCCTGTTTCGTCAGCCAGCCCACGCTGTCCACCCAGATCCGCAAGCTGGAAGAAGAGTTGGGTGTGCCGCTGGTGGAACGCGCACCGCGCAAGGTGATGCTGACCCCGGCCGGACAGGAAGCAGCGATGCGGGCTCGGGTGATCGTGTCCGAAGTGGAACAGCTGAAGGAAGCGGCGCGACGCAGCCGCGACCCGGAAGCCGGCACGGTGCGCCTGGGGATCTTCCCGACCCTGGGCCCCTACCTGCTGCCGCATGTGATCCCGCGCATCCGCGACCGCTTCCCCGAACTGGAACTGCTGCTGGTCGAGGAAAAGAGCGACGTATTGCTGGAGCGCCTGCGCGAAGGCAAGCTGGACGCCGCACTGCTGGCACTGCCGGTGATCGACGACCAGCTGCATGCCGAATTCCTGTTCGAGGAACCGTTCCTGCTGGCCGTGTCCGGGCGCCACCCGCTGGCCCGCCGCGAACACCTGGACGTGCAGGAACTGGCCACGCAGAAGCTCCTGCTGCTGGAAGATGGCCACTGCCTGCGTGACCAGGCGCTGGAAGTGTGCCGCCTGTTCGGCGCCAACGAGAAATCCGAATTCCGCGCCACCAGCCTGGAAACGCTGCGACAGATGGTCGCCGCCGACGTCGGCATCACCCTGCTGCCGAGCCTGTCGGTGCAGCCGCCGGTGCCGCGTTCAAACAACATCCGCCTGCTCGACTTCACCGGCGAAGGCCGCCCCAGCCGGCGCATCGCCATGGTCTGGCGGCGCAGCTCGGCCATGCACGGTTTCCTGCTGGAGCTGGCCGACCAGTTCAAGCGCCTGCCGCAGGCACTGTTCACCCTCGATGCCGAGGGCGTGCCGGCCGGCGCGGCACCGGACCTGTCCGGCCCGCTGCTGAACGGCTGATCCAGCGGCGCCGGGCTGGCGTCGCGGCGGGAGTCGATTCCGGCCGCATTTGTCCCCACAATACAGTCAGGCGGCGCCAGGTGGTGCCGCCTTTTGCATGGCTTTCAATCAAGGAGCACCACCATGAACACCGCCAGCGGCCTGCCGCCATCCATCACCCCGCCGTCGATCACGGTGACTACCTTCGACATGGACCGCCTCGAGGCCATGCTCGATTCGCCTGCGCTGAGCCAGACGCCTGCCGCGCTCGTGCTTGCCGAAGAACTCAACCGGGCCACCGTGCTGGCGCCGGACCAGATTCCCGAAGGCATCGTCATGATGCATTCGCGCGTGGAGTGCGAAGATGAAGTGTCGGGCGAGAAGCACGTCCTGACCCTGGTCTTCCCCCGCGAAGCCAATGTCGATGAAGGCAAGGTTTCCGTGCTGGCCCCGGTCGGCAGTGCCCTGCTTGGCCTGGCCATCGGCCAGAGCATCGACTGGAACGCGCCCGGCGGCCGCAAGCTGCGCCTGCGCGTGACTGCGGTCCACAACGACCGTCCCTGATGACCGCTGCGCACCGCGCGCGATTCGACTTACCTGCACCAGGAGCCGTAATGAGTACCCCGTCCAAACTGTCCCAGCTGCGCGAACTGTCGGTGGTTGTCGCCGATACCGGTGACTACGACGCGATCAAGCGCCTGCAGCCGGTGGATTGCACCACCAACCCGACCCTGGTGAAGAAGGCGCTGGACCTGCCGGTCTATGCCGAGCTGATCGAACGCGAACTGGCCTGGGGCCGCCAGCAGGGCGGTGACCGCGAAGCCGTGGTGCACGCCGTGGCCGACCGCCTGACCATCGGCGTCGGCGCGCTGCTGAGCACGCTGGTGCCGGGCCGCGTGTCCACCGAAGTGGATGCCGACCAGGCCCACGACACCGGGGCCACCGTGGCCAAGGCCCGCCAGTTCATCCAGATGTACGCCGATGCCGGGGTGCCGCGCGAGAAGATCCTGATCAAGATCGCCGCGACCTGGGAAGGCGTGGAAGCCGCGCGCATCCTGCAGGCCGAGGGCATCGACTGCAACCTGACCCTGATCTTCAACCCGACCCAGGCCCTGGCCTGCAGCGAAGCCGGCGCGTTCCTGATCTCGCCGTTCGTCGGCCGCATCCTGGACTGGTACGTGGCCAACGGCCAGACCCCGACCAACATCGACGAAGACCCGGGCGTGAAGTTCGTGCGCGGCGTGTATGCCGAGTTCAAGCGCCGCGGTTCGCCGACGGTGGTGATGGGCGCCTCGTTCCGTTCGACCGCGCAGATCGAAGCGCTGGCCGGCTGCGACCGCCTGACGATCTCGCCGGACCTGCTGGAAAAGCTGGACGCCGACCACGGCGAACTGCCGCGCAAGCTGGTGGCCGGTGCGGCCGACGGCGTGGCGGTGACTCCGATCGACGCGGCGAAGTTCGCGGCGGATCTGGCGGCGGACCCGATGGCGACCGAGAAGCTGGCGACGGGTATCGATGCGTTTGCCAAGGATCTGCAGGCGCTGCGCGAGCGGATCCGCTCGGAACTGTGATTGCGGCGAACGGCTGAGCCCCTCGTGGCGGGGGGCTTGGTCGCGAAGAGCGGGTCATGCGGTTGGCAGAGCGGGTGGGCCGTGCAGGGGACGCTGCAAGTACGTCCATGTAAGCACGGTCGCCGCATCCATGCGGCTCACGCCCCTGCACGACCCACCCGCCCTGCCTTCGACAGTTTCCGGTGGCCGCCCGCCACGGAAGAAAGAAAGAAGAGCAACCGCGGGGTCGCGCGCTCGCTTGCTCGCAGCCGAGCATGGCTCGGCTCTACAGGAAGCAGAAGCAGAAAAAGAAAAAGGACGCGGCGAAGGCTGCGTCCTTTTTCTTTTCCATCAGTTCGTCAGTAACCCAATGCTCTTGCTGGCAGGACCGCAGGCGCCATGGCGCCTACGAGCCCCCATGGATGGGTTTACGGCGTGTCCTGCCATCCGCCCCCGTCCCGCCCAACCATCAGCAACCCAGAGCCGCTTTGTAGTTCAGCCGACTAACAGTCGGCTCTACCAGGCTTTGGCTTCTGCCCGCCGCAGGCGGACCTCCGCGCGTCAGCGCGGCGCCTCCACATCCAGCCCGATCGGGCAGCTCACGCCGGTGCCACCAATCCCGCAGTACCCGTTCGGGTTCTTCGCCAGGTACTGCTGGTGATAATCCTCTGCGTAGTAGTACTCCGGCGCCGGGTACACGATCTCGGTGGTGATCGGCCCGTAGCCGGACGCGTCCAGCTGCGTCTGGTAAGCCTCGCGGCTGGCCAGCGCCGCCGCGTACTGCGACTCATCGGTGGCGTGGATCGCCGAGCGGTACTGGGTGCCCGTGTCGTTGCCCTGGCGCATGCCCTGAGTCGGGTCGTGGCTTTCCCAGAACAGCTGCAGCAGCCGCTCCAGACTCACCACCGCCGGGTCGAACACCACCTGCACCATCTCGGTGTGGCCGGTCAGGCCCGAGCAGACCTCTTCATAGGTCGGGTTCGGAGTGACGCCACCGGCATAGCCGACCGAGGTGCTGTACACGCCCGGCTCGGTCCAGAACTTGCGCTCGGCGCCCCAGAAGCAGCCCAGCGCGAAGCGGATCTGCTGCAGACCGGCGAAGCGGTCCTTCAGCGGATGGCTGTTCACGAAGTGCTGGTTGCTGTGCAGCGGCAGCGGCTGGTCGCGGCCCGGCAGCGCCTCTTCCGGGCGCGGCAGGCGCTGCTTGAAGGCCCCGATGCCGAGGATGCCCTGGCTGATTCCCAACATGATGCGCTCCTACGCCGGCTGTCCGGCCCAATCGTCTGCGTCTGAAATGGGGTCGGACGGGCTCTGACCCAAGTCCAGCGCGGCGATGATCTCCTCGGCCTGCGGCCGTGCCACGTCGGGGATGCCGACCCGCAGCACGCCGAACAGCGGCAGCTCGCCCATGCCGCCCAGCAGCTGCTCGCCGAACACGAACGCGGGGATGCCGGCATCCTCCAGCGCGTGCTTGACCAGGTGGGCGTCGAACAGATTGTCGGCCTTGTACACGATGTGCATGGGCGGCTCCTCGGGACAGGGGTCCAGCATACGCCCGGGGGCTGAATCGCGCCGCCGCACTCGCCGGGCATGGCCCGGCGCTACCTGCCCGGACCGGGCAACCCTGCCCATGACGCGCTAAACTGTTGGTCTTTCTGCCTTTCTCTTTCGCCGACTCATGTCCGAGCACACCCCCGCCAGCCCCGAGACCCCCGCCGACAGCCACGAGAAGCGCGATTTCATCCGCCAGATTGTGCGCGAGGACCTGGCCAGCGGTAAGCACCAGGCGATCAAGACCCGCTTCCCGCCCGAACCCAACGGCTACCTGCACATCGGCCATGCCAAGTCGATCTGCCTGAACTTCGGTCTGGCCGGTGAGTTCAGCGGCGTCTGCAACCTGCGCTTCGACGACACCAACCCGGCCAAGGAAGACCCCGAGTACGTGGCCGCCATCCAGGACGACGTGCGCTGGCTGGGATTCACCTGGAACGAGCTGCGCCACGCCTCGGATTACTTCCAGACCTATTACCTGGCCGCCGAGAAGCTGATCGAGCAGGGCAAGGCCTACGTCTGCGACCTGTCGGCCGAGGAAGTGCGCGCCTACCGCGGCACCCTCACCGAGCCGGGCCGTCCGTCGCCGTGGCGCGACCGCAGCGTCGAGGAAAACCTCGACCTGTTCCGCCGCATGCGTGCCGGTGAATTCCCGGACGGTGCGCGCACCGTCCGCGCCAAGATCGACATGGCCAGCGGGAACATCAACCTGCGCGATCCGGCCCTGTACCGCATCAAGCACGTCGAGCACCAGAACACCGGCAACGCGTGGCCGATCTACCCGATGTACGACTTCGCGCATGCACTGGGCGATTCCATCGAAGGCATTACCCACTCGCTGTGCACGCTGGAATTCGAAGACCACCGCCCGCTGTACGACTGGTGCGTGGACAACGTCGATTTCGCCCATGACGATGCGCTGACCCAGCCGCTGGTCGACGCCGGCCTGCCGCGCGAAGCCGCCAAGCCGCGCCAGATCGAGTTCTCGCGCCTTAACATCAACTACACGGTGATGAGCAAGCGCAAGCTGATGGCGCTGGTCACCGAACAGCTGGTGGACGGTTGGGAAGACCCGCGCATGCCGACCCTGCAGGGCCTGCGCCGCCGCGGCTACACCCCGGCGGCGATGCGCCTGTTCGCCGAGCGCGTGGGCATCAGCAAACAGAATTCGCTGATCGATTTCAGCGTGCTCGAAGGCGCGCTGCGCGAGGACCTCGACAGCGCCGCCGCACGCCGCATGGCCGTCATCGATCCGGTGAGGCTGGTGCTGACCAACCTCGACGAAGGCCACGAAGAGCAGCTGACCTTCAGCAACCACCCCAAGGACGAAAGCTTCGGCAGCCGCCAGGTGCCGTTCGCGCGTGAGCTGTGGATCGACCGCGAGGACTTCGCCGAAGTGCCGCCCAAGGGCTGGAAGCGCCTGGTGCCAGGCGGCGAAGTGCGCCTGCGTGGCGCCGGCATCATCCGCTGCGATGAAGTGATCAAGGACGCCGACGGCACCATCACCGAGCTGCGCGGCTGGCTGGATCCGGAATCGCGCCCAGGCATGGAAGGTGCCAACCGCAAGGTCAAGGGCACCATCCACTGGGTCAGCGCCGTGCACGCCGTGCCGGCCGAGATCCGCCTGTACGACCGCCTGTTCTCGGTGCCGAACCCGGACGACGAGTCGGAAGGCAAGACCTACCGCGATTACCTCAACCCGGAATCGCGCCGCACCGTCACCGGTTATGTCGAGCCGGCCGCGGCCAGCGCCACCCCGGAGCAGTCGTTCCAGTTCGAGCGCACCGGCTACTTCGTCGCCGACCGCCGCGACCACACCGAAGCCAAGCCGGTGTTCAACCGCAGCGTGACCCTGCGCGACACCTGGTCGGCCTGATCGGATAGGCGAGCGCCTCAACGGCGCCCGCTCTCGAGCCGCCATGCTGACTGTCCTGTCTTTCCTGTTCTGGCTGCTGACCGGACACGCGGTGCTGGTCTTCTTCGCCGCGTTGCTGCTGATCGGCCTGGTGTCGTGGCGCCGCCGCCGCCCTGGCTTCGCCCTGGTCGTGTTCCCTCTGGCCCTGCTGAACATGATCGTCGGGCAGTTTGCCAACGCGGCCTTCCTCAACCTGGCCGGCGAGCCAGGCGAGGCCATCATCGTGCGGGCTGAACAGACCAGCTCGCAGTTGAACGAACAGTACATCTGGCGTTACGAGGTCGTGCTGCATACGGCCGACGGCCGCGATGTCGAAACGGTCATGCATACCGATACGGCAGCCCTGTGGCCGCTGAGCAATGCGATCCGCATCCCGGGCGCCAACCAACCGTTTGCAGTCAAGTACGTCAACGGATTTGCCCGCAACTTCGTCATCCTCACCGAGCAGTCGCCCTATGGCATCGCCCAGGCCCGCGCACGGGCGCGCGAACGGGTGGAGGTGGCCGCGCGCAAGCTGCATTTCAGCCCGGACAACGCCGGGTTCCGCGCCGACTATCGCCGCGAGCTGGAGACCTGGCTGCGCGAGCACGGCAACGACCCGCAGCAGCAGTCCGAGGCACGGCGATATCGCGCCGAACTCGACGCCCTTCGCTGATGCCAGGCACCGCCTGGCTGTTAACCCACCGCTCCAGGCAGGCCCTTCGACATGACCGCTTCCGCCAATGCCCTTCTTCCGCTGCTGCAGCAGGTGCTGCTGGGCCGTGACATCGCCTGCACCCTCGACGGTGACGAACTGGTGCTGGACAGCGGCCTGCGCCTGAGCCCGCACCCGGTGGGCGCGGAGCCGCGCGACAACGGCGGCTGGCAGACTTCCACGGTGATCGAGGCACGCCATCCGCAGCTCTTCGCCGATGGCCTGTTCGAATACCAGCACGCCGCCGGCGACAGCCAGCAGGACGCCGCGCTGTCCGGCTTCGAGAACTGGGTGCGGGTCGACCTGGCCACCCTGCAGGCCGCCATCGGTGCCGACGATGCGCCCGAGCTGCAGATGCTGACCCTGCGCTACGGCGCCGAGGAAACCGGAACCCCGCTGGCGCGCGCGGTGGTGCTGGGCCCGCTGGCCCATTATCGCGGCGAGCCGGCCGACGACGCTGCCGTCTGCAGCGAGGACGACCACGGCTCCTGCCCGTGCTGCCTGTTCACCCGGAGCCTGGACGCCTTCAACGACCTGCTGAAGACCCGCCAGTTCCTCGGCATCCGCCTGTTCGCTTCGCGCGATGCGAACGGCCAGTGCGAGGCCGACTGCCGCGTCAACGGCCACGACTTCCCCGCTGCCCTGCCCCTGCTGCGCGCCTACGCCGCACGCTGGCCGCAGGCCGGGCTGGAGTTCCGCAAGCAGTACGTGGTGGTCCGCACCGATCTGGACGACTGAGCAGACACCCCCGGTGCACCCGGCTGCCGCTACACTGCGCGCCGGTTTCCGAACCCGCCGCACCTTTTCATCTTCCCCACGAGGCACCCCGCGATGCTGTACGCGCAAGTCCACCTGACCCTGCCTGCCTGGATCCACGACCAGATCGACCTGGATCGTCGCTATCCCGGCGATGAGGCCAAGGTCGCGCTGGCCATCGCGCTGTCGCGGCTGAACATCGAGCACGCCAGCGGCGGCCCGTTCGGCGCGGTGGTGTTCGGGCCGGAAGACAAGGTGATCGCCGCCGGCGTGAACCGGGTGGTGCCGCATGCGACCTCGCTGGCGCATGCCGAGAACATGGCCTACATGCTGGCCCAACAGCGCCTGCAGACCCCGCGCCTGAATGCCGTGTTGTCGCCGATCACCCTTGCCACCAGTTCGCAGCCGTGCTGCCAGTGCTACGGCGCGACCGTATGGGCCGGCATCGACCGCCTGCTGATCGGCGCCAGCGCGGCCGATGTGGAAGAACTGACCCCGTTCGATGAAGGCCCGCTGCCCGCCGACTGGGTCGGCGAGCTCAACAAGCGCGGCATCGACGTCGTGCAGGGTCTGAACCGTGATGATGCGCGCAGCGTGCTGCGTGCCTATGGAGAGAGTGATGGCGCCCGTTACTGAGGCAGGCATCGGCCTGCTGTGCCTGTGCCGCCAGGGCTTCGAGCCCGAGCTGGCCGGCGAACTGCAGTTCCGTGCCGGCGAAGCCGGTTTTGCCGGCTATGCGCGCACCCAGCGCAATGATGGCTACGTGTTGTTCATGTGCGACGAAGCCGCGGCGCTGGCCCCGCGCCTGCGCTGGCGCGAACTGATCTTCGCCCGGCAGAAGCTGGTGGTGCTGGCCGAACTGCCGCAGCTGGACCCGGCCGACCGCATCACCCCGATGCTGGAAGCGCTGGCCGATGCGCCGCGCTTCGGCGACCTGTGGGTGGAACACCCCGATTCGGATGCCGGCAAGCCGCTGTCCGGGCTGGCCCGCGCCTTCGGCAATGCGCTGCGCCCGGCGCTGCGCAAGGCCGGCAAGCTGACCGACAAGCCCAATGCGCGCCTGCCGCGCCTGCACGTGGTGTTCGTTGATGGCACCCATGCCTTCGTCTGCGTGGCCGACCCGGCCGACAGCGCACCGTGGGCGTTGGGTATCCCGCGCCTGAAGCTGCTGCCCGAAGCGCCCTCGCGCTCGGCACTGAAGCTGGACGAAGCGCTGCTGACCCTGCTGACCCCGGAAGAGCGCGAACAGCTGGCAAGGCCCGGCATGCGCGCGGCCGACCTTGGCGCCGCACCGGGTGGCTGGACATGGGTGCTGACCCGCCAGCACATGCACGTGCTGAGCATCGACAACGGCCCGCTGCGCCAGCATGTGCTGGACACCGGCCTGGTCGAGCACCTGCGCGCCGATGGTTTCCACTGGCACCCGGACCAGCCGCTGGACTGGATGGTCTGCGACATGGTCGAGCAGCCGCGCCGCGTGGCCGAGCGCATGGCCACCTGGTTCCGCGAAGGCTGGTGCAAACACGCGATCTTCAACCTGAAACTGCCGATGAAGAAGCGCTGGGACGAAACCCGGCTGTGCCTTGACCTGTTCCAGGAGCAGGCCGGCAAGCCGCTGGTGGTGCGTGCCAAGCAGCTCTACCACGACCGCGAAGAGATCACGGTGCTGGCCTCGCCGCTGCGCTGAGACACGACGTCCGCCGGGCATGCCCGGCGCTACCGGGAATACGACTGCATGCACTTTCGACTGATTCCACTCCTGATGGCCCTGCTGCCGGCGGCTGCGTCGGCGCAGGTGGCCCTGCCGCAACCGGCACAGAGCGCACCGCTGCGCGACGACAGCGGCGTGGTCCGCCAGCAGTCACTGGCCAGTGGCCGGATGACCGGCAGCGTCGACATCGCCGTGCCGCTGGGCGAAACGCCGGTGACGGTGCGCTCGGTCAGCCCGGCCAGCGTGGTCGGCCAGTACCGCATTCACTTCGCCGCGCTGGACGTGGACGGCGATGGTTTCATCAGCCGCGACGAGGCACAGGCCAACCCGGCGCTGGCCGATGAGTTCACCTCGCTGGACGTGAAGCATCGCGGCAAGCTGGACCGCATTGACCTGGCTGGCTGGCTGATCGACTGATCCGCCTTCGCGATGTTCATCCACGCATGGCGTGGATCTACTGAAACGACGGTGGTATCCGTGAAACGACGGTGGTAGCGCCGGGCCATGCCCGGCGCAATGGGTCAACCGCGCGGCGCGCTCGCCGGGCATGGCCCGGCGCTTCCCGCTTAGACGCCGGCCGCGCGCTTCCAGAACGCCTGCACCAGCGGGGGCCACTTGCCAACGCAGCCCAGCGCGCGGCCGCGGGCTAGGGTCAGGTGCATCTCGTCGTTGGAGAACAGCCGGTTGATCGCATCGAAACTGTAGGCGGCGATCTGGTTGTCGCTGCGCCGTTCGCGGGCCCAGCGCTGCAGGCGCTGCGGCGACAGGCGCGGATGGCCACGGCGTTCGGCCGACGGCGCCAGCCATTGCTGCAGGGCGGCGACATCGCGCAGCCCCAGGTTCACGCCCTGCCCGGCCAGCGGGTGCACCACATGTGCGGCATCGCCCAGTGCCAGCACGCGGCCGGCCACGTAGTGGCGGGCCAGCTGCCGGCGCAGCGGGAACGCCGCGCGCGGCGAGGCCAGGCGCAGTTCGCCCAGGCGCGCGGCGAAGGCACGGGTCAGTTCGCGGTTGAAGGCGGCTTCGTCCAGGGCCAGCACGCGCGCGGCCTCGTCCTCGGGCAGCGTCCAGACAATCGAACTGCGGCGCTCGGCCACCGGCAGCAGGGCCAGCGGCCCGGTGGGCAGGAAGCGCTGCCAGGCCGTGGCCTGGTTCGGCAGTTCGCTGTCCACATAGGCCACCACGCCCCGCTGGTGATAGTCGTGGCGCTCGACCTCGATCCCGGCCAGCTGGCGCAGGGTCGATTCGGCACCATCGGCGGCCACGGCCAGCGTGGCATCCAGGCGGCGGCCATCGTCCAGGCGCAGGCGCACGCCGTCTTCGTCCTGCTCCAGCGCCTCCACCCGCGCCGGGCAGTGCAGCTGCACGCCAGCGGCCGGCAGCGCCGCCCATAGGCGGTCCTGCAGCAGGCCGTTCTCGACGATGTAGCCCAGCTCGCGACGACCGAAGCGGTCGGCGTCGAACAACAGATCCTCGCCACCGGCCGCATCCCATACCTGCATGCGCCGGTACGGCCAGGCACGGGCCTGGGCGATCGCCGGCCACACGCCGAGGCGCTGCAGCAGCTGCACGTTGTCGGCGGCGAACGCGAACACCCGCAGGTCCGGCTGCGCGGCGTGCCACGGTGACGGCTCGTGGCCTTCGACCAGGGCGACCGACAGACCGGCATCGGCCAGCGCCAGCGCACAGGCGGCACCGACCACGCCACCGCCGACGATGGCCACGTCCAGGCGCATGCGGCGGCTCATGCGGCCTCCCCACGGCACAGGCGCGGCACGTCACCGCGGAAACCCATTGCCCCGCCGACCAGCATCGACTGCACCGACGCGCGTTGCGCGGCGACCAGGCCCAAGCTGCGCAGCGGCCGCAGCAGCGGCGCCGGGTTGCTGGTCAGCCGGGCCAGGCCACCGGAGAACGCCACCGTCTGCCGGCGGTCCTCTTGGCGGCGGGCCACGTAGGCCTGCAACAGGCCATCGCTGCCGGCATCACCGCCCGCGTCTTGCAGCAGCTCGGCCAGGGTCAGCGCATCGCGCAGGCCCAGATTGAAACCCTGCGCCCCCAGCGGGTGGATGGTCTGCGCGGCATTGCCCAGCAGCACCGCGCGCTGCCCGGCCAGCGCGCGCGCCAGCACCTGGATCAGCGGGTAGGCACTGCGCGGACCGGATTCAAGCAGGCGCCCGGCGCGCCAGCCCAGCGCGTTCTGCAGGCGCTGCAGCCAGGCGGCATCGTCCAGCGCCATCACCGCCTCGGCCTGGTCACGGGCCACGCCGTGCACGCAGCCGAAGTGGCGGTCACCGCGCGGCAGCAGCGCGGTCGGTCCGGTGTCGGTGAAACGCTCCCAGGCACTGCCATCGGGCGCGCGCTGGCTGCGCACGCGGGCGACGAACAGGGTCTGCAGGAAATCATGGCGGTCGACCTCGATGCCCAGCGCTTCGCGCACGCCGCTGGCGGTACCGTCGGCACCCACCACCAGGCGTGCCTGCAGCAGGCGCTCGCCGGCCTCGTCGGCTACCCGCACCTGGCGGTAACCATCGACCACGTCGCCCAGGCCGAGGAAGCGCATCGGCCGGTAACGGTGCAGGCGCGGCAGTTCCTGCAGGCGTGCTTCCAGCGCCTGGCCGAAATCGCGCGCCACCACCACCTGGCCGAACCAGGGCCGGTCGTAATCGGCCGCGTCGAGCTGGACCCGGCCGAAATCCCCGGCGCGGCTGACATGGATGCGGCGGATCGGGCCGGGCGCCATCGCCAGCTTCTGCATCACCCCCAGCGCGGTCAGCGCATTGACGGTGGCGGCGGCGAAGCTGAGGTTGCGCTGGTCGAACACCGCCGGCAGTTCGCCGGCCGGGCTGGCCTCGAGCAGGCCCACGTCCAGGCCCAGCCGGTCCAGGGCGATGGCCAGGCTGGCTCCCACCAGACCGCCACCAACGATCAGCACGTCATGTCGTTCACTCATGAGCCAATGATACGCGCTCGCCGCCAGGCCCTGCGCCAACCCGCGCGGCAGGCTAGAATGAAAGCTGAATCCGCTCCGGGCCCGCTGCCATGTCCGACACCGCCAACCGCGCCTTTGTCCTGTCCGTGCTTGTGCTGTTGCTGGCGGCGACCCGGGTCAACCACTTCGCGGCCATCCCCGATGCGTCATGGGCGGTGTTCTTCATCGGTGGCTTCTACCTGGCGCGCTGGACGCGCTGGGCGTTCCCGCTGCTGATGGTCTTCGCCGTACTGGTGGACTGGATCGTTATCCGCAGCAGCGGCCTGGATTTCTGGCAGCACTACTGCGTCTCGCCGGGTTACTGGCTGCTGCTGCCGGCGTATTTCTCGCTGTGGGCCGGTGGCCTGCTGCTGGGCCGCAACTACCACGGCGCGCACTGGTCGACCCTGGGCAAGGGCGCGCTGCTGCTGGTGGCCTCGGTGGCCCTGTGCCACCTGCTCGCCCAGGGCGGCTTCTACTGGACCACCCGCAACGTGGCCGAGCCGACCGTGGCCGGCTGGGCGCAGAACTACGCGCAGTGGTTCGGCCCCTACCTGCGCACCACGGCCATCTACGTGGCGCTGGCCGCGGCCCTGCAGCTGGCGGTCGAGCAGGTGCTGAAGCTGCAGCAGGCCCGCCGCGACATCCAGCACTGAGCCATCGCATGGGCCATCGTCTTTCGCGCATCTACACCCGTACCGGCGATGACGGCAGCACCGGTCTCGGCGATGGCAGCCGGGTCGGCAAGGACGACCTGCGCGTGGCCTCGTATGGCACGGTGGATGAAGCCAACGCCGCGCTCGGCCTGCTGCTGGCCGCGCCACTGCCGGACGACGTGCGGTCGCTGGTGGTCCACCTGCAGCACCAGTTGTTCGACCTCGGCGCCGAGCTCTGCGTGCCGGGCCATGCCGCCATCCACGCCGCCGACATCTCGGCGCTGGAACAGCAGCTGGATCATTACAACGCCGACCTGCCGATGCTGAAGGAATTCATCCTGCCGGCCGGTGGCGAAGCGGCCGCGCGCTGCCACCTGGCACGCACGATCGTGCGCCGGGCCGAGCGCGAGACCGTCGCCCTGGCGCGGGTGGAAAGCGTGCGCAGTGAAGCCCTGCAGTATCTCAACCGGCTGTCCGACCTGTTGTTCGTGCTGTCGCGGGTGCTGGCCCGTGCCGATGGCCACGGCGAGGCGCTGTGGCAGCCGCAGCACCGGCAGCGCTGACCGCCGATGCTGGTCTATACCCACCCCGCCTGCCTGCAGCACGACCCCGGCCCCGGCCATCCCGAGTGCCCGCAGCGGCTGCAGGTGGTGCTCGATGCCCTGCACCAGGCCTTCCCCGGCCAGCTGGACTGGCGCCAGGCGCCGCCGGCCAAGTTCGGTGAACTGAGCCGGGTGCACGACAGCGCCCTGCTCGACTTCGTCCTGCAGCCGCAGAACCTGCCGCTGCGCCAGCTCGACATGGACACATGGACCTCGCCCGGTTCGGCCAGCGCTGCCGTGCACGCGGCCGGTGCCGGCGTGGCCGCGGTCGATGCGGTGATGCTGGGCGATGACCCGCTGGCGTTCTGCGCCGTGCGCCCGCCCGGCCACCACGCCACCAGCAGCACGGCGATGGGCTTCTGCCTGCTCAACAACATCGCCGTGGCCGCCGCCTACGCGCGTGACCGCCACGGGCTTGAGCGCATCGCGGTGGTGGACTTCGATGTCCACCACGGCAACGGCACCCAGGACATCTTCCAGCACGACGCCCGGGTGTCGTACTACAGCACCCACCAGGCCGGGCTGTTCCCCAATTCGGGTCTGCGCCGCGACCGTGGCACCGGCAACCTGATGAACATCCTGCTGCCGCCGGGCAGTGGCGGGTTCCGCTTCCGCAATGTCTGGGCCGACGAGATGCTGCCGGCCATCGACGACTTCCGCCCGCAGCTGCTGCTGGTCTCGGCCGGCTTCGACGCGCACCTGCGCGACCCGCAGGCTGACCTGATGCTGGAAACCGACGATTTCGCCTGGATCACCGCCGAACTGCATGCGCTGGCCCGCCGCCACGCGGCCGGCCGGGTGGTGTCGATGCTGGAGGGCGGCTATGACCTGCAGGCCCTGTCCGAGTGCACCGTGGCCCATGTCAGGGTCCTGCTGGAAGGGGCCTCCGGGCGACGGGCTGGATGAACCCGAACCGGCAGCGGACGGCAACCTTCATTGCCCCTATGCAGCGGATGGGGCAATCTACCGTCCGTTTTCGCCCGAATCCGAACCGCGTGCGCCGAGCCCTCCGCCTGCTTCCCCTGCCCCTGAGCATCGCCGTCTGCCTTCCCGCGATGGCCGATGACAAGCCGCTCAACTGGGGCCTGTGCCCGGCGACCGAAGTGATCCCAGCCTTCACCGATGCCCCCACCCCGGTGCCCGGGCAGGACAAGGCCGCCGCCAGCGCCGAGCGCGAGCAGCAGCCCACCGACATCGAAGGTGACCAGCTGCTGGGCACCACCACCGTGCCGCAGTACCAGGGCAACGTGGCGCTGCGCCGTGGCGACCAGTTCGTCGGTACCGACAAGCTCAGCTTCGACACCGAGAGTGGCAACTACATCGCCGACGGCAATGTGCGCTACCAGGATGCGTCGATCCGCATGGTCGCCAAGCGTGCCGAGGGCAACCAGGAAAGCGACACCCACAAGATCACCGACATCCAGTACCAGCTGGTGTCGCGCCGTGGCAACGGCGATGCCGAATCGGTCGACCTGCAGGGCGCGGTCGGCCAGATGCACCGCTCGACCTACACCACCTGCGATCCCTCGCAGCCGGTGTGGAAGCTGTCGGCGCCGGAAATCGAAGTGGACAACGACGAAGGCTTCGGCACCGCCCGCAATGCCGTGCTGCGCATCGGCAAGGTGCCGGTGCTCTGGGCGCCGTACTTCAAGTTCCCGATCGACGACCGCCGCAAGACCGGCCTGCTGTTCCCGCAGCTGGGCATGTCCGGCCGCAACGGCTTCGATTACGCCCAGCCGATCTACCTGAATCTGGCGCCGAACTACGACGACACGCTGACGCCGCGCTACATGAGCCGGCGGGGCCTGATGCTCGACAACGAGTTCCGCTACCTCTACAACGGCGGCCGCGGCGAACTGCTGACCGGCTACATCCCCAACGACAAGCTGCGCGATCGTGACCGCGGCCGGGTGATGTTCAACGGTTACCACAACGTGGACAGCCACTGGCAGGCCCGCGCCAACCTGGCCTGGGTCAGTGACGAGCGCTACATCGAAGACTTCGCCAACCGCCTGGTCGGCGTCACCGCGTCCAATCTGCAGAGCACCATCGGCCTGTACGGCACCGGCCAGGACTGGACTGCCGGCATCATGGCCGATCGCTGGCAGCTGACCGACTACACCCTGGACGAGCGCGCTCTGGCCTACAACCGCCAGCCGCGGCTGTACTTCAACTGGGACAAGTCGCTGCTGCCGTGGCTGGAGACCGGCGTGTACGCCGAGGCCGTGCGCTTCACCCACGACGACGTCAACTTCAAGTACGACGCCAGCGTCGGCGAAGACCTGCAGTACACCCGCAACGGCCTGCGCCAGACCGACGGCATCGGTGTCAGCGGTGGGTCGCGCCTGGACCTGAAGCCGTACGTTTCGTTCCCGATCAGCGGCGCAGCCTGGTATGTCACCCCGACCCTGGCCTACCGCTATACCGCCTATCAGCTGGACCGCGGCCTGGTGGACGGCGTCAACGGCATCCGTGGCCAGATCCTGCGCTCGCAGGGCGTCGACCCGACCACCGCGACGCCGGAGCAGCTGCGCGGCAACACCTCGCCCAGCCGCAGTATGCCGATCGCCAGCCTCGATGCCGGCCTGTTCTTCGACCGCGACACCAAAATCGGCGGCAAGTCCTTCCTGCAGACCCTGGAGCCGCGCCTGTTCTACCTGCGCACGCCCTATCGCAACCAGGACGAACTGCCGGTATTCGATACCCGTGACTTCACCTTCAGCTGGGGCCAGCTGTTCCGCGATTCGCGCTATACCGGCGCCGACCGCCAGAATGATGCCAACCAGCTGACCTTGGCACTGAGCACCCGCTTCATCGACCAGACCACCGGCAAGGAACGCTTCTCGGCCTCGATCGGCCAGATCCAGTACTTCGACGCATCGCGGGTGACCGTGACCCCGGGCGGCGCCCCGGTGGAAGAAGGCAAGTCGGCCTGGATCGCCGATTCGAACTACATGATCAACGACCGCTGGACCCTCGGCGCCACCTACCAGTGGGACCCGAAGTACAAGCGTGAGGATCTGGCCAGCGTCCGCGCCCGCTACCTGATGTCCAACGACGGCGTGATCAACCTGAGCTACCGCTACCGCATCAACGCGGGTGCAGCGGCCAATGCCACCAAGGAGCAGCGCACCCTGCTGGAACAGGCCGACCTGTCGTTCCTGTACCCGCTGAGCGAGCGCTGGAGCCTGGTCGGCCGTTATTACTACTCCATCCAGGACAAGGAGCCGCTGGAAATCATCGGCGGCGTGCAGTGGGACAGCTGCTGCCTGGCCGTGCGCGCCGTGGCCCGTCGCTATGTGCGCAATCGCGAAGGCGAAATGAACAATTCCATCCAGCTCGAGTTCGTGCTCAAGGGCCTGAGCTCCCTCGGCCAGGATACGGACCGCACTTTGCGCCGTGCTATTCTCGGCTACAACCGTGATGACCTCTATCTCGTGCCGCCCAGCAACACCGGGGCGACCCGGGACGACTACGATCCAAACCAGATCCCATGACCAAGAGCTTCCCCGTCCTACTCGCTTCGCTGCTGGCCGTGTCCAGCGTGTCCGCCCCCCTCCAGGTCATCGCCCAGGAGGCCCAGCCGCTGGACCGCATTGCAGCCATCGTCGATGAGGACGTGGTACTGCAGAGCGAACTGCAGCGCGCGATCGTCAACATCAAGGCCCAGTACGCCGGTCGTGAGAACCAGCTGCCGCCCGATGACGTGCTCAGCCGTCAGGTGCTCGAGCGCCTGGTACTGGTCAAGCTGCAGGTCGCCCGCGCCCAGAGCAGCGGCATCCGCATCAGCGACCAGGAACTGAACCAGGCGATGAACTCGATCGCCCAGCAGAACGGTTCCAACCTGGACGCCCTGCGCCAGCGCCTGGCCAGCGACGGTATCGATTTCGCCGATTTCCGCGCCTCGGTGCGTGACGAGATCACCGTGCAGCGCCTGCGCCAGAGCTTCGCCCAGAGCCGCATCAGCGTCAGCGAGGGCGAAGTCGATGCTGCCCTGAAGCAGCAGGCCACCGTCGGCAACCAGTACCATTTGGCGCACATCCTGGTGGCCCTGCCCGACGGCGCCACTGCCGAACAGATCTCCACCGGCCAGAAGAAGGCCGACGGCGTGAAGGCACTGCTGGACAAGGGCGAGCTGGACTTCAACGCTGCCGCCGTCCGCTATTCCGACAGCCCCAACGCACTGGAAGGCGGCGATCTGGGCTGGCGCAGCCTGGATGAGATCCCGGCCGCCTTCGCGCAGATGATGCAGCAGATGAAGGCCGGCGACGTGGTCGGTCCGATCCGTGGCCCGAGCGGCTTCCAGCTGCTGAAGCTGGTCGAAGTGCGCGATGCCAACGCCGCCACCGGCGACCACACCGTTACCGAGTACCACGGCCGCCACATTCTGGTGCGCGTGGACGACAACCAGACCGACGCGGCCGCAAAGGCCAAGATCGACACCCTGCGTGCCCGCATTGCAGGTGGTGCCGACTTCCAGACCGTGGCCAAGGAATCGTCGGAAGACAACAACAGCAAGGGCCAGGGCGGCGATCTGGGCTGGTTCCCGGCCGATGCCTTCGGTCCGGCGTTCGGCCAGCAGGTCGAAGGCATCCAGGACGGCGGCGTCAGCCAGCCGTTCCGTACCGATGCCGGCTGGCACATCGTGCAGCGCGTTGCCACGCGCCAGACCGACGTGACCAGCGACAACCAGCGTGCCCAGGTGCGCGAGACCATCGGCCGCCGCAAGCTGGAAGACGAATACAACCGCTTCCTGCAGGAACTGCGTGGCGAAGCCTACGTCAGCTTCCGCAGTGGCGACCGCGCGGAGAACACCGCGACGCCGCAGCAGCCCTGACCGATGCGCCCCGAGCTCGCTCTGGTACCGGGCGAGCCGGCGGGGATCGGCCCGGAGCTGTGCGTCCGCCTTGTCCAGCAGCCGCGTGATGATTGCCGGCTGCTGGCCTTCGCCGATCCGGATACCCTGCGCGCGGCTGCGGCCGCGCTGAAGCTGCCGCTGCAGCTGCTGCCCGAGGATGCCGAGGCAAGGCTGCCCGGCGACCTGCGCCTTCGCCCCCTCGGCAACACCACCCCCAGCCACTTCGGCCAGACCGATCCCGCCAACGCGGGCGCGGTGATCGGCGCGTTGCTGGCGGCCGGCCAGGCCTGCCTGTCCGGCGAGCTGCAGGGCATGGTCACCGGCCCGGTGCACAAGGCGGTGATCAACCAGGGCGGCATCGCCTACAGCGGCACTACCGAACTGCTGGCCGACCAGGCCGGGGTGAAGGTGGTGATGATGCTGGCCAACGACATCGTTCGCGTGGCCCTGGCCACCACCCACCTGCCGCTGCGCGAGGTGGCCGATGCGATCACCGCGCCCCGCCTGGAACACACCCTGCGCACCGTGCATGCCGCGCTGCGCCGCGAGTTCGGCCTGCCTGCACCACGCATCGCCGTGCTCGGGCTGAACCCGCATGCCGGCGAAGACGGCCACCTCGGCCGCGAGGAACTGGACCTGGTCATCCCCCTGCTGCGGCGCCTGCGCGCGGAGGGCATGGACCTGGTCGGGCCACTGCCGGCCGATACCGCCTTCCTGCCGGCCAAGCTGGCCGGCTTCGACACCGTGCTGGCCATGTACCACGACCAGGGCCTGCCGGTGCTGAAGTATTCCGGCTTCGAACAGGCCGTGAACCTGACCTTGGGCCTGCCCTACCCGCGCGTGGCCGTCGACCACGGCACCGCGCTGGAGCTGGCCGGGCGTGGCATCGCCGATCCTTCCAGCCTTCAGGCCGCAACGGCGCTGTGTGCGCGGCTGGCCCGGCAACGTACACTGAGCGCATGAATTCCCCGCATTCCCCCTCCGGCCCGGTGTTCACCGCCCCGGCCAAGAAGCAGCTTGGCCAGCATTTCCTGGCCGACCGCCACTACATCGACAAGATCGTGATGGCGGTCAATCCCAAGGACGGTGACCGTCTGGTCGAGATCGGCCCCGGCCAGGGCGCGATCACCCTGCCCCTGCTGCGCGTGCACCCGAAGCTGACGGTGATCGAGTTCGACCGCGACCTGATCGCGCCGCTCACCGCCGCCGCCGAACCGCTGGGCGATCTGACCATCGTCCAGGGCGACGTGCTGCGCGTGGATTTCACCGCACTGGCCGCCGGCGAGCCGATCCGCCTGGTCGGCAACCTGCCCTACAACATCTCCTCGCCCATCCTGTTCCACGCGCTGGAGCACGCCGCGGTCGTCCGCGACATGCACTTCATGCTGCAGAAGGAAGTGGTGGACCGCATGGCTGCCGGCCCGGGCAGCAAGGTCTATGGCCGCCTCAGCGTGATGCTGCAGGCCTACTGCCAGGTGACCTCGCTGTTCGTGGTGCCGCCGGGCGCGTTCCGGCCGCCGCCGAAGGTCGATTCGGCCGTGGTGCGGCTGGTGCCGCGTGACCCGGCCAGCGTCAACATCAACGACCACAAGCGCTTTGCCGACGTGGTCAAGGCCGCCTTCGGGCAGCGCCGCAAGACCCTGCGCAATGCGCTCAACAATGTCGTCACGGCCGAGCAGTTCGCGGCCGCCGGCGTGCGCCCCGATGCCCGTGCAGAACAGCTGGATGTGGCTGAATTCATCGCTTTGGCCAATGCCACCTGATTACACTGCCGGTATGGAAGACGCTGACGTTTACGCCATTACTGTCGAGGTTGCTCCGCGCTTCCTCGACGACCAATCCGCGCCGGAAGACGGCCGCTATGCGTTCGCCTATACGATCCGCATCCACAACCAGGGGCGCGTTGCCGCGCGCCTGGTCGCCCGCCACTGGCGCATCACCGATGCCAACGGCCGCGTCGAGCATGTCGATGGCGACGGAGTGATCGGCGAGCAGCCGCGCCTGCGCCCGGGTGAAGACTTCCGTTACACCTCGGGTGTCATGCTCGGGACCGACCACGGGACCATGCAGGGCCACTACGACATGGTTGCCGATGACGGCACCGAATTCGCCGCGCCGGTCGCACCTTTCGTGCTGGCCGTGCCGCGTACCCTGCACTGACACGGAGGCCGGACGATGAGTGTATGGGCGATCGGCGACCTGCAGGGCTGCTACGACGTAACCCAGCGACTGCTGGAAAAGATCCGCTTCGACCCGGCGCAGGACACCCTGTGGTTCTGCGGTGACCTGGTGAACCGCGGCGGACAGTCGCTGGAAACCCTGCGCCTGGTGCATTCGCTGCGCGAGCACAGCGTGGTGGCGCTGGGCAACCATGACCTCTCGCTGCTGGCCGTCGGTGCGCGCACCGAAGAGGAGCAGCGCAAGGTCAACCCGGACCTGCTGCGCATCGTGCAGGCAGGCGACCGCGACGAGCTGCTGGACTGGCTGCGCCTGCAGAAGCTGGTGCACGTGGACCGCGAGCTGGGCTGGATGATGGTGCATGCCGGCCTGGCGCCGAAGTGGACCACGCAGATGGCCGAGAAGCACGCCGCCGAGGTGGAAGTGCAGCTGCACGGCGCCGGCTACCGCAAGCTGTTCCGCAACATGTACGGCGACAAGCCGAGCTGGGCACCGAACCTGTCCGGCTATGACCGCTCGCGCGCGATCATCAACGTGCTCACCCGCATGCGCTACTGCACCCCGCGTGGGCGCATCGGCATCGAGGACAAAGGCACGCCGGGCACGCAGGAACAGGGGCTGTATCCCTGGTTCGAAGTACCGGGCCGGGTCGAGCGTGACCTGAAGGTGGTCTGCGGCCACTGGTCGGCGCTGGGCCTGACCATCACCCAGGGCGTGCATGCCATCGACACCGGTGCGGTGTGGGGCGGCAAGCTCACCGCCATCCAGCTCGACACCGACGAACTGCGCGTGGTGCAGGTACCCGGCCGTGATGTGCCGGCACCGGTGGCCAATGCCCGTCCGCCGGCACGACCGGCACGTGAGCGGCCGGCCGCTGCGGCGCAGGACAAGGAAGCGGCCGCAGCACCTGCCGCCAGCCGTGGCCCGCGTCGTCGTCGTCGCCGTGGTGGCGGTGGCGGTGGTGGCGGTGGTGGTGGCGGTGGCGGTGGTGGCGGTAACGGCAACA
Source organism: Stenotrophomonas maltophilia (assembly GCA_002364755.1). GTDB lineage: Bacteria > Pseudomonadota > Gammaproteobacteria > Xanthomonadales > Xanthomonadaceae > Stenotrophomonas > Stenotrophomonas maltophilia_AX. Next base: position 66,360 of record DEZI01000023.1, read on the forward strand.
GCGCACCGCCGCAGGGCTGAGAGGCCTGTACGGGTAGAGTCGACTGTCAGTCGACTCACGCGCGCCGCGCGGGGTTTTCCGCGATTTGATGGAGGAGCAGTCGACCAACGGTCGACTCTACCTGCGCACGTAGTGCACGAACCGGAACGCGTACGCATGGCGCGCGTCAGCCGGGTGCGGTTCGCTGCTGGTTTCCTGCCAGACGCCCGGCTCGACCTCGGGGAAATGAGTGTCGGCCGGCACCTCGGCATCCACCCAGGTCAGGTACAGGTCACTGGCCTGGTCCAGCAGCTGGCGGAAGATCTCGCCGCCGCCGATGATGCACAGCTCGCTGGCGCCCTCGCCTTCGGCAATGGCCTTGGCCTCGTCCAGCGACGCCACCGCACGCATGCCTTCGAACAGCACCTGGCCGCTGCGGGTCAGCACCAGGTTGGTCCGCCCCGGCAGCACGCGGCCGATCGATTCGGCGGTCTTGCGCCCCATCAGGATCGGCTTGCCCAGGGTGAGCGCCTTGAAGTGCTTGAAGTCGTCCGGCAGGTGCCAGGGCATCGCGTTGCCCTGGCCGATGCCACGGTTGCGGTCCAGCGCCACGATCATCGAGAGTTTCATCAGAGCATCCCGTCAGCTGGCATCAATCTGCAGGCGCTGGCAGGCATCCTTCGCCGCCTGCGCGGCCTGGAATGCAGCGGCCAGTGCCGGCGTGGAGGGAGCGCTCTCATCCATCGCAGCAAACACCTTCTGCTTCTGTGCGTCGTCGATTTCCTGCAGGCCCGGCCCGGACATCACCTCCCGGTACAGCCCGAAGGCGTCGGTGTCCGCGTCGGCACTCTGCGCAAGGAAAGCCTTCAACTCCTCGACGGAATAGACCGCCGCGAGCTGCTTATCCATGGCCGCCAGGTACGCGGGCTCTTCGATGCCCGATCTCACCTGTTCGGCCATTGCGGCGTACAGGGTCGTCACGGCCTCGCCCATCTGCGCCTGGCAACCGGCCGGCGAATCCTTGACCAGGCTCTGCCCGGCGCCGCCGTTCATTGCCTCGGTGATGGCCTGGATCTCTTCCTGCACATGCCGGTGCACGATCTGCGCGTTGACCTGCCGGGCCAGCGCCAGCGTGTCCGCCGGGGCTGCCTGCGCCATGGCCGGCAGCAGGCCCGCCAGCACCAGCAGCGCCGGTGCAGCCATACGCCGCCTCATACCGCCACCGGCGCCTTGATCGCCGGGTGCGGGTCGTAGCCATCAATGCGGATGTCGTCGAACTGGAAGCCGAACAGGTCGGTCACCTCCGGGTTCAACCACAGTTTCGGCAGCGCGCGCGGTTCACGCGACAGCTGCTCGCGGGCCTGCGCGTAGTGGTTCGAATACAGGTGCGCATCGCCCAGGGTATGCACGAAATCGCCCACGCCCAGGCCGGTGGCCTGCGCCACCATGTGGGTCAGCAGCGCGTAGCTGGCGATGTTGAACGGCACGCCGAGGAAGATGTCGCCGCTGCGCTGGTACAGCTGGCAGCTGAGCTTGCCGTCGACCACGTAGAACTGGAACAGGTTGTGGCACGGCATCAGCGCCATCTGCGAAAGCTCGCCCACGTTCCAGGCGCTGACGACCAGCCGACGCGAATCCGGATTGCGCTTGATCTCGTCCACCAGCAACTGCATCTGGTCGATCTCGCGGCCATCGGCGGTGGCCCAGCTGCGCCACTGCTTGCCGTAGACCGGGCCGAGGTCGCCGTTCTCGTCGGCCCACTCGTCCCAGATGCGCACCTGGTTGTCCTTCAGGTAGCCGATGTTGGTATCGCCCTTCAGGAACCACAGCAGCTCGTGGATGATCGAGCGCAGGTGCAGCTTCTTGGTGGTGACAAGCGGGAAGCCTTCGTTGAGGTCGAAGCGCATCTGCCAGCCGAACACGCTGCGGGTGCCGGTGCCGGTGCGGTCGCTCTTCTCGGTGCCGTGCTCGAGCACATGCGAGAGCAGGTCGAGGTAGGCCTTCATGCCTTGCCCTCCGCGGCCACCATCGGCTGCGGCTGCAGCACCGGTGCGCGGCGCGACAGGGCCAGCAGCACCAGGCCGAAGGCGATGAGCGGCACGCACAGGATCTGGCCCTTGGTCAGCCAGCCGAACGCCATGTAGATGCCGTTGTCGGGCATGCGCACGAATTCGACCGCGAAGCGGAAGATGCCGTACAGCAGCGCGAACAGGCCACCGATCAGGTAGCGATGCCGCGGCTTGGCCGACACCGCCCACAGCACCACGAACATCACCAGGCCTTCCAGCGCCGCTTCGTACAGCTGCGAGGGATGGCGGGCGTACTGGTTCAGTGCGCCGGTGGCGAACTGCGCCTGCAGGGTCGCGGTGTCGAGCTGGTTCAACGGAGCCGGCAGCCCAGACGGGAACACCACGCCCCAGCTGCCATCGGTGTACTTGCCCCACAGCTCGGCGCCGATGAAGTTGCCGATGCGGCCGAAGCCCAGGCCCAGCGGCACCAGCGGCGCCATGAAATCCATGGTGTCGAAGAAGTGCAGCGCGTGCTTGCGCGACCACCACCAGCAGGCGGCGATGACGCCCAGCAGGCCGCCGTGGAAGCTCATGCCGCCATCCCACACCTTGAACAGCAGCAGCGGGTTGTGCAGGAAATCGCCCAGCGCATAGAACAGCATGTAGCCGATGCGCCCGCCCAGCACCACGCCGAGCATGGCGTAGAACAGCAGGTCGGAGAAGCCGTTGGCATCGACGCCCGGCAGGCGCCCGTCGGCGATGCGCTTGCGGCCCAGCAGCCAGGCTGCGGCGAAGCCGAGCAGGTACATGATGCCGTACCAGTGCACCTTGATCGGCCCCAGCGAAAGGGCGATGGGGTCGATGTCGTGGAAATAGATCATGGAAGCTGCCTTGCGGAAGTACGGGTATTTTACGGCTCAACCCAGGATCTGCGGGGTGTCGGGCAGGCCGTCATCATCGGACCGCGTGGCGGCCGGAAAGTGCCCTTCCACCAGCGCGGAGACTTCATCGATGGCCCCCTGCAGCGCCGCCACCGGATTGGCACCGCGCAGGCCCTCGCGCAGGTGGGTGCAGACCCGCTGCCACTGCGCCGGGCTGACCCGGCCCTGCAGGCCACGGTCAGCGACGATCTCGATCGCGTGGTCGGCCAGCAGCAGGTAAATCAGTACGCCGTTGTTATGGGTGGTATCCCAGGTGCGCAGGCGGGCGAAGGCATGCTCGGCGGCCTGGCGCGGGGTCACCCTGTGCCACAGCGCACCCAGCGGCAGGTCCGCTTCCACCGCGAACATCACCTGCCCGCCATGGCGCTGCTCACCGGCGGCGATGGCCTCGGTGATCGCCTGCAGCGTGGCGGGTGGAAACGCGCGCCGCACCGACGGCGAAAACACGTGGCGACACAGACGTTGGATCATCACCAGCCTCCCGAAGCACCGCCGCCACCCGAACGGCCACCACCGCCGCCCCAGCCGCCACCACCGCCGAATCCACCGCCGCCGCCGAAACCGCCTCCCCCACCCCAGCTGCCGCCGCCCCAGCCGCCGCCACCGGCGACACGGCCCGGGTGACCAGAGAGCATCGCCACGATCAGGCCGACGATGCCGGCCAGGCCGCTGGCCAGCAGGGTGGAGGTGAACACGAAGGCGGCCAGCGCCGCGCCGCCGCCGCCAAGCAGGCCGCGCAGCGGGCGTGGCACCCGCGAGAACACCCCGCGCAGGATGCTGCCGGCGAACACGCCGATGAACAGCGCCAGGATCCAGGTATCGCCTCCACCGCCGGGTTCCCGCCCGCGATGGCCGCTGACAGGTGCCGGCAGCGTTTCGCCATCGATCAGCTTGACCAGCACCGCCGTGGCATCGGTGATGCCGCCGGCGTAGTCGCCACTGCGGAAACGCGGCACCAGGTATTCCTGGATGACCCGGTTGGCGATGGCATCGGGGATGGCGCCTTCAAGACCATAGCCCGGCTCGATGCGCACGCGCCGGTCATCCTTGGCCACCACCAGCAGCACGCCGTCATCCACGCCCTTGCGGCCGATCTGCCACTGGTCGAAGACCCGCGTGGTGTACTGCGCGATGTCCTCCGGCTGGGTGCTGGGCACCACCAGCACCTGCAGCTGGCTGCCCTTGCGCTGCTGCAGGTCAGTCGCCTGCTGCACCAGCGCCTGCTTCTGCGCGGCATCGAGGGTGCCGGTGGTATCGACCACCGGCGAATCCAGCGCCGGAATCGGCGCCAGCTGCTGCGCCTGCGACGCCAGCGGCAGCCACAGCAGCAGGGCAAGCAGCGCAGTGGCCAGGCGCATCGGTCAGTGGCCCGGCTGCGGTGCCGGCTGCTGCTGCGGCGCGTTGCCGAAATCTACCGCCGGCGCGTTGGATATCTGGGCTTCGTTCTCGACGCTGAAGTTGGGCTTGGGCTGGTAGCCGAAGATCTTCGCGGTGACCAGCTGCGGGAACGAGCGGATGTAGGTGTTGTAGTCCTGCACCTGCTGGATGTAGCGGCCGCGGGCGACGGTGATGCGGTTCTCAGTGCCTTCCAGCTGCGCCTGCAGGTCGCGGAAGTTGGCGTCGGACTTCAGCACCGGATAGTTCTCGCTGACCACCAGCAGGCGCGACAGCGCGCTGCCCAGTTCGCCCTGCGCCTGCTGGAACTGCTTGAGCGAGGCTTCGTCATCGGCGTTGACGTTGATCTGGCCGACGCGCGAGCGGGCGTTGGTGACTTCGGTCAGCACGCGCTCTTCCTGGCTGGCGAAACCTTTGACGGTCTGCACGAGGTTCGGCACCAGATCGGCGCGGCGCTTGTACTGGTTGAGCACTTCAGACCAGCTGGCCTTGACCGCCTCATCCTTCTGCTGGATGGCGTTGTAGCCGCAGCCGGAGAGCAGGGAGGCCATCAGCAGCAGGGGGAGGACGCGGGTGAGCAGGCGCATGGCGGGAGTTCCGGGTGGACTGGCTGCCGAGCATGCCATGGTTCGCGTTAACGCCAGCGTGCAGATCGGCCATCGGGCTGGGGCCCCCTCCGCGGTGGGTGTGTTTGCTGGATATCGGGGTTGGCCGGGAGGGTGGGTTGGCTGGGGGACGCTGCAAGTACGTCCCTGTAAGCTCGGTCGCCGCATCCATGCGGCTCACGCCCCCAGCCAACCCACCCTCCCGACCATGGGCGGTTTATCGGCACCGCGGGAAAGATCAAAAAGAGCAAGAGCAAGAGCAAAAGCCAAAGCCCATGCTTCAGGCATTCGTGCCGACCAACGGTCGGCACCCACCAACAGCCGAGTGGACCTGTCGGGGGCGGGGCGGTGTGGGCTTGCAGGACCGCAGGCGCCATGGATGGCGCCTACGAGCCCCCATGGACGGGTTTACGGCGTGTCCTGCAAGCCCACACCGCCCCGCCCAACCAGCAGAAAACCAGCACCGCTTTTGACGTTGACGTTGATTCTGCGGGTGCAGGGCTGCAAGCCCTGCCGGAACCCCACACCATTCAACAAGCCTCAGCCACCGGCGCGCGCGTCCGCCCCAGCCACGCCAGCAGCAACCCCGACACCGCCAGCAGGCCACCGGCCACCGGAATCGCCGCATACCCCAGGCCCGCGCTGATCACCGCACCGCCCAGCGCCGCACCCACCGCGTTGCCCAGGTTGAACGCACCGACGTTGATCGACGACGCCAGGCCCGGCGCCTCGCTCGCCACCTGCATCACCCGGATCTGCAGCGGCGGCACCAGGGCAAAGGTCGCCGCACCGAACAGCAGGACACCGAGCGCCGCCGTGGCGTGGCTCATGAAGGCCAGCGGCAGCACGAACATCAGCACCGCCAGCACGGCCAACAGGATGCGCGTGGCACCGTCCAGCGACCAGTCGGCCATGCGCCCGCCGATGCCATTGCCGACGGTGAAGCCGATGCCGATCAGTGCCAGCGACATCGCAATGAATGCATTCGACGCGCCCGTCAGTTCGCTCAGTACCGGGGCCACGTAGGTGTAGAGGGTGAACATCGCACCGGCACCCAGCACCGTGGTGGCCATCGCCAGCAGCACCTGCGGCTGCAGGATCGCGCGTATCTCGCGACGCACGTCCGGGCGCGCATCCGGCGCCGACGCCGGCAGCGCCAGACCCAATGCGGTGATTGCCACCAGGCCCAGTATCGCCGTACCGGCGAAGGACAGGCGCCAGCCCAGCTGCTGGCCGACCCAGGTGGCCAGCGGCACGCCACCGATGTTGGCGATGGTCAGGCCCATGAACATGGTCGCCACCGCTGCCGCCTGCTTCTCCTTCGGTACCAGGCTGGCGGCGACCACGGCACCGATGCCGAAGAACGCGCCATGGTTGAGGCTGGTGACCAGGCGTGACAGCAGCAGCAGGCCGTAGTTCGGCGCCAGCGCCGACAGCAGGTTGCCGACCACGAAGATCGACATCAGCAGCATCAGCGCGGTGCGCTTGCCGAACCGCCCCATCAACAGGGTCATCACCGGTGCGCCCAGCATCACGCCGACGGCATAGGCGGTGATCAGCATGCCGGCGGAAGGAATGCTCACGCCCACGCCATCGGCGATGACTGGCAACAGGCCCATCGGGGCGAACTCGGTGGTGCCGATGGCGAAGGCGCCGACGGCGAGGGCCAGCAGTGCGGCTCTGGAATTCATGGGGGTTCCTGTGGGGAGGAAACGGAAGGCTGCGTAGCCTGCGCGCTTTGCCGCCGCCGATTAAGCCTCGCCGCGGGAAAACAGTGTTGACCCCGGTTCACAGGTGGCGGGAACCGCCCCGCCGGGCATCGCCCGGCGCTACCAGACCACGCCACGAGCGGTAGCACCGGGCCATGCCCGGCGAGCGCAGCGGCCCCGATAACGCAGGACCCCCGGCAGTGCCGGGGGTCCTGGGTTGCATGCGTGGCAGAAGCCCGTTTACCAGTTGCCGGCGCCCGGCACGTGGTGGTCGCGTGCGCGGCGGCGCATCAGCAGGTTCAGCCATTCCACCAGCACCGAGAAGCCCATCGCGGCGTAGATGTAGGGCTTGGGCACGTGCACGTCCAGGCCGTCCAGGATCAGCACCGCACCGATCAGCAGGATGAAGGCCAGGGCCAGCATCTTCACCGTCGGGTTGGCATCGATGAAGCGGCCCAGCGGGTTGGCGGCCAGCAGCATCACCAGCACCGACAGCAGGATGGCGGCGACCATTACCGGGATGTGGTCGGCAATGCCGACGGCGGTGATGACCGAGTCCAGCGAGAACACGATGTCGATGACCGCGATCTGCGCGATGACGTAGCCGAACACGGCCGAGGCCTTGGTGGTGCTGGGGTCTTCATCCTCGCCACCGCTGATCAGCTCCTTGATCTCCATGAAGCCCTTGATGATCAGGAACAGGCCACCGACGATCAGCACCAGGTCGCGGATGGAGATGCCCATGCCGGCCACGGTGAACAGGTTGGCCGCCATGTGCGCCAGGTAGGCCAGCGATACCAGCAGGCCGATGCGGGTGATGCAGGCCACGGCAATGCCGAGCTTGCGCGCGAACGGGCGACGCTCTTCCGGCAGCTTGCTGACGGCGATGGAGATGAACACCAGGTTGTCGATGCCGAGCACGATTTCCAGGGCGCTGAGGGTGAACAGGGTTACCCAGGCGTTGGGGTCGGCGAGAAACTCAAAGGACATGGAGACTCTTCAGGGCAGTGGGGGAATGGGGGTTCAGGCGTACGTGCCGCCCAGCAGGTGGGGCACCACGACCAGTGCCCAGCACAGCAGCACGTTCATCATCAGCACGAACACTGCTGCCGAGCCCATGTCCTTGGCGCGGCCAGCCAGCTCGTGGATCTCGGCGCCGTAGCGCTCGATCACCGCTTCGATGGCCGAGTTGGCCAGTTCCATCGCCAGCACCAGCAGCATCGAGCCGATCATCAGCGCGCGCTCGACCGGAGTCTGGCCCAGCCACAGCGCCAGCGGGGTCAGCACGACCAGAAGGTAGACCTCCAGCCGGAACGAAGACTCGTGCAGCCAGGCGGCGCGCAGGCCCTGCCAGGACCAGCGCGCGGCCTGGAAGATGCGCCGCGGGCCGCGGGGCATGTGGCCGAACTGATCAGCCACGAGGGAAATATCCAGCAACAGGGGCGCGGCGCAGCGACCGCTCAGACGCACGGCAGGCAATCATGGGTGCACAGGAATGGGCAGACAGCCCCCATTTTGCCACAAGGGCGACAGCAGCAGCCCTCGGCGGCCGGCCAACGACCCGCCATGGGCAAGCGCAGCACGGCGGCGAACTCCTATGATGGGTGTCCCCTGCCCTTGCTGGAGCCGCTGATGACACTCGCCCGTACCTGTCTGCTGTCGCTTGGATTGCTGACCCTGGCCCCGCTGGCCCAGGCGTTGAGCCCGCCGGCCGCGCCGCACGTGCCCGACCAGGTGTCCAATGTGGCCTGGGAAGGCGACATTGCCAGCTTCCTCAAGGCCGACCAGGGCAACCCGCCGCCGCGCGGGGGCATCGAGTTCATCGGCAGCTCCTCGATCCGCTTCTGGGAGAGCCTGGCCGAGGACTTCCCGGGCCAGCCGGTGTTCAACCGTGGCTTCGGTGGTTCGGAAGTGCGCGACAGCACCTGGTATGCCGACCAGATCGTGGTGCCGTATGCGCCGTGCAAGGTGTTCTTCTACGCTGGCGACAACGATCTCAACAGCGGCCGCAGCGCCACCCAGGTGCGCGATGACGTGGTGGCCTTCGTGCAGCGCGTGCACCGCGACCTGCCGAAGACCAAGGTCGAATACCTGTCGATCAAGCCCAGCCCGTCGCGCGCGCACCTGCTGCCGGCGATCAACCAGGCCAACGCGATGATCAAGGCCGCCCTGGCCAAGCTGCCCAACGCCGGCTACACCGACATCTACACCCCGATGCTGGGCGCCGATGGCCAGCCGGATGCGAAGCTGTTCCGCGAGGACATGCTGCACATGACCCCGGCCGGCTATGCGATCTGGACCAAGGCCGTGGCGCCGAAGGTCACCTGCCGCTGAGGCGGCATGGTCGCCGGGCACGGCCCGGCGCTACCGCATCCACGCATGGCGTGGATCTACTGCAGATCGCGGCTGTCGGTCAGTCGCCGGGCATGGCTCAGCGCCACCTCATTCGCGCATCGCGTGGATCCACCGCGGACGGTAGCGCCGGGCCATGCCCGGCGTCGGGATCAGCGGAAAACGACCGTCGCTTCGGTGCCCTTGCCCGGCTCGCTGGCGAGGCTGACCTTCCAGCCGAAGCGGTCGCACAGCCGGCGCACGATCGACAGGCCCAGGCCGGTACCCTGCGGGCGATCCGGTTCGGCGCGGTAGAACGGCTCGAACGCGCGGGCCAGCGCCTCGGCCGACATGCCGATGCCGGTATCACGCACCACCACCCGGTCAGAGTCGACCTGCACGTCGATGCGGCCTTCGTCGGTGTAGTTGCAGGCGTTGCGCACCAGGTTGCTGACCACCACCTGCAGCACCCGCGGCGGCGCGTGCAGCTGCACCGGGCCGGCGCTGTGCAGGTGCACCGCCACCGGGCGGTTGCCCAGCAGTTCGTTGGCGTTGTCCACTTCGTAGCGGACAATGTCGTTGACATCGAACAGCTCGATCTGCGGCTCGATGTCGGCCTCGCGGGCCAGGATCAGGAACGCATCGATCACCGCTTCCATGTCCCGCCCGGCGCGCTGGATGCGCTGCAGGCTGCGGCGCAGGCGCGGTTCCAGGGTCTCATCGCCCAGCGCCATGTCGCTGGCCACGCGGATCACGGTCAGCGGCGTACGCAGTTCGTGGCTGGCATCGCGGGTGAAGTTGCGCTCGCGTGCCACATGGTCGGTGACCCGGTTGGCCAGTGAGTGCAGCGCCGCCGCCAGCTGGCGGGTCTCGCCCTGCATGTCGGCCGGCAGCTTGTCCGGCTCCAGATCGGCCGCCTCGGGGTGGCCGGGGTCCCAGCGCGACACCCGCCGCGCCAGCCAGTTCACCGGCGACACCAGGCGCTTGGACGCGCGGTAGGTCACCCAGCTGGCGCCGTAGACGGCCAGCAGGGTCAGCAGCACCGGCACAATGCCGAACCAGAAGGCCAGCATTTCCGCGCGCGAGCGCAGGAACACCAGGTACAGGCGGCCCTGCGGCCGGGCATCGACCAGCACCAGCTGGTCATCGCCGGGCAGTTCATGGAAACCGGGTTCGAGCGTGCGCAGATTGGCCGGCAGCGACAGGCTGGAGCGCCCGCGCTCGAGCAGGTAGCCGCGGATGTTCTGGGTATTGGGCGGCGGCTGCGCGGGCGAGGCCTCGTGCAGCGTCCAGTAGTAGGCGGCCTCTTCGCGCAGGGCGGCGCCCACCAGGCTGTGCTTGATCACCAGCGAGACCAGCCAGGCGCCCAGCAGGATGCCTACGCTGGCCAGCACTGCCTGCAGGATGAAAGCGATACGGATCTTGCGCGGCAGGCCGTGCGGCATTGCGGGGTCCCGGTTGAAGCGCTGCGATTATAGGCAGCGCGCCGTGCCGGCGACGTGCACGGAGGGTGATACCCCCTGCAGCCAACAGCCCGTTCCCTGCCCCGCGACCCGGCCGAAGCCGGGGCGGGCCTGTTCCTGTACCGGCACTGCTCAAGCCATGGGCTGGGCGATGTCGGCGATGCGATAACCGGCGCTCTGCACGGTGTGCAGCAGCGGACGGTCGAACGGCTTGTCGATGATCTTGCGCAGGTTGTACAGATGGCTGCGCAGGGTGTCCGAATCCGGCAGCCCGTTGCCCCAGATCTCGCGTTCGATTTCCTGGCGGGTGACCACACGGGGCGATTCCCGCATCAGGATGGTCAGCAGGCGCAGGCCGATCGGCGAAAGCTGCAGTTCGGTACCGGCGCGGGTGGCCCGCATGCTGACCGGATCGAGCACCAGGTCGGCGACCTTGAGCACTTCCGAACCGACCTGGCGACGTTCGCGGCGGATCAGCGCGCGCAGGCGGGCTTCCAGTTCCTGGATGGCGAACGGATTGGTCAGGTAGTCATCGGCACCAAACCCCAGGCCGGTGAGCTTGTCGTCCAGCGTGTCACGCGCGGTCAGCATCAGCACCGGCGTCGACTTGCGGGCATCGTTGCGCAGGCGGCGGCACACTTCGATGCCATCCAGGCGCGGCAGCATCAGGTCCAGCACGACCACGTCGTAGCTGTTTTCAGCGGCCAGACGGTAGCCGTCCAGGCCATCCTGCGCATAGTCCACCTCGAAGCCACGGCCTTCCAGGTATTCGCCGATCATCTCGGAGATGTTGCGGTTGTCCTCGACCACCAGCACCAAGCCGGAAGTCTCCTTCGTCTGACGCATGTGAGTACCTCTTTCTTCAGCTTTGTGAAACATGCCCGATCGACGGTGGACGCGATGTGAAGTTCCGTCAAGACGCCGAAAAAAGTTTCACAGCAGGGGTTCGAGCAGCGGCCAGACGTTGTCCAGCACCTTCGGCTGGGCCTGCGCGGTAGGGTGCAGGCCGTCTGCCTGCATCAGCCCCGGCTGCAGGGCCACGCCCTCCAGCAGGAACGGCAGCAGCGGCACCTGGTACCTGTCGGCCAGCGCGCGGTAGGCGGCGGCCAGGCGCTGGCGGTAGGCCGGGCCGTAGTTGGGCGGCACGTCGATGCCCAGCAGCAGCACCTTGGCGCCGGCGGCGCGGCTGGCCAGCAGCATCTTTTCCAGGTTGCCCTGCACCTGCGCCGGGGTCAGCCCACGCAGGGCATCGTTGCCGCCCAGGGCAATGACCACGACGGTCGGCTTCTCCTTGGCCAGCAGGCCCGGCAGGCGGGTCAGCGCGCCGGCGGTGGTTTCCCCGCTCATGCTGGCGTTGACGATGCGGGGCGGGGATTTCGACTGCTGCCTGACCCGCTTGTCGAGCAGGGTGACCCAGCCTGCCTCGGCCGGGATATTGTGGGCAGCACTGAGGCTGTCACCGAGCACCAGCACCGTGCCCGCCGGACCTTTGGCACACGCCAGCCCGGACCACAGCAGCAACCCTAGCAGCAGCACCATCATCGTGCCGGCTTGCCGGCTCCATCCTGTAATGCGCATTGGAGTCTCCTCATCGACAGCCTGTCCCCCCGCAGCGCGTCCGTCGCCATCGCCGTCGACCAGGTCGGCAAATCCGTGCATGGCCCGGAGGGTGAAGTCCACATACTGGACAACATCACCCTCACGGTACATGAAGGCACCAGCGTGGCGATTGTCGGTGCCTCCGGTTCCGGCAAGACCACCCTGCTCGGCCTGCTGGCCGGGCTGGACCTGCCCAGCCGCGGCGGCATCACCCTGGCCGGGCAGGCGCTGGGCGCACTGGACGAGGAAGCCCGGGCGCAGCTGCGCGCACGCGAAGTGGGCTTCGTGTTCCAGAGCTTCCACCTGCTGCCAGCGCTGACCGCGGCCGAAAACGTCGCACTGCCGCTGGAGCTGGCCGGCCGCGAGGACCGCGCGCGGGTCGATGAAGTACTGGCCCAGGTCGGCCTCTCGCACCGCGCCCGCCATTACCCGCGGCAGCTGTCCGGCGGCGAGCAGCAGCGCGTGGCCCTGGCCCGCGCCTTCGTCACCCGCCCGCGCATCCTGTTCGCCGATGAACCCACCGGTTCGCTGGACCAGGCCACCGGCCAGCACATCAGCGACCTGCTGTTCGAACTCAACGCCGGCAGCGGCACCACCCTGGTGCTGGTCACCCACGACCTGCGCCTGGCCCAGCGCTGCCAGTACATCCACCGCATCGACAACGGTCGCCTGCAGGCAGTCGAGTACGGGGCACAGGCATGAACCTGCTGCGGCACGCCTGGCGCGCGCTGCGCCGCGAAGCCCTGGCCGGTGACCTGCTGACCGTCTTCGCCGCGCTGGTGCTGGGCGTGGCGGTGATGACCGCCGTCGGCACCCTGGTGAACCGGGTCAACCTGGCCCTGACCGGCAGCGCGGCCGAGATGCTGGGCGGCGACCTCGGCGTGGCCGGGCGCAGCGATCCACCTGCCGCCTTCGCCGAGGAAGCGCAGCGGCGCGGGCTGGCGCATACCCGCATCGCCGGCTTCGGCAGCGTGCTGTTCAACGGCGATGCCAGCCAGATGGCCAGCATCAAGGCGGTGCAGGCCGGCTACCCGCTGCGCGGCACGCTGCGGGTGCGGGCCACCCCGGGCGGCGCGCCGATCGCCGATGCCGGCATGCCGCCGCAGGGCCAGACCTATGCCGACCCGCGCCTGCTGCAGGCGCTGGGCCTGAAGGTCGGTGATGCGCTCGAGTTCGGTGCCGGCACGCTGCGCGTGGCCGGCATCATCGAGGCCGAGCCGGACAGCGGTGGCGACCTGCTGACGCTCTCGCCCACCCTGCTGGTCAATCGCGCCGACGTCGATGGCACCGGCCTGCTCGGGCCGGGCAGCCGCATCAACTACCGACTGATGGTGGCCGGTGCACCCGACCAGGTGGCCGCCTACCGGCAATGGCTGCTGCCGCAGGTGAAGGGCATGCGCCTGCTGAGCGTGGACGACACCCAGCGCGGCGTGCGCCAGGCGTTTGATCTGGCCGGCCGCTTTCTGGGTCTGAGCGCGCTGCTGGCAGTGCTGCTGGCCGGCGTGGCCACCGCGCTGGCGGCCAACCGCTTCGCCCTGCGCCGCATCGACCAGGTGGCGATCCTGCGCTGCCTGGGTGCGCGCCAGCGCGACATCCTCGCTGGCCTGGCGCTGCAGCTGCTGATGCTGGCGGTGCCGGCCTGCGCGCTCGGCATCGGCCTGGGCATGGCCGCGCAGGAGGGCCTGGTGCAGGTGCTGGGCAGTCTGGTGCCGCAGCGCCTGCCGCTGCCCGAGGCCACCCCGGCGCTGACCGGTGCGGGCATCGGCCTGCTGCTGCTGTTCGGCTTCGGCCTGCCGCCGCTGCTGCGCCTGCGCGGGGTGCCGCCAATGCGCGTGCTCAACCGTTCCTTCGCTGCCCTGCCGCCGGCCTCGCTGCTGGCCTACGCGGCGGCGCTGGCGGCCAGCCTGGTGCTGGCAGTGCAGGTCACCGGCGATCTGAAGCTGGCGCTTTGGGTGCTGGGCGGCCTGGCCGCGCTGGCACTGGCCGCCGGCGTGGTCGGCTTCGGCCTGCTGCAACTGCTGCGCGGCCTGCAGCATCGCCTGCATGGCAACTGGCGGCTGGGCCTGGCCGCGCTGACCCGGCGGCGGATGCTGGCGGTGATGCAGCTGGTGGGCCTGTCGCTGTCGCTGTGCGCGCTGCTGCTGCTGGCGGTGACCGGCCCCGGCCTGCTGCAGCAGTGGCGCGAGCGCCTGCCGGAGAACACGCCCAACTACTTCCTGATCAACATCCAGCCCGAGCAGCGCGACAGCGTGCTGGCGGCGCTGCTCGGGCTGGGCGCGGCCGATGCCAGCGTCGAACCGATGGCCACCGGCCGCCTGATCGCGATCAACGGCAAGCCGCCGCTGCGCGTGGACCGTACGCCGGAGCAGAACGGCCAGTCGCCACAGGGGGAAGGCCAGCGCGACGACGATGACGAGAACCGGCCGTTGAACTTCAGCTGGCGCAGCACCTTCCCGCCGGCCAACACGCTGCTTGAAGGCACGTTCTGGAAGGCCGACAGCACCGCGCCGGAGGCTTCGGTGGAAACCGGCTGGGCCAAGCGCTACGGCGCGCACCTGGGCGACCGCATCACCATCGCCGTGGGCGAGCAGGAACGCGAGTTCACCGTGACCAGCGTGCGCAAGGCGGACTGGAACACCTTCCGCCCGAACTTCTTCGTGCTGCTCAACCCCAACGCGGTGGGCGATACGCCGCACAACCTGCTGTCGGCGTTCCACCTGCCGGCCGGCAAGGCGGCGGGCCTGGGTGCGCTGGTGCGCGAGCAACCCAACCTGTCGCTGCTGGATGTCGATGCGGTGATCTCGCAGGTGCGCGAGGTGATGAACCGCGTCGCGCAGGCGGTGCAGCTGGTGATGGTGTTCAGCCTGCTGGCCGGCGTGCTGGTGCTGCTGGCCGCACTGCAGGCTACCGCCGGCGAGCGCCGCTACGACAGCGCGGTGCTGCGCACGCTGGGGGCCACCCGGCGCCAGCTGCGCGGTGCGGTACTGGTGGAATTCGGCGCGCTGGGGGCGCTGGCCGCGCTGTTGGCGGTAGGTGCGGCGGCCGGCATCGGCGTGGCGGTATCGCAGAAGGTGTTCGAGCTGCCGCTGCTGCCGCCATGGCCGGGCCTGCTGCTGGGCGGGCTGGTGGGCATCGGCCTGAGCCTGCTGGCCGGCTGGTGGGGCACGCGGACGATCCTGCACACGCCGCCGGCGCTGGCCCTGCGCGAGGCCTGACGCGGCCGTGACACGCGACGGGTGGGGCCGGCGGTATGCTGCGCGCCCCCCCGATGAGATCGCCCGGATGCCCGGCACGTCGTTCGCTGCTTACCTGTACCCGGTGTTGCTGCTGCTTGGCAGCAACATCTTCATGACCTTCGCCTGGTACGGCCACCTCAAATACAAGAGCGCGCCGCTGATGATGGTCATCATGGTCAGCTGGGGCATCGCCTTCTTCGAGTACTGCCTGCAGGTGCCCGGCAACCGCCTGGGCAGCGCGGTGTATTCGGCGCCGCAGCTGAAGGGCATGCAGGAAGTGATTACCCTGGTGGTGTTCGCGGTGTTCTCCGCGTTCTACCTGGGGCAGCCGCTGAAGTGGAACCACTACGCCGCGTTCGGGCTGATCGTGCTGGCGGCGTTTTTGATGTTCAAGGAATAAGGGCCATCCACGCGTGGCGTGGATCTACCGGCGACCGGCCTGGGTGATGGACGCCTGCTGCTGCGCCCAGGCCACGGTCGTGTCCATCGCGCGCTCCATGTCGAGAAGCGTTATGAACAGGCAGAGTTCGTCCCTGTCGTCGTTGTCTCCCACCCGGTTGTGCACTTCGGTGTATTCCGGGTGGCTTTCGAAGATGACCACACGAACGATGTTGCCGCTGAGCAGGTGCTTGGCGGAGAAGATCGGGTTGGCATCGCGATCCTTGCTGCCATCGACGAAGAACACGTTGTAGTGCGGGCTGGGGAAGTCTTCAACATGCAGTCCTGCCGCTTGGATTCCGGCTATGAAGTGGTCCAGGAAATGCTGTTCAAGACGGTCGTAGATCTGCGGATCTGACAGATAGGCTTCAAACGCCCAGCGTTCTGGCACGACCATCAGCAAGCCTCGTTTCCATGCATTGGAATCGCAAATACACGAACGACTTCGTATCCAGGGGGGCCATCGATGCGGCTTTCGCAGAAGCGGAAACCCGCGAGCAGACCAGCATCTTCGAACACGGAGCGCACGGCGTCGATTTCAGCCGAGGCGTTGCTGCCGCATTCGTGCCAGCGCCGGGCTCCAAATGCGATCCCCTCCGAACCCGGATAGTAGAAAACGTTGGGGAGCAGCACGCCGTCCTCTGCATACAGCTCAAAATCGGTGAAGCTCAATGCCATGAACATCTTCGCGCCGGCTGGATCGCGCGCGCTGCCGGCGATGCGAACGGTCGTCAGCACGTGCATGCAGAGACTGAGCAGATAAGCTGATGTCCATCGAGGCCCAAGACGCGCGAGCAGCCCGTCTATCCGCCGGGTTCGCGAAACAAGGGCGGATTCCTCGAAGTCATCGATTTCGAGAAAGAAGCTGTCGATGTCATCGCAGGCTTCGCCAGACAACGTCTGGCTGCACAAGGCGGAGAGCTTCATCGATGGCGGTGTTCAATGGCGGCGTGGGCGGCCAGCCTAGCGCTTGCGCAGCTCTGGCAAGCGGCCTCGGGCGAAATGACGCTAAATGCGTCATATTTTTTCGCGCACAACCCCAATCCGTCCGGCGGCATGCGCGGACGCCGCATCCGTTTACCGCGGAAAGCGTGCCGAGCAAGCTCGGCACCTACCAGGAGCGGATGGACGGCCCAGTAGATCCACGCCATGCGTGGATGCGGATGCGGTCGCGGCCCGGCGTTACCGGGCCTTTTCCACGTACTTGGCGAACACTTCGTCGATCTGCGTGTCCTTCACCTTCTTGCCCGACTGGATGTCGTCGGCCTGGGTGAACAGCGGGATGATCATCGCCATGCCATCCAGCTTGGTCTTCAGGTGCACGCCCGGGGCCTGGGTCAGGAAGCCGTCCCAGCGCTGGCGCACCTTGGCCCAGTAGCCAGCGGTCGCCTTCCAGTAGTCGCGCGCCGGGGTGAAGTCGACTTCGGTGGTCTTGATGTAGTCGTTGAAGCCGAACTCGCGGGCGATCTCCACTTGGCTGCCGTCGGCGTTGCGCTGCACCTTGGTGTTGAACTGTTCGTGGGTCCAGCCGTTCGGGGTGAGCGTGTGGCGGTTGACCACGGCCAGCGCGTTGTAGTCGCTGCGCTTGGTGTATTCGCGGCGCGGCAGGGGACGCCAGCTGATGTCGCTGGTCCACGTCGGCACGTTGTTGTCGTAGGTCCAGGTGCCGGTGCCGCAGTAGCGCGGGGCGTCGCTCACTTCGTAGACGCACTGGGTCCAGGCGCCCGTGTTGGTGGCCGCTGCGATCGTGCGCACCTGCCAGGTCTGGTCGGCGCTGAACTCGAACCGGTTGGGGGCTTCATACACCCAGTCCTGGCGCCAGTGCTTGGTCACGTGGCCGCTCTTGGCGTCCACCAGCAGGTGCTGCAGGACAACGCGCCGCGGGCTGTCTTCAACCACGATCACCACTTCGTTGCCGGCACTGCGCATGGCCGGCGCACGCTCGTAGCCCGGCTTCAGCAGCACGGTTTCGTCGAAGGCGAAATCCACGGTGTACTCGCCCTGCATGGCCAGGATGCTGGCGTGGTCACGGGCGATATCGGAGGGCTGCGCGCTGGCTGCACCGCTTGCGGCGATCAGCACCATCACGCTGGCTGTCTGCAACTTCATCTGGAATTCCTTCGGGGTGTCACGTTCGAGGGGTGGCCATCCATGGCCGCATTCGATCCTTCAGGTTCGGGTTACAGGCGCACCAGCGGCAGCTCGCCCGGAATGCGGGGTGCAGGCCTGCGCGCGGCATCGGCGCAGCAGCAGTCATCGATGGACAGCTCGCCCTCGGCACCCTCCAGCCGCGCGATGCGGCGCGCCGTCGCGGCGCCCAGCGAGGACAGCGTGGACAGGCTGGCGGCCAGGGTGTGGCCTTCGTCGCCGGCATGCAGGCGCAGCGCGCACAGGCGCCAACGCTGGCCCCCCAGGTGGCCGGCCAGGCGCCGCCACAGGCGCTCGCCGACACTGCCTTCAGCATCATGCTCCGGGCCCGGCGGCAGCGACGCCACCAGCCGGTCCCACGCCAGGAAATCGCTGTCCGGCAGCAGGTACAGGCGCCACACGCAGCGGCCGCGCCCGTCAAGGAAACACAGGCTTTCGCGCACCCCTTCACTGTCCACGCCCTGGCAGGCGTGCACCGAAACGGCCTGGCGCCAACCGCCCAGTTCGCTGTTGTCGGCGTGGTAGAGGCACAGCACGGTGCCCAGCGCGGCCAGCTGCGCCGGCGTGGGCCAGGCCTGCAGCGCGTGGTGCGGCAGGAAGGACGACAGGCGACGTGCAGACAGGGCTCGGCTCATGGGATTCACCAGGAAACGGCAAGGCTGGCCGACAGGGTGCGGCCGGGGCTGGTATAGCGGTCCAGGACGGTGCTGCTGGCCGAGAGGGTCGAGCCCACGTTGGACCAGTCGATGTAGCGTTTGTCACCCAGGTTGAACACACCGACGTTGACGGTGGCACCCGGCGCGAAGTTCCAGTGCGCCATCAGGTCGGCCACGCCGTAGCCGGCCGGGCGGTAGGCGGTGGCAGTTGCCAGGCGATCCTTGCGCTTGA
Organism: Stenotrophomonas maltophilia; assembly: GCA_002364755.1. GTDB lineage: Bacteria > Pseudomonadota > Gammaproteobacteria > Xanthomonadales > Xanthomonadaceae > Stenotrophomonas > Stenotrophomonas maltophilia_AX. Next base: position 85,101 of record DEZI01000023.1, read on the forward strand.
CGAAGGTGCCGGCCAATTCGACGCCCCAGGTGTCGGTGTCGTACATCAGGCCGACGGTGCCGCGCAGCGGGTCGATGGAATCCAGCGGCGTGTCTTCGGTCTTGTTGTCACCGCGCGACCAGGCCACTGCACTGCGCAGTGCCCAGCCCTGCAGCGCCGGGCTGACCTGGCCGAAATCCACGCCGGCCTTCAGTTCGGCACCGTAGATGCGCGCGTCGGCGATGTTGCGCGACTGGAACACCATCAGGCCCTGCTCGTTGGTGCCGACCAGCGACTGCGACTCGATGAAATCCTTGTAGTCGTTGTAGTAGCCGCTGAGGCTGACATACGCCACCGGCGCGACGAACCGCAGGCCCAGCTCCACGCCATCACTGGTTTCCGGCTTGAGGTCAGGGTTGGGAATGGCGGTGTAGCCGAAGGCGAAGTTGGTGAAGCCTAGATTGACGTCGTTGTACGGCGGCGAGCGGAAGCCGCGCGAATAGCCGGCAAACAGCGACCACACATCGGTGAAGCGGTAGACCAGGCCGAACTTCGGCGACACGCTGGTCTTGCTCAGCTTGGACACGGGCACGCCGGGATTGTCTTCGGCGAAGATGCTGTCCACTTCCGGCTTCAGTTCATAGCGGTCCACGCGCACGCCGGGCACCAGCGAGAGCCTGCCGTCGGCCAGGTGCATTTCGTCCTGCGCGTACAGGCCCAGCTCGGTGGTCTTGCTGATCGGGAAATCGCGTACCGGGAATACATCCGGCAGCAGCGTGCTGGTGACCTGGCCGTTGGCCAGCATCTGATAACCGTCGCGCTTCTGGCGGATGTCGGTGCGCGCGCCGTCGAAGCCGTAGGTCAGCGCGTGTTCGACGCTGCCCGTGCTGAACGCCCTGTTGAACTGCGCCTGCAGGCCCCACGCACGCTGGTCGAAGTTGAACTCGCGATGGCGGCGACTGCGGTTGGCGCGGCCTTCATCGGTGATCTGGGTGGTTTCGCTGTGCTGGGTGTACAGCTGCCAATGCAGGCTGTCGGCGAAGGCCTTGTCCAGCGCATCCATTTCATGGGCGAAGGACACCCGCGTGCGGTTCTGCGTGTCGCGCGCCTTCATGCTGGTCGTGGTGGTGTGGTCGATGGAAGAAAACACGTTGGTATCGGTGTTGTCTTCGTTGCCTTCCACGGTCAGCCGGAAACGCTGGTCTTCGCTGGGCGCATACACCAGCTTCGCCAGTCCGCTGCGACCGTCGCGATCCTGCGGGTTGGCGGCGGTGCGGGTGTTGTCGAGGCTGCGGATGTCGCCCTGGTTGCCGGTTTCCTGGCCCTGGCGATGGTTGATGTTGACCATGCCGCTCCAGTGTTCGCCGCCCCAGGCACCGGTGACGCCACCCAGCAGGCCCTTCCACTCGCCGTCAAAGCCGAACTTCAGGCCGGCGTAGCTGTCCTTGCCGTCCTTCAGGTAGTCGGCCGGATCTTTGGTGACGAAGGCCACCACGCCGCCGAGGGCGTCCGAGCCGTACAGGGAACTGGCCGGCCCGCGCACGATCTCCACGCGCTTGAGCGTGTCCAGATCGGTGAAGTTGCGGTTGGCGTTGGAGAACGAGCCGATATTGAAGCTGGTCGGCATGGCGATGCCATCGGTCTGGATGCGCACGCGGTTGCCGTCGAGCCCACGGATGCGGATGCTGCCCAGGCCGAAGCGGGTGGTGCTGCGGCCGGCCGACAGACCGGGTTCGTAGCGGATCAGGTCCTTGATGTCGTGCACCAGCTGCCGGTCCATCTGCTCGCGGTCGATCACATCGACAGTGGCGGCTACGTCGCTGACCGCACGTTCGGTGCGGGTGGCGGTGACCTGCACCCGATCAAATTCGCGCGCTTCGGGCGCGGCATCGGCAGCAGCATGGGCGGACAGCGGCAAGGCCATCCACAGGGCAACGGACAGGGCAGTCGGGCGGGTCATCAGCGGTGATCGATCAGGCAGGTGGAGCCCCCGGCCACCGGCACGCCAGGCGTGCACGGACAGCCGAGGGGGAGAGAGCGGGAGCGGACGGGTCGCCCACCCTGTCGGCGGTGCCGGCAGGAGGGAGGGAGGCGGGCGACCAGGCCGCGTTACTTGGTCAGGATCAGCTTGTCGTTGCTGGTGTGGCGCAGCCGGTAGAAACGGTCGCCGTGCTGGATCAGGATTTCGCGGCGGCCCTTCAGCAGGGCTTCGCTGTCGATCACTTCTTCCGGCGGAACGACCCGCACCGGGCGGTCGCGCAGGGTCAGTGTTTCGGGGCGCAGCAGTACAGGTTGAGCATTCATGAGCATCTGGACTCGTGCGAGGGACGCGTTAGATGATAATGATTCTCAGTTGAGAATCAACAACCATTCTCACTTACATTGATGGGATTTATGATCGAATTCACGATTTCGATAGATCACATCAATTGAAGGCGCGGATCGACCAACCTATCCGCGCGCCGTGGCGGTCAGGCGAAGACGGCTTCCACCCGCGCCCAGCCGGCATCGTCCACCTGCTGCAGCACGTCCAGCGCCTGCAGGTTCTGCAGCAGCTGGCTGATCCGGCTGGCGCCGAGAATCACGCTGGAGACATTCGGGTTGCGCAGGCACCAGGCGATGGCCAGGCTGGCCGGGGCATGGCCGAGCTCGGCGGCAATCCCGCTGAAGCGGCGCACCTGGGCCAGGCGCACGGCAGCGTTCTGGCCCAGCACCAGGTCCTGCAGCCAGCCCATGCCCTCGCGGCCCAGCCGTGCATCGGCGGGAATGCCCTGGTCGTACTTGCCGCTGAGCAGGCCCGAGGCCAGCGGCGAGAAGATGGTGGTCCCCAGCCCGGCGCTGGCATACAGCGGGGCGTACTCCACTTCCACCCGCTCGCGGTGCAGCAGGTTGTACTGCGGCTGCTCCATCGACGGTGCCTGCCAGTTGTGGCGGGCGGCGATGTCCACCGCTTCCTCGATCTGCGTGGCCGACCATTCGGACGTGCCCCAGTACAGCACCTTGCCCTGTCTTACCAGAGTGTCCATGGCGTGCACGGTTTCGGCGATGGGCGCGTCCGGATCCGGGCGGTGGCAGTAATAAAGGTCCAGATAGTCCACCTGCAGGCGCTTGAGCGCGGCGTGGCAGGCGTCGGTCACATGCTTGCGCGACAGGCCACGCTGGGTCGGGCGCGGGTCCTTGGCGCTGCCGAAGAACACCTTGCTGGACACGCAGTAGCCATCGCGCGGCAGGCGCAGGTCGGCGATCACGTCGCCCATCACCTGCTCGGCGCGGCCGTTGGCATAGCCCTCGGCGTTGTCGAAGAAGTTGATGCCGTGATCCCAGGCGGCTGCGACCAGGTTGCGGGCCTCGTCACGCGGCACCTGGTCGCCGAAGGTCACCCAGGCGCCGAAGGACAGGGCGGACACCGGCAGGCCGGTGGAGCCAAGGCGACGGTAGAGCATGCGATTCTCCTGTTGCAGGCCCGCATACGGGCCGGGATCGAGCCCCATTCTACCCGCCCCCGTCTGCGGCAAGCCCTTGCCGTTGCTGGCCTGATCGGTGCCGATGGGCCCGCGCACGCCGCTTTTCCTTGCTCCAGCCCCGGCCCTGCACTAGGCTTCCCGTTTTTCGCGCGCCCCCGGGGGGAGCTCTCATGGTCGAAGGTTTGGGCAGGATCGGCTTCGGCCTTTTCGGGTTGGCGGTGCTGATCGGCATCACCTGGCTGTTTTCCAACAACAAGCGCGCGGTGGACTGGAAGCTGGTCATCACCGGCATCACCCTGCAGATCGCCTTCGCGGCGCTGGTGATCCTGGTACCGGGCGGGCGTGACGTGTTCGATGCCCTGGGCAAGGGCTTCGTCAAGATCCTCAGCTTCGTCAACGAGGGCTCGGGCTTCATCTTCGGCTCGTTGATGGACACCCAGAACTACGGCTTCATCTTCGCCTTCCAGGTGCTGCCGACCATCATCTTCTTCTCGGCGCTGATGGGCGTGATGTACCACCTCAACATCATGCAGGGCATCGTCCGCGTGATGGCGTGGTCGATCACCAAGGTGATGCGCGTGTCCGGTGCGGAAACCACCAGCGTCTGCGCCAGCGTCTTCATCGGCCAGACCGAGGCGCCGCTGACCGTGCGCCCGTACATCGCCAAGATGACCCAGTCCGAGCTGCTGACCATGATGATCGGCGGCATGGCCCACATCGCCGGCGGCGTGCTGGCGGCCTACGTGGGCATGCTCGGCGGCGGCGACCCGGCGCAGCAGGCCTTCTACGCCAAGCATCTGCTGGCGGCCAGCATCATGGCGGCCCCGGCCACCCTGGTCGTGGCCAAGCTGCTGATCCCGGAAACCGGTACCCCGCTGACCCGCGGCACGGTGAAGATGGAAGTCGAGAAGACCTCCAGCAACATCATCGATGCGGCTGCGGCCGGCGCCGGCGACGGCCTGAAGCTGGCGCTGAACATCGGCGCGATGCTGCTGGCCTTCATCGCCCTGATCGCCCTGTTGAACGCCCCGCTGACCTGGATCGGTGATGTCACCGGCCTGGCTGCCGCGATCGGCAAGCCGACCAACCTGTCGACCATCTTCGGTTACGTGCTGGCCCCGATCGCCTGGGTGATCGGCACCCCGTGGGCCGATGCCACCACCGTCGGCTCGCTGATCGGGCAGAAGGTCGTCATCAACGAATTCGTGGCCTACACCGAGCTGTCGCAGATCGTGAACGGCCAGATCGCCGGCGTGTCGCTGTCCGACGAAGGCCGCCTGATCGCGACCTACGCCCTGTGCGGCTTCGCCAACTTCAGCTCGATCGCCATCCAGATCGGCGGCATCGGCGGCCTGGCCCCGGAACGTCGACACGACCTGGCCAAGTTCGGCCTGCGCGCCGTGCTGGGCGGTACCATCGCCACCTTCATGACGGCGACCATCGCCGGCGTGCTGACGCACTTCAGTTGAACCCTTGTTTGAGAAGAAATCCCCTATGAGCAGCAGTGTCGTTGTCGTCGGTTCCTTCAATGTCGATCACGTGTGGCGGTGCGAAGCGCTGCCGGCGCCGGGCGCGACCATTGCCGGCCGCTACAGCACCGGCCCGGGTGGCAAGGGCTTCAACCAGGCCGTGGCTGCCTGCCGGGCCGGTGCAGACACCTCGTTCGTGTGCGCGCTCGGCGATGACGTCGGTGGCGCCACGGCGCGTGACCTGGCCGCGCAGGATGGCTTCGCGCTGATCGCCGAGGCCAGCAGCGAGCCGACCGGCACCGCCGGCATCTACGTCGATGCCCGTGGCCGCAACACCATCGTCATCGGCCCCGGCGCCAATGCCGCCCTGAGTACCGCGTTCGTGGAACAGCAGCAGGCGCTGCTGGCCGGTGCCAAGGTGGTGCTGGTGCAGCTGGAATCGCCGGTGCAGACCATCGAAGCCGCGCTGGCTGCGGCGCGCGAAGCCGGTGTCACCACCGTGCTCAACGCCGCACCGGCCGACGCCCCGTCCAGCATCGGCCTGCTGAAGCTGGCCGATGTGCTGACCCCGAACGAGACCGAGTTCGCGTCGCTGCTCGGCCGCCACGTGGGTGAGCGCGTGGATGCCGACGACGTGGCCGCGCTGGATGGCGCCAGCCTGCACGCGCTGTGCCGCAAGCTGGTTGGCAACGGCACCGTGGTGGTCACCCTGGGTGCCGTGGGCGTGTTCGTTTCGCACGCCGACGAGAACCTGCGTGGCGACACCCAGCCGTACTACCGCGTGGGCGCCGAGCAGGTGCAGGCCATCGACACCACCGGTGCCGGTGATGCCTTCAACGGTGCGCTGGCGGCCTCCATCGCCCAGGTGCCGGACGCACCGTTCGCCCGCCACGTGCGTTTCGCCAACCAGTTCGCCGGCCGTTCCACCGAGAAGGAAGGGGCCGCTGCGGCGATGCCGCGCTTCACCCCGGCCGACGCGTAGATCCACGCCATGCGTGGATGAAAACCCCGGGCGTGCGAATGCCCGGGGTTTTTTGTGTCCCGCGAAACGCCCCATCCACGCATGGCGTGGATCTACTGGGTGCGTGTGCCGCCCCATCGATGGGTGGCGTGGCTGGGCCTTCCCCATGACCCAGCCGCCCACCATGACCGGCCCGTGGGGGCGGCGGAAGCGACCATCAAGCATCTGCTGATGCCGGTGTGGCATGAGGTCGGTCCGGATTGGCCTGAACAGGGCCGCCGCTGACGGCGCTGCGGCGGGCCCTGCAGCCTACAATGGGCACATGCAGATCGGCCCGTACACCATTGCCCCCAACGTCGTGCTGGCCCCCATGGCCGGCGTCACCGACAAGCCCTTCCGCCTGCTGTGCAAACGGCTGGGTGCAGGTCTGGCCGCCTCGGAAATGACCATCAGCGACCCGCGCTTCTGGACCACGCGCAAGTCGATCCACCGCATGGACCACGAAGGCGAGCCGGCGCCGATCAGCGTGCAGATTGCCGGCACCGAGCCGCAGCAGCTGGCCGAGGCGGCGCGCTACAACGTCGACCACGGCGCGCAGATCATCGACATCAACATGGGCTGCCCGGCCAAGAAGGTGTGCAACGCCTGGGCCGGCTCGGCGCTGATGCGCGATGAACTGCTGGTGGCGCGCATCCTCGAAGCCGTGGTCAACGCGGTGGACGTGCCGGTCACCCTGAAGATCCGCACCGGCTGGGACTGCGACCATCGCAACGGCCCGGTGATCGCGCGCATCGCCGAGGACAGCGGCATCGCCGCGCTGGCCGTGCACGGCCGCACCCGCGACCAGCATTACACCGGCCAGGCCGAGTACGCCACCATCGGTGAGATCAAGGCCGCGCTGCGCATTCCGGTCATCGCCAACGGCGATATCGATTCGCCGCAGAAGGCCGCCCATGTGCTGCAGCAGACCGGCGTGGACGCGGTGATGATCGGCCGTTCGGCACAGGGCCGGCCATGGATCTTCCGTGAAGTGGCGCACTACCTGGCCACCGGCCAGGAACTGCCGCCGCCCTCGCTGCAGGAAGTGCGCGACATCCTGCTGGGACACCTGCATGCGCTGCACGCGTTCTACGGTGAGCCGCAGGGCGTGCGCATCGCCCGCAAGCACCTGGGCTGGTACGCCAAGGACCGGCCGGAGAACGCCGCCTTCCGCGCGGTGGTCAATCGTGCCGAGGACCCGACCAGCCAGATCGCGCTGACCACCGAGTATTTCGACCGCCTGATTGCCGGGGAACCGGCGATGCCCTCCGCCGCCTGATGCCACGACCATGACGCCGCCGATCTCTTCCCCGACCTACCTGCACGGTTTTTCCGGCACCGAACAGCAGCGCCTGATGACCCAGGCGCGCCTGCTGGAATCGAGCATCTTCAGCCAGATCGACTACACCGGTGCGCGCCACCTGCTGGAAGTCGGCAGCGGCGTCGGTGCGCAGACCGAAATCCTGCTGCGCCGCTTCCCGGGGCTGCACGTCACCGGCGTGGACCTGAGCGAAGCGCAGCTGGCCACCGCGCGTGAGAACCTGGCGCGCACGCCGTGGTGCAGCGACCGCTACACCCTGCAGCAGGCCGATGCCGGTGAACTGCCGTTCGAGGCCCGCAGCTTCGATTCGGCCTTCCTGTGCTGGGTGCTGGAACACGTGCCCTCCCCTGCCCGCGTGCTCAGCGAAGTGCGCCGCGTGCTGGCCCCGGGGTCGCCGGTCTACATCACCGAGGTGATGAACGCCTCCTTCCTGCTCGACCCGTATTCGCCGCACATCTGGCGCTACTGGATGGCCTTCAATGATTTCCAGCATGACCACGGCGGCGACCCGTTCGTTGGCGCCAAGCTCGGCAACCTGCTGCTGGCCGGTGGCTTCCGCGACGTGCACACCGAGATCAAGACCATCCACCTGGACAACCGTGAACCGGCACGCCGCAAGACGATGATCGCGTTCTGGGAACAGCTGCTGCTGTCGGCTGCCGACCAGCTGCTGCAGGCCGGCGCTGTTGACGAGGAAACCGTGGAAGGCATGCGCCGCGAGTTCCGCCTGGTGCAGAACGACCCGAACGCGGTGTTCTTCTATTCGTTCGTGCAGGGCCGCGCGACGGTGTATTGAGGTACCGCCCGCGCGGTGCGCGGGTTCACGGGTCGATGTGCAGGGTCGCCGCCGGCGGCGCCTGCCAGATCCGCTGCCACATCGCCGCCAGCCGGTGCCCGGCATCGGCGCGTGCGGCCGGGCTGCTGTAATCCATGCGCTGCTGCTGCGGCACGATCGCCCGCCACTGCCCGTCCACCTGTTCGGCCACCGCGAAGTTGAACGTATAGTCCGGCTCCAGGCCCATGCGCAGGTCACTCAGCACCAGTTGGTTGTCCACCACCTGCGCGCGCATGAACCCGCGGTTGAACCACTGCAGCCGCTGCACGGCCGGAATCGCGGACGCTTCGCGCAGCGCCTGCACGTTGGACGGGTAGCCTTCAAACCGCATCGGGCCCTGGTCGGCCACCAGCGAACGGTCGCCCACCACGTAGCCACTGGGCGTCATCGCCACCACCCGCCACAGCAGGGTGTTGAACGGCATAGGCACCGAGAACCGCGGCGCGTCGCCCAAGCCCATCGCGGCCAGGCTCTGCTGTGCGGCGCGGTCGACCTGGGCCTTGGCCACCAGGCCCCAGCCCAGGTAGGCCGTGCTGACCAGCAGCGAGACACCCAGCACCTTGCCCGCCCACGGCCGTGCGCGCGCGAACCAGGCCACCACGCAGCCCAGCAGCAGCCACACGGTATAGGCCGGGTCGATGATGAAGACGCTGGAGCCCATCGTCGGATGCGGCCGCAGCGGCCACCACAGCTGGGTGCCGTAGACGGTGAACGCATCCAGCAGCGGATGGGTGACCAGGACCAGCTGGATGGCCCAGAACCAGCGCAGCGGTGACTGCGCCACGCGGCCGTTGCCGAAGCGCTTGAACAGCCACCAGATCAGCGCCGCCACCCACGGCAGCACCAGCAGCGAATGGCTGAAACTCCGGTGGTCGACCATGTTGGCCACCGGGTCGGCCGCGGCGAAGCCGAGCCACAGGGCATCGAGGTCGGGCAGCGTGCCGAGTGCGGCACCGGCCAGCAGGGCCGCACGGCGATGGCCGGGCGGAGCGATGGCGGCAGCGACGGCGCCACCGAGAACGATCTGGGTCAACGAGTCCATGCGCCGATGCTAGCCGCTTGTGCGTGGTGCATGTAGAGCCGAGCCGATGCTCGGCTTGCGCGCGCAGCGCGACAGGTTCGGTAGAGTCGACTGTCAGTCGACTCCCACGCGCAGCGCGTGGCATCCAAGGAGCAGTCGAGCAACGCTCGGCTCTACAAGCGCAAGCCGAGCATGGGCTCGGCTCTACAGAAAGCGGTCGTTACGCTGCCTGCGACATCCGCGCGCCGGGCAGCTCCACCCATGTCTGCCCATGGTGGTCCAGCAGGCGCAATGCGCCATCGTGGACTTCGGCCAGCGCGGTCAGGCTTTCCACCCAGTCGCCATCGTTCGCATAGACCAGCCCATCCCACTCGACCAGCGCCGCGCGGTGGATGTGGCCGCAGATGATGCCGTCCAGTCCGCGCCGGCGCACGTCATCCAGGCCGGCCTGGACGAAGCGCTCGATGTAGCGCTCAGCGGCGCCGCTGCGCTTGTTCAGGAATTCAGGCAGCGACCAGTAGCGCATGCCCAGCCGGCGCCGTACCGCGTTCAACGCTTGGTTGCCGGCGCAGCGCATGCAGTGCCTGGATCACCTCGCTGTGCGAGGCACGCCAGTTGGCACGGCGGTGCGCCATCCACCACAGGTCGATGATGTCGCCGACCAGGTAGAGCCGCTCGCAGCGCAGCTGGCCGAGGAAGGTGGCCAGTTCGGCGGCGTGGCAGTGGCGCGACCCGAGATGCACATCGGAGACGAACACTGCACGCCGGTGCGGCGACAGGTTCGCCAGCGCGCTCATGCCGGCCTCCCCGCGTCGCGCAGGTAGCGTTTGCGCTTGTTCGGCCGGATCGCCTGCAGGTCAACTTCGATCAGGCCGTCGATTGAATCGCTGAAATCAGGGTCGACGCCGAACGCCAGGAAGCGCGCGCCGCCGGGTTCGCACAGATCGGTGTACTGGCGGTACAGCGTCGGCACACCCGTGCCCAGCGCGGCCAGGTTGGCCTTCAGCACATCGAAGGCGGCGCCGGCATCGAGTTCACCGAAGCTGGGCGGTGCGGCAAAGTACTGGAACGGCTGGTTGGATTCGACCAGGCCGCTGCGGGCTCCATAATAGCGCTGGTAATAGGCCACCAGCTGCTCGCGCGCTTCGCGCGGCAGCGCGGCGCTGATCGATACCGCGCCAAACAGGTAGCGTATGCCCGGCTGGCACTGGAGGTAGGCACCGATGCCCTGCCACAGGTAATCCAGGCTGCGGCTGCCCCAGTAATCGGGCACCACGAAGCTGCGGCCCAGTTCCAGGCCTTCGGCGATGCGGGTGATGGCATCGTCGGAATAGCGGAACAGCGAGGCGCTGTAGAGCCCGGCAAGGCCGCGGCGGGCCAGGGCCTGTGCGCCGCGCATGATGCGGTAGGCCCCGGCGATGCGCTGCGCGCTGCCATCCCAGATGACGATGTGCTGGTACTGCAGGTCGTAGTCGTCCAGGTCGCGGCTGCGGCCGGTGCCCTCGCCCACCTGGCGGAAGGTCAGTTCACGCAGCCGGCCCAGCTCGCGCAGCAGCGCAGAGTCGGCCGTGCAGGTGGCCAGCAGGATCTGCTTGCCGTCGCCGGTCTGTCCCAGCACCGTGGCCCGGGCGATATCGGCGGCCACATGCGCCGGCGGCACCGGGGCGGCCAGCGGCTCGGGGCCGGCCGGCAGGCTGCCGGTGGCACCGTCCACGGGGCCGAGGGCGTACAGCGCACGGCGCACGGCCAGCAGCTGCGCACCGGGGTCGCCCTGGCCCAGCTGCATCGGCTGGCCGATGCGCAGGCGCAGCGGGCGGCCGCGGCGGGCGAACATCTCACGCGCCAGCAGGGCGGTGCCGGCCGGCTTGAACAGGGTCGAGGCGCCGTAGAACAGCGCTGAGTTGCGCGCGTCCACCCGCACCGGCAGCACCGGCGCCCCGGCGGCACGGGCAAAACGGACGAAGCCGCGCTGCCAGCGCCCGTCGCGGATGCCCTGCAGCGACAGCCGCGATACTTCGCCGGCCGGGAACACGATGACGCACTGCTCGGCGTCCAGCGCCTTTTCCACCGCGTGCAGGCTGCCACGCTGGACTTTGCCGCCGAGGATGCGCACTGGCAGCAACAGGTCCTGCAGCGGACCGATGGCGCCGAGCAGGTCGTTGGCGACGATGCGTACGTCGCGCCGGACCCGGCCGACCGCGTCCAGCAGGGCCAGCGCGTCCAGCGCACCGGAGGGATGGTTGGCCACGATCAGCAGGCGACCGCTGGCCGGGATCCGGGACAGGTCCAGCGGGTCGACCTGGTAGCCGCTTTCGAGGAACTCCAGGCCGGCGGCGACGAAGTCGAAGCCGCGCAGATTCGCGCTGCGCTGCAGGAAGGCCTCCACCCGGTCCAGCCGCGACCAGCGACCCACGCTGCGCAGCAGGGGCCGCGCCAGATGCCCGCGGCGGCCGCGGAACCAATCGGGGAAACGTTGCTGCAAGCGCTGCTCGAGTTCCTGCATGGCGTGCTCACTGATGCCCGGCGGCCGGATTGGCCGAGAGCCTGCGCCCGCCGCGCGGCAGGCAGATGGCGGTTTGGCGGCAGAACGGTGACGGCCGGGACCGCTGGGCCCCGGGCAGTGAAGGCCGCCCGCCAATAGTCACGCCAGTGGAACACTGCCTCCGCACCATGGGCCCCGGGGCCTCGCCAGGCCTTGTCCCGGCGGGCACAACACCTTAACCACCGGCAACCCATACGGGTTCACAATGCACAGGCGGCGCACGCCGTGTATGATGCGCGCCCATCTTTCCATCCGAATCAAGGGATATACCGCCTGATGTCCAGCTATCTCTTCACCTCCGAGTCGGTCTCCGAAGGCCATCCGGACAAGGTTGCCGACCAGATCTCCGATGCGGTGCTGGACGCGATCCTGACCCAGGACCAGCGCGCCCGCGTGGCGTGCGAGACCATGGTCAAGACCGGTGTTGCCATCGTCGCCGGTGAAATCACCACCAGCGCCTGGATCGACCTGGAAGCCCTGACCCGCAAGGTCATCACGGACATCGGTTACGACAGCTCCGACGTCGGCTTCGACGGCGCCACCTGCGGCGTGCTGAACCTGATCGGCAAGCAGTCGCCGCACATCGCCCAGGGCGTGGACCGCAAGAAGCCGGAAGAAATGGGCGCTGGCGACCAGGGCCTGATGTTCGGCTACGCCACCAACGAGACCGACAGCTTCATGCCGGCCGCGATCCATCTGTCGCACCGCCTGGTCGAGCAGCAGGCCAAGATCCGCAAGAAGCGCAACTCGCCGCTGTCCTGGCTGCGCCCGGACGCCAAGAGCCAGGTCACCCTGCGCTATGAAAACGGCGTGGTCTCGGCCATCGACGCCGTCGTCCTGTCCACCCAGCATGCCCCGGGCATCAAGCAGAAGGACCTCATCGAGGCCGTCCGCGAAGAGATCATCAAGCCGGTGCTGCCGGCCAAGTGGCTGCACAAGGGCACCAAGTTCCACATCAACCCGACCGGCAAGTTCGAGATCGGCGGTCCGGTGGGCGACTGCGGCCTGACCGGCCGCAAGATCATCGTCGACACCTACGGCGGCTGGGCCCGTCACGGTGGTGGCGCCTTCTCCGGCAAGGACCCGTCCAAGGTCGACCGTTCGGCGGCCTACGCGGCCCGCTACGTCGCCAAGAACGTGGTTGCCGCCGGCCTGGCCGACCGTTGCGAAGTGCAGGTCTCCTACGCCATCGGCGTGGCTGAGCCGACCTCGATCTCGGTCACCACCTTCGGCACCGGCAAGATCAGCGACGACAAGATCGAGAAGCTGATCCGCAAGCACTTCGACCTGCGCCCGTACGGCATCATCAAGATGCTGGACCTGGTGCACCCGATGTACCAGCAGACCGCCGCCTACGGCCACTTCGGCCGCAAGCCGAAGGAATTCAGCTACCTCAACGGCGAAGGCGAGACCGTCAACGCCACGGCCTTCTCCTGGGAGAAGACCGACCGCGCCGCCGCCCTGCGCGCCGATGCGAAGCTGAAGTAAAGCTTGCGGGTAGAGCCGACTGTTAGTCGGCTGATGTTGAAGAAGGGCCGCGCAAGCGGCCCTTCTGCTTTCTGTAGAGCCGAGCCCATGCTCGGCTTTCTTTTGCCTGCGCCAAGAGCAGCCGAGCATGGGCTCGGCTCTACAACAGCTACGCCACGCCGATACAATCGGCGCATGTCGACCGAACTGAAAACCCACCAGCTGTCCATGACCGTGCTGATGTCGCCGGACATGGCCAATTTCTCCGGCAAGGTTCACGGCGGCGCCGTCCTGCGCCTGCTCGACCAGGTGGCCTACGCCTGCGCCAGCCGCTACGCTGGCAGCTACGTGGTCACCCTGTCGGTGGACCAGGTGATGTTCCGCCAGCCCATCGCGGTGGGCGAGCTGGTCACCTTCCTGGCCTCGGTGAACTACACCGGCACCTCGTCGATGGAGATCGGCATCAAGGTCGTGGCCGAGGACATCCTCAAGCGCAGCGTGCGCCACGCCAACAGCTGCTTCTTCACCATGGTGGCGGTGGACGAGGAAGGCCGGCCGACGGCGGTGCCGCCGCTGCAGCCGGCCAGCTCGGACGAGAAGCGCCGCCAGGCCGCTGCGCAGATCCGCCGCCAGCTGCGGCAGGAAATGGAACAGCGGCACCTGGAGTTGCTGGCGTCGAATCCGCCGTCGCCGGAAGACTGACCGCGAACCCGGCAGTGCCGGCCGCTGGCCGGCAACCTTGCGGCCTGCCAGACATGATGGGATTGCCGGCCAGTGGCCGGCACTATTCCTTCGAATTCGCAGGTCAGCCGGTGTTCTGCACGCCCTGCGAAACGCCGTTGACGCAGGCCACCAGCGCGCGCAGCAGGTCGTCATCCTCGCGCCCGCTGGCCCGCCAGCGCTGCAGCAGGTCCACCTGCAGCACGCTGATCGGATCCACGTAGGGATTGCGCAGGCGGATCGACAGCGCCAGCCGCGCATCATGATCCAGCAGGGTCTGCTGCCCCATCAGCGCCAGCAGCCAGTGCCGGGTCAGCGCAAGCTCCTTTTCGACCTGCGGGAAGAAGCGCCCGTGCAGGTTGCCGGAAAGCTGCGAGAACTGTTCGGCGATGGTGATGTCACCCTTCGACAGCACCATCGCGATGTCATCGAGGAAGGTGCGGAAGAACGGCCAGTCACGCGCCATCTCGCGCAGCGTCTGTTCGTGGCCGGCGTCCACCGCCGCCTGCAGGCCGCTGCCCACGCCGTACCAGCCGGGAATGACGGCACGCGCCTGGCTCCAGGCGAACACCCACGGAATCGCGCGCAGGTTGCCCAGCGCCGCGTCCTGGCCCAGCCGGCGCGACGGCCGCGAGCCCAGGGTCATCCGCTCGATCACGTCGATCGGCGTGGCCGTGCGGAAATAGTCCATGAAGCCGGACTGGCCGACGAAGGCTCGATAGACCTCGCTGCTGGCCGCCGACACGGTGTCCATCACCGGCCGCCACCCGTCTTCGCGCGGCTCCGGCGCACGCGGCCGCAGGCTGGCGCGCAGCACCGCACCGGTGGCCTGTTCCAGCGAGCGCAGCGCCAGCGCGCGGATGCCGTACTTGCGGTGGATCACCTCGCCCTGCTCGGTCACGCGCAGGCGGCCATCGATGCTGCCGCGTGGCGATGCATCCACCGCGTGGGTGGTCTTGCCGCCGCCACGGCTGATCGAACCGCCACGGCCATGGAAGAAGGTCAGGCGGATGCCGGCCTGGGCCGCGACATCCAGCAGTTCCACCTGCGCACGCTGCAGGCCCCAGCGCGAGGCGGCGATGCCGCCGTCCTTGCTGCTGTCCGAATAACCCAGCATCACCATCTGCACGTCGTCGCGTGCACGCAGGTGCGCGCGGTATACCGGATCCTCCAGCAGGTCGCGCAGGGTGGCGGTGCCGCGCTTGAGGTCGTCCACGGTTTCAAACAGCGGCGCGATGTCGAGCGGCACGCCACCATCGGCATCGACCAGGCCACCGCGTCGCGCCAGCGCCAGCACGGCCAGCACGTCGCCGCGATCGTGCGCCATTGAAATGATGTAACTGCCCAGTGCATCGCCGCCATGGCGTGCACGTGCATCGGCCAGCGCCACGAACACCGCATCCAGGCGCTGGTTGCCCTCGTCATCGGCCTTGGGCAGCGGCATTTCGCCGCTGGCATGCGGGCCCAGCAGGCGTGCACGTCCCAGTGCATCCAGCGCCTGCCAGGCGTCTTCGCCGCCCAGCACCGCAGCGAGTGCGCGTGCATGCACGCTCGACTCCTGGCGCACGTCCAGCCGCGCCAGATGGAAACCGAAGGTCTTCACCCGCCACAGCAGGCGCTGCACCGCGAAGCCACCAGCGTGCTCGCCACGGTGGGCACGCAGGCTGTCGAGAATCAGCTGCAGGTCGTCGATCAGTTCGTCCGGGCCGGCATAGGCACCGTCGCCATCATCCAGCGTGGCCTGCAGCCGCGCGCGCATGCGGTCGTTGAGCAGGCGGTACGGCATATCGGCGTGGCGGGGGCGCGACTGGACCTGCGGCAGCAGCTGCTGGTAGTGCGCCACGCGCGCCTGCAGGGCTTCGCTCACGCCCACCCGTTCGGTGGATTGGCTGAGCAGGCTGGCCAGCTGCAGCAGTTCCTTCTGGTAGCGCCCGAGCACGGCCTGCCGCTGTGCATCCAGCGTGTTGCGGATGGTGCCGGCATCCACGTTCGGGTTGCCGTCCATGTCACCGCCCACCCAGGTACCGAAGCGCAGCAGGCGCGGCAGCGGCAGCTCCTCGCCGTAGGTATCGCGCAGCGCCTGCTGCAGCGATTCGTACAGCACCGGAATCACCCGGTACAGCACCTGCACCAGATAGAAGCCGACGTGCTCGCGTTCGTCATCGACGGTGGGCCGCACCGGCGAGGAATCGGTGGTCTGCCACGACGCAGTCAGCGCCATGCGGAAGCGCGCGGCATCGGCAGCCGCCTCGCCCGGCGTGCGCTGGCCGTCCAGGTTGTCCACCAGGCTGGCCACCATCAGCTGTTCTTTTTCCAGCAGCGCGCGGCGCACCGCTTCGGTCGGGTGCGCGGTGAACACCGGTTCGATGTCGATGCGCGGCAACCACAGCGCCAGCTCGTCCAGGCCTACGCCCTGCGCCTTGAGGTGCTGCAGCGCGTCCTGCAGGCCATCGGGCTGCGCCGCGGCGGTACCGGCACGCTGGTAGTCACGGCGGCGACGGATGCGATGCACGCGCTCGGCGATGTTGACCACCTGGAAGTACGTGCTGAAAGCACGCACCATGGTTTCGGCCTGCTCCGGCGTGCGACCGGCCAGGCCATCGGCCAGCTCGGACAGCGGTGCCTGATTCTCGCGGCGCGCGATCGCGCGGGTGCGCACGTCCTCGACGTCGTCGAGAAACGCGGCGGAAACCTGTTCGACCAGCAGATCGCCGACAAGTGCGCCCAGTCGGCGCACATCATCGCGAAGCGGAAGATCGGGGGAAGCGAATTCGATGCTGCTGCGGTACTCGTTCATCGGCGACGCACGAACCTCGGGGCATGATCCGTCGCCAAGCCTATCCCAATTCGAAGCCGTTGCTGCGTTGCAGGAATGGTTTCATCTGCACGTATCGTCCGGCTACAGATGCACCGATCAGGGAAACACCGATGGGGTAGAGTCGACCGTTGGTCGACTATCGCGCGCAGCGCGGGATTTCCAGCGGCTGAAAGAAGGGCAGTCGACCAACGGTCGACTCTACCCCGCCGGAGCAACAGGCGGCCCCCGTTGCAGGGGCCGCCATCATCACGTGCGCGGTCAGCGCTTCGTCTTCGCCTTGCCCTGCTGCACCGGGCCGAGGGTCTGCTCCAGCCAGCGCTCGCTCTCGGCCAGCATCGTCATGATCGATTCGCGTGCGCGGTAGGCATGCGATTCGTTCGGCAGCATCACCAGCCGCGCGGTGCCGCCCAGGCCCTTCACCGCGGCGAACATGCGCTCGCTCTGGATCGGGAACGTGCCGGAGTTGTTGTCGTCCACGCCGTGGATGAAGAGGATCGGGTCCTTGATCTTGTCCGCGTAGTTGAACGGCGCCATCTTCTGGTAGACGTCCTGCGCCTGCCAGTAGTTGCGCTCCTCGGCCTGGAAACCGAACGGGGTGAGCGTGCGGTTGTAGGCACCACTGCGGGCGATGCCGGCCTTGAACAGGCGGGTATGCGCCAGCAGGTTGGCTGTCATGAACGCACCGTAGGAATGGCCACCGATGGCGATGTGCTCGCGGTCGGTCACGCCACGACGCACCACCTCATCCACTGCGGCCTGTGCGTTGGCTACCAGCTGTTCGATGTAGGTGTCGTTGGGTTCCTTGTCGCCCTCGCCGATGATCGGCATGGTCGGGCTGGCCAGCACCACGTAGCCCTTGGCCAGGAACGCCTGCGGACCCCAGTAGCTGATCGCGTTGAAGCGATACGGCGAATCGGTCACCTGGCTGGCGGCCGCGGCACTCTTGAACTCACCCGGGTAGGCCCACATCAGCAGCGGGCGCGGGCCGTCACGCTTGGGGTCGTATCCCGGCGGCAGCAGCAGCGTCGCGGTCAGGTCCACGCCATCGGCACGCTTGTAGCGGATCTGTTCCTTCTGCACGCCCTTCAGCTGCGGCAGCGGGTGGGCGAAACGGGTCAGCGCGCGCGGGGCGGCATCGGCCTGGGCCAGCGACTGCACGTAGAAGTTGGTCGGCTCGTCCGGGCTTTCGCGGGTCAGCAGCAGCGACTCGCCTTCCTGGTCCAGCAGCGCGACCGGTGCCGAATAGACCGGTGCCTGCGAATGGAACAGGCGGGTGGCCTTGCGGCTTTCGATGTCGAAGCGGTCCACGAACGGACGGTCACCTTCCGGCGACGCGCCCTGCCCGTACAGGAAGATGCTGCGGCCATCGGCAGTGGTCTGCAGGCGGCTGCGGCCGTTGACGTCGCGCACCACGCCGGCGCGACCCGGATCGTTGTAGCGGTCCTGTGCATCGCGGTCCCACAGCAGCTGCGGCGACTGCGTCGCGTCGTCCGGGGTGATGCGCCAGGTCTTGGTGTTGCGCGTCTTCCACCACGACTCGCTGAGCAGGGCCAGATCGCCACGGCCCCAGGTGATGCCACCGAAACGGCTGCCCAGCTGGGCCAGGGTCACCGGCGGCGTCTCGAACGGCGCGGCCTGCATGAACACCGCATCGCGCACCTTGGCGTCGCGGTTCGGGTCACCGCCGTCCTGCGCTTCTGCCCAGACCAGGGTGGCCGGCGCATCGGCGCGCCAGCTGATGTCACGCACGCCGGTCACCTCGGCATCGTTGCCGGTCGGCAGGCCTTCCACCAGCGGACGCGAGGCCACGCTGTGGGCCAGCTGGCCGTTGCGGTCGAGCACGTCGATGCGGCGCGGGAAGCTGCCCACCGGCACCACGTAGGAATACGGGCGCTGCACGGTCTGGCTGAGCAGGTAGTTGCCGTCCGGCGAGACCGACAGGCCCAGGTAGATGCCGGCCATGCCGATGGCGCGGGCCTGCCCGTCCAGGCCGACCTGCATCGGCTGCGCACGCGCGTAGTAATCGAACAGGCGCGCGTCGGCTTCGTTCTTCAGCAGGTCCTGGTAGGTGCGGATGGAGACTACGCCGCTGCTCCTGCCGGTCTGCTGCACGGCCGGGCCGGTCGGGATGCCATCGGCAGGCGGCGGATCACCGGCATTGGCCAGGCGGGTCATCACGATCAGGCCGCGGCTGTCGGGCAGCCACTGGTAACCGTCGCCGAACACCGTATTGAGGTTGGCCTGCAGGCGGCGCGCACTGCCGTTGGCGACGTCCACCAGCCACAGCTCGTTGGCACCGCTGGCGGCGTCGACCTGATTGAAGGCCAGCCACTTCTGGTCGGGCGACCAGGCCAGGCCGGCGATCGACAGCTGCGCCGGCAGGCCGCTGATCTGCCGTTCCTTGCCGTCGGCCACATTCATCAGCCACAGCTTCTCACCGAAGCTGAAGCGGCTGTCGGAGAACGTGCGCGGGTTGATGCGGATGCCAGCCAGCTTCAGTTCCGGCTGCGCCACCACCTGGATCGACGGCAGCGACGGCATCTGCATCAGCGCGGCCACGTCGCGGCGCGGCGACAGGAACAGGCTGGGCGCACGCGGCGCATCGACCACCGCCTGCAGCGCGGCCGAGGGCAGCTCATAACCGGCCACGTCCCGGGCGGCGGCCACCTGCGGACTGTCGGCCGACCACGCCTGCGGGACCACCGCCAGCAGGGCCATGGACAGGACCAGGCCGGTCCAGCGCCGGCTGCGGCGCGCGTGCTTGCTCATCGTTCTTCCTGTTTTGGATGCGTGAAGACCCTCGACCTTAACAGGCGCCGACCCGCGCCCCATCTGCCGATGGTTGGGTCGCTCCTGCTCCGGCCCGGGGCCGCGATATACTGGGCGTTCTCCCCTGCCGAGGGGCGCTGCGACCGGATCCGCTGAGGCCCGGCCAGGCTCGGTAAGGTGGCTTTGTAACAACGGCGCCCGGCTAGATGCGAGTACCCGCTCGCCCACAACCGGAGCTACTGCATGAACGCTGTTGCCAAGACCTTCTCCACCGAAGGTGACTACAAGATCCGCGACATCACCCTGGCCGACTGGGGTCGCAAGGAACTGGACATCGCCGAGCACGAGATGCCGGGCCTGATGTCGATCCGCCGCAAGCACGCCACCAGCCTGCCGCTGAAGGGCGTGCGCGTGACCGGTTCGCTGCACATGACCATCCAGACCGCGGTGCTGATCGAGACCCTGAAGGACATCGGCGCCGACGTGCGCTGGGCCTCGTGCAACATCTTCTCGACCCAGGACCACGCCGCTGCGGCCATCGCCGCCACCGGCACCCCGGTGTTCGCCTGGAAGGGCGAAACCCTGGAAGAGTACTGGGACTGCACGCTGGACGCGCTGACCTTCACCCTGCCCGACGGCACCCTGACCGGTCCGGAGCTGGTGGTGGACGACGGCGGTGACGTGACCCTGCTGATCCACAAGGGCTACGAGCTGGAAAACGGCAGCGACTGGGTCGACACCGCCTCCTCCTCGCACGAAGAACAGGTCATCAAGAACCTGCTCAAGCGCGTGGCCACCGAGCGCCCGGGTTACTGGGGCCGCGTGGTCAAGGACTGGAAGGGCGTCTCCGAAGAGACCACCACCGGCGTGCACCGCCTGTACCAGCTGGCCCAGGCCGGCACCCTGCTGATCCCGGCGATCAACGTCAACGACTCGGTCACCAAGAGCAAGTTCGACAACCTTTACGGCTGCCGCGAGTCGCTGGCCGATGGCCTGAAGCGCGCGATGGACGTGATGCTGGCCGGCAAGGTGGCCGTGGTCTGCGGCTACGGCGACGTGGGCAAGGGCTGCGCCGCTTCGCTGCGGGCCTACGGTGCGCGCGTCATCGTCACCGAGATCGACCCGATCTGCGCCCTGCAGGCGGCGATGGAAGGCTATGAAGTCAACACCATCGAATCGACCCTGGGCCGTGCCGACCTGTACGTCACCACCACCGGCAACAAGGACATCATCCGCATCGAGCACCTGAGCGCAATGAAGGACCAGGCCATCGTCTGCAACATCGGCCACTTCGACAACGAGATCCAGGTCGATGCGCTGGTGGCCTTCAAGGGCGTGCAGCACGTCAACATCAAGCCGCAGGTGGACAAGTACATCTTCCCGAACGGCAATGCGATCTTCCTGCTGGCCGAAGGCCGCCTGGTGAACCTGGGCTGCGCCACCGGCCACCCGAGCTTCGTCATGTCCAACTCGTTCGCCAACCAGACCCTGGCCCAGATCGACCTGTGGGCCAACAAGGACAGCTACGAGAAGAAGGTCTACCTGCTGCCCAAGCACCTGGACGAAGAAGTGGCCCGCCTGCACCTGGAAAAGATCGGCGTGAAGCTGACCACCCTGACCCAGGAACAGGCCGACTACATCGGCGTGCCGGTGGAAGGCCCGTTCAAGCCGGACCACTACCGCTACTGATGTCGTGCCCGGGGTCGGATCCCTTTCCGCAGGAAAGGGCTCTGACCCCAGCATCGGATGCACACGGAACGGGCGCCTTCGGGCGCCCGTTCTGCGTTCCGGCCACCGCAACCCGCGTTCCGCGCGCCCTGTCACAGAGCCCTCAGACGTTGCTTGCTCCGCTTTTTGGCCACCACGGCTGCCCGCCGTTGCATGGTTCGCTCCCTGCCTGACACCGGCAAGCCATGCCCCAGGACGCACACATCAAAGGATAGATATGCAGTGCAGCAGTGAACGTATGACCCGGGCCATCAAGCCCCTCATGACCCTGTGCTGGGCGGCCCTGCTGGCCGCCTGCACCCCGCCATCCGGCGACGCCCAGGCCACCGCGCCGGCAGCAGCCACTGGCAACAGCGCCGCCTGCGCCACGGGGGCATCCCCGGTGCAGACCCTGATCTGCAACGACCCCGCCCTGCTGCAGCAGGAAGGCGAGCTGGCCAAGGCCGAAGCCACCCCACGCGAAACCCTCGATGCCGCCGGCAAGGACAAACTGCAGGCCGAACAGCAGCGCTGGATCCAGCACACGCGCGACCTGTGCAGCGACGCGCACTGCCTGCAGCAGGTCTTCGCCGACCGCCTGACGGTGCTGTCGGCCACGCGCGATGGCCTGGTCGACCAGGAAGCCTGCGAAGTCCCCGACGGCGAGCACCAGTGCATGGAAATAGGGGTGCTGCGCGACCCCAACAGCCCGCTGGCGAACTTCAACACGCTGCTGGGTGAAAACGGCCAGGAAGGCCGCCTGCTGGGCTGCACCGCGGCCATCAACAGCGGCGGTGGCCAGAACGCAGTGCTGGCAGCCAACTGCACCCAGGAAACGACCAGCGGCAAGCGCAACGTGCAGCTGTGCAGCAACCAGATGGTCGGCCAGTTCGCCATCGAACCGGCACCGGCCGCCTACGGCGCCCAGGCCACCGACCAGCTGTTCGGCTTCACCCAGCAGCACTGCGCAGGCTGACACCTGCCGGGCAGGCCGCGCTCCCTGGAAGCCGTCAAACAGCCCCAGCGGGGCCGCCACCTCATCGCGCTGATCCTGCCCCACTCAGCCGATGCGCGCAGGTGGTCGTGGCGCTACATGCGCTGCCGATCATCCTGCAGCGCGCTCTGGCACTGCGCCGCGAATTCGCGCTGCCAGCAAGCCAGATCGAATCCCTCGCGCTGCTGGAATGAAACGGTCTCGGTGCTGAGCGCATAGCAGCGATTCTGGCTCAGGCGCAGCGCCGCCATCGTGTCGCCGGCCTCCCAGCAGCGGTCGATGCACGCCTGCATCAACGCATAGTCCGGGTTGGTTTTGGCGCCACCGAACGCAAACCCCATCTGCTGGGCCATCGCCAGCACAGGATCGCCGGCTGCATCAGCTGCATGCAGGATGCGCAGCACGCCTGGTTCGGGAATCCCGAAGGCCCAATTGGCCAGGACCGCCGCACGTGCCGACGCCACGGCCGCCGCGTGCTGCCCCAGCCGCATCTGCTGCCCTGCCAGCATCGCCCATGCCCGCTGCAGCTCGGGAAAGCGGCCACAGGCATCTTCCAGCAGCAAGATGGCTTCGGCCGGCGCAGCGGCCTGCACATGCCATTGCGCGCGCTCGACCAGCAGCAACGGCGAATCCGCATCTGCAACCTCGTGCTCGCGTGGATCGCGTTCTTCATCGTCACCGTCCCAGCCGCCACCGGCATCCAGCCATCGGGCGAAGGCATCCAGCGACGAATGACTGAAGACCATGCGCCCTTCGTCATGGAACATCTCGCAGACCACCGGCGGCTCCGCTTCGCGCCCCAGCGGCCAGTACAGACCAAACTGGTCGCCATTCCCCAGCGCGCCTTCGGCGACCGGCCAGAAGCCCTGCGGCGGGTACGGCCCCGCGCACGGTCCGGCATCCAGGGTCAGGTCATGAAGGCATTGCGGAGCGCGCATGTTCGATGTCCAGGCAGTGACGACCGTCCATTATCACCGCGCGGCGCCTGGCAGTAGCCTCGGTCAAGGCAACCCGCCCCGCGCGCGCTACGATGCGCCCATGACCCCCGCCATCAACCTGCTCAAGCGCGAGAAGATCGCCCACACCGTGCGCAGCTACGTGCACGACGCACACGCCGAGTCCTACGGTGGCGAAGCCGTGGAGAAACTCGGCCTGGACCCGACCCAGGTGTTCAAGACCCTGCTGGCCAGCAGCGAAACCCACGAACTGCTGGTGGCGATCGTACCGGTGGGCGGCCAGCTGGACCTGAAGGCGCTGGCCGAGGCCGCCGGCTGCAAGAAGTGCGAGATGGCCGCCATCGACGCCGCGCAGCGCGCGACCGGCTATCTGGTGGGGGGCATCAGTCCCCTCGGCCAGAAGAAGCAGCTGCGCAGCTTTCTCGATGCCAGCGCGCAGAACCTTGCGACGCTGCACGTCAGCGCCGGCCGCCGTGGCGTGGAAGTGGAACTGGCACCGGCCGATCTGCTGCACCTGACCGCCGGCCGCTACGCGCCCATCGGGAAGGCCCGCTGATGTCCGCGGCCGATGCCCTGCTGCAGGACCTGCTGAGTGGTGATGCCACGCGTATCCATGCTTCGGCCTGCCGGGTCGCGGTGACGTTTGATCCCGCACTGCTGGATGCCCTGGCGCCGCATGCCGACCGCATCGAGCGGGCCTGCGCCGGGGTCACGCTGGGGGGCGCGCTGCTGGCCAACCAGGTGCATCTGCAGTCTGCGCTGAAACGCCTGCGCTACTGGCAGGCGCAGGCCGGCTGCCTGTGCGCGCTCACGCCGACGTATCTGTTCTTCGACCCGCGCAGGCTGATCGAACAGGGGCAGATGCGGTTGCTCTCGACAGGCGATGCCGATGACGGCTGGGGCGAATGCCATCACGTTGCCTGTATGCAGTGCGGTCAGCACTGGCAGGCGACCGACCGCGAATACCATTACCCGTGGTGGGAGTGGAAAGCCGATTGACCGGAGAACATCCACGCATGGCGTGGATCCACTGGGGTCGGTGACTCACGGCCGCCAGTTGGCGTTGTTCTCCCAGAACCGCACGGCGCGCTGGTAGGCCTCCCGGTCCAGCGGCACGCCGGAACCGCCCTCCTCCACGCCCAGCGCATTGCGCATCATGGTGATCGGCGCCATCGGCACTTCTTCCGGCTCGGCGGTGTAGATGCAGCCGACGATGCCCCAGTCCGCGTCGATCGGCGAGCCTTCCTTCGCCAGCTGATCGGCGCTGTACAGGATCACCACCAGGTAGTTCGCGCGCGGCGATTCCACGCCCTCGAACCAGCGCACCAGCACCGGCAGTTCCTCGCGGTTTCGCGCTTCGTAGCCGCTGCGCAGCAGGTGGCGGTTGGCCTCGGTGACCGGCACGGTCAGGCAGCGCGTGCTGGTCCAGTTCTCGTAGACAAACAGTTTGCAGAACGGCGCATAGCCGTCGAGCACCTTCAGCGGCGCATGCGCGTTGAGGTGCGCCTGGAACTGTTCGGCGCTGACGTCCTGGATGGTGTTGGCGCGCGGCACGCGCGGGAACAGGCGGGGACGGGCGAATTCAGTGAGGACGATGGACATGGCATGCACGGGCGGGAACAGGTCATCAGGGTAACGGTCGATGCGCTTGAAGTCTGCTTCACATTTGACGGCCACAGTGCGCGTACATCTCCCGGAGAGTCCTGCATGAACCGCTTCCACCGCCCTCTGTTGTCCGGCCTGTTGGCCCTCCTTCTCCCCGCAGCCATGTCCCTCCCTTCCGCATCTGCCGCATCACCGCGGGTGCTGCTCGTGGTCAGCAGCGAAGGCCGGGACCAGGGCAAGACCCGTCCGGGCTTCGAGATGGACGAATTCGCGCAGGCCTGGCTGATCCTCAAGCAGAACGGCTTCGACATTGATGTGGCAAGTCCGCGAGGTGGCGCCGTCGAGGCTGACAAGTACAACCCCTCCGAGGCTTTCAATGCCGCCGTCCTTGCCGATCCGCAGGCCATGGGCAAGCTGGCCGCGACCGTGCCCACCGCACGACTGCGTGCCAGCGACTACCAGGGCGTCCTGGTGATCGGCGGCAAGGGCGCCATGTTCGATCTTCCCGTCGACACCGCCCTGCACGCCACGATTGCCGGCATCTGGCAGCAGGGCGGGTTGGTCGCGGCGGTGTGCCATGGCCCGGCCGCGCTGGCAGGTGTTCGCCTTCCCGATGGCCGGGCGATGGTGGATGGCCGCGCCATGACCGGTTTCACGGAAGAGGAAGAAGCCCTGTTTGGCAAACGCTGGGCGAAGGAATTCGCGTTCCAGCTCGAACCGCGCATGCGCGAGCTGGGCGCACGCTGGCAGGAGGCACCGCTGATGATGCCGAAAGTCGTGGTCGACGGACGCCTGCTGACTGGCCAGAACCCGTTCTCGACCGCCGCGCTGGCCGATGCCTTCGTGCGCGCCAGCGGACGCGTGCCACTGGCGCGCCAGGCATGGCGCGACGAGCGCAGCATGGCGCTGGTCGAGCAGCACCTGCAGCAGCGCGATGGACAGGCGGCACGAGAACTGGCGCAGCGCCCTTCCGACCATCACGTGGAGTTGATCGGCATGCTGGGCTTCTACCAGCTGAAGGGCGCCAAGGATGCCAGCGCCATCACCGACGCGCTGTCCATCATGCAGTTGGCCAGCCCGCATATGGACGAACCGAGGCTGCAGGTCGCGATGGCAGAAGCCCACTGGCGCCTGGGCCGGACCGAACTGGCCCGTTCGCAGGTACTGGCTGTGCTGGAAAAGCAGCCCGGACTGGACGAAGCTAACGCTCTCCTGGCCCGCATGCAGCCCTGACCATGGACGCCGAGCGCCTGCGCCTGCTGTTGATTGAAGACAACCTGCCGTTGGCCTCGGCCATCATCGACATGCTGCAGGCGCATGGCCATCTGGTCGATTTTGCCGCTGAAGGACACCTCGGGCTGCAGTTGGCACTGGCATCACCGCCGGATGTATTACTGCTCGATATCGGGTTGCCCGGCATCGATGGCACGACCGTCTGCCATCGGCTGCGCGAGCGAAGCGATCGGCACGTCCCGGTGCTGATGCTGACCGCACGAGATGCGATCGGCGACAAGCTGCAGGGCTTCGCTGCGGGCGCAGATGACTATCTGGTCAAGCCCTTCGACGACGCCGAACTGCTCGCCCGCTGTCTCGCCCTCGCCCGCCGCCATCGCGTGGGTCAACCGAACCTCCTGCAGGTTGGACCGTTGAGCATCGACCGCCGCAGCGGCCAGGCCTGGCGTGCCGGAATGCTGCTGGAACTGGCACAGGTCCCGCAGAGCATCCTGCTCATGCTAGCCGAGGCCTGGCCGCGAACGGTCACGCGCAGCGAGCTCGTTCAACGCCTGTGGGGTGATGAGGCACCGCCTTCCGATCCGCTGCGATCGCACCTGTATCTGTTGCGGCAGGCACTGGACAGGCCGTTCGAAGGCGAGATGCTGCGAACCGTCCACGGCGTCGGCTTCCGTCTGGAAGCCTCGCCATGAAGCCGCGACCAATCCAGCGCCTGCGCCGTCGACTGGTGACCACATTCACCGCCTTCGCGCTGTTCACCGCGATGGTGTTCGGCACCTATTCGATGGTGTTCATGTACGTGGTGGAAGACAGCATCTTCAACGCCCAGCTGGAGCGTGAAGCGCGGGCCCAGCTTGCCCGCCACGCGCACGAAGGGGACTGGGGGACGCCTGCCGACGCCGCCATCCAGCTGCATGACTCACCCTCGACTTTCCCCGACGATCTACGCAGCGAGTTCGCAAAGGAACCCTGGCGCTCGGAGTTCGCAGGCGTCGATGGGCGGCACTACCATCTCAAGCGGATCGATCCTCCGGCCGGCGCCCCGCCTGCGTGGCTCGTGTCGGAAGTCAGCGCGCAACTGGTGGTCCGACCGATCCGCGACCGGGTTGTCATGCTGCTGGCCGGCACGGCACTGCTGGTCTTGATCGCGGCGATTGCTCTTGGCATGTGGCTCGCCCATCGCAGCACGCGCTCGCTCTACGTGCTGGTCGAAGAGGTTGAAGCGCTGCAGCCGGAACCTGGCCACGGCATGCGCTTGGCAGCACGCTTCGACGATGACGAGATTGGCGTACTCGCGCGCGCGCTCGATGGGTTGTCCGCACGCGTCGCTGCCTTCCTTGCCCGCGAACAGGCGTTCACGCGCGATGCCAGCCATGAGCTGCGCACCCCTCTGAGCGTCATCTCCAGTGCGGCAGGCCAACTATCCAGCGAGCCAGCGCTGTCCGCGCGTGGCCGCCAGCATGTGCAGCACATCCGCCTTTCGGCACTGCAGCTGCAGCAGGCCATCGCGGCGCTGCTGGCGCTTGCACGCGAAGAAACCGCCAGCCACGGTGCTCCGCCGGTCAAGCTGGTACCGCTGCTGGAACGGGTGATCATCGAGCAGTCTCCGTTGCTGGCCGCGCGGCCTGTCGAAGTACGGCTGACCATGCCCAACGAGGCCGCGCTGCGTGCGCCCGAGGCGGCCCTGCGCGTCGTCCTGGCCAATCTGGTCGGCAATGCGTTCGCGCATACCGCGCAGGGAGAGGTCCTGATTGCATGGCAGGACGGTCACCTGCTGGTGCACAACACGGCGGGTACATCGCCCTTTCTGGGCAACTGGCCCGAACCGCGGCCCTTCGACAAGCGAGATGGCAGTGAGGGCAACGGTCTGGGCCTGGACATCATGCGGCGACTCTGCAGCCATTACGGGCTCGAGCTGGTCATCCAGCATGGCGGCGAAGGGGTCATGGCCCGTTTGAGGGGTCAGCCCGCCGAGCTGTAGCAGCGGCTACAACGCCATCCGCTCGCGCAGCTCACGCGCCTGCCGCCGCGACACTTCCACCTCGCTGCCATCATCCAGCGCCAGGTCGTAGCCATCGCCAATACTGGGGGTAACGCTGCGGATGCGCCGCAGGTTCACCAGCGTGTTGCGGTTGGCGCGGAAGAACAGTTCAGCGGGCAGGCGTGCTTCCAGCGCACTCAGGCTGCGCGTCAACAGCGCGTTCTGGTCGCGGAACCACAGGCGGGTGTAGTTGCCATCCACCACCAGCCGGCGGATTTCGCCCACCGCCACGAACCAGCAGCGTTCGCCATCGCGCACGAACACTTGGTCCTGCGCGCTCAGGCTGCCACCCGCAACCACCGCCGGCGCCGCAGGCATGTCCTGCTGGCGCGCGCGTTCCAGCGCTTCATGCAGGCGCGGCGCTTCCACCGGCTTGACCAGGTAATCCAGCGCATTGGTCTGGAAGGCACGCACCGCATAGGCATCGTAGGCGGTGACGAACACCACCGCCGGCGCCGGGTCCAGGCCATCGAGCACGTCGAAGCCGGTGCCGGACGGCATCTGCACATCCAGCAGCACCAGGTCGGGCTTCAGCCGTGCGATTGCTTCGCGCGCCGCCGGTACGTCATCGGCCTCGCCCACGCACTGCACCCACGGCAGCGCCGCCAGCAGCGTGCGCAGTTCCTGCCGCGCCAGCCGCGCGTCATCGACGATCAGGACACTCAGGGTCGTGCGCATTGCGGAATCTCCAGGACGGCCTGCATGCGGCCGTCCAGCGGTTGCAGATGGAAGCGGCCGCCACGGCCGAGCTGCGAGCGCAGGTAGGCCAGGCCGACGCCATGCCCGGCGGTCGCGGCATCCGTGCCGGCCGTGGCCACACCCAGCGGGTTGTCGACCTGCAGCCGCAGCAGGCCGTCGCGGCACTGCGCGCTGATACGGACCTCGCCGCCGCCAGGACACACCGCGATGCCGTGCTTGATCGCATTTTCCACCAGCAGCTGCAGCGCCATCACCGGCAACCGTGCCTGCGCCGCCTCGTCACTCACGTCGATGCGTACCTGCAGGCGCTGTTCGTAGTGCACGGCCTCAACGGCCAGGTAATCGCGCACCACGGCCAGCTCGTCGGCCAGCAGTGCCTCCTCGTTGCGCGCGTGCTCCAGCGCGTGGCGCAGCGTGCGCGACAGATCGGTGACCATCTGCCGTGCGCGCTCGGGGTCCTCGAGGATCAGCGCGCGCAGGTTGTTCAGCGCATTGAACATGAAGTGCGGATTCAAGCGCGCGCGCAGTGCATCGCGTTCCAGCGCACTGCGCTGGGCCTCGGCCCGCAGGCGTTCGAGTTCCGCGTGGCGCGCCTGGCGCAGGCTGTGCAGGCCGGCCCACAGTGCGGTCCACAGGCCCAGCAGCAGCACGGTGTTGAGCAGATAGGCCAGCCGCGCCACCGGGCGGAAGTCGCCCGCCCGGCCGCCGAAATCCACCCAGCCCAGTGCCAGCGCCGGCTGCAGCACGGCGGTCAGCAGCAGCTGCGCCAGCAGCGCGCCCAGCAGCACCGCCAGCGCAAGCCGCAGCACCAGCGCACCGAACTCGCGCTGCCACCAGCCCCGCCGCAGGGCCAGTGCACGCACGCCTGCACTGATGCCCCACAGCAGCACGCCCAGGCCGACGCTGATGAGCGTGCCACCACTGCTGGCGCCGCCGCCGAAGGTACTGGTCATCGCCAGGCTGAGCGCGCAGAACAGTGCCCACCCAAGGGTGTTGATCAGCCAGAAGCGCAGTGTGGAAGTCGAATCGGGCATGGCGATGGCCGGAGCGGACGGAAGGATCAGCGGTGGCTGTCCAGGAATGCCTGCACCTGCCCACGCAGCCACTGCGGATCATCCCACATCAGGAAGTGGTGGCCGGTCGCGCTCAGTACGATGCGCACGCCGGGCAGCGCGGCGTACTGCGACTGGAAGATCGCACGCGCCGATGCTTCGGTCGCGCCCATTGCCTGGTAGGACGCCCAGGCGCCAAGGACCAGCGTCGGCGAGCGGATGCCGGCCACTTCGCTGCGCAGGTCGGTCACCAGCAGCGAGTACATCGCATCGGCGGTGGTGGCGCGATCGCTGTCATGGCCCCAGCGCTTCAGTTCGGGCAGGCGCGCGGTGCTGTTGGTCAGCGGGGCCAGCGCCGCTTCGGCCTGCGCCTGGTAGCTGGCCGGGTCCGCCGCCAGCATCGCCGTGCGCATCTGCTCGGCCATCGGCTGCACGCTCTGTGCGGTCGCCTGCGGGTTCTGCATGCCGGCATAGAACGGCAGCGAATCGACGATGACCAGCGGCCCCAGTGCGTCCGGTTCCTTCACCGCCATCTGCAGGGTCAGCACGCCGCCCAGGCTGTGGCCGATCACCGCCGGATGATCCAGTTTCTGGTCGTGCACGTAGGCCAGCAGCTGATCGCGCATGGCCGACAGGAAATCGGCCGGTCGCGGGTCGGCGGCGCGGGCACCGGCGAAGCCCGGCAGCTGCACCAGATGGCACTGCACGTCCTTCAGCGCCCGACAGGTCTCGCGCCAGACCTCGGCGCTGCTGTTCAGGCCGGGGATCATCAGCAGCGGGCGGCCATGGCCGACCACTTCCACCTGCACCTTGCCGGTGCCAGCCGGGGCCGCCGCGGCGGCATGGGCAGCGCCCGAGCCGAGCACGGCCATCGCCATGCCCAGCATCGCCAGCCGAGCCAGGGCCTTCATCGCGTAGTACATCGCCAGCATCATCTTCATCGCGTACTCCTTGCAGGGACGGGTGCGTGGGGGGATGCGGCCAGCCTGGCCGCCGTGGCTGCCAGCGTGTTGCAGTGGCGGAGCAACGGTCGCGCGCCCGGGTGAACGGTCGCCCGGGGCGGACCAGTTCTTCACGCCGCGCAGCTTCACATCCATCTTGATGGAGAGATATACTCAACCGCACCCGCCGCCACCGCCCGTGCCATGACCGCCATCAGCTTCGAGTTCTACCCGCCCAAGACCGATGAGCAGCGTGGCCAGCTGGACCGTGCCGCCGTCCGGCTGAAGGCGTACGCCCCCGAGTACGTGTCCTGTACGTTCGGTGCCGGTGGCTCGACCCTCAGCTACACCTCCGAGACGGTGCGCCACCTCAACCAGCACCACGGCCTGGACGCCGCGCCGCACCTGTCCTGCGTCGGCGGCACCCGCCAGGAGATCCGCGAGCTGCTCAAGCTGTACCGCGCCATCGGCTGCCGGCGCCTGGTCGCGCTGCGAGGTGACCTGCCCTCCGGCATGGGCTTTCCCGGCGACATGCGCTATGCGTCCGAGCTGATCGCCTTCATCCGCGCCGAGCACGGCGATGCCTTCCGCATCGAAGTGGGCGCCTACCCGGAAACCCATCCGCAGGCACCGGACGCGCTGACCGACCTGAAGCACTTCAAGGCCAAGGTCGATGCCGGCGCCGATGCGGCCATCACCCAGTACTTCTACAACGCCGACGCGTATTTCCACTTCGTCGATGAAGTGCAGCGGCTGGGTGTGCAGGTGCCGATCACCCCCGGCATCATGCCGATCGCCAACTTCAGCCAGCTGCGGCGTTTCTCCGAGCAGTGCGGCGCCGAGATCCCCCGCTGGATCAGCCGCAAGATGCTGGCCTATGGCGATGACAGTGAGTCGGTGCGCGCGTTCGGTGCTGAAGTCGTGGCCAAGCTGTGCGAGCGGCTGGTCGCAGGCGGCGCACCCGGCCTGCACTTCTACACGCTGAACCTGGCCAAGCCGACGGTGTCGGTGCTGAAGCTGCTGAACGGCTGAAAGCGCACTGTGTTGTCGCTTTCAACGCTACCCTGTGGCGATGAAAGCTGTCCTGTCCCTGCTGCTGGTGCTGCTGTCCGCGGCCAGCATCGACGCCCACGCCCAATCCACGCGCTTGAACCGCTGCACCGATGCGCAGGGCCAGAGCGTCTATACCGACCGTCCCTGTGACAGCGTGGGCGCGCAGTCGCGACGCCTGCCGCCGCCGCCGGCCGGCAGCACCCTGCAGCGCGACAGCCTGGGCGCCAGCTGCCCGCGTCGCCTGAGCGAACTGGTGCAGGCCCTGCACGACGCGGTGAACACCCAGGACGTCAACCGGCTGTCCACGCTGTACCTGTGGAGCGCGGTGTCCGATGCCGGCGCGCAGCGCATCCTCGGCCAGCTGGAATCGGTGGTGCGGCGGCCGCTGGTAGACGTGGTGCCGGTGTATCCGCAGCAGGATCAGCAGCTGCCATTGGAAGCGGGTCAGAGCCCTGCTGCGCAGGGATCCGACCCAGAGCCGGCGGCGCCACGGCATCCCATCGGCCTGCGCCTGGAACAGACGCTGCCGGGCAGTGCGGCGCGCGCCGCGACGGTGCTGGGGCTGCGGCGGCAGTACGGGTGTTTCTGGATCACGTTGTAAGGCCGCATCCACGCATGGCGTGGATCTACTGACAGCGCGCGCTCGACCCTGGGGTAGCGCCGGGCCATGCCCGGCGGAAGGCAAGAAGCGCCGCGCTACCCGCCCGGCCACAGGCCGCGGATCGCGGCGATGCCCTGGCCGCCGTGGCGGCGGGCCTGGCGGACGTGGCCTGCGTCGAGCCCGCCCAGCGCATAGATCGGCAGCGACACCTGCGCGCGCAGCGCGGCGAACGCTTCCCAGCCCAGCGGCGTGGCATCGGGGTGGCTGGCGGTGGCCTGCACCGGGCCAAGCACGGCGAAATCGCAGCCCAGCCGCTGCGCCGCCTGCAGCTGCGCCAGGTCGTGGCAGGACGCGGCCACCAACTGGCCGGCTGGCAGCGGGCGTTCCTGCAGGGTCGCCAGCTGTTCGCTGCCCAGGTGCACGCCGACGCCCAGCGTGCGGGCCAGTTCGATATCGCGGTTGAGCAGCCACTGCACGCCCTGCCGGTGCGCCTGCAGGGCCTGCTCGATCAGCCCCTGCCGCTGCGGGTGCGCGGCCGGCAGGCGCAGCTGGATGCGCTGCTGGCCCGCGGCCACCGCCTGCCGCAGCTGGTCCTGCCAGCGCTGCGGCCCGTGCTCGCCGTCTTCCGGCGCCGGGGTGATCAGGTAGCGGTCCGGTTGCCGCAGCGCGGCCACCACCGGCAGGTCGGCCGGCGGCATCGAATAGCGACCCAGCTTGTCCGGCGCCACCCAGGTGATGGCCTGGCCCTCGCGCCCGCGCGGGGTGCCCTTCCAGCTGCGGATGTGCCGCACGTCAAGGGTCAGGTCCTTGTCCGGGTAACGCTGCGGCACGTCCATGATCCACTCGCCGATCTCGGCCTCGATGCCGAGCTCCTCGCGCAGTTCACGCACCAGCGCCTGCTCGGAAGTCTCGCCGGCCTCGCGCTTGCCGCCCGGGAATTCCCACAGGCCGGCCATGTCGCGGTTCTCGGTACGGCGGTTGAGCAGGATGCGGCCACGGGCGTCGGTGATGACGCCGGCCACGACATGGATCGATCGTTTCGGGGAAGGCATGGCCAGAGCATGCCCACGCGGCATGCAGGCTGCAACCTCGGTGCGGATGAACAAGGGGCCCCTTGCGGGGCCCCCTGCCAACCTCGTCATGACCGCTGGATCAGAACTGCACGTTCCAGGTCATCTGAGCACCGATCTCGTGCTGGCCACCGCCGGCACGGCCCAGCGCACCCAGCGACAGGCGGCTGTTGTCGGAGGTGTTCACCGCCACGCCCAGCTCGGCGATGCCGACGTTGCGGGCCAGCGGCACGCCGTCGATGCTGAAGGTGCTGCTGCCGACCACGAAGCGCTGGTTGCTGCGGGTGTGCACGTCGCCGCCAGCGTGCTGCCAGGCCAGGCCCGCTACCAGCTGGGCACCGTCGTCCTGGTTGGCACTGATGTCCCAGGTGGCGCGCAGGCCCGCCGTGGCGTTCCACACCGAATCCTTGCTCGATTCGATGACCAGCGCGGTGCTGCCGCCGGCTTCCTCGGCCGCGTCCATGGTCAGGCGGGTGTAGCCCACGCCCACGTGCGGGGTCAGGGTCATGCGCTGCAGCTGGATGTCCCAACCACCTTCGGCGAAGCCGGACACGGCGTACGCGTCATGGCTGGCGCGCAGCTGCTGGCGGGCATCGCCGACGATCGCGGTACGGTGGGTATCGACGTCGTAGCTGGCGTAGCTGGCACCGGCATTGAACCAGGCCTCGCCGGCGCGGAAGCCTGCGTACAGGCCGCCGTGCACGGCATCGACATCGGAGCGGGCGCTGCGTGCATCGGTCTTCTGGCGCAGCTTCTCGGTGCCGGCCACCAGGCCCACCGTCCACGCTTCACCGAAGGTCCAGTCGAGGCCGGCCATCAGCCCTTCGCGGTGCTGGCGGCTGTCGGCCACGCCGTCGTCGCGGCCGTCCTGGCGGTTGCTGGCGCCGCCACCGGACAGCCAGAAGCCGCAACCGTGGGCCTTGATGGACGGGTTGCCACGCAGGCGCTGGCCGACGCCGTCATGCAGGAAGCGGTCGTCCAGCAGCAGCGCACGGTTGCTGGCGTGGATCTCACCGGAAAGATGGTCGAACGCTTCGCGTGCCTGGTCGGCATCGAGCATCAGCAGCTGGTTGTAAAGCGCCAGCGCCTCACCGGACTGCTGCAGTGTGTCCAGGCCGGCCGCCAGCGCGCGCTGGTTGCTGTTGGCCGCCACTGCGCCGAACACCACCGGCGGGTTCACTCCGCCCGGCTCACCCGGGGTACCCGGCGTGCCCGGATTGCCGGGGTTGCCCGGATTGCCGGGGTTGCCCGGCTCGCCCGGAGTACCCGGTTCGCCAGGTTCACCCGGCTCACCCGGCGTGCCCGGATCGCTCTTGACCGCGATGGCCAGGCGCACGTTGTTGCCGGTCTGCACCAGGGTCGGATCGATGAAAGCCGAACGCGAGATGACATCGTCGAACTGGCCGTCGATGCCCTCGGCCGCGCTGAGGATGGTGTAGACCTGACCGTTCTGGTAGCTGGTGGACGGGTCGAGCGCGGTCACGCGCACGCCGGCGGCACCGGACTGGCCGCCCGCGGCGACCCGGCCCAGGTACGCCTTGCCGGTCACCGTCAGCAGGTCGGACTGGCCGTTGCCCAGCACATCCACGTCATAGAAGGCCTTGTCGGCCACCTGTTCGGGGGTGATGGCCTGGTTGTTGAAGTACAGGTTGCCATCGATCACCAGGGTGCCCACACCGCCCTGGCCCGGCGACAGCACGGCACCATTGCGCACGAAGGTTTCACCCACGGTGGCGTTGCCGGCCAGCATGCCGCCGTTGATGACGTGCACGTTCGAGCTGCGGATCACGTCGCTGCCCAGGCCCGTGCCGTAGTTGATCGTCTGCTGGAAGCCGGCGCTGCCGTTGAGCACCAGGGTGCCGCCATCGATGCGGATCTCCTGTGCCACCGCCTGGCTCGTGCCGGTGTAGCCCTGGCCGGTGTAGGTGTCGGAGTTGATCACCAGGGTGCCACCGCTGACGTTGATGCCGCCGCCGAACGCGGTCAGGTCGCCGTTGAGCGTGGTGGTACCGGCCAGCTGGTGCAGGCCGCCGTAGGTCATCGAATCGGGGCCGCTGGCGATGGTGTTGTCCAGCGCGATGTCATCGGTGTGGTTGAACAGCAGGCCGCCGATGCCGTTGTTCATCGTGATCGGTGCACCGTCCAGCTTACCGGCAGCGGTGGCCGCGCCCCAGGTGGGGCCATCGGCGGCGGTCCAGTCCTCCATGCCGCCACCGATGACCAGGTAGCCGCTGTTGTCCAGGGTGTAGCCGGTGCCGGCGCTGAGCTTCGCGCCACTGTTCACCGTCAGCACCCCGATCGGGTCGAAGACGGTCTTGCCCACGGTGATGCCATTGGCGGCGATGATCGACGAGCCTTCTCCGCTGACCAGCACCTGTTCGGGATAGAGCGCCGGCGTGCCGAGCGGGAAGTCCGAGCCACCGGACACGCTCAGCGTATCGGTGGTGATGCTGGCACCGTCCAGCACCTGCAGGTCGGTGGTGACCTTCATCGCGCCGGTGTTGACCCACTCGCTGCCGGTGCCGGTCAGGGTAGCCTTGGCGCGGCCGTCGCCGGTACCGGCGCCGAACGAGTTCTTGATGTTGGCGACGTCCGAACGGATCGCGCCACCGCCTTCGATCAGCAGGCTGGCGGTCGCGTCCACGCGCGCCGCTTCGATGGCCGAACCCACGCCGCGCACTTCGATGCGGCCGGTCTGCCCGTAGTCGCCCGACGGGCCGTCCGGCGATTCGGCGATGAGCGACGTGGTCGCCCTCACGATGCCACCGTTCTCCACGCGCAGCAGCGCTTCGCCACGACGGCCCAGTTCGAAGGTATCGGTCGTCACGCTGCTCGCGCCGGAGACCACCAACGTGCCGACCGAGTTGGCATCCTGGCCCAGGAACACGCTGTCGGCCACCACGGTGCCGCCATCGGTCACGTTCACGATGCCCGAGCTGTTCTCGACGATGCCGGCGACCAGCGCGCCGCCGACGTTGAGCGAGCCGCCGCTGCCGATGTTCAGCTCGCCCTGGCCACGCTGGCCCACCAGCAGGTTGTTGTTGGCGATGACCAGCGAACCACCCTCTTCTACCGTGACCACGCCCCTGCTGCCCGCCAGCACGCCGACGCGCATGCCCTGCGACAAGGTGGGGCTGTTGACGGCGGTGGCTGCCACGGCGGCGCCGCCCGTGATCAGGAGGCTGCCATTGCCGGCGTTGCCGACATCGATCTGGCGCGCGGTCAACGTTGAACCGGCGCCGCTGATCTCTGCCGCGCCCTCACTGCCTGCGGCAAAGCCAAGCACCACGTTGCGGGTGATGTCGACGCTGGCGCCGTCCTTGACCGTCAGCAGGCCCTTGCCGGCGTCACCGACGCGCAGGTCGTCGAAGATGCTGGTGAGCTTGATGCTG
Source organism: Stenotrophomonas maltophilia (assembly GCA_002364755.1). Lineage (GTDB taxonomy): Bacteria > Pseudomonadota > Gammaproteobacteria > Xanthomonadales > Xanthomonadaceae > Stenotrophomonas > Stenotrophomonas maltophilia_AX. The sequence continues at coordinate 121,850 of DEZI01000023.1, forward strand.
CTGCCGGCGCCTGCCACGTTGAGCGTGCCGAAGCTGCCCGCCTGCGTGCCCAGCGAAGCGGCTTCGGTGGAGGTCAGGCTGCCACCGCCCAGCACGTTGACCACGACGGTGCCGTTGGGGCCCACGCGGAAGCCATCGGTGTAGGTCCGCGAATCGGTGATGGTTTCGTCGTCGGTGAAATCGAAGGGCGCCGCGAACGCGGACTGCATCGGCAGTGCTGCCAGGCCCAGTGCGAACAGCAGCGCGGTGCGCAGTGCGGTCGGACGCTGGCCGTGGCCGACGCGGGCGCGGGCGCGGCCGGGAGTGTGGGAGGAAGTGAGTTCCGAGGCGACCTGCATCTGGCCGGTGGTGTGGTTGAACACCTGGCGATAGATCCTGTTCATGACGCTCCATGTGTATGTCGTGTGGCTCGCAGGACCACCTCATGTGATCCGCGACGTGCGCCTGCCGGCAACCGGGGAATGGCCCCTGCGAAAAACCCGGCAGTAGAAACGCAGGCACACCATACGGACGCGAAGGGATCGAGCCCGTCAACGTCGCCTGAGTTCTAAGTAGGAAACTTCTGATGTGTCTGTCAGAAGCTTCGGAAATCCGCGTTTCTGTCTAACAGCTCACATAAACAGCGTGATTGCGGCCGTGAAGCCCATAACGAAGAAGCCCCGCTTTCGCGGGGCTTCCTGGGGTCAGCTCAGCTGGCCGTGGCAGTGCTTGTACTTCTTGCCACTGCCGCAGGGGCACGGATCGTTGCGGCCGATCTTCGGCTCGTCACGCTGCAGCGGGTTCACGCCCTGCTGCGCGGCTTCCACCTGCGCCGCTTCTTCGTCGGCGCTGTAGCTGCCGGCGTCCTGGTGCTGGAACTGCGACTGGCTCAGGCGGGCTTCCACCTGCTGCCGTTCGGCCGCTTCCAGCGCCTGCACTTCCTCGTCGCTGCGGATGCGCACGCGGGCCAGCAGGGTCACCACTTCGCGCTTGACGTTCTCCAGCATGTCCGAGAACAGCTCGAAGGCTTCCTTCTTGTACTCCTGCTTGGGCTGCTTCTGCGCGTAACCACGCAGGTAGATGCCCTGGCGCAGGTAGTCCATGCGGGCCAGGTGTTCCTTCCAGCTCTGGTCCAGCACGGTCAGCATCACGTGCTTTTCCAGCGCACGCATGGTTTCCTCGCCCACGCCGGCTTCCTTCTCGGCGAAGTGCTGGTTGACGCGCTCCAGCACCTTGGCAGCGATGCCTTCGGCATCCAGTTCCTCGTGCGACTTGACCATGTCCACCAGCGACATCTGCAGGCCGAAGTCCGACTCCAGGGTCGCTTCCAGGCCGCGCAGGTCCCACTGCTCGTCCACCGAGTTCGGCGGCACGAAGCGGGCGACGACGTCGAAGATCACGTCGTCGCGGATGCCATCGACGTTGTCCTTCACCGATTCGGCGTCCAGCAGTTCATCACGCTGGGCGTAGATCACCTTGCGCTGGTCGTTGTTGACGTCGTCGAAGTCCAGCAGGTTCTTGCGGATGTCGAAGTTATGGGCCTCGACCTTGCGCTGCGCCTTTTCGATCTGGCGGCTGACCAGGCGGTCCTCGATGACGTCGTCTTCCTTCATGCCCATCATGCGCATGGCCTTCTGCACCCAGTCGGAGGCGAAGATGCGCATCAGGTTGTCTTCCAGCGACAGGTAGAAGCGGGACGACCCCGGGTCACCCTGGCGGCCCGAACGGCCACGCAGCTGGTTGTCGATACGACGCGATTCGTGGCGCTCGGTGCCGACGATGTGCAGGCCGCCGGCGGCCTTCACCGCGTCATGGCGCTTCTGCCATTCAGCCTTGACCGCGGCCTTCTGCTCGTCGGTCGCGCCCTCGCCCAGTTCGTGGATTTCCGCTTCCAGCGAACCACCCAGCACGATGTCGGTACCGCGGCCGGCCATGTTGGTGGCGATGGTCACCGCGGCCGGACGACCGGCGTTGGCGACGATGGTCGCTTCGCGGTCGTGCTGCTTGGCGTTGAGCACTTCGTGCTTCACGCCGGCCTTGCTCAGATGCTCGGACAGCATTTCCGAGGTTTCGATCGAGGTGGTGCCCACCAGCACCGGCTGGCCGCGCTTGGCGCACTCTTCGATGTCGGCCAGCACCGCATTGAACTTGCCCTTTCGGTTGAGGAACACCTGGTCCGGGCTGTCCTTGCGGATGGTCGGGCGGTTGGTCGGGATGACCACCACTTCCAGGCCGTAGATGCTCTGGAATTCGAACGCTTCGGTATCGGCCGTACCGGTCATGCCGGACAGCTTCTTGTACATGCGGAACAGGTTCTGGAAGGTGATGCTCGCCAGCGTCTGGTTCTCGCGCTGGACCGGCACGCCTTCCTTCGCTTCCACGGCCTGGTGCAGGCCGTCGGACCAGCGGCGGCCGGACAGGGTACGGCCGGTGAATTCGTCGACGATGACCACTTCGCCGTCGCGCACGATGTAGTCCACGTCACGCTGGTAGATGGCGTGCGCGCGCAGGGCGGCGTTGAGGTGGTGGACCACGGTCAGGTTCTGCGGCGCGTACAGGCCTTCGGTCTCGCCGTCGAGGATGCCGGCTTCCACCAGCAGCTGCTCGGCGTGCTCCATGCCCGCTTCGGACAGGTGCACCTGCTTGCCCTTCTCGTCGACCCAGAAGTCGCCCTCGCCGTCTTCCGCTTCCTGCTTGACCAGGTTCGGCACGACGCGGTTGACGCGGATGTACAGCTCCGGGGAATCGTCGGCCGGGCCGGAAATGATCAGCGGGGTACGCGCTTCGTCGATCAGGATGGAGTCGACTTCGTCGACGATGGCGTAGTGCAGGCCGCGCTGGTAGCGGTCGGCCTTGGACAGCGCCATGTTGTCGCGCAGGTAGTCGAAACCGAATTCGTTGTTGGTGCCGTAGGTGATGTCCGAGGCGTACGCTTCGCGCTTGTCGCTGTGCGGCATGCCCGGGTAGACCACGCCCACGCTCAGGCCCAGCCAGTTGTACAGCTTGCCCATCTGGGCGGCGTCGCGGCGGGCCAGGTAGTCGTTCACCGTGACCACGTGCACGCCCTTGCCTTCCAGCGCGTTCAGGTACACCGGCAGGGTCGCGACCAGGGTCTTGCCTTCACCGGTGCGCATTTCTGCGATCTTGCCCAGGTGAAGCACCATGCCGCCGATCAGCTGCACGTCGTAGTGACGCATGCCCAGCACGCGGCGGCCGGCTTCGCGGCAGACCGCGAACGCTTCCGGCAACACTTTGTCCAGCGCTTCACCACCGGCGATGCGCTGCTTGAACTCCGGCGTCTTGGCCTGCAGCTGCTCGTCGGAAAGCTTCTCGATCTCCGGCTCCAGCGCATTGATCTTGGCGACGATGCGGTTGAGCTGGCGCAGCTGTCGTTCATTACGACTGCCAAATACGCGGGTAAGCAGGCTGTTGATCATTGAAGGAACCGGGTTGGATGGACACAGCGGCCCGGTCTTCCCCCTGGGGATCCGTCCGCCGCAAACGAAACAGGGCGCCTTGCGCCCTGTCGATGGCAACACCCATTGTAGCTTGGGACGGGCACGAGGGGTTTCAACCCTTTTCGGCCGCGCTTCGCGCTCGCGGGGCATGGCCCCGCGCTACCGCCGGGTCCGGCGGCGTTCCGATTGCGCCGGGCCATGCCCGGCGTTGGCATCAACCGCGGCTGACGCGGCCGACCGGGGTATTACCGCCGTCGCCGAGGAACTTGCGCGGGTTGACCACGTTGCCGTTTTCCCAGACCTCGAAGTGCACGTGGGCACCGGTCGAGCGGCCGGTGGAACCGGCCTTGGCCACTTCCTGGCCGGCACGGACCAGGTCGCCGACCTTCACCACCAGGCGCGAATTGTGCGCGTAGCGGGTCACGTAGCCATTGCCATGGTCAACGTCGACCACGTTGCCGTAGCCGCCCTTCACGCCGGAGAAGCTGACAACGCCATCGGCCACGGACATCACCGGGTCGCCCACCCTGGCGTGGAAATCCATGCCCTTGTGGGTGGCGGCACCTCGGCCGAACGGGTCGGCACGGGTGCCGAAGCCGGAGGTCACGTAGCTGTTGCGGATCGGCATGCGCGAGGGCACGGCGTTCTGCTGCAGCTGGTGGTCGAACATCAGCGATTCCATCACTGACAACTGGCGGCCTGAAGCAGCGAAGCGCTGCTCCAGCACCTGTAAGTCGGCGTTGACGTCCTTGACCGGGATGTCCGAGGTCGGACCGCCGGCATCGCCGTCACCCAGGCCGGGGGTCTCGTTGAAGTCGAACTCGCCGTCTTCCAGCTTGCCCATCTGGGTCAGGCGCTCGCCGAGGGCGTTCAGGCGGGTGGCCTGTGCCTGCAGCTCGCCCAAGCGGGCGGCCAGGGCGTTGACCTGGGTCTGCGCATCGCGCTGGACCCTGGCCAGTTCAGCTTCCTGGCGGTCGACCTTGGCCTGCAGGCGCGAATCATTGAGCGCGCTGGCGCCAATGCCGCCGGCAAGGCCGATAATGCAGCCTACCCCGAGCACGCTGCCCAGCAGGGCGCGGGGGCGGTCCTCGAAATAGAAACGGAGACGCGCGATCGGCGATTTGGCCTGCCCTTCACGCGTTTTGATTACGATCTTTTTGAATGCCATCAGTGAGTTTTCATGTCTGAGCCGAAATCCAGCGTTCGTCCCGCGTCCAGGCCGAAACCGGCACTGGATGCAGTGATGGCGGACAAAAGCGGGAACCCTCTGCGTCGTGCCTTGTGGCTCGATGCGCTGGACCGTCAGTTGCGCCCCCAGTTACCGCCCGCGTTGCGCAACCGTTGCCGGCTGGCCAATGTGGACGGGGAACACCTCGTTTTTCTCGTCGAATCACCGGTCTGGCATGCCAAGTTGCGGCTTGCCGAAGCCCAGTTGCTCGACGCGGCCCGGTCCATCGGGCTGAAGGCCACCAAGGTGACCATCAAGACTGCGTCTCCCACTCCCACGCGCTCCCCAGCGCACGACAACCGGAATGGCCCCCACGCAGTTTCAGCCGCCACGCACAAAGGGCTACGCGACGCCTTGGCGGCCCTGCAGGATGCCCCGGTCAAACCGAAGCAAGGGTCCTGAGGACAACGGAGCTTCCTGCTCTGATCCCCGTCAATGACGCATCACCGCTGCGTGAAATGTTCGGGGGCCGGGTCGCATCCTAGCCGTCCCGAGTGCGTGAGTCGTTAGATTGTTGTTAAATAATCGTTATATTCAGGCTTCAAGGCGGTCAGGTTCACAAAACCGTGATCCGCAGCCGACCGTCGCTTTACGCGCTGCGCCATTCAGCCGGCCCAGCCCGGAAACGACAACGCCGCCCCGGAAGGCGGCGTTTCCTTCTTGTATTTCAACAACCTGGAAAGGTCAGGCGTAGGCTGGCACGGCGTACACCACCGGATCTTCGGCGGTCGGCGACTCGTAGGTCACCCATTCCCAGGCGGTGGCATCGGCCATCAGCGCCCGCACCAGCTTGTTGTTGAGTGCGTGACCGGACTTGAAGCCCTCGTAGGCGCCCAGCACCTGGCCACCGGCCAGATAGAGGTCACCGATCGCATCGAGGATCTTGTGGCGCACGAATTCGTCCGCGTAGCGCAGGCCGTCTTCGTTGAGCACGCGGAACTCGTCGAGCACGATGGCGTTGTCCATCGAACCGCCCAGGCCCAGGTTGCGCTCGCGCATGTATTCCAGGTCGCGCATGAAGCCGAAGGTGCGCGCGCGGGAGATTTCCTGGGTGTAGGCCATCGTCGAGAACTCGATTTCCTGGCGCGACTGCTTGGCCGGGATCATCGGGTGGTCGAACTGGATGGTGAAGCCCAGCTTGTAGCCCTCATAGGGGGTGAAGCGGGCAACCTTGTCGCCCTCGGTCACTTCCACGGTCTTCAGCACGCGGATGAAACGCTTGGGCGCGTCCTGTTCCACGATGCCCGCCGACTGCAGCAGGAACACGAACGGGCCGGACGAACCGTCCATGATCGGCAGTTCGGCCGAGGACAGTTCGACGATGATGTTGTCCACACCCAGGCCGGCCAGTGCCGACATCAGGTGTTCGACGGTCTGGATCTTGGCGTCGTTGCAGGTGAGGCCGGTGCACAGGGTCACTTCGGTGACCAGTTCGGCCTTGGCCGGCACTTCCACCACCGGGTCCAGATCCACGCGCCGGAACACGATGCCATGGTTGACCGGTGCCGGGCGCAGGGTCATGTAGACCTTGTCACCGCTGTGCAGGCCAACGCCGGTGGCGCGGATCGTGTTCTTGAGGGTGCGTTGCTGGATCATGGGGGTAGACCGGAAGTGACACGCTAGATTAACACGCACGTCCCCATACCCCGGCTGAAACACCCCTGGAGGCTGCGGGTGGGACACGCGAAGCAAGGCGGCCGGGCCCATCCTGGCCCGGCGCCCGCATTTTCTGGACATGGTGGCGCAACCCGGGGGGGGACAAGCCCCGGGCAGCTCCGCTTAGTCCGCCTGGCGGCGCAGGAAGGCCGGGATGTCCAGGTAATCGTTCGGCAGTTCGGCCGATGCCGGGGCCGAAGAGGCCGTTGCCGACGGGGTCGACGCGGCCACGCTGTCGCTGCTGGCACGACGCAGGCCCAGGCCCATGCCGCCGACGGCCTTGGACACGGCGTCGCCACCGTTGTCGAAGTCGCCGAATTCCGGCTGGCCGGTGGTCGCGTTGCGCACCAGCTTGATCGGCGCGCGTTCGCCCGGGCGCTGGCTCTTGCTGGCCGACACGCGGTTCAGGCCGGTGGCCACCACGGTCACGCGCACTTCGTCCTGCATGTCCGGGTCGAGCACGGTACCCACCACCACGGTGGCGTCTTCCGAAGCGAAGCCATCGATGGTGCGGCCGATCTCGTCGAACTCGGCCATGGTGAAGTCGGCACCGGCGGTGATGTTGACCAGGATGCCGTTGGCACCAGCCAGGTTCACGTCGTCCAGCAGCGGGTTCTGGATCGCGGCTTCGGCAGCGGCCTGCGCGCGGTCATCGCCACGGGCGGTGCCGGTACCCATCATCGCCAGGCCCATTTCGGACATGACGGTGCGCACGTCGGCGAAGTCGACGTTGATCAGGCCGGGACGCACGATCAGGTCGGCGATGCCCTGCACGGCGCCCTGCAGCACGTCGTTGGCGGCACGGAAGGCCTGGATCATGGTCGCGTTGCGACCCAGCACGGTGATCAGCTTCTCGTTCGGGATGGTGATCAGAGAGTCGCAGTGCTGGCTCAGTTCTTCGATGCCCTTCAGCGCGACCTGCATGCGGCGACGGCCTTCGAACGGGAACGGCTTGGTGACCACGGCCACGGTCAGGATGCCCATTTCCTTGGCCAGCTGTGCCACCACCGGCGCAGCGCCAGTGCCGGTGCCGCCGCCCATGCCGGCGGTGATGAACACCATGTCCGCGCCCTGAAGGGCGTCCATGATGCGCTCACGGTCTTCCAGAGCAGCCTGGCGGCCGACTTCCGGGTTCGCGCCTGCGCCCAGGCCCTTGGTCACGTTGGTACCCAGCTGCAGCTGCAACTTGGCACCGCAATTCTTGATGGCCTGCGAGTCGGTGTTGGCGGTGATGAATTCCACACCATCCACTGCCGAGTTGACCATGTGCGCCACGGCATTGCCGCCGCCGCCGCCCACGCCAACCACCTTGATCACCGCATTGGGTGCCATCTTTTCGATCAGTTCAAAATGCGCCATGTCCGTGTCCTCGTTGTATCCGCTTGTCGGTGGCATGGGCGTTACGGCCTCCTGCCTTTCGCGCGCCATGTTGCCGATGCGGCTGTGTGGGTTGTGTGTTGCCGGTGAAACTTTGTGTTGCCTTTGTTGCCGCCGGGCGATGCCCGGGTGATGCAGGTTCCGCGTCAGAATTCGCCGCGGAACCAGGTCCTGAGTTTCTTGAACATGCTGCCCGCGCGTCCGGTCGGCAGCGACGGCCGGCGCGGATGCTCGTTCTGGCTGCCCATCAGCAGCAGGCCCACGCCGGTGGCATGCACCGGGTTGCCCACCACTTCGCCGAGGCCGGTGACGTGCTGCGGAATGCCCACGCGGACCGGCATCTGCAGCATTTCCTCGGCCAGTTCGACCACGCCTTCCATCTTCGAGGCACCACCGGTCAGCACCAGGCCGGCGCGAACCAGTTCCTCGAAGCCGGAACGTCGCAGTTCGGCCTGCACCATCTCGAAAATTTCCTCGTAGCGGCCCTGCACTGCCTGCGCCAGCGAATGGCGCGGCATGCGGCGCGGCGGACGGTCGCCCACCGACGGCACCTGGATGCTTTCCTCGGCGGTGGCCAGCTGGGCCAGGGCGCAGGCGTAGCGCACCTTGATCTGCTCGGCTTCCGGGGTCGGCGTGCGCAGCATGTGCGCGATGTCGTTGGTCACGTGGTCGCCGGCGATCGGCAGCGAGGCGGTGTGGCAGATCGCGCCCTGCACGAACACGGCGATGTCGGTGGTGCCGGCACCCATGTCGACCAGCACCACGCCCAGTTCCTTTTCATCGGCGGTCAGCACCGCCACGCTGGAGGCCAGCGAGGACAGCACCAGGTCGTCCACCTGCAGGCCGCAGCGCTGCACGCACTTGCTGATGTTGGCCGCCGCGGATTGTGCGCAGACCACCAGGTGGGCATGCACTTCCAGGCGCACGCCGGTCATGCCGACCGGGTTGCGGATGCCCTCCTGCGAATCGTCCAGCACGTATTCGCGCGGGATCGCATGCAGGATCTTCTGGTCAGCCGGGATCGCCACTGCCTTGGCCGCATCCAGCACGCGATCCAGGTCACCCCAGGTCACTTCGCCGTCGCGGATCGGCACGATGCCGGGCGAGTTCTTGCACTGCACGTGGTTGCCGGAAATGGAGGCGTACACCGAGCGGATCTCGCAGCCGGCCATCAGCTCGGCTTCTTCCACCGCACGCTGGATCGACTGCACGGTCGATTCGATGTCCACCACCACGCCGCGCTTGAGGCCGCGCGATTCGTGCGAGCCGATGCCGATCACTTCGATCGGGTTGCCCGGCGAATACTCGCCCACCAGCGCCACCACCTTGGAGGTGCCGATGTCCAGGCCGACGATCAGCGATTTGTCACCCTTGCGATTCATGTCCTTTCCTGCGTTCGTCTGGCCGGGGTCGCGGGTGCGCCGGCCGGCGTGGCCGGCGTTCCCCAGCTCAGGGTGAAACCATTGGTGTATCGGAGGTCGGCGCGCTCGATCGGCGCTGCCTGGCTGGCCAGCTGCGGCAGCACGCGCACGAAGCGCTGCAGGCGCGAGCGGGCATCGTCACGGCCGACCACCACCTCGGTGCCATTGCTCAGCAGCAGCGACCAGCTGCCGCGCGCATCCATGGTCAGGCGGCGCACGTCCACGCCGGCCGGTGCGAACAGCGCGCGCGCATCGTTGTACAGCTTCACCACTTCTTCGGTCTGGCTGTCCGGGCCATCCAGCTCGGGCAGCTGCAGGTCGGCCAGCTTCTTCGGCGTGGGGAACAGCTTGCCCTGCTCGGAGAGCAGGCGGCCTTCGCCCCAGCGCGCGAACGGCTTGTGCTCGACCAGAGTCACTTCCAGCACGTCCGGCCACTGCTTGCGCACCTGCGCGCTTTCCACCCATGGCAGCTTTTCAAGGGCGTCCTGCGCGTCCTGCAGCTTGACCGCGAAGAAGCCGGCATGTGCGTACGGCAGCAGCACCTGCTGCAGCTGTTCCGGCGGCACCCGCTTGAACTCAGCGTGCACGCGCAGCTTCGCCAGCGGCCAGCGCTCGGCGCCGACCCAGCCATTGACCACGGCCACCACCGGCAGTGCAACCACCGACAGGGCCAACAGCCACACGAAGATGCGCAGCACCGCGTTCATGCGTGCGATGCCTCCAGGGTCTGTTCCAGCACGCGCCACACCAGTTCCTCGAAACCGATGCCGGCCTGTGCCGCCGCCTTGGGCACCAGCGAGTGGCTGGTCATGCCCGGCGCGGTGTTCACTTCCAGCAGGAAGAAACGGCCGCTGGCGCGGTCACGCATCACGTCCACGCGGCCCCAGCCACGGCAGCCGGCGGCGCGGAACGCGGCCAGGGCGATGCGGCGGATTTCTTCTTCGTCAGCGCCGTCCAGGCCCGGGCACAGGTACTGGGTGTCCTCGGCGATGTACTTGGCGTTGTAGTCGTACCACTGGCCCTTGGGCACGATGCGGATCGACGGCAGCGCGACATCCCCGAGGATGGCCACGGTCAGTTCGTCGCCCACCACCATCTGTTCCATCAGCAGCTGGCCGTCGTAGCGCGCGGCCAGGGCCACCGCTTCGTCCAGGCCGGCGTCGTCGGTTACCCGGCTGATGCCCACGCTGGAACCTTCGTTGGCCGGCTTGACCACCACCGGCAGGCCGAGCTCGGCCGCGTTGGCGTGCACGTTCTCAGCGGTCACCTTGCGGTACTGCGGGGTCGGCAGGCCCAGCGACAGCCACACCTGCTTGGTGCGGATCTTGTCCATGCTCAGCGCCGAGCCCAGCACGTCCGAACCGGTGTACGGCACGCCGAAGGCGTCCATCAGGCCCTGCACGATGCCGTCCTCACCGCCACCGTTGTGGCCGTGCAGGATGTTGAACACGCGGTCGACGCCGCCGGCGGCCAGCGCCTTGGCCAGTGCCGGAATGCCATCCACGGCGAACGCATCGACGCCGCGCGACTGCAGGGCTTCGAGTACGTTGCGGCCCGAATCCAGCGACACCTCGCGTTCGCTGGAACTGCCGCCGAGCAGCACGGCGACGCGGCCGAACACGGCCGGGGCGGTGGCGCGCAGCGGCGGGAAGGTCAGCGTGCTCACGCCTGGCCCTCCGCCTTGAAACCTTCCACGGCGATCTGGCTGGCGACGGCGCCGATGTCACCCGCGCCCATCATCAGCAGCAGGTCACCGTCCTGCAGCACGTCCGGCAGCACGCTGGCCAGTTCGGCGGCCTTGCCCACCACCACCGGCTCGCTGCGGCCGCGCGCACGGATGGCGCGGGCCAGTGCATGCGAATCGGCACCGGCAATCGGCTCCTCGCCAGCCGGGTAGACCTCGCTCAGCACCAGCGCATCGACGCTGGAGAGCACGGCGGCAAACTTGTCGAACTGGTCGCGGGTACGGCTGTAGCGGTGCGGCTGGAAGGCCACCACCAGGCGCTGGTCGGTCCAGCCACCGCGGGCGGCGGCGAACACTGCTTCCAGCTCGCTCGGGTGATGGCCGTAGTCGTCGATGATGCGCACCTTGGCGCCACTGGCCGTGGTCACTTCGCCCAGGTCGTTGAAGCGGCGGCCGACGCCGGCGAAGCTTTCCAGCGCGCGGGCGATCGCATCCGGGGCCACGCCCAGCTGCCAGCCCACCGCCGCAGCGGCCAGTGCGTTCAGCACGTTGTGCTTGCCCGGCAGGGCCAGCACCACTTCCTGGCTGGTGCCCTGCGGCAGGCGCAGGGTGAAGCGCATGCGCGAACCTTCCTGCACCACGTTCTCGGCGCGCACGTCGGCCTGCGGACTCATGCCGTAGCTCATCACGTGGCGCGGGGTCCTGGCGGCCAGCGCGGCCACTTCCGGGTCGTCGATGCACAGCACGGCCAGGCCGTAGAACGGCAGGCGCTGCAGGAACTCGGCGAAGGCCGCCTGCACGCGGGCAAAGTCGTTGCCGTAGTTTTCCAGGTGGTCGGCATCGATGTTCGTGATGATCGACATCAGCGGGTTCAGGCGCAGGAAGCTGCCGTCGCTTTCATCGGCCTCGGCCACCAGCCACTGGCCACCGCCCAGCTTGGCGTTGGCACCGGCGGCCAGCAGCTGGCCACCGATCACGAACGTCGGGTCCAGGCCACCTTCGCTCAGCACCGCCGCGGTCAGGCTGGTGGTGGTGGTCTTGCCGTGCGTGCCGGCCACGGCGATGCCGCGGCGGAAGCGCATCAGCTCGGCCAGCATCGCCGCGCGCGGCATGATCGGAATGCGCTGGCTGCGCGCTTCCATCAGTTCCGGGTTGTCTTCGCGGATGGCGCTGGAGACCACCACGCAGTCGGTGCCCAGCACGTTGGCAGCCGAGTGGCCACGCATGATGCGTGCACCCAGGCCGGCCAGGCGGCGGGTCGCCGCGTTGTCGGCGTTGTCCGAACCGGACACTTCATAGCCCAGCGTCAGCATCACTTCGGCGATGCCGCTCATGCCGGTACCGCCGATGCCGACGAAATGCACGCGCGGGAACGCGCGCACCAGGTCGTTGGTGTCGTGCAGGCGGCGGATCATGCGCGGCCTCGCGCGTGGCAGGCGCAGTAGCGGGCCTTCTTCATACAGCTTCCTTGAGAATGATATCGGCGATGCGCTCGGCGGCATCGACCTTGGCCAGGGCACGCGCGGCTTGCGCCATCTGCATGCGGCGGGCGGGATTTTCGGACAATTCGCGCAGCAGTGCGGCAATGCCGTCGGCCAGCGTTCCATCCTGCTTCAGCAACACGGCCGCATCGCGCTCGACCAGGTACTCCGCATTGCGGGTCTGGTGATCGTCGACGGCGGCGGGGAACGGCACCAGCACGCTGCCCACGCCCACCGCGCACAGCTCGGCCAGGGTGGACGCGCCAGCACGGCACACCACCAGGTCGGCCCAGGCGAAGGCATCGGCCATGTCGGCGATGAACGGGGTGATTTCAGCCTGCACGCCGGCCTCGGCATAGGCCTGCACGGCTTCGCCATGCAACTTCTCGCCGCTCTGGTGGCGCACCTGCACCTGCACGGTGCCGGCCAGCGCGGCAATCGCCTGCGGCACACCGGTGTTGAGTGCGCGTGCGCCCTGGCTGCCGCCCACCACCAGCAGGCGCAGCGGCCCCTGGCGATCGGCGAAACGCTGTTCCGGCGGTGCGATCGCGGCGATCTCCGCGCGCACCGGGTTGCCGACGCACTCCTCGCCCTTGGCGAAGGTGCCCGGGAAACCGGTCAGCAGGCGGCGCGCGTAGCGCGACAGGATGCGGTTGGTCATGCCCGGCGCACGGTTCTGTTCGTGCACCAGCAGCGGCAGGCCGTGCAGGCGGGTGGCGATGCCACCGGGGCCGGAGGCGAAGCCACCGAAGGCGACCACGGCGCGCGGCTGGCGCTTGCGGATGATCATGCCGGCCGCACGCAGGGCACGCATCAGCCGCCACGGTGCGCCCAGCAGGGCCAGCTTGCCCTTGCCGCGCAGGCCGGTGATGGCCAGGGTGTCGACCGGAATGTCGTGCTGCGGCACCAGGCGGGTTTCCATCGCACCGTCGGCACCCATCCAGGTGACCGGCACGCCACGCTGGCGCAGCACGCGGGCCACGGCCAGGCCAGGGAAGATGTGGCCACCGGTACCGCCGGCCAGGATCATCACCGGGCGGGCGTTGGCATTCGTATTGGAGGCGGTGCTCATGACAGCCTCCCGAAGGTCGGTTCGATGCGCGACTGCAGGCGGCTGGTGCCACGTGCAGCGGCCGGTGCAGCGGCAGCCACCGGTTCGGCGGCCTTCGGCGCGCTGGTGGCAGCGGCCGGTGCAGCCGGTTCAGCCACGGGCGCACCCGCGGTCTCTTCGCCACCACCAATGCGCACGGCCTGGCGGCGCTCGGCGCGCTTCAGTTCATAGGACACGCGCAGCAGCAGGCCCATCGCCACGCAGGTCATCAGCACCGACGAGCCGCCCGACGAAATCAGCGGCAAGGTCAGGCCCTTGGTCGGCAGGATGCCCAGGTTCACGCCGATCGAAACGAAGGTCTGCATGCTGATCCACAGGCCGATACCGAAGGCGATGTAGCCGGAGAAGTGGCGCTTCATTTCCACGCAGCGCATGCCCAGCCAGAAGGTGCGGCCGACCAGCAGCGCGTACAGGGCGACGATGGTGCAGGTGCCCAGGAAGCCGAATTCCTCGGCGGTGACCGAGAAGATGAAGTCGGTATGCGCTTCGGGCAGGTAGTACAGCTTCTGCACCGAGTTGCCCAGGCCCACGCCGGTCCACTCGCCACGGCCCACGGCCATCAGCGCGTTGGACAGCTGATAGCCGTCGCCCTGCTGGTCGGCCCACGGGTCGAGGAAGGAGGTGATGCGGCGCATGCGGTACGGCTCGATGATGGCCAGCGCGCTCATGCCGACCAGGCCGATGATCACCGGCATCGACATGCGCGGCATGTTCACCCCGCCCAGCACCAGCATGCCGGCGGTGATCGCCAGCAGCAGGGTGGACGAACCGAAGTCGGGCTGCAGCAGCAGCAGCACGACCAGTGCACCGGCCACGCCCAGCGGCTTGAGCATCGCCGGCCAGGTCGCATTGACCTCGTCGCGGAAACGCACCAGGTAGCTGGACAGCCAGACGATGTAGAGCACCTTCACCGCTTCGACCGTCTGGAACTTGGAGATGCCCAGGTTGATCCAGCGGCGCGCGCCGTTGACCGTGCTGCCCAGGCCCGGCGTGAACACCGCCAGCAGCAGCACGAAGCAGCCCAGCAGCAGGATCTGGTTGTACTGCTCGATCGACTTCAGCTCGGTACGGGCGGCCACGACCGCCAGCACGATGCCCACCGCCAGGAAGATCAGGTGGCGGTTGAGGTAGTAGAACGGGCTGCTCATCAGTGCGATCGAGCTGGACGCCACCATCACCACGCCAATGCCCGTGAGCGCGATGATCGCGCCCAGCAGCCACTTGTCGTAGCTGCCTTCGATGGCTTCGAGGCGTGTTGCCTGGCGGGACAGGTCGTTCATTCTCAGCGCACCTTCAGGGTGGCAAGGCCGATCAGCACGAGCACGACCGAGATGATCCAGAAGCGCACGATCACGCGCGGCTCCGGCCAGCCCTTCAGCTCGAAGTGGTGGTGGATCGGCGCCATGCGGAACACGCGCTTGCCGGTCAGCTTGAACGAGGCCACCTGGATCATCACCGAGAGTGTTTCGATGACGAACACGCCGCCCATGATCACCAGCACCAGCTCCTGGCGGGTGATGACCGCGATCGTGCCCAGCACCGCACCCAGCGCCAGCGCGCCGATGTCGCCCATGAAGACCATGGCCGGATAGGTGTTGAACCACAGGAAGCCCAGGCCCGCGCCGGCGATGGCCGCGCAGATGATGACCAGCTCACCGGCACCGGGGATCTGCGGAATCTGCAGGTAGTTGGCGAACACCACGTTGCCCGAGGCATAGGCGAACACGCCGAGGCCGCAGGCCACCAGCACGGTCGGCATGATTGCCAGGCCGTCCAGGCCGTCGGTCAGGTTGACCGCGTTGGAGAAGCCGACGATCCAGAAGTAGGCGATGGCCACGAAGCTGATGCCGGCCAGCGGCAGCGCGATCGACTTGAACATCGGGATGTAGAAGGTCAGCGCGGCCGGTACGTCGGCGGTCTGCAGCAGAAAAATGCCCGCAGCCAGGCCGAAGATCGACTGCAGCAGGTACTTCCAGCGCGAGGCCAGGCCGTTCGGGTCGCGGCGCACGATCTTGATCCAGTCGTCGTACCAGCCGATGGCGCCGAAGCACAGCATGACGGCCAGCACCAGCCACACGTAGCGGTTGCGCAGATCGGCCCACATCAGCACCGACAGGGTGACGGTGAGCAGGATCAGCGAACCGCCCATGGTGGGCGTGCCAGCCTTGACGAAGTGGGTCTGCGGGCCGTCGGTACGGATCGGCTGGCCGCCCTTGAACTGGGCAAGGCGGCGGATCACCGCCGGGCCGAGCCACAGCGACAGGAACAGGGCCGTCAGCGCGGCAAGGATGGCGCGGAACGTCTGGTAGTTGAACAGCCCGAACAGGCTCTCCAACTGCTGCAACCATCGAGCCAGTTCATACAACATGCGGGGATTCCTCTCCTTGCGCCAGCAGCGCTGTGACAATCGTGTCCATGGCGCTGCCACGGGACCCCTTGACCAGGCAGCGCACGCCAGCGTGCAGCTCGTCCTTCAGCGCCTGCGACAGCGCGTCATGGGTGGCGAAATGACGGCCGCCTCCGCCGAAGGCGGTAGCAGCGGCGGCACTGAGCGGGCCCAGTGCATACAGGCGCTTGAGGCCGGCGGCACGTGCGCGCAGGCCGGCCTGCGCATGCAGCGCTTCGGCGTCCGGGCCCAGCTCGCGCATGTCGCCCAGCACCAGCCAGCCCTCTTCCGGGGCGGCGGCCAGGGCATCGATGGCGGCGGCCAGCGAACCGGGGTTGGCGTTGTAGCTGTCGTCCACCAGCACCGCGCCGTTGCTCAGCTGGTGGGCGATCTGGCGGCCCGGTACCGGCTGCGCCGCGGCCAGGCCCGACGCCACCAGGGCCAGGTCGATGCCGGCGCCCAGCGCCAGGCTGGCTGCGGCCAGCGCGTTGCTGACGTTGTGCCGGCCCGGCAGGCCGAAGGCGATGCGGACCTCGCCCTGCGGCGCGACCAGGGTGAACTGGCTGCCCTGCGCACCGGCACGGATGTCGCGCGCGGTGACATCGGCGCTGTGGTCCAGGCCGTAGCGCAGCACGCGGCAGCGCGCCGGGGTACCGACGAAATGCTGTTCGAACCATCGGCCGTAGGCATCGTCGACATTGACGACGGCCACGCCATCAGCCGGCAGCGCGGCGTAGATCGCGCCCTTGGTCACCGCCACGCCAAGCAGGCTGCCCATGCGTTCCAGGTGCGCCGGGGCGATGTTGTTGACCAGCGCATGGCGCGGGCGGGCGATGTCGGTCAGGTAGGCGATGTCGCCCGGCTTGCCGGCGCCCATCTCGTAGACGGCGTAGTCGGCATCTTCCGGGGCATCGATCACCGCCAGCGGCAGGCCGATCTCATTGTTGCGGTTGCCCGGGTTGGCGTAGACCACCTTGTGTGCGTGCTCGGCCACCTGCTGCAGGATCGCCAGCAGCAGGCTCTTGACGCTGGTCTTGCCGTTGCTGCCGGTGATCGCGAACACCTCGGTGTCGCGGTCGCGCTGCATGCCGGCGGCAATCTTCGCCAGGGCAAGTTCGCTGTCAGCCACCAGCACCTGCGGCACGTCCAGCGGCAGCAGGCGCTCGACCAGCAGTGCGCTGGCACCGCGTGCCTGCGCATCGGCGGCGAAATCATGGCCGTCGAAACGCTCGCCGCGCAGGGCCACGTACAGGGTGCCGGCGCCCAGGCTGCGGGTGTCATTGCTGACCGCATCGATGGCCACGTCGTCGCCGTGGATCTCGCCACCGGCCCAGTGCGCGATCAGCGAAAGCAGGGTGCGCTTCATGCGATGCCCTCCCCTGCCTGCGAGGGGCCCTCTTCCGCGTCCTGCGGCCGGGCCACTAGCGCATCCATGCGCGTCGCGAGAACACCGGCCTTGGCGGCCAGTGCCGCAGCCGACACTTCGGTGTCGTCAAAGTCGTGGCGCACGCCGTTGACCTCCTGGTAGGGCTCGTGACCCTTGCCGGCGATCAGGATGATGTCGCCCGCACCGG
The DNA here is from genome assembly GCA_002364755.1 of Stenotrophomonas maltophilia. Taxonomy (GTDB): domain Bacteria; phylum Pseudomonadota; class Gammaproteobacteria; order Xanthomonadales; family Xanthomonadaceae; genus Stenotrophomonas; species Stenotrophomonas maltophilia_AX. Next base: position 139,205 of record DEZI01000023.1, read on the forward strand.
CGCGCTTCACCGCCAGGCCGATCGCACGCGCGCGACTGCGCTGCACGGTCACGGCGGAGGCATCAGTGAAACCAGCGAGGATGTCGGCCACGATCACGTCGCCGTCTTCGCCACGCGGGTTGTCGTCGGTGACGATGACCTGGTTGGCCAGGCGCTCGGCGATGGCGGCCATCTGCGGACGCTTGCCGGTATCGCGCTCGCCACCGCAGCCGAACACGCAGTACAGCGTGCCCTGCAGGTGGCCGTGCAGGCTTTCAAGCGCCTGCTCCAGCGCATCGGGGGTGTGTGCGTAGTCGACCACCACGGTGGGCAGGCCATCTTCCCCACCCAGGCGGTTCATGCGGCCACGGATCGGCTGCAGTGCCGACAGCACGCCGGTAATGCGCTCGATCGATTCGCCCAGTGCATGCAGGCTGCCGGCCACGGCCAGCAGGTTGTCCACGTTGAAGCGGCCCAGCAGCGGCGACTGCACCGCAGCGCGCGCGCCGTCGATGACCAGTTCGAAGCCGATGCCGCGGCCATCCAGGTTCAGGCCTTCGGCACGCACGCTGGCACCAGCGGCACCGCGCGAGCTCAGGCCGATGGCCTGCGCGCTGGCCGGCAGGCCGGCGAACAGTTCACGGCCAAACGCATCATCCAGGTTCACCACCGCGGCCTTCAGGCCCGGGCGGTGGAACAGGCGTGCCTTGGCCGCGCCGTAGCTGGCCATGTCACCGTGGTAATCCAGATGGTCGCGGGTGAGGTTGGTGAACACCGCCACGTCGTAGTGCACGGCATCCACGCGCCCCTGGTCCAGCGCGTGCGAGCTGACTTCCATCGCCACCGCACGTGCGCCGTCGTTGCGCAGCTGCGCCAGCAGCGCATGCATCTGCAGCACCAGCGGGGTGGTGAAGCCGGTCGGCTCGACCGCACCATAAAGTCCGGCGCCCAACGTGCCGATACTGCCACTGGGCGTACCGAGGAGGTGCCAGGCCTGGGCCAGCAGCTGCACGGTGGAGGTTTTGCCGTTGGTACCGGTCACGCCCACCATCGTCATCGCACGCGAGGGCGCACCATGGAACTGGTCGGCCAAGGCGCCGAGGCGTGCGCGCAGGCCCGGCACGGCGATGGCATCGGCCGGTGCCGGCAGCTCGGCCGGGGCCGGCGGCTCGAACAGGATGGCGCTGGCACCGGCCGCGCGCGCCTGCTCTGCAAAGCCCAGGCCATGCGCGCCGAAACCGGCGATGGCGACGAAGGCATTGCCGGGGCGCACGGCACGGCTGTCCAGCACCAGGCCGGTCAGAACGGGATCGTTGCCTGCCAGGGCAACGTCCGGAAGCAACTGCGAAAGCAACATCGAAGGGCTCATTGCGTGCCTCCCGCGGGCGGGGCCGGCACATGGTTCTGCGCGCTGGGCAGCGCGGCGTCGAATTCGGCGGCGGCATCGGCCGGCAGCGCGGCCTCGGCCGGCGGCGCCGGCAGGATGGAGGCCGAATGCCCCATCTTTCCGGACTGCTGGGCGGCCAGCCACGACTGCAGATCGTCCAGCGGGACGTCCATCAGGCGCAGGGTGCCTTCCATCACGTTGTGGTACACCGGCGCCGACACCAGGCCGCCGTAGAACTTGCCGGCCTGCGGGTCGTTGATGACGATGACGGTGGCGAAGCGCGGGTTGGTGGCCGGCACCACGCCGGCGAACAGCGAGTTGTAGTGGCCGCGCTCGTAACCGCCGGGGCCGGCTTTGCGCGCGGTGCCGGTCTTGCCGGCCACGTGGTAGCCGAGCACGGCTGCCTGCTTGGCGCCGCCCTGGGTCACCACCGTTTCCATCATCGCCACGACCTGCTTGGCCACGCCTTCGTCGATGATCTGCTTGCCTTCGTTGCGCTGGCCCTTGACGAAGGTCGGGGCGATCAGCTTGCCGCCGTTGGCCAGCGCCGAGTATGCGGTGGCGATCTGCAGCGGCGTCACGTTCAGGCCGTAGCCATAGGACATGGTGGTCTTGGACGTACCCGACCAGCGCGCCGGGCGCAGCACCACGCCCCCGGATTCACCCGGGAAACCACTGTGCGGTACCGAACCGTAGCCGAAGCTGCGGATCGAGTCATAGAAGGTCTGGTCGGGCAGCTTGGCCGCAACCTTGGCAGCGCCCACGTTCGAACTGCGGGTGATCACGCCGGTCACGTTGAGCACGCCGTTGTTTCGCGGCACGTCGCGGATGGTGAAGCGGCCCAGGGTCATGTAGCCCGGGTTGGTATCGATGATGGTGTCCTTGGTCACCACGCCAGCCTGCAGCGCCGTCGCAATCGTCAGCGGCTTCATCGTCGAACCCGGCTCGACCAGGTCGGTCACGGCGCGGTTGCGGCGCGTGTCCGGCACTGCACCGTTCAGCGAATTCGGGTTGTAGGTCGGCAGGTTGACCATGGCCAGGATCTCGCCGGTGGCCACGTCCATGATCACCATCGAACCGCCGGCCGCCTTGTTGGCCACCAGCGCGTTGCGCAGTTCCTTGAACGCCAGATACTGGATGCGGCGGTCGATGCTGAGGGTCAGATCCTTGCCCGGCTCGGCGGCGCGCAGCAGGTCGCTCTCCACCGTTTCGCCCTTGCGGTTGCGGATCACCCGCTTGGCGCCGGCCTTGCCGCGCAGCCATTCGTCGAAGGCAAGTTCCAGCCCTTCCTGGCCGCGGTCATCGATGTTGGTGAAGCCGAGCACGTGCGCCATCGCCTCACCCTGCGGGTAGAAGCGGCGGAACTCGCGCTGTGCGGCCACGCCCGGAATCTTCAGCGCGACCACTTTCTCCGCGTCATCCGGATTGATCCGGCGGCGCAGGTACATGAATTCCTTGTCCGACTTCTGCGACAGGCGGCTGCTCAGTTCGTCCACCGACATGCCGACCGCCTGGGCCAGCTCGGGGATGCGGTCCGGCGCACGCAGCAGCTCCTGCGGGTTCACCCAGATCGAGGCCACCGGGGTGGACACCGCCAGCGGCTCGCCATTGCGGTCGGTGATCATGCCGCGCGAGGTCTTGATCGGCAGCTCGCGCAGGTAACGCGCCTCACCCTGGCGCTGGTAGAAATCGCTGTTGATGATCTGCACGTAGGCCGCGCGACCGACCAGCGACACCGAGCACAGGCCGAGCGCCAGGGCCACCCAGCGCAGGCGCTGGCGCAGGTTGAAGGCGTTGCGCGGGCGGTTGCGGCCGGTCTTGCTCATGGGCGCACCACCACCACGTCGGCGGCTTCGGGGAACTTCATGCCCAGCTTCTCGCGGGCCAAGCGGTCGACGCGGTTGGCCTCGGCCAGGGTGGCCTGCTCCAGCTGCAGCCGGCCGAACTCCAGGTTGATGTCATCACGCGTGCGCTCGGCACGCGACAGCTCGATGAACGTCTGCCGATGACGGTGACGCACGAACACCACGCCGATCGCCGAGGCCACGGTGCAGGCCAACAGGATGATCAGCAGCAGCCGGCTCATGCATCGGCCTCCCGCTTCTGTGCCACGCGCAGCACGGCGCTGCGGGCACGCGGGTTGGCGGCCAGTTCCTCATCAGTGGCCTTGATGGCACCGCCGATCAGATCCAGGGTCGGCACGAACGCCACAGCCTCGGGCAGGCGGCGGTTGGCCGGCGGCGCCTTCGCCAGGCGGTTCATATATTGCTTGACGATGCGGTCTTCCAGCGAATGGAAGCTGATCACCGCCAGGCGGCCGCCGGGCTTGAGCCGTTCCACGGCCGCATCGAGCCCGGCTTCCAGATCGGCCAGCTCGCGGTTGATATGGATGCGGATGGCCTGGAAGCTGCGCGTGGCCGGGTGGATCTTGTCCTTGCCACGCGGCATCACCGAGGCGATCAGCTCCGCCAGTTCGCCAGTGCGGGCAAACGGCTGCTTCTCGCGGCGGGCGACGATGGCACGGGCGATGCGGCGGCTCTGCCGCTCTTCGCCGTAGGTCCACAGCACGTCGGCGATCTCGCGGTCTTCGACGCGGTTGATCCACTGCGCTGCGCTTTCGCCGCTGTCCGGGTCCATGCGCATGTCCAGCGGGCCGTCCTTGCCGAAGCTGAAACCACGCTCGGCCACGTCCAGCTGCGGCGAGGACACGCCGAGGTCGAACAGCACGCCATCCAGGCCTTCGACTGTCGCCTCCCACTGCAGCAGCTGGGCGAAGCTGCCACGGAAGATGGACACGCGCGGATCGGGCGCGAAATCGCGCTCGGCCACGGCGATGGCTTCCGGATCCTTGTCCATGACCAGCAGGCGCCCCTCCGGGCCCAACTGGGTGAGCACGCCGCGCGCATGACCGCCACGACCGAACGTGCCATCGAGATAACGTCCGTTTTCGATCACCCTCAGGCCGTCAATGACCTGGGTGTACAGGACCGGCAGGTGCACCGCCGGCGACTGCGACACCGGAAGGTGACCGGTCTGCGCTTCTGGGCGCATCCGGGCACCCCGGCTCACAACTTCAGGTCGAGCAACCCATCGCCCAGATCCTCGTCAGACAATGTCTGCTGGATCAAGGCACGATGCGCCTGCTCGCTCCACAATTCGAATTTGTCGCCCATACCGAGCAATACCGCCTTTTTTTCAATGCCCACCGCACCGCGGTGGCTGGCGGGAATGCTGATACGACCGTTGCCGTCGAGCTCGAGATGGGCGGCTGAGCCGACCAGCTTCTGCTGCAACAGGCGCACGACGCGCTGGGTGTTGGGCTTGGACATCACGTCGTCGCGGACCCGTTCCCATTCCGACTCGGCATACAGCCACAGGCAGCCGGCTTCGAACGGGTTGTAGGTCAGAACAAGACGGTTGTTGCTGGCACGCGCGACGAGGTCGCGGTAGGCGGTCGGAACCGCCATGCGTCCTTTATCGTCAACTGTGATGGCCGTCTCGCCCTGGAACACGACGCGTGCACCCTTCCTTCGCCCGGTGAAACATTGAACCACGAAAACCCACAAAACACCCGGTTTTCCCTCTGATGCCCACCTTAGCAGCGGCCCTAGGGTTGTCAACAACTTTTCGGCGGGGAAATCCACAGCCACATCAATGGCTTGCAGCAATGTTTAGAGAATTGTTCAAGGCTTATCCACAAGTTGCTGATCCGTCTCATTTTTTGAGATTGAACGGAAGTTCAGGGGTGTGGAGAGCGCGTGAAACATGGGGTGCGCATTCATCAAAAACGGGTCGAAAGCGGCGTCGCTCTGCGCAAACCGGGCACAATGACGGCATGTGCCTGCTTGCTCTTGGCTGGTTGCATCACCCGCGCTGGCGACTGGTGATGACCGGCAACCGCGATGAGTTCCACGCCCGCCCGACGGCGGCCCTGGCCCCCTGGCAGGACGAGCCGTCCATCATCGGCGGGCGCGACCTGCGTTCAGGCGGTGGGTGGGCCGGCGTCGGCGGCGCCGGCCGCATGGCCGTGGTCACCAACGTGCGTGACCCGCTGGCCGCCCAGGCCGGCCCTTCGCGCGGTGCGCTGGTGGCCGATTTCCTACGCGGCCGCGAACCGGCCGCCGTGCACATGGACCGGCTGGCCGGCATCGCCGCGGCATATGCCCCGTTCAACCTGTTGTTGGCCGATAGCGATAGCCTCGAGTACCTGGGCAACCATCCGGCCGAGCGCCAGACCCTCGGACCGGGCGTGCACGGCATGTCCAACGGCGCGCTGGACGCGCCCTGGCCGAAGACCCGCCGGCTGATGGCCGCACTCTCGGCGTGGCTGGACGCCGACGGGGTCGGATCCCTTTCGCCAAGCGAAAGGGCTCTGACCCCAGCCTTGGCCCCACTCTGGAACGCCCTCGCAGACGAACACCGCCCCGCCGACAGCGACCTGCCCGACACCGGCATCGGCCTGGAACGCGAGCGCTGGCTGAGCCCGGCCTTCATCCGTGGCGACGACTACGGCACGCGCGCCAGCACCGTGCTGCTGATCGATGCCGAGGGCCATGGACAGATGCACGAACGCCGCTTCGGCGCGCAGGGCGTATTCCTTGGCGAGAGCCGCGTCGACTTCTGACGTAACCGTACGCCCAGTAGATCCACGCCATGCGTGGATGGATGCACGCCCGGTAGATCCACGCCATGCGTGGATGGATGCACGCCCGGTAGATCCACTCCATGCGTGGATGGCTGCACGCCCGGTAGATCCACGCCATGCGTGGATGGATGCACGCCCGGTAGATCCACGCCATGCGTGGATGACATCGCCGATGTTAGAAATGGAGGCGGAGCCGGCCGATAAGCCGGGTTCTGTCGTGGACAGTCATTCCTCTAGGCGTTACGTCGCCGCAACGCTCAAGCAACCTACCCGGATCCAACGCGGGCCGCGCCAATGGATCCCTATTTGGTCTTGCTCCAGGTGGGGTTTGCCGTGCCGGTCTGTTACCAGACTCGCGGTGCGCTCTTACCGCACCATTTCACCCTTACCGGCCCTCCGAAGAAGACGTAGGCGGTATCTTTCTGTTGCACTTTCCGTCGGCTTGCGCCGCCCAGGCGTTACCTGGCACCTTGCCCTATGGAGCCCGGACTTTCCTCGGCACCCCCGAAGGGATGACGCGACTGTCTGGCCGGCTCCGCCAACGCGCATTCTAGCGCACGCACGCCTTTTCTGCCTGTCGCGTTTGGGTAGCGCCGGGCCATGCCCGGCGGCTGTTGGATGACGCGCTATGCGCTCGCCGTGCGTGGCCCGGCGCTACCGGCCGTACAACGCCTTGCGCGGGGCGCCGGTCAGTTCGGCGGCCAGCTTGGCGGCGGTCGACGGCGGCAGATGCTCGCTCAGCTTGGCGTAGACGTGGCGACCGTGCGCCAGCTGCGCCTCGGCATCATCGCCGGCGCCCTGCACCATCACCACGAACTCGCCCTTGCGCTGGTTCTCGTCGGCCTCGACCCTGGCCAGCAGGCCGGCCAGATCACCGTCCAGCACGGTCTCGAACAGCTTGGTCAGCTCGCGCGCCAGCACCGCCGGGCGCTCGGCACCGAAGATCGCCGACATGTCCGCCAGCGATTCGACGATGCGGTGCGAGGACTCGTAGAACACCATCGTGCGCACTTCACCGGCCAGCGCCTGCAGGCGGTCGCGGCGGCCACTGGCCTTGGCCGGCAGGAAGCCCTCGAAGCTGAAGCGGTCGCTGGGCAGGCCGGCCACGCTGAGCGCTGCGATGGCCGCGCAGGCGCCGGGGATGGGGCTGACCTTGATGCCGGCCGCGCGTACGGCGCGGACCAGGCGGAATCCGGGATCACTGACCAGCGGCGTGCCGGCATCGCTCACCAGGGCCAGCGACTCGCCGGCCTGCAGGCGCGCCACCAGGCGCTGCGACAGGGCCTCTTCGTTGTGCTCGTGCAGTGCCACCAGCGGCTGCTGGATGCCGAAATGGGAGAGCAGCTGGCCGCTGCGGCGGGTGTCTTCGGCACAGATGGCCGCCACCGAGCGCAGCACCTCCTGCGCGCGCGGGCTCAGATCGGCCAGGTTGCCGATCGGCGTGGCGACGACATACAGGGTTGGCACACTCATTTCAGCGGTACTCACGGGGCAAGGGTAGAATCCTAGCGTGTACCTGGCCAAGGCCGCTGCCCTCATCGCATGGACCCGATCATGAACAAGCCCGCCGCACGCATCTCCGCCCTGTCGTTGTCGCTGATGCTTCTGGCCGGTTGTGCCACCACCAGCCTTACCAGCGCCCCCGAATCGCCGGCCCAGAGCCAGGCGCTGGCGCTGATCGAACAAGGCAAGCCGCGCGACGCTGCCCTGCAGCTGGAAGCGCAGGCTGCCACCCTGCGCGGCGGTGCCCGCAGCAATACCCTGGCCGATGCGGCCTGGGCCTGGCACCTGGCCGGTGACAGCGCCCGCGCACGCAGCCTGCTGGGCCAGCTGACCGCCCGCCAACTGTCCGGCGCCAGCCTGCAGCGTTTCCAGCTGACCAGCGCCGAGCTGGCCCTGGCCGACAAGCAGCCGGCGCAGGCCCTGGCGCTGCTCAAGGAATCGGGTGACAACGTGCACCCCAGCCTGCGTACGCGCTGGTACCTGGCCCGCGCGGAGGCACTGCAGGCCAGTGGTGACAACTTCGCTGCCGCCGCCGAGCGTGCCCGCGCCCATGCCGGCCTGGCCGGCACCGCCCGCAGCGAGAACCAGGCCGCCATCGCCGGCCTGCTCGGCACGCTGGACGACGCCACCCTGCGCAGTCGTGCAGCCGCCCTGCCGGCCAATGACCCGCTGTACAACTTCGCCGGCCGCGCGCTGATTGCCCGTGGCCTGCCGCTGCCGCGCCCGTTCGACCGCGAAGGCGCGGCCCAGTTCGATACCAGCAAGCGTCCACCGGCGATGAGCGATGGCTACCGTCCGCCGGCAAAGATGGCCGTGCTGCTGCCGCTGAGCGGCCGTCTGGCCACCGCCGCGCAGCCGGTGCGCGATGGCCTGCTGGCCGCGTATTACGGTGAAAGCCGCCGCCGCCCGGACATCAACTTCTTCGATACCGCCGGTACCCCGGCCGGTGCACTGGCCGCCTACGACAAGGCCGTGGCGTCCGGTGCCGACTTCGTGGTCGGCCCGCTGGGCCGCGATGAAGTGGACGCGGTCTACGGCCGCCAGCCCCTGCAGGTGCCGGTGCTGGCCCTGAACCGCGGCAAGGATGCGCCGCCAGCCGGCAGCGCGGGCTTCTCGCTGGCGCCGGAAGACGACGGCATCGTCGCTGCCGAGTACCTGCGTGGCCGCGAGCGCAACCGTGCCCTGGTCATCAGCAGCAATGACGACACCGGCCGCCGTGCCGCCGCCGCCTTTGCCCAGCGGTTCGCCCAGCGCGGTGGCCAGGTGGCCGCCACGATCGCTGTCGTCGACGCCGTGGGTGATGTCAGCGCACAGGTGCGCAATGCCGGCCAGATCGATGCCGTGTTCCTTGCCGTGCGTGCCCCGCAGGCACGCCTGCTGGCACCGCAGCTGGCCCTGGCCGGTGTCGGTGGCGCAACGCGGGTCGGCACCAGCCAGCTGACCACCGGCAGCGGCAAGGCCGAGGAAGACGTGGCGCTGGACGGCATCATCTACCCGAACGAAGCCTGGAACGTGCGCAGCGTGTCCGGCCTGCCGTCGGCCGCGCAGGTGGGCCAGACCCTGCCCAGCGCGCGCGGTGCCGCCGGCCGCCTGTTCGCCTTCGGTGCCGATGCGTGGAAGATCAGCGCCTACCTGGACAAGCTGTCCAACGAGGGCGGCCTGGATGGCGCCACCGGCACGCTGTACCTGGACAGCAACGGCAACATCCTGCGCCAGCCGGCGTGGTCCACCTTCAGCGGTGGCCGCCCGATGCCGATCGTCGGTGGTCGCTGAGCACCTGCAACGGGGCTCGGCGGTGGAAGCGGCCGCCGAGCAGCACCTGCAACAGGCCGGGTTGCAGCCGCGTGCACGCAACGTGCGCTACCGCGGCGGTGAACTGGACCTGGTGATGGACGACGCGGGCACCGTGGTGTTCGTGGAAGTGCGTTACCGCGCGCGATCCGATTTTGGTGACGGCGCCGCCTCGGTGGATGTGCGCAAGTGCCGGCGCCTGGCCCATGCCGCGCTGCTGTACCTGCAGGATCATCCTGCCCTGGTCGATGCGCCCTGTCGTTTCGATGTGGTGGACGCCAGTGGCGATCCGCCGCAGCTGCGTTGGCTGCGCGACGCGTTCCGGCTGGATGATTGCTGATGATTACCTGTTGCCGGCCAGCGGCCGGCACCACCCTGGTGCGTGACTGATGCCGTCGATCATCACCCATGCCGCCGTGCCGCTGGCGCTGTGGTGCGCCGCTGACCGCGGCCGCATTCCGCCGCGCCTGCTGGCCGCCGGCGTGATTGCCGCCATGCTGCCCGACGCCGACGTGCTGGCCTTCGCCCTGCACATTCCCTACGCCGATGCGTTCGGCCACCGTGGCGCCAGCCATTCGCTGCTGTTCGCCTGCCTGCTGGCGGCGTTGGCCGCGGTGTTGGCGTTCTTTGGTAGTCGCCGACCTTGGTCGGCGGTTCGGTGCCAACCAAGGTTGGCACCTGCCAAGGCAGGGCCAACGGTGGCATCGCCCCTACAAGCCGCCGCGTTCGTGTTCGTCTGCGCGGCCAGCCATCCGCTGCTGGATGCGATGACCTCCGGCGGGCTGGGCGTCGCCCTGGCCTGGCCATGGAGCGAGCATCGCTTCTTCGCACCGTGGCGACCCATCCGTGTTTCACCGTTTGCCCGGCAGTTCTTCAGCGCACGCGGCCTGGCCACGCTGCTGTCCGAGCTGCGTTGGGTGTGGCTGCCGCTGGCCACCGCCGTGGTTGCCTGGAAACTCATCCAACCCGCCCCTGCCGTCCCCCGGAATCCCTCATGAGCACTACCCTGCCCGCCGCCCTGGTTGCCGAACTGTCCACCCTGCTGGGCACGGAGGGCTGGCGCATGGATGACGGTGCGTTGGAGGCGAATGCGCAGGACAATTCCTGGCGCCGCCAGCGCCCGGCAGCCGTGGCGCTGCCGGCCAACATCGAACAGGTGCAGGCGCTGGTGCGTGCCTGCCGCGCGCACGGCATCGCCCTGGTCGCACGCGGCGCGGGTACCGGCACCACCGGCGCGGCCGTGCCGTTGCCGGGCAGCATCGTGCTGTCATTCACCCGTATGGACCGCATCGTCGAGATCCGAGCCAGTGACCGCTGCGCCGTGGTGCAGCCGGGCGTGTTGAACGGCACCCTGCAGGACGCGCTGGCGCCGCATGGCCTGTTCTGGGCACCGGACCCGTCCAGCGCCGACATCTGCAGCGTGGGCGGCAACCTGGCCTGCAATGCCGGCGGCCCGCGCGCGGTGAAGTACGGCACCAGCCGCGACAACGTGCTCGGCCTGGTGGCGGTCACCGGCACCGGCGATGTGATCCGCTGCGGCGGCGCTTACACCAAGGATGCCACCGGCTACGACCTCACCCATCTGCTGGTCGGCAGCGAGGGCACGCTGGCCCTGATCGTGGAAGCCACGCTCAAACTCACCCCGCTGCCGGTCAGTCAGGCCGGCCTGCGCGTGCTGTACCGCGATGCCGATGCCGCCGCTGCTGCGGTGTCACGGCTGATGTCGCAGCCGGTGGTGCCCACCCGCCTGGAATTCATGGATGCGCGCAGCCTGCAGCTGCTGCGCTTGAATGGGGCCGACGTGCCCGACGCCGGCGCGATGCTGCTGGTCGAGGCCGACGGCGACCATGACACCCTGCCCTATCTGCTGCAGGCACTGGCCAGCGCCGCCGAGGGCGACGGCATGATCGAACTGGACGTGGCGATGGAAGGCCGCGCCCGCGACCAGCTGTGGGCCGCTCGCAAGGCGCTGTCGCCTGCACTGCGCAGTGTGGCGCCGGGCAAGATCAACGAAGACGTGGTGGTGCCGGTATCGCGTATCCCGGATCTCGTGGCCGGCGTGCAGGCGCTGGCGCGCGAGTACACGCTGACCATCGTCACCTTCGGCCACGCCGGTAACGGCAATCTGCACGTCAACATCCTCTACCACCCCGAAGACGCCGACGAAAACGCGCGTGCGCATGCCGCGCTGCCGAAGATCTTCGAGCTCACGCTGGCGCTGGGTGGCACCTTGTCAGGCGAGCATGGCATCGGCCTGGCCAAGCGCGATTTCATGGCGGAGGCGTTCACCCCGGCCACGCTGGCGACGATGCGTGCGATCAAGGCGGCGCTGGACCCGGATGGCATCCTCAATCCCGGCAAGGTGCTGCCGCCAGCGTGAGGTTTCGCTGCGCGCCGACTTTGTAGAGTCGAGCCATGCTCGGCTGCTCCTCGCTTTTGTAGAGCCGAGCCTACGCTCGGCTGCTCCTCGCTTTTGTAGAGCCGAGCCTGTGCTCGGCTGCTCTTGGCAACAGCCGAGCATAGGCTCGGCTCTACATGACATGTCGCGATCGGCACGCACGTGCATGGCGTCATCGCTTTGCGAGTTTTTCGACTTTTCCAACTTTTCTCATTGGCAGTACAAACGCTGCGTGCGAATCATGTGGGGCCACCGACAACGGGTGGCACGGGCTTGCAATCCCGTTTGGTAACTCAGTTGTTTACGCTTGTCTGCCGGCGTCGCGCCCTCCTGTGCGTGGCGCCGGCAGGCAATCCGTCCGCGTGCTTCATGGCGGGCGGTGCGAGGGGGCCTCGTGCCCGCCGGCGTTTCGCTGAGTTACCACCGGTATTGCAACCACGCACCGTCCGCCACCTCGCTGCCAAGCGAGGTGGCTCCCTATGCCACCCGCATGAGGAGGCCGCCATGAGCGTCCATCACTACCCCTTTCTGTTCGCCACCTTGGGCGAAGCTGCCCAGCAGCTGCCCGACGAACTGGCCCGCACACTCGAAACCACGCTGTCCAGCCTGCAGACTGATTCCGCCAACGGCGGCCTCACTCTGCTCAGCGCGCTGCGGGACATCCACGCGGTGGATGCGGCCGACGGCCAGCCGTTGCCGGCGCAGGGCCGCACGCAGAGCCAGCGTTGGGCGTTGTCGCGCATTGATCGTGCAAACGCCGGACTGACGTTCCTGCTGGAACTGCTGCAGGCCAGCGAACGCGTGCGCGTGGACGGGGAGGAAAGCCAGTACCTGGGCGACAGGGGGCGCGAGGCGCTGCTGCTGGCCTGCCGTGGCCTGTGCGAATACGTAGGGTTGCAGGTGCACGCGGCCTGATGTGCACGGTCATCGGTTGTCGCCGGGCATGGCCCGGCGCTACCGCCCCTCCCACGCGTGTAGAGCCGAGCCCATGCTCGGCTGCTTCTGGTCTCGATTGCGCGAGAGGCAGCCGAGCGTGGGCTCGGCTCTACACGACCTTCTACCCGGCCAGGATCCCATTGCCGCAGCAATGGGCTCCGACCCCACCACCGCGCCTTACCAAGCCATGCGCACGCCTACCTGGCCGCCCATGTTGCGGTAACCGTGGTCACCGCGCTGTGCGCTGATGCCACCCCATGCACTCCAGCGCGCATCCAACATCAGCTCGGCACCGGCCTGCAGCTCGTAGCGGTTGCGCGGCACATCGGCAGCCAGTCGTTCACCGTTGAATTGCAGCGTGCTGCGGCCACTGCCCCGCAGCCAGCTCACGCCTGCATAGGGCTGCAGCCGGCCAGCGATGCCATCGCGGTGGCCAAATACCCGAACGCCCGCACGGCCACTCAGGCCGCCGGCATCGGCGCGCTCGATACGGGTGCCGTTGCTTTCCACGTGGCGGTCAGCGGCATACGCCGCGTAGGACAACTGCAGCTGCGGCTGCACATACAGATTGCCGCCGCGGCCCTGCCAGACACCCACCGTATAACCACTTTCCAAAGACGCGTTGGCCACGCGCGCGTCGTAGTACTCGCGCTCCAGACCCACGCCCTGCACGCGGTTGGCAAACCGGCCGTACTGCGCCGTCGCATCCACATACGCGCCTTCCTGCGCACCGGGGTTCTGCAGCCACGTACCGTAGACACCCACGGCCGTCCCCCGCACCCGCCCCTTGGCGCTGTAACCGGTCACGCGCGAGACCACGCTGCTGTCAGCGCGGCCACTGCCCAACATCACCCCGAGCGCCGCATTGCCGGTGCGCCACACATCGCTGCCGATCTGCAGCAGCGAGGTCGAGCCATCCACCGCCAGCTGGTCACCCACGGCGCTGAAATCAGCAGTGCTGCGACCCACCCGCGCCCATGCATGGCGCCCGTCATCAGGCGATGCCACGGGTCCCCGATCGTGCATCCGGTGCGCAAACATGTTCAGCGCGGCCGACTGATTGGCGAGGTAGGCGCCCGGCTCCGGGCGCAGTACTGGCGGCGGCAGAACCGGGTCGCCGATCCCACCGTCCTCGCCGCCATCGCCCGGATCCGGTCCCGGGCCCGGACCCGGACCCGGATCGACCACGCAGCCGGGCGCGTGCGGGTCGTCCTGGCAGACATCGAACCACTGCGAACGCAGATACCAGTTGCCGTCGGTGGGATCAGCCACCCCTCCCTTGAACAGGAAGTACTCATGGGAACCGCCCACCGCGCGTCCCGCCAGCGTATAGGTGGCCAGCGACGCACCGTCCACCTCGATCAACGGGATGCCATCGGTCGTCTGCGCACCTATGCCACCGATATTCTTCACCGCGATGCTGGCATCCCCCGAGGTGTCGCCGCGCACGTACAGGCGATCAAACGCGCTGTCGTCACCGCCCAGCGCGCCCTGGAACAGGAACGTCGCCCCCTCGCTGTGCAGGTCACCGTCCACGGTGAGCCTATTGAAGCGACTGCCGCCGCCGGACAGCGCGACGCCACTGCCGCGCACATCCAGCGCGCCCACCGTAGCGTCACCGGTCAGTGTCCACTGGCTGCCACCTTCCATCATCATTGTCTGCACCAGGGTGGACGACCCCTGCCACAGCGATCCCTCTGCCAGGCGGACGTGCACCTCCGAGCGCGGCACCAGGCCGGCATCCTCGTCTTCAGGCGTGATGACGATGTCGCCGTGGAGCTGCGAGGCCCCCTGCAGGGCCACGTCGAAGCGACCGGCGACGGCAGCATCCAGCGCCAGGCCGATGCCATTGCCACCGGACACCACCACGCCACCGTTCAGCGCCAGCGCCGGATCGCGGCTGCTGCGCAGCCAGATGCCGCCGTGCCGGTCGCTGACCAAGGAGCCACCGTCAATGCTCAAGCGGCCACTGTCGTTGATCACCGCCGCCCAGGCACCTTGTCCTTTCGTGCGCACATGGGTGTTGGCCAGCGTCATCTCGCCGGCGCCACCGGACAATACGCCATAGGCACGGCTGCCTTCAGTGAGCACAACGCTGTCCTGCAGGTGCACTGTCCCTCCCTGCCGCGCGATGGCGCCAGCGCTGCCCTCGCCCTGTGTCCACACATCGCTGTGGGCGAGCGTCAGCACGGGCCTGCGGCGACCGCCGCCATCAGCGTAGGCGCCGTGGGCGTTGCTGCCTTCGCTCCTCAGCAACGAGCGCCGTATTTCGGCTGTTCCCGCGCGCATGTCCAGCGCCAGGCCCTGATCGCCACGTGCATGCACCTGCGAGGCGTTGATCTGCAGCGAGGACGCACTTGGCATGAAGATCGCTGTTCCATCGGACGTGGACAGCAGGCTGTCGGTCACCGTTGCTTCGGAGGCGCCGAGGTTGAGGTCCAGCGCGTGGTAACGCGCGTGGACCTCGCTGCCGGACACGCCGAGCACGCCTGCGCCCATCATGCGGATGCCCGTATCGGCCGCCATCTGCGACTGCTGGATGCTCAGCTCTCCACCGTCCATTTCCACGGCACGCGAATGCAACCCGGCGAGCGCAATCCGCGCGTTCTGAACCTCCGTGCGCCCGGCCGTAGCAATGCCAGTGCTTGAACCGCCCTCGAACACGATGTCCACATCGTCCAGCGTCATGGTCGCTGCAGCCTGGACCGTAACGCCGGTCATTCCATATCCCGTGCCGCTGATGCGGGAGGATCGCAGGGTCATGGCCGCATCGCCGGCGGCATACAGGCCATTATGCGTATCGCCCTGCAACTGGATGTAGCTGCCGTTGACATCCGCCTGACCGCCCCGAGCATACAGCCCGTAGCCACCCGACCCGGCAAGCTGGATCCCGCCACCGGTCATCCAGAGGGTGCTGTCGGTCATCGAGATGCCGTCCCCCCGGCTGTCGATGTGCACCTCGTGCAGACGGGACCGCCCCGCATCGAGCAGCACGCCACGCACGCTGCGCCCAGTGGCCAGGATGCGCACGCCGCTGGCCTGCACGAGGGCATTGCTGGCGGACAGACCCGCCGCGTTGCTGCCGCTGACGGCGACACTGCCGCCATACAGGTCCACGCTGCCTTCGCCACTTGCGTGGGCGCCGTGGGCGCCGTTGCCGCTGGCGCGCAGCTGCACCGGGAACCTGGCGAGAATGACACCGCCGTTGAGGGCATGGAAGACATGCTCACCGGGCAGCAGGGTGGCGTACTCACCGCCCGGGGCTGGCACGAAAGCCCTGTCGGCGACAAGCTGCTGGGCATTGACCGCGGGGACGGAAAGCGCGCTGCAGATCGCGGCGACCAGTATGCGACGGGGAACTTCAAACGGGTTCATGCAGGGCTCCAGACAGGGGGCCGCAGGGTGAGCGAGGGAGCGCTTGGGCACTATCGAAAAGCTCCGAAAAGATCAGCCTTCATCACCTTGCTTAACAGACGCTGGTTTACTCAGCACTCCTGAGCTCTGCAAAGCCGTCTTTACAACAAATTGCATGGGTTGAACGCGTCACCACGTCCACCATGCGTCCGATCAAGCCCCCCCGGAACTGACAGGACACGCCATGAATTTCCTTTCCCCTTTCTCCGCCGCTCTCCGCAAGCGCCCGCTGGCACAGGGTCTTGTGCTGGCCCTCAGTGGCATGGCACTTGGCCCTGCATTGGCTGGCGAACTGGATGGCAGCCAGCACACGGTGGTGGAAGGTGATGCTGCCGAGGCTTGGTCGCTGATCAATGGCGCCGCACTGCAGGTCTCCGGTGGCCAGACGCTGACGCTGGAGGCGGAAGACACGTCGCAGATCCAGCTGCAGAATGCGACGATCCAGCGCGGTGGTTCGTCGCAGCGAGCGATAACCCTGCGAGATGACGCTTCGCTGGTCGCACAGGACAGCCGACTGCTCGGGGGCAGCGTACTGATCGGCGGGCAGGCACGCGCCGATTTCACCAACAGCGTCATCCGCGTCACTCGTGCCGATGGCCTGCGCCCCGGCGAGATTCTGACCGTCGGCGTGGACATGGTGGACCTTGGCTCCGCCAGCGGCATCAACGGCTACGCGCGCATCGATAACAGCCTCATCCTGGTGGAAGATGCCGACGTGGCCGAGGATCGCTCAAGCGGCATTGGCCTGCGCATGTCGCACGGCACGGCCGATCTCCTCAACGGCACCCGCGTGGACGCCGCCAACAATGCCGTACTGATGTTCGGCTCGGCCAATGCGACCACCCCCGTCACGCTGCGGGCAGACGATACGCAGCTGCAGTCCGGCCGTGGTGCGGCCATCCGCGTGGCTGCGCGCAGTGCCGACCGCCAGTTTGACATCACCCTGGCCAACCACACCCGCGTACTGGCGGGCAACGGCACGCTGCTGCACTTCGATGCCTGGTCGGGTAATCCCTTCGCGCTGCGCAACACGGTGTCCTTCACCCTGGACGACACGCGGGTGGCCGGCGATGTGGTGATGGACACCACCCAGCTCAGCAACAGCACGCTGGACCTCGCCCTGCGCAACAAGGCGCGGATCGACGGCCGCTTCATGAATGTCACCAGCGCCAGCATCGGCGGCGACAGCACCTGGCTGATGACCGGCGACAGCAATGTCGGCCGCCTCAGACTGGACGCTGGCGGCACCGTGGCGCTGGGAAATGGCAGCGCCTTCAACACCCTCAGCCTGGATACGTTCACCGGCGCCGGCGGCACCCTGCTGTTCAACACCCGGCTGGGCGATGACACCTCGCTGACTGACCGGCTGGCCATTGCCGGCGATGCCAATGGCCATGCCAACGTGCGCGTGCTGAACGCGGGCGGGACGGGTGCGAAGACCGATCATGGCATCGAACTGATCGATATCGGCGGCGCGTCCAATGCGCGGTTCGACCTGGTCGGCCGCGCGGTGGGGGGCCAGTACGAGTACTTCCTGGTCAAGGACACCAACGGGAACTGGTATTTGCGTTCGGAGCAGGCCACCGCGCCGGACCCGTGCGTGACCGACCCGAGCCTGCCCGGATGCACACCGATCGATCCGGTGGACCCGGTGGACCCGGTGGACCCGATCGAACCGCCGGCGCCGATCCTGCGCCCCGAAACCGGCGCTTACCTGGCCAACCAGTTCGCGCTGGACCGGGTGCTGCGCCACACCTACCGTGACCGCCAGGGTGGTGCTGCTGCGGCAGACGGCATCCGCGGCTGGGCCCGCGTCGATGCGACCAACAGCAAGCTCGGTGCGGTGGATGACCAGCTCGATCTGCGCGTGGACCGCTCGCGTCTGCAACTCGGCGCAGACATCGGCGTGTTCGATGACGGGCGCGGCCGCGTAGGCCTGATGGGTACCGCCGCACGCAGCAGCGTCACCTCGCGCTCGAACGTGACCGGCTACAGCGCGCGCGGCAAGCTGGACGGCGGCGCGGTGGGTGCTTATGGCAACTGGGCCAGCGATGGGTTGTATGTGGATGCCAGCGTGCAGCGCGGACAGTTCCGCAACCGGGTGCAGGGCGAAGGCCTGGCCGAGGAGCGCTATGACTCGGATATCTGGCAGAGCTCGGTCGAAGCCGGCTACCGCGTTGGCATCGGCCAGATCGGCACTACCGCGCTGAGCCTGCAGCCGGAGCTGCAGTTGATCTACACCGACGCAACGACGGAAGTGCATACCGAAGCCAACGGCACCGTCGTCCGCGCGGCGGGCAGCACTGGGCTGTCGGGTCGTGCCGGCCTGCGGTTGCAGGGCGAATCGCGCGCGGCCGTAGGCGCATCGGTCAGCCCGTATCTGGCGGCCAACTGGTACCGCGACGATGCCGGCACCGGCATTGCCTTCGACGATGAAGTACTGAAGGCGGGCATTCCGCGCAACCGCTATGAACTGAGCGCGGGTGCGCGCGTGGAATTCCGCTCCGGCTTCAGCGCATGGGGCGGGCTGGGCGTGATGCGCGGCGACCATGGCTACCGCGAAGCTGCGGGAAACCTGAGCGTTGCCTACACCTGGTGAGGTAGGTGAAAGAACGGCGCCGGAGAAATCCGGCGCCGTTTTTGTTTTGGCCCGGCCCAACCGGTGCACCCTGCTTTCTGCTTTCTGCTTTCTGCTTTCTGCTTTCTGCTTTCTGCTTTCCGCTTTCTGCTTCTTGTAGAGCCGAGCCCATGCTCGGCTGCTCTTGGCGCCAACCACGGCAAAAGCAGCCGAGCATGGGCTCGGCTCTACAGGTTTGTCGCAATCGGCACGCACGGCCGGCGTGTCATCGCTTTGCGAGTTTTTCGACCTTTCCAACTTTCCTCATTGGCAGCACAAACGCTGCGTGCAAATCATGTGGGGCCACCGACAACGGGTGGCACGGGCTTCCAATCCCGTTTGGTAACTATGATGTTTACGCTTGTCTGCCGGCGTCGCTCTTTCTTTGTTGAGCGGCGTCGGCAGGCAATCCGTCTGTGCTTCTTTGGCGGGCGGTGCGTGGGGGCCTCGTGCCCGCCGGCGTTTCGCATAGTTACCACCGGCATTGGAACCACGCACCGTCCGCCACCCTTGCTGCCAAGCGGGGGGGCCCTTTGCCACACGCATGAGGACGCCGCCATGAGCGCCAGCCGCTATCCCTTTCTGTTTGCCACCCTGGGCGAGGCCGCCACGCGCCTGCCCGATGACCTGGCACGCACTCTCGAGACCACGCTGGCCGGCCTGCAGGCGGGCACGGCCGCCAACGGCGGCCTGACCCTGCTCAGCGCGCCCTGCGGGACATCCACGCGGTGGATGCGGCCGACGGCCAGCCGTTGCCGGCGCAGGGCCGCACGCAGAGCCAGCGCTGGGCGTTGTCGCGCATTGATCGTGCAAACGCCGGACTGACGTTCCTGCTGGAGCTGCTGCAGGCCAGCGAACGCGTGCGCGTGGACGGGGAGGAAAGCCAGTACCTGGGCGACAGGGGGCGCGAGGCGCTGCTGCTGGCCTGCCGTGGCCTGTGCGAGTACGTGGGGTTGCAGGTGCACGCGGCCTGACCGCCCCGGTCTTCGACTGCCGCCGGGCATGGCCCGGCGCTACCGCCTCCACGCGCTTTCAATTGCCGCCGGGCGTGGCCCGGCGCTACCGCTTTGACGTGCTTTCAATTGCCGCCGGGCGTGGCCCGGCGCTACCGCTTTGACGTGCTTTCAATTGCCGCCGGGCATGGCCCGGCGCTACCGCTTCGTCGTGCTTTCAATTGCCGCCGGGCGTGGCCCGGCGCTACCGCTTTGACGTGCTTTCAATTGCCGCCGGGCATGCTTCGGCGCGACCGTCCATCCCGCTCTTGTAGCGCCGAGCCCACGCTCGGCTGCTCCCAGCCTCGACCGCGGTGGAAGCAGCCGAGCATGGGCTCGGCTCTACTGGAGGCCGCGCGCAAAGCGGTTGGAGCCGGAGCCCATCGCAACGGCGATGAGCTCCGGCTCCAGCGTTGGTTCCTTACCAGGCCAGGCGCATTCCCACCTGTCCATTCACCTCGCGAAAGCCACCACTGCCATGCTGCACGCCCAGGCCACCCCACGCACCCCAGCGGTGGCCCAGCTTGAGCTCGGCACCGGCCCGTACTTCATAGCGGTCGCGCGGTATATCCGCAGCCATCGTCTGACCATTGAACTGCAGACTGCCGGTCGTGCTGGCGCGCAGCCAATGCACGCCGGCATAGGGCTGCACCCTGTTGCCTGCCGACGTAGCATGGCCGAACACACGCACGCCAAGCCGTCCGCTCAGACCACCCGCATCGGCACCGCCGACCACCGTGCCGTTGCCTTCAACGTGGCGCGCCATGCGGTAATCGCTGTGCGACACCTGCACCTGCGGCTGCACGTACAACCTGCTGGCTGCACCCGACCATGCGGTGAAGGTATGGCCCGCTTCCAGTGATGCCGACGTGCTGCGGGCAGCATAGGTTTCCATCGGCAGGCCGATGCCCTGGACGCGGTTGTCGAAGCGGCCGTGCTGGACGCTCAGATCAGCGTAGGCGCCCAGCGCGCCATCGTCCTGCTGGTGCCACGTTGCATACAGCCCTGCCGCCGTGCCCCGCACCCGACCCGTGGCGCTGTACCCGGTCAGCTGCGATACCGCCGTGGTGCTGGCGCGACCGCTGCCCAGCATCACGCCGAAGGAGGTCCTGCCGGCCCGCCACACGTCCGCGCCGATCTGCAACAGCGAGGTGCCCCCCTGCATCGCCAGCTGCCCCTCCACCGCGCGGGCATCGGCCTGGTGGTGGCCCACGCGTGCCCACGCCGCGCGGGTGTCCGCGGTTGCCAACAATGCACCGCGATCCTGCAGGCGATGGCTGAACATGCCCAACGCCGCGGACTGGTTGGCCAGGTAGGCGCCGGCCTCGGGCCGCAGCACGGCCGGCGGCGTGATCACCTCACCCTCGCCACCGTCCTCGGGGTCAGGGCCAGGAGTGGGATCCGGTCCGGGACCTGGGCCCGGACCCGGGCCCGGATCGACCACGCAGCCCGGCGCCGTCGGGTCCAGGTCACACGGGTCGCCCAGTTCGGAGCGCAGGTACCACTGTCCGTCGCCAGGGCGGGAAACGCTGCCCTTGTGCAGGAAGTACTCATAGCTGCCACCCACCGCACGCCCGGCAAGGCGGTAGGTTGCCAGCGACGCGCCATCGATCTGGATCAGCGGGATGCCGTCGCGGGTCGGCGCGCCCAGACCACCGATGTTCTGCACGGCGATGCTGGCGTCGCCGGTCGCATCCCCCCGCACGTGCAGACGGTCGATGGCACTGCCATCATCCCCCAGCGCACCCTGGAACAGGAACGACCCGCGCTCGCTGTGCAGATCGCCATCAATGGTGAGGACGTTGAAGCGGCCGCTGCCATCGGACAGGGCGATGCCACTGTCCATCAACGCAACCTTGCCCTGCACGCGGGCGTCACCGGTCAGCGTCCACAGGCTGCTGCCTTCCAGCGACACGCTCTGCAGCAGGCTGGAGGCGCCTACCCACAGCGATCCCCCGGACAACTGCGCGTGGACCTGCGACTGAGGCACCAGGCCAGCGTCGACATCATCAGGGGTGATGACGATATCGCCGTGCAGCTGTGCACGGTCCCGCAACGAAACATCGAAGCGCCCGGCCACCGCTGCATCCAGTGCAAGGCCGATGCCGTTACCGCCTGAAACGATGGCCCCCCCACCCAGCGCAAGACCGGCATCGCGGCTGCTGCGCACCCATACGCCGCCATGCTGCGCGCTGACCAGTGAGCCGCCCTTGATGTCCAGGCTGCCTCGGTCATTGATGACCGCCGCCCAAGCACCTTCGCCCTCGGTGCGTACATGGGTGTCACGCAGCGCCATCGCGCCACTGCCGCCGGACAGCGCACCGTGGGCGCTGGCACCGGTGGTGCGCACGCGGCTGTCAGTCAGATCGTTGCTGCCACCCAGGCGTGCGATCGCACCGATTGCCCCCCTGCCTTCGGTCAGCACATCCACGCTGTGCGAGCGCATCAGCGGGGCCGCCCCGTTGTTGCCATCGGCGTAAAGGCCGTGCCCGTTGTCACCAGTGGTGCGCAGGCGCGTCTGCTTGATGGTGCCCTCGCCGTTCAATGCGGAAATAGCCGCAGCGCTCGCGCCGTGCGTGGTGATGTCCGACTGGTCCACCAGCAGCCGGCTGTTGCCGCCAATGATGATCCCTTCATTGCGCCCAGTGGTGATGGACGAATTGACTACCTGGACGACGGCGTTGGATTGGTTGATGTCGATACCCGCCCGCTCAGAGGACAGCATGGTATTGCGCAGGGTCAGTGCCGAACCCTGCAACGTGCGGATGCCGAAGTGGCCGGAGGCCTCAACCCCGTCCAGCACCAGCACACCCTGGTCGGCAACATTGGCGATGCTCGCATTGTCACCGCGGGCATGAAGGCTGCCACCGCGCATCTCGACGCTGCCACCCGCATCGAGGCCGGCGCCAGACCTCGCATGATTGAGGTTTACATCCACGTTCTCCAGCACAGCCCTGCTCCCGCGCGCCACCAGAACGCCGTTGCTGCCGGCTCCATTTCCATTGATCTGCACACTGCGCAGCATCGCATCGGTGGTACCGGAAATGAACACCCCAGTGCCGCCGCCACCGTGTTCGATGCGCAGGTTCTCCACCTGCAAAGATGCGTTGCCGCGGGTTTCGATGCCGTTGGAACTGCTGCCATGGGTAGTGATTACGCTGTTGCGCACCTGCGCGCTGCCGTCGGTGACAAACAAACCATGAGATAGACCGCCGTGCGTCGTAATGGAAACATTGTCCAGCGTTGCACTGCCGCCGATGACCTCCATGCCGGAGGCCGTCGCACCGCGGGTAGCGATGCTGCCACCGCTCATCTCAACATGCGCCCCGTTGCGGGCAAGCAACCCGCTGCCACCCAAACCACTGGTTTCGATGGTGCTGCCCGCAAGTGAGATACGGCTGCCCACTCCGTCCGCTGCAGCGCCAGCAGCCGTTTGACCTTGGGTGCGCAAGGTCACCGGGCCGGCAGGAACGATGCTGCCGCCATTGATTGCGTAGAACGCATGGCCGGCCGGGTTGCCGGGCTCCACGGGTTCGGTGGTGGTGTAATCACCGGCGGCGGGCGTCTGCTCATCGCCATCGGCAATGACCTGCTGGGCCGATGCCGGGGCCACGGCAGCTGCCAGGGCCAGTCCAAGCGCGACGGCCAAAGCATGATGTCTGGGAGGAGGCGACAACATAGGGTAACTCCTGCAAAAGGAGGCACCATGCTGGACGGCTGCTGTCGAGGGAAACATCGAATTCCTTGTGATCGGTCGGCCGGTCAAGAACGGTCACACAGCGTCGGCCGTGCGCACAGGTCCACCCAGGTTGAACTGAGGAAGCCGTCTGTCACCCCGGGCAGCATGGTTGCTCCCATCACAGGAGATGACTCCATGCGCAAATCGCTTTCCCTGCTGGCCCTCGTTCCCTGCCTGCTGCCCGCCTTGGCCAGCGCCCAATCAAATGATCGTGAGCGCGTTTACGGTTTCGCCGGTGTTGGCGCTTACTCGGTGACGATTCCGGCCAGCAGCAAGGTGGCCCCCGAGTACAAGGACACCCGCTGGAAGAACAGCAAGCTCGGCTTCCAGGCCGGCGCGGGCTACCGCATCAACGACCACTTCGCCCTTGAACTGGCAGGGCAGGCGCAGGGCGGTGGCAGCAAGGCCCGCAAGCCAACCCAGGCCGGTGATACCCATGTGCGCAGCAGCAGCCGTGCATTGACCCTTTCAGGTCTGGGCGTGCTGCCTCTCGGTGATCGCTTTGAAGTCTTTGGACGTGCTGGCCTGGGTGCCATGCGTACCTCGCTGACCGCCAGCACCGTCGATTTCGATCACAAGGCCACGTCCGGCACGCTGGCGCTGCAGTATGGGTTGGGCGCGAACATGCGGCTGGGCGAACGCAGCTTCGTGCGTACCGAATGGAATGTGCTGCGTCCCACCGGCAAGAGCACGTCGGCTGCACCATTGGCGGGCAGACGTGTGCTTGCGAGCCAGGTGAACGTCGCTTTCGGTCGCCATTTCTAGGCTACGGTGCCTGTGCGGCCGATCCCTGTTCTGCTGCTTCATGCGCCCCCCCCCCCAGCGTAGCGGTGCCCGACACGCTGAAATTCCAGTGGCTGGATGACTACGGCACATCACGCGATGCCGAGGCAAAGGTCACCCGTCGATTGTGTGGTGCCGAGCCCATGCTCGGCATTGCCTTGCGCGAGGCGGCGGCGCGCTGCCGGCAATTACAATGTTTTTGATGGCGCCCCTCCCTCTGAAGCGAGATAGTTTCCCGCTTCTTCTGAGGAATGTTCCCATGCTGAAAATGATGATGCCGCTGAAGCGCTACACCCAATTCAACGGACGCGCGAGCCGCAGCGAATTCTGGTGGTTCCAGTTGTTCATCGTGATCGTATCGATCCCGCTGTACATTCTGAGCTTCTACGCCGGTTACACAGGCTCAAGCACGCTGGCGCTGGTCTCGACCGGCCTGAGCGTGGCGCTCTGGCTGGCGGTGATCGTGCCGTTGATTGCGGTGACGGTGCGCCGCCTGCATGACACCGATCGCTCGGGCTGGTGGTATCTGCTGATGCTGGTGCCGTTCGTGGGCCTGGTGGTGCTGGTGTTCCTGCTGCTGCCGGGTACGCCGGGCGGCAACCGTTTCGGTGCACCCGTGCCGCACGTGTGACGTTACCGCTTTGGCAGGTGTCGACCTTGGTCGACACGGTGTTGGCGTGGGTGCCTGACACATTCGTGCCAACCAAGGTTGGCACCTACCGGAGCAGTTCGGTAGCGCCGGGCCATGCCCGGCGTTCTTCATCAGGCGAAGTGCTGGTAACCGCCCTCGGCCGCTTCGCCATCCACCTGCACGCCCTGCCCTTCGGTGATACGACCGATGCGGGTCAGCGGCAGGTTCAGCGAATCGGACAGGTACTGCAGCGCGTCGCGCTGGTCGGCGGCGACGGTGAAGCAAAGCTCGTAATCATCACCGCCACGCAGGGCGCAGTCGCGAGCGTCTTCCCGGCCCAGAAGGCCGCGCAGCTCAGCGGAGATGGGGAGGCTATCGGTGTCTACCTGGGCACCCACGCCACTGCGCGAAGCGATGTGGCCCAGGTCGGCCAGCAGGCCGTCGGACACATCCACCGCCGCATGCGCGAAGGCGCGAAGGCGCAGGCCGAGGGTGACGCGCGGTGTCGGCCGCAGCAGGCGCAGACGCAGGCTTTCGTAGTCGGCCAGCAACGTGGCGGTGGCGATGCTCAGCGCCCCCTGCTGCCACAGGCGCAGCGCACCGGCGGCATCGCCGAGCGTGCCGCTCACCCAGATGTCATCGCCTACCTGTGCGCGGTCGCGGCGCAGGGCCTGGCCGCGCCCCACCTGGCCCATCGCGGTCACCGACAACGACAGCGGACCGCGTGTGGTGTCGCCACCGATCAGCGCGATGTCGTGCTGGTCGGCCAGGGCGAAGAAGCCGTCGGCAAAGGCCTCGATCCAGTCTTCGGAGGTATCCGGCAACGACAACGCCAACGTGCACCACGCCGGGCGAGCGCCCATCGCGGCAAGGTCGGAGAGATTGACCGCCAGCGTCTTCCAGCCGATGTCGAAGGCCGGCGTTTCGCCGGGGAAATGCACACCGCCGTTGAGCGTATCGGCAGTGACTACCAGTTGCTCGTTGGCACGCGGTTGCAGCAGCGCAGCGTCATCACCGATGCCGAGCGGGATGTCGTCGCGCTCGGTGGTGCGCGCGCGGATGCGGTCGATGAGGGCGAATTCGGCCAGGGACATGGGGCGCTCCGGCGGGTTGCATGGATGGGCGGCGGGCGCAAATGCAGGCGGATCGTGCCGATCGGATGGAACCGGCGGGGGTGGAGCCGACTGGGTAGAGTCGACTGTTAGTCGGCTGCCTTTCGATCAGCGGTCCTATCGCCGGATCAAGAGCAGTCGACTAACAGTCGACTCTACCGAAGCAGATTCCCGCGCCGTTCAAAGAACGAGGCGGGACGCAGGGGTCAGTGACCCGATTCGACCTTGCGCCATTCCACGGCCGCACGATCCAGCACGCCGTTGACGTAGGTGTGGCCATGCTCGGAACCGAAACGCTTGGCCGATTCGATGGCTTCGTTGATGACCACGCGGTACGGCACGTCCAGGCGGTAGCGCAGCTCGTAGCCGGCCAGGCGCAGCACGGCGCGTTCGATCGCATCTACTTCTTCGATGCCACGGTCCAGGTACGGGCCGAGGGCTTCGTCAATGTCTTTACGGTTATCCAGCACGCCATGCACCAGCGCTTCGAAATACGCCAGATCGGCGATTTCGCGGGCCTGTTCGTGGGCGAACTGGGCAATGAGCGACTGTGCGTTGCCGCCGGAGATCTGCCAGGCATACAGCGCCTGCACGGCACGACGGCGGGCGCGCGAGCGCAGCACCGGGTCGATGCCATCACGGCGGACGGGTTTACCGGAGGGCTTGCCCTGGGGGTTCTTGTTCATGGCAGTTTCTCCAGCAGGTTGACCATTTCCAATGCAGCGATTGCGACTTCTTCACCCTTGTTGCCGTGGCTGCCACCGGCGCGGGCCTCGGCATCCTCGGCGCGCTCTACGGCCAGCACGCCGTTCAGCACCGGCACGCCGAAATCCAGCTGCACGCGCATCAGGCCTTCGGCGCAGCGGTCGGCCACGTGTTCGTAGTGGCGGGTGTCGCCACGGATGACGCAGCCCAGGGTGAGGATGGCAGCGTGTTCATGGGCGGCAGCGAGGCGAGCGGCGACCAGCGGCAGTTCCCAGGCACCCGGCACGCGGATCACGTCGATGTTGGCTTCGGCGATGCCGTTGCCGGCCAGGCTCTGGCGGGCGCCAGCAACCAGGGTATCGGTGATGCGGGCGTTCCAGCGGCTGGCCAGGATGGCAAAGCGCGCCGACTCGGGGGTGCGAAGATCGCCTTCGTAGTGGCTCATATGCGGCTTGGGGGTTCGATAAGGAGGTGATTCTACCGCATGGTGTGCCGACCAACGGTCGGCACCCATCGGGGGACGGGTCGATCTGCCGGGCACGGCCCGGCGCTACCGGGGTCGGATCCCGCCCCGCGGGCTTCGACCCCATCGGGCAACCGTTACAGGGTCACCGTCTCCACCACTTCCAGGCCGTAGCCGGCCAGGCCCACCTGGCGGCGGGGGGTACCCAGCACGCGCAGCTTGCCCAGGCCCAGGTCGGACAGGATCTGCGAGCCGGCACCATTACGGCGCCACTGGCCCACATCCTTGTCCTTGCCCGGCACCACCGGCGCCGGCTGCTGGCGCAGGCGGGCCAGCAGGGCCTCGCCGTCGCGCGGGGCCGACAGCACCACCATCACGCCCGTCCCTTCGGCGGAAATCGCGCGCAGGGCATCGGTGGCGGCCACGCCGAAATCATCACGGCGCCAGTGCAGCAGGTCGGCCAGCGGGTTTTCCACCTGCACGCGCACCAGGGTCGGGGTATCGGCCGCCGGGGTGCCACGGACCAGGGCGAAATGCAGGTCGTGGGCGATGCGGTCGCGGTAGGTGACCAGCTTGAAGGGGCCGAATTCGGTATCGATGTCGCGCTCGTCCACACGCTCGACGGTCTTTTCGGTGGCCAGGCGGTAGGCGATCAGGTCGGCGATGGAGCCCATCTTCAGGCCGTGCTCGCGGGCGAACACTTCCAGCTCCGGGCGGCGCGCCATGCTGCCGTCCGGGTTGAGTATCTCCACCAGCACGCCGGCCGGTTCCAGCCCGGCCAGCATGGCCAGGTCGACGCCGGCCTCGGTGTGGCCGGCGCGGGTCAGCACGCCGCCCGGCTGGGCGATCAGCGGGAAGATGTGGCCCGGCTGGTGCAGGTCGGCCGGCCTGGCGTTGGGCTTCACCGCGGTACGGATGGTGTGGGCGCGGTCATGGGCGGAAATGCCGGTGGTCACGCCTTCGGCCGCCTCGATGCTGACGGTGAAATTGGTCTGGAACTGCGCGGTATTGGCCTGCACCATCGGCGCCAGGCCGAGATCGGCGGCGCGGGTACGGGTGAGCGGCAGGCAGACCAGGCCACGGCCGTGGGTGACCATGAAGTTGATGTCCGACGGCTTGACCAGCTCGGCGGCCATGATCAGGTCGCCTTCGTTCTCGCGGTCTTCGTCGTCGACGATGACGACCATGCGGCCCTGGCGGATGTCTTCGAGGATCTCGGGGATCGGGGCGAAATTCATGCACGTGCTCCTTCGCCCAGCAGGCGTTCAACATAACGGGCAACCAGGTCGATTTCCAGGTTCACCGCGCTGCCCACGCGCGAGGTGGAGAAAGCGGTGTTGGCCACGGTGTGCGGGATGAGGGCGACTTCGAAACCTTCGTGATCTACTTCGTTGACGGTGAGGCTGACGCCGTCCACGCAGATCGAGCCCTTCTTGGCGATGTAGCGGCGCAGCGCGGCCGGCGCGGCGAAACGCCAGCGCTGGGCACGTGCATCTTCGTGGATGCACAGGACCTGGCCGAGGCCATCGACGTGGCCGCTGACCAGGTGACCGCCAAGGCGGTCGGTCGGGCGCATGGCGCGTTCGAGGTTGATGACCGCCCCTTCAGACAGCTGGCCGAGCGTGGTCAGGCCCAGGGTCTCGGTGGACGCATCGGCCTGGAAGCTGCTGGCGTCGAAGGCGATGACGGTGAGGCAGACGCCGTTGATGGCAATGCTCTCGCCCATCTGCACGTGGTCGAACGGCAGATTCCCGACGTTGAAGGTGAAGCGGACATCGCCGCCGATGGATTCGCGTGCGGCCACATGGCCGACGCCTTCGATGATTCCAGTAAACAAGAAACGTTCTCCGCGAAAAGTGAGCGAAAAACGCCGCAAGGCAAACAGGCGGGCGCAGGGCCGCAAAGGCCCTGTGGCACCGTCTTCTTTCATCCGGACTATGACCGTCGGCTCCGGCATTGGACCGGATCTGCTGACCCCCGACCATGGGCCGGGGCGCTCGCGGGCTCGTGCTTGCGCACCTACCGCCGGTGGGGAATCGCACCCCGCCCTGAAGACGTTTGTGTACCGGCGAAACCGGCTGGGCCAGTGTACCAGCCTGGACTGACCGGGGTCGGATGCCTTTCCGCAGGAAAGGGCTCTGACCCCTTGTCTGGCCCGCTTGGGGTCAGGGCCCTTTGCGTTGCAAAGGGATCCGACCCCGCCCTGAATGGATCCGACCCGCAGCTGAACCGACCGCCAGCTGTGACGTAAGTCGCTCGTAATCTGTAAAAGTTTCATTAAAATCAGGCCTCGGTCGACATGAGGTCGCCACGGACTGCCAACAGGGTGGCCCGCCAATGGACTGCAATTCACAGGAAAATCCATGCGCAAGATCCTGATCGTGGCCGCACTGCTGGCCGCCGCACCGTTCTCGGCCTCGGCCGATGCCCTGAGCTACACCTACGCCGAAGGTGGCTGGACCCAGGCCAAGGTCAGCGACGACAGCCTCAACGATCCCAAGCTGGACGGCGGCTACGTGCGCGGTTCGGTGGCCCTTGCAGAGCAGGTGCACGTGTTCGGTGGCTGGAACTACGGCAGCAAGACCTACCACTTCTCCGATGGCTCGGTGAAGCTGGAACTGAACCAGCCGGAGCTGGGTATCGGCTACCACA
Organism: Stenotrophomonas maltophilia; assembly: GCA_002364755.1. Lineage (GTDB taxonomy): Bacteria > Pseudomonadota > Gammaproteobacteria > Xanthomonadales > Xanthomonadaceae > Stenotrophomonas > Stenotrophomonas maltophilia_AX. The sequence goes on from DEZI01000023.1 coordinate 168,952, forward strand.
TGCCCTTCAGCGACCGTGTCGACTACACCGCCGACATCGCCTGGGTGCGTCAGCAGGCCAAGGTCACCGACCGCCTGGACGGTTTCGCTGATGAAACCTTCAAGGACCACACCAACCTGGTGCGCGCCACCATGGGCCTGCGTGGCAAGCCCTCGCGCATGACCGAAGCCTGGATCAAGGCTGGTTACATGGATGGCGGCAACAATTTCGAAGGCACCTGGGTCGGCACCCTCGGTGGCCAGGTCAACTTCACCAGGACCTGGGGTCTGGTGGGTGAGGTCTCCGGCTACCGCGACGTGACCCAGTTCTCGGCCGGCGTCCGCGCCAGCTTCTGATTGCTCGATCCTCGTCGTGTAATCGAACGGGCCCCGCAAGGGGCCCGTTTTTCATGGGCGCGCGCACGGCGTGCCATCGAAGCTGCGTGCAGATGCGCCAGGCTTTCGCGCCTTTGCACTGCCCCACTGGAAACGGAACACCGTCATGAAGACTCCCCTGCGCACCCTGCTCGCCATCGCCCTGCTGTGCGCCCCCATGTTTGCCACCGCCGCAACGGCCCTGACGCCGGAACAGACGCTGGACCTGTACGCGCGCGTGCTGATTGAAGACGATGCCGCTGCCGCACGCACGCTCAACGACGCCATGCGCAGCGCGCACGATGGCAAGGACGCGGTGACGCCCACGCCGGGCGCACTGGCCACGGCGCTGGCCGAACCGTGGATGGCGCTGCAGGCCAGCGTTGGCGCCACGCCCGATGCAGCCGCGACCGAAGCGCTGTACGGAAAGGTGCTGAAGGCATCGACCTGTCGCGCCACTGGCAGCAGCATCGAAGAGAACGAGTACGTGGACGACCAGAAGATCGCCACGGTCGAGTTCACCTGCAAGGTGGTGGACCTGGCGAGCGTGCGCCCGCTGTTCGCCGACAGCATGACCAGTGAAGACCCGGCCAGCCGCACACGCTTCATCGAGGCCTATACGCAGGCGCTGAAGAGCGGCACGCAGCGCACGGTGAAGGGCAGCCAGAAGCTGTACTCCGGTGCCGGGCAAGCGTACTGGTTCAGTGGCAGCTTCGATGAGCTGGTGACCCCGGTGCTGGAATCCATCGCGCCGTTCCAGGTGTGGATGGAAGATGCCGAAGCGGCCAGCGCACCGAAGGTGACCGGCGTGCCCGGCTGCGACCTGCTGCTGCAGCAGCACCGCAGCTGCGTGACGAAGATCGCCCCGGAACAGATCAGCGGCGTGGATGCGATGGCCGACGAGCTGAAGGCCAAGGCCCAGGTGAAGTCGGCTGATGAGATGACGCAGGAGTGCAAGGCATTGCGCCCGATCACGCAGATGATGTGGACCGACGAGTGCGCGTAAGGCAGTAGCGCCGCGAACGCATCCATCCCCGCCATACGTGGATGGATGCAGGAAGGAACGGTAGATCCACGCCATGCGTGGATGGATGTCAGAGCATCACGCGCGCAGCAGCAACCGCAGGTCATCCCCCACCTGGCGCTGGTCGACCACGCGCAGGCGACGTTGCTGGTCCATCGCTTCAATACCGAGGCCAGCCAGCAGCGGGCGGCCGGTATCCCCCAGCAGCGTCGGTGCCTGGTACAGCAGCAGCTCATCGACCCAGCCGCCACGCAGCAGCGCGCCGGCCAGGGTGGCACCGGCTTCGGTGTGTACTTCATTGATGCCACGCTCGGCCAGCAGCGCCAGCACCGCACCCAGATCCAGGCGTGCATCGACGCTCGGCACGCTGGCGAATTCGGCATCGGCCGCATCCGGCGCGCTCACCGCGGCATCGTGCACATAGAACGTCGGCGCCCCACCCTCGCGCACGCGGCTGCATGCCAGCGAGCGCAGGCGGGAATCCAGCACCACGCGCAGCGGCGGCATCACCTCGCAATCGGCCAGGCGTACGGTCAGCATCGGGTCGTCGGCCAGCACCGTGTCGGCGCCGGTGAGGATCGCGCCGGCACGCGCGCGCCAGTGCTGCACGTCTTCGCGCGCCGCCGCGCCGGTGATCCATTTCGAGCTGCCATCGGCCATCGCCGTGCGACCGTCCAGGCTGGCGGCCAGCTTCACCCGCAGCCACGGGCGGTTGCGCTCCACGCGCGACAGGAAGCCCTTGTTGAGCTCGCGCGCCTGTGCCGCCATCAGGCCTTCGCACACCTCGATGCCCGCTTCGCGCAACAGGTCGAAGCCACCGCCATCGACCTTCGGGAAGGGGTCGCGCAGCGCCGCGACGACGCGCGACACACCGGCCTCGATCAGCGCCAGCGCGCACGGTGGCGTGCGGCCGAAATGCGCGCAGGGTTCCAGGGTGACGTAGGCTGTGGCACCCCGCGCTTCGCTGCCGGCTTCGCGCAGGGCGAAGACTTCGGCATGAGGGCCGCCGGCACGCTGGTGCCAGCCCTGCCCGACCACGCGTTCGCCATGGGCGATCACGCAGCCGACCATGGGATTGGGGCGGGTGGTATAAGCGGCACGTTCGGCCAGGCGCAGTGCGTTGGCCATGTGCAGGTGGTCGAGGGCGGTGAACGGCGTGGTCATGCGGCCATGGTAACGCTGCGGGTGTGGATCCATGCCATCGTGCCAACCAACGGTTGGCACCCTCCACCCATCCGGATGTCAGCCCTTCTTTTTCTTGGTCAGGGCGATGACATCGCCCAGCAGCTGCAGCTGTTCGGTGCTGGACGGCAGGTCGCGTTCCAGCTTCTCGATCTCCTCGCGGAAATCAGCCACATCCTCGAAGCTGCGGTAGACCGAGGCGAAGCGCACGTAGCCGACGTGGTCGAGCTTGCGCAGTTCGTTCATGACGAACTCGCCGACCTTGATCGAGGGTACTTCGCGTTCGCCGCTGATGCGCAGCTGGTGGACCACGGCGCGGACCGCCGCTTCGATCTTTTCTTCGGGGACGGCACGCTTCTGCAGCGCGCGGTCGAAGCCGGCGCGCACCTTGCGCTGATCGAAGGCCTCGCGGGTGCCATCACTCTTGACGATGGCCGGCAGCTTCAGCTCGACCGTTTCCAGAGTGCTGAAACGTTCGTTGCAGGCCTCGCATTCACGCCGACGGCGGATCGTCGCGCCGTCTTCGGAGACGCGCGAGTCGATGACCCGTGTATCGGCATGCTGGCAGAAGGGGCAATACATGGAACGCCTGGCTCAGGGGGAATACCACTCTGTCAACGTCATGACAGCGTCGCAAAGGTACCTGAGAAGGGCTTTTGCAGCAAATCAGGGCGGCGCTCAGCCCTGTGCGGCAAGCGGTTGCCGCCAGCGCAGCCACGCCAGATGCGCAGCCGGCAGCAGCAGCGGCGGTCCCAGCGCAAGAAGCCCCAGCGAGGTCCAGTCGCCGCTCATGAATGCCAGTGACACGGCGACGGCAACCATGGCAACAGCTGCCAGCGCGCCCAGTAACAGGCCGCTCCAGACGAACCACGGTGCGGCACGCAGCCCGGACTGGCCGCGCCACAGGAACAAGCCGCTCAGCAACAGCCAGGCCATCAGCCCGACCAGACCCGCGCCGGCCCACAACCACTGCAGGACGGTGAGGTAGCGGGCAAACGCACCGAGCCCCAGCACCGACAGGGTGCCGGTTACGGCAATGATCGGAATGCCCAGCAGCAGGGCCAGTGCAATGCGGCGCTTTTGCGCGACCTCATCCACGGGGGGCGGCCACCTGCGGGGGTCCGGCCACCCGCAACAGCACCAGCATGCCCGCCGGCACCAGCATCGACGGGCCTGCAAACACCATGTTCAGCACAAGAAGGCCCATATCCGAGAGGTAGTACAGCGCCATGGCCAGCATCGGCAGGCAGGCCAGCATGCCCAGACCCAGCAGCCACCACCAGCGCAGCGAGGCCGCACCCAGGCCTCGTCGCCCTTCCCTCAGCCAGAAGAGGCTGAGCGCGATGCAGGCCACCAGGCCGGCAAGCGCAGCCGATCCCCACAGAAGCATGCCGGCGGCAAACCACAGCTTGTCGGTGTTCAGGGAGGCCAGGCCAATCACGCCCATGACCAGCGCGATGCAGGCACCTGCGCCTCCGAAGAGCAGGCTGGGCAGGCCGAACAGCACCGCCAGCGCGGTGTACAGGTACTTGAGGCGACGCTCATCCATGCGTGGGATACCCGACCGTGGGGTCAGAGCCCCTCCCTGCGGGAAGGATCCGACCCCACTCCCCGATCAGCCGTAGACCGGGTACTTCCGGCACTGCGCGCTGACGGCGTCACGCACGCGGGCGATAACGGCGTCATCGGCCGGGGCGTCGAGCACGTCGGCGATCCAGTTGGCCAGGTCCACGCAGTCCTGTTCGACATAGCCACGGGTGGTGACCGCCGGGGTGCCCAGGCGCAGGCCCGAGGTCACGAACGGCGAACGCGGGTCGTTCGGCACCGAGTTCTTGTTGACGGTGATGTGGGCCTTGCCCAGCGCGGCTTCCGCGTCCTTGCCGGACACGTCCTTGCCGATCATGTCCACCAGCATCAGGTGGTTCTGGGTGCCGCCGGAAACGATCTTGTAGCCGCGCGCGATGAGCGTGTTGGCCATCGCCTGGGCGTTCTTCACCACCTGCTGCTGGTAGGCGGTGAAGCCCGGTTCCAGCGCTTCCTTGAAGGCCACGGCCTTGGCGGCGATGACGTGCATCAGCGGGCCGCCCTGGATGCCCGGGAACACCACCGACTGCAGCTTCTTGACCAGGTCTTCGTCGGCGCCCTTGGCGACGATGATGCCGCCGCGCGGGCCGCGCAGGGTTTTGTGGGTGGTCGAGGTGACCACGTGGGCATGATCCAGCGGGCTCGGGTAGACGCCAGCGGCGACCAGGCCGGCCACGTGGGCCATGTCGACGAACAGGTAGGCGCCGACCTTGTCGGCGATGGCGCGGAAGCGCGCCCAGTCGATCACCTGCGAATAGGCCGAGAAACCGGCCACGACCATCTTCGGCTTGTGCTCCAGGGCCAGGCGCTCGACTTCGTCGTAATCGATCAGGCCCTGGTCGTTGACGCCGTACTGCACGGCGTTGAACAGCTTGCCCGAGGCGTTGACCTTGGCACCGTGGGTGAGGTGGCCGCCGTGGGCCAGGCTCATGCCGAGGATGGTGTCACCCGGCTGCAGCAGGGCGAAGTACACGGCCTGGTTGGCCTGCGAACCGCTGTGCGGCTGCACGTTGGCGTAGTCGGCACCAAACAGCTGCTTGAGGCGGTCGATCGCCAGCTGCTCGGCAATGTCCACGTATTCGCAGCCACCGTAGTAGCGCTTGCCCGGGTACCCTTCGGCGTACTTGTTGGTCAGCTGGCTGCCCTGGGCCTCCATCACGGCCGGACTGGTGTAGTTCTCGCTGGCGATCAGCTCGACGTGGTCTTCCTGACGCTGGGTTTCGGCGGCGATGGCCTTGGCCAGTTCGGGATCGTAGGTTTCGATGCGGACGTCACGCGGGAACATCGGGTACTCCGGCAGGCAGGGAAAGGGGGTACGGCACAGCCCCTGATTGTAGCCCCGTGACGGCCTGCCGGGGCCGAACGGGACGGGGCCGGATCCCCGTGGAGGAGATCCGGCCCCGTATGGATGTGGCCCGGCATGTCAGTAGATCCACGCCATGCGTGGATGTGACCGCTGACTCAGCGGCTGAGCACGTACTGGGCGATCACGCCGGTGGCGATGGCCACCAGCAGCATGTTGCCGCGATCGTCCCGGATCCACTGGTGGCCGTACGGCGGGCGGCGCAGGTGGTAGCGCGGGTAGTCGTTCACCACGTAGACCGGCCCACGGTAGTAATCGCGGTAGCGGTGGCCGACCTGCCAGCCGTAGCCCGGGCCCGGGCGATAGCCGGGGCGGTAGACCACGCGCGGCGGCGGCGGTGCCGGATGGTAGTAGCGGCGGTCATGGTCGCGGCGCCAGTCACGGCGCGCATCGCGGCGGTCGCGTTCGTAGTCGCGACGCGCCTCGCGGACGTCATGGCGGTACTCGCGACGATCATCGCGGCGGTCTTCCCGCCACTCGCGGCGGTCACGGTGATCGTTGTCGGCGAATGCCGGGGTGACCGATCCCAGCGCCAGCACAGAGGCCATGGCCCCGGCCACGATTCGATGGATGCGCATGACAGACCTCTGTTGCAGTGGATGGTGATGTCCATATTGCGCAACCGATCTGAACCGTTTCCGGCTGGAAACGCTTCCCGTTGACGCATTCTGCTCAGTATTCAGCCTTCGGCCAGCCCCACGGGGGTCCGGCAGGCGCGGCCGGGAGGCGGTTCCGGCTATAATTGGGGGTATTCCATTCAGTCTGTGCCCGCTGTCGTCCGGGAGCTTCCCGCTGACGGACGGGTGCAGGGCCGCGCCCCTACGGAGACCTCATGTCCTCGCAATACATCTACACCATGAACCGCGTGTCCAAGGTGGTCCCGCCCAAGCGGCAGATCATCAAGGACATCTCGCTGTCCTTCTTCCCGGGCGCGAAGATCGGCCTGCTGGGCCTGAACGGCGCCGGCAAGTCCACCGTGCTGAAGATCATGGCCGGCGTGGACACCGATTTCGAGGGCGAAGCCCGCCCGCAGGCCGGCATCAAGGTCGGCTACCTGGCGCAGGAACCGGAACTGGACCCGACCAAGACCGTGCGTGAAGCGGTGGAAGAAGGCGTGGGCGAAGTGCTGCAGGCACAGGCCGCGCTGGAAGCGGTGTACGCCGCCTACGCCGAGGAAGGCGCCGACTTCGATGCGCTGGCCAAGGAACAGGAGCGCCTGGAGGCGATCCTCGCCGCTGGCGATGCGCACACTCTGGAAAACCAGCTGGACGTGGCCGCCGATGCGCTGCGCCTGCCGCCGTGGGACGCCGTGGTCGGCAAGCTGTCCGGTGGTGAAAAGCGCCGCGTGGCGCTGTGCCGCCTGCTGCTGCAGAAGCCGGACATGCTGCTGCTCGACGAACCGACCAACCACCTCGACGCCGAGTCGGTGGAATGGCTGGAACAGTTCCTGGCGCGCTACACCGGCACCGTCGTGGCGGTCACCCATGATCGCTACTTCCTGGACAACGCCGCCGAGTGGATCCTGGAACTGGACCGCGGCCGCGGCATTCCGTGGAAGGGCAACTACACCGACTGGCTGACCCAGAAGGATGAGCGCCTGAAGCAGGAAGACAACCAGGAAAAGGCCCGCCAGAAGGCGATCCAGAAGGAACTGGAATGGTCGCGCCAGAACGCCAAGGGCGGCCGTACCAAGGGCAAGGCCCGTCTGGCCCGCCTGGAAGAGCTGCAGTCGGTCGATTACCAGAAGCGCAACGAGACCAATGAAATCTTCATCCCGCCGGGCGAGCGCCTGGGCAATGCGGTGATGGAGTTCAAGAACGTCTCGAAGAAGTTCGGCGACCGCCTGCTGTTCGACAACCTGAGCTTCCTGGTGCCGGCCGGCGCCATCGTCGGCATCATCGGCCCGAACGGTGCCGGTAAGTCGACCCTGTTCAAGATGATCACCGGCCAGGAAAAGCCGGACACCGGCGAGATCGTGGTCGGCCCGACCGTGAAGCTGTCCTACGTGGACCAGAGCCGCGACGCGCTGGAAGGCAACCACAACGTCTTCCAGGAAATCGCTGGCGGCCTGGACATCCTCAACATCAACGGCATCGAGATCCAGTCGCGCGCCTACATCGGCCGCTTCAACTTCAAGGGCCAGGACCAGCAGAAGATGGTTGGTTCGCTGTCTGGTGGTGAGCGTGGCCGCCTGCACATGGCCAAGACCCTGCTGCAGGGTGGCAACGTGCTGCTGCTCGACGAACCGTCCAACGATCTGGACATCGAAACCCTGCGTGCGCTGGAAGATGCGCTGCTGGAGTTCCCGGGCAACACCTTCGTCATTTCGCATGACCGCTGGTTCCTGGATCGCATCGCGACCCACATCCTGGCGTTCGAAGGCGATTCGCACGTGGAGTTCTTCCAGGGCAACTACCGCGAGTACGAAGAAGACAAGCGCCGCCGCATGGGCGACGACGCCGCGCCGAAGCGCCTGCGCTTCAAGGCGCTGAAGTAAGGCAACCGGAAAGGCCGCGCTCGCGCGGCCTTTCTCTTTCGGCAGGTCACCACCGCTGGGGGTGACGCCCAATTGTTGTGAGTACCCCCATGTCCCTGTTCGAACGCCTGTTCCAGCTGCAGCAGCACGCTACCACCGTGCGCACCGAGCTGCTGGCCGGTGTCACCACCTTCCTGACGATGTCCTACATCGTCTTCGTCAACCCGGAAATCCTGGGCACCACGGGCATGGACGCCGGCGCCGTGTTCGTCGCCACCTGCCTGGCCGCCGCGCTGGGTTCGGCGGTGATGGCCCTGGCGGCCAATTTCCCGGTAGGCATGGCGCCGGGCATGGGCCTGAACGCGTTCTTCGCCTTCACGGTAGTCGGCGCGGCCGGCCTGCCGTGGCAGCAGGCGCTGGGCGCGGTGTTCATTTCCGGGCTGGTGTTCCTGGTGCTGTCGCTGACCGGCGTGCGTGCGTGGCTGGTGGCCGGCATTCCGTCGTCACTGCGCTCGGCCATCGTGGCCGGCATCGGCTTGTTCCTGGCGATCATCGCGCTGCAGAAATCCGGGGTGATCGTCGGCAACGAAGACACGCTGGTGGCGCTCGGCCCGCTGAACACGGCGCCGCCGCTGCTGGCGCTCGGCGGTTTCCTGCTGATCGCGGTGCTGGAAGCGCGCCGCGTACGCGGTGCGATCCTGATCGGCATCCTCGCCGTCACCGGCGCCGGCTGGGCACTGGGTGACGTGCAGTACCACGGCCTGGTGTCGCTGCCGCCGAGCCTGGCACCGACCTTCCTGCAGCTGGACCTGCCCGGCCTGCTGCACCACGACGGCGGCGCGCCGATCGCGGTGCTGCTGCAGGTGGTGCTGGTGTTCGTGCTGGTGGAAGTGTTCGATGCCACCGGCACGCTGTACGGCGTGGTCGGACGCGCCGGCCTGCTGAAACTGCCGGGCGCGCAGAAGCGCTTCGGCCGTGCGCTGCTGGCCGACAGCACGGCCATCGTGGCCGGTTCACTGCTGGGCACCAGCAGCACCACCGCCTTCGCCGAAAGCGCCTCGGGCGTGCAGGTGGGCGGCCGTACCGGCCTGACCGCACTGGTGGTGTCGGCGCTGTTCCTGGCCGCGCTGCTGTTCTCGCCGCTGGCGGCCATGGTGCCCGCCTATGCCACCTCGCCGGCGCTGCTGTTCGTGGCCGGCCTGATGCTGCGCGAACTGGTGGAAGTGGACTGGAGCGACCTGACCGAATCGGTGCCGGCCGCGCTGTGTGCGCTGGCGATGCCGTTCACCTATTCCATCGCCAACGGGCTGGCCTTCGGCTTCATCGCCTACGCCGCGCTGAAGGCCGGCACCGGCCGCTGGCGCGAGGTGCATCCGGCGGTGTGGCTGGTGGCGACGCTGTTCGTGCTGCGTTACGCGCTGGAATAAGACGACCGCGCTGCGCGCTCGCCGGGCATGGCCCGGCGCTACCGGCACATGCCCTGCGATCTCCAGGTAGCGCCGGGCCATGCCCGGCGGCAGGTCAATTGTAGGTAATGGTGAACGTCGCGGTGCCGTTGGCCTCGCCTGCCCCCACCGTTCCGGCTTGGGTCTGGATGTAGCGTGCGCGCAGCGGCAGGCTCATCGACGAGGTACCGGTTACCGTGTCGCCCAGCGTCAGGCTGTCGCCGAAGGTGACGTTCTGCTCGCTGCCGCCGTTGCGGCGCACGATCTGGATGCCGATGCGGGTGGCACTGTTGGTGCCGCTGGTGATGGCCAGCGTGCCGGGCTGGTTGCCACTGGCCGGCGTGGCATCAAGCTGGATGCCGATGGTGCTCTGGTACTGCGCCACGTTGCTGCCCTGGCAGCGCAGGGTGATGTTGAAATCACGATCCACGGCACGCGAACCCACGCCGGTGAAGGATGAGTTCGGCACGTTGCCGAAATCCACCACGATGTTGCGGCTGCCGGCATCCACTTCGCAGGTGGGGCTGACGACCGTGGTGCCCATGCCGCGGAAGCTGGACGTAAGCACCGGATCCGATGGGCCATCGCCATCCAGGTAGTACGTGGTGAACGGTCCGTTGGGAGCGATCGTGCCGGACCCTGTCTGTGCCGCCGTCTTGATCAGCTCGATCCGGAAGAAACCGCCCGTCAGCGAGCCGGTTGTGCCTCCGCCGAGGTAGATGGTGTGCGGGTAGTAGGTCTGGATCGCGCCGGAATCCCGATACAGGCGGATGCCCACCCCGTCAACGCCCGTACGATAGACATTCTGGAACCCCGACACGGGCTGGCGCTGCGCCGCGTTGATGAAGGCCCCCATCGCACTGCCCCCACGCCAGTCGCAGCTGACGATGCTGTTCTTCTGCGTGATCGGCACGCTCAGCTGCTTGATCACGCCGCCCACGGGCGTGCTGGGCAGAATGACCACCTGCCCCATGTCCATCTGGACATCCTGAGGCGAGAAGAACCGGGGGTTGCTGAGCTTGCACGACGCCAGCGCCTGACCCGACAACCCCAGGCCCATGCCCGCGGCCAGCAGGCCCATCGCCAGAGTGCCCCGGCGGAACGTCTTCATCGGCATGCTGCCTCCACGGCAATCAATCCGGCAGGGCCGGCCGTGGTGCCCGCAGGCACCGTGTATTCAAGGGTACAGCGCTGGTCGGCGGCAACGCCCCACTCGACCAGCAGCTGGCCGCGGTCGTGTTCGCTGCGCACGTATACGCGGCCACCCTGCCCGACCATGCCCACCGGCTGACCCTGCTCGTCCTTCACCTGCGAGCCGAACGGCAGCGTGCTGCCATCGGCATTGCGGACCTGGATGAGCAGCGCACGGCCCTGGCGCGTATCGAAGCGCAGGTAGCTGATGGCACCGGCATACGGCGCGATCGACTGGCTGCTGCCGTCCAGCTCCACGTCCTGCGACATGCCCTGCGGGTCGAGGGTGACCGTATTGAGGCGGTACGGCGAGACATAAGGCACCACCGCGTAGCCACGACCGTCGATGCGCAGGCCAGGTGCGTTGGTGACGCGTGCGTCGCGCGCGCCCTTCGCCTCGACCAGCACCATGGTGTCGCCACGCTGCGGGCTGAAGGTAACGCCGCCGGCGTGCACCACCATGCTGCCGTTGGCGCCCACCGATGCCTGGCGGAAATCGCTGGACTGGCCGTAGGAGCCACTGAGCGATGCATAGCGGCTGCGGTACTCAGCGCTGGCAGTGGCGGTGGATGCGCCGTTGCGGCTGTCCGAGAACGCTGCGCCGTAGGTGAAGTTGCCATCTGCGCCGGCCGCACCGGTCATGCCGATGCGGCTGTTGTCGTAGCCGCTGCGGTCGCGCACGCCGACGTCGGCACTGAAGGACATCGGCTGGCCGCTGCGGCGTCCCAGCGGAACGCTGAGCGACAACAGATACTGGGTGTCGGCCGTGCCGCCGTCGCCCTGCTCGGTCCGCACCGCGGAGATGCCGTAGTTCAGCGAGCGCCAGGCGTTGTTGTAGCCCAGCTGGTACTGCTTGCTGGTGCCAGGGCGATCATAGAAATCGCGCATTGCACCGGTGAGGTACAGCGCGCCCCCCTGCTCGCCCAGCGGCTGGTTCAGGGTCAGCTGGAACTGGCTGCGCTGGCGCCCACGCAGGGCAGGATCGATGCCGCGCGCGTCGTCCTCGCGCGCCAGCAGCGCATCCTGCTGGCTGTAGAAGCCGCCGGTGGAATAGCGGTACGCGGCCAGGGCGAAGTTGGTGTTGGTCTCACTGATGAGGTTGGCGTAGCTCAGGCGCACACTGGCACCGGAACGGCCTGCCATGTGATCGAACTCGGTCCGCGCGTGGGTGACATCGACGGCGAAGGCACCCAGCGGGGTGGCCAGGCCGACGCCATACAGCACCGAGCCGTAGCCCTTGCCCAGCGCGCTGCCGCCATACACGGTGAAGCGGTTGCTGACGCCACGCTGGTAGGTGCCCTGCAGCATCCACGGGTCATCCAGCAGCTGCGCGCTGCGCACCTGGCCGGCGGTGAGCGCGTAGCGCGAAACACCCTGGCGCAGCATCTGCGGCACCGAGCCGAACGGCACCTTGAACGCGCGGCGGCGGCCATCGGCCTCGATCACCAGAACTTCCAGGTCGCCGCCGTAGCCGGTCGGGTACAGGTCATCAATGACGAAGCTGCCCGGCGATACGGTGGAGGAGTAGATCAGCTGCTGGTTCTGCCGCACTTCGATGCGCGCGTTGGTCTCGGCGATGCCGCGCACCACCGGTGCGTAGCCACGCAGGGAATCAGGCAGCATGCGGTCATCGGTGACCAGGCTGATGCCGCGGAAACCGATCGAATCAAACAGTTCGCCACTGGTGTAGGCATCGCCCACGGTCAGCAGGCCGCGCACCTGCGGGATACCGCGCTGGGCGTAGGTAGCGATGCTCTGCCAGTGGCGGCCATCGCCGCTGTTCCAGGTCAGGTTGGAATCATGGCGGAACTGCCAGCCCCCCAGGTTCAGGCCAGCGTTGAGGCCGAGATAGGCACTCTGGTTGCGGCCACCGTCTTCGGTGCGCAGGTCGCTGTTGATGGCATTGAAGCTGTAGCCGACGAAGCCGGCGTTGATGCCGCGGTCCCACAGCGCCGGGCTGACGTAGCCACGCGCCTGGCGGCGCAGGAACACCTGCGGAATGCTCAGGTCGTAGCGCAGGTTGCCGCCGTCGTAGGCGCCGAAGGCATCGGCCATGCGCTGCTGCACCGGGACGCAGGCAGCGGCATCGATAGCCAGTGCAGGATCCTGCTGGGCCAACACGGCTTCGCTGTCCACGCCGAACTCCTCCAGCAACGGCATGCCGAGGCAGGCGTCCACCTTGCCCTGTGCGTCAGCCTTGAACTGCAGGTCGCGGCGGCCCTGCCAGGCGCCATTGACGTAGATGTCGACGCGGTAGGTACCGGCCACCATCGGGTTGCCGTTGGCGAAGGAGGACAGATCCACCTTGCCGGCCTGCCCGGAAAGGAAACTTGAATTGAACTGGGCCTGTTCCGGCACGCGCGCGGTTGCCGCAGCGCTCTGCGCCATCAGCGCCTGCTCGCCGAGGTTGGCCGGCGCCGCCACGGCCCATCCTGGGCAGGCGATACCCGCAGCCAGCAGGCACACAGCCTGCTGAATCGACAATGTCAATCTGTTTCCAATCACACTGACATTCCTTGACGACGGCCGCGATGCAGCCATGACGGAGGGCGCGCTGCCTGCATGCAGCCGTTCGATCAGCTCCCGCTTCCGACGGTGACGGTGCGCTCCACGCGCCCGCCGAAATCATTGATGGTGGTGAAGCGCACCTGCGCGGTGGTGGCCGGCACGGTGAACTCCAGCTGCTGGCCAGGTGCCAGCATTTTTCCCTGCTCCTCGACCACGGCATCCTGGGTGCCTGCCAGCGCACGCACTTCGGCCAGGGTGACGTGGAACGGGCTCGGATTTTCCACGCGCAGGCGGTTGCCGATGCGGCTCCAGCGCAGCAGCGCGGGCGCATCGTTTGCGGTGCCGGCCAGCCCCTGCGGGCGATAGAACAGCTTCAGGCGCGAGCGGAATGCAACCTGCAGCAGGTTCTGCTCTTCGCCCGGGGTGGCCTGCGGCGAGGGCGGCACATCCAGCACGTTGAACCAGAACACCGATTCACGATCGCTGGGCAGCGCCTTGCCGGTGAAGATGATGCGCAGCGCCTGGCTGCGGCCGGCTTCCACGCGGCTGATCGGCGGGGTCAGCACGAACGGGGCGTCGCTCGTTTCCGGCGTCTGCTCCGCATCACCCGAATCGATCCAGGCCTGGACCAGCGACGGCGTGTCGCCGGTGTTGTCCACCTGCACGGTCACTTCGCGCGACTGCGCCGGATAGATCACCCGGGTACCGTTGATGACGACGCCGGCCAGAGCGCTCTGACACAGGGGCAGCGAGAGCGCCGCCAGCAGCAGCGCCCGGGAAAGGATGGCTTTCATCGGAAGGACGACCCGGGAAATGGAACGAAGCCCTGCCCGATGGCTGCATCGGGCAGGGAGGGTGCAGCTACGATCAGTTGTAGATGATCGTGTACTTGACGTTGCTGGCGACGTCGCCGGCAGTCGACTGGCCGGTCGCGAAGTACTGGGCGGCGTAGTCCAGCTTGGCCGCGCCCTTGTCGGCGACATCGGTCCAGGTACCGGCCTGCAGCGTGCCCGTGCCACTCACCTTCACCGCGGTGCCGTTGGCGGTCAGCAGCTGCAGCTGCACGTTGGTGGCGCCGCCGCTGGCGGTGTTGACCAGGTTGCCGGTGCTCGAGTCGACGGTGACGCCCGGCTCGAAGTAGGTGGCGACCTTGCCGGCAGAGCAGTTGCTCAGGTTGATCGAGAAGGCGGTACGGCCAGCGACGTCACCGGCGGTCTTCAGGGCGGTGGTACCGACCGGCGGCAGGGGAACGGTGAAGTCCTTGCTGGAGCCGGCATTGATCTCGCAGGTCTTGGCGGTGACCTTGCCGGTGAAGTTGATGGTGCCATCGGCAGCGTTGGCGGCCAGCGGTGCGGCGGCGAGCAGGAGGACGGCGAACAGATTGATCTTGCGCATTTGCTTTCTAACCCTACTGAGAAATGTGGACGTAGAGGAGGAAGCAAGGAGCACTGCCGGGCATCAGACCCATCCTTGCGTCTCACCTGTGGCCGGACCCGCGATGAAGCCATCCTTGGGGCCCGAGACGACAGTATAGATCATAAATGTGATGCAGTTCACGCATTAGATGTGTCGCATCGCACATTGACGCCAAATATTTGGCGTGATACCCCGCCATGCGTTCGACGACTTTCGAACGCACGTCACACTCCTGCGGAACGTGGTTTACACGCGTGTCACGCAGCGAGGAGGAGGCTGTTTTCAAGGCAAAAACGCAATATTTGACGCGCATCACTATTGCTCAGTGACGCGCCTTCCAGATCGGAATTCTGACCCTTAAAGACTGTCTGGGGCTGTCGTTAACAGACTCATACCGAACCAGAGAACGTCATGAAGACCTCGATCCTGCTCTGCGTGGCCCTGATGGGTGTCAGTTCGCTGGCACATGCCGATGGCGGCACGGTCCGCTTCAGCGGTCGCATCGTCGATCCGGGCTGCTCGGCGCGCGTGGACGCACAGCAGCTGCGCCTGGAAGGCTGCCCGCTGTCGGCCAAGGGCGCGACGGTCGCACTGGTGGCGATGGATGAAGGCCAGGGCGCAATGCTGCGCGATGGCAAGCGCCAGGGCCAGCAGCTGGCCGTGGCCGCACGCAGCCTGCGCGCGGGTGATCTGGTGTTCTCGGAAAGCTACCGCCTGGAAGCCCCGAAGCAGCAGCCGCTGCAGGGGGCTTACCTGGTGCGCGTCGACTACCCCTGAGCGTGACCGCCCGGCGATACCGCCCCGGGCTCAGCCCTGGGGCGTTTCCGGCGGCAGTTCGAAGACCTGGCGCAGGTAGCTGAGGTAGCCCGGGTCATCGCACATGCTCTTGCCCGGCGAATCGCTCAGCTTGGCCACCGGCTGGCCATTGCAGCGGACCATCTTGATGACGATGTTGAGCGGGGTCGGGCCAAGATCGTTGGTCAGGTGCGTACCGACGCCGAAGGCCACCTGGCAGCGCCCACGGAAGTAGTCGTACAGGCGCATGACCTTGGTGATGTCCAGGCCGTCGCTGAAGACCAGCACCTTGCTGCGCGGATCGACGCGGCGCTGCTGGAAGTGGGCGAGCATGCGATCGCCCCAGTCGAACGGATCGCCAGAATCGTGGCGTACGCCGTCGAACAGCTTGCAGAAGTACATGTCGAAATCGCGCAGGAACGCATCCAGGCCGACCACGTCGGACAGAGCGATGCCGAGGTCGCCGCGGTATTCGCGTGCCCACGAATCCAGCGCCGCCACCTGTGAATCACGCAGGCGCGGGCCAAGGGCCTGGAACGCCTGCAGATATTCGTGGGCCATGGTGCCGTGCGGGGTCATGCCATACAGACGGGCGAAGTGCACGTTGCTGGTGCCGACCAGCTGCGGGCCAAGGGCATCGCGCAGCAGCGGCAGCAGGCGTGCATGCCAGTCGCGCGAGTAGCGGCGGCGGCTGCCGTAATCGGCGATGCGGCACTGTTCGAACCCGGGGGTGTCGCGCAGCAGCGCGGCCTTGGCCTGCAGGCGGCGTTCGCCCTCGGCGAAATCAGCGGTGGTGGTGTTGCGGAACCAGACTTCGTTGATGATCGCCAGCAGCGGCACTTCGAACAGGATGGTGTGCAGCCAGGGACCGGTGATGTCCAAGTCGATCTCGCCCGGCACCGTCGTTGACGGCTTCAGCTGGATGTACTTGCGATCCAGGTGGAACAGGCCGAGGAAATCGGCGAAGTCGGGCTTCACGAAGCGCAGGCCACGCATGTAGTCCAGCTCTTCGTCGCTGAAGCGCAGGCTGCACAGGTGGTCGATCTCTTCGTTGATCTGGTCGATGTAGCTCGCCAGGTCGATACCGGGGGTGCGGCACTTGAACCGGTACTGGACCAGGGCGCCGGGGTGCTGGTGCAGCACCGCCTGCATCATGGTGAACTTGTACAGGTCGGTGTCGAGCAGGGACTGGATGATGGCCATGGGGCAATTATGCGCCCGTTCGGGTGAAGCGCGTTTCCCGGCAGGGCTGCCGGTGGATCCACGCCATGCGTGGATGGATGCCCCGCCCCACCCCGCCGTCAGAGCGCCTTGCGCAGCAGCCGCGGCACCAGCATCAGTGCATGGGCCCAGATCGCGCCCCACACCAGCACCCGCACCGGCGCCGAACGCTGCTTCGCCTCGAACTTGCTGAAGTAGCGCCACAGGCCGCGGTGCTTGTGCCACTCGACGAAGAACGGCCGCGAGCGGCTGGACACCCCGCGCACGTGCGTCACCCGCAGATCGTTGGCGATGGCCACCACGCCGCCCGCCTCGCGCACGCGGCGGCACAGGTCCAGGTCTTCGGCGTGCAGGCGGTAGCCGGCATCCCAGCCACCGAGCCGGTCGAACAGCGCGCGCGGCATCAGCAGCAACGCACCGGACAGCGCCGGCACCTGCTGCATCGCCTGCGCCGGGTCGCGCGGGATGGCCAGGCGCCCGCCGCGTCCGGGCGAACGCAGCATGGCCAGGAAATCCGGATCGCGACGGCGCACGGCATCGTCGGCGAAGCCGTGTTCGTCCACCTGCTCCACGCCCAGCAGGCAGTCACCCAGTTCCAGCGCGCGCAGGCGCAGCGCCGCCAAGGTGTCCTCCTCCACCAGCAGGTCGGGATTGATGAAGGCCAGCCAGGGACTGCCTGAATCGGCCACGCCCTGGTTGTTGGCGGCGGCAAAGCCGGGATTGTCCGGGTTGCCGATGAAGCGCACGCGCGGATCGTGACTGGCGTGGCGCTGCACGATTTCCAGCGTGTCATCCTGCGAACCGTTGTCCACCACGCGGATCTCGGCCACGTCCTGCGCCTGGCGCAGCCGCGACAGGCAGGCATCGATGGTGCTGCCGCTCTGGTAGGTGACGACGATGGCGGCGATGGCAGGGTTCAAGCAGGCGACTCCGGCGGCGGTGGCGTGGCGAACAGGTCGCCCTGCTCTCGCGGCATTATCGCCTGCTGCAGCCGTTGCTGCAGGTCATCACGCAGCGCATGCAGCGGGTCGTGCATGAGGAAATCGGCCAGCCGCGGCATCCAGCCCGGCCAGCGCGCGGCCAGGGCCTCCAGGTCACCCTCGCGGCTGACGGCCTCGCCGGCGCGGCTGACGAAGGCGTTTTCGCACAGCACGTTGCGCCAGCCCAGCCCGGCCATGCGCAGGCTGAGGTCGACCAGCGCCGCGTTCCAGCCGAGGTAGCTGTCGGTATCGAGGCCACCGGCACGGCGCCGCGCGTTGCCGCGCACCAGCACCGCGTGGGTGACCGCCGAAGGCAGTTCCGGGTGCAGGTTCGGCAGGCTTGCACAGGTGTGGGCCAGCAACACGGGATCGACCGGCTCGGGATTGATTTCGCCCAGCCGCGGCCATGCGGCAGTTTCGCCGGCATTGCACCAGGGCGTGGCGGTGGCGATGGCGGCATCGCGGGCAAACGCCGCCTGCAGCTGCTGCAGCCAGCCGGGCGCGGGCACGCTGTCCGGGGCGAGGACGGCAACGTCCAGTCCCTCGCAGGCGCGCAGCATTTCATCAAGGTGGGCGACTTCGCCGAGCGGTCGCGCGCGGCGGGTGTATTCGGCCTGCAGCGGCGTATGCGCGAGCCAGTGCTCGACCACGGCCTGCGCCCGCGGCCCGGCTTGGGCATCATCGGCCAGCCATACCGCAGTGCCCGCGGCGGTGCCGGCGTCGAGCGCGGCCAGGCAGCGGTCGAGCGCGGCATCGTCCACGCCCAGCGGCAACAACACGATCGCCCCCATCCCGCCTCCGTGGTAGTCGCTGGCGGTAGCGTAGCACTGGCAGGGCTGCGCCCTGCACCTGCTCAGTGCAACGGCAACGGCAACGTCAAAAGCTGGCATTCCGTGGGATGGCGGGGGGGGGGGGGGGGGGGGGGGGGGGCGGGCGGAAGGGCCA
>DEZI01000015.1:0-29008 GCA_002364755.1 Stenotrophomonas maltophilia
GAGCACAGGCTCGGGCGCTACACCCGACCGCGCCGGCTTGCCGGCCCGCGGCCGACCCCACCATTCAGTGCCTTGCCCACCATTCAGTGCCTTGCCCACCACAGCAGGCTCAGGCCGGCCAGCAGCACCAGGCCGCCGAAGCTGCGCAGGGCCGGGCTGGGCAGGTCCAGCAGGCGCTCGGCCATGCGCTTCCAGGCCAGCGGCGCGACGAACAGCAGCAGGCCTTCCAGCACGGCCACCAGGCAGACGGCCGCGAACAGATCTTTCATGTGGGGCACTCCGGAAAAAACACGGGGCCCGGCATCTGGCCGGGCCCCGTGGGATCTTGCCGAACGACCTCAGCGGTCGTTCTTGAGGTACTGCAGGAACGGGTCGTTCTTGTCCAGGACGATCACGCCGTTGCCGTCGGTCATGGAGCCACGGTAGGCCTCCAGGCTCCGGTAGAACGCGTAGAACGACGGGTCGGCCGAACCGGCCTTGCCGTAGATGCGGGCGGCGTCGGCGTCACCTTCACCGCGCAGGCGCTGTGCATCACGCTCGGCCTCTGCGATCAGCACGGTGCTGTCACGGTCGGCCTGGGCACGGATGGTCAGCGACTGTTCCTCGCCCTCGGCGCGCAGCTTGGCAGCTTCCTGCTTGCGCTGTGCGCGCATGCGCTCGTACACGTCGTTGATCACCTGGCTGTCGGTGGGCAGGTCGACCTGCTTGATGCGCAGGTCGATCATCTGCATGCCCAGCCCGGACACCGCTTCGTTGATGTCCTTCAGCTGCGCGGCGATCAGCTCGCTACGGTCGCCGGACACCAGCTGCTGCAGGGTGCGCGAGTTGATCTGGTTGCGCAGCGAATCGGTGATGATCGGCTGCAGGCGGGCATTGGCCACGCGCGGGTCACCACCGGTGGCACGGAAGTAGTCGCCCACGTTGGAGATGTAGCCAACGGCGAAGAAGTCGACGCTGACGTCCTTCTGCTCGGCGGTGAAGTAACGCGCGGGTGCCGTATCCAGCACCTGGAAGCGGCGGTCGAATACGCGCACGGTTTCCACCACCGGCACCTTGAAGTGCAGGCCCGGCTTGATGTCCGAACGCACCACCTTGCCCAGGTTCAGAACCATGGCGGTCTGGTCCTCGCGGACCACGTAGACCGAACCCAGCAGGGCCAGCAGGGCCGCCACGACGACGGCAATCCAGATAGAACTTCTCATCGGCTGCCCTCCTCACGGCCGCTCGGACGCCCGGTCGGGCGGGCCACCGGCCGGCCCGGATCACGGGAAACTTCGGTTGCGGTACCCGGCAGCGACGGCATCACCACCTCCGGATTCGGCACCGGGGCCGGGGCCGAGGCGCCCGGACGGGTGTCGCCGGTCATCGGCACGTAGATCAGCTGGCGACCATCGCCACCAATCACCTTGCGGTTCTCGCTCAGCACCTGCTGGACGGTTTCCAGCCACAGGCGCTTGCGGGTGACTTCCGGGGCGTCCTTGTACTGGGCCTGCAGCAGGCTGAAGCGCTGCGCGTCACCCTCGGCCTTGGACACCACGGCCTGCTTGTAGCCTTCGGCGGTGGTACGGGCACGCGAGGCCTGGCCTCGGGCTTCCGGCACGACCTTGGCGGCGTAGGCCTGGGCTTCGTTGATCAGGCGTTCCTTGACCTGCTGGGCACCGTTGACCTCGTCGAAGGCCGGCTTGACCTCCTCCGGCGGACGGGCGTCCTGCAGGGTCAGGCCGGTCACGGTCAGGCCGGTCCTGAACGCACCCAGCAACGTCTGCAGACGCTCCTCGGCGGCCACGGCCAACGGGCCACGGTTGTTCAGCACCGAATTGAGGTCGGCGCGGCCGACTTCCTCGCGCACCGCGCTCTGCGCCGACTGTTCCAGCACCTGGTCGGCATCGACGGTACCGAACAGGTACTGCTGCGGATCATCAATGCGGTACTGCACGTTGAGCGAGACGTTGACGATGTTCTCGTCGCGGGTCAGCACCGGCACCTGGATCGAGAAGGTCTTGATCTCGGTGGCGTTGACCTTGGTGACCGATTCGATCGGCCACGGCAGCTTGAAGTTCGGGCCCGGGGTCAGGATCCGCGAGAACTGGCCGAAGCGCAGCACCACGCCGCGCTGCTGTTCGCCGATCAGCTGGAAGCTGGAGAACAGCACCAGCAACACGACCGCCACCGCCACCCAACGCAGGATGCCGCCATCGAACAGGTCCTTCAGCGGCCCGGGCAGACCGCCCCAGCCACCACCATTGCCACCGCCACGCGACCCGAACGGCCCGCGTCGATTGTCCTCGGGGCCTTGTCCGCCCTTGTTGCCGCCGGGTGTATTCCAGGCCATGCACGCTCCATCAATATGTGGGCTGCGGCGCGGGCCCTTCCCGCGGCGCCAGCCGTGAATCTTCACCGATCATACAAGATGGGGCGGACTGGCAGGTTTGAAAGGGCCATGACCGGGTAAGGTGGCGTTTTCCTCGAAGTCAGGCAGCGCCGATGGCCCCCACCACCCCGTTCACCGCCTTCCGGATCGAAAACGACGATGCCGGCTACCGCAGCGGCCCAGTCCAGCTGGGCGTGGACGACCTCAGCCCCGGCCAGGTGCTGATCCGCGCCCACTGGTCCTCGGTCAACTACAAGGACGCCCTGGCCGGCACGGGCAAGGGCAAGATCCTGCGGCGCTTCCCGCTGGTCGGTGGCATCGATGTGGCCGGCACCGTGGTCGCCTCCAGCGACCCGGCCTGGCGCGAAGGCGATGCGGTGCTGGCCACCGGCTGCGGGCTCAGCGAGACTCGTGACGGCGGCTACAGCCAGTACGTGCGGCTGGAATCGCGCGCGGTCATCGCCCAGCCTGCCGGCCTGAGCCCGCGCGAAGCGATGGTGCTGGGCACGGCCGGCTTCACCGCCGCGCTCGCCCTGCTGCGCCTGCAGGACAATCGGTTGACCCCGGGGCACGGCCCGCTGGCGGTGACCGGCGCCACCGGCGGGGTCGGCGCGCTGGCCGTGGACATCTTCAGCCGTGCCGGTTACGACGTGCATGCGATCAGTGGCAAGCCTGAGCAGGCCACCTTCCTGCACGACATCGGCGCCGCCGAGGTGCTGCCGCGCGAAGCACTGGCCGATACCGCGCCGCTGCAGTCAGCCCGCTTCGGCGGTGGCCTGGACAATGCCGGTGGATCGATGCTGGCCAGCTTGCTGGCGCAGACCGTGCCCTATGGCAGCGTGGTCAGTGCCGGCCTGGCCGCCAGCCCGAAACTGGAGATGACGGTGATGCCGTACATCCTGCGTGGCGTGTCACTCCTGGGCGTTTCTTCGGCCAGCGCGCCGCGCGACCTGCGTGAAGCGGTGTGGGCGCGACTGGGCGGCGAGTGGAAGCCGCAGCACCTGGACCGCATCTGCACCGCCGAAGTCGGCCTGGCGGACCTGCCGGGTGTGTTCGAACGGATGCTGACCGGTGGCTCGCTGGGCCGCACGGTGGTGCGGATCGACTGAACGTCGCAGGCAGGCGACGGACGGCAGCGGCCGTGTTCCCACCCGCAACGTGCCCGCACTACACTGCGGGCATGACACGGGGAACAACATGGCACGCATTCTGATCGTCGACGACTCACCGTCGCAGCTGTTGGGGATACAGCGCATCGTCGAGAAACTCGGGCACCAGATCCTGACCGCCACCGACGGCGCGGCCGGGGTGGAAACAGCCAAGGCTGAACTGCCCGACCTGGTGCTGATGGACGTGGTGATGCCCAACCTCAATGGTTTCCAGGCCACCCGCACGCTCGCCCGCGATGAGGCGACCCGGCACATTCCGGTGATCCTGGTGACCACCAAGGACCAGGACACCGACCGCATGTGGGGCATGCGCCAGGGCGCCAAGGCCTATATCACCAAGCCATTCTCGGAAGACGAACTGTCCGAGGTGCTGGAACGCGTGTTCGCCGGCCAGGGCTGAGGCGATTTCTGTAGAGTCAAGCCATGCTCGACTGCTGTTGGTTACGGCAGTCGAGCATGGCTCGACGCTACATGTCAGAGCCGCCGGGCATGGCCCGGCGCTACCTTCAAATGGTCTTGCCGCCGGCGTTCCTCCGGCCGGTCAGATCGTTTCGCCGAAGGCCTTTGCCAGGTTCCGGTACGCCTTCTTCTGCGCTTCGTCCGTTGCCGCCGGGGCCACGATCTCCAGCTCCACGATCTGGTCGCCATCCGGGTTGCCCGGCAGGCCGCGGCCGCGCAGGCGCAGCTTGCGTCCAGCATCGGAATCGGCCGGGATCTTCAGTTCCACCGCGCCGCCCAGGGTCGGCACGCTGATGCTGGTGCCCAGCGCTGCCTGCCACGGGGTCACCGGCAGCGTATAGAGGATGTTGCAGCCATCGACCTCGAACTGGGGGTGGGCGGCGTATTCAACTTCCAGCAGCAGGTTGCCGCCATGGGTGCCCTGCCCTGACAGGCGGATCACCTGGCCCGGGCGGATGCCCTTGGGCACGCGCACGTCCAGCTGCTTGCCGTTGACGGTGATGCGCAGGCTGTCGCCGCCGTAGGCCGCTTCCAGCGGCACCGACAGCTTGGCCCGGGTATCGCGGTTGGGCGCCTGGCCATGGCTGCTGAAGCCCGGGCCGGGGCCGGCGCCTTGGCCGCCGCGCTGGCGCGCGAACAGGCTTTCGAAGAAATCGCTGAAGCCGCCGCCGGCACCGCCGCCGCCGAACACTTCCTCGAAATTGAAGCCACCGGCACCGCCGTAGTTCGGCGGCACGTTGAATTCCTCGCCCGGGCGGTAGCCCTGCGCGCGCAGCTGGTCATAGGCCGCGCGCTTTTCCGGATCGCGCAGCGCCTCGTAGGCCTCGTTGACCGCCTTGAACTTGTCCTCGGCGCCGGCCTCCTTGCTCACGTCCGGGTGGTACTTGCGCGCCAGCCGCCGGTAGGCGGTCTTGATCTCGGCCTCGCCCGCACTCGGTTCCACCCCCAGGGTGGCGTAGTAATCCTTGAATTCCATCCAGCTACCTCGATCTGCTTCGGCCGCGCCGGTGGCGCCGCCCCGGGTTCATTCTACGCGCCGACATGCTACGCCGCTGCCCGTGGGGCGCCGGTGACGCCAACTGATCCAGCGCAATGCGGCTGCTGTGGCCCTGCCCCAGGATGGGGTGGGCACACCCGGTTTCCACTGTCTTGACGCCACCGTCCCATCTGCCCCACTAGCCTGTCCGCAGCAAGGAGTTCCCATGACGATCCATGTCGGCGCCCGTATACCAGAAGTCACCCTCAAGCGCATTGGCGAGGGCATCGAAACGCGGGACACCCATGCCCTGTTCGATGGGCGCCGGGTGGTCCTGTTCGCCGTGCCCGGCGCCTTCACCCCGACCTGCTCCGCCCGCCATCTGCCTGGCTTCGTGGAGAAGTTCGCGGCCTTCCGCCAGCGGGGCATCGACGTGTACTGCATGGCGGTCAACGATCCGTTCGTGATGAAAGCCTGGGCTGCCGACCAGCACGTGCCCGAGGGCCTGCTGATGCTGTCCGACGGCAACGCTGAACTGACCCGTGCACTTGGCCTGGAGCTGGATGCCAGCGCCTCGGGCATGGGCCTCCGTTCGCGTCGCTTCGCCCTGTACGTCGACGACGGTGTTGTTCGCGCCACCTGGATCGAGGAGCCCGGTCAGTTCGAGGTGTCCTCGGCCGACTACGTGCTGGAACACCTCCCCGTTTGATCCCCCCACGTTTGCCCCCCCCACAGATGAAAGGAAACCGGCCAGCCATGTCCAAGAAGCCAGCCAACCCGTCCCACTCCGCAAAGCCCAATGGCCTCACCGATCGTGAAACCCTGCGTGAACGCGCGCGTCGGAATATCGAGGATGGGGCCATCACCGAGAGCTACAGCGCGGACCGCGAAGAGGTCATCAAGCTGCTCAACGATGCCCTTGCCACTGAGTACGTCTGCGTGCTGCGCTACTACCGCCATTACTACATGGCCAAGGGCATGCTGGCCGATGCGGTCAAGGCCGAGTTCCTCGAACATGCACACCAGGAGCAGGACCACGCCGGCAAACTGGCCGAGCGTATCGTGCAGCTGGGCGGCGAACCGGACTTCAACCCGGACACGCTGACCGCGCGCTCGCATGCCGAGTACAAGGAAGGCAGCGACCTGCGCGACATGGTGCGCGAGAACCTGGTGGCCGAGCGCATCGCCATCGACAGCTACCGCGAAATGATCAACTTCATCGGCGACCGCGATACCACCACCAAGCGCATCCTGGAGGACATCCTGGCGCAGGAGGAGGAGCACGCCGATGAGTTCGCCGACCTGCTGGACGGGTGGATCGGTAAGTAACGGTTACGGCGCCGCTCACCGCTGTAGAGCCGAGCCTACGCTCGGCTGAACGCCGAAAGCACCCCGCGAAAGCAGCCGAGCATGGGCTCGGCTCTACCAGAGCATTACAGCGGTCGCAGCCGCTCACCGCTGTAGAGCCGAGCCTACGCTCGGCTCAACGCCGAAAGCACCCCGCGAAAGCAGCCGAGCATGGGCTCGGCTCTACCAGAGCATTTCAGCGGTCGCAGCCGCTCACCGCTGTAGAGCCGAGCCTACGCTCGGCTGAACGCCGAAAGCACCCCGCGAAAGCAGCCGAGCATGGGCTCGGCTCTACCAGAGCATTTCAGCGGTCGCACCGGTAGCGCCGGGCCATGCCCGGCGTCAACGGATGACGGTGAACCGCACCTGCGTCCACGCGCCATCGGTAGCCAGTGCCGTCAGCGTATGCGCGCCGGGATCGGCAAACTCGCGCTGCATCAGCTGCGCGCCCTGGGTGCGGGCGATCCAGCGACCATCCAGCAGCCAGTCCACCGCCTGTTCGCTGCCCAACGCGCGCAGCTGCAGGCGCACGCCGTGCTCGGCATTGGGTGCCCGCGCCAATGCCGCGCCATCGTTCAGGCCATCCACGTGCAGGGCCACGCTCGCTTCGCGGCCATCGTCGCGGCAGTCCGCTGCCAGTGGCGGCAGCTGCGAGGCATCACGCGTGGCCTTGGGCAGCCACGGTGACAACAGCGCCGGCCAGCGCGCGATCTCGCGCTCAACTTCGCTGTGCGGCGCGCTGCAGTCGGCGGACAGCCGCTGGCCGGTACGCGCGTCGGCCATGTAACGCTGGCGGCCCGGCTGCCAACGGCGCGCCTCGCGCTCAGGGAAGGTCGGCGGCACGCCACCGTCCAGCAGCCAGGCCAGCATGCGTCGCTGGCACAGCGCGGCCGGCAACGATTCGGCCAGTCCGCCGGTGGGCCAGCACACATCGGCGCGGCTGACGCTGGCCGGCATCGGCGCGGCGGCGGCATCGCCAGGCTGGCGCGGCAGGCTGTCCACCACTTCGAACATCAGCGGCAGTGCAGTGACCGCACCGTACTGCCCAGGCAGCGGCGTGCCATCGGGCCGGCCCACCCACACACCCACCGTGTAGTGGCGCGTGCTGCCGATCGCCCACGCGTCGCGGTAGCCATAACTGGTGCCGGTCTTCCAGGCCACGCGCGGGCGGCCGCCAACATCGAAGGTGCCCACGCCATAACCCGGGCGCGGATTGGATTCGAGCATCTCGCGCACGATCCAGCTGGCCCCGGGCGAAGCCAGACGCCGCTCGATCATCGGCTCGTCATCGGTGTAGCGCACGCGTCCGGCGATGCCGTTGCGATTGAGCGCGGCGAAGGCGCCAACCAGATCTTCCAGGCGCGCACCGGTGCCGCCGAGGATCAACGACAGATTCGGCGAACTGCCCGGCGGGAAACGCAGCTGGATGCCCGCGTGTGAGAGGCGCGCGGCGAAACGCGCCGAGCCCACCCGCTGCAGCAGGTCCACCGCCGGCACGTTCAGCGACAGGCGAAGCGCGCTCGATGCACCGACCGGGCCGTTGAAGGCTTCATCGAAATTGCCCGGCCGGTAACTGCCGAAACTCTGCGGCGCATCCACCAGCAGGCTTTCCGAATGGATCAGGCCATCGTCCAGCGCCATCGCGTACAGGAAGGGCTTGAGCGTGGACCCGGGCGAGCGCCAGGCCTGCACCATGTCGACGTGGCCCAGGCGCTGGCGATCACCGAAGGCCAGCGTGCCGACATAGGCACGGGCCTGCAGGGTCTGGTTGTCCACCACCAGCAGAGCCGCCGAGGTGCGCTCGGGCAGCGTGGAAAAATAACTGGCCACGCGCTCTTCCAGCGTGCGCTGCAGGTCCAGGTCGATGCTGCTCTGGATGCGCGCCTGGCCCGGATGTGCCGAATGCAGCCGCTGCGCCAGCAGTGCCGCATGCATCGGCGGGCGCAGCGAGCGGGCGACCACGTTCTCGATGCGCGCGTCCTCCACTTCTTCCGGCGTCCACACGCCGAGCTCGGCCATGCGCGCCAGCACCTTGTCGCGCGCCTTCTGGGCCGCTTCCGGGTGGCGGTCCGGACGCAGCCGGCTCGGCGCCTGCGGCAGTACGGCCAGTAGCGCGGCTTCGGCATGCGACAGCTGGGTGGCCGGTTTGCCCAGGTAGGCCCAGCTGGCCGCTTCCACGCCCTCGATGGTGCCGCCGTAGGGCGCGCGTTCCAGGTACAGCGCCAGGATCTGCGCCTTCGACAGGTACACTTCCAGCTGTACCGCGCGCAGCATCTGCTTGAGCTTGCCCCACGGCGTGCGCGAATGCGGATCGAGGATGCGCGCCACCTGCATGGTCAGGGTCGAACCGCCCGACACGATGCGGCCGCCGCGCAGCAGCTGGCCACTGGCACGCAGGATCGCCAGCGGGTTGATGCCGGGGTGTTGCCAGAACCAGCGGTCTTCGTAGGTCAGCAGCGCCTGCAGGTACAGCGGCGAGACGCTGTCGGCCGAGGCCGGGTAGCGCCACACGCCTTCGGCATCGGCGAAGGCGCGCAGCGGGCTGCCGTCGGCGGCCACCACCAGAGTGCTGGTATCGCGCTGCTTCGGCAGCGGCGGCGGGAACGCGACATCCAGCACCAGCAGCAGGACCAGCAGCGACGCCGTGCCCCAGCGCAGCCAGGGCCACAACAGCTGCAGCCGGCGGCGCAGGGCCGCCCGCCGGGTCGTCCGGTCGTTCTTCATTGCAGCGTGCCGGAGGGACGGGCCGCGCCGTCGCGGCCCGTCCGCGCGGTCACGGCTGGACCACCGTGATCGTGGTCGGATTGCTGCGGCCCACGCCACGCAGCTGCGGGCGGTACATGTCTTCCACCAGCGGCGGCGGCACCGAGTAGGTGCCCGGGGTCACCGCACGCACCAGGTAGAACACGCTGGCCTTGCCACCACGCGACAGCTTCAGCGCGGCCACGTAGCGGTCGTCGCGGAACTCTTCGTGCTTGGTGTCCGCGGCCGAGCTGCGGTCGCTGATGGTGATGCCATCGACCACCACGTCGGCCCACTGCTTGGCGTCGCCCAGGTTGAAGTTCTCGATTTCCAGGCCGGCCGGCAGCAGGTCGGTCAGCAGCGCATCGGGCATCTGCGTATCGGCACTGACGGTGATGCGCACGATCAGCGCTTCGCCTTCCTTCAGCGGGCGCGGCGTCCACGGCTTGCCGTCGGTGCCGAAGTAGGTCCGCTCGACGCCCAGCACGCTGTTGTCCGGCGCCGGCGCGCTGCGCGGGATGCCGGCCACGTCGATGCTGGCGAACATCGGCGGCTGGCCCTGCGGGGTGAAGCGCACGCCGCTGGCCAGCTCGCTGCCGGTGAAGTTGCGGCCGAACAGCTTGCGCTCGCCGATGGCTTCGCTGTTGCCGCCGATCACCAGTTCACCGGCCACCAGTGCCTTCTGGTTTGCCGCCAAGGCCTTGCCGAGGCGGGCGATCGCCACCTGCTCCTGGGTGCTCAGCCACATCCAGCCGGCATTGCGGCGGGCATCCAGGCCACGGCCGAGATCGACCGCGCGTGCATCCCAGGCCGGCTTGGCCAGCTTGTTTTCGTGGGTCAGCGCGATCATCAGCGCGTCATCACGGATGGCGCTGCCGTAATCACCGAAGTACGACGGACGCTCGCTGCTGGACTTGGCGAAGCCGGCGGCAATCGCCGCCTGGCCACGCTTGGCATCGCCCTGCAGCGACAGCGCCACGCCCAGGTGGACCAGCGACAGACCACCGACCGCCTTGCCGCGCTCGTTGTCATACAGCGTGCGCAGGGTGCCCAGCGGCGCGCGGTTGACGCGGGCCAGCACGTAGCCGGAATACGCCTGGTTGGCGAACTTCAGCTTCTCGCGGTCATCCTGGCCGTAGAACTGGTTGCCGCCGGACAGCAGGTCCTCGCTGAGGCGGTTGAGCGCCTTCTGCAGCACGCTGTCCGGCACGGCGAAGCCACCGTCCTTGGCATCGAGCAGGAACTCGGTGATGTACGGGGTCAGCCACGGGTTCACGTAGCCGTCGTCACCCCACATCGAGAAGTTGCCGTTGGCCACCTGCATCGAGGCCAGGCGACCAAACGCGCCTTCCATGCGCTCGCGGCGGGTCTTGGCATCCAGGCCGTCGGTGCCGAGCATCGACGACGTGGCCTGGTCCAGGATCAGCGCGGCGTAGCCCTTGCTTGTGGTCTGTTCGGCACAGCCGTAGGGGTAGTTCAGCGCGCCCTGCAGGGCACTGGCGAACGGGATCGGCGGCAGCGGGCTGACCAGCAGGCGCGCGTTGACCGACTCGGCCATCAGGCCATCGGCCAGGCCGCCATCCAGGCTGACCGCGCCCAGCGGATCCAGCGTGCGCACCTGCGAACGGATCACCTGCGGCCACGCCGCACGCACCGGCAGGTCGTAGCGGCGGTCGGCCTTGAAGCCGTTGCCGTCCACGCGCACCCGCACCTTGGCCACGCTGTTGCCCTCGCGCGCCGACAGCGGGAAGCTCAACGTAGTCTTGGCATCGATGTTCAGCTGCACGTTGCGGCTGCCCTCGCCCAGCCCGAGCGGGCCTTCGGTGTCCACCTGCACGTTGAACTGGCCGGGCTTGCCGGTGAAGTTCTGCACGTCCAGGGTGACGGTGCTGCGGTCACCCGGGGCGAGCACGCGCGGCATGCTGGCCTCGGCCAGGATCGGCGCGCGCACGATGGTTTCCACATCGCGCTTGCCGTACTGGTCATCGCTGTAGACCAGCGCCGACACGCGCAGGGTGCCGTTGAAGTCCGGCACCTTCAGGCGGATCCGCGCATTGCCCTTGGCATCGAGCTGCACCGGGCCGGAGAACAGGTCCACGGTCTGCACGCGCGCGGTCGGCCGCTTGGCCTGCGGCAGTGCCTGCAGGGCCATGTCGCCGCCGAACTTGAGCTTGCCGTTGCTGCCGTCGAAGCTCTCGATCACCCGGCTGTAGATGTCGTAGGCATCGATGCCGAGGCGACGCTGGGCGAAGAAGTGCGCGCCGGCATCGGGCACCGGGAAGCGGGTAATGTTGAGGATGCCCACGTCCACCGCCGACACGGTGACGTGCGCGGTCTTGCCGGCCAGCTGCGGTGCGCTGACCGTCACCGGCAGGTCCTGTTCCGGACGCATCTGCTTCGGCGCCACCAGACCCACGGCCACGGTGCGGCCCTTGCGGTCCATCGGCACATGCACCACGCCCACGGCGCGGGCCGGGGTGATCTTGCTGGGCGCGCTGCCGCCGCGGAACACCAGGGCGGTGATGTAGACGTCGTGGCGCTCCCAGTCAGCGGTGACCGGGATCTTGTAGGTGGCACCCGGCTTGGCGTCGATCTCCTGCACGTACAGCATGCGGTCGCTCTCGACCATCAGGATGCCCTTGCCGGCGTGCGGCGGGGCCACCGTCACCTGCAGGGTGTCACCGGCCTTGTAGCCGGTCTTGTCCAGGCCCAGCTTGACCTTGTCAGGGCGTGCATCCAGGCCGCGGTTGTCATCGCCCCAGCTCCAGCCGGCGTGGAACGGATAGCGGCTGGTCAGGCCGGTGCCCGGATCGAACACGTCCACCCGGTACTCGCCCCACTCCACCGGGAAATCGAAGGCGACCGCGCTGCTGCCGGCATCGACGGTGCGGGTTTCCTTGTTCTCGAAGCGGCGGGTGAAATCGTAGTCCCAGCGGTTGTCGTTGAAGGTCCAGTGGTAGTCGCGCAGCTCGCGCACCAGGGTCACCTTCAGGCCCTTGGCGGGCTGCGGCTTGCCGGCGGCATCGACGCGCATCAGCTCGAAGCGCGCGTTGCCGTTGGAATCGGCGCCATCCTCGGGGTTGAACAGCGGACGCACGCCGACCAGCGCATTGGCCGGCCACATGACGCGCTTGAGGGTACGGGTAACCGTGCGGCCACCGGTTTCATACAGGCTGCCCGACAGCACCACGGCGATCGGCGCCTTGGCCTTGGCCGCCTCTTCCGGCAGCGCCACGTCTTCGCGCAGCTGGCCATTGGCCGGCAGCGTGGTGTCGACCACGTCCTTGGCTTCGCGCGGCAGTTGCAGGGTCGGGTCACCGAAGAAATAACCCGGCAGGCCTTCCACCGGCTGCTGTTCGGCGGCCACGGCCAGGCGCGCGGTGAAGCGGTTGCCATCGGCCGGGGCGCCATACAGATAGGCACCATTGGCCTGCAGGCGCAGCTCCTCGCCCGGCTTCAGCGTCTTCTGCGCGCTGTCCAGGTCCAGCTTCATGCGCTCGGGCAGGAACTCCTCGATGCGCAGGGTCATGCCCTGGATCGCTTCCTTGCTGGCCGGGTCGGTACGGAACTCCACCTGCCAGCGCCCGGTCGGCGCCTCGGCGGGAATGGTCTGCTCGAAGTTGATGTAGCCCTGCTCGCCGGGCTGCAGGCGGGTCTCGCGGAACGTCTTGCCGTCGGGCTGCTTCAGGCGCAGGAAGACTGGCTGGGCCTTGACCGGCTTGCCGTCGTTGTCGCGCAGCAGGGCCGACAGGCGCACGGTCTCGCCGGGGCGGTACAGGTCGCGACCGGACCAGGCGTAGACGTCGAACCAGGCATTGTCACGGCCGGCCACGGCGAATTCGCTCAGGTCCAGCGCCGGCTGGTTGAACGGCAGGAAGCTGGTGTCCTTTCCGCTGCTGGCCACCAGTACGTGGGTCGCGTCCAGGGTGTAGTTCAGCAGCGCGTTGCCGTTGCTGTCGGTGCTGCCCTTGAGCACCACCTCGCCCTTGGCGTCGAGCACGCGCAGGTCGACGTTCTTCAGCGCCGCACCGTCCTTCAGCGCGGCGGTGTGGACGAACAGCTTGTCCTTGTAGGCACGGGTGTGCAGGCCGATATCGCTGACCGAGAAGAACGCGGTATCGAACTCGCCTTCGTAGTCACCGGTGCGCTTGAGCAGGGCGAAGTAGAGCCCTGGCTCCTGCAGCTCCTTGATGTCCTGGGTTGGCAGGTAGGTCAGCACCCGCTCGTTCTGCTTGCCACCCAGGATGAAGCGGTTGACGTAGACCGGCTCGGCCAGCTTGTTGATCGGGCTGCGCTCGTAGTCGCTGCTCAGCTCCCAGCTGCCACGGCGGCCGCCGCGCTGGTACTGGCTGAAGAAGGTCGGCAGGTCCTTCTCGCGCACGCGCAGGAATTCGACATCGACCTCGGGCACGTTCACCGACACCACCGGCAGGCCACGGCTGTCCTTGGCAGGCAGCACGCTGCCCTGCGAGGCGAAACCGGCCACTGGCTTCAGCTCGCCGCTGAACACCTTCTGCTTCAGCACCTTGCCCAGACGGCTGCCGTCGGCGGCCAGCAGGTCTTCGGAGACGACCAGGCTGTATTCCTTGCCGGCTTCAACGAAGGGATAGCGCAGCGTCAGGCCGTCATCGGACAGGGTCCAGCTGCTGTCGTCGGTGCCGACCTTCTGTTCGAAGCGCACCAGCGTGTCGAAGTCCTGGGTGCCGACCAGCGGGCGCGAGAACTCCAGCGCCAGCGACAGGCCTTCACTCTTCTGGTCCGGGTAGGCGCGCAGCAGGGTGAACTCCTTCACCTGCTCGGCCTTGGTGGCGATGGCTTCGCCGCTGGCCTTGGGCAGCTGCCCGCTGTCATTGCGACAACCGGCCAGGCCCAGCAACAGGCCTCCTGCCAGGACAGCCGCCGCCCAACCCCACCGCTTCCGCCGTGCCGGACCGCTCATGTCGTCACTCCTTGATCAAGGCGGCCATTATAGGCGCGCCTCGTCGCCGTGTTGACGCCCCGGCGGTCGGAAACCCGGCCCCGTCCGGAACCCGGCAGCCACCAACCGTGGTTGGCGGCCCCATGCCGACCACGGTTGGCAGCTACCAGAGCATTACTGGGCCGGCACGCGCACCTTGCCTTCCATCAACACGCGGGCGCTGCGGCTCATGATGGCCTTGGTCACCGTCCACTGGCCGTCAACGCGCCCGGCCTGCGCACCCACGCGCAGCGTGCCGGACGGATGGCCGAAGGTCACCGCCTCGCGTTCGCCGCCACCGGCCGCGCGATTGACCAGCGTGCCCGGAATCGCCGCCGCGGTACCGATGGCCACGGCTGCCGTACCCATCATCGCGTGGTGCAGCTTGCCCATCGACAGCGCCCGTGCGTGCAGGTCGATGGCCGACGCCGGAATGGCCTTGCCACTGGACGACACGTAATCCTGCGCCGGCGCAACGAACGCCACCTTCGGCGTGTGCTGGCGGGTAGCCGCATCCTCCAGCTTCGAGATCAGCCCCATGCGCAGCGCGCCGTGGGCGCGGATGATCTCGAACTTCTGCAGCGCCGCCTTGTCCTCGTTGATCGCCGGCTGCAGCTCGGTGCCGGTGTAGCCCAGATCGGCCGCGTTGAGGAAGATGGTCGGGATGCCAGCGGTGATCATCGTCACCTCGAAGCTGCCCACGCCCGGTACGTCCAAGGTGTCGACCAGGTTGCCGGTGGGGAACATCGCACCGGCATCGCCATCGTCGGACGGATCGATGAACTCCAGCTGGATCTCGGCGGCCGGGAAGGTCACGCCATCCAGTTCGAAATCACCAGTCTCCTGCACTTCGCCATCGCGCATCGGCACGTGGGCGATGATGGTCTTGCCGATGTTGGCCTGCCAGATACGCACGGTGCACAGGCCATCGCGCGGCACCCGGGCCGGATCCACCAGGCCGTTGGCAATCGCGTACGGGCCGACGGCGGTGCTGAGGTTGCCGCAGTTGCCGCTCCAGTCGACGAAGGCGGTATCGATCGACACCTGCCCGTACAGATAATCCACGTCGTGGTCGGGCACCGAGGCGGTGGAGAGGATCACGCACTTGCTGGTGCTGGAGGTCGCGCCACCCATGCCGTCAGTGTGCTTGCCGTACGGATCGGGCGAACCGATCACGCGCATCAGCAGCGCATCACGCGCGGCGCCGGGAACCTGGGCGGCCTCGGGAAGGTCCTGCAGGCGGAAGAACACGCCCTTGCTGGTGCCACCGCGCATGTAGGTGGCGGGAATACGGAGTTGCGGGAGGAAGGTCATGGATGTGTTCCTTGCAAAGAAAGACGGCCCGTTGCCGGGCCGTCGGCTGCCTCACGCCACCCTGGCGCCTTCCAGGAAATCCTGGGCGAAGCGCTGCAGCACGCCACCCGCTTCGTAGATCGCCACTTCCTCGTCGCTGTCCAGGCGGCAGGTGACCGGCACGATCACGCGCTGGCCGTCGCGGCGATGGATGACCAGGGTCAGATCAGCGCGCGGGGTGCGTTCGCCGACCACGTCGAAGGTCTCGGTGCCGTCGATGCCCAGGGTCAGGCGGGTGGTACCCGGCTTGAACTCCAGCGGCAGCACGCCCATGCCGATCAGGTTGGTGCGATGGATACGCTCGAAGCCCTCGGCCACGATCGCCTCCACGCCAGCCAGGCGAACGCCCTTGGCGGCCCAGTCACGCGAACTGCCCTGGCCGTAGTCGGCGCCGGCGATGATGATGAGCGGCTGCTTGCGGTCCATGTAGGTCTCGATCGCTTCCCACATGCGCATGACCTTGCCTTCCGGCTCCACGCGCGCCAGCGAGCCCTGCTTCACGCTGCCGTCGTCGTTGCGCACCATCTCGTTGAACAGCTTCGGATTGGCGAACGTGGCGCGCTGCGCGGTCAGGTGGTCACCGCGGTGGGTGGCGTAGGAATTGAAGTCCTCTTCCGGCAGGCCCATCTTCGCCAGGTATTCGCCAGCGGCGCTGGAGGCCATGATCGCGTTGGACGGCGACAGGTGGTCGGTGGTGATGTTGTCCGGCAGCACCGCCAGCGCGCGCATGCCGGCCAGCGTGCGCTTACCGGCCAGCGCACCCTCCCAGTACGGCGGGCGACGGATGTACGTGCTCTGCGGGCGCCAGTCGTACAGCGGGCTGACCGCGGCGCCATGCTCCACCCGCACGTTGAACATCGGGTTGTAGACCTTGCGGAACTGCTCGGGCTTCACCGCGGCCTTCACCACGGCATCGATCTCGGCGTCGCTCGGCCAGATGTCCTTCAGGCGCACCTCGTTGCCGTCGGCATCCACGCCCAGCACGTCCTTCTCGATGTCGAAGCGCACGGTGCCGGCAATGGCATAGGCGATCACCAGCGGCGGCGAGGCCAGGAAGGCCTGCTTGGCGTACGGATGAATGCGGCCATCGAAATTGCGGTTGCCCGACAGCACGGCCGTGGCGTACAGGTCACGGTCGATGATTTCCTGCTGGATCTTCGGGTCCAGCGCGCCGCTCATGCCGTTGCAGGTGGTGCAGGCGAAGGCGACGATGCCGAAGCCGAGCTGCTCCAGGTCCGGCAGCAGG
The DNA here is from genome assembly GCA_002364755.1 of Stenotrophomonas maltophilia. GTDB lineage: Bacteria > Pseudomonadota > Gammaproteobacteria > Xanthomonadales > Xanthomonadaceae > Stenotrophomonas > Stenotrophomonas maltophilia_AX. The sequence goes on from DEZI01000015.1 coordinate 16,621, forward strand.
CCGGATTCTTCCAGGTACAGCTGCACGGCCTTCGAGCCCGGTGCCAGCGACGACTTCACCCACGGCTTGCGCTGCAGGCCGCGCGCATTGGCGTTGCGTGCCAGCAGTGCGGCGGCAATCACGTTGCGCGGGTTGGAGGTGTTGGTGCAGCTGGTGATGGCGGCGATGATCACCGCGCCATCGGGCATCAGGCCCTGCGCCTGCTCGGCCTTGCCCGCTTCCAGCTTGACTTCGTCGGCGATGCCGCGCTCGGCCAGCTCGGCGGTGGCCACGCGCTTGTGCGGGTTGGACGGGCCGGCCATGTTGCGCACCACGCTGGACAGGTCGAAGTGCAGCACGCGCTCGTACTGCGCGGTGGCCAGGTCATCGGCCCACAGGCCGCTGGTGCGTGCATAGTTCTCCACGAGCGCCACCTGCGACTCCTCGCGGCCGGTCAGGCGCAGGTAATCGATGGTCTGCGCATCGATGTAGAACATCGCGGCGGTGGCACCGTATTCGGGGCACATGTTGGAGATGGTGGCGCGGTCACCGATGGTCAGTGCCGCGGCACCCTCGCCGAAGAATTCGAGCCAGGCGCCGACCACGCGCTCCTTGCGCAGGAACTCGGTCAGGGCCAGCACCACGTCGGTGGCGGTGATGCCCGGCTGCGGGCGGCCGCTCAGTTCGACGCCGACGGTGTCGGGCAGGCGCATCCACGAGGCGCGGCCCAGCATCACGTTCTCCGCTTCCAGGCCGCCAACACCAATGGCGATCACGCCCAGCGCATCCACGTGCGGGGTGTGGCTGTCGGTGCCCACGCAGGTATCGGGGAAGGCCACGCCGTCCTGCACGTAGACCACCGGCGACATCTTCTCCAGATTGATCTGGTGCATGATGCCGTTGCCCGGCGGGATCACGTCGACGTTCTCGAACGCCAGCTTGGTCCAGTCAATGAAGTGGAAACGGTCTTCGTTGCGGCGATCTTCGATCGCGCGGTTCTTCTCGAACGCCTGCGGATCGAAACCACCGCATTCCACCGCCAGCGAGTGATCGACGATCAGCTGCACCGGCACCACCGGATTGACCTTGGCCGGGTCACCGCCCTTGTCGGCGATCGCATCGCGCAGGCCGGCCAGATCCACCAGCGCGGTCTGGCCGAGGATGTCATGGCAGACCACGCGCGCGGGGAACCACGGGAAATCCAGGTCGCGGCGGCGCTCGATCAGCTGCGCCAGCGAGTCAATGAGCGTGGCCGGATCGCAGCGGCGCACCAGATTCTCGGCCAGCACGCGCGAGGTATACGGCAGCGTCGCGTAGGCGCCGGGCTGGAGCGCGTCGACGGCGGCGCGCGCATCGAAATAGTCCAGCGTGCTGCCGGGGAGGTTCTTGCGGTAATCGGTATTCATGGGCTGGCGGAGTACTTGAGGCGGGCCGGGTGCCGTCGAAGCGGCAACGAAGGGATCCGGCCGGCGCGCGGCCAGCCGGATGGGTACAGCAGATGGATCAGGCGCGCTTGTCGATGGCGACGAACTCGCGATCTTCCGGGCCGGTGTAGTTGGCGCTCGGGCGGATGATCTTGCCGTCGATGCGCTGCTCGACGATATGCGCGCTCCAGCCGGCGGTGCGGGCAATCACGAAGAGCGGAGTGAACATCGCGGTCGGCACGCCCATCATGTGGTAGCTGACGGCGCTGAACCAGTCCAAGTTCGGGAACATCTTCTTGATGTCCCACATCACCGTTTCCAGGCGCTCGGCGATGTCGTACATCTTCATGCTGGACTGTTCTTCGGACAGCTCCCGGGCCACGTCCTTGATCACCTTGTTGCGCGGATCGGACACGGTGTAGACCGGGTGGCCGAAGCCGATCACCACTTCCTTGCGCTCGACGCGGGCCTTGATGTCTTCCTCGGCTTCATCGGGGCTGTCGTAGCGCTTCTGCACTTCGAACGCCACTTCGTTGGCGCCGCCGTGCTTGGGGCCGCGCAGCGCGCCGATGCCACCGCAGATCGCGCTGTACATGTCGCTGCCGGTGCCGGCGATGACGCGGCAGGCGAAGGTCGAGGCGTTGAACTCGTGCTCGGCGTACAGGATCAGCGAGGTGTGCATCGCCTTCACCCACGAATCCTGCGGCTTGTCGCCGTGCAGCAGGTGCAGGAAGTGGCCGCCAATGGAGTCATCGTCGGTTTCCACGTCGATGGCGCGGCCGTTGTGACTCCAGTGGTACCAGTACAGCAGCATCGAACCGAGGCAGGCCATCAGCTTGTCGGCGATGTCACGCGCGCCCGGATGGTTGTGGTCATCCTTTTCCGGCGCCACGCAGCCGAGCACGGACACGCCGGTGCGCATCACGTCCATCGGGTGCGCCGACGGCGGCAGCTCTTCGAGCGCGGCCTTCACCGCGGCCGGGATGCCACGCAGCGACTTCAGCTTGGCCTTGTACGAGACCAGTTCGGCACGGGTCGGCAGCTTGCCGTGCACCAGCAGGTAGGCGATTTCCTCGAACTCGCTGGTATTGGCCAGGTCCAGGATGTCGTAGCCGCGGTAATGCAGGTCGTTGCCGCTGCGGCCGACGCTGCACAGCGCGGTGTTGCCGGCAGCGGTGCCGGACAGGGCGACGGACTTCTTCGGCTTGAAGGTCGGGGTTGCGGTCGTATCGTTCATGTTTTCCCTCCGAAAACTGATGGTGCAGGGTACTGCTTATTTCTTGGCGGCGAACAGGGCGTCGAGCTGCTGTTCGAAAGCGTGGTAGCCGATGCGGTCATACAGTTCTTCACGCGTCTGCATCGCACCTACCACGCTGCGCTGGTGGCCGTCGCGACGCACCGACTGGTAGACGTTCTCGGCCGCCTTGTTGGCGGCGCGGAACGCCGACAGCGGGAACAGCTGGATGGCCACGCCGGCCGAGGCCAGTTCGTCGCGGCTGAACAGCGGGGTGGCGCCGAATTCAGTGATGTTGGCCAGCACCGGCACCTTCACCGCATCGACGAAGCGGCGGTAGGTGTCCAGGTCATAGGCGGCCTCGGCGAAGATGCCATCGGCGCCGGCTTCGACGCAGGCGATGGCGCGCTCGATGGCCTTGTCCACGCCGTCCACCTGGATGGCGTCGGTGCGGGCGATCAGGAAGAAGTCCGGATCGGTCCTGGCATCGGCGGCAGCCTTCACGCGGTCGACCATTTCACCCTGCGAGACGATTTCCTTGCCCGGGCGGTGACCGCAGCGCTTGGCGCCGACCTGGTCCTCGATGTGGCAGGCGGCCGCGCCGGCCTTGATCAGCGACTTTACGGTGCGGGCGATGTTGAACGCGCTCGGGCCGAAGCCAGTGTCGATGTCCACCATCAGCGGCAGGTCACAGACATCAGTGATGCGGCGCACGTCGATCAGCACGTCTTCCAGGGTATTGATGCCCAGGTCCGGCAGGCCCAGCGAACCTGCAGCGACGCCGCCGCCGGACAGGTAGATGGCGCGGAAGCCGGCGCGCTTGGCCAGCAGGGCGTGGTTGGCGTTGATCGCGCCGATCACCTGCAGCGGCGATTCGGCAGCCAGCGCCTCGCGGAATCGGGCACCGGCGGAAGAAGGAGTGGAAGCGGTCATGCGGCAATCCAGGTTGGGAACGGAATAGAGGGCGCAAGCACCATGCCAAGCTGCAAGCGGTTGATTTCAAAGACATGACCATGCTGAAGCGATGAAACAAATGAAACAGTGAAACGGATGTATCATGAAACGTCGTCACCCAGACTGCCGCCATGTACCTGCCCCGCTCGCCCCTGCGCCACGCCGATGCCGACCCCGGCCGCCCGGTCATCTGGACGGTCAGCGTCTCGCGCCTGACCGGCCTGCTCGGTGATGTCATCCCCGAGTTCGATCGCCGCGCGCGCATCGAGCAGATCAACCTGGGCTTTGAGGAAGCGGTGGACGTGATCGGCCAGCGCCTGCGCCGCGAGCACTGCGACGTGGTCATCGCCGGCGGCTCCAACGCGGCCTGGCTGCGCGGGCGGCTGGAGCTGCCGCTGGTGCCGATCCAGGCCAACGGCTTCGATCTGATGGAGGCGCTGGCCCGTGCCCGCCGGATCGCCCCGCGCATCGGCCTGGTCACCCACGCCAGCGACGTGCCGGTGTTCAGCAACTTCCAGCACAGCTTCGGCCTGGATATCGAGCACCGCCGCTTCGTCACCCGCGAAGATGCGCGCGATTGCATTGCCGATCTGCGCGCCAACGGCATCGAGGTGATCGTCGGCACCGGCATGGCCATCGACCACGCCGAACAGATGGGCCTGCCCGGCGTGCTGCTGTACTCGGCCGATTCGGTACGGCAGGCGTTTGAACATGCGCTGGAACTGACCCAGGCGCTGGCCCGCTCCGGCGGCAGCCGCCCGGTCGCGCGCCGCCGCACCGCTCAGCGCAGCGATACGCACGCCCTGCTCGGCGACAGCGAGGCGATGGCGCAGGTACGCGCGCAGATCGCGTTGTACGCGCCGCATGACAGCACTGTGCTGGTGACCGGCGAAACCGGTACCGGCAAGGAACTGGTCGCACGCCAGCTGCACGCGGCCAGCGGCCGCCGAGGCCGCTTCGTGGCACTGAACTGCGGTGCGATCAGCGAATCGCTGCTGGAAGCGGAGCTGTTCGGCTACAGCGATGGCGCCTTCACCGGCGCGCGCCGCGGTGGGCGCGTCGGCCTGGTCGAGGCCGCCGACGGCGGCACCCTGTTCCTCGATGAGATCGGCGAGCTGCCACTGCCACTGCAGACCCGCCTGCTGCGGGTGCTGGAGGAGGGCGAGGTCCTGCGCGTGGGTGCCACCGAACCGACGCCGGTGGACCTGCGCGTGGTGGCCGCGACACTGCAATCACTGGAACAGCGCGCAGCCGCCGGCAGCTTCCGCCGCGATCTGTATTACCGGCTCGCCGCGCTGCGCATCGCCCTGCCCTCGCTGCGTGCGCGGCGCGCGGATATCCCCTTGCTGGCACAGCATTTCTTCCGCCAGCTGCGCGGCATCGACGCGCCACTGGGCGAGGAGGCAATGGGCGTACTGACAGCCGCCCAGTGGCCCGGCAACGTGCGCGAACTGCGCAACCTGGTGGATCGCCTGCGCATCCACTGGCAGCAAGGCGAAGGACTCATTGATGCCGCGCGCCTGCGGCAGCTGGCGCCGGAGCTGGTGAATGAAGGTGCGGCGGCGCTGCCGCTGGAAAGCAACGGCAAGCGCCCGCCGCGCGCGCAGCTGGAAGCGCTGCTGCAGGAGCATCGCAATGACCGCGAAGGCATGGCGCAGGCGCTGGGCGTGTCGCGCACCACCCTGTGGCGCTGGCTGCGCGCGGAGGGTTTGTAGAGCCGAGCCGATGCTCGGCTGCTTCTCCGGGAACATCAGCCGAGCATGGGCTCGGCTCTACAGGGTGCGTGCCGTCAGCGCGCGCAGCGTGCCTCAACGGCGAAACGGCCACTGCCCACTGCCGCAATCCACAGCAACAGCACGCCCAATGGCACCTCGCTCAGGTAGAAAAACCAGCTCAGCCAGTCCGGCACGCTCAGTCCGGCCGGGATGCGCGCAATGCCATCGGTCAGTGCAGCCACCGCGCAGATCGCTGCGAGCGACAAGGCGGACGGTCGACTCAGAAGCCCCAGCACCAGCAGGCCACCGGCAATCCATTCAATGGCCCCCAGCACCGGCGCACTGAACACCGGGAATGGGATGCCTGCATCGACCAGCGTATGCACCATGCGCTCGCGTCCCGCATCGGTGAACACCTTGTTCCAGCCGGATACGCAGAACATCACCCCGGCGACGATGCGGGCGAGCAGCAGCAGGTACGCCTCCATGCCAACACGCGGGGATGGCACGGCAAACAGGCAACGCCAGGACGGCATGGCAACTCCGGAAGTCGAGGGCAATCCCCGAACTGTGCCAACGGGTTGCCTGACCGCACATGAAGCGAGCCGGTCCATTCGCGACAACCTGCCTTTGTAGAGTCGAGCATGGCTCGACTCTACAAAACATCGCCAACCAAGGTTGGCGGCTACCCGGGCGTCGGCGCGGCTTCACTCACGGGTACAGCAGCCTCTTGCTCCAGCGCCCTTCGGCCCCGGCTTCGTAGCACCAGCGCTCGTGCAGGCGGAACTGCGCGCCGTACCAGAACTCGATGCGGTCAGGCACCACGCGCAGGCCACTCCAGCCCTCCGGACGCGGCACGTCCTTGCCCTCGAAACGGGCTTCGACCTCGGCCACGCGCGCATCGAACTCCTCGCGCGTCGCCAGCGTCTTCGACTGCAGCGACGCCCACGCGCCGATCTGGCTCATGCGCGGACGGCTGGCGAAATAGGCATCGGCCTCGACATCGGCCACCTGCTCCACACGCCCTTCGATGCGCACCTGGATGCCAGCCTCGCGCAGGCTGCGCCACAGGAACAGCAGCGCCGCCTGCGGATTGGCCTGCAGTTCCTGGCCCTTGTGGCTGTCCAGATGGGTGTAGAACACGAAACCGCGCTCATCGAAGGCCTTCAGCAGCACGGTACGCGCCGACGGGCGGCCCTGCGTATCGGCGGTGGCCACGGTCATCGCGTTGGGCTCGACCTCGCGGCTCTGCTTAGCCTCGTCGAACAGGGCGGCAAAGGTGGACAGGGCTTCGGCGTAAAGGTCGCTCATGGTTCGCTTCTTCTCACACGGATTGGGCTATTGTGGCGGCATGGTTGCTGCTGCGTACATGCCCCAGGTGAAAGGATTCCCGGATGCGCTTGCCGAGCAGGCGCTTGACGATGCGCTGGCCAGCGGCGCCACGGTGCCAGTATTGGCGATCAGCGGCGTGCAGGGCAGCGGCAAATCGACGCTGGCTGCACAGGTGGTCGCCCGCGCCCAGGCACGCGGCCTGAACGCGGCAGCGCTGTCCATCGATGATGTCTACCTGACCCGCGCGCAGCGCCAGCGCCTGGCCCGCCAGGTCCACCCGCTGCTGATCACCCGCGGCCCGCCCGGCACCCACGACCTGCCGCTGGCCCACGCCGTGCTCGACGCGGTGGCCGCACGCCAGCCGCTGGCACTGCCGCGCTTCGACAAACTGGCCGATGAGCGCCTGCCCGAGGCGCAATGGGCAGCGCTGGACGCCCCGCTGGACCTGCTGGTGTTCGAAGGCTGGTTCCTCGGCACGCCCGCGCAGGGCGATGCCGAGCTGGACAGCCCCTTGAACGCGCTGGAGCGCGAGGCCGACCCCGATGGCCGCTGGCGGCGCTGGTGCAACCAGGCGCTGGCCCGCGACTACCCGGCGCTGTGGCAGCGCTGCGACCGCCTGTGGTTTCTGCAGCCGCCGGATTTCTCGGTGGTGCCGCGCTGGCGCTGGCAGCAGGAACAGAACCTGCAGGCCGCCCAGCCCGGCCGGCATGGCATGAGCCGTCCGCAGCTGGAGCGGTTCGTGCAGTACTACGAGCGGGTCAGCCGGCAGGCCCTGCGTGCCCTGCCCGACCGCGCCGACCATGTGGTGGCCCTGGACGGACAGCGCCTGGTGCAGGCGGTGCGCTGAGGCCACCTTCCATGTCACGACGAATGCTTCCAACGGCAACCATCGTGCCAGGCCGGCGGTGCGGAAGTGGTAGGATCAGAGGGCATGAATCCTGCTCCGAACCTGATCCTGATCGGCCCCATGGGCGCCGGCAAAACCTGCATCGGCCGCCGCCTGGCCGAGCGTTTCACGCTTGACTTCGTCGATGTCGACCAGGCCATCGTCGACGCGGCGGGGGCCAGCATTCCCACGATCTTCGAACACTCCGGCGAAGCCGGCTTCCGTGGCCATGAGCGCGAGGCCCTGGCCCGCGTGCTGGAAGGCCACGGCCAACTGGTTTCCACCGGTGGCGGTGCCGTGCTGGAAGCAGGCAACCGTGCACTGATCGCCCAGCGCGGCTTCGTGGTCTACCTCCGCGTGAGCGTGGCGGCCCAGCTGGAACGCCTGGCCCGCGACAAGGGCCGGCCGCTGCTGCAGCGCCCGGACCGCGAGCAGGTGCTGCACGATCTGGCCGCGCTGCGCGACCCGCTGTACCGCGAGCTGGCCGACCTCACCCTTGATACCGACCCGTTTACCGCTGCCGACGCCACCGCCCAGCTTGTCGTCAAGCTGGCCACGCAATGGCAGCGCCAGGATCCGACCGCATGACCTCCCCCGCCCTGTTGCAGGTCGCCGTTGGCGGCGACCGCCCCTATTCCATCACCATCGGCGCCGGTGCCCAGGCCGACGGCGCTGCGCTGGCCTCGCATGTGCGCGGCCGCCACGTGCTGCTGCTGAGCGACAGCGAAGTCGCGCCGCGCTACCTGGCCGCCGTGAAACAGGCCCTGCTGGACGCGCGCCCGGACCTGATCGTCGGCGAACACGTGCTGCAGGCCGGCGAGGCCTCCAAGACCCTGCCCGAGTTCGGCCGCGCCATCGAAGCACTGGCCGCACTGGGCGCCACCCGTGATGCCTGCGTGTTCGCCCTCGGCGGCGGCGTGGTCGGCGATCTGGCCGGTTTCGCCGCAGCCTGCTGGATGCGCGGCGTCGACTGCGTGCAGCTGCCGACCACCCTGCTGGCGATGGTCGACTCCTCGGTGGGCGGCAAGACTGCCGTGGACATCCCCGCCGGCAAGAACCTGGTCGGCGCCTTCCATCCGCCGCGTGCGGTCATCGCCGATACCCGTGTACTGGCCACCCTGCCGCCGCGCGAACTGCGTGCGGGCCTGGCCGAAGTCGTGAAGTACGGCGCGCTGGGCGATGCGGTGTTCTTCGAATGGCTGCAGCAGCACGCCGAGGCGCTGCTGGCCGGCGAAGATGCCGCGCTGGCCGAGGCCATTGCGCGCAGCTGCCGGCACAAGGCAGCGATTGTTGAACGCGACCCGTTCGAGAAGGGCGAGCGCGCCCTGCTCAACCTGGGCCACACCTTCGGCCACGCCATCGAGACCGAACAGGGCTATTCGGCCCCGGGCCGCGATGCACTGAACCATGGCGAGGCCGTGGCCGTGGGCATGGTGCTGGCGGCGAAGCTGTCCACCGACCTGGGCCTGGCCGAGGATGCCGACCGCGTACGCCTGCAGGCGCTGCTGGAAAAGCTGCAGCTGCCGGTGGCGATCCCCGCCGGGCTCGACCCGCAGGCCCTGCTGGGCCGCATGCGGCTGGACAAGAAGAACGTCGCCGGCCGCCTGCGCTTGGTGCTGTGGCGCGGCATGGGCCGGGCAGAAGTGGTGCCGGACGTGGATGAAGCGGCGGTGCTGAAGGTGCTGGGCGCGGGCTGACACCGCGCGCGCCCGCCGGGCATGGCCCGGCGCTACCGGTCCTTCGCGGCATGAAGCGCAGCCGAGCATGGGCTCGGCTCTACAGGTCCGTGTCACCCCCGGGGCGATACAATCGGCCTCATGCACGTCTACCTGCAACATCCCGATGCCGGTGCGCAGGCGCCGCGCTTCCTGCGCCTGATCCTGCAGCCGGACCTGTTCGGCGGCTGGGAGCTGCTGCGCGAGAGCGGCCGCGTCGGTGCGCGCTCGCAGCTGCGTCGCGAGCTGTTCCTGCAGGCAGACGAAGCCCGCCACGCCTTCGAGAAGGCCCGTGATGCCGAACTGCATCGCGGGTTCCAGGTTCTTTCGCACGGCGACTGACGCCGCTGCCAACTTTCGCCCAAGGAATGCCCATCGTGACCAGCCCCCTCCGCAACGATCGCCTGCTGCGCGCCCTGCGCCGCGAACCGGTGGACTGCACCCCCGTCTGGCTGATGCGCCAGGCCGGCCGCTACCTGCCGGAGTACCGCGCGACCCGGGCCAAGGCCGGCAGCTTCCTGGCCATGGCCAAGAACCCGGAGATCGCCTGCGAGGTCACCCTGCAGCCGCTGCGCCGCTTCCCGCTGGACGCGGCCATCCTGTTCTCGGACATCCTCACCATTCCCGATGCGATGGGCCTGGAGCTGTACTTCGTCGAAGGCGAAGGCCCGAAGTTCCGCCACCCGGTGCGTGATGAAGCCGCCATCGCCAGGCTGGCGGTGCCGGACATGGAACAAGACCTGGGCTACGTGATGGACGCGGTGCGCCTGATCCGTCGCGAACTCGACGGCCAGGTACCACTGATCGGCTTCTCCGGCAGCCCGTGGACGCTGGCCTGCTACATGGTGGAAGGCGGCGGCAGCAAGGATTTCGCACGCATCAAGGCGATGGCGCTGAACCACCCGCAGGCCCTGCACCGCCTGCTGGAAGTGACCACCGACGCGGTCATCGCCTACCTCGGCGCACAACGCGCCGCCGGCGCGCAGGCCCTGCAGGTGTTCGACACTTGGGGCGGCGTGCTGTCGCCGGCGATGTACCGTGAGTTCTCGCTGCGTTACCTGCAGCGCATCGCCGAAGGCCTGGAACGCGGCGAAGGCAGCGAGCGCACGCCGCTGATCCTGTTCGGCAAGGGCACCGGCCTGCACCTGGAAGCGCTGTCGCAGACCGGCGCCGATGCGCTGGGCCTGGACTGGACCCTGGACCTGGACGAAGCCCTGCGCCGCACCGGTGGCCGCGTTGCCCTGCAGGGCAACCTCGACCCGACCACGCTGTACGCCTCGCCCGACGCCATTGCTGCGGCCGCTGCACGCGTACTTGACACCTATGCGGCCGGCAACGGCGGTTCGCGCGAGGGCCATGTGTTCAACCTCGGCCATGGCATGTCGCCGGACATGGACCCGGCACACGTGCAGGTGCTGGTCGACGCGGTGCACGCGCACAGCCAGCGCTGAATCCCGGCACGGGCCACGGCGCGGCATTGATCGCGCCGTGACCCGCATTGCGCGATCATGGCGGCCCCACGCTGCACCTGCCCCCACGCCATGTCCGAACCGTCGCCCGCAGGCGCGCCCGCATCCGACACCGCCGCATCCGCCGCCGAATACGCCCGTTTCCGCCCGCTTCTCTGGCTGGTGTCGCTGGCGATCTTCATGCAGATGCTCGATTCGACCATCGTCAACACCGCGCTGCCGGCGATGGCCAAAAGCCTGGGCGAAAGCCCGCTGCAGATGCAGTCGGTGGTGTTCAGCTACGCCCTGGCGGTCGCCACCTTCATCCCCGCCTCCGGCTGGATCGCCGACCGCTACGGCACCCGCCGCACTTTCCTGGTGGCGATCATCCTGTTCACCCTCGGCTCGCTGGCCTGTGCGCTGGCCCAGCACCTGCACCAGCTGGTCGGTGCGCGCGTGCTGCAGGGCATCGGCGGCGCGATGCTGCTGCCGGTTGGTCGCCTGGCGGTGATGCGCTCGGTGCCGCGCGAGGATTTCCTGCGCGCGATGAGCTTCATCGCCATCCCCGCCCTGGTCGGCCCGCTGATCGGCCCCACCCTCGGCGGCTGGCTGGTGGAAATCGCCTCGTGGCACTGGGTGTTCCTGATCAACCTGCCGATCGGCGTGATCGGGTTCATCGCTGCGATGAAGATCATGCCGGACCACTACGCCAGCCACCGCACCCGCTTCGACCTGCGCGGCTACATCATGCTGGCCTTCGCGATGGTGGTGCTGTCGCTGGCGCTGGATGGCATCTCCGGGCTGGGCACGCCACACGCACTGATCATGCTGATGACCGTGGCCGGCCTGGCCGCACTGGTCGGCTACTGGCTGCACGCCGCCAACTCCACCGCGCCGCTGTTTTCGCTGGCGCTGTTCCGCGTGCCCAGCTACCGCATCGGCATCCTCGGCAACCTGTTCTCGCGCATCGGCAGCAGCGCCATGCCGATGCTGATCCCGCTGCTGCTGCAGGTCGGCCTCGGCCTGGGCCCGATGCACGCGGGCCTGATGATGGTGCCGGTAGCCGCGGCAGGCATGGTATCCAAGCAGCTGGCGGTGAGGCTGGTCGAACGCTACGGCTACCGCCGCGTGCTGATGACCAACACCGTGCTGGTGGGCTTTGCGATGGCCAGCTTCATCCTGATGGACCCGGGCCAGCACCTGGCCTGGCGCCTGGTGCAGCTGGCGTTCTTCGGGGCGGTCAATTCGCTGCAGTTCACCGTGATGAACACCGTGACCCTGCGTGACCTGGACCGCGAGTACGCCAGCTCGGGCAACAGCCTGCTGTCGATGGTGATGATGCTGGCGGCCGGCTTCGGCGCGGCGGCGGCCGGCAGCCTGCTGGCGGCGTTTGGCACGCACCTGGAAGGCCATGGTGCGACGGCGGCGCTGCATGCGACGTTCATCTGCGTGGGTGCGATCACGCTGACCTCGACGATGATTTTCTGGCAGCTGCCGGATACGAGGCCGGAACCGCGGCAGGTCGAGTCGGTCGCGGAGTAGGTTTTTTCGGCAGGGCTGCGCCCTGCACCTGCAGAGGCCGAAGCCGAAGCAGGATCAAAAGCGGGCATTCCGTGGGATGGCGGGGCGCTGTGGGTTTGCGGGGACGCCGTGAACCCATACATGGGGGCTTGGTCGCCGCATCCATGCGGCTCACACCCC